>CAVQUW010000052.1:0-185502 GCA_963716785.1 uncultured delta proteobacterium | reverse complement strand
CGTCGACGCCGTCGTCCGCCGCGGAAGGATCCCCGGCCGCCGAAGCGCCGAAATACGTCCTGGTGATTTCAGCCCGGGAAAAGAGCTGGGTCAAGGTGGTGCTCGATCAGGGAACACGCGTCGGAGCACGAGTTGAAGGCCGGTGATCGGCTGAGGCTCGAGGCTCAGGCCAAGTTCAACCTCCTGATCGGAAACGCCGGCGGCGTCACCCTGGTGTTGAACGACAAGCCGGTCCCGGCACCCGGCAAACGCGGTGAAATCGTGAATCTTCACCTCCCGTGACCGCATCCGAACGGCGCACTCACGGGATCTGACTTGCCGTTGCTTTCCATGTCATCATTTTCCACTCCCGCGATTCTCATCCGGCGTACCGAATATGGGGACTACGACCTCATCGTCACTCTTTTTTCGTTGTCCTCGGGCAAGTTGTCCCTGATCGCCAAGTCCGCCAAGAAGAGTTCCAAACGGTTTGCCGGGGTGTTGGAACTGTTTTCCGAAATCGACATCGTGGGGAGCCTGGGCCGGAACCGGGGGATGCCCGTGCTGCAGGAAGCGACCCTGATTCAGCCTTTTCAAGCCATCCGTTCGACGATGGCCAAAACGGCATACGCCAGTTACTGGGCCGAGCTCGTCAACAACTGGATGGAGGAGCACGTCGAGCTGCCCGAGCTTTTTCACCTCCTGCACCACGCTTTGGGCGGACTGGACCGCGGGCAGGTGTCCGAAGCCGCCCTGAGTCTTCTTTTTCAGATGCGTTTCCTGAAGCTTTCCGGGCACAGCCCCAATTTGGAGGCATGCGTGGTCTGCCGACGCGAGCTTGACACCATCCGGCACGACACTCTGGCGGCCGAGGTGGCCAAGGGCGGAATCGCCTGTCCGGGTTGTGTTCCCGTGGCCGTGGATCAGCTGCGTCTGTCCAAGGGGACGGTCAAACAGCTGTTGTGGGTGGCCGGGGGCGATCTCGCCCGGGCGGCCAGGATGAAATTTACAGCGCAGGCCGTGCGCGAGGGCCTTGAGTTCCTCGAGCGGTTCGTCCCCTACCACTTGGGTCGGCAGCCGCGCAGTCTGAGTGTTCTGCACCAACTGCGCGGGGTTTGCGGGGTGCCATGGTGAGAAAAGCAGGCCTCACGCCGCATCGGGTCAACCCTCAATCCGTTGCCTGCAAGAGGTCGATTTTCGATGAAGCCTGAATCCGCTCTTTTGCGAGACGCTTCGTCACGGCACCCCGATTCAGAGCCCTGCGACTGGCAAAAGGCGCTGGATCAGGGCCCGGTCGAGGCGTCCGCCCCGTGCCGGATCGACATGGGCGGGACGCTCGACATCCGAACTTTTTTCTACCCGCTGCAGCACCTGTCGCCGTGCACTCTGAACATCGCCCTCGACCTGCGCACCACGGTGCGCATCGAGCCCTATCGCCGGGGGCGCGTGAAGGTGAGCTCGACGGGTTTTCGCAGCGCGGAGTTCGCCTGCGACTCGGCCCCCTACGACCACCCTTTGGGTTTGATGTTCGCCGTAACCGCCTTTTTTCGAGCTGAGGCGGTCCATATTCGCATCCGGTCGCAATCCCCACCGCGCAGCGCACTGGGCGGCTCGTCGGCTGCCGCCGTCGCCTTGGTCGCCGCCTTGTCGTCCCTGCGCCGGAGGCGACATCCCGGACCGGCGCTCGATCGACGCACCACGGCGCTGACCGCCCAGGCCGTCGAGGAGAGTGTCGCCGGGGTCCCCTGCGGCTACCAGGATCAGCTGGCCGCGGTCTTCGGGGGGGTCAATACCTGGCACTGGGCGGCCCGGCCGCACGCGGTCATATTCCGCAGGCAAACCGCGCTTCCCGCCCGGCGCCATCGGGATCTGGAGCAGCACCTGCTGGCCGCCTACTGTGGAGTCCCGCATGAATCCAGAGACGTCAACGGCCGTTGGGTGCGCCAGTTCGTCTCCGGGCGCAATCGGCGCGTTTGGGCGGAAATCGTGTTCTGGACCCATCGCTTCGTGGAGGCGTTGGGTGAGGGCAACTACGCCCAGGCCGCGGTCTGCATGAACCACGAGACCGAGCTGCGGCGGCGCATGACCCCTGATGTTCTGGATGACATCGGGCGGGGCCTGGTCGCCGCCGCTCGTCGCACCGGGTGCGGCGCCCGTTTCACCGGTGCCGGCGGCGGCGGTTGCGTGTGGGCCATCGGCCCCGATGACGCCATCACCCGGCTGAGACCGCAGTGGCAGGAGGGCGTCGCCGGCCGCCGCGGCGCCCGGTTGCTGGATGTCAAGGTGGACGGGGAAGGGTTGCGAGTCGGCGCTTGAGGCTGAAGGCCCGGTTCACCGGCGGACGGACACGATCATTTTCTCTTGGCATTTTGCCGAAAATGCTTTATGCCCTTACGCCTGAACCGCCACTATTTCGACGCATGGGGAGAATAACATGTATTTTCAGGATGTCATCATGACCCTCGAAGCGTTTTGGGCCCGCAAGGGCTGCCTCGTCATACAGCCCTATGATCTTGAGGTCGGCGCCGGGACCTTCCACCACGCCACGCTCCTGAGGGCGCTGGGGCCGGAGCCCTGGAAGGTCGCCTATGTTCAGCCGTCGCGGCGGCCGACCGACGGCCGCTACGGGGAAAACCCCAACCGCCTGCAGCACTACTACCAATACCAGGTGCTGTTGAAACCCTCGCCGATGGACGTGCAGCAGCAATACCTGAAAAGCCTGGCCGCGCTCGGGATCGACCCGCTCGACCACGACATCCGTTTCGTGGAAGACGACTGGGAGTCGCCGACCCTCGGGGCCTCCGGGCTCGGCTGGGAGGTCTGGCTGGACGGCATGGAAATCACCCAGTTCACCTATTTTCAAATGGCGGGAAGCATCGAGCTCTCCCCGGTGTCGGTGGAGATCACCTACGGTCTTGAGCGCATCACCATGTACCTGCAGCAGGTCGACAACGTCTACGACCTGAAATGGAACGAGACCCACACCTACGGCAATGTGCACCACCGCCAGGAGGTGGAGCAATCCACGTACAACTTCGAGACGGCCGACGTCGCCATGCTCTTCGACCTGTTTTCCCGCTACGAGGCCGAATCCCGGCGGATCATCGCGCAGGGCCTGGTGTTGCCGGCCTACGAGTTCTGCCTGAAATGCTCTCACACCTTCAATCTGCTGGACGCCCGGGGGGCGATCAGCGTCACCGAGCGAACCGGGTACATCGGCCGTATTCGCAATCTGGCCAGGCTGTGCGCGGAAGCCCACCTGGCGCAAAGGGAGTCCCTTGGGTTTCCGTTGCTGAAGAACGGACAATAAAGGAT
This sequence comes from uncultured delta proteobacterium, assembly GCA_963716785.1. GTDB lineage: Bacteria > Desulfobacterota > Desulfobacteria > Desulfobacterales > SpSt-501 > SpSt-501. Next base: position 182,208 of record CAVQUW010000052.1, on the reverse strand, counting down.
AAAGCATGAAGACACTGCTGCTTGAAATCGGAACCGAGGAGATACCGGCCGGATATATCGACCCGGCGCTGGAGGCCATGTCCGCCCTGCTGGCCAGGAGGCTGGCGGACGCCAGGATCGAGCACGGCCGGATTTCGACCTGCGGCACCCCCCGCCGGCTGTCGGCATTCGTCGAAGATGTGGCTGAGCGTCAGAAACCTCTGGCCAGCGAAATCATCGGCCCCCCCAGGAGCATCGCCTTCGACAGGGAAGGGCGGCCCACGATGGCGGCGGTCAAATTCGCCGAGAAAGCGGGTGTTCCGGTGGATCGATTGGGCGTGACCTCCGGCCCGAAAGGGGATTACCTCTGCGCGACGAAGAGGGAGGCCGGCGCCGCCACCAGCACGCTGCTGAAAACCATCCTTCCGGAAGTGATTCTCGCGATCCCCTTCCCCAAGAGCATGCGTTGGGCGGAGCTCGCGATTTCCTTCGCACGCCCGATCCAGTCCATCCTCGCCCTGTTCGGCGCCACGGCGGTCGTTTTCCAGGTGGGGTCGGTCCGCAGCGGGCGGATGACATTCGGGCATCGGTTCATGCACCCGCGTAAGATCAAAATCAGCAAGCCTTCAGACTATGTGGCGGCGTTGCGTCAGGCTTTCGTCGTGGTGGACATTGCCGAACGCAAACGGATGATCACCGAGGGCATCGAACGCGCGGCGGCAGGTGTCGACGGGAAAGTCCTGCGGGACGATGAGTTGCTGGACATCGTCACGCATCTGGTCGAATACCCGGCGGTGTCGGTCGGTCGGTTTTCAGAAGACTTCCTGGAGCTGCCGGCCGAAGTGCTGATCACGGCCATGCGCGAGCATCAAAAGTATTTTGCCGTGATCGACGATTCCGGCAAGCTTCTCCCCAGTTTCATCCCCGTCAACAATACCCCGGCCAAGAGCATGGCCGTTCTGGTCAAAGGCCACGAGCGCGTGTTGCGGGCCCGCCTGGAAGATGCACGTTTCTTCTACCGCGGCGACAAACAGACGCCGCTGGATGAGCAGGTGGAAAAGCTGAAGAAGGTCCTCTTCCAGGCCCAGCTGGGGAGCATCCACGACAAGGTGGTGCGCATCGGTCAGCTCGGCCGCTTCCTGGTCGACTCCCTGGGGGGCGATCCGGCGCTCTCGCGCAACGTCGAACGGGCGGCCCGTCTGTGTAAGGCCGATCTGGTCAGCCAGATGGTCGGGGAATTCCCGAAGCTCCAGGGGGTCATGGGCCGTGTCTACGCCCAGGTCCAGGGGGAACCCGAAGCGGTGGCGAAGGCCATCGAAGAGCACTACCGGCCGGTCCACTCCGGCGGCGTACTGCCGGAGACGATCGCCGGGTCCATCCTGGCCATCGCCGATAAAATGGACACCATCTGCGGCTGCTTCAGGGCCGGATTGATTCCTTCGGGGGCCGCCGACCCTTACGCTCTGCGCCGTCAGGGAATCGGCGTGATCCAGATCATGCGCCGCCGCGGTTTCGCTTTTCCGTTGACGTTGCTGGTGAAGGAAGGCCTTAGCCTGCACAAGGGTGAAACCGCTGAGCTGACCGCCGTCATCCAAAAGATCACTACATTTCCTTGAAGGGCGGATGGCCTCGATTCTCGTGGAGGAAGGGTTTGCCAAGGACACGGTTGCCGCCGTGCTGGCCGTAGCCGCGGAAAACATCCCCGCCGTGTGGACCCGGGCGCAGGCCCTCGAGCAGCTCAAGCGCAAACCCGACTTCGAGCCCCTCGCCGTGTCCTTCAAGCGCGTGGTGAACATCATCCGCAAGGCGGAGGGATTCGCGCCGGGGGAAATCGAGGAAAGCCTGTTTTCGCACCCCTCGGAGACGGGCCTGCTCGCGGCCTTCCGCGAGGTCGAGGCTCTGGTCGAGCAGGACCTGCGCCAAGGCCTCTACGATCAGGCGCTGGTGCGGGTGGCCAGCCTGAGGCAGCCGGTGGACGCCTTTTTCGACGGGGTGATGGTCATGGCGGAGGATCCGCAAATCAGGGGCAACCGACTCTCGCTGCTGGCGATGATTGCCGGGCTCTTCGACAAGTTTGCGGATTTTTCAAGGCTTTCGGCATGAACGGGTGAAGGGAAAAAATAGGCTGAAGGCTGAAGGCCGAAGGCTGAAGGCTTAAGGAAAAAAAAGGCTGAAGGGTGAAGGGAAAAAAAAGGCTGAAGGCGGAAAAATGAAGGCGGCCTCGAAGGGGGAATTCGGAATTCGGGCGGCGGGAAAAGATCAAACAAAAAAACATATCATGCGAAGGGAGATTCTTCGCGGGGGGTGTGATGGCGTACGATCCTGAAAAAGATAAAGTGATCAAGAAATGGAAAAGCGAGGAGACCGGGCTGCTGGTTTCCATCAACCAGTACGGCGACGGGGAGCCCAAGCTGCAGATCGGTCCCCGGATGTTCAAGAAGCGGGACGGTTCCGACGGGGCGCCGGTCAAAGCCGGGCGGCTCTCCATCGAAGACGTGCTGTGGCTGTACGACACACTGGACGAGATCAAGGACGACCTCGCGCGGCTGAGCAAGCCGCGCTGACGGGCTGAGGGCATGGAGACCGGGGGGGAGGCCATCATTCAGCCCCTCAGGGGCCGGTCATCGCCGCGGCTGGGCCCGGTGGCGGTGCTGGCGGCCACCGAGCCGGACCTGGGATTGCTGCACGGCCTGCTCGGCTTCGGCGGCAAAGAGGGCCGGCGGCTTTTCATCAGCCGCCTTTACCCCCAATCCGACCATCGCCCCGGCATCTGCCTCGCAGGCCCGGTGGTGGGGGCGCCTTACGCTGCCATGGTCGCGGAGACCCTTATCGCCTGGGGCGCCCGAATGCTTGTGTTCCTGGGATGGTGCGGCGCCGTTTCGGCGCAGGTCGCCGTCGGCGACCTGATACTACCGACGCGGGCCATGATCGATGAAGGCACCTCAAGAAATTACCTTCCCGGTAGTGACTGTTCCGCACCGTCGGGTCCCCTGACCGATCGTCTGAGAGATTTGTGCGCCGCGGAGGGGGTTGCCGTCCGCACGGGCCCGGTGTGGACCACCGACGCCGTCTTCCGTGAGACCCGCGACAAGGTGCTGAGCTACCAGCGCCGAGGTGCGCTGGCGGTGGAGATGGAGGCCTCGGCCCTCTTCAGCGTCGGGTCCTTCAGGGCGGTGGACACCGCGGCGGTGCTGGTGGTCTCGGACGATCTCTCGACACTCGACTGGCGTCCCGGATTCAAGGACCCCCGGTTTGCCCGCGGTCGGCAGACCGCCGCCGGCATCATCGACCGGTTGTGCACGGCACTGGCACCGGCGCCGGGGCAGGAAACACCTGCGCGCCCCTAAACACCGAGGGCCTTGAATCGGTCGCAAGGCAGCAGCGGGCTCTGCCCCGGGCCTGGTTTGCCCGGGACACGGGTCCAGGTGGCTCCCACCCGCTGCCGGCGACAATGCCGTCTTTTTCAGGGCGGCACCGGATGTCGTGACGGCGGTGTTTTTCCTTACCCAGCGGACGAGACGACGACCCGAGCATGGCAGCGAACCGAACCCCACTGTTTGACATTCCCGTTGACCGGCTGACCGCAGACGAGGCTGCGGCTGAGCTCAAAGCGCTGGCGGAGCTGATCGCCCACCACGACAGGTGCTACCACGAGCAGGACCGGCCGGAGATCACCGATGCGGAGTACGATGCGCTCAGGCGACGCAACCAGGCCGTCGAGGCGCATTTTCCGGAGCTTGTCCGGCCCGACAGCCCGTCGCACACGGTGGGCGCGGAACCGGCCGCCGGGTTCGGGAAGGTTCGCCACCGCGTACCGATGCTCTCCCTGGCCAACGCGTTCGACGGGGAAGACATCGCCGACTGGCTGGATGGGGTCCGGAGCTTCCTGATCGAACTTAGAGACCCCGCCATTGCGGTCGAGATCGTCTGCGAGCCCAAGATCGACGGGCTGTCCTGCGCGCTGCGCTACGAGCACGGCCGTTTCACCGGAGCCGCCACGCGCGGCAACGGGCTCGAGGGGGAGGACGTCACCGCCAACGTCCGGGTCATTGCGGGTATCCCCCGGTCGTTGGGGGGGGCGGGATGGCCGGAGGTCCTGGAGGTGCGCGGGGAGGTCTACATGACCGACGAGGACTTCTTCACGCTCAACGCGCAGCAGGGGCAAAGCGGCGCAAAGCTCTTTGCCAACCCGCGCAACGCCGCCGCGGGCAGCCTGCGTCAGCTCGACCCCGCCGTGACCGCCGCCCGCCCCCTGCGTTTCGCCGCGCACGGCTGGGGAGAGGTCTCCGCGCCCTTTGCCGAAACCCAGCGGGAGGCGGGCCGCAGGCTCCAAGACTGGGGGTTTCAACCGAGTACCCCCTCCCGGTGGGTCAGGGTCTTCGACGCCGATGTGACCGAACTGCTCGCCTTCTACGATGACATCCAGCAGAAGCGTTCCGGGTTGGGTTTCAGCATCGACGGCGTCGTACTCAAAGTCGATCGGCTGGACTGGCAGGCGCGGCTTGGTTTCGTCAGCCGTTCGCCGCGTTGGGCCGTTGCCTGGAAATTCCCTCCGGAGCGCGCCGTCACGGTGGTGGCGGACATCCAGTGCCAGGTCGGCCGCTCCGGCAAGATCACCCCGGTCGCGCACCTGAAACCGATCAACGTCGGCGGGGTGCTGGTGCGGCGGGCCACCCTGCACAACGCCGATGAGATCGAACGCAAGGACATTCGCATCGGTGACACCGTGGTCATCCAGCGCGCGGGGGATGTCATCCCGCAGGTGGTCGAAGCCCTCCCGGAGAAGCGGCCGGAGGGGAGCATGCCGTATCGGTTCCCCGAGAGCTGCCCGGTGTGCGGCAGCCGGCTGGCCCGGGTGGAAGACCAGGTGGATATCGTTTGCACGGGCGGGCTGGTCTGCGCCGCTCAGGCGGTAGAGCGGCTCCGGCACTTTGCTTCGCGCGACGCCTTCGACATCGAGGGGTTGGGGGAGAAGAACATCGAGCTGTTTCATGCCAAGGGGCTGCTCGCGACCCCGGCCGACATTTTCACCCTGGAGGATCGCGACGGGGGCGGGCTGCCGCCTCTGCGCGAGTGGGACGGCTGGGGGGAGAAATCGGCCGCCAACCTGTTCGCCGCCATCACCCGCGCGCGTGCGGTACCGCTCGAGCGCTTTATTTACGCCCTCGGGATCCGCCAGGTCGGCCAGGCCACCGCCCGCCTGCTGGCGAAGCATTACCGTTCATTCGAGCGCTGGCGCGAGCGCATGGGCGCGGCCCAAGACGAAAGCTCGGAGGAGCGCACGGAGTTGCTTGCGATCGACGGGATCGGCGCCAGCATGGCCAAGGACATTCTGAAGTTCATGGCGGAGCCCCACAACCGGCGGATTCTCGATGCCTTGACGCAGCCGCGTGACGGGGCGGCGCCGCTCATTACGGTGGCGGACTTCGAGGGCCCCGCCGTGACTTCGCCCGTGGCGGGCAAGACGGTGGTCTTCACCGGGACCCTGGAGACCATGAGCCGCGGTGAAGCCAAGGCCCAGGCTGTGGCCTTGGGGGCGAACGTGGCCGGTTCGGTGTCGCGCAAGACGGACCTGGTGATCGCCGGATCAGGGGCGGGATCGAAGGAGAAGAAGGCAAGGGATCTCGAAGTCACCGTGCTCACCGAGCAGCAGTGGCTGGACTTGGTGGGCGGCGGCAGTGCGAGGTGAACCATGGTGGACAGGGTCAGGGCGCATGTCTTCATTACCGGCCGCGTGCAAGGGGTTGCTTACCGGATCGAGACCAAGTGGACCGCCGAACGCCTCGGGGTTTGCGGGTGGGTGCGCAACCTGCCGGACGGAAGTGTGGAGGCCCTCTTCGAGGGCGCGCCGGAAAAGGTCGAAGAGATCCTTGAGTGGTGCCGGCGCGGCCCGGCGCCGGCCCGGGTGGAGGCCGTGGATGTTCGGTGGGAAAGCAGCACCGGTGGGTTCGTGCGCTTCGATGTCACGCGCTGATCAGGCGTAAAAAAAAACGGGTCCACCCGCGACGGTGAACCCGTTTTCTGCCGGAGCCTTAAATCAGACGGCCGCTTTCAGGGCCTTGCCGGCCTTGAATTTCACGACGTTGGAGGCTTTGATTTTGATGGCCGCTCCGGTCTGCGGGTTGCGGCCTTTGCGGGCCTTGCGACGGGACTTGCTGAAGGTGCCGAAGCCGACCAGCGTGACCTTGCCTTCGGGTTTTTTCAGTGCCTTGGTCACGTTGTCCATGAAGGACTGCACCGCCACGCCCGCCGCGGCCTTGGAGATCTCGGCGTCTTTCGCCACTTTTTCGATGAGCTCTGCTTTGGTCATGGTGTTCTCTCCCCTTTGTCTGTAATTGGCGGATTGCCCGCGCCTACGAGGTGAATCAGTTTATCTAGCATTTTCTATTGAAAGTTGCCAACGCTGTCAATAAAAAATTTCCCTAGTCTTTCCCAGGCTCCAGGTAAGACGACCCGCGCGGTGCGGTGCCGGCCTTGGGATTCCCGCGTTCTCCTCCTCCTTCCCGCCGTCAGGAGGGAAACAGTGCGTCGACGAATCGCACCGGGTCGAAGTCTTGTAGATCTTCAATGGATTCCCCGATGCCGATGTACTGCAATGGGATGTCGAAGGTCTGACGGATGGCGACCACGATGCCGCCCTTGGCGGTTCCGTCCAGCTTCGTCAGTGCGATTCCGGTGACGCCGAGCGCCTCGTGAAAGAGCCTGACCTGGGACAGGGCGTTCTGCCCGGTGGTGGCGTCCAGGACCAGAAGGACCTCGTGCGGCGCCGCCGGAACCCGTTTGGCGATGGAGCGTTTGATTTTTTTAATCTCCTCCATGAGGTTGACCTTGGTGTGCAGCCTGCCGGCCGTGTCCACGATCACGACGTCGGCCGCCCGCGCCAGGGCTGCCTCGACGGCATCAAAGGCCACGGCGGCCGGATCGGTCCCCTCCTTGTGCCGAACGATCCCGGCCCCGGCCCGCTCGGCCCATATGGTCAGCTGCTCCGCGGCCGCGGCCCGGAAGGTGTCCCCGGCTGCGATCAGCACACTCTTGCCGGAAGCCGTCCAGCGGGCGGCGAGTTTTCCGATCGTGGTGGTCTTGCCGACCCCATTGACACCGACCACCAGGATCACGTGGGGCGAGTCGGTCGCAGGCGGCGCGGCCGTCGGCCATTGAGTCAGGACGGCCAGGATTTCCTTCTTCAGAATCGCGCGCAGTGCGTCCGCGTCCGCCGCCTTGGCCGATGCCACACGTTCCATGAGGGCAGCGGCGGTCTGGACGCCGACGTCGGAGGTGATCAACAACTCCTCGATCTGCTCGAGCGCCTCGGCATCGATCTTGTTCCTGGTGAGAATGCGGTCGACACCGTCGGAGAAACTCTTGCGCGTCTTGAAAAGGCCTTGGCGCAGCCGCGCAAAATAGCCCGACCGCGGCCTGGCTTCAGCGTCGCCGTTCGGCGCCGCGGGTTCGGCCGCTGGCGGGGCCGCGGCGGCGAACTCCTCGCCCTTCTCCGGGGCCGGGGGAGGCGGCGCCTCGGGGCCCTTTTTCTCATCCGGGTCGAGGCCGGATCTGTCTTTGCGTTTGAACCAACCCAAGGGTCAACGGCTCCTTCGCGGTCAGGCCGCCAGCGCTTGGCGTTTGAGATTCACGGACACGACCTTGGACACCCCTTTTTGCTCCATGGTGATGCCGAAGAGGGTGTCGGCAAATTCCATCGAGCGCTTGTTGTGCGTGATCATGATGATTTGAGACCTCTCGCCGATGTGCTGGAGCAAATCGTTGAAGCGGAACACATTGGCGTCGTCGAGAGGGGCATCGATCTCGTCCAGGAGGCAGAACGAGGCGGGACGGATCAGGAAGATGGCGAAGATGAAGGCGATGGCGGCCATGGCCTTCTCGCCGCCGGAAAGCAGACTCATGCGGGTCAGTTTCTTTCCCGGGGGGTGGATCATGTACTCGACGCCGGTTTCCAGGGGCTTGTCCGGCTCGGTCAGGATGAGCTCCGCCCGTCCCGCCGTTGAACAGCCGCGGAAACACCTCCGCCAGCCTTTCGTTGATGGCGTGAAAGGTTTGCATGAAGCGCTCCTGGGACACCGTGTTGATCTTGCGGATAACCTTGTGCAGGTCCGCGATCGCCTTCTCGAGGTCCTCTTTCTGCGTGTTGAGAAATACGTGCCGCTCCTGGAGCTGCTGGTACTCCTTGATGGCGCCCAGATTGACATCGCCGATCCGCAGGATCCGGGTCCGGTATCGGGCAAGCTCCGCTTCCAGCTCCTCGACCGGGGTCTCCGTCTCCGGGTGGGGTTCGGCCTTCAGCATTTCATCGTACCGGGCCCTGAGCTCGGCGAACGCGGTCTGGTAGCGCTCCTCGAGCTGGCCGGCGATGTGGTCGCGTTTCATTTGGCGCTGGGTCTGTTCGAGCTCGAGCAAGCGGAACTGCTCGAGGGATTTCTCGCGTCGGTCCTTGACCGCGCTGATCCTCTGGTCGCTCTCCTGCAGCTTGGCGTCGATCAGCGCGAATTCGGATTCGTTGCTTTCGATGGACTGATCGAGGACCCCGATCTGTCGGTACATTTCCGCCAGGGAGTGTTCGAAACCCGCCATCTTGGCCCGGGAGTCGTCGGCCTTTTCGATCTTCTGGCGGATTTCGGCGGCCAGCTGGCTCAGCCGCCGGAGACTGTCGGCCTGGAACTCGCGCAGCCGCCTCAGGCTGTTGACGTTGTTTTCCAGCTTGGCGTTGAGCGCGGTCAGTTCGAGCTTCTGGTTGATGACCTTCTGGTTGAATTCCTGGAGCGTGGTGGACAGATCGCCGATCCGGTGGGAGAGCGCGGCCACCGCCCGTTGGGCCTCTTCGATGTTCGCGGCGATGGCGGCCAGCGCCCGATCGGTGCGCCCCATCTCATCGTCGATGTCGCTCGTTTCCCCGAGCAGCTGCTCCTGCTCGAGTTGGATGATCTCCAGCTGCCGACGCAGCCCCTTGAGATCCTCGCTCGCCTTGTAAAGGGCTTTTTCGGCGTCGATCTCATTTTCCCGGGCAAGGTTCTTCTGCTCGATCAGCTGCTGGAGCTCGACGTCGAGGTTGCGCACTTCGGTTTCGAGTGACTTGAGGTCGAGGCGGGCTTGCTCCAGCCCCTGTTCGATTGCCTGGCTCTGCCGCTCGAGTTCCCGAATCTCCTGCTTCTTGACGAGAATGCCGCTCGTCTGGTCCTTGCTGCCGCCGACCAGGAACCCGCGGGGGGAGATGACGTCGCCGCCGCGGGTGACGATGGTCTGAATCTTTCCGTTCTGGTTGAACAAGCCCACGGCCTCGGTGAGGGTTTCCGTCAGGACCACGTTGCCGAGCAGGGCCTGGGCGATGGCCTCAAAGCCCGGTTTGACCGCCACCTGCTGCAGGAGCAGCCGGGCAGGGTCCGGGCGACCGGCGAGCCCGGCGGCCGTGTCGTGCAGCGCGGCCACCGGTATGAACCCGCTGCGGCCGGCGTTGTGGCGCTGAAGGTAATCGATCGCGGTCAGCCCCGCCGCCTGGCTCTCCACGATGACGTACTGCAGGGACTCCCCCAGGGCCGCCTCGACGGCGGCCGCCGCGGCCGGGTCCGGCTCGATGACGTCGGCCACCAGACCGATGATCCCGGAAAGCCGCCGCTCGTCGCCCGTTTCCGGCCGGCCGGGGTCCGCGTCGGCCCGCGCGTGCTTCATGACGGCCTTGACGCCGTCCTTGTACCAATCGAAATTGTCCTCCATCTTTTTCAGCGTGGCGTATTTGGAACGCACCGTGCTGCGCTCGAGCTCCAGGCTCTGAACCTGTTTGACCTGGGCGGCCAGGGCTTTCGATTTTTCCTCGAGCCTGCCGCGGGCGCCGGCGATGCTCCCGCTCAGGGTCTCGATGCTCGACTTGATGGATTCAAGCCGGGACCTGGACCGCGACTCGCGTTCCTGCGCCTCCTCGATTTTCTTGTGGGACTGGGCTTCTTCCTCGTCCGTGCGTTTGAGGCGCCGCTTGAGGTTTTCGCGATTGGCGGCGGCGTTCTGGTAAATGTTGCGATATTGCGCGTCTTGAGCCGTGAGGTCCAGGAGGCGGGCTTTGGCCGTTTCCAGCTCCCGGTTCAACCCGGTCAGTTCCGCAGTCGCCTGCTCCTGGGCGGTGCGCTCCTGATCGAGTACCGCACGGATGCGCTCGGTCTCACCGCGGAGCTTCACGTTCTCGGCGTCCCCTTGCTCGATCTCGGAGAGCATGCTTTGGTTCTGCTGCTCCAGGCCCTGGCGGGCGTCTTGCAATTCAGTGCTTTCGCGGGTCAGGCGATCGATCTCCTCGCGCAGGTGCTCGAGGTCTTTCTCCAGGCGGTCGATGGTGCGCTGGATTTCGTATTTTTGGGATTTCTGCTCGGAGATGGCTACGTTTTTCTGCGAGCGTTCGAGTTTGATCTCTTCAACGGCGGCGTCCAGCTTTTTGAGCTCCGCCGTGTGCTCGAAGTCGGCGTCCCGCAGCCCCTGCAGCAGTTTCTCGGTGGCGTCGATCTGATGCGTGAGCCCCTCGAACTGCTGCAGACCGAGGCGGACGTCCAGATCGCGGGCGCGGCGCTGGTACTTGGAGAACAGTTCGGCTTTGCGCGCCTGCCGCTTGAGGCTGTCCATCTGACGCTTGATCTCCGCGATGATGTCGGCCACCCGCATCAGGTTCTGGTGGGTGGTGTCGATCTTGCGCAGCGCCTCAGTGCGGTGGTGCTTGTAGCGGGTGACCCCGGCGGCCTCCTCGACGAAATACCGGCGCTCCTCCGGCCCGGCCTCGGTGATCACGCCGATGTTGCCTTGCTGGATCACGGCATAGGATTTCGACCCGAGGCCGCTTCCGAGAAAGACATTGTGGATGTCCTTGAGGCGGCAGGGCATCTTGTTCAGAAAATACGCACTCTCCCCCGAACGGTAGAGGCGGCGCGTCAGGTTGATTTCGGTGAAATCCTTGAGCTCCTCGGGGGCGCTGCCGTTGTCGTTCGCCAATGTCAGCGACACCTCGGCCATCCCGGTCGGCGCCTTCCCGTTGGTGCCGGAGAAAATCACATCCTCCATCGACTTGCCGCGCAGCTGCTTGACGCTCTGCTCCCCCATCACCCAGCGGATGGCATCGATGACGTTGCTCTTGCCGCAGCCGTTCGGACCGACCACCGCCGTGATGCCGGGCGGAAAATCGATGGCGGCTTTTTCGAAGAACGACTTGAAGCCGGTGATTTCCAGTTTTTTGAGCTTCATGAAACCAAATTCCCTCCGTCATGTAAGGGCCGTATTCAGCTTTCCCGGCGAGTCGGGATCTGCATGCCGAGTTGCGGAGTTTGCCCACCACTTCCGCAGCGCACGAGAAAGGGGTACGACGCTTAACGGGGCAGTTGGAGATGTCGGACGATCAATGACCACATGATACCAGTCCGGTGCGCGGATGTAAAGAAAAAACACAACTTCCGGTGGGTTGTCGCGGTTCGCGCTACAAGATGTGGTATGTGGCCGAATATTTTCACTATCTTCCCGGGCCGGTCTTTTTGCGGCCCGGATGCCGGCTGCGGGCGTCTTTCGACCCGGCGACTGCAGCGCGAGTTCATCGATTTGGCATTGCGGCGGGCCGTGAAAAACGATATGAGGTATTTTCCAAAATAAGCGACCGCACTCGCCGCCATGATACCCGAAAGGAAGATCCGATGAACCACCGCAAGTCTTTTTTCGCTGATGCGCCCGACATCGTGCCGCCGCTGCTGTCGAAGGGCATGACCGTTGCCGGGATCCTGGATGCCATGGGGCAGACCTGCTTCGAGGCGCGCAACCTGTTTCGCGCCGCCCGGCTCTACCGGCGGATGGTCGACGAGCAGGATGTCGTCTGGCTGGGTATTGCCGGCGCCGGCATTGCCGGCGGCATGGGCGGTATGGTGATCTCGCTGCTCAAATCCGGGTTCGTCGATGTCATCTGCTCCACCGGGGCCCAAGTGTACCACGACCTGCATTTCGCTTTCGGCCTTCCGGTCAAGGCGATCCACCCCCACAGCGACGACGATCTGCTGCGCCGCCACGGCGACACGCGCATCTACGACATCGGCATCCGCGAGCATGAAACCCTGATGGCCCAGGACCGGATCATCCAGGACTTCGTCAGGCAGACCCATGCCGAGATCGGCCAAGGGCCGATTGCCAGCTGGGAGTTCAACTGGCACCTGGGGCGGTGGGCCGGGAAACACGCCCCGCACCCCGAGCGCAGCTTCGTGATCGCGGCCGCCGACGCCGGGGTGCCGATCTTCTGGGACTCCCTCGCCAACCACTCCATTGCCATGAACTTGGTGAAGTGCGACCACCTGGGCCTGCCGGTTCAGCTCTCGGCCCAGCGGGACATCATGGACTCCGCCGCCATCGTCTTCGCCGAGCCGCAGACAGGTTTTCTGGAGCTCGGCGGGGGCGGGCCGAAAAACTTCATCCAGCAGACCGGGCCCACCATCAGCCAGATCCTGGGCATCGAGTTCGAGGGGGCGGAGCGCGGGCTTCAGATCGGGACCGCCCTGGAGCGCGAGGGCAGCCTCTCCGGGTGCACCTTCTCGGAGGCGGTCACCTGGGGCAAATACCGGGGCGTGGACGATCAGAAGATGGTTCAGGTCTGGGGCGAGTACAGCATGCTCTTCCCGTTGATCGCCGCCTACGTCATCGATGCCTGCGAAGAGCGGCCGCACCGCCGGCTGGCCGAGAAATTGCCGGGGTTCACGCGCACGCTCGAGCAGCGCGCATTAGGCGACCCGCTCAAGGGCAAAGTGAAATGAATTGTTCACTCGCACCCCTGAACCCTCGGCCTCTTGTGCCCCTGAGGCGACCGGCCCCGGCCGCAGCGCGGCTTTTTACTTGAGTATTTGTCCGAGGAAGAGCTTCGTGCGGTCGTGGGTCGGGTCCTTGAAGAAGTGCTCCGGGGTTCCGGTTTCCACCACCGCCCCGCCGTCCATGAACACCACCCGGTCGGCCACCTCGCGCGCAAACCCCATCTCGTGGGTGACCACCACCATCGTCATCCCTTCCTTGGCCAGGGTCTTCATGACGTCGAGCACCTCGCCGATCATCTCCGGGTCCAGGGCCGAAGTGGGCTCGTCGAAGAGCATGACCTTGGGGTCCATGGCCAGGGCGCGGGCGATGGCCACCCGCTGCTGCTGGCCGCCCGAGAGCTGATCGGGGAAGACCGCGGCCTTTTCCTGAATTCCCACCTTCTGCAGCAGGTATTCGGCTTTCTCCCGGGCTTCGGCCTTCGAGCGCCGGCGCACCACCTTTTGCGCCAGGGTGATGTTGTCGAACACGTTCTTGTGGGGGAACAGGTTGAAGCTCTGGAACACCATGCCGACCTCGGCCCGCACCCTGTTGATGTTGGTCTTCGGGTCGAGGACATCGATCTCCGTCGATGTAGATGTGCCCGGCATCGGCGGTCTCAAGGCGGTTCAGACAGCGCAGCAGGGTGCTTTTCCCGGACCCCGAAGGCCCGATCACCACCACCACCTCCCCGGCGCCGATCGACAGGGAAACGTCCACCAGGGCATCGAGCGGCTGGGGCAGCCAGAAGGTCTTGTGCACATTGCGGACATCGATCATGAGGTGACCATTCTGCGTTCGAGATATTTCACGCACATCGACAGCGTGAAGGTTAAGATCAGGTAAAGCAGCGCGCACACGAAAAACAGCTCAAAAGTCTGAAGGCTGGTGGTGACCACTTCCCGGGTCGCCTTGGTGAGCTCGCGGATGGCGATGATCCCGAGCAGCGAGGAATCCTTGATGAGGCTGATGAACTCGCCTGCCAATGGCGGCAGAATGCGGCGGATGGCCTGGGGCAGGATCACGTGGATCATCGACTGCGCATAGCTCATGCCCAGGGAGCGCGCCGCTTCGTTCTGACCGCGGTGAATCGACTGGATCCCGGCCCGCACGATTTCGGCCACGTAGGCGCCGGCAAAAGTGGCCATGGAGGCCACGCCGTACCAGAGCGTGGGGTATCTGGTCGATTTGGTAGCGGGCCAGGATGGAATTGAAGAGGGTGCCCAGGACGAAATACCAAATGAAGATCTGGACCAGCAGGGGGGAGCCGCGGATGATTTCCACGTAGGTGACCGCGGACCACCGGAAGAACGGGTTGGCGGAGACGCGGGCGATGCCGGCGAACAAACCGATGAGCACGCCGAAAACGGTGGCGATGACGCTCACCTTGATGGTGAGCCCGAGCCCCTGCATCAGGATCCCGATCTCCCAATGTTCACGAATGCCGAGGACGTCCCCGGCGGAGATCATGTCCCCCTTGGCGACCCGGATGCCTTGCGCGGGGACGTCGATTCGTACCTCGCCCTCGTCGCCCTTCAGCACGATTCGCCGGGTGTCGCCCGCACCGGTGATCCCCGCGACCTCGCCGTCCCGGTCGGCGCGGATTTCGGTCTTGGCCAAGTAGAAGAAATACTGGGGGATGCGATGCCAGCGCCAGACATAATCCACCTTGATGGTGGCGATGTAGAGCGCCGTCAGCAGCCCGAACAATACGACGAAAAAGGCCACGGCGCCGATATAGTACGAGCCGGGTCTTTTTTTGCGGGGAGGAAGTGTTGCCACGTTCATCGTTTCGCCCACGTGCGCCTTTTAGCTCTGCGTCGCGGCCCTCTTGGAGCCGGAATCGTCTGCGGCGGATGGATCCCGCGGCAGCGTCGCGGGCCCGGGGGAGTCCAAGGGCGGCATCATGACCCGCGCGAGCGCTCTGATGCCGGGCCCCTGGCCCTCCGGACCCTTCAGCGGTGCGACCCTACTTGACGTCCTTGATCCAGTCGGTTTTCTTGATCCACTTGTCGTAGATCCGATCGTAACGGCCGTCGTTCTTCACCTGGGCCAGGAAGTGATTCAACCAGTTCAGGAAATCCGGGTCCCCCTTGCGCACCCCCCACGCCAGCGGCTCGTAGGTGAACGGCTTGTCCAGGAACACCAGCTGGGCGGCCTTGCCCTGCTGCGCCATGAACACCACGCAGAAGGGCAGGTCGTAGACAAAAGCGTCGGCCTTGCCGCTGACCACTTCCATCGCCGCGGTGACCTCCTCCTCGAAGGACTTGTACTGCGCCTTGGGCAGCACCCGTTTGACCGACTGCTCGCCGGTGGTGCCGAGCTTGGAGGTGACGGTGTACTTGGGGTCGTTCAGGTCTTTGTAGCTCTTGATTTTGCCTTCGTGTTTTTTGTTGATGATGACGGTCTGGCCGACGACGATGTAGGGGTCGGCGAAGTTGATCTTCATGTTGCGCTCCTGGGTGACCGTCATGCCGCTCATGATGATGTCGAACTTCTTGGTGAGCAGCGACGGGATGATGCCGTCCCAGGCCGTGTTCACGGGCACGAACTTGACCCCCATGGCTTTGGCCATCTCCTTGGCCATGTCGATGTCGAAGCCGACGAAGTTGCCGCTTTTGTCGGTCATCTCGAAGGGCATGTAGCCGGACTCGAAGCCGACACGCAGCTCTCCGGCCTTGAGGATGTCCTCGATGGTCGATTTCTTGGCGAGCTCGATGTCGTCCGCGAAGGCGGCGGTCATGGGGATCAGCGCCAAACACGAGCAGGGTGAGCAAAGCCGTTGACAGGGTCTTCCTCATTTTATCCTCCTTTTGACGGTTAATAATGGATGGCGGCGCGCGCCCCTTGAACTCGGGCTTGTCACAAGCGCATCGCCTGGAATGACGATTCGCGGTCTCATCATGGACGCATCGGCTAGTATGATTTCCCCTCGCGCAGCAGTTCGCGCAGAACCATCTGCCGGTCGCAGTCCGGGCATCGGGGAATGCGCTCCTTGGGGATGTAAACGATTTCAGTCCGCCGGCATTGCGGGCAGATCACCTCGACGGGTTCGTTGCGCTGCGGCATTCGAGTCGCTCCTTTTGACGGTGGCGGGACCAACCTGTCTGTCCCTACCTGAAAAAGAAAACAAAGTAAAGCGCCGAGGGTTCCCGGCCAAGGTCATCAGGCGACCCGACCGGATGCGGCGGGGCGATTCAGCTTGACACCGAGCCGGATGGCTGGCTATTCTGTGATGACACACCCATGTCGCCCCTCGCCGCTGCGACATGGGGCCGAACCCTAAGATGGAAGGTGCCATGACCGCTAAGACCGGATTGAGACTGGAAGAGCTCCTCAGCAACACCACGGTCAAAAAGGCCGTTGATCACATCAACCCCGAATTGAGTGACAGGCGCTCCTTCCTCCCCCCCGTCTGCGAGGCGTTCACCGCCCCTTTCACCGTGCTTGAGGAAACCGGGCGCTTCCGTTTCAGCATCGACCCGGAGGCCGAACGCCAGCTGCCGGGGATCATCGGCAACCGGGTGCAGTTCATCCGGGGCAAAGACACGCTGCCGCCGGAGGCGGCCGCGCGCTTCTCCCGGCGGCGCAACATCGGCATCGTTTTCTCCGGTGGCCCGGCCCCCGGCGGGCACAACGTGATTGCCGGGCTCTTCGACGCCGCCCAGCGGGCCAACCCGCAAAACCGGCTCTACGGCTTCCTGGTCGGCCCCGACGGGATCGTCGAAAACGAGTCCATCGAGATCACCCGCGAACTGGTGGACCGCTACCGCAACCTCGGCGGCTTTACCATGATTAAAACCGGCCGAACCAAAATCGACAGCCGCGAGAAAATCGGGCTCTCGCGCCAGACCTGCAAGGCCCTCGAGTTGGACGCCCTGGTCATCGTGGGCGGGGACGACTCCAACACCAACGCCGCCTTCCTGGCCGAGGAGCTGCGTGCCGACGGGATCCAGGTCATCGGGGTGCCCAAGACCATCGACGGCGACATCCAGGTCCGCGACGATCACGGCCAGGTGCTGTGCGCCGTTTCCTTCGGGTTCCACACCGCCGCCCGGGCGTTCGCCAACTCCATCAGCGGCCTGTGCAACGACGCGAGCTCCGACGTCAAGTACTGGCACGTGTGCAAGGTGATGGGCCGGGTGGCCAGTCACCTGGCGCTCGAAGTCGCGCTCCAGGCGCACCCCAACATCACCGTCATCGGCGAGGACCTGGTGGACTTCGTGGACGAGGAGCGCCTCGAGAAGGCGCGCAAGGGGAACCGTGTCGATTACACCGCCTATGGGATGACCCTCAGGCATCTGTCGCGGATCATCTGCGACGGCATCGTCCAGCGGGCGGCGGCCGGAAAGAATTACGGCGTGATCGTCATCCCGGAAGGAGTGCTCGAGTTCATCAACGAAGTCGAGCTCTTCATCATGAAGCTGAACACGATCATCGCCGACTACAACCACACCCACGACCGCGACTTTCACGCGGCCTTCCCGCGGCTGGAAGACAAGCTGGAGTATTTGCACCGGTTGGCCCAGCGCTCGCGCGAGGATTCCTCATTCGGGCTCTGGAGCACCAGGGACGAGGACCTGTTCAACGACCTGCCCGGCTTCTTTCAGGAAGGGCTTCTGACCGAACGCGACAGCCATGGCAACTTCCAGTTCTCCCAGATCCACACCGAGAAAGTACTCATGGGGCTGGTCCACGACTACCTCAACATCCTCAAGGAAAAAGGCGTCTACAAACTCGGCGTTCACCGCGACTATTTCCGCAAGACGCTGTCGCGGGAAGGGCTCGACCCGGACCGCTTCGGCCCGGCCATTTTCGAGAACTATGCGAGCGGCGAGCATCTGCTGACCAAGGGTTCCATCATTTCCGCCAAGACCCTGCGGCAGGAGCTGGAGAAGTCCAACCTCCTGAAACCGGACGACCAATTACCGGCCCCGGTCGAAAAAATCTACAAAAAGACGGTCCCGAGCTTCAAGACCCAGGACCACTTCTACGGCTACGACGGCCGCGGCAACGACCCGACCCGTTTCGATTGCGTCTACACGTACAACCTGGGCATGGCGGTGTTCAGCCTGGTGGCCAACGGGGCCACCGGACAGATGGCGGCCATCCGCAACCTCGAGCATGATTTCGCCGTATGGGAACCCATCGGGATCCCCATCGCGCCGCTGATGCATCTCGAGGAGCGCAAGGGCAGGCTCGCCCTCGTGCTTGAAAAAGCCTTGGTGGATGTCGATTCGATCGCCATGCAGGTGTTCAAGGCCCACCAGGACAAGTGGTTGGCGGCCTGCGGGGGGGATGACTGCTATCGGCGTCCGGGGCCGATCCGCTTCACCGGGGCCAGCGAGGAGGACCGGCCGCTGACGTTGGTGCTGAATGCCATCGCGGTGAAAACGCCCTGAGCCGCGGCGGGGAAAAAGGGTAAACGAAAATCGGGTCGATCATGAGCTCGTCGGCCGGGGTGTCCGGTCGGGCCGACGGCAAGACGCTCAGGCGGTCGCCGACCCGACGCGGCAATCGGTTGATCGCCGCGAGGGCGGCCTTACCTGTACTTGTTTTCGAGCTCTTGTCTCCGCTCCTCGCTGATGAGGTCCCATTCCACCAATTTGCGGCCGATCCCCACCTCACGCAGCCATTTGCTCCTAAAAAAGGGGTCTACCTCCGCCCGGCGGTTTCGATCGGGGGAGACCGCGTTCACGCTGTTGAAGGTGTCGTGGAGGTGGAGCTTCGATTTTTTGATGGTTTTGATGTCCGTCGGCCAATACTGGTAGCTGAAGATGAAGATATGGTGGCTCAGCAGGAAATAGAGGCCGGCGCCGGCAGCGGCGATCAGCAGGTATTGTTTGATGCGCGACCACATGCGACGGTTCCTTTCAGGTGTGAAATCTGATAAGCTGCGTATGTCCGATTCTATCAAAATTACCCTTTCAGGTCAATTTTTCGGGGGTGCCGGGGGACCACATGGCTGACCGAGGCACACGGTTTCTGAAGCACGGCAGGATTGCTGATTCCATGGTGCTGACCGCGATCTTCCTGGCGGCCGCCTATTGGGGCCTCGAGGCGTTGATCAACCTGTTTTCGCCGGAGGAAATCAGTTTTTACCGTGAGCTTTTCGGCCCGGGTGTGGGCGAGATGGGCATGCGGATCATCGTGCTCTGCCTGTTTCTGATTTTCGGTTCTCATGTTCAGTTCACCATCAACAAACGCGAGCGCGCCGAACAAGCCCTGAAAGAAAGCGAGGAAAAATACCGCACGATCCTAGAAAGCATCGAGGAGGGCTACTACGAGGTCGATCTTGAAGGGGGGTTCACCTTCGTGAACGACTCCACCAGCCGCCTTGTCGGTCTTCCGAAGGCAGCCCTGGCCGGTATGAAGATTCAGCAGCTCATGACCGGCGCCCATGCCCGCAGGGTAGCGGAGACATTCGGGCGCTGCCTGCGTTCGGGGCGATCCGAAAAGGCGTTCGACTGCGAAATGAAGGGGCTGAACGCCACGCTCTTCATCGAGGCATCGGTGGCGCTGCGCCGCGACGCGCAGGGCGCGGTGGTCGGCTTCAGAGGGCTGCTGCGGGACCGTACGGAAGTCAAGCACCTGGAGATGGACCTGCTGGAGTCCTACCGCAAGTTGCAGAACGCGAGGGCGGCCACCATCCTGGGCCTCGCCAAGTTGGCCGAATACCGCGACGAGGGCACCGGCACGCATCTGGAGAGAATCCGGGAGTACGCCAGGCTGCTGGCCGAAGAGATGGCCAAGGCCCCCCGGTGGAAGAGTCATATCGACCCGGCCTTTGTCGAAGACATCTATCAGTCCTCGATTCTGCACGACATCGGCAAGGTGGGGATCCCCGACGCCGTGCTGCTCAAACCCGGGGAGCTCACCGGGGAGGAGTTTGAAGTCATCAAATGCCACACGCTCTTCGGCGGAGACGCCATCGCCGCCATCGAATCCCAGATCCGGGGTCGGTCCTTCCTCGACGTCGGCAAGGAGATCGCCTACCACCACCACGAAAAATGGGACGGTTCCGGCTATCCCAAGGGGCTCAAGGGCCAGACCATCCCCCTGGCGGCCCGGATCGTGGCACTGGCGGATGTCTACGACGCCCTGACCACCAAACGTTTTTACAAGGAAGCCTACTCCCACGTGAAGGCCAGGCAGATCATCGTCAACCTCAAAGGGAGCCATTTCGATCCGGATGTGGTGGAGGCCTTCCTGGCGCTTGAGGATCGGTTCGACCGCATCCGCGAGGACAAACTCCGGCAGGAGAAAAGCTCGGTTCTGACCGCACGCCTGTCGCGGCCTGCCGTGAGCCGGCATGCGGCCATTTGACGCGGAGGGCAGGCTGAAGACTGAAGGCTGAAGGCTGTCAGCTCAAGGACAGTCCTGAGCACAGCGGCGCTTCGCCGGTGGTCGCCGCCCGCCGACCTTGCCGGGAACTCCCCCCGGTCTTGAGGAAGGGGCAGGGGAGGCAGAGAACTTCATGCGGCGCGATGCCCTGTCTGGGGCCTCAGTGTGCCCTTGGAGCCTCAGTCGCTGAGTTCGATCCGAAGGACCACCGCTGCGCCGGCTGCGAGAGCGTCGACGATGCCGGCCGGATCGAGCGCCCGCCCATCCGCATCGACCCCCCGACACTGCGCCCGGAAATCCTCGTCCTGTCCCTCGATGAAGTCCCTGAGCACCTTGGCGGAGAGCCGGATCCCGCGGCCGAGGATCTCCGCCCCCAGCTCCCGTGCGACCATGTTGAAGAGCTTGACCGTGATGGTGTGCCCGCCGCCGGCGGCGGTTTTGGTTTCGGCCCTGTGGCCGCGCATGGGCGCATAAACCCCCCCGCGGCGCAGCACCGCGCCCGCCAACCCGGGCATGGCGGCCGAAAGCGCGATGGTCGCTCCGTCGGCGACGTCGACCCGCAGGTCGTCGATGGGCCTGCCGTTTAAAAAAACCGTCTGGACGCGCTCCTGCAGGTAATCCGGGGATATCCCGAGCTCGCGGCCGAGGACCTCCTCCAGGGTGTCGCCGGCGGCACAGGTGACGGGAAAGCCCCGGCCCAGGAGGGGCAAGAAACGGGAGGCGCCCCTCCGGTCGAACCTAATGGTCAGGCACAGGGGGGCGGTCGTGGAAGGCGGCGCGCTGGATGGGTTCATGCGTCTTGACCTCCAGGAAAGAAACAGGGGAGGTTCCCGGCGGGACCTCCCCTGAAGGTGTGCCTTCGTGTTCCGGGCGCTACCAGTTGAACACCTGGTCCAGTTCTTTGTCGGTGACCTCGAAAACCACGTCGTGGGGCGGCAGCTTTTCTTTTTTGAAGTACTCCGGCAACCGGTCGTGCGCGGCCGTGAGGCCCGCCGCGAGGTTGAACTCGCGCTCCTGCTTGAGAACGGATTTGCCGAGGGCGGTGACGTCGTCGCCCGTGAGGCTCAAACCGTGGAAGGAGTTGATCAGGTCAAGCATGGCCTGGAAGGTCTCCGGCTGGTCCAGGATCGCGAAGGCGATGAACAGACACATGCCGGTCGAGTCGATGGCCGCCGTGGCGATCTGCAGGTTGCGGGACAGGTCGACCTGGCCCTCGGGTTTGAGCGCATCGACGCTGCCGCCGACCCCCAGGACGTTGCTGGTCACGGCGTAGCCCGCGGTGTGGTCCGCGCCCTGGGTGCTGGTGGCGTAGGTGACGCCGATGCCCTGGACGCCGCGCGGATCGTAGGCCGGCATGGCCTGACCCTTGACCACCGGCACGCGTTCGACGCCGAATGCCTTGCCGGTCATGGCCGCGCCGTTGCCGAGGATGCGGCCGAGCGGGGTGCCCTTGCCGACCTCCTTGACCAGATTGATGGCCGCCTGGGCGTCGCCGAACTTGGCGATCCCGGCCTCCATGGCGACCCCGATGGTGGCGCCCATTTCGATCGTGTCCACACCGAAATCGTCGTCCAGCCGGTCGAGCATGGCGATGGAATCGAGGTCGTCGATGCCGCAATTCCCGCCGTGGGCCCAGACCGTCTCGTACTCGGGCTGCTTGGTGAGGTAGTGGCCGTCCTTGTCGTAGAAGGTGCCCGAGCAGCGGATGACGCAGCCGCGGTGACAGCCGTGGGTGGCGGAGCCTTCCCCGCCCCGGGCATTTTCGGTTTCCGCCTGGGTCTCGCCGCTGATCTTGGAGCAGTTGTCGAAGCGGCCCCACATGAAATTCTTGGTGGGGTAGGCCCCCGCCTCGTTGATGACGTTGGTGAGCACATTGGTGCCGTAGGCCGGCAGGCCCTGTCCGGTAACCGCATGCTTGCGCAAGCCCGCCACCCAGGCCTTGTTGGCCTCCTTGAACTTGGCCGGGTCCTTGGGGCTCCTGACCTTGGTGCCGGCGTCGTCGATCACGATCGCCTTGACCCCCTTGGAGCCCATGACGGCGCCGACCCCGCCGCGGCCGGCGTGGCGGGTGGGGCGCTGCTCCATGTCGGAGAAGGCGATCGAGGCCGCGCTCATCTTCATTTCACCGGCGGGTCCGATGGAGATGCAGGCGATCTTGTCGCCGTACTCCGCCGTCATCTTTTCGACCACGGCGTAGTTGCCGAGCATCTTCAGACCATTGTCCGGCCTGATCTCGACCTTGTCCTTGCCGATGAAGAGCCTGTAGAGGGTGTCGTCCTTGGGTTTGCCTTCGAGCACGATGGCGGCGTATCCCAGCCGACCGAGCATCTGAGAGGGCTGGCCGCCGGAGTTGGCTTCCTTGAGGCCGCCGGTGAGCGGGCTCTTGCAGCCGACCGAGATCCGACCGGACATGGCGGCGGCGGAGCCGCTCAGCATCCCCGGTGCGATGACCAGTTTGTTGTCTTCCCCCAGCGGGTGGCAGAGCGGGGGGACTTCTTTTGAAACGATCGCCGTGGTCAAGGCCCGGCCGCCGAGGCCCGCGTACGCACCGACGGGCTCTGTCTTGACCTGCGGGCCGCCGGCCGCCCCCATGTTGATTCTCAGGATTTTGTCCATAGCCGATCTCCTTTCACCGAGGGTTGTCACCAAAACACACGCCCCGCAGGGCACCCGTCACCTGTTCGGGAGTCTGGCCTGTAATTATCGGTTTTGACGAGTCAAGTCAAGTTTGACAGTAAATGACACCGGGTCTCAGCCGTTGCTCGCCGCGAACGATTGCATGAAACCCGCCAGGGCCTCGACGCCTTCGATGGGCACGGCGTTGTAAATGGACGCGCGGCAGCCGCCCACCGAGCGGTGGCCCTTGAGACCCCCGAGCCCTTTCCCAAGGGCCTCTTCGATGAAGCGTTTTTCCAGGTCCTCGTTCGGCAGGCGGAAGGTGATGTTCATCAGCGATCGGCTCTCCTTGGCGGCCGTCCCGCGGTAGAAGCCGCCGCTCCCGTCGATAACGCCGTAGATCAGGCCGGCCTTCCTGCGGTTCAGCGCGTCCATCTGCTCCAGACCGCCGACGGTTTCCTCGAGCCACTTGAGCACGAGCTGAACGGCGTAGATCGCGAAGGCCGGCGGCGTGTTGTGCAGGGAGTTCTTGGCGGTGAAGGTGGTGTACTTCAGCATGACGGGCAGGTTTTCGGGCACGCGCTTGAGCATGTCCTCGCGCACGATGGCCATGCACACCCCGGCCGGGCCGATGTTTTTCTGGGCCCCGGCGTAGACCAGCCCGAAGGGGCTGACATCGAACGGGCGGCTCATGATGTCAGAGCTCATGTCGGCGATCAAAGGGACCCCGCGGGTGTCGGGGAAAGCGGCCCACTGGGTCCCGCGGATGGTGTTGTTGGAGGTGATGTGGACATAGGCGGCCTCCCGGCTGAAGGCGATGTCCCGGGGGATGTAGGTGAACTGCTTGTCCTCGGAGGAGGCCGCGACGTTGACCGTCTTTCCGAGCACCCGGGCCTCCTTGATGGCGCTGGTCGACCAGGTGCCGGTGTTCACGTAGTCCGCGGAGGCGCCCTCGGGCAGCAGGTTCATGGCGAGCATGGCGAACTGCAGGGTGGCGCCGCCCTGGATGAACACGACGTGGAAGCGGTCGTCGAGCTTGAGCAGACGTTTCGTGCGGGCGATGGCATCGTTTAAGATCGCCTCGAAAGGCTTGGAGCGATGGCTCATCTCGACCACCGACATCCCCGAGCCTTGGTAGTTCAGGAAAGAGGCCTGGATTTCTTCGAGCACGCTGAGCGGCAAAGCGGCCGGGCCTGGATTGAAGTTGAAGATCCGGTTGGCTGTCATGCGGCATCCCCCCTATCGTGAGTGATTAATGTATACGGTATACATCTCCTCTTCCCACTCACTAATACAGATCGTCGGTGGATTGTCAATCGGTAAAAAACCCGACCGAATGGCTATGCGATGAGATCGGCCGCGGGTTTTCGCCACGCGCAAGGAGAGGATTGACAGGGTGTGGCGGTTCCACGTAAAGAGTGATGCGGGCGGGGACAGCTCACCCGCGGCGGCCGGCGCAGACCGGCCGGCCGGGGCGGGGCCGAACTTCGCTTTCATAAACCGGATTCCCAACGAAAGGCCCAGGAAATGCAGGTGCTCGACACTCCATCGGCCGCCGCTGAAAAGCGATTGTCCCGGATTCAGGCGCGCGTGATCGGCCACTCCCAAAAGGATGTCAACGCCGTCGCACGGATCTTGAAGGAGGTCCGCCGGCGCGGCGACGAGGCGCTCATCGCCTACACCCGCCGCTTCGATGCACCGGCCTTCCGCGCTGAACACCTGCGCGTCGGCCCGAGCGAGTTCAAACAGGCGGCCGCCCTGGCGGACCGCGGCTTCAAGCGGGCGCTCGACCGCGCGGCGGCCCAGATCGAGGCGTTTCACCGTCGGCAGCTCAGGTCCTCATTCTTCAGCTTCGACCGGCCCGGCACCATGCTCGGCCAGCTGGTCCAACCGGTGGCGTGCGCCGGGGTCTATGTCCCGGGCGGCAAGGGCGGCAGCACCCCGCTGGTCTCCTCGGTGCTGATGGGTGTCATCCCGGCGCGGGTGGCGGGGGTCGGCCGGGTCGTCATGGTCAGCCCGCCGACGGCCGAAGGCCGGATCGACCCGCACTTGCTCCTTGCGGCCCGCAAGGCCGGTGTCGACGAGGTCTACAAGGTCGGCAGCGCCTGGGCCATCGGCGCGCTGGCCTACGGGACCGAGAGCATCCCGAAGGTCGACGTCATCGTGGGCCCCGGAAACCTCTTCGTGACGCTGGCCAAGAAGATCGTGGCCGGCACGGTGGGCATCGACATCATCGCCGGCCCGAGCGAGATCCTCATCATCGCCGACGACTCGGGGGACCCGGAGTACATCGCCGCGGATCTGCTCTCCCAGGCCGAGCACGACGCCATGGCCTCGGCGGTGCTGATCACGACCGACCGCGGGCTGGCCGCCGACGTGCGTCTGGCCCTCGAGCGGCAGGTCGCGCCGCTGCCGCGGGCCGAGATCGCCCGCCGCTCGCTCTCCCGCTACGGGGCCCTGCTGGTCGCAGCAGACGTGCCCGCGGCCATCGAGTTGTCCAATCGCATCGCGCCCGAGCACCTCGAGCTGCACCTGCGGGACCCCTTCGCCCACCTGGGGGCCGTGCGCAACGCCGGGGCGGTGTTTCTCGGCCCTTACACCCCCGAGCCCGTGGGCGACTATGTCGCCGGCCCCAACCACGTGCTGCCCACCGCCGGCACGGCGCGCTTTGCCTCGGCCCTGTCGGTGGACCATTTCCTCAAGCGCACGAGCGTCATCCACTATTCCCGGGAAGCTTTGCAGCGCGAGGCCCGGGACATCATCACCCTGGCCGAGGTCGAGGGCCTGGGGGCCCACGCCAACGCGGTCCGCAAACGGCTGGAGCGTCCGGTGCAAAAGCCGGGGGGGCGGGAAAAGTAAAGCGCAGGGCCATCTTCCCCGTGGCGATTAAGAGGTGGCTGTGATACGCTGCTTTTGAAAGCCCCCGCGCCACGCGGCCCTGGCCGCCGCCGGCGTGGGTATTGGTTCCGAGCAGCTGACCACCACAGGAGATCCCATGTTCGACATCCAGAACTACGCCAGCTTTGTCGCCGCCATTCTCATTTTCCAGCTCGTACCCGGCCCCGGGACGCTCGCGATCCTGAACGCCACCGCCCGCAACGGTTTCGGTGCCGGCATCGGCGCGGTGGCGGGCACCCTGGCCGGCGACTTCGTCTACATGCTGGCGGCGGTCCTGGGGCTGGCCGCCGTTCTGAGCGCCACCCCCGGGGTGCTGGCCGGCGCGCAGTGGCTCGGTATCGGCTATCTGTGCTGGCTCGGGTGGAAACTCCTGCGGGCGCCGGTGGCGGACCAGGCACCCGAGGCTGCCGCCTGCCGCAGCGGCTGGGTCTTCTTCCGGCAGGCATTCGCGGTGAGCCTCACCAACCCGAAGGTCGTCATGTTCTTTATGGCTTTTTTCCCCCTGTTCCTGCACGCCGACTCCAAGCCGGTGACGCTGGCGGTCATGATGGCCCACGTCAGCGTGTTGAGCTTCCTGTATCAGGCGGGGCTGGTGCTCATCGGAAACGCGGTCGCGCGGCGCCTCGGCCGCTGGAAGTATGCGCGCTTGATCGCCACCCGTCTGGCCGGCGCGGCCCTGATCGGCTTCGGCGTGAAGCTTGCCCTGAGCAACCGGTGAGCCGCCGCCATCCGCCCCGCCGCCGGCCCATGCAGGCGCGCCTGCCGGTTTGGGTGCATCACCAACGCGGGGTGGTGCGCTCCAGCTTGGTGGTCGCCATCGACGCAATCGAATCCCTCGGGTAAGACCCGCGCCGGGCGCTCGCGGACTTGCCCGCCTTCGGCCACGATCTATCGAAAGCAGAGCTCAAACCCATCCGGGAGCATGGTTCCGGGTCTTGTGCTCCGCAGCAGCGTGGGGGCGCTCCCGGTGAACTGATGCCGAAAATGATGAGGGTGGCTGGTGGCGCAGACGAGAAGTGTAGAAGAATAGGATAATAGAAGAAAGCCCGAACACCGCGGCGACCCGACGCGTTGCGGGCCGCTCTTGTGTCAGCCGCGTGTCCGGCGTCGGCGCTTGCGGACCGAAAACCCGAAGCGGCCGAGGCTGCGCCCCAGCGCGAAGTACTCGCCGTGGGCGAAGGCCAGAAGCCCGGCCTTGTCGAGCCGCAGGCGGCCCTTCGCATCCACCAGCCCGGCGGAGACCTGGACGGCGGCCACCTCGGCCAGGAACAGGGTGTGGGTGCCGAGTTCGAGGGTGTTCCGCACCCGGCACTCGATGTTCACCGGGCACTCGAGCACGACCGGGCACTTGACCGCGGTGGCCGGGGCCGGGGTCAGACCGGTTTTTTCGAACTTGTCGAAGCGCCTTCCCGAGACCATTCCGCACCAGTCCACCGCCTTCGCCTGCTCGAGGGAGGGCAGGTTGACCACGAATTCCTTCGTCTTGCGGATGATGTCGTAGGAGTAGCGCTCCGGCCGGACCGCGATCGAGAGCATCACCGGGTCGCTGCACACGCTTCCCGTCCAGGCGATGGTGATGAGGTTGGGCTTGAAGCCCTCCGTCCCCCCGCAGCTCACCAGGACCGCCGGCACCGGGGCGAGCAGGTTTGAGGGCTTCCAGGTTTGCTTCTCGAACGGGTTGGCTTTGGTCCTCGTGCGCATGCCGCCTCCTCCCCTATGGATGCAAGGCATGAGTGCACCAATTCCCCTGCCTTGTCAATTCGCGGGGATGGACGGCGCCGGTTCAGCTGAACCGGCCGGCGCGCAGGAATTTGATGAAGGCGGCAAGGTGAATGGCCACCAAGGCCGCCTCGACGACGAAAGGCGGCTTGGCGCTCTCGGGGACAAGCGAAAAAGCGACTGCCGAAAGGGCGACGGCCCCGATGCCCCAGGTGAGAAGGAGCCCCCATTTCTTCAACGCCCAAAGCCCGATGCCTGCAATGGCGACCAAAGCGATATGCGCGAGCTCCAGGCCGTTGGACCCGCCCTCGGGAATGTGCTGCGGTCCATCCCCCAGCCAGCCGAAATGAAAACCCAAGTGAATCAAGCCCGCGAACCAGAAAATGAGGCAGAATATGGTGACGGAGGCCGGCCGGGGATTGACGGGAAGGGCGGGCAGTGGGGCCGAATGGATGACGGCTTCAACGCCGTAGAAATCGCCGATTGTGCTGAAAAGCCATTCACGCTCAGACCTCGTCGCATTTACGGCCAGCTCGACGGCATTCACTCCCCGGGAGATCGTAAGACAACCCATCGAGCCCTCCGGCTTCAACTTGAGCGTTGCAATCTGTGCCGGGGTGAATTCGGTCTGCAGCCGCCCTCTCCACATGAACTCGTGAGCTTTTCTATGCGGCCTATTGACATCCCCAATGTGCTCCAGGCCGGTCTGGTAGCTCAGGGTCGGCGGGCAGGTCCCTGAATCGTAAATCAGGTTGGGCTTCGAAAGGAGCAGGGTTTCGGGGAATCGGCCGGAAAATGCTTTTACGGACCAAAAGAGAAAAAGGATTAAGGCAATTGAAAACAACAAGGCGATAATTATGCCAACCGCTGCCAGGGGGTCTTTCAACACCATGTCGGTACCCAAGATGAGTCGCAGTGGACCGATCACGCCTGCGTATAAGACCAAAAAGATGATTGCCGGCAGGAGCAGCCGGGTAATGAAGAAGTGGCTGCCGCCCGAAGGCGGCGGCAGGACGATTTTATCAAAACCGTTTTCGGTTTCGATGCGGATTTTCGAATTTTCGGGCGGCTGGATCATGACGGCGATCTTTTTACATAAGATTGCAGTAACTTGCGATCGAATTGCGGTTTTCAACGGAAGGCTTGGAAGCACCTTTTGGGCGCCGAACGCCACTTCCGAGAGACTATCGGCAATTCATCCTGAAAACTTGAAAGAGGCTCCGCCGAGAGCAGGTCTTCCAGCCGGGCGGCCCGGGGGGTGGGGGGGGGGCGGCTTTCGCAGGTTTTTCGGAGGGGATGGAATGGCGCAGATCGAGTGGTTTCAATGTCTTGTGGATTTTTACTAAATGCTGTGATAATGATTTTGCAGCATGGATAAGCGGGCAACCGAATGGCTGCGACAAGCCGATTACGACATGGAAACCGCTCGCCACATGGTTTTGAGCGAGCGCTATATCTATGCCGTCTTCATGTGCCATCTGGCGATCGAAAAAGCCTTGAAAGGATTGTATTCCGAAAAGAAAAAAGCGTTGCCGCCCAAAACGCACAATTTGATCTATCTGCTGAATGAAATCGGAATCGTGCCGGGAGAGAAATTGGGACGGTTCATCGCCAAGTTGAGCGAAGCCAGCATACCGACGCGCTACCCTGAAGATCTGAACTTAACACTGAAGAATTACACCGCCGATGTCGCAAAGAGGATTATCGAGGAAAGCGCGGAGGTGATGGGATGGATAAAAAGTCAATTTTAAAAATTGTCGAGCAGTTTCGAAAAGAGATCGAAAAACGGGGAATTGCGCCTGAACAGATCATTTTGTACGGGTCGCACGCAACCGGCACGGCAGGCCCCGGCAGCGATATCGATATCGTTGTCATCTCCGAAGACTTTTCAGACAAGAGCTACTGGGACAGAATCGACATCCTGGCTGATGTGATTTACGAAATTTTCGCGCCGATCGAAGCCGTTGCCTTTACTCCTGATGAGTGGAAGCGGGGCGATTCATTCATCGTCGATTTCGCACGCAACGGGGAAGTGCTCTTCGCGGCTTAAGAGCTCAGGTAAGTTCAAAAAAAATTCAACTTTATTCCTGTTTAAAAACCCTCACGGGCGCCGGCAGCCGGCCGATCGACCGATCGTGCGCGCCCGACGGCAGCGGCGGGACGGCCATGGCCCCGATGAGCGCCGGCAGCATGTCCCCGTGCGCGTCCCGGACGTCCCCCCGGGAACCCAGGTAGGCCTGACCCATGTCGGAGGCCACCAGCAGCGTCACACACCACTCCAGCAGTTCCCAGAATGCCGCCACCGCCAAAACGATCGAGACGATGATGAAGGTGAGCCCCCCGGGTCAGCGGGGTGCGGCGCAGGAGCACTTCGCGGATCACGAAGGCCGGTAAAACGCCGAGGGCCACATGGCCGAGCCGGCCGTGGTGGTTGCGGCTCAAGCCCAGGGCCTCCATGAACCAGTTGCCGAGCGGGGTTTGCGATCCAGGAATTATGCGGCCGTCAGCCAGTCCATGATCAGCCGCACCCCGAACCCGGTGCCGCCCGGGCCGCAGTAGGCGTTCTCCTTCTTGTGGTAGGCGGGGCCGGCGATGTCGATGTGGGCCCAGCGGGTGTCGCCGACGAACTCGGAGAGGAACAGGGCCGCGGAGATGGCGCCGCCCTCGCGGGCGCTCGGCATGTTGTTGATGTCGGCGAAGTGGCTCTTCAAGAGCTCCTTGTAGTCCGCCGGCAGCGGCATCGGCCAGCAGCGCTCGAAGGTGCGCCCGCCGGCGGCGAGGATCTCCTGCTGCAGGGCCTCGTCGTTGGCGAACACCCCGGCGATGCTGCTCCCCGAGCGCCACCACGCAGGCGCCGGTGAGCGTCGCCAGGTCGACCATGACCTCGGGTTTGTAGGTCTTGGCGGCAAAGGCCAGGGCGTCGGCCAGGATCAGGCGGCCTTCGGCGTCGGTGTTGCCGATCTCGACCGTCTTTGCCGCTGAAGCTGGTGACGATGTCCCCGGGCCGGGTGGCGCCGCCGGAGACCATGTTCTCCACCAGGGGGAGCACACCGACGATGCGCCGTTCGAGCTTGAGCGCCGCCGCCGTCAGCATCACGGCGGCCACGGCCGCCGCCCCGGCCATGTCGCACTTCATGTCGGCGAGCGAGGGGCCGGTCTTGAGGTTGAGGCCGCCCGAGTCGAAGGTGATGCCCTTGCCCACGAGGACCAGCGGGGCGCCCTTGCCGCGGGGCTTGTGCTCCAGGACCACCATGGCCGGGCGGTTTTTGCTGCCGGCGGCGACAGCCAGCAGGGCGCCGAACTTGCGGCGGCGCAGCTCGGCCTCGTTCAGCACCTTCACCGAAAGCCCGGCTTTCCTGGCCGTGTCGGCGATCAGACGCGCGAATTCAACCGGGGGCTTTTCGTTGGGGGGCGTGTTGACCCATTCCCGGGCCAGCACGGTTCCCCGGCAGACCGCCTCCACCTCGGCCGGCAGGCGGTCGATACTCCTGCTGCGTGGCGCGGTCCACGATGAGCTCGATGCGGGCGAGCGGCTTGGGCTCCTTCTCCTGCTTGTAGCGGTTGAACACGTGGTTGCCGAGATACGCGGCCTCGAGCAGCGCTTTGAGCAGCACCGGCATCTCAAGCCCGACAACCTTGGCCTCCGGGACGGCCACCCACAGCCGGGCCACGTCCATCTTGATGCAGCGTTTGAGCGCCTTCCCCACCATCTGCCGCAGCGCCTCCGCGTCGAGCGCCTGCGCCTTGCCGAGGCCGCGCAGCATCACGCGCTCGGCCGCGACCTCCGGCGGGTTGTAGAAGACGACCTCCTGGTCCTTCTTGCCCTTGAACTCCTTGAGCTTGAGCGCCTGCTCGATCAACGCGACGAGGGCCGGGTTCTTGTGCAACGGTTTGTCCTCGCAGACGGGGACGAGCAGGGTCTTGATCTTTTCGCGTTTCAGGTAGACCGTGGTCAGGTGCAGCATGGCGCGTTCTCCTGGTGGGCGTTGTCGACTCTATTGCGGGATGAACTCCGGCGCGCGCACCGCGCTCATGGCGATGGCTTCATCCGGACAACCGACGGCGCACAGGCCGCAGCCGAGACACTTGTCCTCGATCACCGCCGCGACCCCGTCCGCGCCCACGGCGATGGCGTTGAACCAGCAGCGCTCTTCGCAGGCGCCGCAGCCCGTACAGGCCGCGGCGGTGACCCGGGGGCGGTAGCGGCTGGGGTCGCAAAGCGGCAGCCCGTCGCTGATCAGCAGCGTGAAGCTCTGGCAGCAGCAGCCGCAGCAGTTGCAGATGAAGTGGCCGACGCTCGCCTTGTTCATGGTGACGTGCACCAGGCCGGCCGCCTCGGTCTCCGTGATGATCCGCAGGGCCTCCTCCCGGGTAAGCTCCCGGCCGGTGCCGCGCTCGATGGTGTACTCGGCGGCCCGGTCCACCTGCAGGCAGACGTCGATCGGGGCGTCGCATTTCCGCATCGTGAGCCGGCAAGTGCACTTGGTCACGGCGAGCCGCTTGGCCGCGGCGACGATGCTGCGCACGTTCTCCGGGGCCAGCACCTGGGCCCGGCCCGCGTCGACGGACTTGTCCACCGGGATGACCCGCGTGTAGGGGCGCGGCATGAATTTGGCCAGGATCGGTGCGAGCTTCGGCCACTCCGTCTCCATGTAAGTTTTCCAGAGATCGTAGAACTCCGGGGTGGCCTCCGGCCAGACGATGGTGCCGTCGTGGAACTGGGGCAGGTGCGCCGGGCCGCGCCAGGTGACCTCATCGCCCTTGATCTTCTTGAAGGTGAGACCCTTGCGGAACATGTCCTTGAGGTCGGCTTCCACCGCGGCCGCGGGGCGCCCCAGTTTTTCCGCCATCCGGGCGACGCTGCCGGGCAGGGCCATCAGCAGCTCCGCCTGGGGCTCGGTGATCATGGACTGCAGGATCTTCGGGATGTATTCCGAGTCCTTGTGCAGCATCGTTTCGGCGAACTTCTGAAAAGGGGTCGTTGTGTTCATGGTCGTTCATTCTCCCGCTCAAGTTCATCTCGGCCCGCAGTCTCGCCGCACTATAGAGGAGACTTCGCGGAAGTGTCAATTGCAAAGCCGCGCCGCTTCACTCCGCAATCCGCTGCTTCAACGCCCCGATCCATTCCCAGGAGAAAGACTCCCTGCGGCAGGGGAAAACCGCATTGTTGGTGCACAGCGGTTCGGCCGTCAGGTCGTAGCGCGAGGCGGCCACGGCACGCTCCCAGAGCGCGGTGCCGGGGATGGGGGTGTAGTAGGCCAGGATCGGTGTCGCCCCGGCCTGCTTCACGGCCGCGATGGAGCGCACCAGCGCTGGTTCGTCCTGGTCCGGCAGCCCCACCAGCAGGTAGGCCCCGATCTGCCGGCGGTCGAAGCCTGCGCCGCGAAGCGCCGCCACGGCCCGCCCGAAATCGCCTGCGCCGACCTTGCGGTCGAGAGGCGCGCGCTGCTCGGGTTCGGCGGTCTCGAGCCCCAGGCGCAGGGTCCTGAAGCCGGCGGCGAACAAGAGCCCGGCCGTTTCCGGGTCGATGCCGCGGATGTGCAGCGCGTTCGGCGTGTGCAGCCGGATCGGCAGGGCCGCCCGCACCAGGGCCTCGAGCACCGGCCGGGCGTGGCGGTCCGGGTCCGCCAGGAAGGCATCGTCGTAGAGCGCGAAGTCGCCGACCCCCCGGCGGCGGTGCCAGTAGGTCAGCTCGTCGACGACCGAGGCCGGGCTGCGCCGCAGAAGTCGGGGCTCGAGCAGGTGCGCGGCACAGTAGGCGCAGGCGTAGGGGCAGCCGC
Source organism: uncultured delta proteobacterium (assembly GCA_963716785.1). Lineage (GTDB taxonomy): Bacteria > Desulfobacterota > Desulfobacteria > Desulfobacterales > SpSt-501 > SpSt-501. The sequence continues at coordinate 149,074 of CAVQUW010000052.1, read as the reverse complement.
GGGTGGTCAGGAAAGGGAGGGCGGGGATGCGGGTCTGAAGGTCGAAGGCGGGCCAGGGTAGGGTGTCGAGTGCGTTCGAATCGAAGCGCGGCGCGGCGCGATACCCGGTGTGGGCCGCGACCAGCTCGAGGACCGCTGGCCTCGGCCGGGCCCGCCACCACCTCGTCGGCCCCAAGATTCTGCCGCGCGTGCTCCGGGCACAGGGTCGCATAGGTTCCACCGACCACGACCGGGGCCTGCGGGAGGACCGTGCGGATGACCTGGATGGTCTCCCGGACCCCGGTGTACCAGTAGGTCATGGCGGAGGTGACCAGCACCAGGTCCACCGGCGGCAGCCGTCTGAGGTCCTCTCTCAGCCAGGCCGGGTCGACCCCGTAGCGGGCGAAGCGCCGCGGGACATCGCCGAACACGGCGGGCGTGGGCAGACGGGTCTTGCGAAACGGGCCGCAGCCGAAGCGGGCCTGCGGGTCGCTCTCCGGGCCGCGCGGGTGGAAGCGGTCGAGGCAGTCGATGTAGGCGACCCGGCAGCCGTGCTGCCTGAGGATGCCCGCCAGGGTCAGAAGCCCCAGGGGCTTGGCCCAGAAGTCGTAGGCGGCGAAGTCGTGGATCCAGGGGTTGACGAGCAGGATGTGCGGGGCGTCGGGCGGCACGGCCGCATGGCCGATCTCCTGCGGTCGCGGGGTGACCGGCGCCGACGTCATCCGTCTTCGTCGTCGTCGGCGAAGTAGACCATCGAGGTCTTCTTGAGTTCCTCGCGGCTGAAGAGCAGTCGGTAGTCGGACACCCCGGCCGCCGACGACATTTGGCGGGCGGTGTCGCGGCAGGCCTCCTCGCTCTCGGCGTGGATCATCGTGTAGAGGTTGTAGGGCCAGTCGTTCGTGGGGTTGCGGCGGTAACAGTGGGACACTTGCCGAAATCCGGCCATTGTTCGGCCCACCGCGTCGATGTCCTTCTCGGCCACCTTCCAGGCGGTCATGGCGTTGGCCGTGAACCCCGTGCGCTGATGGCGCAGGGTGGCCCCGAAGCGTCGGATGACCCCGCGTGCGCACAGGCCCCGCAGGCAGTCGAGCAGCTCGTCCTCCGAGACGCCGATCGCGCGCGCGATCTCGAGGTACGGCCGTTCGGTGACGGGGATGTCCTCCTGAATCCGGGCGATGACTTTTTTTTCGAGCTCCGTGAGCATGGCGTCCTATGTAAGGTTGCAACGTCGTGCGGCTTCCGACGAAGTCGATGGCGCGTTCGGCTCTTTTCGGTGGGAGCGGCATCTTGCCGCGATAGTCGTGGCTGGAAGCCGCTCCCGTAGGGCCTGTCACATCCTTCCCGCAGGATGGCGCCTCGCGCCATTACCCGCTTCCCATAAAGTCGCCCCCCTGCCGGGGAGATAGACTCCGCCGCGATCACGGCAGCGCCAAAGCGTCTGTTCGGAAGGGCCACCGCCGATCACGCTTTCCCCTTGGACCCTTGCCCCCTCGCTCCCTCGACCCCTTTTTTCCCAACCCCCGCCTTGTCCGGGAACATCCGCCGGATCTCCTCGGCCGTGGCGCGGCAGACCCCGCGCTCGGTGATCAACCCGCTGACCAGACGCGCCGGGGTCACGTCGAAGGCGTAGTTGGCCGCGGGGCTTTGATCCGGGCAGACCCGCACCGGTCTCTGACGGGCGCCGTCCCACCCCTGCACGAACCGCACCTCGTCCGGGTCGCGCACCTCGATCGGGATCTCGCGCAGGCCGTCGGTCAGGTTCCAGTCGAAGGTGCTCGAAGGCAGGGCCACGTAAAAGGGGACGTTGTTGTCCCTGGCGGCCAGCGCCTTGAGGTAGGTGCCGATCTTGTTGGCCACGTCCCCGGCCGCGGTGGTCCGGTCGGTGCCGACGATGACCAGGTCCACCATGCCGCGCTGCATCAGGTGGCCGCCGGCGTTGTCGGTGACGATCGTGTGCCGGACCCCGTACTCGCCCAGCTCCCAGGCGGTCAGGCGGGCCCCCTGGTTGAGCGGCCGGGTCTCGTCCACCCAGACGTGGACGTCGATGCCGCGGTCGAAGGCGGCGTAGATCGGGGCGGTGGCCGTGCCGAACTCGACGCAGGCGAGCCACCCGGCGTTGCAGTGGGTCAGGATGTTGACCGGTCCCCCTGCCTTGGCCCGGCTGACGGAGGCGATGAGCGGAAGACCGGCGGCGCCGATGCGGCGGCAGTTGTCGACCTCTTCTTCGGCCAGGGCATCCGCCGCCTCCCGGGCGCGGACGACCCGCTCTGCAGGGCTCGTCCCGGCTTCCGCGGCCTCGAGCGTGCGTGCGACGGCCCAGGCGAGGTTCACGGCGGTGGGGCGCGCAGCGGCGATCCGCGCCGCCTCGCGGCGCAGCCGGTCGGCCGTCAGACCCTCGGCGGCGGCCTGCCGCGCGGCAATGGTGACGCCGTAGGCGCCCGTGACGCCGATCAGGGGCGCGCCCCGGACCACCATCTCCTTGATGGCGTGGATGGTGTCATCGACGCTGCCAAGCGTCAGGGTCACGGTCTCGTGGGGCAGGCGCCGCTGGTCGATGACTTTGACGGTGCCATCGGTTTCGTCCAGCCAGATCGGGCGCAGTTTTTTCCCTGTCCGGGCCAAGTTCACTCCTCCAGGGTCCCGGCCGGCCGTCGCGGGCTCAACCGACGGTCAGCGCAGCCGGAAATCATTCTGGGTTTCCCCGGCGAGCACGTGCCGCTGGAACACCTGCTTGATCTTGGCGGGGTCCATTTTCTGGTAGACGACGGGATCGGCGCCTCGCGAGCGCCACGGTGACGTTCGGTTCGCTGGCGCAGTCGCCCAGGCACCCGGCGGTCAGGACGCGGACGTCATGGCGTTCGGCGGCCGCAAGCTCCTGCATCAGGGCTTTCATCACGTCCCGGGCCCCGGCGGCGATGCCGCAAGTGCCCATGTGCACCGTGACGGTCACGGTGGCGGCGCCCAGGCGCAGGGCCATCTGCGCGGCGGTTTTATCCCGGATGCGCTCCAGGTCCTCGACCATCAGTTTAGCCATCGGCTTTTTCCCCTTTCAAAACCGCGCGGCCGGGATCGAGCGCGGCGAGCGCTTCGCGGATGGCGTTGGTCAGGCGCGCGACGACCGCCGGGTCGTCCAGCGCGGCTTCCAACCCCTCCGCCTTCAGCCGGCGGGTATCGAGTGTAAAACTGTTATCCTCTACCCTGTGAGTGTAGCTAAAGTCAATATGGGGATGGCCCAGGATCGCCGTTCCGAGGGTGGCGGCGATGTCGCCCAGGGGGGCACGGTCGATGTGGCCGAGCCGGAAGACGGCCGTGACCCGGGTGCCCCTTCCGGCCGGTGCGTCGACTGAGACCCCGCCCTCCGCAGCGTCCGGCGGCCGCCGCGAGGAGCGAGAGACCCAGCCCCACGCGGCGGGTGGTGCGGGAGGTCACAAACGGGTCCTCCAGGTGCTCGATCTTTTCGACGGGCATGCCCGTGCCGTCGTCCTCCACCGAAAGGGTCAGGCGGTCCACGGCGCCGGACTCCTCCACCCGGATGTCGATCCTGCGGGCCCCCGCGGTGGCCGCGTTTTCCACCAGGTCCAGGAGGTGCAGCGAAAGCTCTCGCATTCAGACGACGATCCCCCTTCCGTCCTCCATCCGAAACGCCCGGCCGAGCTCCGCGACGGTCGGTCGCTCAAGGCGCAGGAGCGTGACCGCCCGGCCGATCTCCTCGAGGCGATGGGCATCGGAGGCCGTCACGCAGGGCAGTCCCCCGATTCCCGGGACCCTTTGTCGGGCTTCGGAAAGGGGGACACGGGCCGAGACCTCCACGGCGTCAAGCGCCAGGTCCGGCGGGATGAACCCGAGTTGGGCGAGGATGCCGTTGGCCGGCCGGTCGACATGGGCGCCCAAAACAAGACCGCCCAGGGCGTGAGTGCGGGCGACGATCTCGACGAGGCTGAAGCCGGTGGCGCCGATCAGAAGCCGATGGTTTTCGGCGAGGATCTCGTCGGCTTCGTTGGTGACGATCTGGTAGCCGAAGACATCGGGATCGTTCTCGCCGCTCAGCCCGGAATAGACGTACTCCTGCATGGCCGCCGCCCGCTCGAGGCTGTCGAAGTAGGCCAGGAGGTGGACCTCCTCCCGCGAGCAGATCTCCATGCCCGGAATCACGGCGATCCCCAAGCGCCGTCCCTCGCGCAGGACGGCGGCGGCGTTGTCGATCGTGTGGTGATCGCAGACCGCGATCATCCCCAGCCCGGCCGCGAGGCTTTTGCGGATGATGTGGCGCGGGGTCATCTGCCAGTCGCCGCAGGGTGACAGGCAGGTGTGCAGATGCAGGTCGGCTTTGAAATCCCGCAGCAATTTTCGTCCCTTTCCATGCCGGGATCAACCCCTGGCTATCCTGCCACGCCGGCCGCTGCCAGACGTCCGGCAAGCGCATAGGCCGACCCCGGCCACGTCAGCACCGGGATGCCCTCGCGCTCGGCCTTGAGCAGGGTCTCCTCGTCCGCCTGCCGCCCCATGCAGACGACGATCGCGGCCGTCTCGCGCAGCACGGCCACGGCCACGACGTTCTGGTGGCCTTGGACGGTCAGCCAGACGCAGCCCACGGGGGCGTTGGCCATGACGTCGCTCAGAAGGTCCCCGCTGTAGCCGCCGCGCACGTCTCGATCCAGGCCCCCGGCGCCGGAGGCGAGCTGCAACCCGAAGCGCTCCATCATCTCTTTGACCTTCATCCCCTGTCTCCTTCTTTTCCGTCATCGGCCTCGGCCTTGGTTGGGCGCTTGCGGCGTGCACGGCGCCAGATGCACTCCTCGAGGCGTGCCTGCCCCCGCACGATGTCCTCGGCGAACGTGCGGCAGTCCGGCGCTCCGCAGGCCCCGCAGTCCCGACCCTCGATGACCTCGAGGACGGCCTCGATTCGTTTCAGCTCCTCCAGGGTCAGAAGCGGCCTGCGTGCACCGAAAATGGCAGCCAGCGCCGTCGGTTCCGGGTCCGGCCGGAACCGACCCTTGTCGTAAAGGCGCAGGACGGTCTCGCGCCGTAACCGTCTGCCGGTGCCGAACACCGCGATCATCTTCTGGATGTGGCGCTTGGCCAGGTATTTGTCGACCGCCGTCAGGTCGCCCCCCAGGCAGCCTTCGCGGCAGGCACGCAGTTCGATGTACTCCACCTCCCTGAGATGCCCCCTCTCGATCTTATGCAGGTAGGCGATGGTTTCGCTCAGCCCCGGCACCGCCAGGCAGCGTTCGATGTCCATGTGGGCGATCTCACCTCCGGACATGGCCCCCAGGGCGGCGTTGCCGCTCGAGCAGGTTTCGAACTCGTAGGCGGCGGCGGGGAACGAAATCGTGTCCTCGGCCAGAAGGGTTTCGATGCGACGCTTCAAGGCGGGGTAGAGGGTGTTGATCCCGACGGCCACCTCGCGGAATCCCGGGGCGGTGCGGGGGCCGGCCACCCGCGGCTCGGCTTTGGTCGGGCATGGATTGATGGTGTAGAGCACCACTTCGCGTCCCTGAGCCAGGTAGCCGGGGATGATGCGCTCCTTCACTTCCCGGGCCATCAGGGCGACGGGCCGCATCAGGGGCAGCACGTGCGGCAGCAGCCCGGGGAACTGGAAGGCCATCAACCGCACCACCACCGGGCAGACGGGGGACACCAGCGGCCAGGGGGAGGCATGGCTGACGCGGTTGCGCCGGATGTATTCCTCGGCAGCGTACTGGAACATTTCGAGGAAAAACGACATGTCGATCGTGTGCTGGAACCCGATCTGCCGCAGGGCCTGCAGGACGGCGCCGGGCATCACACCGGGAAATTGGGCATAGAGCACGGGAGACACCAGGGCGATGGCCACGTGGTCCTTCCCGATCTCCTCCGGTCTGCCGACAGCGGCGCTGACGGCGCCTGCGGGGCAGTTGCGGATGCAGGCCCCGCAGCCGATGCACTGTTCGACGAGGTGGATCGATTTGTTGCCGCGAATGCGGATCGCCTTGGTCGGACAGGCCCGCAAGCAGGCCGCGCACCCGGTGCAGCGGGTCTCATCGAAGCGCACGTACGCCGAGGATCGCTGCTCCGCCTTCATGCGTCCCCACCCTCCGTGGCCAGCTGAAACCGCATGCGCACCCAGGTGCCTTTGCCCCTTTCGGAGTCCACCAGGATGTCATCCGAATTGTTTTTCATGTTCGGCAGCCCCATTCCGGCGCCGAACCCCATCTCCCGCTGTTCATCCGAAGCCGTGGACCAACCCGGCTGCATGGCGAGCCGGATGTCGTCGATGCCCGGTCCGTCGTCGAAGACCTCCAGCAAAAGCCGGTCGGCGGCGATGTCGATGGTGAGACTGCCGTCGGCGCCGTGCATCACGATGTTCATTTCGGCCTCGTAGCTGCAGATGGCGACACGGCGGATCAGGCTGGGGTCGAAGCGCAGGGTGCTGAGAAGGTTGCGGATGCGGATGGAGCCTTCCCCGGCGCGCACGAAGTCCCGGGCCTTGATGAAGAAGGTTTTCCTGAGGCCGGCCATGATGCTCTCTGATCGGCTGCTGTCGCATTGCCGACACGCCCGGGGGCCCGCTATCGTCTTCCGTCCAACCCGGTCAAACGGCAGGCGTGCAGCCTGCCGCAGGTGACGAACATGGAGAAGGGGCTCGTGATGAGCGGCAGCCCGTGCTCCGCGGCAAGGTCAAGGACTTCCGGCGGCGGCCGCTTGCCGCGGACGAACACGATCGCCCCGATGCCGGCGACGCTCGCCGTGCGCACGGTGTGCAGGCTGGTCAATCCCGTCAGCAGGAGGCTGCCGTCGGAGGCGCCGGCCAGGATGTCGCTCATCAGGTCGCTCGCGCCGCAACGCGAAATTTCAAGGTCGAGTCGATCCGCCCCGACGAGAACGGTCGCCTCCAGCGTCTGAACGATCTCGGAGAGTTTCATGGCTTTTTGGGGGTCAACCCGCCGGCCCGTCAGTCCGTCACCGGTCGAATGGGTGCAAAGGTTCTTTAAACCCGTTGAATTAAGTATAGAATATGACGTTCGGGTGTGTCAAGAAATGGATCCGCCCGACTCCTCGAGAAAGAGCGGCACGTGCTCGAAGCGGTTCACGTCCACCAGCCCCCGGTCGGTGATCTTGAGCTCGGGGATCACCGGCAGGGCCAGGAAGGAGAGGGTCATGAACGGGTCCTTGAGGGGCGACCCCAGGTCGCCGGCGGCGCGGACGAGCCGGGCCATCGCCGCACTCACGGCGGCCAGGGGCTCGAGGGACATGAGCCCGGCGACCGGCAGCGGCAGGCGCGCCAGGATGCGGCCGCCGGCGGCCGCGACCAGGCCTCCGCCCATGGCGGCCACGGCCGCCGCGGCCGCCCGCATGTCGGCATCCGTCACCCCCACGACGATGATGTTGTGGGAGTCGTGGGCGACACTCGAGGCGAGCGCGCCGTTTTTGAGACCGATCCCTTTGACGACACCGATGCCGATGCGGCCGCTGCCCCGGTGGCGTTCGACCACGGCGATCTTGAGCAGGTCCTGCGCCGGGTCCGCGGCGAGCATGCCCGCCGTCGCGGGGGCGGGCGCGACCGCCTGGCGGGTGACGATCTGGTCGGCGACGACCTCGATCACGCGCACGTGCCGGCCCCTGCAGGGGACGCTGAAATCAAGCTCCTCGGTGCGCACCCGCATGGATGGGGGCAGGGGCAGCGGCGGGGGCGATTCGAGGCCGGGCGCCGGCCGCCCGTCGCGGGCCACCAGCATCCCGCGGCAGTAGACCTCCTCGGCCGCCGGCGACTCGAGGTCCGAGAACACGACCAGGTCCGCCTGCCGTCCCGGGGCGACGGCGCCCAGGTTGTGGAGGCCGAAGCGCTCGGCGGGGTTGAGGGTGGCCATGCGGATGGCGGTGACCGGGTCCACCCCCGCGCGGATGGCCTCCCGCAGAATGGCGTCGATGTGGCCTTCGTTGAGCAGCTCGTGGGGGTGGCGGTCGTCGGTGCACCACATCAGCCGCCGGGCGGTGCGTTCGGTGACGATCGGCAGCAGGTCCTGCAGATTGCGCGCCGCGGTCCCCTGGCGGATCATGACGTACATCCCCGCGGCGAGCTTCCCGCGGGCTTCCTCGGCGCTGGTGCACTCGTGGTCGCTGGTGATCCCGGCGGCGGCGTAGGCCATCAGCTCCCTTCCGGCGAGCCCGGGGGCGTGCCCATCGATCGGCCGGCCGGATCGGCAGGCGGCCCCGATCTTCGCCAGGACCTCGGGGTCGCCGCCCAGGACCCCCGGGAAATTCATCATCTCCCCCAGCGCCACGATGCGCGGGTGATTGAAAAACTCCGCCATGTCCCCGGCGCGGATCTCCGCGCCGGCGGTTTCCATCCCGGTGGCCGGCACACAGGAGGGCAGGGTGTAGAACACGTTGATGGGCTGGTCCTCGGCGGATGCGAGCATGTAGCGGATCCCGTCCGTCCCGAGCACGTTGGCGATCTCGTGGGGGTCCGCCACCACCGCGGTGGTGCCGCGCGCCGCCACGGCCCGCGCAAACTCGCCGACGCAGACCATGGCGCTTTCGATGTGGACATGGGGGTCGATGAACCCGGGGGCGACGAAACGGCCGCCCAGCGAGATCCGTCTCTGTGCCGGGGCGTCTCCGAAACCGGCGATGCGGCCGCCGGCAATGGCCAGGCTGGCGGTGAAGACACTGCCGGAAAACACGTCGACGACCCGGGCATCGGTCAGCAGCAGGTCGCAGGGGCGGCGGCCCCGGGCCACCTGGATGAAGTCGGCGAGTTCCATGGTTCCCCCTGACGGTTGGCTCGATTTCAGCGTTTGTCCCTGATCCGGGCTGCGATCCGCGCCACATCCTGCATCGCCTGCTCCTCGTCAAGGTGCGTCAACCGGCCCGCCTGCATGAGGGGGCGCCCGTTGACGATCACGGTGTCGACATCGCTGCCCCGGGCGGCATAGACCAGCTGGGAGGCGGCGTGGTACATGGGGGTGAGATGGGGCTTGTGGGTGTCGACGACGATGACGTCCGCCTTCTTGCCGGCTTCGAGCGAACCGGTGACCTCACCCAACCCGAGGGCGCGCGCCCCGTCGATCGTGGCCATCCGCAGGACCGTGGCGGCATCGAGCACGGTGGGGTCGAGCGTGCTCACCTTGTGGAGCTTGGCGGCCGTGTCCATCTCGAGAAAGAGGTCGAGATTGTTGTTGCTGGCGGCCCCGTCCGTTCCGAGACCGACGCAGATGCCGGCGGCGAGAAGCTGCGGCACCGGGGCGATGCCCGAGGCGAGCTTCATGTTGCTCTCGGGGTTGTGGGACACCTTGACGCCGTGGCGCGCGAGCCGCTCGATGTCTTCGGCGGAGAGCGCCACGCAGTGACAGGCCAGCACGTTGGGCGCCAGGGCGCCCAGGGCCTCCATGTGCGCCACCGGGCTTTTGGCGTAGCGCTCGCGGATGGTGTCCACCTCGCCGGCGGTTTCCGCGAGATGAATCACCATCGGAAGCCCGTGGCGGGCGGCCAGCCCATGAGCGCGGCGGATCAGCTCGGGCGCGCAGAGGTAGGGCGAGTGCGGCTCGACCGCGACGGTGATCAGCTCATCGCCGCGCCAGTCGGCGATGAGCTTCTCGGTGTAGGCGAACCCCTTTTCGAGCGGCCCGTAGTTGGGGGAGGGGAAGTCGAAGAGCACTTCGCCGACCACGGCCCGCAGCCCCGCCTGCCGCGCCGCCCGGGCGACGGCGTCCTCGAACAGGTACATGTCGCAGAAGGTCGTGGTGCCCGAGCGGATCATTTCCGCACAGGCGAGCAGCGCGCCGCAGAACACGGTGGCCTCGTCGAGCGCGGCCTCGGCCGGAAAGATGTGTTCGTTCAGCCAGGTCATGAGCGGCAGGTCGTCCGCCAGCCCCCGGAAGCAGGTCATTGCGGCGTGCGTGTGGGTGTTGACCAGCCCGGGCATGATGATCCCGCCGCGGGCGTCGATGGTCCTGTCCGCTTGCCAGGAGTGGAATTCCTCCATGCGGCCGACGGAGGCAATACCGTCCCCGGCGATGGCCACCGCCCCGCCGGGGATGACTCGGTCCCGGGCGTCCATGGTCAGCACGAGCCCGTTGGTGACGAGGATGTCAGCGGTGTTCGTCATGCTCGAACCGTTCGATGGCGGCGTGCAGCAGCTCTACCAGTTTCGGGGTCGCCCGGCCGGCGACCGCGACGATCTCCTCGAGTGTCGCCGGGACGGGGCGGTCGGGGTCGTTGACGTTGGAGATGACCGAGATGCCGAGGACTTTCATCCGCGCGTGAACCGCGGCGATCACCTCCATGACGGTCGAAAGCCCCACCGCGTCGGCGCCGATGGTTTTCAGAAAGCGGATTTCGGCCGGGGTTTCGAGCGAAGGCCCCTTGAGGCCGGCATACACCCCCCTGCGGAGCGCGGCGCCGATGGCGCGGGCCGCCCCTTCGGTCAGCGCCATCAGTTCGGGGTCGTAAGCCCGGCCCATGTCGGGAAATCGTACCCCCCAGCCGTCCTCGTTCGCACCAACCAGCGGGTTTTCGCCGGTCAGGTTGATGTGGTCGGTGATCATCATCAGGTCGCCCGGGCGGAATCCGGGGTTGAGGCCGCCGGCGGCATTCGTGACCACCAGCCGTCGGACCCCGAGCTCCTGCATCACCCGAATGGGGAAGACCACCTGGGCCGGGGAATAGCCCTCGTAAAGGTGAAACCGTCCGAGCATGGCCATCACCGTGCCGCCGCCGAGCGTGCCGATCACGACCCGGCCGGCGTGGCCCGGGGCGGTGGCGATGGGGAAGTGCGGAACCTGCGCGTATTCCATGGCGGCCAGAACCCGCATACCCTCCGTCAGAGCGCCGAGCCCGGTCCCGGCCATGATGCCCACCCGCGGGTGGGTGCCTCCGGCGTGTCGCAGGAAAGCGGCGGCCTCGACGGCCTCGCGTTTAGATGGTGCCATCGTTTTTGACCATTGCAATGGTTATTTTCGGCGACGCGACGAGGTTCGCGCGCCCTGGACGCCATATTCAATGGCTGTCACAACAACGTTCCGGTTGCCGGACGTTGTTCGGTTACAACCACTTATACCGCCATCCTCTGTTCCGGAACGGTATTGTGACAAGCGGTATAATCCAAGGCGGCCCGCGCCGTCAAGCGCTGTCGGGAGGCAACACCATGCCGTCATTGACTTTTATACCCAAGTGTGAAATAAGTCCGCACTTGTAAGATTGACCTATCCCCTCCCCTCGACAGAGGCAGCCGATCCGGCCCGGACCCGGGCTTAGGCCGCGGAGGGTGCCCGGCGATGGAGGCCATTGACCCATGCACACCGATTTTCAACCGGACCAGCCCGACATCGACGCGGGGATGTGGGAACGCATCGACGCCGTCATTTCCGCCCACCGGGGGGTTCCCGGCGCGGTGATCGGCGTTTTGCGGGAGTGCCAGGACATCGTGGGCTACCTGCCGGTGGCGCTCATCGACCACATCAGCACCGGCCTGGGCCTGTCGCGCAGCGAAGTCTTCGGTGTGGCCTCGTTCTACGCCCTGTTTTCCATGCAGCCCAAAGGCCGCCACCGGGTCAAGGTCTGCATGGGAACGGCGTGCTACGTCAAGGGCATCAAGGAGGTCCTGACCCGGATCGAGAGTCAATTCCAGGTGCCGCAGGGCGGCACTTCCGAAGACCGTCGTTTCTCGCTCGAAGCCGTCCGCTGCCTTGGGGCCTGCGGGCTGGCGCCGGTCCTGGTGGTGGACAACGACACTTTTGGCGATGTCAAAACCGACAACGTGGTCCAGATCCTAAACCGTTACGAGTAGGCGCAGATGAAGATATCCGAGATTCGAGATACCTTGAAGGCCGAAGTGCTGGTGGGTGAGGACCAACTGGACACCATCGTCTTCGCCGGAGGCGGCGCCGACCTGATGGCCGACGTGCTCTCCGCGGTGGCCAAGGGGGCGGTGCTGCTGACGGGCCTCACCACCGAGCAGGTGCTGCGCACCGCCCGGGTGGCGGGGGTGGCCGCCGTGGTGTTCGTACGCGGCAAGCGCCCCGATCAGCCGGTGATCGAACTGGCCCGCACCTACCGCCTGCCGCTGCTGCTCACCCGCTATTCGCTGTTCGTGGCCAGCGGGCGGCTTTATATGAACGGCTTGCGCGGCCTGGACGGGTCCTGGTAGCGTGGCGGGTGCGCAAAAGGCCGACGCACCGGCTGCAGGTCTTATTCCCCTCGATCCGACGCCCTCGCGCCCGGTCCCGCTCGGGTTGCGCCATGGATGCCGGCGGTGGCTTGCGGTCGCCTGGGTCACTCAGGAGTGAAGGATGCCTAAATTCAGAAGTCAACTGATGTTGTGCAGCGGCACGGGGTGTCATGCCAACCGCAGCATCGCCTTTCGCGACGCCCTCCTCGAGGAGCTGGAGCGGCAGGATCTCGCACGGGAAATCCAGATCGTCGAAACCGGCTGCAACGGCTTTTGCGCCGTCGGTCCGGTGATGCTGGTCCAGCCCGAAGGCATTTTCTACCAGAAGCTCACCCCGGAGATCGTGCCGGAGCTGGTTGCCGAGCATTTTCTCAAGGGCCGCCCGTTCAAGAAGCTCCTTTACGTGGAGCCCGCCACAAAGGCCACCATCCCGCTCATGGCCGACATCCCCTTTTTTGCCAATCAGATGTTCTGGGTGATGCGCAACAAGGGGGTGATCGACCCGGAGTCGATCGACGAGTACATCGCCCGCGACGGCTATTTCGGTGCCGCACGGGCGCTGCGGGAGCTCGGGCCGGAGCAGATCATCGAGGAGGTCAAGATATCCGGGCTGCGGGGCCGCGGGGGGGCGGGCTTCCCCACCGGGCTGAAATGGGATTTCGCCCGCCGGAGCCCGGGACCGGAGAAGTTCGTGCTCTGCAATGCCGACGAAGGGGACCCCGGCGCCTTCATGGACCGCAGCCTGCTCGAAGCCGACCCCCACGCCGTGCTCGAGGGCATGATCATCGCGGCCAAGGCCATCGACGCCCACCGGGGGTACATCTATGCCCGCACCGAGTACCCGCTGGCCGTGAAAAGGCTGGGGATCGCCATCGACCAGGCCCGGGACTACGGCCTGCTCGGCCGTGACATCCTCGGCAGCGGGTTCGACTTCGACGTCGACATCTACCAGGGGGCCGGCGCCTTCGTGTGCGGCGAGGAAACCGCGCTGATGCGCTCGATCGAAGGCCGGCGGGGCATGCCGCGGCCGCGCCCGCCGTTTCCGGCCCATCAGGGGCTCTGGGACAAGCCCACCGTTTTGAACAACGTGGAGACCTTTGCCGGCATCGGCCAGATCGTCTTAAACGGCGGCCGGTGGTACGCCGGCGTGGGCACCGAGGGCAGCAAGGGCACCAAGGTGTTCGCCCTCTCAGGCGACGTGCACAACATCGGCCTCGTGGAAGTGCCCATGGGCACGACGCTGCGCAAGCTGATCTTCGATATCGGCGGCGGGATCCCCGGCAAGAAGAAATTCAAGGCGGTCCAGCTCGGCGGCCCGTCCGGCGGCTGCGTGCCGGAGCAGTACCTCGACACCCCGGTCGACTACGAGGAAATCGCCGAAGGTCGGGGCCATCATGGGCTCGGGCGGCGTGATCGTCATGGACGAGGACACCTGCATGGTGGACATGGCCCGCTTCTTCATGGACTTCGTCCAGGACGAGTCCTGCGGCAAATGCACCCCCTGCCGCGAGGGGACCCGGCGGCTGCTGCAGATCCTCGAGAAGATCTGCGAGGGCAGGGGGGAGCCGAGCGACATCGACACCATGGTGGAGCTCTCCGGCATGATCAAGGAGGCCTCTTTGTGCGGGCTGGGGCAGACCGGCCCCAATCCGGTCCTCTCCACCCTGCGCTACTTCCGCGACGAGTACGAGGCCCACATCCACGAGCGACGATGCCCGGCCAAGCGCTGCGTCGCCCTGCTCAAGTTCGAGGTCGACCCCGAGCTCTGCACCCGCTGCGGCCTGTGCTTCCGCGGGTGCCCGTCGGAGGCCATCGTCTGGCAGAAAAAGGAGGTGGCCCGCATCGACAAGGACAAATGCACCAAGTGCATGACCTGTTTCGAGAAGTGCAAGTTCGGCGCCATTTTTTAAGGGGCGACATGGAGATGAACGAATGAGCGCAGCATTGATCATGATGGGGGGGTTGGGGTTGGTCATCGCCGCCGTGCTGGCGGTGGCCTCGAAGATATTCTATGTCTATGTCGACCCGCAGATCGAGGCCGTCACCAACGTCCTGCCGGGGGCGAACTGCGGCGGCTGCGGCCTGCCGGGGTGCTCGGCCAACGCGGAAGCCATCGTCGCCGGCCGGGCCGCCCCGAACTCCTGTGTCGCGGCGGGTCCGGAGGTGGCCGAGGCCATCGCGGCGCTTATGGGGGTTGCCGTCGAGGCCGTGGAACCCGATATCGCGCTGCCGGGCTGCTATTTCGGTGTCGCCAAGGCCGACACCAAGTTCGTGTACGACGGTGTGCGCCGACTGCCGCGCCGCCGCCCTCATGGGCGGGGGGATGAAGGTCTGCACCATCGGCTGTCTGGGCCTGGGGACCTGCGCCCGGGCTTGCCCGTTCAATGCCATCACCATGGGTCCCGAGGGCCTTCCGGTGGTCCACGAAGGCCTGTGCACCGGCTGCGGCACCTGCGAGCGCGTCTGCCCGAAGCACATCATCAATCTTTCCTCGGTCACCCGCCGCATCCTGCGGGAGTACACCACCGATGAGTGCACCACCCCCTGCCAGCGTGCCTGCCCGGCCGGTATCGACATCCGCGAGTACATCCGGCAGATCACCCTGGGGGACTACGCGCGCTCGGTGCAGGTGATCAAGGAGCGCAACCCCTTCCCGGCCGTCATCGGCCGCATCTGCCCGCGTCCGTGCGAGCTGGAGTGCCGGCGGCAGTTTGTCGACGAGCCGGTGGCCATCAACTATCTCAAACGGTTTGCGGCGGACTGCGAGAAAGCGGGCGGCAGCCGGGTACTGCCCTTCAAGGCGCCCGACACCGGTCGACGGATCGCCGTGATCGGCGGCGGGGTGGAAGGGTTGTCGACCGCTTTTTTTGCGGCCCGGCTGGGGCATTCGGCGACCGTCTTCGAGGCCACGGCCAAGCTCGGCGGGCTTCTGCGCAGCGCCATCGCCAAGGAGCGGCTGCCCGAAGAGATCCTGGATTGGGACATCGACGGCATCCTCGCCATGGGGGTTTCGGCGGAGACGGGCAAAGCGTTCGGCCGTGATGTCACGCTCGAGTCCCTCCTCGCGCAGGGGTTCCAGGCCGTCTTCCTTGCGGCCGGCGGGTGGGACAGCCGATTGGCGCGGGGGGCGGGGTCGATCGTGGAATCCGCCATCCCCGGGTCTTATCTCATGGTGGATGTCCTGAGGTTCGGCGCCGGCCGTTTCGAGGGCGTGCGGCTGGGGCCGCAAGCCGTCATCGTCGGCGGCGGAAAGAGAGCGCTCGAGTGCGCCCGGCACTGCCGTGAGCTCGGTGCCGAGCGCGTCACCATCCTCTTCCGGGAACCCTGGGAGCAAAGCCCGGTCACGGACGCCGAAGTCGCCGCCGCCGGCATGGAGCCGCGGGACCTCGTCCACGATGCGGCCGTCGTCCGCATTTTCGGGGAAGGCGGCGCGCTGACCGAGATCGAGGTCATGGATCACGCCAGCCGCAACACGACACGGATCGGAGCCGACAGCCTGATCTTTGCCGCCGGCCGCTTTCCGGAAATGGTTTTCGTGAAGGCCGCCGCCGATCCGCAGGCGACCGCCGAGACCCCGTCGACGCCGCTGCGCTGGCAGGGCCGATTGCCCTACAAGCAGCCGGCCTACCGGGACCAGGCGGGTGTTTTCGCGGAGGGGGACGTGCTGGCCGACTACAGCGCCGCCATCAAGGCCATCGGGGCCGGGCGTCGCGCGGCGGCCACCATCCATCAGGTGATGAGCGGCATCGAGCCGCAGCTCAGCGAGAAGGTGGTCACGCCGCGGTCCGTGATCCAGAACGTGGACCACGTGGAGCGCGTCAAGGCGTTCCAGCGGCAGATCATGCCGATTTGCAGCGGCCCTGAATTGGCGCGCTGCGGCGAGGTCGAGCGCGGCTACACCGAGGACTCGGCGCGCAAGGAAGCCGGTCGTTGCCTCCAATGCGGGCTGATCTGCTACCGAACCATCCCGCAGCGGGAGTCGGCGGCTGCCGCAAGCGCCTGAGTCTTCCCGTCCTCGCGCCGGCACAGAGGTTTCACCGTGGCCACTGAAGAAGGCATGGTCGTTCGCCGTGACGAATCCGGCACCTGGGTCAAAACCATCCGGACCGGGGCCTGCGAAAGCTGCGCCTCACGTGGCTCCTGCCACACCCTGGGCGGCGGCGGGGGCAAGGAAGTGGAAGTGGCCGTGGTGGACCTGCCGGGGACCAGGGTGGGCGACCGCGTCGTGCTCAAGATGGACACCTCCCCCCTGCTGAAGGCGACCTTCCTGATCTATCTCGTCCCCATCCTGCTGCTGTTGTTCGGCGCCGTTGTCGGTCAGCTTCTGGCGCAGGCCGCCGGTCTCGATCCCTCCGCACCTTCCGCCGTGCTGGGGTTCGGCGCGCTGGCGGTCGGCTTGTTCATCGTGAGAACGGTCGGGCGGCGTCTTTCTCAAAAGGCCGAGTATCGGCCGCGGATTCTCAGGGTCATCGGCACGACCGCCTTACCCTCGCCCAATTCGTGAACATTTTTCGGCGTCTGCTCGTTGTCAGTGATCCGGGCTTGCGATTTTCTCCTCGGCGCGACTGGGAAACAGCTCCTCCACACTGAATCCCTTGATTTTTTCCAGGCAGTTGGCCAAGGCCTGGGACTCCGTCTCCCCCGCTCCCTGGAACTCCTGACGGGCGATGATGTTGACAAGGTTGGGGACCGCGACATTTCCCGGCAAGTTTGCCGTGCAGGGCTTCGTGCACGTCGATATACACCAGGCGATGGTCCCGGATCAGGTTGTACCGGTGGACGCGGGTCATGATGTCGGTGGCGCGCAGATGCTCCACGGGGTTCCTTTCTATGGTTCTTCGATGGTCAAACGCAGCGGGAACCCGTTTGCCCGAGCGGATTCCGTCGCGGTGGTGACCTTGGTTTCAGCCACCTCATACGGGTAGGTGCCGCACAGCCCGACACCGTTCTGATGGGTGTGCCACATGATCCGGGTGGCTTCGTCGGCCGACTTGTTGAAAACCACCGCCAGGATCTCGATCACAAAAGCCTTGGAGGTGAAGTCGTCGTTGTGGATCAGCACCTGGAACATGGGCGGCTCGGTGGTCTTTTCCCGAATTTCCGCAAGATCGCCTTCTTTAAGGTCGGGGGTGCGTGTCCCCATGGCTCCTCCGTGTCATGAATCGGTCGAAACGATGGTCGGAAAGATAAGCCGATCGAAAGAGAAGTCAACGAAGCTGCCCCGCGGCACCGCGGGCTCTGCCCCGAATTCTTTATTCCTGCGGAAATCCATGCTAAACTGATAGATAAATGGTTCGGCTACGAGACCTCTCAGCATGAGCAAGATCGCCTACATCGCCAAGGACAACACCGTCGTCATCCGGTGTGACCGCTGCCAGCGGACCAAGGTGTTGGATCTCGCCCCCTACGGGGACATCCGGCAGCCGCTGCAGATCAAGATAAAATGCGCCTGCGGACACAATTTTTCATCCCTCATCGAAAAGCGCCGGGTCTATCGCAAGGCGGTGAAGCTCAAGGGGTCTTTCGTGCACTATGTGGACGGGCAGCCGAAAGGCAAGGGCGCGATGACGGTCGTGGACCTCTCAAGCAACGGCCTGAAACTGAAACTCGCATCGGGCGAAACCATGTCGGTCGGCGACATGCTCAAGGTGGAGTTTCACCTCGATGATCCCCGCCGCAGTCTGATCACCAAGAAGCTGATCGTCCGCAATGTTCAGGCTCAGCTGGTCGGCACCGAGTTCGTTCCTACCGAAACCTCCGACAAGTCCCTCGGGTTTTATCTGCTCTCCTGAGCCCCCGCGGCGGTGATGCGAGGTGCGATGACCGAGAAAAACCGCTGTGCCTGGGCCGGAACCGAGCCGCTGTATGTCCGCTATCACGACACGGAATGGGGACTTCCGCTCCACGAGGATCGCCGGCTGTTTGAGTTCCTGGTGCTGGAAGGCGCCCAGGCCGGTCTGAGTTGGCTGACCATCCTGAAAAAGCGCCCTCACTATCGTGAAGCCTTCGAGGGTTTCGACATCCTTTTCCAGGTCTTGCCCCTCGACTAAAACATGTCTGGCATCGATTGCCCTTCAGTGTTTTGAATCGCAATAGCAAGCGCGCCCCCGCCGCTTGATGCGGGAAGGTGTCAACTCATCCTGTCGCCCGTCGGTGCTGAAGCACCGCGTCCATGCCTTTGTCGAAGGCCTCGAGGTTGATATTCACCTTGCCGGGGGGCATTATCCGGGAGACGACCGCGCGGAAGCCCTCCCGCTCGAGCGGCACGTCGCCGATGCCCGCCAACGCCCCCACCAGCATGACATTGCCAAGAATCGGGTTGCCGAGCTTGAGCGCCTCCTCAGTGGCATCGATGAACCAGTGGGCGCGGTGAGCCTCCTCATCCATTGACGCAGTTCATCCCCACCGGGGTAGGGGACCTCGCCGCAGATCACCCCCACCGAGTAGACGGGGCGCGTGTTGGTGATCACCTTGACCTCGGGGTTGCCGTACTCCTTGAGCACCCGCAGCGCCTCGGTCGGCTCGAGCGCCACCACCACGTGCGCCCTTCCCTTGGGGATCTGCGGGGACTGAACGCACTCGGCGCTCACCCGCAGGTGGCTCATCACCGAGCCGCCCCGCTGCGAGGCGCCGAAGGTCTCCCCGATGGTCACGTAGTACCCCTGGTCGGAGCAGCATGGTGCCGATCAGCTTGGAGGCCAGCACGTTGCCCTGGCCGCCCACCCCGGTGATGATCAGATTGTACGGCTCCGCCGCCAGCGCCTGCTTTTTCATCTTAGGCCGTCTCCTTCTTGCGGATCGCCCCCGAGGGGCAGATCGATGCGCACACCCCGCACCCCGAACAGATCACCTCGTCGATGCGGCGGTCTTATCGGTCGCGTCCCACTTGAGCCCCGGGCACTTGAACACCCGCGTGCACAGCTTGTTGCAGCCGCAGTTCTCACCGAAGCACACGCTCTCGTCCACCCGCACGTCGAAGAGCTTCTTGCCCTTCTTCTCCGGGCCGAGCGCGCAGCTCTGCTTGAAGATCAACACGTTCACCCCGCCCGTCTCCATCAGCTCGAGCAGCTTGGCCCGGGTGGCCGCCAGATCGAAGGGGTCGCACTGCGCCACGCGCGCCCCGATCGCGGCCGCGATCCGGCCGATGTCGAGCGCAGGCACACGGCTGCCCGCGGCATCGACGCTCGAGCCCGGGTGCGGCTGAAAGCCCGTCATGGCGGTGCCCGAGTTGTCCAGCACCACCAGCGTCATGTCCGCGCCGTTGTGCACCGCGTTCACCAGCGCCGGGATCACCGCGTGGAAAAAGGTCGAGTCCCCGCACACCGCGAGCACCGGCTGCTCCATCCCGAAGCGGCCGAGCTTGCCGAAGCCGGTGGCCAGCCCCGTGCCCGAGCCCATCGCGTGCATGGTCTTCATCGTGGCAAAACCGGTGGGCAGGACCGCCAGCGAGTAGCAGCCGATGTCCCCGCACAAAAACCCCTCCCGGCCGTCCATCTCGAGGGCGTTGTGGATCGACCACAGGCTCGCCCGGTGCGGGCAGCCCGCGCAGAAGGCCAGATCACGCGCCGGGGCGGCGGTGGCGCCGGCCTCGGCGGCAAGCTGCGCATAGCCGGCGGAAACCGGCTCAAATTCGAGTTCAAGAATCCTGGCCAGCCCCGAAGCCACCAGGTCCGGGTTGAGCTCGTTTACCGAGGGCAGGGTCCCGTCGGAGCGCCCGTGGAAGCGCTTGACCCCGATCCGCCCGGCCAGCTCCGCGGCCAGGATCTTCACGTTGTCCTCCAGAAACGGCAGCACCTCCTCCACCGTGAAGATCACCGCACTCTTGGACAGATGCCGCTCCAGGAGCTTGGGCGGGAGCGGCCAGGTCGTGCCCAGCTTGAGCAGCCCTACGCGCTCCTTGACCCCCAGCAGTCGGATCGCCTCCCGGCAATAAAGCGTACAGGCGCTGCTCGTCACCATCAGCACCTCGGGGGCGTCCGGCGGCCCCTCGTAGCGGTTGAAGGGGCTCTCTTCGAAGAGCGCCACCGCCTCCTTGAGCTTCTTCTGCATCTGCGCGTGCCGGTAGTGGACCGGAAGCGGCACCATGACGCCCTTGTCCGGGTCCAGATAAGTCCCCTTGTGCTCGAAGCGCGCCCGGGGTTCATTCGGCGGAAGCTCCCCCAGCATAACGTTGCCGCTGGCGTGCGACAGCCGCGTCACCGAGCGGATCATCACGAGGTTCCTGATCTTCTCGGAGAGCTCGAAGGCCCATTTGGTCATGTCCTTCGCCTCCTGGAAGTCCGCGGGCTCGATCAGCGGGACCTCGAAGAGCTTGGCATAGGGGCGGCTTTCTCCCTCGTTGCCTGAGGAGAGCGCCCCCGGGTCCTCGCAGGAGATCAGCACCATCCCCCCCCGCGTGCCGGTCTCCGAGAGGTGCAGCATGAAGTCCGCGGCCACGTTCACCCCGACCTGCTTCATGATGGCCGCCGCGCGCAGCCCCGCAAAGGAGCCCGCCGCCGCCACCTCCATGGCCACCTTCTCGTTCACCGACCACTCCACATACAGCTTGCGCTCGGCCGAGGCCTTGGCGAGGTTCTCCACGATTTCCGAGGACGGCGTCCCCGGGTAGCCGGCGATCACCGCCGCCCCCGCCTCAAGCACCCCGCGGGCAAAGGCCTCGTTTCCCTGCATCAGCCGGGTCTCACCCGCACGGCCCTCACATAGTGTCTGCATGCTTCCTCCTCGTGTTCCGGCATCTAATCCAAAGATGAACCCCGCTCGCCCCTGATATCCGCAGCGCTCAGCCCGCCCGGCCGAGAAGCCGCGCCAGTACCGCGGGGGGCACCCGCAGCGCCGGCCGTCCGCCCTCGCCCGCCGGGTTGAGCAGCCCATGTCGCTCGGCGTTGCGAAACGAGCGCTCCTTCTTGGCTGCCGCCGCGCGTGAAAGCCACTCTTCGTTCTCCTTCGGGAACTCCTCCACCACGAGCCAGCCCGCCTCGACGGCCTTCTCCACCAGCTCGAAGCCGGCACGGGTGCGCACCAGAAGCGTGTTCCACCCGGAGCGCCCCTCGTACATCCCCACCGAGACGTCCGACCACTCCGCGGTCATGTCCGGGCAGATGAAGCAGGTGTGCGGGATCAGCCGCCGGATCTCCTTCAGCGGAAAGCGCTCCTCCCCCGC
Organism: uncultured delta proteobacterium; assembly: GCA_963716785.1. Taxonomy (GTDB): domain Bacteria; phylum Desulfobacterota; class Desulfobacteria; order Desulfobacterales; family SpSt-501; genus SpSt-501. Next base: position 127,784 of record CAVQUW010000052.1, on the reverse strand, counting down.
AGCGGTCTTCACCACCAGCACCTCGGCCGGAGGCGGCGGGATGTCCATGCCCGTGATCGCGGCGACGTCCATCCGCGCGGAGAGATAGGAAATCAACTGCCGGTGGTCCAGCGCCCAGTTGCAGAAAAGCCCGATCGCAAGCGCCACCGGGTCCTCGAAGCCCTCCCGGCCGAGCGGGTTCATGCGCATCTGCGCCACCGCCGTCATCTGGCAGGGGGTGCCCACCACCGCAAGCCGCCCGGCCCCCTCCCGCACCGCCCGGTTCAGCGTGGAAAGCGTTGGGGCCGCGATGAACTTCGATCCCGAATAGGCCGAAACCTCGGCCGGGTCCCGTACGAGTCGGCCCGCAGGCTCGATCCCCTCCGCCCCCGTCAGAACCGCCCCCGCGACGATCCCGGCGGAAAGCGCATAGGCGCTAAGGGCCGAAACCGTGCCCCCGCCCTGAAAGGAGCCCTTGAGCTTTTCCCCGGCACGGGCGGCCAGGATGCGCTTGAAGCGCCCGAGCGGCGCCCCGTCGTAGGGCGCCTTCCAATAGAATTGGGAAAGCTCCTCGAGGTCCACCTCCGTCTTCGGACAGTGCGCGTTGCAGCGGCCCTTCTCCAGCGTGCAGGCAAAAAGCATCGCGCTCTTGCCCTTGTAGGTCTCAAAATACGGGCAGATGTTCACGCACATCCCGCAGCCGATGCACAAATCGCGCTTGGCCACGTCGCTTACAAGCTCGCTCGATCCATGGATCCGCATCGTACACTCCTCTTTTGGTCCTCAGGGTTTGAAAGGTTTGACCGGCATAGTGAGTCTATAGCTTTCCCGGGCAATCGCTGCATCATTCAAAATCGGGACCGGCGTCCGTTCGATGCGGCGCGCCTCGGCCAGAGGCCTGCAGGAGGTGAGGCCCTCCTCCGCCATCGCCGTCCTTGACTCTTGCCGCCGGGCCGGCCAGGTGCATGTGCCCGGGGTCATATCGGTGGCCGAGCTCGCCACGGCGATCAGGGGCTTTTGCTCGTATTCTTAGATGTCGGCTCCGGTCCTGGAGAGAATGTTTCTCCTGACCTGGCTGATGGGAAAGTCGCTTTCGTCGAAGATGTCCCGGCTGATTCTTCTTGCCATTTCTCCGTCTCCCCGGTTTCGATGCGTTTCGCGCCGGTCTGTGCCTACCGGTAGGCGTAGACCGGCAGCCAGATGACCAGCTGCGGCCAGAAGAGCACCATGGCCATCCCGATCACCTGCAGGATGATGAATGGCATAAGACCTTTGTAGATGTCCATCATATTTATGTTCCGGAAACGAGGATGGCGGTATAAGTGTTGTAACAAAATAACGTCCGGCAACCGGAACGTTATTTTGACAACCACTATAAGGGGCAGGATCGAGTTCGAAGTAAACAGGCAGTCCTTTGTCCTGGAGGAGGGGGACTCCATCCAGTTCAATTCCAGCTATCCTCACAACGGGTCCGTGGTGTCCGAGGGCGGGGCCGAGCTCTTGTGTGTCGTCTTCAACGGGTCCGGTTCCTCCGACGAGCGGGCATTACCCAAGGGGCAAAAACCGAATCGATAAACGTTCCGGTCTTCCCCGCCGCCAGGTCTGAGTCCAAGCGTTCACCGCACCTGTCTGAGGAGAACCTCCAACTGAAGCACCCCTCAGAAAACCGTCGCGAATTGCCATACCGATGGACACAAGAATTAGCGCTGACTGATTTTGCGGTCAATCCCCCATCTTTGCCATGTAGTCGTCGAACATGGTTTCGAGTGCCAGCTTGTGCTTGGCTTCCTCCTGGCAGAGGATTTTGAAGACCTTCTGGCTTTCGGGGGTCTCCGCCTCCTTGAGAAAATCGTTGTAGAGCTTGAGGGCCTTTTCCTCGCGCTTCATGGCCAGCAGCAGGATCTCGTTGAAGGCCATACCGGGCTGGTACTCCAGGTCCACGACGTAGTCGCTGCGTTTGATGTCCTTGATCCATTTGAGCTTGTAGGCCTTCATGGTCTGGGTGAAGCCCTTGGACCGGAACTCCTCGAGCAGCTTGCGGTGCTTCAGTTCCTCTTTCGCAAAATCCGCGAACAGGTCCTTGGAGCCTGAAAAAGCCTCCTTGCGGCTCAAGTCGGTGTAGAACTCCACGGCTTCCTTTTCTTTTTCAATCGCAAAGTCAACGATCTCTTCCAGGCTGTCAAACTTCATGCTTTTCTCCTTTCGCGCGCGTTGGCCGAAATCAGTGTGGTCGGGTCGTCACAGGGGAGGGGGCCACCACCGAACCCGTGGATCCTCCAGGTCGATGACCGTGTTTCACTCCGTTACAGCTCTTATCAGGATTCGGAAGCCACATCAATCGTTTCCGTGCGGCAAACACCGCGCCTATCGATCCGTGCGGTGGTCCGATGTTCGACAATAAGTCCGATGTGTGAAAATGGCAACTGGGTGGCGGATATTTCCTACAATCGCATAAAACACTGAAAATAATTATAAAATTTAAAAAACCGTGCCGATTGAGTGATCCGGCGGACCATGACTGTTGAAAAACAAGACAGGGCCGAGATGCCTGCCGGTCGCGGGCTTATCGCTGCGTCAATAAAAAATGATTTGATTCCGGTATGTTGAAGAGTGTCTGAATGCTTTTTTTTGGTCCGGCACGCGGTTTGCTCATGTCACTTGTGACAAGACGAGATGACCAACGCGCCAATCCACACGGAAGGAGAAATGCCATGACGGACGAATCGAAAGGACGCCGCCGGAGTACGCTGGGATACGGGTCGACCTACCGTAAAGGGGAGGCGGGAACCGGCCGGCACGCGGAGATCCAATCCGTGCTTGGCGGGCAGATGTGGCTGGTGAAGCCCGACAAGAAGGCCAAGGCCGCCCATCCCTGCCTGTGGATGCAGGCCGGGGCGGTCAAGTTCAAAAACTGCACGAACTTCTATGACTGCAGCACCTGCAGCTACGACTACGCCCTGGCCGAGAAGGTCAAGAGCGGCAAGCAGGTCAGCTGGCAGGATGCCATGCGCCTGAGGCCAGAGATGCACCGCACGTGCCGTCACTCGCTGACCGGCCGCGTCGCAATGCGGGCCTGCGCCCACAACTATGAATGTGCGGCCTGCGACTTCGACCAGTTGCTGGAGGACGTGTGGGCGGCCAAAGGCGCGAATCTACCGGCCGAGGTACAGAAGATCAGGGGGTTCGATGTCCCCATGGACCACTATTTCCACAGCGGCCACACCTGGGCGCGGATCGAAAGCGGAGGGTTCATCCGCATCGGTCTGGACGATTTCGCGCTGAAGCTTCTCGGCAAAGCGGATGCGTTTGAATTGCCCCTGATGGGCAAGGAACTCGACCAGGGCAGGGTCGGCTGGGGCCTCAAGCGCCGGGGCAACCAGGCGGACGTGCTCGCGCCGGTCGGCGGCGTGATCACGGAGGTCAACCCCCGCGTGCGCGAGGACGCCGGCCTGGCCAATCGCGAGCCCTACGGCGAGGGATGGCTGTTCACGGTCAGCACACCGGATGTCAAGGCCACGATCACCCCGCTGATGACCGATCGGCAGGGCATGAACTGGATGGCCGCTGAAGTGGAGCGCCTCGAGCAGATGGTCGAGGCGGTGGCCGGCCCCCTGGCGGCCGACGGCGGCACCCTGGCCGACGACATCTACGGCAACCTGCCCGGGTTGGGCTGGGATCGGTTGACCAAGGCCTTCCTGGGAACCTGAAGAACGCGGAACCAGGGTGGTCGGGTTGAAGACCCCCTCAGTGCCAACCGCGCCGCCTGCAGCGGTCCATGGACGAGGAACCGGGACCGTGAGTTTGGGGCGCAAAGGAGAACAATTCATGTCGACTCCGCCGACGGACCTGAAGCGCAGTCACCCCTCCCCCTGCATCTGGATGCAGGCCGGGGTGGTGGGCCACCGGGGATGCACCCTCGACTACGACTGCAGCGCCTGCCGGTTTGACCGCGCCCTGCGGCGGACGGCCCGCGCGAACCGGCGCGTGCGTCTGCGCGGGGGGGTGCCTCCCGGACGGCGCGGGGGCATCGTCTCCTGGAAGGAGCGCTTGCGCGAGCTGCCCGCCTGGCGGCGGCCGTGCATCCATCACCTCAAACAGCGCATCGCCTTCCGGGCCTGCACCCAGGACTACCGCTGCGGGAGCTGCGACTTCGACCAGTATTTCAACGATCAGTTCAGCGTGCACGCCGTGGTCCAGCCGGTGGCGGTGCGCGACATCAGCGGCGTCAAGCTGCCCCAAGGCTACTACCTGCACCGCGGCCACTGCTGGGTCAGGATCGAGGAGGGGGACTTCGTGCGGGTCGGGCTCGACGACTTCGCCCTGCGGGTGCTGGGTCCGCTCGACCGGATCGAGGCGCCCTTGGTCGGTAAACAGCTCAAGGCGGACGAGGCCGGGATCGCCCTCGAACGCGGCGCCTGTTCCGCCCGGCTGCTCTCCCCGGTGGGTGGGGTGGTGACGGACGTGAACCCCGCGCTGCGCGACCATGGCGCGCTCGCCAACGCCGACCCCTACGCCGCAGGCTGGGTACTGCGGGCGCACGCCGACGAGCTGCGTGGCGACCTCAGGGGGCTCATGATCGGAGCCCAGGCGATGGATTTCATTTCCGGGGAGATCGATCGCCTCTACGATCTGATCGAGGAGAAGAGCGGCCCGCTGGCAGCCGACGGCGGCCACCTCGGCCAAGACATCCACGGCCACCTGCCCCAGATCGGCTGGGAGGCCCTCACCGCCGCCTTCCTGCGCACGTAGGAGTGGTTTCAAAACCTCGAATCATGCCCGCGGGCAAGGCGCAAGCCGATTCGTAAGCGCAGCAATCTTTATCGGTGGTGAGCAGAGAGGCTCGCAACGCCGCCCCCGGGCGTCAGACGGGGTGAGGAAATTACTTCCATGGTGTTGCGCGCCGAACGGTGCGAGGTTGCTGCCTGAGGAGACCGCGGTGTGCCGGGAACCCGGCCGCGGGTCGGCAATGAGAACCGGGCAGCAAATGCCGTTGCGCTTTTTGTAATTACTCGGACGGCGCTTGTTTGCTTTTTTTTGCGGCTTTGGCTTTGGGGGCCGGTTTGGCAGCAGCCGCTTTTTCCTCCTGCTTTGCTTTTTCCCATTGCCGGCGTTGCTGGATCCGGTCTTGAAACTCGATCGAGGTTTGCGCCTCTTCCCCGCTGGCCCACTGAATCACCATGTCATCTTTCTCAATGGACACGACCGTAAAGGTCCCTTTTTCATTTTCGTACTTCTCGCCGATCGTAAATTCGAATGCAGTGGATAAGCTCATTGTTCCTCCATGGTTATTGGTGCGGTCCCCTGATCGCCATCGAATGTCTCAAGAGACCGTCTACGAGAGCCGTTGCCCGACAGGTGAAGGAAAAAGGCGTGCCTTCCCGCTGGTTGATCATCGTGTGGACATGATGCTGACGATGAAATAAAAACCACCGCACTTTGAAGAGTGTGGTGGTTAAGCCCTACACTGCAAAATGTGTTTTGTTTCAACCCAAACGGCAGCCGGCTCTCGCTGAATGATTTTTTAGAACACCCTCTCAGCGTAGGCCCGTTGAGGCTCCATGTCAACAGATTTATGCGCCGCGCCCGATCCGGACAGGAACCATCGGATGCGGTCGCCACGCGATCCGGTTCGTTAGCCCTCGTGATTTCAGGATCGGGGTCGGCGTGACATCCTCCTTGCAGTGGATGACCCCATCGGGTCGGTGGCGCTATGGCACGCTGACAGGGACCCCCTCGTGCGGGGTCCTTTTGGTCGATTTGAGCTGTTTCGGGTCCCGCATGGATTTGAGGATCTCGATGCTGCTCTTGTAGCCCTTGGAGAGCCTGGCGATGTCAAGCGCCAGCCCGGCTATCTGGGCGACGGCTTGAACGAGATTCACGTCGTCGATCGTGAATTCCCACGGCTCGGCGGTGTAGACCCGCAGGGACCCGATCACCTGACCGTGAACCGCAAGGGGCACGGACAGGATGGAGGCGATCCCCTCTTTTTTGGCCGCTTTCGGATACTGGATGCGTGGGTCGTCGCCGACGTCGTAGATGGCGACCGGCCCCTCTTCGAGCGCGGCGGCGATGGACTTGGCGGCGCTGAGCGGGCCTTTGTCGAGATATTCGCGGCTCAGCCCGTTTGCGGCGGCAAGCTGCAGTTCGTTGGTTTTGCGGTTGACCATGAACAGGGCCGCACCTTTGGCTTTCAAAGCGGTTTTGACGACCTCCACCGTGGTCACCACGACATCCTCGGGGTCCTTGCTCATCGAGATGGCCCGGGTGACGCTCAGCAGGGTTTCATAGTGCATCCTGTGCTTTGCCATGGCATCCTCCTGTTTCGGTGTGGGTTGGGGAAAAATCAGCGGCATCTGCCGCACCAACGGTCACTTGTCCGCCATCACCTTGGGTGCCTATCGTCTGCAGGCGGCAATCGACCCGGTGCTCGGCCATAAGATGGCGTCACCACCCCGTCCGCCACCCCGGGGTCGCGCCCGAGCGGGGTTGCAGATCATCTCGAAGTGCGCACCACCGGTGAAGGTTGCCTCGGTTTCAAATCGGTCTGCGCCGTGCCGCCTCTTTTGCAGGCCCGATTCGCGTAATGAAACCACTTCCGAGAAAAATTTCCGGAAAAAAGTTTACTCAGACCGGATTACAGGTCCACGCTGGACGAAAAAGCATTTCGCAAGAAGAAGAGAGCAGTAGTGAGGGGAGATGAAAACGTGGCGATTGGTGACGCCGATACAAAACAGGATGCGCTGAACAGACCATGAATCGCTTAAGAGGTATTCACTGGTCGATTATTACGGACTTCAACCGATTGTGTCAAGGGATATGTTATTAAGGCCGCGATGTGGATAGCGGTGCAGGTCACAAATGGGCATGGGGCTGTACGAAGGAATATAACTGGAGTCTCCGGACTTGCGAATAGATCGTCTCCTAAGCCGATATCTGCAGCTTTTTCCGGATTTGATTTATTACGTACAGGCTGTCACTGTACGTAACAAAACTGTCCAGTCCCCCATCTTCTGTACAGCATCGTGGCGCACCAGGCTGTCAGTATCGCCAGTTTACCCGACTATGATGTGGTGTCTTAGGGTTCGGGCTTGCTGGAAAAATCTGCGGAAGGCTCATCGAGCTGAATCGTTTCCTCGCCTAAAGGCTGAGTCTTTGCGGCGTGCCTGCCGATAGCTATCCGGGATCGGTATTTTCGAATTCTTTGAGCCTTTCCTGACATTCCGTGATACTATCTTTAAGCTGTTGTTTTTCGCTTTCGGATACTTCCTCCATAGCGTCTTTGCACTCTTGAATCGTGTCTAACAATTGTTGTTTTTCGTTTTCGATTTGTTCTGCTTTTTCCGCCTTGTCGAAAACCACCTGTTCCGCCACGGGTAGGTTCTCCGGCGGTGATCGGCCGATTCGAGTGGTATGATTCTCGAATCGTCCGGCAGCCGACGTTGATTCATTATGGTCGGCGACATGATTTCGATGCCGTTTCCGTGCAAGGTATTCAGTACGCATCGACAGAGAAGAGAACGTTTAGTCAGAAGCCCTTTTACATCGGTCAAAATTCCGTTGATTTTGTAAGTGATCGAATAGTTGCCCAGCTCCAGGATTAGAACGAAAGGCTCTTCAAGACCGCACTCTTGAGCAGCCTTTAGCAGTAGAGACTCGGCCTTCGAATGGTGAACATCGTATCCCAGCGACAGGACGGTCGAAACCACCGTGCCGGAGCTGCGCACAACGGAAACCGGGTTCGTGATCAGGAAAGTGTTCGGGAAAGCGATCAATTCACGGCTTTCGGTCTGAAGTTCGGTATCTAAAAGCCCTCTTTCGGCAACACGACCAAAATAACTTCCCACGCTGACGTAATCGCCCGTTCTGAACGGCCGGGTCACACGAAGCATGATCCCGGCCATAAGGTTTGCAAATATGGTGCTGGATGAAAATGCGAAAACCCCCGAGATGATCAAACCGACAAGCCCAATCAATTGATTGCGAGAACTTTCTCCCAATGGAAGGGCAAGCGCAATACCCACGATGCATGCCAGGGTCAAACCCAGCATCACCAGGTGGCGAGGAAACAGTCGCTCATTGCCCATCTCTGGATGTCGCCCGATTAGAAACCAGTGGGCTCCCCAGAGCAGTCCGCCAGAACACAGCGCCGTTACAACGAGCGGAATAAAATCCATATCAGCCTCACCAAATTTAAATTTAAGGTCCTAAAAATTTTATAAAATTCTCTGATATTTTGCAAGTACCGGGTCTGAGTTTCCGTGCATAGTCCAACCCTTGCCTGGGTTAATGACGGAGGCGGTTTAGCATATTAAAGGTATCGATTCAAGGAATTGCAAATTAGTTGCGGTTTCCGGAGATTCCGGAGGTTATCGGATAAGGAGATTGGCTGAAACAATCTCAGAAATCGTCGTTCGGTGATATGTCGGATGGTGAGAATAACCAACAATTCAAAATCATTGCAGATTAACTTCGCATATCTTATTCTTAATCCCGTTGGCCCACACATGTCAAACCCACACTGAACGACTTTGATATGCCGTAACTGTGGATACGATCCGTCAACCTCACGGTTTCAGAAATTTGATATGGTGGCAGACGCTGTTAATCTGAAGTTGTTACCTGAATTTTGCATCTAACGTATTCTAAAAAACAGAAAACCATCTGGGGAACCTGTGTTATAGGGACTTTGCCGAAGTAACCCTAACACACAGGAGATCACCCAGATGGTTAAACAACAAGATCTTTCTATCGCTAAAACGCATGGCTGTAAAGGGGTTTCGGGGAGCGTCGCCAAGGCCAGTAAGATCAACGCTTCCACAGCCTTCGACACGTGCAGCGAGCAGCTGAGCCCCTTCGGCGGGCTGCTGGCATTGATCAAGTTTTTGGATCTGCTCAAGTTCGAGCGATTGTTTCATGAGTTCTATCGCCCCCCGCGCCGTCGCCCTCTTTTGGGTGACTGGGGCATGATGGCCGGTGTGCTGATGCTGCTGTTTATCGGGTTCAATCGGTTGTGGCATTTTACCTACGTGCGGCTCGACAGCCTGTTGTGCGGTTTTTTCCGCCTCAAGCGGCTGCCGGCGGCGAGCACCTATTGGCGCTATGTGAACAGTCTGGGTATCAATCAGGCTAACAGTCTGGTTAACCTGATGGCCGGGCTGCGGCATCGTTTCTGGCAGCTGTGCGGACTGCGCTTTGCACAAGCTTCACATCAACCTGGATACCACCGTTGAGACCCTGTATGGCCACCAACAGGGTGGCCGCAAGGGGCATAACCCCAGCCACCGGGGCAAAAAAGGGTATCGTCCGGTGTTGGCCTTCATCGAACAAACCCGTGAGTGCCTGCTGGGCCGTCTTCGCAAAGGAGAGACCTTAAGCGGCAAGGAGACGGCAGCCTTTATCCATAAGCTCAAACGTCAGTTGCCCGACCAGAGCCAAACGGTGCTCCTGCGAGGCGATGGCGAGTTTTTGAGCTGGGATTCTGTAGCCGCCTCCACCCAAGAGGGCTTCGAGTTCATCTTCGGCAACAAAGTCTGCCAGCCCGTGTTTGAGAGTAGCCGCTGGTATCGACCTCGCAAACGCTCCGGTGCCGAGTACAACAGCTGTCTTTACCAGCCCATGGGCTGGAGCCGCCCCTGCCGTTTCGTTGCCATGCGCATCGCCAAAGAACATCCCCAGAAGAGCGCTCTGCCCGCCCAGCAGCCTCTCTTCGATGAGGACCGCTTCACCTATCGCATTTTCTGCACCAATCTGCGCACATCGGCCCACAAAGCCATCGGCATCTATGATCGACGCGCCGATGTGGAGAACCTCATCGGGGAGGTCAAACGCGAGGGGTTGGATGCTATCCCCTCGGCCAAGTTCAACACCAACGCAGCCTTCTTTCAACTCGTGCTCCTGGCTTACAACATCTGGCGCTATTTTAAGCTGCTGGCCCAACAGAGTCTTGAGCTCGAACAAAAAGCCGTCCCCCGCGTTAGCCGCCGTTCACCTGTGCGCGGACTGCAGCACCATACCAACAGAATTGGCAGGCTGCGGCTGCTGCTGATTGCAGCCAAGCTCGTATTCAGCTCCAACCGGCACAAATTGCGCTATTCGATCCATGATGCCCGAACCCCGACAATGATCGGCTTTCTTAAATTCCTGGACCGTTTACGATCAAGACCATGGCCTTGGGCTGCAAGTCACCAGACTCTGATAGCCTGATGCCGTGCAAGAAATTTTTTGCGTGACGAGTATGTAAAATTACAGGTTCGGTGCAAAATTCAGGTGTTAACCAACTCAAAATTCGAGCGCTTAGCTCAGTCGATAATCTTCAAGGCAACTGTAGTTTTTATTTCTCCCGTCCATAGTTCGGTCCCTATGGTGTTCTTTTTTTTGCCAGGACCGCTGCCGCGCCCCCCCTGTTCCTTGTCATTCATATAGGTAATTGTGGCCTGGTAACTTCCGGGCGCGGGCATAATAAAAAATTCTGAGGAAAACTCCAATTCGTTCGGCCAGGTATCCCCCGGCTTGATTTTCTTGGAATCTCCCCGCGTACCGTACATGCCCTTCTGCTTAAACAGGCTTTCTCCTCCCGCCTCCACTTTAACTGATGTCGAGGCCCATCGAACCTGAACCCCTGCAGAGCTGTTGTTGGTTATCTTTACTGTGAGTTTTACAGGTTGTCCAACACGATACTCAGGCTTATCGAAAACAGCGTTCAAAGACAAACTTGCATCCTGGGCTATGGAGAGGTTTGACAGAAAAAAGAGGCAGATGAATCCAACTAAAATTTTCGTCATCATTGCAACCCCCTTTCACAGTTTGGAAAAGTTTTGACTTTATCCAACCGCCAGAAAAAGCTTCTGCAATACAAAGTATACAGGAATGATTATGGTACGATATTTGATTCCGCATCACAGAATTTATGTTTTGGTGATACGTAGATGTATTGAGAGAGACCAACAACCAAAAATCATATCAGATTTATTCCATATATCCTGTTTGTGCCTAATTTGGTCTGTTGCTGTAAACCAATATCCGGATGAGCCTGAGCTATATTATGCCGTTTCTCCCGTCCCTCACTGCGCCGGGTCACCATACAGGGCGTACGGAGCCCAAAAGAACGGATGCGCAAAAGCGGCCCCGACTTGGCCCTCGATGAACTCAAGCTGCGCGTGGCGCAGGCTCTCGGCTCGAGAGGCATTCCGGTTCGCCGCCTGGTGAGCGAAGGTCCGTGTGACCAGTTGCTGCGCCGAGAGGCTCTCCACCGCCCAGTGTGTGGCCAGGACTGAGCGCCCCCCGGCGAAAAAGAAGGCACGGGCAAGCCCCGAAAAGGCCTCCTGCGCCCGGCCATCCCCGGAGGCGGTATTGCACGCAGACAACACGATCCAGTCGGCGTTGAGCTTCATCGTGAGCACGTCGTCCAGCACGAGCAGCGGCGATTCGCCTGGTGCGCCGGCTGCCATGGCCAGCGCCGGGCGTGATAGCCCGGGCAGGTCGCCTGGTTTTAAGCCGTGCGTCGCGAAGGCGATCACACGCCGGTCGGAGAGGTCCGTGGTAATTGCTGCTACCCGAGTGGCCTGGGCGCCGAATCGGACATCCCTCGCAGGATCCGCCCCGAGGGCCTTGGTAATAGAGAGGATCTCCTCGCGCGTCTCGGGCAATGCGCTCAAGGTCCCGTAATCAGGCACTTGCTTCACCGTTTGCAAGCCGCGGCCCGGTTTCCAGGGGGTGCTTACGGTGCCGGTACCGCCGGCAGGCGCAGAAGCAGTCTTGAAAAGAGGGTCGCCAAACCCGAAGAAAACCCGCTCCGGTTTGGTCCGTTGGCGGCTGTCGCGGAGAGCTCGGAACGCTGCGGCGGTTGCGATCTGGTTCAGCGCCACCTCGCGCACCATCCACCTCGCCTTCGAGGCGTCGAACGGGCCCTCTGGCGGCTGGGTTGTGAGAACAGCGAAGGGCAGTTGCGCCAGTTCACTCGCCGTTGCGATGGTCACCACGCGCGGTGACCCGAGTGCCGGCCAGATGGGCGCTATCAGTTCCCGGAACAGCCGGTGGCTTGACGCGGCATCGAATGCGACTCTGTCTGGGGCAGGGTTTTCCGATAGATCCAGAGTGGACCGCAGCCGCGACACAAGGTCGTGGACTTCCGGTGCTGTCAGCTCGGCCACCTGGAAGCTCGGGCGCCCGCTTGCACCGAGGCCCCACACGAATGTACCTTGATCGAATGGATACAGGCTCACGAACGCCTCGTCCTTCGCAAGCATTCTTGCGAGTTCGCCGAGACTTGGCGGCTTGGGGTTCACCAGGGCCTGATATTCGGGAAAGCGCTGGCCGATCTCGCGTTGCATCTCGCCGCGTTCCTTCTCTATCGTCTCATACTTTTCTCGCAGCTGGTCCAACGCGGCTCTGCGCGCCTGGGCTCGTTCGCGTTCCTCCGCGGCCTCCTGAGCGATCTTCTTCCTGTCCTCTTTCGCAGCTTTCCCGGCTTCAAGCGCAGACTTCGCGGCCTCAATTCTTTCCTTCGCTTCCTGCGTGAGGCGCCGATGCTCCTCGATCCCCTTGTTGAGCTGCGTGAGCATTTCTCGGGCCTTAAGGCGCTGCTCCTGCTCGCGGCGTACGAGGGCCCCTAGTTCGGGTGTAGAAGCGAGCACCCGTGAGGCGCTGTCGATGAGCGCCCGCTGGACCGTGCTCAGCTGTAGCCTATCCGCCACGCGGAAGGAGAGATCTACGAGCTCTTCGTCGATGCCGCTGCCATCCTTCGCATGCCGCTCGCGGACAAGCCCTAAGAACCCGCGCAGCGCCTGCGGCAGGTAGAAACCGCGAAGCCCGGCCGGCTGGGCGTCGCCGAACGTGCTCTCCGGCGCGAATACGTATTCGAACACGGCGCGGTAGTCCTCCAAAGCGAGGCGTTCCTCGCCCTGCGCCTGCAGCACGAGAGCCCGCACCGCGCGTGCCTCGATCGTGGATGCGATTCTTTCTCCGTAGTTGCGCTGGCGGTAGCGGACCACGCCGTCGATCCGCTCGCGAGCCTGCGATAGCCGGCCGTTTTTCAGGTGCAGGAAGACCTGAAGGATGGGATTGTCAGCCATCTCGCGCGCCGTCGAATCGTCGGTCGTCGCAGCACGCATCTCAGTGGCGAGACGGTCGGAATCCGTCCAGCGTTCCAGGCCAAAAAGTGCCTGCATTAGGTAGGTCTGCGTTTGGACAATGAGAAGTGAGCTTTCGACTGCTCCGTTGGAGCGAAGAACAGCCAGGGCCTCGTTTGCGGCGGCGACGGCTTCACCGAATCGGCGCTCGCCGAGCAAGGCCTGCGCGAGCTTGCGGTGCCAGAAACCCACAGTGCCGCCACCCGTGCGCTCCTCGGCCGCGAGCTTTAGTCCGAGCCGCGCGGTCCCCTCGGCCTCCTCGTTGCGGCCCTGAGTAAAGTAGAGCCAGACCGCAGTGACCATCACGCCATTGCGCGTTCGGATGGCAGCGTCGTATTCCAGATCCGTCCGCGAGGAACCTGCGGCAGCGCGGGAGCGCTCCACCTCGGCGTGGCTTGCCTCGATCGCTCGCCGTATCGCAGCGAGCGCGCCTTCGGAATCGCCCTGGACCTGCCGCAGCCTTGCACGTAGGTCTTCGGTGTAAATCTTCGTAACCGCGACCTGGTGCGGGCCGCGTGTATCGCGAAGGTCCTTGCCCTCGGCCTCCAGCTGTTCCAACAACCTTGCCCCGCGGTCGTGTTTGCCGATGGTAACGTAGTCCCGGCCGAGGAGGGCGGAAAAAGTGACTCGCTGCAGGGGTGTCGCGGCACGGTGGTGCAATAGCGACTCCCCCAGCTTCAATGCTTCCGTCTGGTTGCCGTAACGCCACTCTTCGCGCCACAACTGCCCGACATAAGGCGATAGCTTATCGGGCGTCTCGGTCAGCGAAACGAGCCGCTTTAAGGCGTGAAGCCTGATAGCGGGGGCGCCCACCGTGAACGCGGCTCGCTCGCGTCGCGAGTGGTACTCGACCTGCTGCTGGCGCGAAGCGCCCGGCGTGAGTTGCTCCGCGAGGATCCGGCGTGCTTCCTGCTCGCTGAGACGAGGGCCGCTTTCCTCGATCCCATCGATTTCGTCGGGTTCCTCCTGCGAGTGACTTGGCGGGGGAAGGGACATCACAAGACCTGCAATGACGAAGATCATAGCAAAAAGGCGATTCATCGGTTCCCTCCGTACACAAGGCTACCAGGAGGCAGCGAAAAAGAACATGCGGGATTCACTCCGATTCAGCCTCAAAGCCGGCACTAAAAATACACCGTTTCCCTCACTGGTGTGCAACAGGAATGCGGAAAGGAGCCCTTATAGCAGCCACCATGTCTTCAAGTCCTGCTGTACAATTCATGGAACGGCAGGATTCTATTTCAGTGAGCTTCGCAGGAAAAGGTGGAAGATTGGCAATTGAGTATCTTTTTCCCAATAAGAAATCGAAAGGTGATGACGAAATGAAGAGAAGGGCAGGAGAGCACCGGGCCGCCATCCAAGAAGGAATATCTATTCCGTCCCGTAAAAATAATGGAATGGATGATCTCATTCAACTCAAGTGTATCTCTTCTATTTGGCGAAAATCAAACAAAATTTCTTGGGTTGAGGTTATATCACAAGGTAACTCCTGTTTGTGATTTGTCGGATGTATCACCCAAATCGGTATTCTTGAATAGTCCGAGCCTATCACCAAAAAAATAGCGATCAAGCTCTGGGCTGCTTTTTGTGGACCGGCCTGCGGTACGGTTCAATTGCCCTCCAGGTTGGGCAGAAGGGTGCGCAGGACGTCCTCCTTGCCGATGATGCCCACCAGACGCGTGCCTTCGACCACCGGCAGCGTGTGCAGGTTGCTGTCCACCATCAGGGCCGCCACGGCTTCGAGCCCCACATCCGGGTGGACGGTGATCGGCTGCGGCGTCATGGCCTCCGCGACCGTCAAGGCGGCGATCTTGCGGATCTGTTTTTCGATCTGCTTGGCGGAGGAGAGCTGGATGACGCTGTCCAGAAAGGTGAAAAGGGTCGGGATCGGGATTTTTTTCTGCTGCGCAATCAGGTCGCTCTGGCAGAGGATGCCGACCAGCCGGCCGCCGTCGTCGACCACGGGCGCCCCGTTGATCTTTTCCTCGAGCAGGATTTTGGCGGCGTTGACGATGCTCGTGTCGGGTGTGAGCGTAATTACCTGGGTCGTCATGATATCCCTGACGGTGATCATTGATTCCTCCTTGCTTCCGGCGTTGCGCCGATGCGTTTGATTTCGTCGTTCAGCATGATGCGGCAGTAGCGGCAGAGCTGATCGGACTTGCGGTCGACATCGGCCTCGCTCCGGCAGTAGTGCATGATGCAGCGTTCGTCGCGGCAATGGCGCAGCCCGAAGGTGTGGCCGAGCTCGTGGATCGACTCCTTGACAATGCGGCCCGTATATTTCCCCGGCAGATGGGCCGCGCCCGGCCCGGCGTTCAGCCGGAAGCTCGAGACAATGCACGCCCGTCCGCCGAGCTGGGCCTCCCCGTAAACGTGGGTCAGAATAGGGATGAAGAGATCCACGGTCACCACCGCCAGGACCTTGAGCGCCTGAGGCGGGGCGGCCGCCGCCAGCTGCTCCAATAACGGCGTGGAGTGATACTGGTTGCGTTCGGCGTCGTAGGCGGTGTCGAGCCGGACGGCCAGCGGCTGCACCAACGTCGGGAACCCGGTGACGCGTCCGACCTCCCGGCTGACGGCTTCCTCCTGGTCGGGGGCGAGCTCGCCCAGCGGCGAGATCAGGATCGTGTGTCTGGTGTCGGCGGTCAAGCGTCCTTGCGCAGGCCGTAGCGGTTGATCTTGCTGTAGAGCGTCGAGCGGTCGATGCCCAGGATCTTCGCGCTGCGTGCGACGTTCCAGCCGTTATCGGCGAGGACCTTCCCGATGTGCCCCTTTTCCACCTCCTGCAGGCTGCTTGGGCGGCGGCCCTCGAACGGCGCGCGGCAGCAGATCGGCAGGTCTTCGGGCAGGATCTGATGCCCTTTGCCCACCACCACGGCGCGCTCGATCGCATTCTGCAGCTCCCGCACGTTGCCCGGCCAGTCGTAGAGCATCATCTCGTCCATGGCCTCGCGGCTGACGGCGTCGACGGGGCGGTGGGCTTCCTGGGTGAAGCGGCCGAGAAAATGATCGGCCAGCAAGGGGATGTCCTCCTTGCGCCGACGCAGCGGCGGCATCGTGAACGACACGACGTTCAGTCGGTAGTAAAGGTCCTCGCGAAAGGCCCCCTCGCGGATGGCCTGGGCGAGATCGCGGTTGGTGGCGGCGATCACGCGGAAGTCGGCCTCCATGGGCTGGGTGCCGCCGACCCGGTAGAACACGCGGTCCTCGAGCACCCGCAGCAGGTCGATCTGCATGCGCATGCCGATCTCGCCGATCTCGTCCAGGAACAGGGTGCCGCCGTGGGCCATCTCGAGACGCCCGCGTTTGGTCTCCTTGGCGTCGGTGAAGGCGCCCTTCTGGTGGCCGAACAGCTCGCTTTCCATCAGGTGCTCGGGTATGGCGCCGCAGTTGACGACGACGTAGGGCCCCTCGCAGCGGCTGCTGTGGCTGTGGATCGCGCGGGCGGCGAGCCCCTTGCCGGTGCCGGTCTCGCCCAGGATCAGGACCGTGGAGTCGGCCGGCGCCACGTCGCCGATCAGGTCGAAGACCCTCTGCATGGCCGTGGACTGGCCGAGCATGCTCTCAAAGCGGGTGCGCTCCTTGTGCTGCTCCTTGAGGTAGATGTTCTCCCGGGCCTGCTGCTGCTGGTGGATGATTTTATCGATCAGCACCCCGAGCTCCGCGGGGTCGAAGGGCTTGAGCATGTAGTCGTGGGCGCCGTTCTTCATGGCCTCGATGGCAGTGTCGATCGAGCCGTAGGCGGTGATCATGACGACCGCCACATCCCCGTCGCTCTCCTTGACACGCTTGAGCACCTCCAGGCCGCCCATGCCCTCCATCTTGATGTCCACCAGCAGGATGTCGAAGCGGGTCTCCCGGCATTGGCGCAGGGCGCTCTCACCGCTCGAAGCCGTCTGCACCTGGTGGCCGTCTCGTTTCAGCCACCCGGCCAGTGATTCGCGCATGATCAGCTCATCGTCGACGATCAGAATCCGCGCGCTGTTCAAGGCAGGTCCCTCCTTTTCGGGTATCTGAAGCGGTTCAACGGGGCTCCGGGACCACCGGCAGTTTGACGTTGAAGGTGGTCCCCGCGTCCACGACGGAGTGCACGTAGATGGAGCCGCCGTGCTCCTGGACGATGCCGTAGGCCACCGACAGCCCCAGGCCGACCCCCTTGCCTTTCTTTTTGGTGGTGAAGAACGGCTCGAAGAGCCGCAACATGTTCTCCTCGGGAATGCCCACGCCCGTGTCGCGGACCTTGACGATGACATGGTGCCCGTTGTCGGCGCGGCGGGTCTCCACCCGCAGCACCCCGCCGTCCTGGGGTTCCATGGCCTGGGCGGCGTTCGAGACCAGGTTCATGAACACCTGCTGGAGTTGATCCTCGGAGCCGACGATCTCGGGCAGGCCCGGGTCCAGGCGGGTTTCCGCCCGGACGCTGGCGATCCGCAGCAGACTGGCATTGAGCATCAGGGTGCGCTCGATCACGCGGTTCAGGTCGAGGGGCTTCATCCTCGGCTTGGGGTGGCGCGCAAAGGTCAGCAGGTTGGAGACGATCCGGCCGGTGCGGCGGGTTTCGGTTTCCATCAGGTTGAGGTAGAGGGTGTACTGCTCGATGTCCTTCGGGGTGAAGGCCTGTTCGGCCAGCATGCGCTTCATGAGCAGAACGAGGTTCAAGATGCCGGCGATGGGGTTGTTGATCTCGTGCACCACCGCGGCCGCCATTTTGCCCATCGACGACATCTTGTCCTGGTGCAGGAGCTTCTCGTGGGTCTCCTTGAGCTGCCGGGTGCGCTCCGCGACCATCTGCTCCAGCCGCCGGGTGATCTCCTCCTCCTGGCGGCGCTGCTCGGTGATGTCGCGGCTGATGTGGATGAACTTTGCGATTCGGGCGCCCTTTTCCCAGATGGGGGTAGACGCTGACCTCGTAGTAACGCAGCTCGCCGTTCGGCAGCGTCCGTTTCTGGATTTTCCGCACCGGGCGCTGGTTATGCGACGACTTCCTTGAGCGGGCAGATGTCTTCCGGGCGTTCGCAGACGGTGTCGGCCCCGTGGTAGACCTCGAAGCATTTGCGGCCGATCACCCGGTCGCGGGTGGTGCCCATCTTTTCGAGAAAAGACTCGTTGGCGTCGACGATAGACATGTCCGGCGTGATCACCAGGATGAAATCCTGGATGCCGTTGAAGAGGGTCTCCATCTCCCGGGTGCGTTCGCGCAGCTTGCGCTCCTCGCGGCCGATGGCCTTCCAGAACAGGCGGAACACGTGGTAGGACAGGATCCGGATGCGCTCGGGCCGGGTCTTCAGGATGTCCCGCAGGATCGCCTCGTCGGGCGTGAGGAGAATGATGAGGTTGATGCTGTAGCGCGGGTCGTAAAGCTCGTGGTAGTCGGTGAAGGTCAGAAGCCCCTGGGAGGAGGCCAGGACCATCCCCGGGCTGCAGGGGTCCGGGTCCGCGACGGCCAGAAAGGGGGCGTAGAACTCTTCATGCTCGTAGACCGAGCCGGTTTTGGTGAGAATCTCGGTGCAGAATTCGCCCCCACCGACGAGGCCGATGTGCATGACGGAGATCGGGGGTTCCACCACGGGGCCGTCCTGCGGTTAGAGGGTGACGGTGCGGGAGCGGGGGCCGGATCGGAAGGTGGTGTGGCACTGAAGGGGCGGGAACTCGATCGGACCCGGTGCCGGCCGGCTGCCGCTGCGCACTGCATCGCTCCCACCGCCACCCTACCACAGGCCCCAAGCACCGGCAAGGCATTTTGCACCCGGGTGTGGACTGGCGCGTGCCAAAAGGCAAGTGCGAGTCCGGGCGGCCGCCGATGACCGAATCCGCGCGGCGGCTTGAATCACTTGGGTTCCGGCTTGCTTTTTCTTCGGCTTTGTGCCAAGAAGTGCAAGGGTTTGCCCGACAGTCGACGGGTTCAGCGGATGAGAACCTGACGCGTGTTCTCCTCCGCGGTGTTGCATGTGATCCTCCCGCCGACCTCCCTCAACCTGCCTGCCGCAAAGCGCAGACCCCGACCGTTCGTCGGGTGCTGGAGGTGCGCGCATGAGTACGGAGACCGAGAGCGACCTCATCCTGAAAGCGATCAGCGCGTTTCGGAAAAAATTCCTCATCGTGTCGCCGGATTTTCACATCCTGGCGGCCCGGTCCCACACAGGGGCGGAGAGCGACCACGGGCAGGCCGGCCGGCTGTGCTTCGAGGCGCTGCACGGCCGTTCCGAGCCCTGCCACCACTGCGCGGTGAAAATCGCCAAAGAGACCGGCAAGCCGGCTTGGGGCGTGCGGGCCGACGACGGTACCGGCGGCGACCCGGGCCCCTGCGTCTACGCCTACCCGGTCTTCGAGGGCGAGCGGATCGAGGCGCTCGTCAGCATGGAGCTCGACTTCCCCCCCGCCAGCGAGATCGAGGAGAAACTGCAGCGCGCCAACGCCTTCCTGCGCAACCTGATCACCAGCGCCGTCGACGGGGTGATCGCCGCCGACAAAAAAGGCAAGATCATCATCTTCAACGACACGGCGGCGGAGATTTTCGGCTACAGCGTCCGTGAGGCCCTGGAACGGCTCGACATCCGCGAGATCTACCCCGACCGGCTCGAACGCGAGGTGATGCGGCAGCTGCGCAGCGAGGCGCACGGCGGCCGCGGCAAGCTCAAATCCTTCAAGGTGGAGGTCTTGCACCGCGACGGCCGCCGCCTCCCCATCAACCTGAACGCCGCCATCGTCTACGAAGGGGAGCGGGAAGTGGCGACCATCGGCTTCTTCCACGACATGCGGGAGTCCATCCGCATGCGCAAGGAGCTCGAGCGCACCCAGCTGCAGCTTTTGCAGGCGGAGAAGATGGCTTCGCTCGGCAAGCTCGCGGCGGGCGTCGCCCACCAGCTCAACAACCCGCTCGGCGGCGTGATCCTCTTCACCAAGCTGGTGCTCGAGGACTACGAGCTGCCGCAGGCCGCCCGCGAGGATCTCGACCGGGTGCTGAACGACGCCGAACGCTGCCGCGAGACGGTCAAGGAGCTGTTGGAGTTCACGCGCCAGACGCGTCACCTGATGCGGCCTCACGACGTCAACCAGGCCATCACCCGCACCCTGTTCCTGCTGAAGAACCAGTCGCTGTTCCAGAACATCGTCATCGACACCCGGCTCGACCAGTCCCTGCCCCTGGTGCACAGCGACATCCAGCAGCTGAATCACATGTTCATGAACATCATCTTGAACGCCGCCCAGGCCATGGGCGGCCGCGGCCGGCTGAAGGTGCGCACCTCCCGCTCGCCCGACAGCGGTCGGGTGCGCATCGCGATCGCGGACACGGGGCCGGGGATCCCGCCCGAAGTGCTGCCCCACATCTTCGAACCGTTCTTCACCACCAAGGAGGAGGGCGAGGGGACCGGCCTGGGGCTCAGCCTGGTCTACGGGATCGTGGAAAACCACGGGGGGGAGATCAAGGCCAAGAGCGCCCTGGGCAAAGGGACGAAATTCGTCATCAAACTGCCGATAACGCCGAAACACGACGGGGAGCGCGCGCGTGGACAAGACAGCTGAGGCACTGAGCATTCTGGTGGTGGACGACGAGGTGGACATCCGCGAGGGGGCTGAGCGGATCCTGAAGCGGATGGGTTTTGGGGTATTCAAGGCCGCCCGCGGAGACGACGCCATCAAGATGGTCGATGCCCTCGGACCGCAGATCATGCTGCTCGATCTCAAAATGCCGGGCAAGGACGGCATGGAGGTGCTCAAGCACGTCCACGAGCAGGACCCGAGCATTCTGGTCATCATCATCACCGGTTACGCCACCGTCGACGCCGCCATCGAGGCCATGAAACGCGGCGCCTACGATTTCATCCCCAAGCCCTTTGAGCCGGACCAGCTGAGGATCGTGGTCAACCGCGCGGCCGAGAAGATCCGCCTGACCCGGGAAGCGGAGGTCCTCGCCCTCGAGAAACTCAGGACCCTGTCCGATCTCGACACGGAAAAGAGCCGCATCCACACGATCGTCGAATCCCTGCCGGACGGGGTCCTGGTCACCAACGTCGCGGGGCAGGTGGTGCTGATGAACCCGGCCTGCCGGCAGCTGCTCGGGCTCGGCGCGGACGTCAAACCGGGACAGCCGGTCGACACCTATCTGCCCGATGAGGCGCTGTGCCGGCTCATCCTGGACATCTCCCAGGGCCAGCATCTCGACTACGGCGACATACCGAACTACGAGTTTGCGCCTTCCGGGGACAAATACCTGCGCGTCAGGGGGCAGCCGGTCTTGGGCGACCGCAAGGAGTGCCTGGGGGCCGTCGTCAACTTCGTGGACATCTCCGCCCTGAAAATCCTGGACCGCCTCAAATCGGAGTTCGTGGCCAAGGTGTCCCACGAGCTGCGCTCGCCGCTTTCCACCATCCACGAGCAGCTGGCCACGGTGATCGGGGACCTGGTCGCTGCGGTGCCGGACCAGGACCAGCACATCCTCACCCGGGCCAAGGAAAAAACCAAAGGCTTGATATCCCTGATCAACGACCTGCTGGACATGTCGCGCATCGACGAGGGGATCATCTGCCGTGAGCCGCGGCCGGTGCATCTGGAGGAGTTGCTGCGCAGCATCGTCGATTTCCTCGGCGACAAGGCCGGGAACAAAAGACAAACGCTGAGCCTGGTGCTGCCGCCGACCCCGCTGCCGCAGATGCACGCGGACCCGTTGGCCCTGGAGAGTATTTTCGGGAACCTGGTGGCCAACGCGATCAACTACACCCCCGAGGGCGGGAGCATCCGCGTTGAGGTGGAACAGGCGGGCGTCAACGTCCGGGCGCGGGTCATCGACAACGGCTTCGGGATCGGCGAGAAGCACCTCGACCGGATCTTCGAACGCTTCTACCGGGTCAAGGACGACCACACCCGCTACATCACCGGGACCGGGCTCGGGCTGCCCATCGTCAAGGGGCTGCTCGAGGCCATGGGCGGGTTCATCGAGGTGCAGAGCACGCCGGGGGAAGGCAGCGTCTTCACCGTCCTGCTGCCGGTGTCCCCGGCCAAGCCCACCGAGCACCCGGTATAGGGGCGGCGCGGGGCGAAGCGCAACGCCGAAATTGGACCTCCTACGAAGTCATCCCCCGTGAGCGCTGCCGTCCCGCAGGGCATCCACGAACTCCTGGGGCGGGATCTGGAGCCCCGTCCACAGGTGCAGTGTCCGGCGCGCCTGGAAGGCGAGGGGCGTCAACCCGTCCATGAAGCGCGTGCCCTCCCGTTCCGCCTTCTCCTTCCAGAAATTCCGGCGGCGGCCGTAGTTCAGGTCCAGGATCAGCTCGCAGCCGCGCAGCTTCAGGCGTTCGACCGTGCGGCACAGCTCCTCGGACTCCTCCGGGCTGGAGGCGGAAGTGGCGTTGATGACCACTTGCGCCGGGAGGGGGATCCCTTCCAACGCGTCCAGCCCGACGCCCTTGCCGCTGAAATCGGCGGCAATCCCCCGTGCGCGCGCGACGTCTCGGCCGACCACCCACACCTCCCGGGCCCGCAGCCACGTCAGGATGAAGGCCACCGTGCGGGCCGCCCCACCGGTGCCGAAGACCAGGGCGGTCTTGCCCTCGACGTCATAATCGATGTCCCGCAGCGCATCCATGACGCCGATGGCGTTGGTGTTGTAGCCTTTCAGGCGCTCCCCGTCGCGCACGATGGTGTTGATCGCCCCGATGATCTGGGCGCCTTCGGAGAGGTCGTCCAGGAAGGGGCGCACCGCTTCCTTGAACGGTGCGGTGACGTTGGCCCCGGCGACGCGGAGCACCCTCAGCCCCTCCAGGGCCTGCCCGAGACGGCCGGGGTCGACCGCGAACGGCACGTACACCGCATTGATGCCCTGGCGCCTGAGCACCGCGGAGAACATGGCCGGGGAGCGCGAGTGAAAGGCCCTCTCGTCGCTGAGGATGCAGTAGACTTTCATGGCAGGTGTCCGGGTTCCCGGGCGTCAGGGGGGGCGGCGCCCAGGGCCGGGTTGTCGCCGGCCCCGAACCCGCCAGGCACCCCAGAAACACCCGGATGCCCGCTATTCCAGCGCCAACAGCCGCTTGAGACTGCGCGTGATCTCTGCCGCCGAGGCCGGCTTGGCGATGTAGTCGTCCGCCTCGGTCGACATGCCGTCCGCGTGGGTGTAGCGGGTGGAGGTGACGTGGGAGGCCACGGCCGTCAGCAGCACGATCGGGATGTTGCAGTACTGGTCGTTGTCCTTGAGCTCCTTGCAGACGGTGTAGCCGTCCTTTTCGGGCATCATCACGTCCAGCACGATCGCATCCGGCGGGTTGGCCTTGACCTTGGCCAGCCCCTCCACGCCGTTGTAGGCGACCTCGACCTGAAACCCTTCCTTTTCAAGGTTGCCCTGCACGAGCGAAGCGAAATCGGCTTCGTCGTCGACTACGAGGATTCTCTTCTGCACAGTCATCGTTGACCTCCTGTGGGTGGCAGGGTTCTGGGCCCTGAAATGGTGTTTGTGCAACGGTTGTCTCCAACTCCCCGGGCCGGGTCCGGCCGCCGGCCCAGGGCCTGTCAATTGAGCGCCGGGCGGGGGTAGAGGCCGGCGCGCTCGACGATCTCCGGGACCCTTTCTTCCCATTCGATGGCCATGACGTGGAAGCCGCTGACCCCCTTGACCTCCTTGAGGCGCTGGATGGACTCGACACAGATGGTGATGCCCTCCTCGGCCTGCTTGTCCTTGGGGGTGTCGGCCATGCGCTTGACCACATCGTCGGGGACATCCATGCCCGGCACCCTGTTTTTCATGTAGCGGGCCATGCCGGCGGATTTGAACGGCGTCACCCCGGCCAGGATGAAGACTTTCTCGTGCAGCCCGCGGTCTCGGAGCAGTTTCATCCAGCGCTCGAACTTGTCGAGGTTGTAGATGCACTGGGTCTGGATGAACTCGGCGCCGGCGGCCACTTTTTTGGCGAGCCGCGGGACGCGGATCTCGAACGGGTCCGCGAAGGGGTTGGCCGCGGCCCCGACGAACATGGAGGGCGGCCGCTCGATGGGGTCGCCGCCCAGGAACTTGCCCTCGTCGCGCATGCGGCGCACGGTCTGGATGAGCTGCATGGAGTCGAGGTCGAACACGTTCTGCCCCTGCGCGCAGTCGCCGAAGCTCTGATGGTCCCCGGACAGGCAGAGCACGTTGTGGATGTCGAAGGAGGCCGCGCCGAGGATGTCGCTTTGCAGGGCGATCCGGTTGCGGTCGCGCACGACCATCTGCAGCACCGGGTCGAGCCCCAGGAGCTTGAGGCGGATGCAGGCCGCCAGGCTGCACAGGCGCGTCACCGAAGTCTGGTTGTCGGTGATGTTGACGGCGTCCACGTGGTTCTTGATCAGCTCGGCCTTGTGGATGATGTGCGCCGGGTCGCTGCCGCGCGGCGGGCCGCACTCGGAAGTCACGGCCAGGTGACCGGCTCTCAACGTTTTTTCCAGTCTGCTGGGTGTGTTCGGGCTCATGATCGCAAATCCTCCCTGACCACCTTTCGCGGGCCGCCCGCCCGGTCGGTGGACCAGTCCTTGATGGGCGCCAGCCGTTCGAAGTCGTCCAGGCAGCCGAGCGCCTTGAGCCGGTCGACGATCAGCTGCCAGGCGCAGTCCACCTCCTTGCTGATTTCGCATTTGCCGGCGGTGGACCCGCCGCAGGGGCCGTTGAAGAGCCGCTTGGCGCAGCGGGCGACCGGGCACACCGCGCCGGTCGTGGCCAGGATGCAGCTGCCGCAGCCCTGGCAGCGCTCGGTCCACACCCCGCGCTCCTCGGTGGCGCCCATGAAGCAGGTGTTGACCCCGGGGAAGACCGGCTTCACGGGGTATTTCTCGGCGGTGAACTGGACGCCGACCCCGCAGGCCAGCGACACCACGCTCTCGTACTGGTCGATGCTGTCGCGGATCTCCTCGAGGTACTCCTGGTCGCACTGCCGCTCCAGGGTGCGCTCGCCGATGTTGACCTCCCGTCCCTGCTTGAGGAAATACATCCGCAGGGCGGAGGCCAGAACCCCCACCTCTTTCTTGCCGCCGGCTTCGCAGACCGTCACGCACTCGTTGCAGCCCAGCACGAGCACGCTGCGCGCGTCCTTCACGTGCTCGATGATCTCCTCGATCGGTTTCTTGTCGGCTACAATCATACGGCGTTCCTCCTTGTCGGACGCTGCCCAAAGCAGGTGCACCCGGACCCGGCGGTCAGGGGTGCGATTCCGCTTGGGGTAGGGTGTCTTTTCGATCGGTCGCCCCCCGGGCCCGGCGGATGGGGTTGGGGCCGGCCGCGAGCACCGCCGCGTGCATCTCCTCGGCGAAACGGACGAACAGCGGGGCGTCGCTGGAGGAGAGGTTGCACATGCGCACGCGGCTGCCGCCGATGCCGATTTTCTCGAGCAGCTCCCGGGCCTGTTCCACGCGCTTTCTGGCCCGGAAGTTCCCGCTCTGGAAATGGCAGTCCCCCTCGCGGCAGCCGACCACGTAAACGCCGTCCGCGCCGCGTTCGAAGCACCGCAGGAGGTGCAGCACGTCCACCTTGCCGGTGCAGGGGACGCGGATGATCCGCACGGAATCGGGGTAGTTCAGTCGCATCGAACCTGCCAGGTCCGCGGCCGTGTACCCTCAGAAATTGCAGCAGAACGCCACGATGACGGGTTCGAACTGGCTGTCCATCTGTTGTCTCCCTCCGCTTTCCTTTTTCATTCCGCATTCCGATTCCGATTCAAAATTCCGCCTTCCCCCTTCCGTATTCCGCCTTCTTCCTTTAAATTCCACCTTCCGAATTCCGCCTTCAAATGACCCCCTCGAGCAGCGTGTCCACCTTGCACAGCAGCTGATCGTCCTCGTACCAGTTGAGCTCGATGGCCTTGGCCGGGCACTCGGCCGCGCAGATGCCGCAGCCGTGGCAGAGGGCCTCGTCGATCTCGCTCACCCCCTCGGCGTTGATCTTCGGCACGCCGTAGGGGCAGGAGCGCACGCAGATCAGGCAGGAGGCGCACAGGTCGGCGGTCACCTTGGCCGTCACGGCCGAGAGCGTCAGCCGCTCCTGCGACAGGAACGTGATTGCGCGTGCCGCCGCCGCATAGGACTGACTGATCGACTCGTGGATGAGCTGGGGGCTGTGGGCGGTGCCGCAGATGAAGAGCCCCTCGGTGGCCATGTCGACCGGCCGCAGCTTGACATGCGCCTCCATGAAATGCCCCTCCGGGGTGCGGGCCAGCTTGACCAGGGAGGCGAGCTCCTCGGTGTCGCTTGCCACGATGCCGGCGGAAAGCGTCAGCAGGTCGGCCTCCACCTCGAGCTCCCGGCCGATGATGCGGTCGCGGAAGGTCACCCGCACCCCGCCCTCGCAGGGATCGACCCGCGGCGGGTCGTCGGTTTCGAAGCGGAAGAAGAGCACCCCCTTCTGGCGCGCCTGCTGGTAGTAGTCCTCGAGCAGCCCATAGGTGCGGATGTCGCGGTAGAGGATGCAGACCTGGGCCTCCGGGTTGAGATCCTTGATCTTGATCGCGTTTTTGACCGCGTTCTGACAGCAGACCCGGGAGCAGTTGGGGTTGGTCTCGTTGCGCGAACCCACGCACTGGATCATGACCACCTGGGCGAGGTCCTGGGCGCCGCGCTGATGCAGCCGGTCGCCCAGCTCCACCTGGGTGACCACGTGCGGGCTCTGACCGTAGAGGTATTCCCCGGGCTGATGCTCGCCGGCGCCGGTGGCGATGATCACGGCCCCGTGGTCGATCTTGCGCTCGTACATGCCCGGTCCCACCAGGACCTCCGTGGTGAAGTTGCCCTTGAACCCGCCGAAGCCGACGACCAGCGAACGGGTCAGGACCTGGACGCGGGGGTGGGACTGGACGCGGCGCGATCAGCTCCTGCAGGTAGCGCTGGACGTCCCAGCCCTCGATGGTGGCGTGCAGGCGGTTGGCCATCCCCCCCAGCCGATCCTCCTTCTCCACCAGGACCACCTCGAACCCCTGGTCGGCGACGGCGAGTGCCGCGTTCATGCCGGCGACGCCGCCGCCGATGACGAGCGCCCGCGGGTTGACCGGAATGACCTTTTCCGCCAGGGGGTTCAAGGTGGCGGCGCGCGCCGCCCCCATGGCGACGAGTTGCTTGGCCTTGGCCGTGGCCTTGTCCGGGGTGCTGCTGTGCACCCAGGAGTCCTGGTTGCGGATGTTCGCCATCTCCAGCAGGTACTTGTTGCGGCCGGTGCCCTCCAGGGTGTCCATGAAGATGCCCTCGTGGGTTTTCGGCGAGCAGGCGGCCACCACCACCCGGTTCAGGCGGTGCTCCTCGATGACCTTCTTCATCTGCTCCTGGGAGTCCTGGCTGCAGGTGAACAGGTTCTGCCCGGAGAAGACCACGTTCGGCAAAGTCCGCGCGTATTCCTCGACCGCCTTGACATCGACCACCCCGGCGATGTTGACCCCGCAGTTGCAGACGAACACCCCGACCCGCGGCTCCTCCCCGCTGACGTCGATCTCCGCGGGCCGCTCGACCTGCCGGCTCAGGGTGTTGCGCGCGCCGGAGAGCATGCGTCCCGCCAGGCACGCGGCCGCGCTGGCCTCGGTCACCGAACCGGGGATGTCCTTGGGCGCCTGGAACACGCCGCAGGCGAAGACGCCCGGCCGGGAGGTCGTCACCGCCTCGAAGGGCTTCGAGACGGCGAAGCGGTAGCGGTCGATCTCGACCCCGAGGCGCTCGGCCAAGGCGCGGGTTTCCGGGTGCACCTGCAGACCGACGGAGAGGACGACCATGTCGAACTCCTCCTCGCGCAGGTTGCCGTTGTCGTCGATGTAGCGCAGCCGCAGATCCTGGTCCGCCCCGGTCTCGTCGATGCTGTGCACCCGGGCGTTGACGAAGCGCACCCCGGCCTTGTCCTTGGCCCGGTGGTAGTACTTTTCGTAATCCTTGCCGAAGGTGCGGATGTCCATGTAGAAGATGGCGCAGTCGAGATTCCCGTGGGCGTGCTCCTTGGCGATCATGGCGTCCTTGATGGCGTACATGCAGCACACCGAGGAGCAGTAGCCGTTGCCCGAGCGGTTGATGTCGCGCGAGCCCACGCACTGCAGCCAGGCGATCTTCTTCGGCTCCTTCCGGTCGGACGGGCGCACCAGGTGGCCCATGGTGGGGCCCGAGGCGGAGAGGAGGCGTTCGAACTCCAGGCTCGTGACCACATTCGGGCTCGACTGGTAGGGGTAGACGTTGGTGAGCACCGAAGGGTCGAAGGGCTCGCTGCCCGGGCTCATGATCACCGAACCGACCTCGATGTCACGGATGCTCGGCTGCTGGTGGTGGTCGACGGCATTGGCCAGACAGGCGCCGACGCACTGCATGCACTCGCTGCAGTAGCCGCAGTTGATGCAGCGGGCGGCTTCGGCCCGGCCGGCGGCCTCCTCGTAGCCGAGCTCGACCTCCTCGAAATTGCCCCGGCGTTCCGCCACCGCGAGCTCGGGCATCCTGGCGCGCTCCCGTTTCGGCTCGCCCGCCGGGATGGGCCGGTAGCGCGGGTTCTCGTTGACGAGCGGCTCGCGGCCTGCGGCCATGTCGCGCCCGTCGATGTAGCGCGCGATGGACTCCGCCGCCTCCTTGCCCGCCGCCACGGCGCCGATGGCCACCCAGGGGCCGGTCTGCAGGTCGCCGCCGGCGAACACGCCCTCACGCTCGGTGGCGTAGGTCACCGCGTTGACCTCCGCGGTGCCCCAGCGCGAGAAGGTCAGGCCGCTGACTTCCTCCAGGCTGGAGAGGTCCGGTCTCTGTCCGATGGCCGGGATCAGCTGATCGCATTCGATCTCGAACTCGCTGCCCGGGACGGGGACGGGCCGCTTGCGGCCGGAGGAGTCCGGTTCGGTCAGGTGCATGCGGATCAGGCGCAGGCCGACCACCCGGCCGTCGCGGGTCAGCACCTCCTGGGGGGCGGCGAGGTAGGTGATGGCGACCCCCTCGGCCTCCGCCGCCCGGATCTCCTCCTCCCAGGCCGGCATTTCGTCCCGGGTGCGCCGGTAGACGATGGAAACCTCCTCGGCCCCGAGGCGCACGGCCGAGCGCGACACGTCGATGGCGACGTTGCCGCCGCCGATGATGGCCACCTTGCGGCCGACCCGGGTCGTGCCCTCGAGATTGGCCTCGCGCAGGAAGTCGACCCCCTGGCGCACGCCCTCGGTCTTCTCGCCCGGGATGCCGAGCGCGATGCCCTTGTGGGCGCCGAGCGCCAGGTAGACCGACCGGTAGCCCTCCGCGAGCAGGCCGTCGATGGTGACGTCCCGCCCCAGGGCGGTGTTGGTCTTGATCTCGACCCCCAGATTGGTGATCACCTCGATCTCCTGGTCGAGGACCTTGCGCGGCAGCCGGTGGGCCGGGATCCCGACCCTCAGCATCCCGCCGGCCTGAGGGAGCGCCTCGAAGATGGTGGCGCCGATGCCCCGGCGCGCCAGGTGGTAGGCGCAGGAGAGCCCCGCCGGGCCCGAGCCGATGATCGCCACGCGTTCGCCGCGCCGCGGCGCGCAGGCGATCTCGATCCCGCGCGGGTCCACCCGGTCGGCGGCCAGCCGCTTGAGATCGCGGATGGCCACCGGCTGGTCGACCTCGCAGCGGCGGCAGGCGTCCTCGCAGCCGTGG
Source organism: uncultured delta proteobacterium (assembly GCA_963716785.1). Lineage (GTDB taxonomy): Bacteria > Desulfobacterota > Desulfobacteria > Desulfobacterales > SpSt-501 > SpSt-501. The sequence goes on along the minus strand of CAVQUW010000052.1, from coordinate 98,109 downwards.
GGGCAAATCCGGCCGAGCACCCCGGGCAGCGGCAGGTCCTGCATGATGATCTCGAGGGCCTCCTTGTATTTGGCCTCTTTGACCATCTGGACGTAGCCCTGCACGTTGAGACCCGCCGGGCAGGCCAGGCGGCAGGGCGCCTTGTCGGCCTTGTGCACGGCGAAGGCCCCGGGGATGGCCTGGGCGTAGCGTTTGTAGGCGGCCCGCTTCTCGGACAACCCCTCGTCGTATTCGTTGGGCAGGGTGACCGGGCAGACCTTGCTGCACTCCCCGCAGCTGGTGCACTTGGTGGTGTCGATGTAGCGCGGTTGCTGGAGGACCCTGGCGGTGAACCGCCCGGGGCCTCCCTCGAGTGAGAGCACTTCGCCTTGGGTGATGATCTCGACGTTGCGATGCCGGCCGACCTCGACCAGTTTGGGGGAGACGATTCACATGGCACAGTCGTTGGTCGGGAAGGTCTTGTCGAGCTGGGCCATCAGCCCGCCGATGGCCGAGGAGCGTTCGACCAGGTACACGTAGAAGCCCGAATTGGCCAGATCCAGTGCCGACTGGATCCCGGCGATGCCGCCGCCGACGACCATGACCGCGCCGACCGGTGCCGCTACGCCGCCGCCTGTTCCCATGCTGCCTTCACCCGCAGTCTGTGGATTCATTCATCCCCCTCAAACGCTTTCGATGATCTCCGGAAGTTTGTGCTCCCACCCCAGGGTGGAGAGCATGACACCCTTGAACCCCTCGGCCTTGATCGCCCCCACCAGTTCCGCGGCGATCCGAACGCACTCCCGGACCTTGTCGGGGGCGTCCTGGATGCGGCCGACGATTTCCGGCGGGATACCGATGTGGGGCATGTTGCGCTCGATGTAACGGGCCATGCCGAGCGATTTCAACAGCAGGACCGTCGGCACCAGAATCATGCGTTCCGGGTCGATGCGGCGCAGGAACGGTCTTACCAGCGACAGATCGAAGACGGGCGGGGTGATGAAAAAGCGGGTGCCCGCCTCGGCGCGCTGGGTCATCTCCTCCACCTCCAGCTCCATCGACCGTCCCCTCGCGCCGGCGTGGGTGGTCGCGCCGACCAGGAATTCCGGGCGGCCGTTCAACTCGATCCCCGCCATGTCGCGCCCCTCCTGAAGGTGGCGCACGGCCTGTAACAGCTCGATCAGCCCGATGTCATGGACGGCGCGGGCATGGTGATGGTCCCCGAAGCTCGGGTCGTCCCCGCCGACGACCACGATGTTGCGAACCCCGCAGGCGGCCGCGGCCAGCAGATCGCCCTGAAGCGCCAGACGATTGCGGTCCCGGCAGCAGACCTGCATGATGGCCTCCAGGCCTTCGCGCTGCAGCACCATGGCCCCGCCCAGAGCGCTCATGCGCATGACCGCCTGGTTCATTTCCGGAACCAGAAAGGCGGCTGCCCTGTCTTTCACCCGCTTGGCATGGGTGATCATCGCCGAGACATCCACCCCCTTGGGGGGTTCCATCTCGGCCAGGATGGCGAAGTGACCTGATTCAAACCTCTTGATCAACGTCATGGCCTGCCCTCCGGGTCGTTTGCGGGTAAGCGAACCGAGCCTTCAGCACCCCTGCGGTCAAAAGGAGACGGGAGCAATTCCTGTGCCGGTGATCGGATTGGCCGATTTGGACCCGGGTCCAAACCGGGCCCGGCGGCATCGCTGCCCGAGTGCGGCCGGGGTTCGGCGGGGGATCGGAGGGCTCTCACTCAGCATTTCAACTATTTGGTTTAATTAAAAAGTATCATTTCACCCGCCCTTAGGGCGTGCTTTTGAGATTCGATCAGATGTCCCGGGTCCACCCGAACCACCCGCGCAATTGGGTGCCGTGAAACCGGTCTCTCGGGGTCGGCTGAAAGGCCTTGATATCGCCGGCTGACTATGCCAGAATGGACATGTTTCATGGAATCGTGTGCAAATACATTAAGTTAGATAAAACCACCCCAAACTAGCATGGTCCAGAACGGACCGTCCGGTGCGACCGGGCAGGTCTCCTTGTTTGAGAAAAGGTGATGAACCCGAAAGCTTTAATTCCGCTTTAAGGGACACCACGAAGCATGAATTTCAACCCCTCCCGCAAGGGCAGGGGAATGGCTGAGGGAAGGTCGGCCGGAGGTGACCACCCGTGGCGAGCCGACTTTTTTGCCTATGAGCTAAAAGCCTTCAGCCTTCAGCCTCATTTTCGAGTTAACAGTCATCAAGAGTGGGTCATCCATGAGTCCGCGGATCATCATTGTCGACGACGACCGTGACTACCTGGAGCTTGCCGGTGCCAGGTTAAAGGCCCACGGGTTTACCCGCACCGTGACGCTCGACGAACCGCTTCAGGCCGCCTCCGTCTTCCAGGACGATGCCGCTTTCGACTTGGCCGTCATCGACGTCAGCATGCCGGAAATGAGCGGCCAGGCCGTGCTCGATCTGATCAAGAAAAAAAGTCCGGCCACCGAATGCATCATGGTCACCGCGGTCAACGATGCGCGCACGGCGATCGAATGCCTGCGGCAGGGGGCCTACGATTATCTGGTCAAACCGGTCTCCGAAGAAGATCTGATCTTCGCCGTCAAAAGGGCGCTCGAGCGCAAGCGGCTGTTGGACATTCTCCACCTGGAACGGACTCAGTCGCCGCCGGCCTTCGCTCAACCGGACGCTTTTCGGGAAATCCTCACCCGTTCACGGTCGTTTCTGCGGGTGCTCAAGGAGGCCGAGCTGCACGCGGCGAGCGATGTCCCCATCCTGATCACCGGCGAGAGCGGGACCGGTAAGGAACTGTTGGCCCGCGCCATCCACGCGGCCAGCCCGCGTGCCGCGCAACCCTTTTTACCCGTCAACATGGCCGCGTTGACCGGAGGGCTTTTCGAGGCCGAGTTCTTCGGCCATACCCGCGGGGCGTTCACGGGCGCTGAAAAGGAACGCGGTGGTCACTTGCGGCACTGCGACGGCGGGACACTCTTCCTCGACGAGATCGGCAACCTGCCGCTCACCATGCAGGGCAAGCTGCTGCGGGTCCTGCAGGACGGGGAGTTTACACCGGTGGGCAGCAGTCTTCCGCAAAAAGCCGATGTGCGGATTGTGGCCGCCACCAACGAGGACCTGGACCGCATGATCGCCGCCGGTCGGTTTCGGCGCGACCTGTTCTACCGGATTCGCGGGAGCTGGCTCCACCTGCCCCCGCTGCGCGAGCGTCGCGAAGACATCCCGCTCCTGGTCGAGCGCTTCATCGTGGAGTCGCGTCCGGCCGAGCGGCCGCTCGCCATGGACGAGGCCGCCTTGCGCGCCCTCATGGAGTACCGCCTGCCCGGCAATGTGCGGGAGCTCAAATCCATCGTCCAGTCGGCCGTGAACCTGGCCCGGGGGCGGACGATCGCCTTGGGCTGTCTGCCCCCTTACGCTCAGAGTCCCAAGGCGGCCTGCGGGGAGACCGAGCCGGGGGGCGATGCGGCGGTTTTGCCCCTGGTCGAGGTGGAGCGACGTCATATCCTGGACGTCTATCGTCGGTTGGGGGGCAACAAGATGCGGACCGCCCGTGCGCTTGGCCTCGGTCTGAATACCCTGCGCCGCCGGCTCAAGGACTACCAGGTGGAATGAGCATCAAAACCCTTGACAGCCGATCGATTAGCGGGCATAATCGCTGCCTTAGCCAAAAATCCCACCATGTGGTATTGCGGTAAGCGGGCGGGTCGATTCGGTTTTCCGGCAAGGCGTGTTCCGCGAGACCGCCGGAGGCGGGCACGCCGGATGAAATTGGCGGCAACGGCAGGTTCTGGACCAGACATGACTTTACTTGATATCGGTAAAGCCCGCGCGCACCAGTTCCAGTCCTCCCCGCTTGTTTTCACGCCGATCGGGCATTCGGATCGTATTCCCGGCGACCCGGGGACGCCTCGGGCCGCTCATAAAGAAATGCAGGCAGGCACTCCAATGCCTGCCGTATCGTGAGGAGACACTATGGCATCAGCGCAAAGCGCAAAAAGCGGATCGGTGATGGTCGTCGGCGCCGGAATCGCCGGCATGCAGGCGTCATTGGACTTGGCCAACTCGGAATTCAAGGTCTACCTGGTCGACAAGCTGCCCGCCGTGGGCGGGATGATGGCTCAGCTGGACAAGACCTTCCCGACCAACGACTGTGCCATGTGAGTGATCTCACCCAAACTGGTCGAGGTCGGCCGGCATACCAACATCGATTTGCTCACCAACTCCGAACTGCTCGAGCTCAAGGGCGAGCCCGGCAACTACACGGCGGTCGTTCGTAAGAACCCGCGCTACGTTGATCTTGCCAAGTGCACCAGCTGCGGCGAGTGCACCAAGGTTTGCCCGATCGAGACCGTAAACGACTACGACGAGGGGCTTACGCGGCGCAAGGCGATCTTCAAGCACTACGCCCAGGCCATGCCGGGCGCCTATTCCATCAACAAGCGCGGCACCGCGCCCTGCAAGGCGACCTGCCCGGCCCATGTGAGCATCCAGGGCTACATCGCCCTGATCAACGAGGGCAAATACCGCGAGGCCCTCGATCTGTTTCGCGAAGACCACCCGTTCCCGGGCGTGTGCGGCCGGGTCTGCCACCACCCCTGCGAAAAGGAGTGCACCCGAAACGACCTCGACCAGCCGTTGGCCATCCGCGAGCTGCACCGCTTCCTGGCCGATTTCGAGCGCAGCCAGGGCGAGCCGGTCGTTCCCGAGAAGGGCGCGGCGCGCAGCGAGAAGGTGGCCGTCATCGGTTCGGGCCCCGCCGGTCTGACCGCGGCCTACTATCTGGCCCGCCAGGGCTACGGCGTGACGGTCTTCGAGAAGCTGCCGGTCGCCGGCGGCATGATGGCGGTCGGCATCCCCGAGTACCGGCTACCGCGGGACGTGCTCAACCTGGAGATCCAGGTGATCGAGCGCATGGGGGTCGAGATCAGGACCGGCGTCACCTTCGGCAAGGACGTCACTTTCGAAAGCCTCAAGACGGACGGCTACAAGGCCGCCTTCCTGGCCATCGGCCTGCACGGCGGCCGGCGTCTGGGGATCGACAACGAGGACACCGCGGGCGTGCTGCAGGGGGTCGACTTCCTGCGCGACGCGGCCCTGGGGAAGAAGCCCGCCATCGGCGAGGAGGTGCTGGTGATCGGGGGCGGCAACGTGGCCGTGGACGTGGCCCTGACCGCCAAGCGGCTGGGTGCGAAGAACGTCACCCTGGTCTGCCTTGAGCGGCGCGAGGAGATGCCGGCCTGGGCCCACGAGATCCAGGAAGCCTTGGAGAGCGACGTCAAGATCGTCAACAGCTTCGGGCCCAAGGCCTTCTTCATCGACAAGGCCAAACGGGTGTCCGGCCTCGAGTTCAAGACCTGCACGGCGGTCTTCGACGAAAACAAGCGCTTCAACCCGCAGTACGACGAGAGCGCCTGCACGCCGATGTTCGCCGACACGGTGATCGTCGCCATCGGCCAAAGTACCGACCGCAGCCACCTGGAAGGGCAGGGGGTCGAATTCACCCGCCCCGGCGGCCTGCAGGCGGACCCGGTCACGCTGCAGACCGGTCTTGAGTGGGTGTTCGCCGGCGGCGACGCCTTCCACGGGCCGAAGTCGGTGGTGGAGGCGGTCGAGAGCGGCAAGAAGGCGGCCGAGAGCATCCACCGCTTCATCAACGGCCTCGACCTCAGGGAGGGCCGCGAAAAGGAGTGGGACCCGGTCCGGCCCGAGGTCGTCGGCGAGCCCCTGCACGCCCGGGTGTCGGTGCGCTGCCTGGATCCGGCTGCGCGCGAGTGCAACTTTCTCGAGGTCTCCTACGGCTACGACGAGACCGAGGCGCGCACCGAGGCCCAGCGCTGCCTGCGCTGCGGCATCTGCTCGGAGTGCTACCAGTGCGTGAAGGCCTGCCTCGCCAACGCGGTGGACCACACCCAGGAGCCCGAGATCCTCGAAGTCCCCGTGGGCTCGGTCATCCTCTGCCCGGGCTCCGACCCCTACGACCCCGCGCACCTGGAGAACATCTACCACTACAACTCCAGCCCGAACGTGCTGACCAGCCTCGAGTTCGAGCGCATCCTCTCCGCCACCGGCCCCACCATGGGGCACCTGCAGCGGCTCTCCGACGAAAGCGAGCCCAAGCGGATCGCCTGGCTCCAGTGCGTGGGCTCGCGCGACAACAACCAGTGCGGTAACAGCTACTGCTCCTCGGTGTGCTGCATGTACGCGCTCAAGGACGCCATGATCGCCAAGGAGCATGCTCACGGCGACCTGGAGTGCACGATCTTCAACATGGACATCAGGAGTTTCGGCAAGGACTACGAGAAGTACTACAACCGCGCCAAGGACGCCGGGATCCGTTTCGTGCGCTCGCGGGTGCACTCGGTGGACGTACTGCCGGAGACGGGCAACCTGTCGATCCGCTACGTGGACGAGGGCAGCAGTCTGAAGATCGAGGAGTTCGACATGGTTGTGCTCTCCGTCGGACTGCAGGTTTCCAAAGACACCGTCGACCTGGCCGAGCGGCTGGGGGTGGATCTCAAGCAGTCCCGGTTTGCGGACACCCACCCATTTGCGCCGGTGGAAACATCGCGCGCCGGCGTGTACGCCTGCGGGGTCTTCCAGGGGCCGAAGGACATCCCCAGCTCGGTGACCGAGGCCGGCGCCGCGGCCGTGATGGCCGCCTCCGACCTGGCCGAAGCGCGGGGCCGGGACATCACCAGGATTCAGCTGCCCGAGGAGCTCGACGTTTCCGAGGAGGACCCGCGCGTCGGGGTCTTCGTCTGCAACTGCGGCATCAACATCGGCGGTGTCGTGGACGTGCCCGGGGTGCGGGCCTACGCGGAGAAACTGCCGCACGTGGCCTACGCCGACGAGAACCTCTTCACCTGCAGCCAGGACACCCAGGAGAAGATCAAGGAGAAGATCAAGGAGCACAAGTTGAACCGCGTGGTCGTGGCCTCCTGCAGCCCCAAGACCCATGCCCCCATGTTCATGGAAACACTTGAGGCCTGCGGTCTGAACCCCTACCTGTTCGAGATGGCCAACATCAGAAACCAGGACTCCTGGGTGCATTCCAACGACCACGATGCCGCCACCCGCAAGGCGCGGGAGCTGGTGCGGATGTCGGTCGCCCGCGCCGCGACCTTGAAGACCCTGAAGAGCAAGGATGTGCCGGTCAACAAGCAGGCCCTTGTCGTCGGCGGTGGCATCGCCGGCATGAACGCGGCCCTGAGCCTCGCCCGCCAAGGGTTCCCGGCGGTGATCGTCGAAAAAGAGACCGAGCTCGGCGGGTTCGCCCGCCGGCTGCACCACACCATCGAAGGCGCCGACGTGCCGGCCTACCTCGAAAAGCTGGTCGGGGAGGTCAGCGCCCACCCGCAGATCCGCGTTCTGACCGGGGCCCGGATTTCGGCCTTCGAGGGCTTCAAGGGCAATTTCGTCACGACGGTCGCCAACGGCGCGGCCGGTGAGACCGAGCGCATCGCGCACGGGGCCATCGTTATCGCCACCGGTGCGACCGAGTACCGCCCCACGGAGTTCCTCTACGGGCAGGACGAGCGGGTCATGACTCAGGTGGAGCTCGGCGACCTCCTGGAGCAAAAGGAGGCCGCGGGGCTGCAGAGCGTCGTCATGATCCAGTGCGTCGGCTCGCGCAACGAGGAAAACGTCAACTGCTCGCGTATCTGCTGCCAGAACGCGGTCAAGAACGCCCTGGCCTTAAAGAAGGTGAACCCCGAGGCCCAGGTCTACGTGCTCTATCGCGATATGCGCACCTACGGCCTGCTCGAGGATTACTACACCGAGGCCCGCAAGCAGGGGGTGATCTTCATCCGCTTCGAGCCCGAAGCGGCGCCCCGGGTCACGGCCACCCCCGAGGGTGTCGCCGTCACGGTCAAGGACCACGTGCTGCAGCGGGAGGTCGAGATCATGGCCGACCGCCTGGTCTTGAGCGCCGGCGTGAGCGCGGCGGACACGGCCGAGGTGAGCGGGATCATGAAGCTCAACCGCAACCCGGAAGGATTTTTCATCGAGGCCCACGTCAAGCTGCGGCCGGTGGACATGCCGAGCGAGGGGGTCTACCTGTGCGGCACGGCCCACGGCCCCAAGCTGATCTCCGAGACCATCGCCCAGGCCCAGGCGGCCGCGGCGCGCGCTTCGACCCTGCTCAGCAAGGACAAGATCAAACTCTCCGCCATCACCGCCAAGGTGGACGTGGATCACTGCGTCAAGTGCCTGACCTGTGTGCGCTCCTGCCCCTTCGGCGTGCCCCAGTTCAACGACAAGGACAAGGAAGTGGAGATCAACGAGGCCCTCTGCCGGGGCTGCGGCGTGTGCACGGCGGTCTGCCCGCGGCAGGCCATCAACCTGAGTTTCTACGAAGATGACCAGATCGTCTGCAAGATCGAGGCGCTGCTGAGCGAGGAGGTTGCCTAGGATGCCCGACTTTGAACCCACCATTATTGCCTTTTGCTGCGAGTACTGAGGGTACTCGGCCGCGGACCTGGCAGGTTCGATGCGACTGAGTTACCCGGCCAACGTGAAGATCATCCTGGTGCCCTGCACCGGCAAGGTGGACGTCACCCACATGCTGCAGGCGATCCGGAAGGGGGCCGACGGGGTTTACTGCGTCGGCTGCCTGGAAGGCGCCTGCCATTACAACCAGGGCAACCTGCGCTGCCGCGAGCGCGTCGACCACGTCCGCACGCTGCTGGAGGAGGTGGGTCTGGAACCCGACCGGGTACGGATGTACAACCTCTCCTCCGGGGAGGCGCCGACCTTCGTGGCCTACGCGAAGGAGATGACGGAGAACATTCTGAAGTTGGGCCCCAATCCGCTCAAGGGGAAGAAGGCCGGTGTGAAGTAAACGTGCCGCGGGGTGCTGATCTGCTTCATTCTCATCACCTCACGATTTCATGAAAGGGTTCAAGGGTTCGAGGGTTCAAGGGTTCAGGTGAAAGGCAGCGGATGGCGTTCATTTGAACCAGTGGCCTCGGGCTTTGCGGATCCTTAATATCCCGGGCCGCCCGTCAGGACGGCCCCTGGAGGCCAAATGATAGTAGCCAAGCGCAAACCGTTCGATGAGATCATGGAGCTGGTCAAAGGCTACCGCCGGGTGCTGGTGGTCGGCTGCGGCACCTGTGTGGCCGTCTGCTTGACCGGCGGTGAGAAGGAGGTGGCCGTCCTGTCCGCCGAGCTCGACATGGCACGCAAACTCAAGGACAACCCCGTCGATCTCGGTACCGTCACGCTCGAGCGTCAATGCGACCGGGAATACCTGGCGCAGCTGGACGCCATGGTGGACGACTACGACGCCATCGTCTCCATGGCCTGCGGGGTCGGGATCCAGTTTCTGGCCGAACGCTTCCCGAGCAAACCGGTCTTCCCGGCCGTGGACACCTGCGGGCTCGCGGTCAACCAGGACGTCGGCTGGTACGAGGAGCGCTGCCGCTCGTGCGGCCGCTGCGTGCTGGGCATCACCGGCGGGATCTGCCCCGTGACCATGTGCGCCAAGGGCCTCTACAACGGGCCCTGCGGAGGCACCAACAAGGGCAGCTGCGAGATCGGCGCGGATCAGCCCTGCGCCTGGAACGCGATCTACGACCGGTTGAAGGCCCAGGGGCGGCTGGAGTGCATTCTGGATTTCCAGGCACCCCAGGAGTGGAAGGACACCACGCCGCGGACGCTGATCCAGCCCGGCTACAAGAAGCCGGAAAAGGCCAAGGCTTAATACCCGGGGGTCCACTACCGCCTGCTTGACACTTAATCAGCTGCGAGAGGGTTCAGAAATGAAATCAGGAAGCATTCTGGAGAAGGTATTGACCGCGGGCCATTTCGCTTTCACCGGCGAGCTCGGCCCCCCCCGGGGCGCCCACGCCGAGGAGGTCCGCAAGAAGGCGGCCCATCTCAAGGGTTGCGTGGACTCGGTGAACATCACCGACAACCAGACCGCCGTGGTGCGCATGGCGAGCTGGGCCGCAAGCCTCCTCCTTATTCAGGAGGGGCTCGAGCCGAACTATCAGATGGTCTGTCGCGACCGCAACCGCCTGGCGATGCAGGCCGACATTCTGGGGGCCTATGCCCTCGGGATCCGCAACATGCTCTGCCTTTCGGGCGACCACTGCCAGTTCGGCGACCACCCCACCGCCAAAGGGGTGTTCGACGTCGACTCCATGCAGCTCATCAGCATGGTCAAGGGCATGCGCGACGACGGCAAGTTCATGGGCGGCACCGAGGTGGCCGGCCGGCCGGAGATTTTCATCGGGGCGGCCGCCAACCCCTTCGCCGACCCCTTCGAGTGGCGGGTTCACCGCCTGGCCAAGAAGGTCCAGGCGGGGGTGGATTTCATCCAGACCCAGTGCATCTACAACATGGATAAATTCCGGGAATGGATCCGTCAGGCCAACGAGATGGGGCTGACGGAAAAAGTCTACATCCTGGGCGGCATCACACCGATGAAAAGCCTCGGTATGGCCAAGTACATGAAAAGCAAGGTGCCCGGCATGGACGTGCCCGACGAGCTCATTGCGCGGCTGCAGGGGGTGGGTCGGGACAAGCAGGCCGAGGAGGGGATCAAGATCGCCCTTGAGCAGATCGCCGAGCTCAAGGAGATGAAGGGGGTCGCCGGCGTGCACCTCATGGCCATCGAGTGGGAGCACCGCGTGCCGGAGATCGCCGAGCGGGCCGGGATGCTTCCGCGGCCGCAGGTACCCTAGCGATCCGCCATTTACCATGATGAACACCGGCTGACGATTCGGGCCGGCTGCGCCGAAAGCGCATCGGCCGCACCGGCCGGCGCTTGAACGCGTCGAGCATCACGCGGGCTTGAGACCCTGCGACCGTTTTTTCCCCTGCCGCGGGCCTCCTTCGACAACGAACCCACGGGTCGGACCAACGACCGGTGGGTTTTTTTTACCAAAAATATGAATGAGTATTCATATCGATAAGGTAGCCTTGGGCGACCGTTGGGACGGTTCCGGAAAAACCAATATTTACATATATAACAATAATTTTCAGAAAAGTTTGATTTATTATTTATTCTTGACAGCTATTTTTCGATCTGATATTTAACTGAATAACTATTCATTTTGCACAGGAAAAAGTGTTGTGGAGACCCAGGAGCCCAAGGACAGGAACGACAAATATCACCGGATCCTGGAAGCCGCCGTAAAAATCTTTGCACGGCAGGGATTCCGGCAGTCCACCGTCGCCCAGATCGCGCGCGAGGCGGGCGTTGCCGACGGGACCATCTACCTCTACTTCAAGAACAAGAACGACATCCTCGTCCAGCACTTCAGTTTCAAGATCCAGCAGGTCTTCGACCGCTTTCGCGAAGAGGTCAACCGGGCCGACACCAGCATCGACAAACTGCGCAACCTGGTCCGCGTACACCTGGCCGAGTTCCAGCGCGACCCCGACATGGCGGTGGTCTACCGGGTCGAGACCCATCAGAGCCGGCGCCTGGCCGAAGAGCAGATCCGGGCGATGTCCAAGATGTACCTGGACATCATCGCCGAGATCGTCGAGCAGGGCCAGGAGGAGGGCTTCATCCGCCGGGACCTCTACCTCAGTCTGGTCAAGCGTTTCATCCTCGGCGCGGTCGACGAGGTCATCGGCACCTGGCTGCACTCGGGCGGCACCTACGACCTGGTCTCCATGGCCGACCCGCTGGTGGATCTGTTTATCCGGGGCATCGGGAGCCCCGAGCGTCTTGCCGCGGCCCCCCGCCCGGGGATGGACCGGAATTCGAGTGCGGGCGGCGGCTCCCCCCGTCATCGAAACAACCAACCCAATCACTGAACAAGGAGAACACCATGGCCCAGGTCATTGCCGATCGTCGCGACATCGATTTCGTGCTGCACGAACAGTTGAAGGTCGAGGAACTGGCGCAGCACGACAAGTTCGCCGAATTCAACCGTAAGACCGTCGATCTCGTCGTCTCCGAGGCCCGCAACCTGGCCGTCAAGGAGATCCTGCCCACCCAGCTGGACGGCGACCGCATCGGCGCCCGCTTCGACGGCGGCGCGGTCACCGTGCCCGAGTCCTTTCACAAGGCGTGGAAGGCCTTCAAGGAGGGCGAGTGGCTGGCGATGACCGAAGACCCGCAGTGGGGCGGGCAGGGAATGCCGCGCACCGTGGCGCTGGCCGCCGCCGACTACCTGAACGGCGCGAACTTCGCGTTCATGATGTACGGCGGACTGACCCACGGCGCCGGGAAGCTGGTCGAGACCTTCGGGACCGAAAAACAGAAAAAGCTGTTCCTGAAAAAGATGTACACCGGGCACTGGACCGGCACCATGCTGCTGACCGAGCCGGAGGCGGGCTCCGACGTCGGCGCGCTGACCACCACCGCCACCCGCAACCCGGACGGCACCTTCTCGATCACCGGCAACAAGATCTTCATCTCCTCCGGCGAGCACGATCTCGCCGAGAACATCATCCACCCGGTGCTCGCCCGCATCGAGGGCGCCCCGGCCGGGACCGACGGGATCTCGCTCTTTCTGGTGCCCAAGATCTGGGTGAACGACGACGGCAGTCTGGGGGAGCCGAACGACGTCGTCTGCACGGGGATCGAGGAGAAAATGGGCATCCACGGCAACGCCACCGCTTCGCTGGCGCTCGGCGGCAGCGGTCGCTGCCGCGGGACGCTGCTCGGCGAGGAGAACAAGGGCATGCGGGCCATGTTCCTGATGATGAACGAGGCCCGGCTGCTGGTGGGCGCCCAGGGCCTGGCCTGCGCGAGCCCCTCCTACCTCTACGCCGTGAACTACGCCCGCCAGCGCGTCCAGGGCCGCCACCTGTTGAACATGCTGGACAAGACCGCCCCCTCGGTGCCGATCATTCAGCACCCCGACGTGCGCCGCATGCTGATGAGCATGAAGGTCTTCGTCGAGGGCATGCGCAGCCTGCTCTACTACGTCGGCTTCTGCGAGGACCGCCTCCACACCGCGACCGACCCGGACGCCAGGGCCAAGTACCAGGGCCTGATCGATTTCCTGATCCCGATCGCCAAGGGCTATGTCACCGAGCGCGCCGTGGATGTGTGCAACCAGGGGGTCCAGGTCTACGGCGGCTACGGCTACATCCGGGAATACCCGATGGAGCAGCTCCTGCGGGACTGCCGCATCACGCCCATCTACGAGGGCACCAACGGGATCCAGGCGATGGACCTCCTCGGTCGCAAGCTCGGCCTGCACAAGGGCCGGCCGATCATGGACCTGCTCGGCGAGGTACAGGCCGCCCTCGCGGCCGCCAAGGAGAACCCGCGCACGGCCCCGCTGGCCGAGCGCGTGGAAGCGGCCGTCAACAAGATGGGCGAGGTCGCCATGCACATCGGGGCGGCGGCCATGTCCGACAAGGTGCTCGCGGCCTTTGCCTGCGCACACCCATTCATGGAAGTGTGCGGTGACGTGGTGATGGCCTGGATGCTCCTGTGGCGCGCGCGGATTGCCGCTGAAAAACTTGCGGCCGGCGCCAAGGACAAGGACGCGCTCTTCTACGAGGGTCAGATCAAGAGCCTCGAGTTTTTTACTCAGTCCGTGATCCCGGTGACCTTCGGCAAAATGAACGCCATCCTGTCCTTCGGCAGCGCCGCCGTGGACATCGACGAGGCCGCGTTCGGCGGGAAATAGGAGGCGGCGGCCCGGTTGTATTGAATCCTCATTCATGCTATGAGCGATTTTTCGGGCGGCGGAACGACCCGGGCAGGTCTGCCGCCGTCCGCACCCCGGTCCGCCTGGTTTTTTCCAGCGGACGGTCGGACGGCGGGTCGACCTTCATGAGCCGCCCCACCGAGGTTCGGCGGTCGCCCCCGGCCACTGAGCATCTGCGAGAGGAGAACTATGGAACCGGCTTTGATATCCCCGGCATCGGCGACGTTTCTGGGTATTCCGGCGCGGATCATCTTCATTCTGATCCCGCTGATCGGCCTCGGGGTTTTCGGCTACATCATGCGGCGGCGCGTCGAACCGCTGTTGAAGGCGGCGCCGGATGACCGCTTGAACCGCGTTCCCGAGCGGATTCGGGCGGTGCTCCGGATTTGGCTCGCACAGTGGCGCCAACCGCGCTATCGGTTGGCCGGGGTGCTCCACATCATCGTCTTCTTCGGGTTTCTGGCCCTCGGCGCCCGTTCCACCCAGCTGGTCATCCTCGGGTTTGTCGACGGGTTCACCCTGCCGGGCTTCGGCGGGGCCTTCGGCCACCTGTACACGCTCCTGAAAGACTACGCCGGCACGGCGGTCTTCGTCGCTGCCGTCATCCTCGCCGTGCGGCGGCTCGCTTTCAAGCCGGAGCGTTACGCCGTTCCCGAGCGCTACGGCAAGGACCACACGCCCGAGGCGATCCTGGTACTGGGGCTCATCTGCACCCTGCTCGTGAGCGAGAGCCTCTTCGACGCCAGCCTGGTCGCGGCCCAGGCCGCCAAGGGCCAGGCGGCCCACGCCCTCGCCCCGCTGACCCTGGCCTGGCTGTTTCGGCCACTGCTCGCCGGCGCCGCGCCGGACGCCCTGCAGGCGGTCCACCTGGCCGCCTACATTGTTCACGACCTGACTTTTTTCTTCTTCCTGTGCTTCCTCCCCCTGGGCAAGCACTTTCACGTCATCACCTCGCTCTTCAACGTGTTCTGCATGCGTCTGGACAAGGGCAACGTCAAGCCCGTGAAGCACGGGGTGGCGGAGAGCGCGCTCGACGAGCTCGAGTCCTTCGGGGTCAAGAAGTTCGAGGACTTCACCTGGAAGCACATGCTCGACTTTTACTCCTGTGCGGACTGCGGCCGCTGCTCGGACCGCTGCCCGGCCAACCGCGTCAAACGCCCGCTCTCCCCGCGCTTCATTTCCATCAAGGCACGCGACTACGCCTTCAAGCACTACCCGCTCCTTGCCAAAAACGGGGGCGGCGAGCCGCAGCCGCTGATCGGCGGGATCTACAGCGAAGACGAGATCTGGTCGTGCACCACCTGCGGTGCCTGCGAGGAGGAGTGTCCCCTGGGGATCGAGTACATCGACAAGATGGTGGACTTGCGGCGCGGCATGGTCGACGATGGACTGGTGCCCCAGAGCCTTCAGAAGCCGCTCTCCGCGCTTGAAAAGCGCGGCAACCCCTGGGGCAAGATGGAGAAGAAACGCGCCGACTGGGTCGCCGGGATTGGAGACGGCGGCGGCGCCAAGCTTTTCGAAAAGGGCGAAACGGCCGAAACCCTCTACTTTGTCGACAGCATCACCTCCTACGACGACCGCATGCAGAAGATCGCTCAGGCCACGGCCAGGGTCCTCGCCGCGGCCGGCGTGGATTTCGGGGTGCTCGGCAAGGACGAGAAGGACAGCGGCCACGAGGTGCGGCGTTTCGGCGAAGAGATGCTCTTCCAGACCCTCAAGGAGCAGAACACCGAGGCCATTCAGGCGGCGGAGGTCAAGCGCATCGTCACCTCCGACCCCCACGCCTACAACGCCCTGCGCAAGGACTACACCGGTCTGCCGCCGGTGGAGCACATCAGCGAGGTCATCGTGCGCGCGGTGGGGAACGGGAAGCTCAAGCTCAAGCCGACGGAGAACGGGTCCAAAACCTATGTCTACCACGACCCCTGCTACCTGGGGCGTCACAACGAGCTCTACGACATCCCGCGGCAGGCGATCGACGCCATCCCGGGGATCCGGCGCGTCGAAATGACCGGGGATTGCCGCGATCGCTCGTTCTGTTGCGGTGGAGGGGGGCTCATGCTGTTCTACGAGCCGGAGGAGGAGCAGCGCATGGGGGTCGTGCGGGTGCAGATGGCCCGCAAGGCCGGTGCGGACGTGATCGTCACGGCCTGCCCCTTCTGTCTGGTGAACATCGAGGATGCCATCAAGGTGGCGGGCCTCGAGGGGCAGATGGAGGCCAGTCGATCTGTCGGAGCTCGTCGATCAGCATTTGGCGCGGTTGACGCTACCCCGTGGTCGCCAGCGTGGCTCTTGACCGGCGGGCGTACCGGAGATCACGTGTTAAGTTTTAAGTGTTAAGTTTTAAGTGGCGGATGGTAATCTTTTTTATGAATAGAATGACCCTCATCCTTCGCTTAAAACTTAAAACCTGACACTTAAAACAATACCTCTGCACTATCCGGAGCAGATAAGCCCGGCTGCGGAAATAAGTGGTTCCGGAGCACATCGCGACATCGAAATAAAGGAGGGAGCGAATGGAAATCCTGGTTTGCGTGAAAAGGGTCCCTGATTCCGCCGAGAACGAGATCGAGGTCAGGGGTGACGGCGCCGACATCAAGCGCGACGATCTCGTCTACTCGGTGAACGAGTGGGACAACTATGCCGTCGAAGAGGCCATTCAGATCGTCGACCGCGTCGGGGGGTCGGTGACGGTGGCGTCGATCGGTGATGAAGACACCGAGGAAGTCGTGCGCCGCGAAATGGCGATGGGGGCCAATCAGGGGGTGCTGCTCGTCGATCCGGCCTTCCAGGGCTCCGACGGCCGCGGCATCGCCGCCATCTTGAAGGCTGCCGTCGAAAAGGGCAAATATGATCTGGTGCTCACCGGCGCCCAGGCCGACGACGGGGCGGCGCAGGTCGGCGGCATGCTGGCCGCGATGCTCGACTGGCCTTACGCATCCCTGGTGAACCTGATCGAGGACAAGGGCGGCAACCTGCTCCGCATCGGTCGTGAAATCGAGGGCGGCAACCAGGAGATCAGTGAAATCGAGATGCCGTGCGTGCTCTCCATTCAGACCGGCATCAACGAACCGCGCTACGTGGGCATTCGCGGCATCCGCAAAGTGGCCTCGGTCGAGATCCCCGTCATGGACGCCGCGGCCCTGGGCATCGACCCCGCCGCGGTGGGCAGTGCCGGCGCCGGTGTCAAGCGCCTCGACTACTTCGTGCCGCCGGCCGGGGCCGGGGCCGAGATCCTGCAGGGCAGCACCGATGAGATCACCGCCAAGCTGATTGAGCTTCTGAAGGCCAAAGGAGGGATCAAGTAATGACCGCATTGGTTTTCGCCTACATCATGCACAAGGACGGAAAAGCGGACGATTCGGCCATGGAACTGGTCGCCGCCGCTCAAAAAATCCACCCCGAGGCTTCCGTGACCGCCATCGTCACCGGCCACGGCGCTTCCCTGGGCGCCGTTTGCCAGGAGGTCGCGGCTTCATACAAAGAGGTCTGGAAATTCGACCACGAATCCCTGGCCTACCCGAACGCCGAGCTCACCCGGCAGCTGCTGGTGAAGGCGCTGCCGAAAGGCGCCGTGGTTCTTCTGCCCCACAACACCTTCGGCATGGATCTCGGCCCCGGGCTCAGCGTGAAGATGGACGCCGTGTTCGCACCCGATGTGCTCGGCGTCGACGGGTGGGACGGCGCCAACCTCAAATTCGTGCGCCAGGAATTCAACGGGCAGGTGAGCGCCCATCTGGTCTGCGACCTGTCCAAGGGGGCGGTGCTCAGCGTGCGCTCCGGCGCCTTCGGGGCCGACGAGTCCAAGGCCGCCGGGGGCAGCGTGGTGGACAAGTCCGCGGACGCCGGCGGGTTGACGGCCCGCAGACGGTTCCTGGAGGTCGTCCAGGCGGAGGTCGGCGACGTCGACATCACCAAGGAGGATGTCCTGGTGTCGGTGGGCCGCGGCTTCGGCGACAAGGAGAACATCTCCATCGCCGAAGAGCTGGCCCAGGCCATGGGCGCGGTGGTGTCCTGCTCACGGCCGATCGTGGACGCCAAATGGCTGGAAAAAGCCCGCCAGGTGGGGACCTCGGGCAAGACCGTCAAGCCCAAGGTCTATCTGGCGCTCGGCATCAGCGGTTCGTTCCAGCACATGGGGGGCCTCAAGGGCAACCCCTTCATCGTCGCGGTCAACAAAAACCCCAAGGCGCCGATCTTCCAGGTGGCCGATGTCGGCGTGGTGGCCGATGTGCTTGACTTCGTCCCGGCGTTGGCGGAGAAGATCAAGGAAGGCTGATACGGGTCGCGCTTTTATTTTTATGGCCGCCGCGTCGATGCCGGGATGCGGCGGCTTTTTTTTGAGGGCTGCGACGGGTGAGCTCATAAAACCTTCATGCTCCTCGGAGTCGAACTTTCGTGGATAAGAGCGCGCTGGTGAAAAAAACACGCGGTGTCATCGTGCTGGCCGCCGCCGTGACGGTGGCCGTGCTGCTGGTGCAGCTGAAACCGGAAGCCGAACGCACCGTTCCGGAGGACCTCGGCCGGCTGGTCGAGGTGCTGGAAGCCCATGCCGAGACCGTCACGATGAGCGTCGACACCCACGGAACGGTCAAGCCGCGGGCGGCGCTCAGTATCGTGGCCGAGGTTCGAGGTCGGGTGGTGCGTCTGCACCCCTCCTTTGTCGAGGGGGGGTACTTTGAGCGGGGCACCGTGCTGGTGGCCATCGACCCGCGCAGCTACGAGCTGGAGGTCGAGCGCGCCAGGGTCCAGATCGCGCAAACCGAGGCCGACCTTAAAAAGCTCGTGCAGGAGGTCGTCAATCTGAATGCCTCCCGCCGGATCGCGGCGGCCGATCTCGCACTCTCGGCCGAGGATCGCGACCGGACCCGGCTGCTGTTCTCAAAGAAGGTCGTCTCCCAATCCACCGTCGACAAGGCCGAGCAGAAGTACCTGGTCAGCCTGGAACGCCTGCAGACCGTCGACAACCAGCTCGCATTGACCGAACCCCTGCGGGCGCAGTTGAATGCCCGGATCGACAACGCCCGGGTGATGCTCCGGCAGGCCGCCCTCGACCTCGAGCGCACCCGCATCACAGGCCCCTTACGACGGTTACCTGCTGTCCAAGTCCGTCGAGGAAGGTCAGCATGTGGCCGTCGGCCAGCCCATGGGGCAGATCTACGCCGCCGATGCCCTGGATGTCGACATTCAGGTGGCGTCGAACGACCTCAAGTGGCTCCCGGCCGACTTGGGTGCGATCGGCGTCGAGATCGGCTTCCAAAACCAATCCCAGCAGATTCGCGGCCTGGGTCGGGTGGCACGGGTCAAAAACCGCATGGAGGAGACCACGCGTACCCTTCCGCTGGTGATCGAGATCGAGAACCGGCCGCACCCCGGAGGCGAGAGCGGCCTGCTGGCCATTCGGCCGGGAATGTTCGTGTCCGTCACCCTGCAGGGCCGTCCGGTGCCCGGCGTCTTCCGGCTGCCGCGGCACGTGGTACACCCCGGGAACCTCGTGTACACCGTCCTCGAAAACCGGTTGAAGGTCAACCCGGTCCGCGTGCTGCGCGCCCATCAGGACTGGGTGGTCGTCGACTCCGGCCTTCGGGAGGGCGATCTGGTCGTCCGCTCGCCGCTGGCCGCTCCCATGGAGGGGATGAAGGTGCGGGTGAAGGCTCAGCCATGAAATCCATCGCGCGCTGGTCCATCAACAACAACGTCACGGTCAACCTGATCCTGGTCTTCGTCCTGGTGGCCGGCTTTTTGACGATGATCAAGATGAACCGTGAGATGTTCCCCCGGTTCTCGCTCGACATGATCTACGTCAGCGTGGTGTATCCCGGGTCGACCCCCGAGGAGGTCGAAGAGGGCATCTGCGTCAAGATCGAGGAGAAAATCGAGGGCATCGAGGGGATCACCCGCATGATCTCCACCGCGCGCGAGGGTGCGGGCTCCGTGCTGGTGGAGCTGGAGGCCGGTGCCGACCTTCAGAAGGTGCTCGACGAGATCAAGGCCGAGGTCGACCGCATCGACACCTTTCCGGTCGAGTCCGAAAAGCCGCTGGTGATGGAAATCCTCAAGGAGGACCCGGCCGTCTCGGTGGCGGTCTACGGCGATGTCCCGGAGAACACCCTGCGCCGGATCGCCGAGGAGGTCCGCGACGACCTGCTCGACGCCAAGCCCTCGCCCGCGGCGCGGGCCGGTGGATGGCAACGGCTGCTCGATTCGGTCATCTCCTTCCTGAGACTCAAGTCCCCGGACACGATCACCCGGGTGGACCTGGTCGGGGTGCGGGACTACGAGATCTCGGTTGCGGTTTCCGAGGAGAACCTCAGGCGTTACGGCATTTCCTTCGACCAGGTGGTCGCGGCCGTGCGCAGCGGCAGCATCGATCTGCCCGGCGGCACCATCAAGACCGGCCAGGGCGAGATCCTCGTGCGCGCCAAGGGTCAGCGCTACACCGGGGTCGAGTTGGAGACCCTGCCGCTGATCACCCTGCCGGGCGGGGCGTCGGTGCGGCTGGGGGAGGTGGCCCGGGTGATCGACGGTTTCGAGGACACCGACATCAAGGCCCGTTTCAACGGCAAGCCCGCCGCCATCGCCCGCGTCATGCGCACCGGCTCCCAGGACGTCATCGGCATCGCGCGTCATCGCCAAGCAGTACGTGCAGCGCAAGTCCGGCGACCTGCCGCCGGGGGTCCGCCTGGCCATCTGGGGGGACCTCTCGGCCATGGTCGAGGATCGCATCGACCTGCTGCTGCGCAACGGCGCCCAGGGCATCCTGCTGGTGTTCATCTTCCTCGCCCTGTTCCTGAACATCCGCGTGGCGTTCTGGGTGGCGGCCGGGATCCCGATCTCCCTCATGGGCGGGTTCCTCGTCCTGGACACCCTGGGGCAGACCGTCAACATGATCTCGCTGTTCGCCTATATCATGACCCTCGGCATCCTCGTCGACGATGCCACGGTCTTCGGCGAGAACATCTTCACCCACTTCGGGCGCGGCAAGAAGCCCGCGGAGGCGGTGGTCGACGGGTTCTCCGAGGTGGCGGCACCCGTCATCCACTCCGTGACCACGACCCTGGTGGCGTTCGCGCCGCTGATGTTCGTCGCGGGGATCATGGGCAAGTTCATCGCCGTGATGCCGATGGCGGTGATCACGATCCTGACCGTGTCGCTGTTCGAGGCCATGGTGATCCTTCCCTCCCATCTGCACCATGCCCTGACCGCCGCTGCCTCCGGGAGGGCGGGGCGGCTGCTGCAGTGGCACGAGCGGTTCCGCCGGCGGTCTCGAAGCGCGTCTGGAGCGCTTCATCGACCGAGGCTACGTGCCGGTTCTGGCCGCCGCCGTCCGCAACCGCTATTTCACCTTCTGCAGCGGTCTGGGGGCGCTGATCATCTGCCTGGGTCTGGTCGATCGGCGGGTACGTGCCCTTCGTCTTTTTCCCGGAGGGTGAGAGCGACTGGATCATCGCCGAGGTCAGCTTCCCGCTGGGGACCCCCTCCAGCGTGACGGAGGAGGCCGTCGCGCATCTCGAACGCACGGCCTTCGATCTCAACCAGGCCTACCCTGAGTTCACGGCCCGCAACGGGCCGCTGGTGACGAACCTCTTTGCGCTGGTCGGGATGATCCCGCGGCGCGACTGGAAACCCGAGGAGATCGGCAATCACGTCGGGCAGGTGTGGATCGAGATCGCCCCCTCGGAGAAACGTCTGCAGCTCTCCACCGCCGCCGTTCTCAACCGCTGGCGCGGCGCGGCGGGCGGGATCCCGGGTGTCGAGCAACTGTCGTTTTCCACCCTGGAGGGCGGCCCGGCCGGCAACGCCATCGAAATCCAGCTCTCCGGCAAGGATTTCGAACAGCTCAAGGCGGCGGCGGCCGACCTGAAGGCTGAAATCAGAACCTACCCGGGCACCTACGACGTCTCCGACAACTTCAAGCCCGGCAAGGCCGAGCGCAGACTCCTTGCGCGGGAAGGGGCCCGCCCGCTGGGGGTCACCATGCGGGACATCGCCCGGCAGGTGCGGCAGGCGTTTTACGGCGAGGAAGCCGTTCGCATCCAACGCGGCCGCGATGACCTCAAGGTCATGGTGCGCTACGACGACCGGGACCGCCGCAGCCTCGCGGGCCTCGACGAGATGCGCATCCGCACGCTCGACGGCCGGGAGGTGCCGATCGAGGAGGTGGCCGAGGTGCGCTCGGGATGGGCCTATGCCACCGTCAACCGGGTGGACCGCAAACGCACCATCACCGTGGTCTCCGACGTCGACGAGAGCCGGGCCAACGCCAGCCGGATCGTGGCCGGGCTGAAATCAAAGTTTCTGCCCGGTCTGAAAAGCCGCTACCCGGGGATCGCCATCGACCTGGAGGGGCAGGAGAAGCGCACCCAGGAGTCCCTCGACAGCCTCAAAAGCGGGTATGTCCTGGCCTTGATGGGGATCTTCGTCATCCTGGCCTCGCAGTTTCGCTCCTACGCCCAGCCGCTGATCATCATGACCGCCATCCCCTTCGGCCTGGTCGGGGCCATCCTCGGACACCTGATCATGGGCCTGGGGATCACCATGATCAGCATCTTCGGCATCGTTGCCCTTTCGGGCATCGTGGTCAACGATGCCCTGGTGCTGATCGATTTCATCAATCAGCGGGTGCGCGGCGGTATGGAATTGGTCCCGGCGGTATTGGGGGCGGGCAAGGGCCGGTTCCGAGCGGTGATGCTCACCACCATCACCACCATCGGGGGATTGCTGCCCTTGTTGCTCGAGCGCAGCTTTCAGGCCCAGTTCCTGATCCCCATGGCCGTCAGCATCAGCTTCGGGTTGCTGGTCGCCACCTTCCTCGTCCTGATTTACGTCCCGGCGCTGTATGTGATCGTCGCCGACGTGATGGCCTTGCTGCGGCGCAAGGCGGGGGCTGAGGGCGAAGAGCACGGGGTTTAAAACCGAAATCACCCTAACATGTTGAAAAAAGAAGGAGACGCACCGTATGAAAAAAATCATCGCCACCCAAAACGCGCCCCAGGCCATCGGACCCTATGCCCAGGCGATCCGGCTGGGGGACCTGCTGTTCGTCTCCGGTCAGATCCCGATCGACCCCAAGACCGGCGAGCTGGTCGACGGCGGTATCGAACCCCAGGCCCGGCAAGTGCTCGAAAACCTTAAGGCGATCGTCGCCGCGGCGGGCATGAGCCTTGACGACGCCCTCAAGGCCACCTGCTTTCTGAAGGACATGGGGGACTTCGTCAAGTTCAACGGCGTCTACGCCGGTTATTTCGGTTCGGCGCCGCCGGCGCGGGAAACCGTCGAAGTGGCGCGTCTCCCGCGGGATGTGCTGGTGGAGATCTCGCTGATCTGCGGGAAGTAGGCAAGCAAGACGCGGCGGCCGGCCTCCGGCGGCAGGGCCGTGACCGCCACCCCGATGAAGTCGGCTCTCGTGTTTGCGAGGGTGGCCCCCTGCGCCGGCGAACTCCGGTCGGCCCGTTGGCGGCGCCGCCCGGGATTCAGCGCAGACTCGGCACCAGCGCCCAGCGGATCACCCAATGCTCGGAGGCGGGGTCGCGGTCGATGCAGACGATGCCGCTGTTCTGGAAACGCATCACCGGTTTTTCTTCCGACCCGGACACCAGCAGGGACGCCAGGCGTTCCATGAACGGCAGGTGTCCGACAAGCATCAGCTCGGCGGCGGGGTTGACAACGGTCCAGGGGACCACGTCATCCAGCGGGTTGAGTCCCGAGGCCTCCCGGACCCCATCGGTCGGCTGCAGGGCATAAGCCAGGATTTCAGCGGTGCGGCGGGCGCGGGCCTTGCCGCTGTGCAGGATGCTGCCGGGCGTCAGACCGAGCTCGACCGCCAGCCGGGCCATCCGCTCGGTGTCCGCGATGCCCTCATCCGACAACCCCTGCTGCGGATCGACATCCGTCGGCAGGCTCTTTCCGTGCTGCACCAGGTAAAGCGCCATGTCGCACCTCCTTGTCGGTGGTCCCGGGTTCGCGGGGCCGCCCCGGGTCAAGGGTGCCCGCGGCCCCGGCGCCATGCTCGGGGCGCGGAACGCCCTGCGCCGGTTCCCGTCCCCCGGCCGGGTCGCTCCGCTCCGCGGTCTACCCTAGTAATCTCCCATGATTATAATTCATTGATAAAGAAGCTGTTTGAAGATATCATTACCAGGATATGGGATGCCGATCAATGTCCATTGAAGCAAAGGCCGTGCGCATCGTCACCAGACCCGATTTCGACGGGGTGGTGTGCGCGGTGATGCTCGCGGATGCCCTGGCCATCGAGCAGCCGGTTCACTGGCGGCAACCGAACGACTTTCAAACCGGTTCGGCGGGGGTGCTCCCCGGAGACGTTGTCGCCAACCTGCCCTTTCACCCGGACTGCACCCTGTGGTTCGACCACCACGCCACCAACATCATCTACCGGCCTTTCAACGGCTTGTTCCGGTTGACCCCTTCGGCGGCCCGCAATGTCTACGAATACTTTAAAACCGGCCTCAAACGGGACTACCGGGAGTTGGTCGACTGGGCCGACCGCATCGATGCGGCGGATTTCACCCAGGAGATGGTGCTTCACCCGCAAAACTTTGACTATGTATTGCTGTCCATGACGGTTTCCGCCGAGGACGGCGGCGAGCCTCGATATTGGGACCATCTGGTACGGATGTTGAGGGAAGACGACATCCGGCGGGTCATGGCGGACCCGGAAGTGAAATCGAGGTGCCTGCGGGTCATCGATCAGAACGCCCGCTACGCCGACTGGCTCAAGGCATACACCACGGTGACCGGTCCGGTGGCCGTCACCGACTTCCGCGCGCTGGATGCCGCCCCCTCCGGAAACCGGTTCCTGGTGTACTCGGTGTTCCCCCAGGCGTGCGTGCACATCCGAATCCGCTACGATGACCCGCAGAAGCAGTTCGTGGTCGTCAACGTCGGCCACAGCATCTTCAACCCCGACTGCAACGTGCACGTGGGCCGAATGCTCACCGCCTTCGAAGGGGGGGGGCACCAAGGGGCCGGGTCGACCCGCTTCCACGCGAGCAAGTCGGAGAACTACATCCCCAGGATCCTGGAGATCCTGCGGCGCAATGACGCCAACGACCGGTGACGGTCTTGGACCCCCCTGCGTTCATCACACTTCCTTGAAGGCCTTTTTCGGGAAAAAACAATACGGACACTCCTCCGGGGGCTCGCTGCCGTAATGGACGTGCCCGCAGATCCGGCAGCGCCAGGCGGTTTGCCCGCGGCTCCCGGTTGACGGTGTCCCTCTCGATGTGGACCGGCAGGTCCTCGAGCGGCGGCATCGCCGGGCGGTAGCCGCTGAGCGCAAAGCCGGAAAGGATCAGACGCTGGACTTCGCTGGTGCCCTCGTAGATCCGGAACAGACGCGTGTCGCGCAGGATTTTTTCGATCGGAAACATTTTCGTGTACCCGTACCCCCCGAAAATCTGCAGCGCCTCGTTGGCCACCTCGAGCGCGGCCTCGGTGGTGTAGAGCTTGGCAACCGACGCCGAAATGGTCGGGTCCACCCCCTGATCGGCCTCCCAGGCTGCTTTCCACACCAGCAGCCGTGAGGTTTCCACCTTCTGATACATGTCGGCGATCTTGTGCTGGATGGCCTGGAAATCGGCGATCCGTGACCCGAAGGCCCTGCGTTGTTTGGCGTAGTCGATGGCGAATTCCATGGCCGAGCGGGCCGCACCCACGGCGAAGGCACCGATGGCCGGCCGCGTGCGCGCAAAGGTTTTCATGGCGAGCACGAATCCCTCCCCCGGCGGTGCCAGAACGTTTTCAGCAGGCACGCGCACGTCCTTGAAACGGATTCCCACCGTGTTCGAGCCGCGCTGGCCGAGCTTGGGGATCCGGCGGCCGATCGAAACCCCCTTCCACGCCTTTTCCACGATGAAGGCGCAGATGCCCTCGTGCTTTTTCTCCGCGTCGACCGTGGCGAAGACGGACATGTAGTCGGCGATGCCGCCGTTGGTCACCCAGTACTTGGTTCCGTTCAGGATGTACCCCTGGCCGTCGCGCTGCGCGTGGCAGCGGATGGCGGACACGTCGGAGCCCATGGTGGGCTCGGAGGTGGCGAAGCAGATGAGCTTGAAGTCTTTGGCGATCCGCGGGAAATACTTATTTTTCAGTTCCTGGTTGGCGGACAGCCGCAGCGGCTCCATGCCGAGCGAGTTGTCGAACAGGGAGGTGGCCAGACCCGGGCAGGCCGCGGCAAACTCCTCGGTGATGATCACGTTTTCGACCAGACCGTAGCCCTTGCCGCCGTACTCCCGGGGGATGTCGCAGTTCATGATGCCCGCCTCCCAGGCCTTGCGCAACACCGGGAGCGGCGTGTCGTCGACCGCGTCGTAGTGCCAGGCGACGGGCAGGATTTCCCGCAGCGCGAATTCCCGCGCTTCTTTTTGGATCTTCAGTTGTTCGGGGGTCAGTTGAAATCCGAGCATGGCGGCCACCTCCTGGAAAAGGGGAAAGGTGAAAAGCAGGCTGAAGGCCGAAGGCTTACAGCTCAGCGGTCAAGGATGCCCACGGCGTGAAGCAGAAACTCACCTCCGGCGGGCTTTCTTAATCCGTTCTCCTCCGCTTGCGGAAGATGCCAGTGGAAGGGAACGATGGCGTTCCGGCGGTCATGGGCATCATCTATAGCGGAACGCCGGGCTCGGCGCAAGCCGGCCGGACCGCAACGCCGGACGAGGCATGCGGCGCGCGCCGCCGTGTTCGCGATGGACAACGATGCCGAATCGTGTTACGGGCACCCTTTCGGGGCGTCGCGCCTCGAAACCGCCGGCATCCGCCGGTAGCGTATTTTGCGTTTTCCCGCTGAGACCGGATGCCCCATGCTCGCCACCTACGTCAAACTTTTGCTGATGGCTGTTTTCTGGGGCGGCACCTTCATCGCCGGCAAAGTGCTGGCTCAGAGCGTCGGGCCCTATTCAGGGTCTTTTCTGCGTTTTGCGGTCGCCTGTCTGTGCCTGACCGCGTTGACGTTGAAAACGGAGCGCCGGCTGCCGCTGCCGTCGCGGCGGGACCTCGCACTGCTGCTGTTGATGGGCATGACGGGGATCTTCGCCTACAACGTGTTTTTCCTGAAAGGGCTCAAGCTGATCGAGGCCGGGCGCGCATCGATCATCATCGCGAACAACCCCATTTTCATCGCCCTGATGGCGGCTGTGTTTTTCCACGAGCGGCTGAATGTCCTCAAGGTGGCCGGCATCCTCGTATCGGTCGGCGGTGCGGTCACCGTGATCACCCGGGGCGACCTCGGAGTCCTGCAGGGCGGTGGCGTCGGCTGGGGCGAGGTGCTTATTTTCGGCTGCGTCGCCAGCTGGGTGACCTACTCTCTGCTCGGCAAGCGCGTCATGTCCGAGCTCTCCCCCCTGGTGGCGGTCACTTACAGCGCGCTGATCGGCACCGCCGCCCTGCTGCCGCCGGCACTGGCCGAAGGGGTGCTGGGGGCGCACGCCTATCCCCTGGAAGCCTGGGCGAGCATCGTTTATCTCGGTTTTTTCGGGACGGTCCTCGGCTTCGTCTGGTACTACCAGGGAATCCAGCGCATCGGCCCGGTGCGTGCCGGGCTGTTCATCAATTTCGTGCCGATCTGCGCGGTGCTCCTCTCCTTTCTCATTCTGGGGGAGCCGCTGACGGTCTCGCTGCTGATCGGGGCGGTGCTGGTGTCCGCGGGGGTCACCCTGACGACGCTCGGCTCCCTGCGTGCCTGAACGGCCTTCGCCGGATGCGTCCTCGTCCGCCCCTCGCCGCCTGCGCCCACGATTACTTCCGTATTTCACCCCAAGCCTTTCCATCTGCGTTTTCTGCGTTATATTGGTCCCGTGTTCAAACAGTCACCGCCACAGGAGGATAAGATGAGCCTGAAAGAATTGAGCGCGTATTTCGAAGGCAAAAAAGGCATCGGGGTGCTGGCCACCGCCGACGGCGAGGGCCGGGTCGATGCCGCCGTCTACTCCCGCCCGCACTTCCTCGAAGAGGAAACACTGGCTTTCATCATGCGGGATCGACTGACCCATCACAACCTGCAGTCCAATCCCCACGCCACTTTTATGTTCATCGAAAACACGCCGGGTTACCACGGCAAGCGGCTGTTCCTTAAAAAGCTGCGTGAAGAGCAAAACCCCGAACTGGTCGGGAAAATCAAGCGTCGCAAATACACGGACGACAACGAGGAGCCGAAATTCCTGGTGTACTTCCAGCTCGTCAAGGAGCTGCCGCTCATCGGCGATGGCACCTCCTGAAACCGGCTTCTCGCGGGTGCCCGCGCGCGGGGTGACGTCGCGTGAACCGCCCTCGCGGGCGCATCTTCAGCGGTTCGCTTCGAAATGGGTAGTGCGTGGGGAGGCACCGGGTGGGCGCTCCGCTCAACCAAGCGTGACGCCGCGGGCCTCGGAGAGCCCCTTGACCGCCTTTTGACATAGTGAAAACGTCCGCTTGGAAGTCGGTCGCTGCAGGATTCGTGGTGAAGCGGCCGGCACGTTACCCTAACCCTCAGAGGGACCCACGATGGAAAACCGAATCCGAATCGGGATCAGTGCCTGTCTGCTCGGACAGCCGGTGCGCTTCGACGGCGGCCACAAGCACGACCGCTACATCACCGGCACCTTAGGCGAATACCTGGACTTCGTGCCGGTGTGCCCGGAGGTGGAGGCGGGATTTCCCGTTCCCCGGGAGACCTTCCGCCTCGTCGGCGACCCGGAATCCCCGCGTCTGATCACCACCCGCGGCAAGGTCGACCACACCGAGCGCATGCACGCCTGGGCCACGAAACGCGTGCGGGAGTTGGAGCAGGAGGACCTTTGCGGGTTCATCTTCAAAAAGGACTCACCGAACAGCGGCTTGATGCGGGTCAAGGTCTACAACGCCAAGGGCATGGCGGAAAAAGCCGGCGTCGGCCTGTTCGCGCGCGTCTTCACGCAGCACTTCCCCTTGATCCCCGTCGAGGAGGAGGGGCGCTTGAACGACGCCAAGTTGCGGGAGACCTTCATCGAGCAGATCTTCACCCTGAAGCGCTGGCGGGAGACCCTGGCGCTGCCGCCCCGCATGGGGACCCTGGTCGATTTCCACACCCGTCACAAGCTGCTGATCCTCGCCCACAGCCCCAAGCACTACAAGCTGATGGGGAAACTCGTGGCCGAGGGCAAGCAGGTGCCCATCCGGGAGGCCTACACCCGCTACGAAAACCTGCTTTTGGAGGCGCTGCGGCTGAAGACCACCCCGAAGAAGAACCTGAACGTGCTGCAGCACATTCTCGGCTATTTCAAGCAGCAACTCAGCGCGGACGAAAAGCAGGAGATCCTCGAGATCCTCGATCGGTACCGCAAGGAGTACGTTCCGCTGGTCGTGCCGATCACCCTGTTCAATCACTTCGTGCGCAAGTACGACCAGCCCTACCTCAAGCAGCAGCTCTACCTCAACCCGCACCCGATCGCGCTCAAGCTGAGGAATCATGTCTGACCCGATCCTCGTCACCGGGGCCACCGGCTACGTCGGCGGCCGGCTGGTGCCCGCCCTGCTGGACCAAGGGCACCGGGTGCGCGCCATGGGGCGGTCCGTGGAGAAACTGGCCTGCCGCCCCTGGGCGCACCACCCGCGGGTCGCGCTCGTCAAGGGCGATGCGCTCGATCTGGAGTCCCTGAAGGCGGCCGCCGCCGGCTGCGGGGTCGCCTACTACCTGGTCCACTCGATGGTCGCCCAGAAGGAGAAATTCGCCGAGGCGGACCGGGCGGCGGCGCGCCACATGACGGCTGCGGCCGAAAGCGCCGGCCTTGCGCGCATCATCTACCTGGGGGGGCTGGCCGAGGCCCGGCACGGGGAGCTCAGCAAGCACCTCAGATCGCGCATCGAGGTGGCCCGTATCCTGCAGTCCGGCCGGGTGCCCACCACCGATCTGCGCACCCCCATGATCCTGGGCTCCGGCAGTGCCTCTTTTGAGATCCTGCGCTACCTGGTGGAGCGGCTGCCGGCCATGACCACCCCGCGCTGGGTGCGCTCGCTCAATCAGCCGATTGCGGTCAGCAACGTCATCGCCTACCTGATCGGATGCCTCAACCGCCCGGAGACCACCGGGGAAACCTACGACATCGGCGGACCGGACGTCATGACCTACCACCGGCTGCTCGAGATCTACGCCGAAGAGGCCGGGCTGCGGAAAAGGGTCATCATCCCGGTGCCGGTCCTGACGCCGACCCTGAGCGCCCTCTGGATCAACCTGATCAGCCCGGTGCCGACGGCCATCGCCCTGCCGCTCACCGAAGGGCTGACCAGCGACGCGGTCTGCCGCGACCACCGCATCCGCGGCATCATCCCCCAACGGCTGCTCACCTGCCGGGAGGCCATGCGGCTCGCCCTGCAGCGCGTCCGGCAGGAGCTGCTCGAGACGTGCTGGTCGCCGGGGGGGGAACTGCTGCCCTTCGAGTGGCCCTACTGCGGCGACGCCGATTACGCCGGGGGCACCCGGTTCGCCTGCGGCTACCGGGTGCAGGCCGCCGCCTCGCCGGAGGATCTGTGGCCCACGGTGAGCCGCCTGGGCGGCAGGAACGGATATTACTACGCCGACATCCTCTGGCGCCTGCGGGGGCTGATCGACCGTTGGTGCGGGGGCAGGGGGCTTCAGGACCGGCGCACGCTCCCGGCCGAGCTCAAGGCCGGCGACCCCCGGGATTTCTGGCGGGTGCTGGAGGTGGACCCGCCCCGTCGTTTTCGTCTTCTCGCGGAGATGAAGGTCCCCGGCGATGCCCTGCTGGACTTCGAGATCCAGGACCTCGGCCGTGGACGGTGCGAGCTCCGGGTGATCGCGCGCTTCCTTCCCAAGGGGTTGGCCGGGATCCTCTACTGGTACGGGTTCATCCCTTTTCACCACCTCCTCTTCCGCGGGCTGCTTCCGGCCCTGGTGCGCGCCGCCGGCCGGCCCGTGACTCAAGGGCCGGAGGAATTCCCGACCGAACCTGCCGACACCTGCTTTGCCCCGCTGCCCTGATCCGGGGCTCACATCACTCCCGGGCACAGTGTCGACCGACTCCAATTCGACGGTTGACAGAAGGCGATCGATACCTATTATTACTTCATTCGCGGCCTTTACCGCGATCCGTTTTATGGTTTCAAGCTGCTGCATCCGCAACCCGTTTCAGGGTAGTTTTCGGGGCGACGCATCTTCGGGTTCTGGCGACAGGCAGCTCTGTATAACCTTCAACCCAACAAAAGGAGCTTGTCATGAACGTTACCGATTACTGCAAGGGCATGGAGATGGAGTTGACCGCTTGGAAGGCCAAGGTTTACGATCTGACCCGCAAGGTGGAGACCCTCGGGTCCAAGGAGCGCGAGAAGATCCTGCCCAACATCCAGGATCTGAACATGTTCATCACCGAAATGACCACCCGCATCGAGCAGTTGAAGAACGAGTGCCCCACGGAGTGGAGCCCCCAGAAAAAAGACATCGAATCGGGCACTGTCAACATGCGCGGGAAGTACGAGGAGACCATGGAATTCATCGGCAAGGCCGCGCCGGTGTCCATCGCCGGCTGAGCCGGACTTTGCTTCAAAAAAAGGCAACGCAGTGCGCGTTGCCTTTTTTTTATGGTCGCGCCCAGCGGACCGCACCCCCGATCGGGTCGCAGAGGGGTTCTTTTGGACAAAAACCGAACGATATGGTAATCAGACCCAGACCTGACATCAACCCACGCGATCGGGGCGCACCACCATGAAAACGACTGCTGCCGTCATTGCCTTCCTGGTGTTTTTGGTGAACGGGGCCCGGCTTCATGCCGCCGATGTGAACGTGAGCGAGGCCACTCAGGCGTGCATCGAGTGCCACCAGATCGTCCACCCGGGCATCGTCCAAGGGTGGCTGAAGAGCCGCCACTCGCAGGTTTTGCCCAGGGACGCGATGGCCGTCAAGGGTCTCGGCCTGAAGGTGTCGAGCAAGGGAGTCCCGGAATCGCTGCAGGGCACCGTGGTCGGCTGTGCGGAGTGCCACACCCAGCGGCCCCAAGAGCACACCGACACTTTCGAGCACAACGGGTACGAGATCCACATCGTCGTCAGCCCCGGGGACTGCCGCACCTGCCACGCCGAGGAGGCGGACCAGTACTCCAGGAACATCATGGCCCACGCCTACAGGAACCTGGCCGAAAACAAGCTCTACAACGACCTTGAGCGCAGCATCCTCGGCCGGGTGGAGCGCAAGGGCGGAACGCTCGCCATCCAGCCGGCCGAGGCGGCCACCCGGGACGAAGCCTGCTACCACTGCCACGGAACGAAGCTCAAGGTCGGCGGCACCGAGACGCGCAACACCGAGCTCGCCGGCGAGCTGCAGTTTCCCAAGATCGACGGCTGGCCGAACCAAGGGGTCGGGCGCGTCAACCTGGACGGGACCCTGGGCTCCTGCGCCGCCTGCCACACCCGCCACCAGTTCTCGATCGAGACGGCGCGCAAGCCGTACACCTGCAAGCAGTGCCACGTGGGCCCGGATGTCCCGGCCTTCAAAGTCTACGAGGCGAGCAAGCACGGCAACCTCTTTTCGACGCACGGCAAGGATTGGGAATTCAAGGGGGTCCCGTGGGTCATCGGCAAGGATTTCACGGCACCGACGTGCGCGGCCTGCCACGTCAGCCTGGTGGTGAACACGGACGGCGACGTGGTGGCCCGGCGTTCGCACCAGATGAACGATCGGCTGCCGTGGCGCATATTCGGACTCGTCACCGCCCACCCCCACCCCATCGATCCGGACACCACCGTCATTCGCAACAAGAGCGGCCAGCCGCTGCCGACGGACCTCGACGGCGGGTTTGCTTCCACGT
This sequence comes from uncultured delta proteobacterium, assembly GCA_963716785.1. Taxonomy (GTDB): domain Bacteria; phylum Desulfobacterota; class Desulfobacteria; order Desulfobacterales; family SpSt-501; genus SpSt-501. The sequence continues at coordinate 65,715 of CAVQUW010000052.1, read as the reverse complement.
ATCTGATCGGAAAAGACGAGATGGACAAACGCCGGCAGACGCTCCAAGCCGTCTGTCTGAGCTGTCACGCTACCTCCTGGGTCGACGGCCACTGGGCCCGCTTCGAGAGCACGATCCGGGAGACCAATGCCAAGACGCTCAATGCCACGCGGATTCTCTCCGACATCTGGGCCGCCGGTTATGCCGTGGGCCCGGCCAAAGGCGGCAGCCCCTTCGACGAGGCGGTCGAGCGCCGTTGGGCGGACACCTGGCTGATCTACGCCAACACCGTCCGGTTCGCTTCGGCCATGGGCGGGGGCGGGGACTACGGGGTCTTTGCGGACGGCCGCTACGAGCTCAACAAGGCCGTCGTCGACCTGCACGAGTGGCTGGAGCTGCGCCGACGATTGGCGCCACCCAAAAAGCCTTGAAGCTTGAACCGGCTCCCGCCGGCCGGCCGCTCGTTCGGCCCTGTCGTTCGCGGGACGAGCGCCGACGTTTTTCGACAGCCCGTCAGGTCGACGGGCTGTGGTTCGAAGAGGGGAGCCCCCCATGTCCTACCCCGGCATTCAGGAGACACGGATTCAGCACTTGAACGGCCGCGATGTCGTTCAGGGTCGCACCATCCTTTACTGGATGCAGCAGTCCCAGCGCGCCGAGATGAACCATGCCCTGGAGTATGCCGTGCGTGCGGCCAACCGCGCGGGGCAGGGGGTGGTCGTCGCCTTCGGGCTCACCGATGACTACCCCGAGGCCAACCTGCGGCATTATACCTTCATGCTCGAGGGGTTGAGGGAGACCGCTCGGGCCTTGAAGCGCCGCGGCATTAGAATGGTCGCGCGGCGGGGGTCACCGCCGGCGGTCGCCCTGGAGTTGGGGCGCGATGCCGGCCTCATCGTCTGCGACCGCGGCTACCTCCGGCATCAGAGGGCCTGGCGGGAGGAGGTGGCGCGCCAGGCCGCCTGCCGCGTCGTCCAGGTGGAGAGCGATGTCCTCGTTCCCGTGGAGACGGCCTCTTCCAAGTCCGAGATCGGCGCGCGCACGCTGCGGCCCAGGATCCACCGCCTGCTGCCGGACTATCTGCGGGGGCTGACGGCGGTCAAGGTGCGCCGACCGACCCTCGATCTTGGGCTGCCGGGCTTGGATCTCGAGGATCCGGACGCGGTTCTGAAAACGCTGAATCTCGATCGCAGCGTGGGCCCGGTCTCCCCGCATTTCAAGGGCGGTACGGGCGAGGCCAAACGCCGGTTCGCCGTTTTTTTGAAAAGTCACCTGGCGCGCTACGACCGCAACCACAACCAGCCTCAGACCGACGGCGTCTCCCGCATGAGCCCCTATCTGCACTTCGGGCAGATTTCACCGCTTTACCTGGCGCTGCGTGTTCTGAAAACGCAGGCGCCCAAGCCCGCCCGGGACGCCTTCCTCGAGGAGCTGGTGGTGCGCCGCGAGCTCGCCTGCAACTTCGTGCGGCACACCTCGGACTACGATGCCTACGCCTGTCTCCCGGGCTGGGCGCGGAAAAGCCTGGACGAGCACCGCCGCGATCCCAGGCCCCACCTTTATTCCGCCGCAGAGCTCGAGCGGGCGGAGACCCACGACCCATACTGGAACGCGGCCATGCGCGAGATGGTGTGCACCGGTTACATGCACAGCCACATGCGCATGTACTGGGGCAAGAAGATCCTGGAGTGGTCGCGGACGCCGGAGGAGGGGTTCGGCCTCACCCAGCAGCTCAACAACAAGTATTTCCTTGACGGGCGCGACCCCAACTCCTATGCCGGAATGGCCTGGATCTACGGCGCCCACGACCGGGCCTGGCCGCAGAGACCTATCTACGGGAAAGTGCGCTGCATGATGGCCTCGGGGCTTGAGCGCAAGTGCGATATCAGCGCCTATGTCCGCAAGGTGGGGGACCTTTGCAGAGAGCCCTGACCGGGGCTTGCCGCCGGCGGGGGGTGGGGAACAGCGGCCGGCCTTCCAGTGAATCCCAATTGAATCAGCCGAAGGAGGATCCGATGCAGAACCGAAGAAGTGTGTACTCCTTGGTGGCTTTTCTCGCCATCCTCATCTCCGTGGGGACGTGCTTTGCCGATGATGTCTTTTTGAAGAACGGGAACCGGCTTTCAGGGACCATCGTGTCCATGACGGACGGGAAACTGATTTTAGAGACGGATTATGCCGGTAAACTCGCCATCGACTGGCAGAAAGTCGAGCGGGTCGCCTCCGAGGCGCCCGTGACCGTGCTCATGGACGACGGGACGGTGCTGAAAGGCGCCCCGCAGCCCGGGTCTTCGGCTGATCGTCTGGTTCTCTCCAGCGAGACCGCCGGCGGCGCGGTCAGCGTGCAGCCGGCCCGAATCAAGGCCATCAACCCGCCTGTTGAACCGGCGGTGAAGGTCAACGGCCAGGTGAACTTCGGTTTCCTCAAAACCACCGGCAACACCGACAAGCAAAACATTCACGGCGCCGGAGAGGTGGTGGCCAGGACCAAGGTGAACCGCCTCACTGCGGGGGCGGCCTACAACCGCGCCGAGGACGACGGCGATAAGTCCGAAGACAACGCCCTGGGCCATCTGAAGTACGACCACTTCCTCACCGAGAAGCTCTACTGGTATCTCAACGGGCTTGTTCTGACCGACGACTTCAAGGACATCAACCTGCGGACGACGGTCGGCACCGGCGTCGGCTATCAGGTCTTCGAAAGCGAGGTGATGGGCCTGTCTTTTGAAGCCGGCCCGAGCTACGTCAATACCGACTATGACGAAGCCGACGATGAAGATTATGCGGCGGGCCGCTGGGCGGTCAAGTTCCACCGCTTTTTTTTCGACAAGCTGTTTCAGTACTATCTCGCTCATGAGGGCTACATCAGCCTGTCGGACACCAAGGACGTTTTTACTTTGACCCGCACCGGGCTGCGATTTCCCATTCGCGCCGGTCTTTTCCTGAGCGCGGGCCTGGAGTGGGATTGGGACAACATGCCGGCCGATGACGCCGAGCGGTCCGACTACCGCTACATCCTGTCCCTGGGCTACGGTTTTTAAACGTCGGGAGCGGGTGGCCGGACGTCTTGTGCCGGGTGCGGGACGGAAATAAACCGTTGGGGGGATGTGAAATGAACCGAAGGCATTTCTTGAGGACCGCCCTGGCTTCGGCCGCCGCCGCGGTGGTGGGGCGCGCGGGGGTCAGGGAAATTGCCGCCGCGGGGATGAAGGCCGGACGCCGGACGGACATGATCGACTGTTACTGCCACTTTTCGGCGATGCGGGTGATCGACCACCTCGAGGCGGCCGGTGGGCCGAAACCCCACGTCTTCCGCAGCCTCTTCGCCAACACGCCGACGCTGATCGACCCCGAGCAGCGTCTGCGGCTGATGGACGATTTCGGCGTCGCGCGCTCCGTCCTCGTACCTTTGCCCTGGCTCGAAACGGCCCCGGCCGTCCACGCCGACGCGGGAAAGTGCCTCGCCGCCGCGCGCCTGCTCAACGATGAACTGGCCCAGGTCGCCGAACGTCGCAAGGACCGGTTCACGGCGGTGGCGGTGCTGCCGACGACCAGCCCGCAGATCATGCTCGCCGAGTTGAATCGGGCGGTGGGCGAGCTTCACATGGCCGGCGGCATGTTCGTGACGGGCCCGACGGTCAAGCGGCCGGACCACTCGGACTTCGAGCCCTTGTACGCCGAGGCGGCCCGGTTGGACGTCCCGCTGTGGATCCACCCCTCGCGGCCCCCGTTCTACCCGGATTATGCCGACGAGAAGGAGTCCAAGTTCCAGGTCTGGCAGACCCTCTCCTGGCTGCAGGACACCTCGGCCGCCATGGTGCGCATCGTTTTCGCCGGCGTGTACGAGCGCCACCCGAACCTCAAGCTCGTCATCCATCACCACGGGGCCCTGATCCCCATGTTCGCCCAGCGCATGCAGTACGGCTGGGACTACTTCGAGCAGAACACGGGGGCCAAGCAGCCGACGGCGATCTCGCGGCCCTATATCGATCATTTCAAGAAATTTTACTGCGACACCGCCACCCAGGGCAACGAGCCCAAACTGCTCGAGATGGCGGCGGCGTTTTTCGGCCCGGAGCGGGTCCTGTTCGGCTCCGACGCCCCGATGGATGCCACCGCCGGTCGCAGCTTCACGGCCGACGCCGCGGCCAGCGTTGCCGGCATGAACATCCCCGATGCGGATAAGACGAAGATTTTCCGCGCCAATGCACTCAGGCTGCTGAAGCTCGGCTGAAACCGGCCTGCCGCACCCTGCGCGGCGCCGGAGTTGCCCTTCTCCAGCCTCCCCTCAGGGTCGCTCGGTCCCGGCGAAAGCGGCGCCGGTTGGAACGCATGGGATTGGTGCTTGAATATTTCCAGGAATCGGGTAAATATACGAAGCTTAAAACGTATTCGATTCAGGGACCGCCCCAGCCGCGAAACGACCGATGCATGAGCGCCGGATGCCGTGTTCCGACGCGGTATTTGCGGTGTGGGGCCAAACAGGGTGACCATGGCCATGCGAGACGATCCACAACCGCAAATCAGCCCCCCGTCTTCCCGTGGGAGCGGGGCTCACGAGAACCCCGGACGCGGCGACCGCCTCATGCGCCAGGTCGCGTTCCTGCTCGAAATCGACCGGCTCAAGCACATCCTGCGCCAGACGATCCTGCTCGACCGCGGCCGCCGGGAAAACTCGGTCGAGCACTCCTGGCACATCGCGCTGGCGGCTTCGATCTTCAGGGAATATGCCGGCGGGGACGGGATCGATCTGGACCGCGTGACCCGCATGCTGCTCATCCACGACCTGGTCGAAATCGACGCCGGCGACACCTACTGCTACGACGAAAAAGCCAAGACCGACCAGCACGCGCGCGAGGTCGAGGCGGCCGAGCGCATCTTCGGCCTGCTGCCGGCGGACCAGGCGCAGGCGTTGCGCGGCCTGTGGGACGAGTTCGAGGAACGGCGCACGGACGAGGCGCGCTATGCCCACGCCATGGACCGCTTCCAGGCTTTTCTGCACAACTATTTCACCCAGGGGCAGATTTGGCGGGAGCACGGCATCCGCAGGCATCAGGTGCTCCGGCGCATGCAGCCGCTGGAGAGCGGCGCCCCGCGGCTGTGGGACTATGTGTGCGCCTTGATCGACGAGTCCGTCCAGAAAGGTTTTCTGCTGCCCTGAACCCGGCCCCGGCCGATCGTCCGTTCCGGTGTGGGCCGGGCGTCGGACGCGAACCGTTGTCCATTCAGAAACGGCGTCTTCGGCCTATGACGGGGTTCTCGCTTTCTTGGCAATCCTCACGTGGAGGGACTGCGCCTGCGGTTGCCAATTCGCCGCGGCCTTACCTGAAACGCAATTCGCCATTTCCGGATGCACACTAACCAGGCACTTTGAGACCGATCAAAACCCGAATCGATGAACACGCCGCTCATTCTGCTAAAAACCTGACCCGGATCTACCCTTTGGGCGACGGCTCGGTGGTCGGCATCAACCAGGTGAACCTGGAGGTGTCCCCCGGGGAGCTGGTCGTCATCAAGGGCAACAGCGGTTCGGGCAAAAGCACGCTGCTCTCCCTGCTGGCAGGCCTCGATCGGCCGACATCGGGGGAGCTTGTCGTGGCCGGCCACCCTCTTTCGAATTCCTCCGCGGCGGACCTCACCCGCTTCCGCCGTGAGGTGGTCGGCATGGTCTTCCAGTCGTTCAACCTCCTGCCGACCCTGAGCGTGCTCGAAAACGTCTGCCTGCCGGCCCTGCTGGCGGAAAAGGACCGGGAGGCGACGCAGCGCAAGGCCCTCGAGCTGATCGAATGGCTCGGCCTCGACAACCGGCTCCGTCACCACCCCGACCAGCTTTCGGGCGGCGAGATGCAGCGCACGGCCATTGCCCGGGCCCTCATCAACGACCCCGCGCTCATTCTCGCGGACGAGCCCACCGGGAACCTCGACAGCCGCAACGGGATGAGCGTCATCGAACTTCTGGCGCAGCTCAACCGCGAGTCCCGGCGCACGGTCTTGATCGTCACCCACAGCGATTTGGCGGATGCCTTTGCCACCCGGCAGATCCGCATCAGGGATGGCGCCCTGACGGAACCGATATGCGACGGTTGATGTTCTTCCTGCGGTTGTCGGTGTGGTTCAGCCTCCGGCGTCTGCGGCGGCATTGGGGCCGGGCGCTGATCGTGCTCCTCGGGATCGCCCTGGGGGCGGCGGTGTTCACCAGCGTGCGGCTGGCGGTCCACGCCTCGCTGACTTCTTTCGTGCGCAGCATGGACTTTTTCGCCGGTGCGGCCGACAAGGTGCTGGTGCGGCCCGGCGGCTATATCCCGGAGGAGATTCTCGCGGTGCTGTTCCAGCAGAGCGTCGTGAAGGAGTTCTCGCCGCTGCTCACGACTTACGTCCGGCCCGCGGGGACTGAAAAGGACTCGTTTCTGCTGATCGGCATCGACCCGCTGCTGGACCGGTCCTTCCGAAAGTGGCGTGTCCGCGGGGACCGCGCCAAGACCCCCGAACGTTGGCTGGATCTCATCCGTGAGCCGTACACCGTGATCCTGACCGATGTCCTGGCCCGCGAGCTTCAGGTGATCGAAGGCGGCCGGCTGAAGCTCGAACACACGCGCCAAACGGCTGAATTCGGGGTGGCGGGGATCATGGCCCCGGAGGGTCTGGCGCTGGTGGAGGGCGGGCGGGTCGCCCTGGCCGACATCGCCACCTTCCAGGAATTGACGGGGCTCCACGGTCTGGTGGACCGCATCGACCTCAGGTTCAAGCCCAATCCACCCGCAAGGACATCGAAGACCTCGCCCGTTCCCTGCCGGGCGACCTCGAGCTGCGGTCGCCTTCGGCCGCCCGGGACAGCGGCACGAACATGATCCGGGCCTACCAGCTGAACCTGTCCGTGCTCTCCTTCGCCTCGCTCTTCGTGGGGATGTTCCTCGTCTACAGCCTGGTCGCCCTGAACGTGGCGGCCCGGAGGCGGGAGCTGGCCATCCTCAGATCCGTGGGCGCCTCCCGACGCACCCTCTTTTTGCTGTTTCTGACCGAAGGCGCACTGTTCGGGGTGTGCGGCTGGCTGGTCGCCATCCCGCTCAGCTCGCTTCTGGTCAAGTACATGCTGCACGGTGTCAGCCAGACGATCTCCACCCTCTTCGTGCGCGTTCAGGTGGAAGGGCTGGTCCTGGGCCCGTGGGAGATCGTCATCAGCTTCGGAGTGACCCTGCTGACGGCCCTTGCCGCCGCCTTCCAGCCGGCCCGCGAAGCCATGCGGGTGTCGCCCAAGGAAGCCATGGAGATCACCCCGTCCGGTGCGCCGCAGCGGCAGTCGGTCCGCCGGTTGGCGGTCTGGGCGTCCGCCTGCTTTGCGGCGTGCCTGCCGCTGGCGCTCATGCCCGGCGTCGCGGGCGTCCCCTTGCCCGGGTACCTGGCGGTCCTGCTGCTCTTCATCGGGTTCTCGCTCCTGTCGCCGTGGCTGCTCGAGCGTCTGGGCAGGGTCCTTGCCCCCCTGCTGCGGCGCGGAGCCGGAATCCCCGCCTATCTGGCCGGCCGGTACGTGCGCGACTGCGGCACCCGCACCGCCATATCCGTCGGCGCGCTGATCACCGCGGTGGCCCTGTTCTCGGCCCTGGTGATCATGATCCACAGTTTCCGCCGCACGGTCGAGCTCTGGGTGGAGCAGACCGTGAGCGGCGACCTCTTCGTGACCACCAAGATGGGTCAGATCAACCGGTTCCGTTTCCCGATCCCGGAAGACATCGTCGCCGGCTTGAAACACATAGACGCCGACGCCGATTACGTACCCAGCCGTCGATACCAGCTGACACAAGGCGATTTCCCCTTCGAGTTCGAAGCCATGGGGGTGCAGACCTTCCTCAAGTACGGCGGATTCGTCTGGCTCGAGGGCGAACCGGAGAAGGCGGGCATCGGACTGGCTCGGGGAGACGGGGTACTGATCTCGGAGGTCTTCGCCAACCGGACCGGCCTGGGCCTCGGGGGTGTGTTCCGGGCGCAGATCGAAGACTCCCAGGTGGCGCTGCCGGTGGTGGGCATCATCCGCGACTACCGGACGGACGGCGGGGTCGTGTTCTACTCCTGGGAGCATTTCAAGGAGCGGTATCACGACCCCCAGTGGAGCGGGGTGCGCTTTTTCTTCAAGGACCGCACCCAGGACCCGGTGGCCAGGGCCGCCGCCCTGCGCAATGCCATCATCGCGCTCTGGGGCGACCGGCTGGACACGGTCAGCGGCGAGGACCTGCGCGCCTCCGTGCTGCGCATTTTCGATGAGACCTTCGCCATCACCACGGTGCTGCTGCTCATCGCCCTGGCGGTGGCGGCGCTCGGCATCGCCACCACGCTGACGGTGACGGTGCTGGAACGCACACGGCAACTGAACACCCTGTTCGCCGTGGGGGGCAGTCTGAAACAGATCGGGTCGATGGTTTTCTGGGAGGCTTCTTTTCTGGTGACCGCCGGGGAGGCGGCCGGTTTGATTTGCGGGTTCGTCCTGGCATACCTGCTGGTGTTCGTCATCAATCGCCAGTCCTTCGGTTGGACGTTTTTGTTCACGGTGGACTGGTCGGCGTTGGCGCTCTCGGTGCCGTTGATCATCCTGACGGCCCTTGCCGCGGCGGTCCCGGCCGTGCGCATGGTGTTCCGGGAACCGCCGGCCGCGTTGCTCAGGGAGCGGTGACCCCAAAGTTCGATTCGTCAATGTCCATCAATGACGGCGCTCCGTGCCGGCATCGTGACGGCCTGCCCGGTGCAGGCCATGAGCGGTTACCATGGCAACACTCAGAATGCTGTCTGTATTTGTCGCCCTGATCGCTGGAATCCTCATCATGTCCGCATCGTCCGGTCACCTTGCTGCGGGTGAGACCCCCGGCTTTCTGCAGGTCACCGGTCCCTGCCGATTCGAGTTCCCACGCGATCACGCCCCGCACCCCGGGTTTCGCACGGAATGGTGGTACTACACCGGAAACCTGAAATCGGAAACCGGCCGCCAATTCGGCTATCAGCTCACGTTTTTTCGGTACCAGCTGACCCCATTCGGGGGCGCGGCACGGTGGCCCAACCCGCCCTCGGCCTGGCGTTCCCGTCACATCTACACGGCCCATGCGGCGGTCTCGGACATCTCGGCCAAGCGTCACCTGCAGGCGGAGCGCAGCGGCAGGCAGGCCCTGGGGATCGCCGGGTGGGTTCAATGGGGTGCGGACGTGACCCTGTACCACAGGGGCTGGAGCGCCGTCATCTTCCCGAATGCGCACCGCATCACCGCCCAGGATGACGACTTCGGCTTCGAGTTGGACCTGATACCCTCCAAGCCGCCCGCGCGGCACGGCATCGACGGGTACAGCCGCAAGGGCGCGACGCCGGAGCGGGCCAGTTGCTACTACTCCTTTAGCCGCCTGGAGACCACCGGCACCATCACGCTCGGCGGCAAAACCATTCCGGTCAAGGGTGCCAGCTGGATGGACCACGAGTTCAGCACGGCCCCCCTGGAACCGGGCACCGTCGGCTGGGACTGGTTCAGCATCCAGCTCGCCGACAAGACCGAAGTCATGGTTTTTCTGCTGCGCGCGGAAAACGGCGACATCACCCCCGCCTCGAGCGGCAGCTACATCGATGCCTCCGGGGCGCTGCGGCACCTCGAGCGCAGCTATTTCGAGGTGCGGGTGCTCGACACCTGGAAGAGCGCCAAATCCGGGGCGGTCTACCCCCGCCGGTGGCGCATGGGGGTCCCCTTGCTCGGCATCGACATCGAGATATCCTCCAACCTTTCCGATCAGGAGATGCGGACCTCGGAGAGCACGGGGGTCGTCTACTGGGAGGGGAGCGTCTCCGCCAAGGGGACCAAGGGCGGCAGCCCCATCCAGGGACAGGGCTATGTGGAACTCACCGGGTATGCCGGCCCCGTGGAGGCCCTCAAATGAGCGTTTCGAGTCGGAACAGGGCCTTGCGCCGGAGGGTGCCCGGCCGTGGCGGGGTATCCCATTCCGGTTTCCGTGCCCGCGCCGGTTGCATTTTTCCGTTTTTAGGGCCATAGTTGCACCAAGACAGGCTGCCGCCGGCCGGCCCCCGGCCCGGCGGCCCTCGAGTCGACGGTTCTCGCACGACTGCCGCGGCCGGCAGCATGCCCCGACCGCGTTGTCACACCATAGGATGCCGCCATTGACGCCGATTATCGAAATCCAGCACTTGGTAAAGCGCTTCCAGGACGTCACGGCCGTCGACGACATTTCGTTCACGGTCGGTCAGGGGGAATTCTTCGGTTTGCTCGGCCCCAACGGCGCCGGGAAAACCACCACGATCCGGATGCTGTATGGTTTTTCACCACCAACCCGCGGGGGCATCCGGGTCTTCGGGTTGGACATCGTCCACGACTGGCGCAAGATCAAGTCCAGGATCGGAGTGTGCCAGCAGGACAACACCCTCGACCCTGATCTGACCGTCGAGCAGAACCTGCTCGTTTTTGCCGGTTATTTCGCCATCCCCGCCAGGGAGGCGCAGTCCAGGGCCCTCGAACTGCTGGAGTTTTTCGCCCTGTCGAACCGCCGCAGCGCCCGGGTGAGCGACCTTTCGGGCGGAATGGTGCGCCGTCTCATCCTGGCGCGGTCCCTGATCAATCGCCCCGACCTTCTCATCCTCGACGAGCCGACCACGGGGCTTGACCCGCAGTCCCGCCACCAGGTATGGGACCGTCTCGAAAAGCTGAAGACCAGCGGCTTGAGCGTCGTGCTCACCACCCACTACATGGAGGAGGCCAGCCGGCTCTGCGACCGTCTGGTGATCGTCGACAACGGTCGCATCCTGGTGGAGGGAAGCCCGGAGGAGCTGATCATCCGGCACGCCGGGCGCAGCGTGATCGAAATCGGCGGACCGGACCAGGCACTGCGGGACTATCTCAAGGCTCACGAGGTCGCCCACGACGATCTCGGGCAGCGCCTCATCCTCTATTCGCCCGAGGGCAACGAGCTGAGCGCAGCCGTCCGGGACAACTTCTGCCATGAGCGCTGCACATTCCGCAACGGCACCCTCGAGGACGTGTTTTTGCGGTTGACCGGAAGAGAGCTGAGGGAATAGGGTGCGGGGGTTATCGGTTCGTTTTGACCGTGTGCCGCCCGACGTCCTGCGCTGAACATCCGGAACGAAACCCTGAACGAAAAACCACCGAAAGCCGACCACTCATGATCGACATCCGAGGCATATCCTGGCGGTTTATAAAAGTCTGGAAGCGGAACCTGGTGACGTTTCAGAGGATCTGGAAAATCAACTTCCTCACGCCCCTGCTCGAACCGTTGTTGTTCATCGCCGCCTTCAGCCTGGGGTTTGTCGGGATCCTGGGCGCCATCCGCTATGGCGGCGCCGAGTTGTCCTACACGGCGTTCATCGCGCCGGCCCTGATCGCCACCGCCGTGATGAACAACGCCTTTTTTGAAACCACCTATGCCTCGTTCGTGCGCATGTACTACCAGAAGACCTTCGACGGCATGCTGGCGACCCCCCTGTCGATCGAGGAGATCATCATCGCCGAGATCGTCTGGAGCGCCACCAAGGCCACCGCCGCCGCCGTCATCATGCTGGCGGTGCTTGCCGGTTTCGGTTACGTCCAGATCCCCTCCGGTCTGCTGGTGGTGCCCCTGGCGTTCGTGGGCGGTGTCGCCTTTGGGGCCGTCGGCCTGTTTTTCACGGGCGTGATTCCGACCATCGAGATGTTCAATCTCCCGATTTTTCTGTTTCTGACCCCGATGTTCCTCTTCAGCGGGACCTTTTTCCCGGTGTCCAACCTGCCGATCTGGGCCAAGCCCCTGGCCCTGGCTTTTCCGCTCTACCACATGGTCGAGCTCTCGCGTTTCGCCTGTATCGGTCGCTACGAAACGGTCCCGCTGCTCAGCCTGGTCTACCTGATCGTCTTCGCCTTCCTGTTCACGGTGCTGGCACTGGTGTTCATGCGCCGCCGCCTGATCAAGTAAGACGCCCCATCGCTTCACCGACCTGCAAGCGCCGCCCCCCCTCAGCGGGCCGCAGGGGGTGCGGCGGTCGATGTCCGGGGCGACTTGCCCGGGACGACGCCGCGGCCGGGACTCCTCCGGTGTCTGAGGCTGGAGCGGAGACCGTCCGCCGTGGGACGCGCGATTTCGCCCCCGAGCTTGAAAACCCGCCCGCAAGGCCCTACCTTCAACTGAACCGAGGGATGCGTCCGAACCTCGGGCATCCACTTCACAACCGGCGACACGACAGGGGGGGTTATGGCAATGCGGGTTTTTATCAAACGACACATCAAAGAGGGCAGTGTGGCGCAGGCCGTCGAGATGCTCGACAAATTCCGGGCCATGGCCCGCAAACAGCCGGGCTACATCTCCGGTGAAACGCTCACCAACCACTACGATCCACGCAGCATCACCATCGTCTCTTCCTGGCAGAAAATCGAAGACTGGATCCAGTGGCAAAGCAGCGACGAGAGATCCGCCAACGAGGCTGAAATTGAAAACCTGCTGGAGCAGCCGACCAAGTACGAAATCTACGATGCCGGCAGCTGAAAGGTGGGCCCGTTCCCCGGCGTGGCGGTCCGAATCGGATTACGCGCGCCAATCGGCGCCGCACCGGGCCGGCGGTGGTGATAAGGACGGGGCGAGACCACCCGACCCTTGAGACGGACCCTGAAAAGCCAAGTCACGTGGTGAGGCCGCACCAGCGGCTCAGGAAAAGGGCATAGGCGCGCGCCACATGGACCATGCTGTCGATGTCGACGGATTCATTGGCGCCGTGGATGTTTTTGGCCTCGGGGCCGTAGCAGGTGCCCTGGGCATTGCCGAAAAAGTGGTAAGCGCGCAGATCGGTTGTGCAGGTGGCGACGTTTTCGTCCGCATCCTTGCCCGTGAGGGTCCGGTGGCACGCGTTGAGCACGGTCAAGGCCGACAGGTCGCGGCTGACGCCATGGCCATCCGAGCGGAACCCATAGTACTCCGCTGTAGGCGGGCATCGGGCCAGCCACGGGTCGCTGAGAGCCGTTTCCTGCAGCGTTCGGTTGATGCGTGAGCGGATCGTTTCAAAGGATGTCCCCGGGAAAAAGGAGAGTCGGCAATGAAACTCGGCCGAGGAAGGGACCGAGGAGGGCCAATCGCCCCCTGAAATGATGCCGACGTTCAGATTGATCGGATGCACCGCTTCGGCATAGGCCGGGTGCCTTGGCGCGTTGTTCAGGTCGGCTTCCAGACGACGCAGCGCCGAAATGATCTCGAAGCTCTTTTCGATCGCATTGACGCCGGCGCCCGCCTCCAACACGTGCGTGGCAGCCCCCTGGACCGTGATTTTGAACCAGACCACGCCCACCTGGTGGGTGAGCAGGGTGGGGCCGAAGGGCTCGGGGATCAGAACGGCCTCGGCGGTGTGCCCGGCGGCCACGCACGCCAACGCGCCGTTGCCGCTGCACTCCTCCTCGATCACGGCGTGCAGGCTGGCCGGGGCGGACAAACCGAAGCCCGATTGCGCCACCGCGTGCAGGGCATAGGTCATGGCCGCGACGCCGGATTTCATGTCACCCGCGCCCCGGCCGAAAATCCTGCCGTCCCGGATTGCCGGTTGGAACGGGTCTGTTTCCCAGTTCTCGAGCGGGCCCGGGTGAACCACGTCGAGGTGGCCGTTGAAAGCGACGCTTTTCCCGCCGCCGGCATCGGCCGCCCGGTGGGCCACCAGGTTGTAGTGATCCTCGAATTCCCACGGCACGGGGGCGTATCCGGGGTGCGCGCAGAGACGGTTTTTTTCGATAGGCACCCGTACCGGGTCGAGCCCGATCGACCTGAGCCGCTCCTCCATCACTTCCAGGGCCCCTTTTTCGTTTCCCAGCGTGCTGTTCCGGGCCACAAGACGCATGGTGAAATCCACCATTTCCTCGCGCAGACCTTCCACGGTTTCCAGCAAATGCACCTCGTTTTTGCTCAAGCTCATCTCTCTACCTCGGCCGTGAGGGCTATAGGCCCTGGGTTTGTCCCCGGCATTTCACGTGCGATCGATCACCCGCGGCACGGATCGGGTGAATCGTTTTTAATGAACCCATCGGGCTAAGAAAACTTCGGGATCGGAGCGCCTTTGACGATCAGGGGTGCGGCCGTGAGGGATTTCACTGTCTCCACATCCGTGCCCTCGGCCAGTTCCCTGAGCACCAGGCCCTCGGGGCCGACATCCATGACGGCCAGTTCGGTAATGATCGTCCCGACGCAGGCCCTGGCCGTTATCGGCAGCGTGCATTCAGACAGGATCTTGGGCGCCCCCTCCTTCGTCGTGTGGGTCGTCGTCACGATGACCCGCTTGGCTTTCTGGGCAAGCTCCATGCCCCCGCCGATCCCGGGCGAATAACGTCCGGGGATGATCCAGTTGGCCAGGTCCCCGCCGGCGGAGATTTCGAGCGCCCCCAAAAAGGCGATGTCCAGACGCCCCCCGCGCACGAGTGAAAACGAGAGGACGCTGTCAAAAAACGAGGCGCCCGGCTGCAGCGTGACGTAACTGCCGCCGGCGTCGATCAGGTTGCGGTCTTCCGTTCCCCGCCGGCAACGCGGCCCCATCCCTAATACGCCGTTTTCCGAGTGAATGAAAACCACCGTGTCATCGGGCAGGAATTCGGGTATCTGCGTCGGGATCCCGATGCCCAGATTGATGATCTGCCCCGGGCGGATTTCCCGGGCGGCGCGCCTGGCAATGATTTCTTTAAACGACATGTCGGCTCAACACTCCGTAGTCCGGTGTCAGCGTGCCGATCGCGACCACGTGATCGACAAAAGCGCCGGGGGTGTGGATTGAATCCGGCGGGATCTCGCCCGTCTCGACGACCTCTTCGACTTCGGCGATGACGATATCGGCGGCCGTCGCCATGGCGGGGTTGAAGTTCCGGGCGCTTTTCTCGTAGACCAGGTTGCCGAAGCGATCCCCCCGCGCGGCATGGATCAAGGCGATGTCGGCCCGCAAGGCCGGCTCGAGGATCAGTTCCCGCCCGTCCCTGGTCCTCAGGACCTCCTTGTCTTTTTTCAGGATGGTGTCGATGCCGATATCGGTCACGAAGCCGAAGAGGCCGGCCCCTCCGGCCCGGATCTTCTCCGCCAGGATCCCCTGCGGGAAAAACTCGACCTGGATCTCGCCCCGGTTCATGCAGCCGATCGCCGTCGCATTCAGTCCCAGGTGGGAAACGATCAGCCGCGCGACACGACCGGCCTCGATCAGTCTGGAGACCCCCAGATGATCTTCGTTGGCCTCGTTTTTGACGAGCGTCAGGCCGGACCGTCCGCTTTCAAGCAGGGCATCGATCAGCGCAAACGGGGTACCGGGCACCCCGAAGCCGCCTACGAGGACGGTTTGGCGATCGCGGAACAAATTCATCACGGCCGTGCGCTCGCACACCTTGTCGCTCACTTGAACACCTCTGCCAGGAAGCGCTTCGTTCGCTCCTGAGCCGGATTTTGAAAAAGCGTCCGCGGCGGCCCCTCCTCGACAATGACCCCGTCCGCCATGAAGATGACGTGGTCGGCCACCTCGGCCGCAAACCGCATCTCATGGGTGACGATGATCATGGTCATGTGCTCCTCCGCCAACTGCTTCATGACCTTGTTGACCTCGCCGATCAACTCGGGATCCAAGGCCGACGTGACCTCGTCGAACAGCATCACTTTGGGCTCCATGGCAAGGGCCCGGGCAATCGCCACCCGCTGCTTCTGGCCCCCGGAAAGCTGCGCCGGGTAATAGTGGACCCGGTCCTGCAGATCCACCTTCTCCAGCAGCTTGCGGCAGAGTTCTTCCGCGGATTGGCGCGATATCCCCTTGAGGAGGATCGGTGCCATGGTGATGTTCTCCATGACGTTCATGTGCGGGAACAGGTTGAAATGCTGGAACACCATCCCCATTTCTTGGCGCACCTTGTTGATGTGGCGTTCGAATTTGCGCCCCTGGACCGGAGGGTTGACGTGAACGCCGTCGACCCAGATTTCGCCCTGATCGGCCTTTTCCAAATGGTTGATCGAGCGCAGAAGCGTGCTCTTGCCCGAGCCGCTCGGGCCGATGATGACAAAAATCTTACCCTTGGGGACTTCCAGGTTGATCCCCTTGAGGACCTCGACCTCCCCAAACCGTTTGTGGACGTTTTTGAGCTTCACCATCTTTGTGGTCCTCTGTTTTACCGGGAGAGCGCTGTTTTCATCTCGACCCGCTTCAAGCCCGTTTCAAGGAAAAAATTGATGAAGTAATAGATGGCGCCCGCCGCAAAGTAGAATTCAAAAGGACGAAATGTCTCGCTGATCCCCAACTGGGCGGAAAGCGTCAGCTCGGGGACGGTGATGATCGACACGAGCGCGGACTCTTTGAGAAGGGCGATGAAGTTGTTGCCGAGCGCCGGGGTGACATTGCGCAAGGCCTGGGGGATGACGACTTTGCGCATGGTCTGAAATTTACTCAAACCCAGGCTGCGGGCGGCTTCATGCTGGCCGGTGTCGATGGCGACAATCCCCGCTCGGATCACATCGGCGTTGTACACGGAGTAATGCAGACTCAGCCCCAGGATCCCGGAGGTGATCGGGCTCAAATAAACGCCGACTTTCGGAAGCCCGAAATAAATCATGTAGAGCTGGAGCAGCAGCGGCGTGCCCCGGAAGACCCAGACGAAGAAAGAGACCGGCAACCGGACCATGCGGTGGCGGCTGATGACGGCCACGGCCACCGGGATGCCGCCGACGATGCTGAAGGCGATGGAGGCAAAACAAAGAATGCCGGTCCACATCGCCCCCGCCAGGAGGACGTCCACGTAGGGCAGCAGGGCTGTGAATTCAAGACCGACCATGAGGCGCCGTTTGTTGGGTTAGGGGGTCATGTCAGCAACGCAAAACGCTGGTCGAGTCGGCGGATGAGGTAAGACGCCGCCGAGACGATCAGCAGGTAGAAAAAGGCCGCGAGGGCGAACACCTCAAACGGCCGGTAGGTCGAACCGATGTAGCGGTGGGCGGTGTACGTGAGCTCCACGACGGAGATGGCGGAGACCAGCGAGCTGCCCTTGATCAGCGCGACCGTATTGACCCCGAGGGGGCGGATCATCAAGCAGGCCGCCTGCGGCAGGACCACCTTGATCATGGTCTGCGCTCTTGCTGAGACCCAGGGATCGCGCGGCCTCGCGCTGGCCGCGGTCCACGGCCAGGATCGAACCGCGGATGGCCTCGGCCATGTAGGCCCCGATGTTGATGCCCAGACCGAGCACCCCGGCCTCAAACGGCTCCAGCTGAAGCCCTATTTGCGGGCCGCCGAAGTAGATGAGGAACAGCTGAATCAGACAGGGGGTTCCGCGGAACACGCTGACATAAACTTGCGCCGGCGTGCGAAAAATCGGGTTGGGCGACAGCTTGCCCATGGCGGCGGCGAATCCGCACACCAGGCCCAACCCCAGGGAGAGGGCCGACACCTGAGCGGTGATCCAGGCGGCCTGGGCAAAGTAGATGAACACGCGGTCGATCAGGTCGTAGTCCAATGCCGCTCCTCAGTGATGGTCCCGGCGCGGGCGCATTTCAATCGTGCGGATCTCCCGGATCAATTCGACGGTGGCGGCGACGGCCGCGTCGAAAAACAATTTCCCTTTTCGGCGTCGGCCGATGTCGGATCCCCCATCGTCCCGTCGTCGGTCTGCGACGACCACCACTGCATGGCCATGGCCTTGCTGCCGCCCATGAGATCCAGGCAGAAATACTTTTTCGAGGCATCGTGGACGATCGCGGACCGGGCCTTGTCCAGCTGGACGGATTCCGGTTCGAAGTGCAGATAGATCGATGTCTCCAGTTCGCAGGCGTGGGCGATCCCTCCGGTCTTGGATTCCCGGTGGGCGGCGATGGCGTCGCCCATCAGGTTCCAATAGGAAGCCGACACGCACAGGCATTCGGCGGCGATGACCGTCTTGCGCGCGGCGAGGTCCAGGACCGGATGGTTCGAACCATGCCCGTTCAAGAGCAGGATGCGCCTAAACCCGTGGTGGGCCAGGGAGCAGGCCACGTCCACCACGAACTGCATGAGGGTTTCGGGCTGGATGTAGATGACGCCCGGAAAATCCTTGTGGTGTTCGTTGAACCCGAAGGGGATCGTGGGCAGCAGGAGGAGTTCGTCCGGTATCGACTCCGCCACCGCCTCGGCCAGCCGGGTGATGATGAGATTGTCCGTGTCCAGGGGGAGGTGGGGGCCATGGTCCTCCATGGCCCCCACCGGCAGCACGACCACGCGGTCCTTGTCCGCTTCCCTGATTTCGGGCCATGTGTGTTTCCCGTAGCGTGCGTTCATAAGCCCTGCTTTTCCGAGTGAATTAGGATGGTCATGACGGCATGAGGCACCAAAGGCCGCCCCCCAGGCGGAAGGGCGGCACCGGTGCTTCAGCGAATGTCATACCCGATCCACTCCATCGCGATCTTCTTGTAGGTTCCGTCCGCCATCATGTCGTCCAGCGCTTTTTGCATCGCCGCTTTCAGCTTGGGGTTCTCCTTGCGGATGGCGATCCCGACGTTGACGTCGCCGCCCTCGACCTCGGCGATATCCAGCTTTTTAATGGGCTGGCCCGATTTTTTGATGGCCAGCAACCCTGCCAATGTATCGACCACGATGGCATCGACGCGGGTGTTTTCCAGCTCAAGCAGCAGTTCCGGGAGCCCCTTGTAAGTCTGAACCTTCCAGCCCTCCTGGGTGCGGGCCCATTTCTCATGGGTTTCCCCAAGGGTGGCGCCGATCGTCTTGCCCTTCAAATCGGCCAGCGATTTGGCCGCTGAATCCTTGCGCGTGAATATGCCGCGGCCGCTGCGATAATACGGGCCCACGAAATCCACGACCTCTTTGCGTTTGTCGGTGATGGTCATGCTGCCGCAAATGGTGTCGTACTTGTTTGCCAGCAGACCGGCCAGGATTCCGTCCCAGGCGGTGGTGACGATCACGCCTTCCACCCCGATGCGTTTGGCGATTTCTTTTCCGATGGCGGCGTCAAAACCGACGACTTCGTTCTTGTCGTTGATGAAGTTGAACGGGGGATAGGCACCGCTCATGGCGATCTGCATTTTCCCGGACTGTTTGATCTTGTCCAGATCTTCCGCAAACGAAATGCCGGCGACGAGCAGCGAGGCCGCGGCGGCGATGGTCATCAGAGCGATAATCTTTTTCATGGTTTTCCTCCTTTGTTTGAGTGGTTGTGATCCCAATCGAAAACATTGTCTTTTTGACTCGGTTAAGACGGTTGTTCATCCTCCCCACTTTCGCCGTTATCAGAGATCTTGTTCACATATTGCCAGCGCCTTGTCCAAGCGTTGCAATATCTCCCGGCATTCGGCTTCGGTTACGATCAGCGGCGGTGCAATCAACACGTGGTCGCCGGAGAGCCCGTGAATGGGACGTCGCGGATAGACGATCAATCCCTGTTCGAAGGCTTTGTCGGTCAACAGCAGGGCCGCTTGAAGATCGGCGTCAAAAGGTGCCCTGGTGTCGCGATCCCGGACCAGTTCGATCGCCAGCAAAAGCCCTTTCCCGCGGACCTGCCCGATCAGGGGGCGGCGTTCGGCGATGGTTTCAAGACCCTTCCGCAGCAGGCGGCCCATGCGTTCCGCGTTTTCCGCCAAACCCGAATCGGTGATGATGTTCAGGACCTCCAGGCCGACGGCACAGGCCATGGGGTTGCCGGCATAGGTAAAGCCGTGCGCGAACCCCCCCTTGCTCACCACTTCCTCGACGATGGCGGGCCGGGTCAGGACGGCGCCGAGGGGAAAATACCCGGCCGCCATGCCTTTCGAGAGCGCGACCACGTCGGCTTCAACCCCCCAGTGCTCATAGGCGAACAGTTTTCCCGTGCGCCCAAAGCCGGTCATCACCTCGTCGAGAACCAGAAGCACCCCGTGGCGGCGGCAGATGCCCTGGATGACCTCGAAGTAGCCGTCGGGGGGAACCAGGGCCCCGGTGCTCGCCCCCCCGACGGGCTCGACCACGAAAGCGGCCACGTTGTCGGGGCCGTGGCGCGTAATCGCCTCATCCAAGGCCCACGCGCAGGCAAGCCGGCACCGCGGGTATTCCAGGTGATAGCTGCAGCGGTAGCAATACGGGGCCGGGATTTTGGGAAAGCCCTTGAGCAAGGGGCGAAACGGGATCTCCAGCGGCGCATAGGACGTCAACGCCAGGGCCCCCAGCGTGCAGCCGTGGTAGGAAGGCTCGCGGCTGATGAACAGGTGCCGCGATCCTTCGCCGCGGTTGAAAAAATACTGGCGACAGAGTTTGACGGCGGTCTCGACGGCTTCCGAGCCGCCGGACACGTAGAACACCTTGGACAGGTGCGGGGCGGAGCAGGCCGCCAGTCGCTCGGCCAGACGGCAGGCCGGCTCGTTCTCGAACTGGGTCCGGTAGGCGAAAAACGTCTTGGTTGCCTGCCGGGAAATCGCTTCCAGGACTCTGCGGTTGCCGTAGCCGATGTTGGCGACCACCGCGCCGGAGCAGCCGTCGATGTAATTTCTGCCCTCTTGGTCCCACATCCAGACGCCGTCGGCCCTCTCGATGAACGGCAGTTTTTTGCGGGTCTGATAAAAAAGGTGTTCTGTTGGGGCGTCGCTCATTTCAATTGTCTCTATTCGCCGCCGGCCGGGGCGGCAGTTAAATGCTGGTAATCGCCTCCGAAAGACCATGGGCCAGTCGTTTGAGCACCTCGGAGAATTTTGTTTCAACCTCTTCAATCGAAAACTGGATGGTGGCGAAGTCAAAGGAGACGGACCCCTTCAGCTGACCCGTGTAGCGGTTGAACAGCGGCGCGCCGATGGCAATCAGCCCCGGCATGAACTCCTCGTTGGCGCGCGAAATCCCGGTGCCCTCGACCGTTTTCAGCTCTTTCAAAAAAGCCTCGGGGTTCGTGATGGTGTTCGGCGTTTTGGGGGTCAGCTGGATCTGCTTGACCATGGCCAGCATCTCTTTTTCAGGCAAGTGGCCGAGGTAGGCCTTGCCCAACGCGGTCGTGTGCCAGGCGCGGCTGACGATGGGCAGGCGGTAGACGAGCGTTTCCTCGGCCTCACGCCGATACACGGTCACCATGGCACCGTCGATGGCCAGGGCCACGTCGATGGTGATGCCGAGATCTTCGTGCGCCGCGTCGACTAGAGCCTTGATGGCCTGATGGGCGTCGCCGCTTCTGAGCAGATTGCTGCTGAGTACCATGCTCTGCAACCCGGGTCTCAGTTGCTTGGTGGATGGGTCGCGGCTTATATACCCAAGCTTCACCAGCGTGTTAACGTAACGAAACGTGGACGTCATGTTCATCCCCAGCCGCTCGGAGATTTCAGACTGGGACATGCCGCGTTTCTGTTCATTGAACAATGCCAGGATCCGCAGGCCCTTCTCCAGGCTCTTTGAGAAATAGGTGTCTTTCTGGGGGTGTTTCAGTGAGTTCATAGTTTACCATTTTAGTAAATTGATTACGATATTAATAAAAACCGAATCGGCTTGTCAAGAGGAAATCGGTTCGGGCACCGACCCTCCGTGACGACCCGCAACTACCGCAAATGGAAAAGAGCGCGGCCGTCGGGTGGGACGCAATTCGGCGGCAGGAGCGGAGATTTACGGGTGTCGCCTCAAGGGGTCGGCCCCCATCGTCGCGGACCGGGTATTTTCGGGTCTGGCTCAGGGAGGGATGGGATTGGAACAGGAGCGCGGGATCCGTCGGCAGTGTGGCCGGCCGTAGCCGCCTGGGTAAAACGAATCAGGAAAGGTGAAAGGCGTTCAAGTGCCGCTCGTCCCGGGCGCCGGTAACAGGCTGTGGAAAAACAAGCATCGGGCCGTCAGCCAAGGCGCGCAGCGATTTGGAAAGCGCAGCATATTCGGCAATATGTGAGCATTTCCAAGAGCTGCGCAACGCAGGATCACGGCCCGAGGCGCCGTTTATCCCGGGCCGGCTCTCAGCGCCCGGCCTCGGCAGTGTGGCCGGCTATGGCGTCCAGGATTTGCAGCCAGTGGGCGTTCATCGCCGGCAGTTCGTGACCCATGCCGGCGATGACCATGAGTTCGGCCCCCGGGATTGCCGCGGCCGTGTCCCGGCCGGCTTCGAGCGGGACCAGAGGGTCCTCGTCGCCGTGGACCACGAGGGTCGGCGCCGCGACGGCCGCCAGGGCCGGCCTGCGGTTTCCCTGGACCATGATGGCCGCCATCTGGCGCAGGGTCCCCTGGGGATAGAAGGCGCGGTCGTAGGCGCGGGCGGCGAGGCGGCGATGGTGGGGCTCATCGAAGGGCAGCCCGGAGCCTGCGAACTGCCGCATGAGCGCGACCGTGTGCGCGATGCAGGCAGCCCGTTCGGCGGGCGCCGGGGTCATCAGGGCCTGCAGGACCTCGGGCCGCGGCCGGGGGAGCGCGGGGTTTCCGGTGGTGCTGTAGATCGAGACCAGACTGAGGACCCGGGCGGGATGCCGCACCGCCAGGATCTGGGCGATCATCCCGCCCATCGAGGCGCCGCAGACGTGGGCTTTTTCGATGCCGAGCGTAGTGAGCAGCCCGGCCGCGTCATCGGCCATGTCCGCAATGGTGTAAGGTGTCCGGACCGCGACGCCGCGCATCAGGGCGGGGAGGATCTCCGCGAGGTTCGGTGTGCCGCGGTCATCGCACTTCCCGCTCAGGCCCGCATCGCGGTTGTCGAACCGGATCACCCGCAGCCCGCGAGCGGCCAGCGCGCGGCAGAACTCCTCGGGCCAGTGGATCAGCTGCGCGCCGAGCCCCATGACCAGCAGCAGGGGCGGGTCGGCAGGATCGCCGAAAATCTCGTACTCGATGCGGATTCCGTTGGCCTCTGCTTGCGGCATGTGCGCTGCTCCTTCATCGCCCCGGGCGCCGGCCCGCTCCGGCCTTCCGGTTGCAGTTCCTCGTCGTCGCGTGGAGCACAAGGCCCCCAGTTTTTTCACTCGAACCCTTGGACCCTGGACCCCTTGAATCCTCGAGCCGTTGCTGCGCCATGTGCCCGGGTCGCCTGTCCAGGGCGGGGATGGCTCGCTATACTTGTCTTATTTTGCGCTCGCTGATCCCCATGAGGTAGAGCAGCCCGTCGAGACCGACACTGGAGATGGACTCGTCGGCGCCGGCCTTCACGATGGGCTTGGCGTGGTAGGCCACACCGAGCCCGGCCACACTCAGCATCGGCAGGTCGTTGGCGCCGTCTCCGACGGCGATGGTCTGCTCCAGGTTGAGGTTTTCCACCATGGCGAGGGTCTTGAGGATCTCCGCCTTGCGCGGCCCGTCGATGATGTCTCCCTTGAGGTTGCCCGTCAGAAAGCCGCCGACGATCTCCAACTGGTTGGCAAACACGAAGTCGAGACCCAGGCGGCCCTGGATGTACTTGCCGAAGAAATCGAACCCGCCCGAGATGATGCCGATCTTGTACCCCAGGCTCTTGAGCAGGCCGACCACCCGGTCGGCGCCGTCGGTGAGGGTCAGGTTCATGGCCACCGCGGTCAGGACGCCTTCCGGCAGCCCCTTGAGCAGCGACACGCGCCGGGTGAGGCTGGCCTTGAAGTCCATCTCGCCGCGCATGGCGGCCTCCGTGATGCGGGAGACCTCCTCGCCCACACCCGCTTCATGGGCCAGCATGTCGATGACTTCCCCCTGCACCAGGGTCGAGTCCATGTCGAAGACCACCAGCCGTCGATTCTGGCTGAAGATCGTGTCGAAGTGAAAGGCGACGTCGATGCCGGTTTCCTCGGCGATCCGCATCAGTTGCCCCCGCAGGCTCTGGGTGTCGTTGAGGTTGCCGGACACTTTGAACTGGATGCAGGCCTTGGGGTCCGGCTCGGGCCGGCTGAGAGAGACGCGTGCCGAGAGCCGGATGATGACGTCGATGTTCAGACCGTGCGCGGCGACGGCCGAGGTGACCTTGGAGATCTGGGAAGCGGTGATTTTTCGGCCGAGCATGGTGATGATGCGGCGCTTGTGGGCCTGCTGCGCGACCCACTCCTCGTAGCGTTCCTCGTCGATCGGCGTGAACTGGACCGCGATGCCCAGTTTGTGGGCAGTGAACAGCAAATCCTTCAGGATCGAGGCCGACTTGTGCTGCGGCGGGATTTCGATCAGGATCCCGAGGGAGAGGTAGTCGTGGATCACGGCCTGGCCCATGTCCAGGATGGCGATGTCGAACTCGGCCAGGGTCTGGGTGAGTTTCGAAGTCAGTCCGGGTTTGTCTTTGCCGGTGACGTTGATCAGAACGATTTCACGCATGATCGGGCGCCTCTTATGTCTTGCGGTGTGACGGGCGGCCGGTACGGCAACCCCGTAAGCTGAATTAATCAGCATACACAAGGTGACATCTGAGGTCAAATCTATTTTGAGTTTGGTACGGAGGCCCGGTGGTGCGATTGCCGATGCGCCGGGGCGGCCGGTATTCGGCGGGTCACGAGCAGTTATTACTACGGCAATTGATTAGGCCCATATTCGTCACTCCGGCGGATCCCGAATCAAGTGCGGGAGGAGTCCAGGTCGAGTGTGGATGCCGGATCAAGTCCGGCATGACGACCTTTGCCGGTTGGGCTGCCGGTTTCACAATCGGAGTCGGGCGCTCCCGCGTTGAGGTGGACTCGGGCGACCCGGGCGGTGAGGGCGGTGACGACTTCGTAATTGATGGTGCCCACGGCGCGGGCGACATCGTCGGCGGAGATGGACTCCCGGCCCTGCCGGCCGATGACGACGACTTCGTCTTCGACCCGGACATCGGGGACCCGGCCGACGTCGAGCATGGTGAGGTCCATGCAGACCCGGCCGACGATGGGCGCGCGGACACCGCGGACGATCATTTCGCCGCGTGAGGAGAGCGCGCGCCGATACCCGTCGGCGTACCCCGTGGGGACCGTGGCGATCACGGTGGCCGTCGGGGTGCGGTAGGTCATGCCGTAGCTGACCGAAAAACCGGCCGGCACCGTCTTGAGGTGGATGATGCGGGTTTTGAGGGTCAGGGCCGGTCTGAGGTCGATCCGGGTCAGGTCGACCTCCGCGGAGGGCGCGAGGCCGTAAAGGGCGATGCCGGGGCGGACGAGGTCCAGGTGTGACTCCGGGATTTCGATCACGGCGGCGCTGTTGGCCGCGTGGCGCACGGGGAACCGGTGTCCCTGGGCGGAGAGCCGGTCGAGGGTCTCCCGGAAAAGCGCGAGTTGGCGGCGCGCGTGGGTTTTGTCGGCGCTGTCGGAGGCGGCAAAATGGGTGAACACCCCCTCGGCCTCGATGCCCGGGAGCTTCGCGATGCGGGCCGCTTCGCGCATGAGATCATCGTCCGCCGCATCCGCGTCGGGGTTGCCGGCCAGGGCCGCGGGCAAAAACCCGATCCGGCCCATGCCCGTGTCGACCTTCAGGTGGACCTTGATCCGGCGGCCCCGGCCGGCCGCGGCGGCGCTATAGGCGGCCGCTGCGGCGGAAGAGGCGACGGATTGCCTCAGGTCGTGGTCGATCAGCAGTCCCGCATTCGCCGGCGTGGTGTAGCCGAACACCAGGATGGGGGCCCGGACACCGGCCAGCCGCAGTTGGATGCCCTCTGCGATGCGGGCCACCCCCAGCCAGTCGGCGCCGCATTGCAGGGCGGTCCGCGCCACCTCGACCGCACCATGCCCGTACCCGTCGGCTTTGACCACGGCCATCAGGCGCGCGGCGGGGTCCGTGACACGGCGCAGCTCGCGAACGTTGTGCGCCACGGCGGCGAGATCGACTTCAGCCCAGATCAGTGGAGTCTGCATCGGATTCGGCTCGTAACGGAAACCCATTATCGGTCAATTCGTCTTGCGGTAAGTGCGCCCCTCGGTGACTTGAAGCCCCCCGCTCACTTCCGCTCGGAGTGAAGGGCCTTGAACGTCTCCTTGGCGTGATACGAGCTGCGCACGAAGGGGCCGCTGGCCACCTCGTCAAATCCCAGGTCCAGGGCCTCCCGCCGCCAGTTTTCGAATTCCTCGGGGGTGACGTACGCCGCCACCGGAAGGTGCCGCGGCGAGGGCTGCAGGTACTGGCCCAGGGTCAGGATGCGGCAGTCGACCCGCCGCATGTCCCGCAGGGTCTGCCGCACTTCCGCGGCCTGCTCCCCCAGGCCCAGCATCAGTCCGGATTTCGTCGCCAGGGCCGCATCGGATTGCCGGGCGCGCCGCAGCAGCTCGAGCGACCGGCGGTAGTCCGCCTGGGGGCGGACGCGGGGGTAGAGCCGCGGCACGGTTTCGATGTTGTGGTTGAGCACATCCGGCCGGGCGGCGAGCACGCGTTGCGAGCGCCGCGGGGTCGCCCTGGAGATCGGGGATCAGGACCTCGATCCCCGCCCCCGGGATCCGGGCGCGGATCTCCCGGATGGTCGCGGCGAAATGAGCCGCACCGCCGTCCGGCAGGTCGTCGCGGGTGACGGAGGTGACCACCACGTATCTCAGCCCCATCTGGGCCGCCGCCGCGGCGACGCGCCGGGGCTCCTGCGGGTCCAGGGGCTCGGGGTCCCCGGTCCCCACCGAACAGAAGCCGCAGTTGCGGGTGCAGCGCCCGCCCATGATCAGGAAGGTCGCGGTCTGCTGCGAAAAACACTCCCAGATGTTCGGGCACTTGGCTTCCTGGCAGACCGTGTGCAGCCGGCCTTTTTCAATCAGCTCGCGCACCTCGCCGAAGGCCTTGTCGGTCGGGAGTCGTCGCTTGAGCCACTCCGGCTTGCGGGGGCGTGCGTCTGGTTTGATCGGGTGGTTCATATGCGGGAGAATATGGACTCCGGCGGGGCCGGTGTCAACCGGATTCCGAAAACGGCCTGCATGGAATCGGCCAGGGCCGGCCGGACCCCCGCCAGGCTGATCTCCTTTTCGGTTTCCAGGTGCATCGAGGTCATGCCGACCCCCGCCAGCCCGCAAGGCTCGATCCAGCAGAAGTGGGTAAGGTCCATGGCGACGTTGAGCGCCATGCCGTGGAAGCAGACCCCGCGGCGCACGGCCAGACCGATGCTGCCGATTTTCTTCGACCCGACCCAGACCCCGCGGTTGCGCGGGTTGCGTTCGGCCTCGATCCCCCAGACGCCGCAGGTGCGAATCATGACCGCCTCCAGCCGCGTGACCATGTCGACGACCCCGATGCCGGCCTTCTCCAGGTGGACGATCGGGTAGACCACCTGCTGACCCGGGCCGTGGTAGGTGATGACCCCGCCGCGCTCGACCTGCACGATGTCGATCCCCGAGCGCCCCAGCATCTCCTCGGACACCAGCAGGTTCTCACGGCCGCCGCGCTTTCCCAGGGTGAAGACGGCCGGGTGCTCGAGAAACAGGACCGTGTCGTGGGTGAGCCTGCCGGCGGCGCGTGCCGCCACGAGCCTGAGCTGCAGGTCCCAGGCCTCGGCATAAGGGACCCGGCCCAGGTCGACGGTCAGCCAGGTGTTGGGTTCCGGTTCAGGCACAATGCTATATGCGTCGCTGCGCCGCGTTGCTCCGGCGGTCTATCCCCGCAGGCATGGTTTGCGCGCGGCCGCGGTCTCATCCAGACGCCGGCGTTTGCAGCGGGTGGGCGCCCGGTGCAGCGCCTCGGGGTTCTCCCGGGCCTCGGCGGCGATGGCCTGCATCGACTCGATGAACTGGTCTATGGTCTCCTTGGACTCGGTCTCGGTGGGCTCGATCATGATGGCCCCGGGCACCACCAGGGGAAAGTAAATCGTGGGCGGGTGGAAACCGTAGTCCATCAGGCGCTTGGCGATGTCGAGCGTGGTCACCTTGTAGGCCTGCTGGAGCTTGTCGGAGAAGACGCACTCGTGCATGCAGAGCCGGTCGTAGGGCAGGTGATAGGTCCCCTTGAGCTTCTGCCTGATGTAGTTGGCGTTGAGGACCGCCAGCTCGCTCACCCGCCTGAGGTCTTCGGCCCCCATGGTCAGGATGTAGCTGTAGGCCCGCACCAGGTTGGCCGTGTTGCCCCAGAAGGCCTGCAGCTTGCCGATGGACAGCGGGCGGTCTTCGTCCAGCACGTAGCGGCCCTCCGCGAAGCGCACGCGCGGAACGGGCAGGAACGGCTCCAGGTGCGCGGCGACGCACACCGGGCCCGCCCCCGGCCCGCCGCCGCCGTGAGGTGTCGAGAAGGTCTTGTGCAGGTTGAGGTGGAGCACGTCGACCCCCATCCGGCCCATGTCGACCATGCCGAGCACGGCGTTCATGTTGGCGCCGTCGCAGTAGACCAGACCGCCCTTGGCGTGCACGATGTCGGCGATCGGTTTGATGTTCTCCTCGAAGAGCCCCAGGGTGTTGGGGTTGGTCAGCATGATGCCCGCGGTGTCCTCGTCCATCAGCGCGGCCACCGCTTCCGCGGTGAGCACCCCATGCGCGCTGGAGGCGATCGGCACCGAGCGGTAGCCGCACAGCGCGGCGCTGGCGGGGTTGGTGCCGTGGGCCGTGTCGGGGACGATGATTTTGGAGCGCGGTTTGCCCTGCCGGCGGTGGTGGGCGTGAAAGATCAGCATCCCCGCCAGTTCGCCGTGGGCGCCGGCCGCGGGCTGGAGGCTGACGGCCGGCAGGCCCGTGATTTCCGCCAGCAGGCACTCCAGAGCGGCCATCAGCTCAAGCGGCCCCTGGCACAGCTCGGTCGGCAGCAGGGGGTGGGCGCCGCTGAAGCCGGGGTGGGCCGCCTGGCGCTCGTTGGTCTTGGGGTTGTACTTCATCGTGCAGGAGCCGAGCGGGTACATCCCGGTGTCGACCGAGAAGTTCCAGGTGGAGAGGCGGGTGTAGTGCCGCACGACGTCCACTTCGCTCAGGTCGGGGAAATCCGGGCCTTCGCCGGCGAGCCCGGCGGGGACGGCGGCAGATTCCACATCCCGGCGGGGCAGTGAAAAGCCGCAGCGGCCCTTGCGCCCCTTCTCCCACAACAGAGGCTCGTTGAGCACCAGGCCGGTGGTTCCCAGCTCTTCCTTCATGACAGCACCTCCCTTGCGAGCCGGTCGAGGTCTTCCTTGGACGCGGTCTCGGTGACACAGATCAGGTAGTGGTCGGCCAGCTCCGGGTAATAGGGCTCGAGCGGCAGGCCGGCCACGATCTTTTTTGCCAGAAGCCGGCGGTAGACGGTGTCGCCACCCCCGGGGAAGGCGGCCACGAACTCGTTGAAGGTGGCCGCGCCGAAGGGCAGGGCGGCCCCGCCGGCGCGCAGCTGCGATTTGAGGTACTCGGCCTTGTCGAAATTGAGCCGCGCGAGCTCGCGCATGCCGGTCCCGCCGAGGCAGGCCATGTAGACGGCCGTGGTCAGGGCGCAGAGGCTGTTGTTGGTGCAGATGTTGGAGGTCGCCTTCTCCCGGCGGATGTGCTGCTCGCGGGTGGAGAGGGTCAGCACGTAGCCCCGCCGACCCTCGACATCCACGGTCTCCCCCACCAGGCGGCCCGGCATGCTGCGGACATGTTTCATGCGGGCGGCGAACATGCCGAGACCCGGCCCGCCGAAGGAGCGCGGGATCCCCAGGCTCTGGCCTTCGCCGCAGGCGATGTCGGCGCCCTGGCTGCCCGGGCTCTTGTAGAGCGCGAAGGCCAGCGGTTCGCTGAAGGACGCCACACAGAGCGCCCCGGCCGCGTGGGCCAGTGCGGCGAACCGTTCCAGGTCCTCGACGCCGCCGAAGAAGTTCGGGCGACTGGACCGCCACGGCGGCCAGCTCCGCGACGTCCCCGAGCGCATCGGCGGCGGTGGTGCCGGAGGGCCCGTAGGGGATTTCGCGGATCTCGATGCCGGTCGGGTCGAGGTAGGTCCGCACCACGCGGCGGTAGAGCGGGTGCACGGCGCGCGACACGGCGACCTTGGAGCGTTTCGGTGACCCGCACCGCCATGAGCAGCGCCTCGGCCAGGGCCGAGGCGCCGTCGTACATGGAGGCGTTGGCCACTTCCATGCCGAGCAGGCGCGCCGCCAGCGTCTGGTACTCGAAGATGGCCTGGAGCGTGCCCTGGCTCATCTCGGGCTGATACGGCGTGTAGGAGGTGACGAACTCCGCGCGCGAGGTGAGAAAGCCCACCGTGGCCGGGATCAGGTGGTCGTAGCTGCCGGCGCCGATGTACACCTTGTAGTCCGGGGCCACGGCCGTCCCGCCGGCCAGGGCGTCGATGTGGGCGTTCAGCTCCCACTCGCTCAGCGGCTCGGGCAGAACCATTGCCTGGCTGCGGCGGCACTCAGGCGGGATGACGGCAAAGAGCTCGTCGATGCCCCGTGCGCCGACCGCGGCGAGCATCTCCTGGATGTCCTCGGGGGTGTGGGGCAGGTAGCGCATGGCGGTTATCCTTTCAGCTTGTCCTGGTAGGACCGGCTGTCAAGAAGAGCATCGAGCTCTTCCGGCGCGGCCGGCGCGATGGCGATCATCCATCCCTCTTCGTACGGGCTGCTGTTGACGAGCTCGGGGGAGTCCTCCAGCGCGGTGTTGACCTCCACGACCTTGCCCGCCACCGGCATGTAGATTTCAGAGACCGCCTTGACCGATTCGACGCTGCCGAAGGAGGCCCCCTTCGCAAAGGATTTGCCCGGCTCGGGCAGCTCCACGAACACGATGTCCCCGAGCTGGTCCTGGGCATAGTCCGTGATGCCGATCCGCAACGGGGCGCCCTCCGCGGCGATCCACTCGTGGCTTTGGGCGTAGCGCAGATTCTCCGGGATTTTCAGCGCTGAAAGCTCTTTCATGTCTCTCTCCTTCCGAATTGAGTAGGGTGACGCCCGTAAGCCGGTCGGCCGATGGGCCGGCTCACAGCACGTAAGGGATCTTCAGGTTGAAGCTTTTATAGATGACGAATGTCTCCGTCGACAGCACGTCGGCGATTTTAGACACCTCGGCGGTGAAGAATTCCAGCAGGTCGAAACCCGGCTTCAGCAGGACCATCAGGAACAGGTCGAAGCGGCCGGTCACGACGCTGACGGAAACAACCCCTTTCAGCCGGCTGAATTCATCCCCCTTGGCGACCAGGTTAGGGGTCTTCAGTTTGACACCGATCAGAATCGTGCGGTGGCCCTCCAGGGCGTCGGGGTTGACCAGCCCGGCGATCTCGAGGATGCCCTCCTCCAGCATGCGCTGCACCCGCGAGCGCACGGTGTTTTCCGAAAGTTTGAGTCTCTCGGCGATGTATTTGTACGACCGCCTGCCGTCGCGAAGGTGCTGGATGATGGAAATATTGGTGGCGTCGGTCTCCATGGCGACTCCGGGCGTGCGCATGGCAACGTGGGGGAGATGCGATGCGTCAAACACTATGAAAATTTGAAGTTTTTGTCAATGTGGATTTACTTTTTTTACGAAATCGTCAAAAAACTAAAATAAGAAAGTGAAATCCGGAAAAATGAGCGCCTGATCGGCTCAGGGCCGGAATCGGTGCCGCGGCAAGTTGCAATGCGGATTTGGCTGTGCTAAGGAACGGGCGTTCTCTTCAAGAAGGTTTCAGCGGCAGTTCATCCATCACAACAAAGGAGGAAGGCATGAAGAAGATGGTCGTCTTTTCCGCAGTGTTGCTGGCCAGCATGGCCTTGGTGATGTCGGCGGTCGCCAAGGGCCCGTCGGTCATCAAAATCGGCATCAACGCCGAAATCACGGGCGATATCCCCAAGGTGGGGGAGGCCACGAAGTTCGCGGCCCAGATGTACGTGGAGGATGTCAACAAGGCCGGTGGGATCGAGGTCGGCGGCAAGAAATACAAACTTGAGCTCGCCGTCGAGGACAACGAGGCCAAGGCGGAGTCCGCGGCCAAGGCGGCCACCAAGCTGATCACCGTCGACGAGGTGATCGCCATCGTCGGGCCCCAGGCCTCCAAGCAGGCCGTGCCGGCCGGGGAGATCTGCAACAACTACAAGACCCCCATGATCACCGGTTGGTCGACCAACCCCAACACCACCAAGGATCGGCCCTACGTGTTCCGCGCCTGCTTCCTGGACGACTTCCAGGGACCGGCCCTGGCGATTTTCGCCACCAGCGAGTACAAGTTCACCAAGGCCGCGGTGCTCTACGACGTGGCGAGCGACTACCCCAAGGGGCTGGCCGAGTTCTTCAAGAAAGCCTGGGAGCAGAAACACGGGGCCGGCTCGGTCGTGGCCTATGAGAGCTTCACCACCAAGGACACCGACTTCAGCTCCCAGTTGACCAAGATCAACAACTCCGGCGCGGAGTTCCTGTTCACCCCGCAGTATTACAACGAAGTGCCGCTGATCGTGCAGCAGGCCAAGCAGTTGGGCTGGAAAAAGCCGATCCTCGGCAGCGACAGCTGGTCCTCGGACGAGCTGGTCAAACTCTGCGGCAAGGACTGCCTGGGTTCCTTCTTCGTCTCGCACTACGCCGCGGCCGGCGCCAAGGGCGCCACCAAGGAGTTCATCGACCGCTACAAGGCCAAGTACGGCAACATCCCCGACGACGTGGCCGCCCTCACCTGGGATGCGATCGGCCTCATCGGCCAGGGCATCAAGAACGCCGGCAAGATCACCGGTGACGTCAAGAAGGACCGCGAAGCCGTGCGCCAAGGCATCGCCGGGATCAAGAACTTCCCGGGCATCACGGGCGCGATCAGCTTCCCGGCCGGCAGCGGCGACCCCACCAAGTGCGCCAACATCGTCAAAATCAACGACAAGGGTGAATTCGAGTTCTACAAGACCGCTTGCCCGTAACAAACGGCGACCGCTGCGGCAGGCAGTGGCCGCCGCGGCGGCGCTGAGAGTTCAGAGCGCCTCCTGTTTCCGTTGCCGGTGAGAGGCCGGCAACGGAAACAGGCCTCGCGGCACCCCCCCCGACCCCCCTTCGGCAAAGGGAGCGAGGGGG
The DNA here is from genome assembly GCA_963716785.1 of uncultured delta proteobacterium. Lineage (GTDB taxonomy): Bacteria > Desulfobacterota > Desulfobacteria > Desulfobacterales > SpSt-501 > SpSt-501. Next base: position 33,034 of record CAVQUW010000052.1, on the reverse strand, counting down.
TTTTACTGCGTATCGGACAGCAGAAAACACCCTAACCGGCTTTCCCCGAAACAGGAACTCGGCATGAATGTCTTTCTCCAGAACCTGATCAACGCCCTCCAGTGGGGCAGCTTCTACGCCCTGATTGCGATCGGCTACTCCATGGTCTACAGCATCCTCATGCTGTTCAACTTCGCGCATGGGGACATCTTCATGACCGGGGCCTACATCGGTTTCGGTGTCGCCACCGGCCTCATCGCCCTGAGCGCCGCCGGTGCGCTCATGCTTCCCGGTTGGCTGATCCTGGTGCTCACCATTCTGATTTCCATGGTGCTCACCTCGTTCCTCGGCATGTTCATCGAGCGGGTGGGGTATCGCCCCCTGCGCGACGCGCCGCGGGCTTCGGCCGCCATCACCGGGCTCATGATCGGCATCATCCTGGAAACCGGCAACCTGATCCTGCTGGGCCCGCAGCGCGTCAAGTTCCCGGCCCTGATCTCGCCCGTCACCTACGATCTCGGGGGGGTCTTCGTCACCAATCAGAAGATCATGATCGTCGTGGTCTCGCTCTCCCTCGCCTTCGCGCTGCACCAGTTCATCCGCCGCACCAAGTGGGGCATGGCCATGCGCGCCACGGCCTTCGATTATGTCGTTGTCCCCCTGATGGGGGTTCCCATCAACAAGATCGCCGCCTTGACGTTCGCGCTGGGGTCGGGTCTTGCCGCGGCGGCCGGGATCCTCTTCGGTGTGGCCTACCCCGTGCTGGACCCTTACATGGGAATCGTGTTCGGCTGGAAGGCCTTCGTGGCAGCCATTCTAGGCGGCCGCGGCTCCATTCTGGGCGCCACCCTGGCCGGGTTTATCCTGGGGTTCATCGAGATCTTTGTCGCCATGGTGTTTCCTTCGACATTGCGGGACTTCATCGCTTATTCGATCATTTTGCTGATCCTGGTCTTTCGGCCCTACGGTCTTTTCGGAGAACCGTACTCCGTCCGTTTGAGACTCTAACTTCCATGCGCGCACGCCGCTTAAGGAAAATCGGAAACGAGCCTTCATGAGCACACCCAAAGACATTCAGAGCATCCCGTCCCGGTTCAGCCGGTTGAGGCGCTTTTTTGAACAGGTCCCTCTGCTCGGCTGGCTGGTGGGGGGGCTGACGGCGGTTTTGGCCGAGCAGTTCGTGGGCCTGGATCTGGCGTATCTGGTGGACCTCCCCAAGATCCCGGTGCTTTTCGGATTCGAAAACGCCCTGAAAAAGCCCGAGCTCATTTTCGGCACCGTCCTGTTCATCCTGTTGATCTACCTCGCCCCGACGCTTCTGGTGGGGCGGCTGTTCCAGCGCCCCGCCAACCGGTTGGCGGGTTTTTTGGCGCAGCGCTCCCCCGCCGCCTCCATTGTGCTGCACCTGGCGCTGCTCTACGCGGTGCTGCACATCTGGTCCGACATCAACGACTACCGCGTGATCGTCGTCAAGATCACCCTCATCGCCGTGATGCTCACACTGAGCTTGAACGTCATCAACGGGTACATGGGGGAGTTCTCCTGCTCCCATCCGGGCTTCATGGCGCTGGGGGCGTATGCGGGCTCGGTGTTTACGATCGCTCTGTTCACGAACAGCAGCATGTTCGGCAAAGCGCTGCTGCCGCCCGCCATGGGCCCCTACCTCTACCCGCTGGCTCTTTTCGTAGGCGGGTGCACCGCCGCGGTGGGGGCGCTCGTGGTGGCGATCCCCTCGTTTCGCACCCGCGGCGACTACCTCGCCATCATATCGCTGGCCTTCACGTTCATCGTGAAGAGCCTGATCGAGAATCTCGAAATCGTCGGCGGTCCGCGTGGGATGAGCGGGCAGCCGGACTGGTCCAACCTGCCGATGGTCTTCGTCTGCACGGTGGTCTGTGTCGCGGTCATCAACAACTTTGTGCGCTCCACCTACGGCCTGGCGTTGAACGCGGTGCGCGACAACGAGATGGCCGCGGATGCCATGACGATCAACACCCAGCGCACGAAGATGACCGCTTTTCTGTTCTCGGCCTTCTGGGCCGGAGTGGCCGGCGCCCTCTTCGCCCACGTGCTGCGCTATGTGAACCCCAGCACCTTCGGCCTTCAGCAGTTGGCCGAGGTGCTGGCCATGGTGTACTTCGGGGGCCTGAACTCCATATACGGGTCCGTCGTGGGGGCGGTCAGCATCAATCTGCTGAGCGAAATGCTGCGGCCGCTCGAGATCTGGAAGTGGATCTTCATCCCGCTGCTGCTCATACTGGTGATGATCTTCCGGCCCACGGGCCTGATCGCCTTCCGGGACTTCGACCCGCTCAAGCTGATTCAACCAAAAGGCAGGTAGCGCTCGAAGCTCGAAGCCGTAAGGGAATCCATGCGGATTGCGGCAACGATTTCAGAACGCCGAGGCAACCGCCGCCGATTGCATCGGTTGACCGTGCTTTCAGCTTCGCGCTTTGCGCTTTCAGCGTGCACAGACGAGGGTTCACAATGACGCTACTGCATGTCGAACACATGACCCACTTTTTCGGCGGCCTCCGTGCCGTTCACGACTTCAATCTCAAGATCCCGGCCGGGAGGGTGTGCGGCCTGATCGGGCCGAACGGGGCGGGCAAGACCACGATTTTCAATCTGATCACCGGCATCTTTCGCCCCACCGAAGGCACTATCACCCTGGAGGGCAAGAGCCTGCTCGGCCTCGCGCCCCACGAAGTCGCCTCGCGCGGCCTGGGGCGGACCTTCCAGAACATGCTGCTCTGGCGGCACATGACCGTGCTCGACCACGTCAAGCTGGCGCGCTATTCGAAGCTGGCCTACGGACTTTCCGGCGCTTTTTTTGGAACCCGGCGGCGGCACCGCGAGGAGGCCGAGCACACCGCGGCGGCCCTGCGGTTCCTGACGATGATGGGGATCGAAGGGCTGGCCGGTCAGGTCGTGACGAACCTGCCCTACGGCGCTCAGCGCCGCGTCGAGATGGCGCGCGCGCTCGCCACGGAGCCCAAGATTCTGTTCCTGGACGAGCCCACAGCCGGCATGAACCCGGAGGAGCTGTCGCAGATGATGGACATCATTCGTCGCATGCGCGATGAGACCGGCGTGGGCATATTTCTGATCGAGCATCGGTTGAAGGTGGTGATGGAGCTGTGCGAGCGCATCCAGACCCTTGTTTTCGGCGAGGTCATCGCCGAGGGGTCCCCGGAGGAGATCCAGAACAACCCGGCGGTGATCGAAGCCTATCTGGGCAAGGAGGCGGTGGCGTGACGTTGCTATCGGTGGAAAACCTGAAAGTGTCCTACGACAACATCAAGGCCCTGCACGGGCTCTCCTTCGACATCGGCGAGGGCGAGATCGTCTGCATCATCGGGGCCAACGGGGCCGGCAAGAGTACGACCCTGCGCGCCATCTCACGCATGATCGCCGCCGAGACGGGCACGCGCATGACGTTCCAGGGCAAGGACCTGCTGAGCTATCCGGCCGACCGGGTGGTCAGTGAGCTTGGGGTGTCCCACGTGCCCGAGGGCCGGCGGCTGTTCGAAAACCTGACCGTCATGGAGAACTTGCGGCTGGCGACCTTCGCGCGCCGGGACAAGGAGCGCATCGCCGCCGATCTCAAGCGGATGCTGGCGCTCTTTCCACGCCTCGAGGAACGCAAGGGCCAGAAGGCCGGCACCATGAGCGGGGGCGAGCAGCAGATGCTGGCGGTGGCCCGGGCCTACATGAGCGGGCGCAAGATGATGCTGCTCGACGAGCCGTCCATGGGACTCGCGCCCTTGATGATGATGAGCATGTTCCAGGCCCTTGAGGAAATCAACCGCGAGGGCACCACCATCCTGCTGGTCGAGCAGAATGCGCGGCTGGCCCTGAAATTCGCCCAGCGCGGTTACGTGATCGAGACCGGCCGGCTGGTGCTGGCCGGACCCTCCCGTGAGCTGCTGGAAAACTCGGAGGTCAAGAAAGCCTACCTGGGGGGCTGACCCTGGCCGCCGGCGTCCGCGGTCTCTTTTTTGATGACTTCCAAGTAAGTTAATCTTTTTTGGTGGGAGCGGCATCTTGCCGCGAAATGATCGCGGCTGGAAGCCGCTCCCTATCAAAAACAAGACTTACTTGATGATAAAGTGGCGCTGCGCGCCATGAATCGCTTCTTCCTAAACCCGAATCGGAAGCCCCCCACGCGCCCCCGCCGCCGCAAGCGGCCGAGGGCTTTAGGGGGCGGGCTTCGGTGCCTTCGGTTCTTCCGCGTTCTTGAACAGCTCCTGCGGGTCCCGCATGATGCTCGCGGCGAGATTCTCCGAAAGCAGAAAGGGCCAGTCGCTGCCCGATGAGACCGCCGGGCGTTCTTTCGACTCCGGGGCGGTCGGCTCGAACACGGACAGGGAGTGCTCCTTGGCCCCCTTGAGCACGATCGCATAAACGGGCTTGGCGAAGCTCGACTTTTCGCGATCGGCGACAAAGGCGTCGCACTTCAGATCGGAAAGTGCGGTGAGGAGTGCCGCGACCGCGGAACCGTCCGCCGCCCGTCCGTCGGCGCCCTTCCAGACTTCCCGGTGTTCCGCCGCCGGCGCCGACCCGCCCGCCGCTTCTTTGCTCTCCGCCGGTGAGCGGGAGAGCGTGAGCGTCGCATCGCCTTGGGTGATGCGGATCTCCGTGATCTCCGCGCGATCGAACGCCAACACGCTCTTGTCCCTGAAGTCCTCGGCACCGCCCTCGAAACGGAAGCGGATGTTGTCGCGACCGTGGTACACGCGCTCGTCGCCGGCCAGCCTCACGAAGGTGTGCCGGAAAGAGGGCGCGGTTTTGCCGATGTCGAAATCCCGTTTGAGCTGCTCCCCTTGCCAGGCCTTGACGTTGATCTTGTGCGCGTCGTCGAGTTCATAGAGGGTGTAGTTCTTGGACTCGGACACCAGGGCGGTCAGTCCGAACCCGGTGAGCGCCTCGAGGATCTCCCTGAGCTTGGCCGGGTCCGCCGGAAAACCCTGGGGGTCGATCCGCCAGCGGTCGCCTGAGCGGACGAGGATCACGCTCTGGTCGGCGCGGGTGACCTGGATCCGCGACACATCCGCCGCGGCGAGCGCCGGGACGCTCGGCAGCGTGTAGCGGGTGCGGTCGCCGCTGCGTTGGATCAGGTACGCGGCCAGGGCGACGATAACCAGGCCGAGGATGACGAACTCTTTTTTTATCTTCACCGCAATCGTCCTTTCGCCGATGGTTCAAGAGGGCTTGAACATCGACTGAATGCGTTTTTTCCGTGAGGCCCGGTGCAGCCACACCCCAACCCCGAACAGGGCGACCAGCAGCGGCAGGCCGGCGATGTTGAAGGTCTTGATGAACGTCTTGACGCCGGCCGTAGTCTCGGTGAGCGGGTTGAAGCGCTGCTCCTTGGCACGCATCACGGCGGTATCTTCGCGATGGTTGAGATAGTCGATTACGTTGAGGGTGAACACGGCATTGGCGCCCCGGCCGTTTTCGTCGATGACGATGTCCTTGAGCATCTCGGCTGAGCCCATGACGAAGATCCGGCCGGGCTTGCCTTTGGCGATGAAAGGGTCGCGGCGTTGGACCTTGCCGAGGTCGATGCCGGGGGCGGCGCCCGGTGCCGGGTCTTTTTGCTCCCCTCCGTCCGGCGGTTTGATTTCCCTCACCGGCAGGGGCTTGCCCGCGAAGAAACTCGGGAATTCGCCCTCGATCAGCCAGGCCAACGGCCGGCTGCGCATCTCCTCGGTTTTCGCCGGCGGCCGCAGGAACATCGGGTCGAGATTGATGCGGCCCTTCAATTCCCAGGATTTCTCCGATGAGGCGAGCAGCCGCCGGGCCTTGAGCCCGTTGGCCTGGATGCGATCCTGCAGGATCTCGACCGGGGCGGCCTTCAGCGCCACCATGCCCTTGATGTTTTCGAGGAACTTGACCTCCGTGTTGATGAACTCCTTCTGGATCAGCGGCGCGAAGTAAAGCGGCCGGTCGCCGCCGCCGAACTGGGCCGGCATCTGCTGGCGGTAGCAGTGTTCGTCGAGCACATAGCGATCTGAGAACGCGCACCCCGTAGTGTTCCAGCAGGGGCTCGATGCCCGTTTCGATCGGCCGGTAGACGGGGGGCTGCCCTTGCATCTGGCCTTCCTCGAAGGGGTCCAGGAACAGGGCCAGGCTCTTGCCCTGCATCAGGAACTGGTCGATCAGGTACAGCTCATAGTCGCTGAACGCCTCGCGCGGGTTGGCGATGAGCAGGCAGGCGATGCCCTCGGGGACCTCGCCGTCGGGCAACTGGACCGGCTTCAGGGAGTAGCTCTGTGAGATCAGCTCCCGCAGGTTGCCGTAGGCCTGCGGGTCCTCCCGGCCGGGGGCGGCGGCGTCGGCGCCGGCGAGCGGGGCGCTGCGATGGCTGGCCAGGGTGCCCAGGCCGTCATGGATATCGATCAGGGATTCCACGCTGCCCTCGATCATCTTGGCCAGGCTGTCGGCATCCACCAGCTTGTACTGGGTGCCGATGATCGGCAGCCGGACCACGTCGATCAGCGGCAGGGCGACGCTCCGCCCGCGGTATTCCACCACCAGGCCGATGACGCCCGTTCCGGCCGCGAGCTTGCCGTCGGCCGAGGCCGGCCACGAGAGCGACAGCAGGTTGTGGGCCTTTGAAAGCTCCTCCAGGTTGGCGTCGGGGGCCGGGTTCACGAACTCGTAGTCCAGTTTGCCGTAGGTCTTGGCGTTGATCGACGTGACCGTCTGGGCGACGGCGGAGGGGATCTGGGCAGAGCTGCTTGAGGCCCATGTAAGGGGCCACCGCGTTCAGCGCGGAAGACAGATAGAGCTTGACCCGGATCTTTTCGGTCAGCCGCAGCAGCGCGCTGATCTTGTGGTTCATCTTTTGAACCGCGGTCGTGATGCGGTACTCCAGCCCGTCGGTGGTGGCGATGGTCGGGATGCGCTCGATCAGGTCCCCGTGGATCATGACGAGGCCCATGTAGACCCTTTGGAACTTGACCTCGTCCTTCTCGACGGCCTGGATCTGGATCGGGTGGATCCCGTAGGTGCTGGCGAGTTTCTGGTTCTCCTGGGCCTGGGCCGGGATGTCGCCCTCCTCGGCGCTGACGTCATAGAAGCGGTAGTTGAAGAACCGGTTGGAGTGAACGGCGTACTCCTCCAGCAGATCGCGCAGATAGCGGTCGATGCTGTTGTAGGGCGCCGGCAGGTTGCGGCTGAAAAAGACGTTGATGGTCAGCGGCTCCGAAAGGGTCGACACGACTTCCTTGCTTGCCGCGGACAGCGAATAGATCTTGCCCGCGGTCAGGTCGAAGCGCAGGAACAGGGTGATGCCGGCCATATTGACGAGGACCACGACCAGCAGGTAGAGGCCGAACTTGAGATAGGCGGCGGATCGTTTTTTTTCCGGCATGGTGAGCTCCTTGGGTACCGCTATTGCCTGATGACTTCGGAACAAGCCCGATTTCGGCCTTGCGCTTTCCCGCCGACGGTGGGACGCTCGCGTCCTCGGCTCGGGTTTGTCACAAAGTCGTCGCCTTGCATGACTGGTTGGATTCCATCATTGCTTGGCCCGCAGCACGAGGTGCGTGGCGTACAGGCCGATGAAACAAATGCTCAGAAAGTAGACCAGGTCACGGGTGTCGATGATGCCCTTGGCGATGTTCTGGAAGTGGACGTCGGCGGCCAGATACGCGAGCACCCCCAGAAGGGCGCGCGGCAGAAAGAAGAGCATCTGGTCGATCAGGGTCAGGCAGAAGCAGATCGCCATCCCGATGATGAAGGCGATGATCTGGTTGCGCGTCAGGGCCGAGGTCAGCAGCCCGACCGCCGCAAAGGCCGCCGCCAGCAGGACGGCCCCGAGGTAGCCCCCGATCACCGGGCCCCAGTCCAGCCCGCCGAGCAGGGCCACCGTCACGGGGTAGGCCAGGGTCGGGACGAGCATGGCGACGACAAAGATCACCGCGGCCGCGAATTTGCCGAGGATGATGTCGCCGAAACCGACCGGCAGGGTCAGCAGGGTCTCATAGGAGCCGACGTTCAGCTCTTCGGCGAACAGCCGCATGGTCAGCGCCGGCACGACGAAGGCGAACACGGTCGGCAGCAGGTTGAAAAAATTCCGCAGGCTGGCCTGGTTGAACAGGAAAAAGGTCGAGAAGAAAAACCAGCCCGTGACCAGCAGAAAGACCGCGATCACGATGTAGGCGATCGGCGACACGAAATAGGTGTTGAGCTCCTTGCGGCAGATGGACAATGCCTGGTGCATCTCAGCTCTCCTTGGTGAGTTCCCTGAAAATGGCTTCGAGCGTCTGGGCCTCCTGGTGAAAATCGAGCAGCACCCAGTCGGTGTTCTTGATGCGGCGGTAGATCTCGGCTCGCGGGTCGGCGGCCGGGTCGCAGCTGAGCTGGATGCGCAGGCGGCCCTCGGTGGGTTCGATCTGCTCCAGACGGGTTTCCCCGGGCAGGGCCGCGAAGGCCTTTTCGACCGCGGAGGGGTCGGCCTGCTCCAGCGTCAGGTGAATCCGGTTGCGGCCGCCGAGGGTCTCCTTGAGCCGGGCCGTGCTGCTGTCGGCGGCGATCTTGCCCCGGTGGATGATGACCACCCGATCGCAGGTCGCCTCGGCTTCGCTCAGGATGTGGGTGGAGAAGATGACGGTTTTCTGCGCGCCGATGCGGCGGATGATTTCCCGGATCTCGACGATCTGATTGGGGTCGAGCCCGGAAGTGGGCTCGTCGAGCACCAGCACCTCCGGGTCGTTCATCATGGCATGCGCCAGCCCGACGCGCTGTCTGTAGCCCTTGCTCAGCTCGGCGATGGGTTGGTGCATCACCTCGTTGATGCCGCACAGGCCCCCGAGCTCGCGCAGACGGGTGTCACGGCGTGCCTTGTCCATCCCCTGCAGCCCGGCCACGAACTTGAGGTAGTCGAACACCAGCATGTCGTGGTAAAGCGGCGCGGACTCCGGCAGGTAGCCGATGATTTTTTTGATTTCCAGAACTTCTTGATCGATGCTATAGTCCTTTATCCGGATGCTGCCCGAGGTCGGTTTGAGAAAGCCCGTCAGCATCCGCAGGGTGGTGGTCTTGCCGGCCCCGTTGGGCCCCAGAAGTCCCAGGATTTCACCCTTCCGGACCTCGAAGCCGATGTGGTCCACCGCGCACAGGTCGCGGTAATATTTGGTCAGGTTCTCGACTCTGATCATGGGCATCTGCTCCTTGTCGGGGTAAAGACGGATCCGAGCAAAGGTCATTAAAAAAAATACGGGTTTATGTCAAGGTGGATTTCCCGGAATCGACCCCGGGACGCGTGGAGGAGAGGCGTATGAACAGCAGGAAATTCGGGCGTTGGCACCGCATGTCGGCCGGCGCGGCGTTGGCCGCGGCGGCCCTGATCTGGGGATGGGGGTTCGCCGGGGACGGCCCCGGCGCGCTTTCCGCGGCCCGGGCGACGACGATCGAACCGCCGCTGGTGCCCGCCAGTTTCAGCCAGCTGGCCGAGGCCGTGGGGCCGGCCGTGGTGAACATCCGGACGGTGAAGACGCTCAAAGGCGGCGGCCCGGTGTTCCGCCATTTCCAGCGCGAGCCGTTCGGCAAGGAACACCCGTTCAACGAGTTTTTCGAGCGGTTTTTCGGCGACGAGCAGCAGCGCGAGTTCCGGCAGCCCAGCCTCGGGTCCGGCTTCATCATCGACAAGGACGGCTTCGTGGTGACCAACAACCACGTCATCGAGGACGCCGATCAGATCAAGGTCAAGCTCGACGACGAAAAGGAATTCGAGGCCCAGGTGGTCGGCCGGGACCCGAGCACGGACATCGCGTTGCTCAAGATCAAATCGGCCAACGATTTGCCGTTCGTCAAAATGGGCGATTCCGCGCAGATGAAGGTCGGGCAGTGGGTGGTGGCGATCGGCAGCCCCTTCGGGCTCGAGCGCACCGTCACCGCCGGCATCGTGAGCGCCAAGGGGCGGGCCATCGGCTCCGGGCCCTACGACGACTTCATTCAGACCGATGCCTCCATCAACCCCGGCAACAGCGGGGGGCCGTTGATCAACATGAAGGGGGAGGTCATCGGGATCAACACCGCCATTATCGCCAGCGGCCAGGGCATCGGCTTTGCCATCCCGGTCAACCTCGCCAAGGGGATCATCGCCCAGCTCAAGTCCGGCGGTGAGGTGACCCGCGGCTGGCTGGGGGTGGCCATCCAGGACGTCAGCCAGGAAATGGCCGACTACTACGGCGTCGATGCCAAGAAAGGGGTTTTCGTCGCCGACGTCTTCAAGGGAGACCCGGCCGATGCCGCCGGCATCAAGCCGAAGGACATCATCACCGAAGTCAACGGCCGCACAGTCGAGACCACCCGCCAGCTGACCGCGCTGGTCGCCGAACATCCCCGTCGGGCAAGCGATCAAGGTCAAGCTGTGGCGCGACGGCCAGGTGAAAACGGTCAGCGTGAAGGTCGGCAAGCGCGACGACACGAAAACCGCCGCCCGCAGCGAACCCTCGGAGAAGCGCGAGGACACGCTCGGTCTGCGCGTTTCCGGACTGACCCCGGAGATCGCCCAGCGGTTCAACATCGGCGAGAGCTCGGGGGTGATCGTCATCGACGTCCAGAACGGCAGCCCGGCGGATGCGGCGGGGGTCCGGGTTGGTGATATTATAAAAGAAATCAATCGTTTGCCCGTCGAGTCGCAGGGCGACTATATCGAGGCGCTGAAAAAAGCCGGGAAGCGCGAAGACGTCAACCTGTTCATCTGGCGCAAAAACGCCGGGTTTCTGGTCATCAAGATCAAGAAGTGATCGGCGACGCAGCCGGTCGATCGGCGAAGACCCCTCAGGGGGGACCCGGGCGCGGTGCCCGGGCTCAATCCGCGATGGTTTTCTTGACGTTCGGGATGGTCTCCGGCCGGCCGCGGACCATGGTGCGGCTGTCGCCGCTGCGGGCGGTGACGTTCTCGTAGACCCCGTCGTCGCGCCGCACCAGTTTGGTGAACCCGAGGTCGCGCAGTTCGCTGTTCGTCCGCGGGGTGCTGATATTGGTGCGGGAGATGAGCTTTTTGACCGGACCGCGGCAGTGCGGACACTGCTCCAGGGCCGCCTCCGCGATCGGCTGGCGCTGCTCGAAAAGGCGCCCCAGACGACAGGGCGCTCCCACGTGCTCATATTCGTAAACGGGCATGGTGTTCGATCCTCGATCCCCGCCGCCGGCAGCTTGAAGTGCCCCAAGGTCCGCCCAAGCCGCGGCTGCGATTGTTCATCCTTTCGGCAGACCGCCTGGTTCCATCATACCAAATTCAGCCCTTTTTGAAAAATTTTATTGGTGCCTCACGGCCCCGTCTGTCGTCGAATCCATCATCATTTGCGGCAGCCGGCTAAAGTTCCTCCCCAAACAGCCGATAGGATTAGTGAATTTCTCCAACCGGACGGCATGCGCCCCCGCGGCCCGTCGCTTCCGAGGGGGTTTCTATGCCTGCGAAATGGACAAGTACGCGATGGATCTGACACAGCCTTGCGGTCTCCCGGAGTTCGAGCTGAAGCTCAAGGAGGCGGAGACCTGCTATTCCATGGGGTTGCTCGACGAAGCCTTGGACATTTGCACGCGACTCGTTTCGAACGGCTCCGCCCTTGACCCCGATCGCCGGCGGACCGTATCGGAAAAGATCGATCGGCTCCGCAAGGAGATTCACGACCGGCGGGAGGCCGAGAAAAAAGGGCCTTCGGCCGAGGCCATCTCCATGTTCAAGCGGACCATCTCCACCCAGCAGGACCTCCCGAGCCTGATCGACGGCGCGGCGGCCCTGAAGGAGCTCGGTCTGATGGAAGAGGCGGTGGCCGAGTACGAAAAGGCGCTCGCGTTCGACCCGGGCTCCTGCGATTTTTCGAAATTCGACTGTTCGGTCCCCAAGATCCTCTGCGACTTTCTGAGTTGTCTGCTTGAGATCCGGGAACCCCCGGAGGTGATCGAACGGCTCGACCAGGTCTTCGGCCGGATCAACCCTGAAGGCAGGGAAAAAAGCCGGGTCCAATTCTGGCTTGGGCAACAACTGGAAAAAAGGCAATTTCACGACCTGGCCTTCGAGCTTTACAAAAGCGCCGCCGAGCTGGACCCCTCCGAGCCGCAGTTGGCCGACCGCCTCAAGGCCCTGACCGCCAAGTTGTCCTGCACCTCGCGCTACGACTATCTGCTGCGCACCAAGATCGTCGCCACCGCCCAGCTGCAGGAGGCACTGGCCATCGCCAAGAAGATCAACAAGAGCGTTGAGTACGTGCTGGTGGACCGGTTCAAGGTCGATCTGCAGGAAGTGGGGCGCTCGCTGTCGCTCTACTTCGGGTGCCCCTTCCGCCGCTTCGACCCGGAAGCGACGGTGCCTTTCGAGCTGATCAACAACCTCAAGAAGTCATTCCTGCTCTACTACCTCTGGGTGCCGCTGAAGTGGGACAAGACCGGCATCGAGATTCTGGTCGACGACCCCAAGGACCTGCGCAAGACCGATCACATCAGGGCCCTGATGGGCAATCAGAAGATCGGCTTTTCGGTGGCGATCAAGGAGGACGTCGAGAAATACATCCAGCATTTCTTCGACCCGCGGCTCGAGAACACGGTCGAGGGCGAGGTCGCCGACCTGGATGAAATCATCCCGGATGTCACCTTCGAGGAAGAGGAGGAGGTCCGGGACGACATCTCGGTGATGGACGAGTCCTCCAGCCAGGTGGTCAAGTTCGTGGACCAGATCCTGGTGACCGCCTTTCGCAATGCCGCCTCCGACATCCACATCGAACCTTCCCCGGCCACCCGCAAGACCCACATCCGGTTCCGCACCGACGGGGTCTGCCACGACTACATCCAGGTCCCCAACGCCATGGCGCCCGCCATCATCTCGCGGCTGAAAATCATGGCCGAGCTGGACATCGCCGAGAAGCGCCTGCCCCAGGACGGGAAGATCCGGGTGCGTCGCAAAGGGATCAAGGAGTTCGAGCTGCGTATCTCGACCATGCCGACGGCCGGCAAGTTCGAGGATGCCGTGCTGCGCATCCTGACCCGTTCCGGCACTTTGAAGCTCGAGGAGATCGGGTTGAGCGAGCGCAACCTGACGCTGCTCAAAAGGCTGATCGTCCGCCCCTACGGGATCATCCTGTGCGTGGGCCCGACCGGCTCCGGCAAGACCACGACCCTGCATGCCGCCCTGGCCGACATCAACAAGTCCGGGGTGAAGATCTGGACGGCCGAGGACCCGGTGGAGATCACCCAGCCGGGTTTGCGGCAGGTGCAGGTGCACCCGAAGATCGGTCTCGATTTTGCCCGGGTCATGCGGGGTTTTCTGCGGCTTGACCCGGATATCATCATGATCGGTGAAATGCGGGATCGCGAAACGGCGGCCATCGCGCTGGAGGCGGCCCTGACGGGTCACCTGGTCCTGTCCACCCTGCACACCAACAACGCGCCTGAAACCCTGACCCGTCTGCTCGACATGGGGATGAACCCGCTCAACGTCTCCGACGCCCTGCTGGGGGTCCTGGCCCAGCGGCTGGTCCGCCGGCTGTGCGACGGCTGCGTCGAGGAATATCACCCCACCGAGGAGGAGTTCGAGGACATTCGCATGGACTACGGCCGGGAGGCCTTCGACGCGGCCGGGTTCCCTCCCCGCTCCGACCTCGCGTTCCGGCGCGCCGCCGGATGCGAAAGGTGCAACGGCTCCGGCTTCAAGGGCCGCATCGGGATCCATGAGCTCATGGAGGCCACCACCGAGGTCAGGATCCTCCTCAAGAAGAACGCCACTTCCTTCGACCTGGCCCGGCAGGCCATGAAGGATGGGATGGTGACGCTCAAGCAGGACGGGATCCGCAAGATCATCGCCGGGGTGACGACCATCCGTGAAATCCGCAGGGTCTGCGTCGAATAGGCCCAGGAGATACCATGGTAAAAAAAGCGTTGATCGTCGACAGCGACTTCTTTTTCGTCGAGTTCCTCGGCGGCTTGTTGGAGCGGCGCGGCTACCAGGTGCGCAAGGCCTACGACGGCAAGCAGGGCATAGCGGTTCTGGAGGAGGGGCCGTTCGACATCCTCTTCGCGGACCTGGTGATGCCCAAAGTCAGCGGCGGACGGTTTTTCCAGTTCGTCCGGCAGAAATACAACGGCGACTGCGCGCCCCTGGTGGCGATCTCCGGCACGATGCTCGAGCAGATGGGCGAGTTGGACGGGTTCGAAGCGGACTACTTCATCGCCAAGGGCCCCCTTCAGCAGCTCGAGGTCCATCTCAACGACCTCATGGGCGAAGTCGAAAACCGTTCGGATCTGCCGCCGGTCGAGAAAAAGATCCGCCACACCGAAGGCGTCTTTCCCCGACGCGATGCCGTTGAGCTGCTGCGGCTTCTGCGGTTTCATCAGGCCGTGGTCGAGTCCCTGGGCACGGGGCTGCTCGTCGTGGACAAGGACACTCGGGTCATCAGTGCCAATGCAGCGGCCCTGAGTCTCATGGACAAGCGCATGGAGGAGCTCCTCAACATCCCGGTCCTGGGCATTTTGCCGGCCGGCCGCACAGCCGAATTGATGGCCGCCATGCGTCTGACCGGACGCAGCCCCGAGGCGCCCCACAGCGCTTTTTTTGCCAGCATCAAGGGCCGGATGATGCGGATTCTGGTCTCGGCGCTCCACGTCGACGACGTTTCCGCCGGCTGGGTGGTGGCCATTGAGGGCGCCAGCGGCTGAGGAAGCCCCCGGTGCCGCCGGTACGATGACAAGCTCGAAGCTGAAAGCTCGAAGCGCCAAGGAAAGCGCGCACCGCGAAGCTCGATGCCGGTGAGTGCCTTGCTGTCGACCTTCCGTCAACCCCCTCTCCCTCCACGATAAGCACTTGAACTTCACGGGTCGGTCTGCTAAATAACCGGGCCAAGCGTCGATGACCCCCGATCACTCACAGTGGCTGTCGGTCTTCGACAAAATCCGACCCGTCCAGGGTGAGGCGAATCGAGGAGGGCTTCCATGATCCGAGCGGCGGTTGCCGGTGCGACAGGCTATGCGGGTGCCGAGTTGGTCCGCATCCTTGCCGGCCATCCGGGGGTGACGCTCGCGGCGATCACCTCCCGCCAGTATGCCGGCCAGCGCTTCGACCGGGTGTTCCCCGCCATGGCCGGCCGCGTGGATCTGGTCTGCGATGATTTCAGCGCGGAGCGCCTCTGCGCGCAGGCCGACGTCGTGTTCACGGCGCTGCCCCACAAGCTGCCGATGGGCGTGGTTCCCGAAATTCTCCGGCGCGGCAGGAAGGTGATCGATCTCTCGGCGGATTTCCGCTTCAACGACGTCGCCGTCTACGAGTCCGTCTACCAGCCCCACACGGCCGCGGACCTGCTCGAGGAGGCCGTCTACGGCCTGAGCGAAGTTTACACCGGGGCGATCCGCGGCGCCCGGCTGGTCGGCAACCCGGGCTGCTACCCCACCAGCGTGCTGCTGCCGCTGATCCCTCTGCTCGAGGGCGGGCTCCTCGACCCAAAAAGCATCGTGGTCGATTCCAAGTCCGGCGTCAGCGGGGCCGGCCGCTCGCCGTCGCTGACGGTGCATTTCTGCGAAGTCAACGAGTCCTTCAAAGCCTACAAGGTCGCCGCCCATCGCCACGCGCCCGAGATGGAGGCCGTGTTGAGCCGCCAGGCGGGTGTGCCGGTCGCGCTGACCTTCGTGCCGCACCTGGTGCCGATGACCCGCGGGATGCTCTCCACCATCTACGCCCGGCCGTCCCGGGCGCTGACCGAGGCGGCGGTGCGGGAGTGCCTGACGGGATACTACGCCGGGCGTCGGTTCGTGCGCCTGCGGCCGCCGGGCATGCCGCCGGACACCCTGCATGTCCGGGGTACCAATTTTTGCGACATCGGCTGGGTTTTCGATGAACGCAACGATCGCCTGGTCCTCATGTCGGCGATCGACAACCTCGTCAAGGGCGCCGCCGGGCAGGCGGTGCAGAACATGAACCTCATGTTCGGCCTGGATGAGGGCGCCGGGCTCGATATGGTTCCGTATGTGTTATGAAGTTTAAAGTTTAAAGTGTTAAGGTTTAAAGAGAAAGAAAGTTTAATAGTTTAAAGAGTTTAAAGTTTAAAGGGGGGCGGCAGGGTTCCGATTTGTACGGTCTTGATTCCATGGCACAATGTCCCGAGGGACTGAGCAGAGCATCCGTGTTGCCCTCTTTCTTTAAACTTTAAACTTTAACTCTTTAAACTTTTTCCCTTTTTGCCAACCATCCCAAACAATGAGGAGGAGAAGATGACTGCCAAACTGATTTCGGGTACCGAAATTCGCGAGACCATCCTGGAGGAGCTTGCGGCCGAGGTGAAGGCGATCAAGGCGAAACACGGGGTCGTGCCCGGCCTCGTCACGATTCTGGTCGGTGAAAACCCGGCTTCGATCTCATACGTCACCCTCAAGATCCAGACCGCCCACCGGCTCGGCTTCAAGGAGATCCAGGACAACCAGCCGGTCACCATCTCCGAGAAGGACCTTCTCGCCCTCATCGACAAGTACAACAAGGACGATTCGATTCACGGCATCCTGGTTCAGCTGCCGCTTCCCAAACAGATCGACGAGAAAAAGGTGCTGAACGCCCTCGACCCGGACAAGGACGTGGACGGGTTTCACCCCGTGAACGTCGGCCGGCTGATGATCGGCGGCTCCGAGGTCAAGTTCCCGCCGTGCACACCGGCCGGGATCCAGGAGCTGATCGTGCGCTCCGGCACGCCCACCGCCGGGGCGGAGGTCGTCGTCGTCGGCCGTTCGAACATCGTCGGCAAGCCGATCGCGAACATGATGCTGCAGAAGGCGCGCGGGGCCAACTCCACCGTGACCATCGTGCACACGGGCACCAAGGACCTGGCCTTCCACTGCAAGCGGGCGGACATCCTGATCGTGGCGGCCGGTGTCCCCGGTCTGGTCAAGCCCGAGTGGATCAAACCCGGGGCCTGCGTGATCGACGTGGGCGTCAACCGGGTCGGGGAAAAAGTCAGCGAGAAGACCGGCAAGAAAATTGCCATCCTCAAAGGTGACGTGGACTTCGATGCCGCCAAGGAAATCGCCGGTTCGATCACACCGGTTCCCGGCGGGGTGGGGCCGATGACGATCACCATGTTGATGCAGAACACCTTGAAGTCCCTGAAGTTCAAGCTGGGGATCGCCTGATCGCCGGGCGGCCCGCCGGCACGGCCCCGGAGCATGTCACGGCGGCGGGCCCCTGTCACGGACCGGACCGCGGTGTCGCAAGCCTCCCCTGCAGCCTTGCTGCAGGGGATTTCAACCGCGCGGCAGACCGCCGGGCGGTGACATCCCGCGGGAGGAGCGGCCGTTGCGCCCGGGGCAGCGGGGCTCGATCCCGGGTCAAATTAACGCTTGACAGGCAAACGGTGCCCCCCCTATAGTGTCGTTCTTATAGCGTCGGTAGAAAAGGCAAAGTCACCGAAAGATGGCGGCGCAAAACCACGGGTCTAAAGCCGACAAGGCCATGACAGCCAGGTTTCCGATTGCATCGCCATGCGCCTCGGGGTGACGACGCCCGGAGGCGTTTTTTTTCGAATGCGTGAACGGAAAGGCTTTTGAGCATCGACTCGTGGGCCATTAAGGAACTTGGATTTTCAGCCTGAGGGAACACGAACCATGCAAAAGAAAATTTCCTTTGTCGTCCTCAGCCACTCGGGGGGCCCTGCCAAACAGTTCTGCGCCTCACGCGCGACCTTGCGATGGTTCCTGGTCCTGACCGTCCTGATCGCGGCGGCGGGAGGGTTTTTCGCCTACGACTACTGGTCGCTCAAACGGGGGGCCTTGGCGCTGGAACAGCGCGAAGCGGAGTTGGCGGGGCTTCTTGCCAGCCAGCGCGGCGAGGTCGACACCCAGCGGCAACAGATCGGGGAATTCGCCAAGGAAGTCAACGCCCTCAAGGACAGGCTGCTGGCCTTGAATCAGTTCGAAAAGAAGATCCGCATGATGACGGATATCGAAAAACGCCCGGACACCGGAGGGCTCTTCGGCATCGGCGGCCCGGTCCCCAAGGCGATGGACCCCAAGCTGGCCCACAGCGAGCAGCGCAAGAGCCTGATGCGCGAGATGCACACCCAGATCGATCAGATCAACCTCGCCACCGTCAATCAGGAAGACGGCTTTCGGTCCCTGGTCGTTCAACTCGAAAAACAGCAGAGTCTGCTGGCCTCGACTCCCACGATCCGGCCCCTCGACCCGGATTCCGAGCAGTTGGTCACCTCACGCTTCGATTTCCGGATCTCTCCGTTCACCAACATGCGCGAGTTCCACAAAGGATTCGACATCTCCGCGCGCGAAGGAACCCCCATCTATGCCACGGCGGGCGGGATCGTCACCTTCGCCGGCAACAAGGGCCTGCTCGGCAAGGCCGTCATCATCGACCATGGCCACGGGCTGACGACCGTCTACGGGCACTGCAGCAAGGTGCTCAAGCTGCAGGGGGAAAAGGTCGGCCGCTGGGACACCATCGCGCTGGTGGGCAACACCGGCAGCAGCACCGGTCCTCACGTTCACTACGAAGTGCACCTGCACGGGGTGCCGGTCAACCCGGAAAAATACTTCCTCAATTAAGACGGCATCGCCGAAAAGCCGGCCCCGGCGCTGCACGGTATGGTCCGGTCGCTGCGGCTCGTTGCGGCAGGTTCTGCCTCCCCCGGCGGGCGCGTCAGGGTCCCCCCCGGGCGAAGCCGCCCCCGGGTCAGGCAGGGCCGACTTGAAGCTTCCTGGTACAGACCTCAGCCTTTCCCATCCGGATTTCAGGCAATTTGCGAAGGCGTCCTACGTGTCGGGCCGTCGGGCATTGCCGCGGCGGGCCGTGGCCCTGGCCGGAACGAAACTGTTGAGCCTGCCCGCAGATCTGGTATAATCAAATTTTGATGACTTTTAACCCGAAAATCAGCTGAAGGCTGAAGGCTTTTAGCCCATAGGCAAAAAAAATGAAGACGGCTCCTCAGGGGCGGATTTTCATCCTTCAGGGTGTCCCGAAAAGGGACACGCGCGTTTTTTACGGGTCCAGTTATTTTACCGTGCCCGGTTGATGCCGGGGTCATTTTGGATCGAGAGGATATCTTCAGTCATGGTCATGGGTTTGCTTACGAAAGTGTTCGGCAGCAAGAACGATCGCGAAATCAAGAAGATTCAGCCGGCGGTGGAACGCATCAATGCCCTCGAGCCCGCCATGCAGGCCATGAGCGACGAGGAGCTTCGGTCGCAGACCGGTCGGTTCAGGGAGCGCCTCGAGCGCGGCGAACCCCTCGACGACCTGCTGCCCGAGGCTTTTGCGGCCGTGCGTGAGGCCTCGGTGCGCACCCTCAAGATGCGGCACTTCGACGTCCAGCTGATCGGCGGGGTGGTGCTGCACCAGGGGAAAATCGCGGAAATGAAGACCGGTGAGGGCAAGACCCTGGCGGCGACTCTGCCGGCCTACCTCAACGCGCTCGAAGGCCTGGGCATGCACATCGTGACCGTCAACGATTACCTGGCCCGGCGCGACACCGAGTGGATGGGGCACATTTATCGCTTTCTCGGTCTTCGCGTCGGCACGATCCTGCACGGGTTGACGGACCCCGAGCGCAAGAGCGCCTACAACGCGGACATCACCTACGGCACCAACAACGAGTTCGGCTTCGACTACCTGCGGGACAACATGAAGTTCGACCGGGAAACTCTCGTGCAGCGCGAGCTCAACTTCTCGATCGTGGACGAGGTCGACAGCATCCTGATCGACGAGGCCCGCACCCCGCTCATCATTTCAGGGCCGGCGGAGAAATCCACCGATCTCTACTACCAGGTGAACACCCTGATCCCCAAGCTCGTCAGGGACCGCGACTACACCATCGACGAAAAGGCGCGCACCTCCATCCTGACCGAGGAGGGGGTGGCCCGCTGCGAGAAGTTGATCCAGGTCGAGAACCTCTACGACCCGAGCGCCATCGAGCTCTTGCACCACATCAACCAGGCGCTCAAGGCCCACACCCTCTTCAAACGCGATGTGGACTACATCGTCAAGGACGGCGAGGTGATCATCGTGGATGAGTTCACCGGCCGCCTGATGCCCGGTCGGCGGTACAGCGAGGGGCTGCATCAATCCCTGGAGGCCAAGGAGGGGGTGAAGATCGAGAACGAGAACCAGACGCTGGCGACGATCACCTTCCAGAACTATTTTCGCATGTACCGGAAACTGGGCGGGATGACCGGCACGGCCGACACCGAGGCGGCCGAGTTCAAGAAGATCTACAACCTGGACGTGGTTGTCGTGCCCACCCACAAGCCCATGATCCGCACCGACCACGCCGACGTCATCTACAAGACGAGGCGGGAGAAGTACGAAGCGGTGCTGGACGAGATCGAGGAGCTGAACGCCAAGGGCCAGCCGGTCCTGGTGGGCACCATCTCCATCGACGTCTCCGAGCAGCTGAGCAAGAAGCTCAAGGCGCGCGGCATCAAACACGAGGTGCTGAACGCCAAACACCACGAGAAGGAGGCGCAAATCGTCTCCATGGCCGGGCAGAAGGGGCGCCGTGACGATTTCCACCAACATGGCCGGCCGCGGCACCGACATCGTCCTGGGCGAAGGGGTGGTCGCACTGGGCGGGCTGCACATCCTCGGCACCGAACGCCACGAGTCGCGCCGCATCGACAACCAGCTGCGGGGCCGTTCGGGGCGCCAGGGCGACCCCGGCTCATCGCGCTTCTATCTCGCCCTGGAGGACGACCTGCTGCGCATCTTCGGGGGCGAGCGCATCACCGGCATCATGGAGAAGCTCGGCATGGGCGATGGAGAACCCATCGAGCACGGCCTGATCAGCCGCGCGATCGAAAACGCCCAGTCCAAGGTCGAGGGCCACAACTTCGACATCCGCAAACAGCTTATCGAATACGACGACGTCATGAACCAGCAGCGGGAGGTCATCTACCGCCAGCGCCGCGAGATCCTGACCGGCAAAGACCTGCGGCCGGTGATCATGGAAATGATCACCGAAAGCGCGCACGCCATCGCGGCCGCCGCCACCGCCGAAAAGACCCACCCCGAGTACTGGGATCTCAAGGCGATTTCGGACGCGGTGTTCAAGCAGTTCAACTTCCGCATGGCCGATCTCGCGCCCGAGAAGGTCGAGCACATGACCCCGGACACCTTGGCGGAGGCCATCGCCGCCGAGGCCGTCAATGTCTACGAGGGCCGCGAGGCCATCGTCGGGCCCGAGAGCTACCGGCAGCTGGAGCGGATCGTCATGCTTCAGACCAACGACAATCTCTGGAAAGACCATCTGCTGTCCATGGACCATCTCAAGGAGGGCATCGGGCTGCGGGGGTACGCCCAACAGAACCCGCTGCTGGTCTACAAAAAGGAAGGCTTCGAGATGTTCCAGAACCTGATCGACGCGGGTGGAGGAGGAGACCCTGGCCATCCTGTTCCGGGTCCAGATCGCCCAACCCGAGAGGATGGAGGTGCTCCAGCGGCCCCGGGAGCAGCCGCTGGTGTTTTCGGGCGGCGGGGAGGCGGCGCCGAAAGCCCCGGTCAAGCGCAGCGACGGCAAGGTCGGGCGCAATTCCCCCTGCCCGTGCGGCAGCGGCAAAAAGTTCAAAAAGTGCTGCGGCCGGTGATCCCGCCGCTCGGAACTTCGTCTCTTTACAAAATCTTGTTGCAGTGCTTATTATCCATCAATGTCGATTTCGCCGATGTGCCTCCCATGGGCGGCGAACCGGTTCAGGGCGCGACCATGAGCGAAAAAAAAACACGCTACGATGAGATCGTCGAGACGGAAAGCGATGTCCGGCTCGACGAGCCCCCATTGTACAAGGTGATGTTGCT
Source organism: uncultured delta proteobacterium (assembly GCA_963716785.1). Lineage (GTDB taxonomy): Bacteria > Desulfobacterota > Desulfobacteria > Desulfobacterales > SpSt-501 > SpSt-501. The sequence continues at coordinate 11,268 of CAVQUW010000052.1, read as the reverse complement.
CAACGACGACTATACCACCATGGACTTTGTCGTGGAGGTGCTTAAATACGTGTTCCACAAATCCGAAGAGGAAGCCAACCGGATCATGCTCGCCGTCCACCAGCAAGGGGTGGGTGTGTGCGGGGTGTATCCGCTCCAGATGGCCGAAACCAAGGTCGACATGGTGGAGACCCTCGCTCGGGAGAAGGGCTTCCCGCTCAAATGCACCATGGAAAGAGATTAGCCCATGATCAGCAAAGAACTGTCCGCGACACTCGGCTTTGCCGTGCGAGAGGCCAAAAAAAGACGCCACGAGTACGTCAGCGTCGAGCACATCCTGTTTGCCATCCTCTACGACCAGATCGGGTCCGAGATCATCGAAAACTGCGGCGGCAACGTCGAGAGCCTGATCGGCAACATCGAAAGTTTTTTCGATGAGAAGATCGAGAAGATCCCCGAGGGCAGCGAGTACGTGCTCCAGCAGACGATCGGCTTTCAGCGGGTGATTCAGCGCGCGGTCAGCCACGCGCGTTCGGCGGACAAGTCCGAGGTGTCGGTCAGCGACATCCTGGCCTCCATTTTCCTGGAAAAAGACTCCCACGCCGAGTATTTCCTGAGCGCCGAGGGGATCAGCCGGCTGGACGTGCTCAATTTCATATCCCACAAAATCCCCAAGGCCTCCTTGCAGGAGCGTGAGGCCGGCAGCAGCCGCTCGGCGGGCACCGAGGAGCCGCGGCGCAAGAACGACCCGCTCGAGATGTTCACCACGGACCTGGTCAAGATGGCGCAGCAGGGCAAGCTCGACCCCCTCATCGGGCGCGAGACCGAGATCGAGCGCACCATGCAGGTGCTCTGCCGCCGCCGCAAGAACAACCCCGTCTTCGTGGGCGACCCCGGCGTCGGCAAGACGGCGCTGGCCGAGGGCCTGGCCCAGAAAATCGCCCGGGGCGAAGTCCCCGACCTGCTCAAGACGGTTCAGATCTTCGCCCTGGACCTGGGCGGAATGCTGGCCGGCACCAAGTTCCGCGGGGATTTCGAGCAGCGCCTCAAGGGGGTGATCGCGGAGCTCAAGCGGCGCCCCAACTCGATTCTCTTCATCGACGAGATCCACACCATCGTGGGCGCCGGGGCCACCAGCAGCGGGTCGATGGATGCCTCCAACATCCTGAAGCCGGTGCTGACCAGCGGCGAGATCCGCTGCATCGGCTCCTCGACCTACGAGGAGTACAAAAACCACTTCGAGAAGGACCGGGCGCTCAGCCGGCGCTTTGAAAAGATCGAAATCCCCGAGCCGCCGGTGTCCGAGACCATCAAGATCCTCAAAGGTCTGCGGCCGCGCTACGAGGAGCACCACGGCATCGAGTACACCGACGCGGCCCTCAAGTCCGCCGTCGAGCTGTCCGCGAAGTTTCTGAACGACCGGTATCTGCCGGACAAGGCCATCGACGTGATCGACGAGGCCGGGGCCTTTGTGCGGCTCTCCGGCGCCGCGACGCGCAAGAAGATCAACCCGGCGGACATGGAGAAAATCGTGGCCAAGATGGCCCGCATCCCGACCCAGAGCGTTTCGCACCTCCGATCGGGCGAAACTGGAGAACCTGGACACGCGGCTGAAAGACGTGGTCTTCGGCCAGGATGACGCCATCCGCTCGCTGGTCACCGCCATCAAGCGCTCGCGGGCGGGACTCGGGGTCCCCGGCAGGCCCATCGGCTGCTTCCTGTTCACCGGGCCGACCGGCGTGGGCAAGACCGAGGTGGCGCGCCAGGTGGCCGCCATCATGGGGGTTGAGTTTCTGCGCTACGACATGAGCGAGTACATGGAGAAGCACGCCGTGGCCCGTCTGATCGGCGCCCCGCCCGGCTACATCGGTTTCGACCAGGGGGGGCTGCTGACCGACGCCGTGCGCAAGCACCCCTACTCGGTCCTGCTCCTGGACGAGATCGAAAAGGCCCACCTGGACCTCTTCAACATCCTGCTGCAGGTCATGGACCACGCCACCCTGACCGACAACAACGGCAAGAAGGCCGATTTCCGCAACGTCATCCTCATCATGACCTCCAACGCCGGCGCCCGGGAGATGAGCAGCCAGACCATCGGTTTCGGCGATGCGCACCGCGACACCTCTTCCAAAGGCAAAAAGGCCATCGAACAGCTGTTCAGCCCCGAGTTCCGCAACCGCCTGGACGACATCATCAGTTTCAACGCCCTCAGCCCCGAGATCATGGAGATGGTGGTGGACAAGTTCATGCGGGAGCTGAACGGGCAGCTGGAGGCGAAAAAGGTGCGGGTGAGCTACACGCCCGAGGTGCGCACCTGGCTGGCGGGCAAGGGGCATGACCCGCGCTACGGCGCCCGGCCGCTGGCCCGGGTGATCCAGACCGAGATCAAGAACAACCTGTCCGATGAGATCCTCTTCGGCCGCCTCCAGAAAGGCGGCGAGGTGTTTCTCGAAGTCGCCGACGACAAACTGACCTTTCGTTTCGGCTGATCCCGATGCCCGTGTTTGCCCTTTCCGAGGAGATCAAGTTTCCTCCTCCGCGCTTCGCCACGCAGGAGGGGCTGCTCGCGGTGGGCGGCGATCTGAGCACGGAGCGGCTCCTGCTGGCCTACGCCACGGGCATCTTCCCGTGGTACTCGGAAGGCGAACCCATCCTGTGGTGGTCCCCGGACCCGCGCCTGGTGCTTTATCCCGCGGAGTTCCGCCTGTCGCGCTCGCTGGCCAAGCTGATCCGGCGCGGCGATTTCAAGGTGACCCTGGACCACGCCTTCCGGCAGGTCATCGGGCAGTGCGCCGGGGTGCGCCGCGCCAGCGGTGAGGGCACCTGGATCGTGCCCGAGATGATCGCGGCCTACTGCCGGCTGCACCGTGCCGGCTTCGCCCATTCCGTGGAAGCCTGGCAGGGCGAGCGGCTCGTCGGCGGCCTCTACGGGATTGCCCTCGGCCGTTGTTTTTTCGGGGAATCCATGTTCAGCCTCGCCAGCAATGCCTCCAAGGTGGCCCTGGCGGCCCTGGTGGCCCACCTCACGACCTTGAAGTTCGGACTGATCGACTGTCAGATCACCACCGGTCACCTGCAGCGTCTCGGCGCACGGGAAATACCGCGCGCCCGCTACCTGAAGGAGCTCGGCCGGTTTCTCGAAGCGCCCACCCGCGTCGGGCCATGGACGCACGGCCCGGAGCCGGGCGAGCCGGACCCCGCCGGGCGGCCCGGGTAACCGCGCGAGGCGACCACATCCGCAACAAGGACCGAGGAGCGCAATGGAAAAAGGGTGCGTCTTTTGCGGCATCGTGAACGGTGAGACACCGACCGAGATCCTGCATGCCACCGAGGATCTGGTGGTCTTCCGCGATATCCGCCCCGCGGCGCCCGTTCACCTGCTGATCGTGCCCCGCCGGCACATCCGCGGCATCAACGACCTGGCGCCCTCCGATGCGCCGATCCTGGGCGAGATGGCGCTTGTCGCCAAGGCCATGGCCGCCCGCTTCGACATCGCCCAATCCGGCTACCGGTTGTTTGTCAACGTCGAGCGCGGCGGGGGGCAGGTGATCTTTCACCTGCACATGCACCTGATCGGCGGCTGGAAGAAGTGATGGAAGTCGGAAGGCGGAGGGGGGAAGGCTGAAGGCTGAAGGTGGAAGGTGGAAGGCGGAAGGCGGAAGTAAAGACACCAACGAAATTTTCAATTGACACCCTCGGACCTTTGTACCCCGGAAGCCGTTGGATTTGCGGGCGCGGGGGTTACCTGTGGGAGCGGCCTCCGGCCGCGAATTTTTTCATGACCCGTGCCCGGTGACCGACCAGGCGATCCGCCCACAGCCGGGTGGTCTTTACGTCCACATCCCCTTCTGCCGGCGCAAATGCGCCTACTGCGATTTTTTTTCGACCACCGATTTGAGCCTCAAGCCCGCCTTCCTCGATGCCCTCGCACGCGAAATAGCCGCTGCCGAGCCGCCCCCATTCGTTTTCGACACGATCCACCTCGGCGGCGGAACGCCCTCGGTCCTCGATCCGACGGAGGTCGCCGGCATCCTTGACGCCCTCGGGGCGAAATTCTCCCTCGTGGAGCCGGTCGAGATCACGATCGAGGCCAACCCCGGGACCCTGAGCGCCGCGAAGCTCGCCGGCTTTCGCGGGGCCGGGGTGAACCGGCTCGATGTCGGCGTCCAGAGCTTCCGGCCGCGGAACCTGGAATTTCTCGGACGGATCCACACGGCCTCCGAGGCCGGGCAGACCCTCGAGTGGGCGCGCGCGGCAGGGTTCGACAACCTGGGGGTCGACCTGATCTACGGGCTCCCCGGCCAGGGCCGGCGCGACTGGCGTGAGGACCTCGCGCAGGCGCTGGCCTTCGAACCGGAGCACATCGCCTGCTATATGCTCAGCGTGGAGCCCGTACCCCGCTCGCGGAGCGGCTTTGCGCCGGGCGGTTCAAGGCGGCGGCCGATGGCCGGGTGGCCGGGCTCTTCCTTCTGACCTCCGAATACCTGGAGGCGCGCGGCTACCGGCACTATGAGATCTCGAACTTCGCCCGGCCGGGCCCGGGCGCCGGCGGCGAGGCCCGGGTGTCGCGGCACAACCGCAAGTACTGGTCGTATGCGCCCTATCTCGGGTTCGGCCCGGCGGCGCACTCATTCCTCCCGCCGCGCCGGTTCTGGAACCTGCGCGACGTAAAAGGCTACGTCGAAAGGGTGGGCGCGGGTCTGAAGCCGTGGGAAGGGGACGAAGTCCTCGACGTCCGGCAGCAGATGACCGAGTTCATCATGCTGGCGCTGCGGACCTCGGCCGGGGTGGACCTGGCGGAATTCAGTCGTCGGTTTAAGCTCGATTTCCTAAGGGCATCGGCGCGGCATCAGCCGAGCTCACCGAGCAGGGCTTGATCACCATAAACGGCGGGCGCCTGGCGCCGACGCTCCGCGGCATGCTCTACCACGACAGCCTCGCCGCCGCCCTGACCGATTGGGATCCCGAATCCCTTCGAACGCTGTGCCTCGTGATTCTGCGCGCTGATGTCTCCGAATCCGCTAGCCTGCCAAATTGGCCGCAGGTTCGCCGACATCACGTATTGCCGTTGATCCAGTGGGCCTAATCTTTGCGAACCTGAAACTCGATAGGCATGCTCTTTACTAAAGGGATAGGCCATCCAGCAACGGTTAGGCGGCGATTGCAGCAAGGAATTCTTCCGGCGTCATGATCGAAACGATTCGGTGGCTCATGGTTTGCTTTGGAAAAGGGCAACGACCTTCGCGTTGACCGCCCGATAGCATGCACCGCAGTCCGTCAGCAAATCCTTGAAGTCGGACGCAAGCGACAATCATCACCTTTTCGTACACCGTAGCGACGCGGCATGCGATCGCGGCATCTTTTCGAGCACCTTCGATTGCCTTGTCTCTCCATAGGGCCCTCACCAGAATATAGAAGAGAGTTGGGAAGCCGTTGGCGCAGAGATTCATTGTGCAGCGCTTTGCCTCGATTGGCGCAGAGTCCGGAGCTGCAGGCGCATAGAAGGCTCCCGCTTCAGAGGAAGATGTCCAGAATGAAATTAATGTAGCACAGAACGGCCTGCACCGGTACTTTTCGCTCGAGATGTTTATGGTGCCGGCCGATTGAAGCTTCTTCGGGTCGGAAAACCTTCGTGCTGATCATCAGCCGGACTTTTTCGGCAAGGATCCGGCGTGTATTACTCTCTATCTGTGGCTGCTTTGCCTTTTGCAGACGGCCTGGACATGCCCGACACCTTTCCGACAGGCTATACGCCCCTTGTGCACGGGCAGCCGTTTCGCGTCCCGGATAACGCCTTCATCGAGCCTTAACCGGTCAGATTTTGCCGCCGATCAGGTCTCACGCTCCTGGCGTAGTGATGCTACCCGAGTTGCACGTCTCGTGTAGGCGTAGCGGTGCCGCGTCACGCGTCAAGGTGTGCATCAAGTTATACAGCAGGCAGGTCTTGCCGAAACGCCGCGGGGAGACCAGGAACACGCGGGCGTTGCTTTCCATTTCCCGCCGCAGTTCCTTGATTTCTTCAGCGCGGTCGGCGAAGTAAGGCCCGCTCACAATGCCACCGTATTTGAAGGGGTTTTGCATGCGACGCCTCCTTAATACGCACATGACGGTTCGATAAAAACGTATCGTCAAAAACGTACTACGGGAGGGCATCCCTTGACGTCCTGAGTAGCGATTCCCAGCGGATCCCTGGCGACGGGCAGATGTCTGGCGCGAAAACTGCCCGTCGCGTGAAGGATTCGCCCGCTATCGTCTCATTGCAATCGACGCAACCAAAGCGGCTATTGTCTTTATAATCCCCCTCGGTCCAGGGGCTCGTGGAGCTCCACAACTCAGGGCATGGAAAACGGCATGCTTGCAGGTAGGCCCTTTAATTATTTCATCTTGACACAAGAAAAATTTGATTCAGACTGGGAAATATCAAATGGGGAAGGGGGTCTTTATGGAATCTACGGCAAAGCTTTTCAATAACGGGCGTTCGCAGGCCGTCAGGCTCCCCAAGGATTTCCGCTTTAAAGGTACCGAGGTGAAAATCCGTAAAGATGGCGAAAAAATAATCCTCGAGCCCATGGAAAAATCTCAATGGCCCGATGGGTTCTGGGACAGATTCAAGCCGGACCCAGGGTTTGAGATCCCCAAGCCAATGCCATCGAGTGAATTCTCACTGGATTAGAGGAATCCCCGATGTATCTATCTGCTCGACACCAACATCGTCAGCTATTGGATGCGCGGCCACGAGCCGTTGTTGGAGCGGATTAAAACTCACAGTCCCAAGGATCTTTCGATCTCTGCGATCACACTGGCGGAAATCTATTACGGCATCGAAAAATCACCGGTCAAAAAGAAAGAGCGCCGCGCAAAAATAGAGCAGATACGCTCGATCCTGGAAGTTCATCCTTTCGATGAGCTGTCTGCTGTCGCCTATGGGGTCATCAGAGCTCAGCTTGAAAAAAAGCGTGTTGTGATCAGCGAAAGAGATCTGCAAATAGTCTCCATCGCCGTCTCGAAAGGACTCTGCGTCATCACGCACAATGTGAGGGAGTTTCGCCGGGTGGAAAAGCTAAAATTCGAGGATTGGGCCGAGGCGAAATAAATGTGTGCGCAATCCCAACATATTGTATTATTTATTATTTTTACGCCAATCTGCACATCCATTTAAACTGATTCGATCACTGCTGGGTCCTCTCCTATCGCCTCATATCGATGCCTGCGCCACGCAGATCACATACCATATTCATCTCCTCGACAGTCATGCCTGCCGACCTGTCTATCATGCTATCGGCTCATCGAATATTATAAGAAAAAAGAATTTGACCTTAGAATCAACAATCCCTCGGCGCACGCCCTCGCTCCTTACGCCCGGCGCAGCTTGCGCACGTCCCCGACCCTGAGGGTCACGTTTTTCGAGTCGAAGTACTCGAAGAGCGGGATCAGGAATTTGCGTGAGGCGCCGGTCATCTCCTTGAACTGCGCGGGGGTGATCTCGCCGTTCTCCTCCAGGAACCGGACCAGCCGGTTTTTCAGGTCGGCGATGGTCTCGGCCAGGAAATAAAGGTCGTCCTTGGTGCGGACGATCAGCCCTTTCTCGATCAGGAAATTGAGCACGTCCTTGGCCTGGGCCGCGTCGGCCCGGAACGTTTCGACCAGGTCGCGGAAAAACGGCGGCTGCAGGCCGCCCTCCTGATAGGCCTTGAGGATTTTCTGGCGCAGGTCCGCCTCGTCGCCGGCCAAGGACGCCTTGTGGGCTGCCAGGCGGACGGTCTTCTCCTCCTGGGCGATGGCGTTGTCCTTGATCATCTGGTTGAGCACCAGGTTGAAGAGCTTCACATCCGTGCCGGGCGGGAACTTGCCTTTGAGCTCCTCCTTGAGCATTCCGGACTTGAGCGGAAAGGCTTTGTGGTAGGCTTTCAGATTTCCGACGGTTTCCGTGACGAGGGCATCGAACACCTTCTTGTGGACAAACGTGCGCGCCTCCTTGTCCACCTGGACGACGGTCCGGGTGGACATCATGGACTTGAGGGCCGTATCGAGTTGTTTGTCCGTCAAGTTCGTCATCAGCCGCAGATCGGCAAACGATGCCCCGGCCGGGCCGGAGGCGGCGATGTGAAAGCCGATCAGCTCTTCCGGCGCGCTCGTCAGAATGCCATTCAGCCCAGCGATGATCTCGGTCTTGAAGCGCTTGTGCTTGGGCGGGATCGGGTTCAGGACCTGGCCGCCGCCGGTGGTGCGGATCGGGGAGTAGCTGCGCACCACGAAATGGTCGCCCTTGACGAGGGCCACGGGGGTGTCGAGCCGCAGTTGGGCCACGGTGGCCTCACCCGGCTTGAGCTCCTCGTTTTCGAGCAGGATCAGGTTGCCTAAAATTTCGCTCGTCCCGGTGTGGAATCGCACCCGGGTGCGGTTTTTCAGGGGTTTGGCGTTGCTCGACAGATAGCGGAACTGGACGTCCACCATGTAGCTCGGCTTGAGGGTGTTGGGGCCGGCGAGCACTTCGCCGCGGTTGACCGACTCCTTGTCCAGCCCCTGGAAATTGACGGCCGTGCGCAGGCCGGCCTCGGCCGTGCCGACGCTCTGGTTGTGGACCTGGATGCCGCGCACCTTGGAGGTGATGCCGGAGGGGTAGACCATGATGGTTTCGCCCACCTGGACCCGGCCCGAAACCAGGGTGCCGGTGATGACCGTGCCGAAGCCCTTCATGCTGAACACCCGGTCCACCGGCAGGCGGAACAGGTTCGAGGTCGGTCGTTCCGGGACCTTGGCGCTCAGGTCGTCCAGGGCCTGAATCAACTCCGGCATCCCCTCGCCGGTGACCGCCGAGACGGCGATGATGGGCGCCTCGTCCGAAAAAGTGCCCCCCGGATGAAATCCTTGACGTCCTCGGTGGCGAGCTCCAGCATCTCCTCGTCCACCATGTCGATCTTGGTCAGAACGACCATGCCGTGGCGCACGCCGAGCAGGGTGCAGATGTCGATGTGCTCGCGCGTCTGGGGCATGACGCCCTCGTCGGCGGCGATGATCAGGACACGAGGTCGATCCCGGCGGCGCCGGCCACCATGTTCTTGACGAACTTCTCGTGGCCCGGGACGTCGACGACGCCCAGGTGCTGGCCCGCTCGGCAGATCGATGTGCGCGAACCCGAGCTCGATGGAGATCCCGCGCTCCTTCTCCTCCTTGAGGCGGTCGGTGTCGATGCCCGTGGCGGCCTTGACCAGCGCGGTCTTGCCGTGGTCGATATGACCCGCCGTGCCGAGAATGATCTGTTTCAAGGGTTTTCGCTCCTCAAGCCCCCGGCCCAGAAACCGGGGGCCGGGTGTGATTGCATGCCAAGTGGGGCGGCTTGCCGCCGTTGAGGCCTTTCGGCGTCCGGGCCGGCGGCGGGTCGGCGGGTTGCGATGATCAGCGCCGCTTGCGCTTGCGCAGGTATTCCGCAAAATAAGCCAGTCCGACCAGGATGGCCGCCAATCCGGCGACATAGGCCGTGTCGGCCGTGCCGCGGAACATGCGCGTGATGACGATGGCGACGGCCGCCCCGAGCACGGCCCGGATGAAAAAAAGGATGAACGGGTGCACGCTGACACTCCCCGGCGGCCGCTGCGCGCCGCCCGCGCTGAAATCGGCGGGTGCCGTGACCCGTGAGACCCGCCGTGTCTCTCTTTATTCAAATTCACGCCCAGTTTCAACCCAATTAAACCAAACACCCCCTTTAACATGAACCCAAGGCCCGGCCCCGACGGGTTTTTCCCCAGGCCCGGCGCCGCCGACCGCAATTTTTTCTTGATCCGCACGCAACGTTCTGTTAGAAATCCAATTTGTCAATGGATTGAAACGCCTTTTGCGGTGGGTGTAGCTCAGTTGGCAGAGCACCGGGTTGTGGCCCCGGTTGTCGTGGGTTCAATTCCCATCACTCACCCCATTTTTCTGGCGCCCGTAGCTCAGCTGGATAGAGCGCCGGCACTTCGAATCCGTAGGCCGGGGGTTCGAATCCCTCCGGGCGCGCCAATAAAATAAAGGGGTTACAGATTTAGGTCTGTGACCCCTTCGTCGTCTGCCCCGGACCCTCCTCCCGGTGCCTGGTGCCCATACCGCTCCAGCATAAACCGTATGGTCGACTGGTTTGCGCACTAATCGAGACGCGACCGTCTTGAATGGTTCCTCGAGACCGCTTTTTGCCGGGGAATCCGGCTGCCGCGGTGCTGCTGCAGCTTCGTCCGGCGCGGGACAAAAGCTTTCAGCCCATTATCAAGGAGGCCGCACCCGAGCTTGGGTTGGATGCGACTTGCCCGATGGGCAGGCATCGTTTATATGGAGCTGAAAAGGAACGACGGGACCTTGGTGGCTGTTGATGACACTCCCAGAGGAACTTATTCCGGCGCCGACCAAGAAGGGTGTTTCGCCGTCGGCGGTTGTCTTGCCGGTGGTGCTCACCCTGTGGATTCAGGCCGCGGTTTCGATGAGCGCGGTGGCCATCCCCGTGTTCATGCCGGTCGCGGCCGGTCGAACTGAAGGTCCCGGCCAGCTATGTCGGCATCTTCATGTCGCTGGTCTATTTGAGGTGCCACGGTCGGTCTGCGCCCGTCAGCGGGTACTTATCTCGGCCGCTTCGGGCCGATCCGCGTCAGCCAGATCTGCCTGCTCCTCTGCGCCCTGGGGTTGGGGGCCATTTCGGTCTGCATCCCGTCCCCATGATGATCGTCGGGGCCTTGGTCATGGGGATCGGCTACGGCCCCGTGACCCCGGCCAGCTCCCACCTGCTGGTCAGGACCACGCCGCTTGTCGATGATGTCCACTCGTCTTTTCGATCAAACAGACCGGGGTTCCTCTCGGGGGCGCCCTCGCCGGCGCAGTGGTTCCCCACCTGGTGCTTTTCCTACGGCTGGTCCCAGCGGTGCTACAGAAATGCCTTGATGCGTGGCGGCGTTCAGCCTGAGTTCTGGCCTTATTCCTGCGTCCGCTATCGGAAACGGTTCGACGCGGAGCGCTCCCATCGACACCGGCTGTCCTGGAACAATGCGACCGACCCGGCTGAAGATGACCGGGCTGCGCCACCCGGGCCTGCGCCCACTTGCCATCGCTTCGTTTTTCTTCTCCACGATGCAGCTGTGCCTGGTTTCCTTTCTGGTGACCTACTTGATCGAGAATATCGAGATGACGCTGGTCCAGGCCGGGGTCGCTTCTCTCCGCCGCCCAGGCAGGCGGGATCGTCGGCAGGATCGTGTGGGGGGCGTTCGCCGACCGGCACGTGCAGACCGCGCACCATGCTCGGCATTCTGGGCATCGCCATGACCGCGG
>CAVQUW010000051.1:0-14202 GCA_963716785.1 uncultured delta proteobacterium | reverse complement strand
GGATATGGTTTTTCCTCGCATCTTAACGGATATCTTTGGAGATACCGGATGTCCATTCTATTTATATCACACCATAATCTCTGCTTTCTCGTACTGCGGTCTCGTGTAACCGGAGCCGTCCCCGGCGCGGGTCTCCACGCACACCGCGTGGCCGCGCGCCACCATCTGCTCCACCCCCCGCCGGGGGCATGGCCACCCGGTTCTCCTTGGTCTTGATCTCCTTCAGCACGCCCATGATCCTGGGTCTCTATCCTCTTCCGGCGAAACGCTGTCTGCTTTCCGCCGACACCCGCCAGGCCTCAGCCAGCTGCGCTCGCCCCAGATTGACATCCGAAAAGAACGGGAAAGCGGATGCCCTGGCTCGTTTGACCTCGCGCTCTGCGGATTCAAGGAGCTTGTTCAGCATGTGAGCCCCAGCCAGCTTCAAATGGTGTGCGATGGTAAAACCGGCCAAGCGGCCTTGTGCCTCAGCTACGCTGGCGCCTTCCACGCCGGTGATGCTGCCGGCGACAAAGAGGCCGGGTATCGGCGTTTCCATTCTGGTGCTGTGCAACGGTACCCAGCCCCCCAGCGGAGCGGAGTATACCAAAGGGCACCCCGCCGCCTGAACGAGCTCTGCCAACGGGTGAAGCCCGGCTGAAGTGATGACGGCGTCGACCTTCCAGCTTTTCTCGCTTCCGGCGATCGGCCTTCCTTTGGCATTCAGGGTAAAAACCCGGACTTCTTTGACGCGCTCATCGCCCCTACGCCTGCCGCCTTGCGGCGCGCCATCAGGCGGCAACCGTTGATCCGGACCCCTCCTGCAGGAAACCCTTGGGCCGCAAAAGGTGCGAGGCCGGCCAGCAGCTTGCCTGCCAGTTTGAAACCTCGGGGCGGTAGACAACCGACGGCGCGCGCGAGTTCTCCGAGGACGGAGGATGGAGAGGAGGGGGCGGTTGAATACCCGTCCGGCGGCAGAATAATCCCTTTGACATCCACGCCGCAGGCGGACATGAGCCAGGCGGTTGACAGAGACAAAGGATCAATTCCAAGGACGACCGCGCGGCGACCCGGACGAACCCGATGGGCATTGACGAGGGTCTGAGCGGCGCCGGCCGTGATGACGCCGGGCAGCGTCCACCCTCGGCATGGGATGTTGGGCAGCCCCCGTGGCGATCAGCACGCCTTGGCGCGAAAACCGATGGGCACTTTCCGGCCGCTCCGGGATGGATCCGCCGGCGTCGTGCCGACAAACCATCCCGGCGAAACCCCCCATACCGACACCCCGCAAAGAATGACAGCACCGACCGACGATGCCTTCCGCATAAGCACTTCGGATTTCCCGCCCCCATAGGCCATCTTTGACGCCGAGCAGCTTCGACTCCGGGTGAACCTGGCCGGGCAGACGGCCGCCGGCCGCGGGACTCGTCGACCACGACGACGCGTGCGCCGCACCCCGCGGCCGCCGCGGCCGCCAAGCCCCGCCGGCCCGGCGCCGACGACCACCAGATCGACTGAGTCAACGCTCATCGCCTGGCGCCTTCGGAAGAGAGACCCGCATGCCGTCCCGCACCGGCGTAAGACAGGATCTCACGTCCGGAACACCGTCCACGATGGCGCGGCACTCGTAGCAATGGCCGATGCCGCAGTACATCCCGCGAGGCGCGCCCGTGATCGTGGCGAACGACTAGCCCCGCCGCCCACAGCGCGGCGGCCAGGCTCTCGCCCTCCACCACTTCCAGCGATCCGCCGTCGACCGTGATGAGGACCCGGGGGCGGTCCGGCGGCTCATCGTGAAACAGTGGATGGTTTTGAATACGAAAGTCAGTCGATTCCTTTTTCCCTGCGGGCCGGAACCCGAACCGTTCCAGCGAACGGTGAGAGCAGCTCGGAGAGACGGCCGGTGGCGATGAACTCCGCGATCAGGACCCCACCCCGGGCCCCAGGGCGAAACCGTGGCCGGAAAAACCCGCGGCGATGAACAGGCCTTCGATACCGGGCGCAGGGCCGACCACCTGCATCTCGTCCGCGCTGAAAGCCTCGATCCCCGCCCAGGCACGGATCACGGAAACCCCGGCCAAGGCGGGGAAGGTATCGACCACCGTGCGCGCGCTCTTGGCCATGCTCCCCGGCATCAGCCGCGTGGAGGCGTCGCGAGGTCTCCCCACCCCGGCCAGCCCCCGCCGATCACAAACCCGCCCGCGGGGACCTGCTTCAGGCTGATCCCGTGGCCGAGCCAACCCAAGACCTGATCGAGGGCATGCGGCCGGCGGGCAGTGACCATCATCTGCAGCGGGATCGGCTCGAAGGGGAGAAGGACCCCCGCCGTGGCCGCAATGGTCCGGCTCCAGGCGCCGGCGGCCAGGACCACCCTCTCGCAGGACAGATCCCCGTGCGGGGTCTTGACACCGAGACCCGGCCCCGTTCGAGCAGCAGCGCTTCGGCCGGGCAGCCCATTCCACGCTGCGGGCCCCTTCCGCCGGGCCGCGGCCGCCAGGGCGTTGACGCTCCGCAGGGGGTCGGCGTGTCCATCGACCGGGCAGTAGCTGCCGGCAAGCATGCGCGGCGACAGCCCGGGAACAGCTCCGCCAGGTCCTTGCCGTAGACCATGCGGATATCGAGCCCCAGGGATTGCTCCACCGCCACCCGCTGCTCGAGCCGCGGGATGAGCGCCTCCTCATCGGTGACGATGGTCATGCCGTCCTGACGGTAGTGCAGATCGCGGCCCAACTCCTCCCCGAGCGTCCGCCAGAACCGGAGGGCATGGATGGCGAGCGGCATCTCCACCGGCGCCCGGCCCTGGTGTCGCACCCCGCCGGCGCAGGCCTGGGAAGCGCCGCCGCTGGCGACGGTCCCGGCCCGGTCGATGAGCATCACCCCCATACCGGCCTTGGCCAGATAGTAGGCGGTGGCCGAACCGACGATTCCGCGCCCCGATGACCACCGTCTGCGAGGATCGCATGCCTTAGTGCCTCCGCTCCGGATCCCCCGGCCCGGACCGCCGCCCCCGAGTTCCCGGCTTGCGCAGCATCGCCACGCTCACGGGCCCCGGGGGCTCCTTGAAGTCATCCGCCAGGCCGCCAGGCTCAGCATGGGCACCGGCCGCACCGGCGGCCGTGCCTGATAGGGTTCCGTGCCCGGCGGTGCCTGGCGGTCCCGATCGAGGATCCGGGCTCACCGCACCACGGCACGGTCCGCCCCTGGCAAATGCCCATGCCGGCGCGGGTCAGTTTCTTGACTTCGTTGACGGTGCGCGCAGCGGCAGACTTCGGGCACTCGCCTATCTGCCCCAGGGAAACGCTCTCGCAGCGGCACACGATGGTGTCCGGCATTGGGGGAACCGCGTCGGCCTTGTGGTTCTTCACTGGCGCTTCCCTCCCAAGGTCGGCTGAATCGACCGAAAGACATTCTCGTAGAGATGGCAGGCGACGAAATGCACCCGGCTTGACTTCCTTCATGGGCGGGTCCTCGAGCTCGCACGCCTCCATGGTGCCCTGGGGGCAGCGGGTGTGAAAGCGGCAGCCGGGCGGCGGGTCGATCGGCTGGGACACCTCGCCCTTGATCGCGGGTCGCGGCCGCTTGTAGGACGGGTCCGGAATCGGTACCGCCGAAATAAGCGCCTGGGCGTAAGGGTGGAGCGGCTCGGCGATAATCTCCCGGATCGTGCCCAGCTCCATGACCTTTCCCAGGTACATGATCATCAGACGCTCGGAGATGTTGGAGAGAATCGAAAGGTCATGGGACACGAAGATGCAGGTGAAGCGCAGCCGCTGCGAGAGGTCCCGGATGAGATCCAGGATGCCCGCCCGGATGGAGACGTCGAGCATCGACACGGGTTCGTCGGCGATCACCAGCTCCGGGCCGAGCACGAGGGCCGAGGCGATCCCCACGCGCTGCCGTTCGCCGCCGCTCATCTGGTGGGGGTAGCGGTTCTGGTATTCATCGGGCTTCAAGCCCACCAGCTCCAGGGTGTCCTGACCATTCTCCGGCGATCTTCGCCCGTGCCCATTTCAACGCCCGCAGTGGTTCGGCCACCGTGATCGAAGGCGGTGAAACGTGGGTTGAGGGACTCGTAGGGGTCCTGGAAGATGATCTGCACCTGGCGGCGGTACTCCCGGTTTTCGCCTTTTCCAGCCGGACGATGTCCTGGCCCTTGTAGCGGATCACCCCCGGTGGGTCCGAGCAGCTTGGTGATGAGGCTGCAGGTGGTGGACTTGCCGCACCCGCTCTCGCCCGCGATGCCGAGAATCTCGCCGGCCTCGATGCTGAAGCTGACGCCGTCCACCGCCTTGATCACGCTGGGTTTCTTTTTCCGCCCCACCTGGCCAGGAGGCCGGGGTTGAGATAGAAATGCTTTCTCAGATTTTCGACTTCGAGGATTCCCATGTCCTCTTATCTCCTGCCCGTTGGCGAAATTCGTCGATGTGGTCAGTGCGGATGCAGGCGACGAAATGCCCGGCGCGACCTCCTTGAAATCCGGGTACACGCGGCTGCACTCCTCAAGGCGAAGGGACAGCGCTCGGCGAACACACAGCCCGGGATGTCCTCGATCAGGTTCGGCGGCGAACCCGGGATGGAGATGAGCTGCCGGTCCGGCGCCTTGATGCTGGGGAAGGCGTTTTTAAGCCCGAGCGTATAGGGGTGAAACGGTTCGTTGAACAGCCCCAGCGTGGGGGCGGCCTCCATCAGCCGGCCGGCGTACATGATGCCGATGCGGTCGCTCATCTCGGCGATCACCGAGATGTCGTGGGTGATCAGCAGGATGGATTTGGGTTTTTTCACCTGCTCGGCGGATCTCGGCGAGCTTCCGCAGGATGCGCTCCTGCACCAGCACGTCAAGCCCCGTGGTGGGCTCGTCCATGATGATCAGGCTGGGGTCGAGCGCGAGCGACATGGCGATCATGGCGCGCTGGCGCATGCCGCCGCTGAACTCGTGGGGATAGCTGCGGGTCAAGCCGGCCTGGAGCCCCACCCCTTCGAAAAGGCTCACGGCTCTTTCGGCGGCCGCGCGCCGCCCCATGTTCGAGTGGGCCCGGATGGCCTCCACGATCTGGTCGCCGACGCGGTGCACGGGGTTGAATGAGTTCATCGCGCTCTGGGGCACCATCGAGATTTCCTGCCACAGGATCTTCTCCCGGTATTCGCGATCGGTCATGGCCAGCAGGTCTTGGCCGCGGAAGGCGAGCCGGTCGGCGGTAACCTTTGCGCTTGCCGGGAACCAGGCGCATGATGGTCCGAATCAGGGTGGATTTCCCGCAGCCCGATTCCCCCGCCAGGCCGAAGACCTCGTCCTCGGCGATCGAGAAGGAGACGCCGTCCACCGCTTTGACCGGCCCGGACTCGCTCTGGTAGTGGGTCCTGAGATTCTGGATGTCGAGCAGCATACCCGTGTCTTGTCCCTTCCCCCTCGGGGTTAGCGTTGCCTGAGCCGTGGATTGGCCACTTCCTCGTAGGCCCGGCTGATGAACACCAGCGCGCTGACCAGAAGCACGATGCAGATGGAGGGCCAGGCGAACCACCACCAGGCCGTGCGGATCTTGCCCGAGATCCACAGTTCGTAGAGCATCCCCCCCCAGCTCAGGTTGTTCGGGTCGCTGAACCCGAGGAAACTCGCGCTGGCCTCGGCCAGCACCGACCAGGCGATGTTGAAGGCAGTGTAGAGCAGCAAGAGCGGCATGATGTTGGGCAGGATGTGGCCGTAGATGATCCGCAGGTCGCTGCAGCCCCGGGCCTTGGCGGCCTGGATGAACTGCCGCTGCCGGATGGCGAGCGTCTGGGCCCGGATCACCCGGGCCGAGGTGCGCCAGACGATGCAGCAGATGGCGATGATCACGAACCAGATGCTCCGGCCGAACAGGGCGATCAGGACGATTAGAAACGGCAGAAACGGCATGCCGTAGATGATGTCGGTGAAGCGCATCAGGATCTCGTCGAGCTTTCCCCCGTAGTAGCCGGAGAGCAGCCCGATGTTGGCGCCGATCAGAATCGAGATCAGCCCGGCGGTCAGACCGATGATCACCGTGGTGCGCGTGGCATGGATCATCTGGCTCAGGATGTCGCGGCCCATCATGGTGGTGCCGAGCGGAAACTCGGCCGAAGGCGGCTTGAGGATCGCCATCTTGCCCTCGGCGGTATTGATGGTGTCCCACACGCCGTGCGGCGCCAGCAGCGGCGCGAAGAGGCCGACAAAGCCGAAGAAGACGAGGATCACGGCACCGAAAATCCCGAACTTGTGCCGGCCGATGATCTGGACCTGGCTCATCACGATGTCTTTGACGTGGCGGAGTATCATGGCGATGCGTCTCCTCGTCGGCCTCACTGGAGGAAGGCCTTGACCGCCTCCGGGCCCATGCCCTCGATTCCGAGGTCTCTGACCGTCAAGCCCCGGCTGAAGTAGTCGATCCCCAGCATGGTGGAGGCGATCTGGACGACGGCGTCGATCGTGGGGGTCGGCACGCCCCAGCTGCGGGCGATCGAGGACCAGGGCGCCAGCCCGAAGGGCAGATCCTCGGTGAGGTAACGGGTGTCGACGCTGTCGGGCGCCCCGATCGAGGGGTCGCCGTGGATCGGGCTCTGCCGCAGGGTTTCCGAAAGTGTTTTTCTTGCCTCACGCCGTACTGCTTGTAGAGGGCCTCGAAAGACGTCCTTGAAGGCGATGCCGCTCTTGCTCACCGGCCGCACGAGTGACATGCGCTCCGCGTCCATGGCCTGCATCACCCGGGCCACGGACTCGGTGGCGCCGTCCGCATAGAGGTTCCACCCCTTGCCGCCGGTCGACTCGATCCGACCGGCGTTGAACAGCACCATGGGCGGGTGGACGATGGGGTTCAAGTTGTTGACGCTCGTCGCCCAGACGTTGTCCGCCGCCGCGAACTGGGGGAAGACCGGGGCGGTCATCGCAAGGAACGCCTGAGTGCGGGCGGCGGGCAGGGCCGCGACCGGCAGCTGGCCCTTGACGCCCGATGCAGTTCACCACACCCGGCGCGGTCACGCGCGTGGCGTAGAGCAGCGACATGCTCTCCACCGGCGTGACGGAGGTCTTGACACCGGCCTCGGCCATCCAGCGGCGAAAGCGCAAGGCCCCGAAGTTGGAGGTGAAGAGGATGAACTGGCCGTCCTCGAAATGCCGTGCGAGGGCCTTGCTGAAGGGCTCGTGCGCCCAGGCCGATCCGCCGACGATGATGACGTCGACGCCCTTGATCGCCTCGGCCAGATCGGTGGTGAGCATGTTCAGCCGCGCAAAGCCCTGGCTGGCATGGCCGGAGATCTCGATTCCCCCTTTTTTCTCGATCGCCGCAAGGGCCGACGCGAACTCCGGCACCTCGGCCAGGTTCACCGAAAACCCCTTGAGGGTGATGTCGGCGGCGAAGGTCTGGCCGGAGTTGCCGGTGCCCAGCACGGCGAATTTAGGCTTGTCCATTCAGCGCATCTCCAGGTAATCTCGAGGGTGTATTTTTTGAGCTTCTCCTCGTCCAGCGCGACCCCCAGGCCGGGGCCGTCGGGCACGCGCACCGTGGCGCCGGACACGTTGCGGCCGAAATCGGTGATGTCGTCGGCCATGCGGACCACCGAGCCGTAGGCGTGGCCGATCGGCAGCAGGTTGGAAAGCGTGCAGCCGAGCTGCAGCGAGGCGGCCTGGGTGATCCCGAACTCGAGCATGCTGTTCATGAGGCACTTGATCCCGAAGGCGTCGGCCGTCTGGGCGATCTGACGGCACTTGGCGATCCCGCCGTTCTTGGAAACCTTGAGGCTGAAGACGTCGACGGCCTCCGCCCGGATGAGTGCCGCGGCATCATGGACGCCGACCAGGCTCTCGTCGGCGCTCACCGGGCAGGGGGCCCGCTGCCGGACGCGCCTCAGGCCCGCGTGGTCCCAGTGCGCGGACGGGCTGCTCGATCAACTCGGGCGCGTGGCCCTCGATGCCGTCGATGAACGCCAGCGCCTGGGCCGTCTCCCAGCCCTGGTTGGCGTCGACCACGAGGTGCAGCCGGTCTTCGAAGCGGCCGGCGGGCGGCGGTCATGCGCTTGATCTCATCGGCGATCGGCAGCGCCCCCATCTTGATCATGACGGTGCGGCAGCCGAGCGCCATCAGCTCTTCGATCGCGGCCGCGTCCTCGGCGGGGCTCCCGCTGCCGATCCCCCAGAGAATCGGCAGCTCGGCGTGCAGCGGTCCGCCGAAAAGGACGTGAACCGGCACACCTTTCGACCTTGCCCAGGATGTCGTGCAACGCCATGTCGACCGCGCCTCTGGCAGTCGGGTTTCCCAGCACGGCGCCGTCCAGGGCGGACAAGAGCGCGCCGACCCGCGTGGGGTCCTGCCCCATCAGACGCGGGCCGATGGCATCGCGCATGACGGCCATGACGGTGCCCGGGGTCTCCTCGGTGAAAGGGTTGAGCGGATCGGCCTCCCCGAGCCCCACCACGCCCTCGTCCGTGTGCATTTTCAGGATGACCGCATGGGCGTCGGTGAGCGTGCCGTAAGCCTTGGACAGGCGGTAGGGCTTGGCAAAGGGGATGGCGATGTGAAACAGCTCGAGCCGCGTGATTTTCATCTTTGTCCTCCGGACGCCTTGCCCATCTTGATGCGCGGGTCCAGGTAGCAGTAGGAGATGTCGGCCAGCAGGTTGAGCACGATGACCAGCACCGCCAGCAGCAGGAAGGTGGCCTGGGCCACCGGATAGTCGTGGCGAGGAGGCCGCCTCCACCATCAGCTGGCCCATGCCCGGCCAGGAGAACACCTGCTCCACGATGACCTGGCCGCCGATGGCGAAGCCGAGCAGCACCGAGGAGACCGTCAGCACCGGCAGCAGCGCGTTGCGCGCCGCGTGGCGGATCATGACCACGTGCGGCTTGAGCCCCTTGGCCTTGGCGAGCTCGATGAAGTCGCTGCCCAGCACCTCGAGCATGGAGTCGCGCATGATCAGCATGGGGGTCGCGAGGTAATAGAAGGCCACGGTGATCGTCGGCAGCACCAGGTGGTGGATGAAAGTCCTTGTTGAACAGCAGGTGCAGGCCGGTGGAAAGCCGCACGCCCGGGGTGAGCATGCCGCCGGTCGGGAACAGGTCCAGCCGGTAGCTCAGGATGATGAGAAAGAGAATGCCGGTGACGAACGGCGGGGCGGACTGGAGCACGAGCGAGGCGAGGGTCGCCCCCAGGTCGAAGGCGCCGTTGCGCCGCCAGGCCATGATCATGCCCAGGCCGATGCCGACCGTGAGGGTGAAGCACAGCCCGGCCCCCATGAGAAAGATGGTGTTCCAGAAGCGGTAGACGAGGATGTCGAAGACCGGCTTCTGGCTGGTAAAGGAGCGGCCCCAGTCCAGCGTCACGAGGTTCTTGAGAAACAGCACGTACTGCACGTGCAGGGGCTTGTCCAGGCCGTAGGCCTGCTTCAGCCGGGCCTGGGCCACGGCGTCGAGCGCCGGGGAGATGACCTGGGCCGTGGGGTCCCCGGGGATCATCCGGAAGAGGATGAACAGGATGGTGGCGACCGCAAAGATGGTCATCACCATGTAAAATAAGCCGGCGGACGATGTACTCTTGCACGGCGGGTGCCCCCCTGTGGTGGATGCGGGCGGCCGAACGGGATCCGGCCGCCCGCGGGTCATGGGCGGAGACGCCCTACCCTTTCTTGGGGTAGTGCAGCTTGCCCTGATTGTCCCAGGTGTACCCGGCGTCGGCCAGGAGCTTCTTGGCCTTGTTGACGTCGGTCGGGAAGGGTTTCACCGCCGGGTTGTGCCAGAACTGGTTGGCCGGCGCGATCACCGAGCCGCCCTTGTCCGCCAGCCCCGAGAGGATCGCCTCGATGATCATGTCCTTGGGGATGACGTGGTCGAGCGCCTTGCGGAAGACCGGGTCGGTCGAGCGGCGGCCGGCGGGTGTGGTAGGTCAGGGTGTAGAACCCGTGGTTCGGGTAGCCCTTGGCCACCACGTTCTTGACCTTCTGCAGGTCGAGCAGCAGGCTCGGCTTGAGGATGTAGCGGGTGCGGTCGCACTCGCCCTTCTCGATGGCGGCGGCGATGGCGTCGTGGGAGCCGTAGACGATGCCGATGATGCCGGCGCACTTGGGCGGGCTGAAGTGCTCCTTGAAGGCGGTGGCCTTGTACTCCCGGCCCTGGTCCCAGTAGTCGAGCTTGAAGGGCCCGCTGCCGATCGGCTTCTCGTTGGGGAACTTGAGCGGGTCGTCCAGGTTGACCTTCTCCGGGATGTCCTGCCAGATGTGCTTGGGGATCATGAACATGCCCCCCAGGCAGGTTGGCAATGAACGGGGCGAAGGGCTCCTTCAGCTTGATGCGGAGGATGTTCTTGCCCGTCACCTCCACGGTTTCGATCTTCTCGAGCAGCGAGTAGAAGAACGGGCGCCTTCCACTTGATCTGGTAGTCGAAGCTGAACTTGATGTCATCGATCGTGACCGGTTTGCCGTCGTGCCAGAGCATGCCCTCGCGCAGGGTCAGATCGATCGATCTTCGGCTCGGGGAGGCTGAAGGACTTCGCCATCCAGGGCATCGCCTTGCCGTCGGGACCGATCCGGAACAGCTGGTCGTAGATCATCCGGACTTCCATGAACTCCAGGTGGTCCTTGATGGCGACCGGGTTCCAGTTCTTGACCTCCTGGGGCCGCGCGGTGCGCACGTAGCCGTCGCCCTGCACGACCTCCATGCTGAAGTCCGTCCAGAAGCTGCCGATGCCGTCGCCCAGCATGGGGGTCAGGTTCTTGATGCGGTCGGAGCGATAGGCGTTGGTCATCTGCATGTAGGCGAGCACACTCATCCCCTGGACCTCGTGGATCATTTCCTGAGCCTTGAAGACGATCGCCGCGACGCTTCTCGGCGTCCATCTCCAGGCGCTGGGCCGTCGACGATCTTGTCGAGCTCCGGGTTGTTAAGGCCCTCCCAGTTGTAGCCGCCCTTCTTGTATTCGCCGGAGTGGTTGCACTGGTAGATGAACACGTCCGGGTCGATCCGGTTGGGCGCCCCGGAGAGCATGACGAACCACATGTCGTAGTCCTGCTCCATGATCACTTTCTGGACGTTCTGGTTGTAGTCGATCGGGTAGGCCTCGACGTCCCAGCCGAAGGACTGGAACGCCTGGGCGCACACGCGTGCCACCTCGGGCCGGACCGGGTCCATGGTGGCAGTCGCCGTCATCAGTTTCATGGCGTCGACCTTGGCCCCCGGCTGGGCCTGGCCGAACACCGCCCCCGGCCCCGCAATCACGGACGCGCCGATGGCCGCGCCGGTCACCTTCAAAAATTCCCGTCTGTCCAGGTCTTTTTTGAACATATGCCGTCCTCCTTGATGTAGTGGATTCAATACCGATCGGGCTATTAAATGAAAACCCCTTCCGCGCGCGATTCATCCCCCCGCGGGCGGATCCGAAAATGCATCTCATCCGGTTTCGACCCGACGCACGATCTCGTCCGATCGACGCCCCCGCCAGCCCCAATGCCGCCAGGCTCCTGCCGGAAACGGTAAAGTCCTCATCAAGCAGAAACCCGCCCAACCGGATCAGGGTTTCCATCCGGGCCACATCCATCCCCGCGGCCCGGCCGAGGGCCGCCATCGGCACGAGCCCCGTCGGGATGTCCTCGAGCAGATAGCGGGTGCGCAGGCTTTTCTGGCCCTTGACTTCGGCATAAGCGCCGTTGTTGCGTACGACCTCGCTCAGGCTCTTGCCCGCCACCCCGTAGGCAAGCCGGTACCACTCCCGGATGGAGGGCAGACTCAGGCCGAAGGCCCGCGCCACCGCAAGCCGTTCCTGGTCCAGGGCTTCGACGAAATCGCCGATGGAGGGCGTGATGCCGTCCCAGTAGTAGCGCCAGTCCCGGCCGGATTCGATCAGCGAGGTGTTGAGCAGCGTCGGCCCGGGTGCATCATCGCGTTCGGATTCCCCAGGCTGGTTTCAAGCACGTTGCGCGCCGCACTTATCTGGGGAAAGGCCTGGTTCAGCAGGCCGAGCACCGCCCGTCTGCGTGGCGGGAATCGCCGCCACCAGCAAATCCTTTTTGATCCCCAAGATGAAGGCCTGGGCCGGTGCCGGACTCCGGCAGGCGTAGATCAGAGAGTTGGACTCCGCGACGGTGACATCGGTTCGGCGACGCGGTCCGCAATCCCTTTTTGAACTCGAGCGCGCCGCCGGTGGCGCCCGGATGGACGAACACCGCCTGTCCGTCTTCAGAAAAGGCGCGCAGTTCCGCGACGATGCCCGGTGGGCGATAGCCGGGGTGACGACCACGATGAGGTCGGCACCTCAAGCGCGTCGGCCATCCGGTTGGTGGCGAGCTCAATTCCCGAAGCCTTGCACCACCCCGTCGAGTGCAATCCCCCCCTTTTCCTGAACGGCGCGAATGGTTGCCTGAACGATGTCGTAGAGCATGACCGAAAAGCCCATGAGCGCAAGGTGCCCTGACAAGGACTGCCCTCCATTTCCCCCACCGATGACAGCCCATCTAAGATTACCCATTTTAATCTGCCTGTCATTTCCCCCGGGCTCAGTTGCACCGGCAGATCGGGTGAACTCTTCCCTGGTTACGGGATCTGATGCCTGGCCCCCAAACCGCTTCCGTTGATGCTGCCCGAACGGCAACTCCGCCCCAAGGCTGACCGATGCAGGAGGAGTCAGAAGAAGAGGGCCGTTCCCACCTTGGGGCGTATTTCCTGCCCAAGATTAGGCAAGATTTTGTGCCACCAGCGGATATACTCCCCATAAGCATTTTGTTTTGCAACTATTTGTATTTGTTATTTTTTTATATTTTACGCTGGAAAGAAAAAATAGAGGATTCCCGTAACCAGTGTCCGTTTAATAGACACAAATTTCTGATTTCTGAACAATAATTAAAGAAAACAATTGTTTCTATAAAACGTCCATCTATAACATGTCTATTTGTTAAACACGCCGCCGATCATGCGGATATTGTTCTTGCTAAATCTTCTCCTAGAGTCGCGGCCAGGCATATCCCGAGCGCCCTTGCTGCGCTGACCATGTGAAGCCCTTGTCCTTGATCGTCTCCAAGATCGTCTGCCTTTCAATATCCTCAAGCCGGGTGGCCCTAGCTGTGTCGGCCTCGGGGGCTCTTCGAACGGCTGAGGACAGAGCACCGAAATGGCGGGGCTCGATCAACGCCCCATCTCCCAGGTTGACGGCTCTTTCGATTACGTTTCCGAACCTCCCGATATATCCCGGCCAGCTATGACTGAGCAGCATCCTTTCCGCGTCCGCAGAGAACTCGACGGCATGCTCTTCATGGCTTCGCGACATAGCCTTCTGAGAATGTGTTTCGCAGAGCAACATCGACCATCCTCTCCCCGCAGAGGAGGATCTCAATCGGAAACACGTTCAGGCAATAAAACAGGTCTTCACGAAAATTGCCGCGATCCACCTCGTCCTCAGGTCTGAATAGCTGGCGGCACACGCGCAAGCTATCACCACAGGATATGGGTTTGTGCTGGCCAACCCGATAGACCTTCCCAAGTTGCAACACCCGCAGAAGCTTGACCTGCATGTCCACCGGCATGTCGCCGATATCGTCAGGAATACAGTCCCCCCGTCGGCGAGTTCGCAGACTTCCCAGGACGGCCTCCCCTTTTGGCGCCGGTAAAAGCCCCTTCCACATAGCCGAAAAGCTCGCTTTCGAGCAGTTCGCGCGGGATGACCCCGCTGTTGATCGTGACGAAAGGCCAAAGCCAGGTTGCTGTGGTTGTGAATGATTGGCAAAGAGTTCTTTTCCCGTTCCAGTCTTCGCCAGAGCAGCACGTTCAGATTTCCGCCGCGCGCCCGGCCGGCCTCGGCAAGTTTTTTCGCTTCCTCGGTAGCCGGCTACCCACGAGAATATCCTCGAACGTGAAGACGCGGCCTGAGAGCCCGCCATGCTGTTGACGAGCCGGCGGTGCGATCATCGCATGAAACAGAAAAATGGTCCCATGAATCTTCCCCACGGGGCCCGGATGGGTTTCGCCATCGTCATGAGGTGCAGTATTGCTCTCTGGGGCCTTTAACGTAACCTGACGGTCATGAATCCGGATTCGAATCTCCAATGGCCTTGTATTCGTCTTTGGACTCCAGAAGGAGCGTCAGGGGCTTTCACGACGATCTCCCTGTCCCATTGGAGAATCTTCCTGCCCTGGCGCTTGATCTGGGCAATGTTGCCTTCCGGTCGATGGCCATGACGCCGCTGTCGATCGACTCGATGATGGCGTTCATGTAACTGTTGCGCAACAGCAGCTC
>CAVQUW010000050.1:0-12763 GCA_963716785.1 uncultured delta proteobacterium | reverse complement strand
ATACGCGCCGGCCGCGCCAGTCCCGGGTGACGTTCGAGCCGAGGTAGCTCACCCCGCCCACGGCGGCATAGCCGTAACGCAGGGGGTAGCGCACGGGCCCGGCGAGGGCCGGCAGGCTGTCGTCCAGGGGCAGCTCGGCCGGCAGTCTGGCCGCGGTAGGCCAGCATCTCGGTGCCCGCGCTGATGGCCGAAAAGGCGACCTGGACGATCACCTCGCCGTCCTGCGGCGGCGGGATCTCCTCCCGGCGCAGACGGACGCTGAAAGGCGACTCGATGACGACGGCCCGGCGCTTCATGGCGGCGTCCACCGCGAGCGTGCCCACAGGATGACATCCGTGCCGAGCGGCTGAAAGAAGGGGTCCGCCATCTGGAGGCCGAACTCAAGAGGGGAGCCGGGGTGGTCCACCACCGGCAGGCCCCCGATCCACTTGGGGCTGATGGTGATGATCAGCACGTCGGCCAGGCGCTGTCCGACGAAGCTGGTGATCACCCGGGCACCGCCTTCCACCATGACGCTGCCGACCGAATGCTCCGCCAGACGCCTCATCAGTGCGGCCAGGTCGATGCGCCCGTCGGGGCCGGTGGCGCAGGGCATGGGTTCGGCCCCGGCCCCCGCCAGCGCCCGGGCCTTCGCTGCGGGGGCCATGGGGTCGTGGACGAGCCAGGCGGGGGCTGCCGCGGCGGGCGATGAGCCGTGCGCCGAGAGGGGTGCGCAGGTGCGTGTCGAGCACGATCGGACGGGGGCTGGGGCCCTCGATTTCCTTGACCGTGAGCTGGGGGTCATCCGCCAGAACCGTGCCGATTCCCACCAGGATGGTGTCGCACAAGGCGCGGATGCCGTAGGTCAGCCGCATGGATTCGGCGCCGCTCAGGCGGATGCGCTCGCGGTTGCGGCCGGCGATGCTGCCGTCGACGCTCTGGGCGTAGCTCAACACCACGTACGGCCGGTCGTGGGCGGCCCGGAACCCCGCGGAAAGGGCCAGGGTCTTTTTCAAGTCTTCCAGGCCGCGGATGGGCCGCGGCACACTCACCGAATGTTTTGCGGTTGCGCCCATTTGGCCTCTGCGAGGTGAGAGTTCGGAGCACCACTCCCTGGGGCCGGGCCGAAAGAGCGCCGTCCCGCGCTCTTGTGTGCCGGGCGTTCGGCGTTGCGTGACCGCTTCACTCAGAGCCGGGAGCCTTGCCGGTGAAGCAGAAAGCGGTCCTCCGGCTGCCACAGGCACCAGGTCCCGGCGCCGGTCAGTCGTCAACGACAGTGCACACGCCAGCAAAACGGCGGTCTCCGCACCGGCCGCGGCCGAACGCATGAATCCGACGCTGATCCCACTCAATAGCATTGCCGCGGCGCGCGGTGCAACCCCCAACACGCACCCCGCCGTGCATGCCGCCAACCCCACTGTCTGGGGCCCGCTGCCTTCAAAAGCCGTCGGCGTCAGAATCCACGCGGCGCCGGCCAGGATCCCGGCCCGCAAGACCGGGGGCAGCGCCCGGGCGACGAGACCCTCGAGACGGGCGATGCGGGGTGCGTAGGGCGTGCCGTCCGCTGACGCCCTGCCGCAGACGACGCGCCAGTCCCGCGCAAAGCTTTCCAGGAGCGCCACGCCCATGATCCCGGCGCCCAGATAGGCGGCCGCAACGGGGCAGACGGGCAGCATGGCGGCCCCGGAAACCCCCATGGCGAGCCCCGCCACCAGCCGCGCCGTTGGACGGGCGGCGACCGCATGGACGGGCCGGCCGCTTCGGCGGCGCACCCGGATCGCCGCCTTCAGGACGAAATACCCGGCGCCGGCCGGAAGACAGACCCAAGGTGCCCTGCCGGCAAAGACCAGGTACAGGAAGGCCACCATCAGCCCGATGGCGTCGATTTCGGTGTCCAGAAATTCTCCCAGTCGGGTTTCGGTGGCCGTGGTGCGGGCGAGCCAACCGTCCGCGTAATCCAGGGTTGAGGCAAAAAGATAAAGCCCCCCGGGCACCCAGGCGAGCCAGCCCGCGGCGCCGGCTGCGGTCGGCGGCGCGGCAATGAAACCGGCCGCGGCGGCCACCAGGAAGGCTCGGGCGAGGCTGATCCCATTGGCGAGGCCGAGGGTCGGCCGCAGGGCGCCCCCCTGAGGCGGGTGGTTCAGCGGCAGGCCGGTGTTCAGGCGGGCAAGGACCCAGAACAGCACCAGGGCGCTCTGCACTCCCCACTGCAGGGCTCCGCCCGGGACGCGGACGGCCGCCAGAACCCACACGCCGCCGGCCACCTGAGCGGCGGCGATTCCCAACAGACCCGCCCACCGGCGGCGGAGGCGGTGAAATGCGGGCGAGTGGACGGAGGATGGTGTCATTCGTTCCCGAGAGCGGCGGGGCAGTCGAACTGCCGGGTGATGTAGCGCTCCAGTTCCTCCAGAAGCAGAAGCCGGTCGGGGCCGAGGGCGGCGTTTTGCCTCAATTCCCGCGCGTCGGCCAGGGCGCGCTGCGGGGTGAGGCGCGGGCGGCCGGCATGGTCCGGCATCGGGTCCCCGCAGCGGATGCGGCGCATGAGCTCTTCGGGCTCGTGCGCGAGGGGCGGCGGCAGCTCGTCGGGGAAGTTTCGGAACACCAGGCGGGCGGCCAGGGTGCGTGCCTCGGGGCTGGTAAAGCGGTCAACGATGCGGATCCGCTCGGTTCCGGAGGCGGCGTGAAACGCCCGGCACAGGGCCTCGTCCGGCCGCGGGAAAAAACCCGCCTGATAGAGGCTCGCATCCGCGTCCAGGTCGGGGATGAAGGGGTAGCGGTAGTCACGGTGGTGGCGCATGATCTCTGTGAGCAGCTCGGGGTTGTCTTTGAGCCATTCGATGTTCGCGGCCATCAAGGCCCGGCGCTCCGGGTCGATCTGCGCCATGTAGCGCTCATGGGGCGGGAGCAGGACCCCCGGTTCGCCGAAGCGCTTGCGGGCCACCCAGGAGGTCTCGGCCACCGATTCGGCGCGGGTTTCCCGCAAATGCGGCAGGTCGAGGCGCAGCCAGAGGCTTTGCTTCGGGTAGGGGATCGAGTGGCCGATCGCCAGCACCGGTGCCTGGAACCGCGCCCGGGTGCCGAAGCGGTTGTCCACCAGAACGGCCAGAGCATGCGGGCCGGCACTGCTCTCGAACGCGGCGGGCAGGCCTTCGGCGCGTCGGGAGTCGATGCCGTCGTGGAAGCAGCCCTCCAGGTACCGCCACATTTTCTTCTCCCGGGCCAGCCGCCGGGCCAGCCGCAGGGCGGCCTCGACGTCCGCGACGGCATCGTGGGATTGGCCGGTAAAGAGCCCGTTGGCCGCCCCGATGTCTTCCAGCCTCAAGGAGGCTTTGCCGTCCGGCTCCGGCCAGTCAAGGACATCGCGGGCGTAGAGCCAGAACATGATGGTGATCGGCAGCAGATCCATGCGCCGGCAGCGGTTGGCGTATTGGTGCGTGTACGGCGGCAGCAGGTTGCGTTGGAAGGAAAACCGCAAAAATTCGTCGTCGAAGCCGATCGAGTTGTAGCCGATGCTGATCGTCCCCGGGGTGTTCAGCCAGGCGTGGATCTTGCGCATGGCCTCGTATTCACAGTCGCCGGAGGAGAACCGGGCGACCCGGATGCGGTTGACCAGGAGGGCCGCCGGCGACGGCACCACATCCGGCCGCAGCCGGACCTGCGTGGCGAGCCGCTCGATTTCGTTGAGGTCGGTGTCGGTCCGGATCGCCGCGAATTCCAGGATCTGGTCGAACGCGCGGCTCAGGCCGGTCGTTTCGATATCGTAGAAGAGAAAGGTCGCACCCATGCAGGGATGAGTGCGACGCAAGGCGGGGTCTTGTCAAGAAAAAAACGGCGCAGGGCGCACGGCGTAAGGCACATGGCGGCGGGTCGGAGACGCTTTGGTTCCCGCGCGCCTTGTCCCATTCTTCAGCGTGTGCCGTGAGCCTTGTGCCCTGCGCCGTTCATTGGGTGGTGATCACCAGGTCCTCGTGCCCATAGCCGAACTCGGTCAGAAGATCGCCCACGGTCTTGACGATTTCCTCGGGGGCGAGCTTGGTCTCGACGTAGATATTGGTCTTCTTGATCTTCTCCGGTATGCGCAGCTGGTCGGAGTACCGCGAAAAGCAGGGTTTTTGGTCGTCGTAGAGCCAGAGGACTTTTTCGAACTCCTGGGAGTGCGTAACGGCAAACTGGTTGCAGATCCGGCTCAACATCTCCTCCCAGGACCTGACCGGAAAGGTGTGGCCCAGAAAAGTGAAGGAGCTGATGGATTTGTCGGCGAAAAATTCGGGTTTGCGGGTCTTGATGTCCGCACTGTTGTTCCCGGGCGGCAGCTCTCCCCTGTCGGCGGACGGCGCCGTGTGCGGCGGCGCCGGCGTCTTCCGCGCCTCGCCGGTCAGCAGCCACAGGCCCATGTTTTTGCGGATGAACTCCTCGATCACGCCCGGCTCGGCCTTGGTGCCGCAGAGCTTCTCGGAAGCATCGGCCAGGATCTCGACCAGGATTTTGTTCGGACCGGCCAGAACTTTGTTCCACGCCTCCGGCAGGACCTCGGCCGCCGCGCGGCGTTTCTGTTCCTGGAACGCCTCTCGGGCGGCTTCGAGGTGTTTCCCGGCGGCCACGCTCTCGCGGGAGAGCAGCGCCGCCAACTCGACGGCGGACTGTTCCGGCTCCTCTTCCGGGATGTCGATCACACGGCAGCGTTTGTGGGTCCAGGCGCCCTTGGCCGAACTCAAATAGAACCACCAGCGCAACCCGTCCGTGAACCCGCAGAGCCCGGCGCCCTCACAAACGGCAAACTCGACCAGTTGCCGGTGCCACTCTTCGGGGTTGTCCCGGCGGCATCGGACTTCGAGCAGCACCTGCAGGGCGCTCCCGACCCGCAGGGCATACGACACCGATCCACTGTCGGTCCTAAAATCCGGTTGCACCTCTTCGACATTGAAGATGTCCCAGCCGAGACCGTCGAGCAGCTTCAAGACCACCGCCTGCTTGGTGGCGGCTTCGTCCAACGCGAAACGCCCGGGTTTGTTTCTGAGCTCCCTGACGAAAGCGATCACCTGTTTTTTCACGCCTTCCTCCGCCTGTTTCCGTTTCACCGTCTATATCGGCCGCTTTAGCCCGGCACTTGAGCCGTCCGCTCAAGGTTTTCGGCGCTCTGGGCGATATGTTTTTCAGGGACATCTTTCTTCTTTTGGGGGGGCGACGACATGAGGCTGAAGCTGCTCTTCTGGTCCGCGGTTGCCCTGGCGGTCATCGGGGGGCGGGTTCCCGAGGGGAATCTGTATTATTTCTTTGCCGTCCAAATGCTGATGCTGGCGATCGGATCGGCCCTGAAGCGGCGCGAGCAACGGCGCCGCGCGGCCACGCTTCCGGCCGTCACCGCCCGCAGACCAAAGCCGTCCTGAACCAGGGGGCCGGGTAGGGGCGCATGCAGGACGCCTGCGCCATCCTGACAAAATTTTGACAGCATTCAGGGAGTTTTTTACTCAATCACTCAGCCGGTAATAATCCTATATATTGTTAACATGCTTTATTTATATCAAATATTATCGACATAAAACTGTGGCATGATAGTTGTATAGATCTGTAGGAAAGATGGGCTCAAGCGGGAGATGCGAAGGGCCGATATTTGTGTGAAAGGGCCGGAAGCGGCCCGTGATCAGTAAACCCGGGAGGGCGACACCATGAAGCAAGGCAGAGCGCTGGCGCAAAAATTCGACTACGACATCGGGTATCTGGTGAAAAGCCCCTGCCGCGACTGCGGCACCTATGGGTTATTCCCCGAGTGCATGGACCGCTGCGCGACCCTCGACCGGGTGCAGAACGCCCTGTGCGACAGCCTCTCCAGCGCGCACAACTACTCGGCCGTGGAGTCCTACTGCCTGCCGCTCGAGGTCCTCGAGCGCATCTGAGGCGCTTTGCCGGCGCCTCGAAGACAAGCGTGAACGGCCCCCGCGGCCCCCGCGGCGCATCATCCCTGATCCGGCACCGGAAGGGGCTCGACCCGGCGCAATCGGGACCGGGACGCCCCGGCCATGCAGGGCCGCCGGGATCTCCCCGAACCTGGCCTCTCTGCCGGCACCTGGGCCCCCTTTCAGAATTGGTTCACTGCAAGTCATCCGAATCGACACCGGATCAAACCGGAAGGGAGTGCCCTTGGCGAGCTCCGCCGCCGCGAAGGGTCAGGTTTTCAACCGGCGCTCCCAGTCGAACTCGCTGGACGTGACCGTGTCCTCCATCTGCCGGATGCGCTTTTCCAGCCTCTCATAGCGGCGTTTCAGCTTTTGGGCCGCCGTGTGCGGGGAATCGGCGTAGCGGTCGTAGAAGTCCTTCTCATCCGCGGAGGAGGGCGGAAGTACCGGCTCGGGACGCATGATCAGGGCCGCCAGCAGGTAAAGGATCACCGTCGGCCACAGGCCGGTGAAGACGAGCGCCGTCACCGCGATCGCCCGCACCCAGAACAGCGAAAAGTCGAAGTGCTCGGACAAACCCCGGCAGACGCCGAAAACGGCGCCGTGGCGGCTGCGATAGATGCCTTTGAGTGGATAACGGGTCATTCTTCGGGTTCCTTTCTTTTCGGGTCCAGCAGGATGGTCTCGAGTGCATCGATTCTGCGCTCTAGCCGGCTGAGCCCCTGATAGACCTCCTGGACCAACCGTGTGTCGTCTTCCCGGCCTCCGTGCGGGGAGATGCCTTTGAAGAGCTTGACCGCCAAGGCGACAACGATGGCGGCGACACCGGCCAAAACCAGAATCAGTACTGCCTCGATCACGATGCTCACGTCTGCGCACTCCCTGGAATTCGGACCCGGTTCGTCTCCCGCGCCATGACTCAGGCCCATGGTCCCGCCGTGGACCGAGCCCGGCCGGCGTGGTGGCCGCGACCCCTGCCGCCGGTTCGGCGCTTAAGCTATACGCCACGGGTGGCGGATCGGCAACTGAAAAATCAACTCCGAGCGGCGGGCCGTCTCTTAGACGGGTCGCGACGCTTTGAGGGCCTTGAGCTCGCACTCGATCTCCTCGTCGATCGTGAGTTTTTCGAGCTCGCTCTGCAGATCGTCCCTGCGGCCGAAATTCACCAGGTCGGCCTCGGCTTCCATGCGTTCGATGCGGTCTTCGAGCTCGTCGAATTTGAGCACCGCCTCGGTGCTGTCGATCCGCCGGATCTCCTGCTGGGCCCGGTGCTTGCGTTCGGCATGGATGTGACGCTGAACGAGCAGGCGCTGTTTTTCGCGGGCGGATTTGAGTTTGTCTTCGAGCTGGAGAATGTCTTCCCGGTATTGCGCGACCAGGGCCTGGTGGTCGCTCAACTCGCTTGCGAGGGCATCGGCCCGCTGCTGGTAGCGGCGTTTTTCGACCAGCGCCTCGCGCGCCAGATCGTCCCGGCCTCTGCTGACCGCCAGCGCGGCCTTGTCTTCCCAGTAGCCGGCCCGGCCCGCGGCCTCGTCCTGCTGCCGCTGCGCCTTTTTGGTCTCGGCGATCAACCCGGCGCAGGCGGCCTTGAGCTCTACCAGGGTGTCCTCCATCTCCCGGATCATTAAACGGATCAGCTTCTCGGGGTCTTCGGCCCGGTCGAGCATGGCATTGATGTTTGAGCTGACGATGTCGCGAAAACGTGTAAAGATGCCCATTGGTCCCTCCGATGCGTGGTGTTGCGGTCTTGTCCCCGGCACCTGTTGATGCGGCTTCTCCGCCTGGGGTTTAACGGTTCCTACAGCTGCCCAAGTTTTTAGCACAAGCTGTGCCATGGGCAGGTTATGACATAACAACCTGTAATCGTGTTCAAAAATACAGTTGACGCTCAAATTTTAATTTGGTATATTCAACTAATAAATAAGCTTTTTTACTAATAAATGGTTAATATTACCTTATATGCGACAACCTTATGGAAAGGCGAACCCCGGTACTTCGATGGAGGCCCTGGGACAGTCCGAGGCGTTTCTGGATTTCCAGGAGCGTCTCTCCCGAGCAGCCCCGATCAACCGGCCGGTGCTGCTCATCGGCGAGCGCGGGACGGGCAAGGAGCTGGCGGGCGCCCGGCTCCACTATCTGTCCGGCCGCTGGCAGCGGCCTTTCGTCACCCTGAACTGCGCCGCCCTGGCCCCCGCCCTGATCGAATCCGAGCTCTTCGGCTACGAGCGAGGCGCCTTCACGGGCGCCGTGCAACGGCGGGCCGGCCGGTTCGAGGCCGCCGACGGCGGGACCCTGTTTCTCGACGAAATCGGCGCGATGCCCCTGGAGGTGCAGGAGAAGGTGCTGCGGGTGGTGGAGTACAACACCTTCGAGCGCGTGGGGAGCGCCACGGGCATCGAGGTGGATGTGCGCATCGTGGCCGCCACCAACGCGGATCTGCCCGGATTGGTCAGCCGTGGGCAATTCAAGCCGGACCTGCTCGACCGTCTCTCCTTCGAGGTGCTCTGCGTGCCGCCGCTCAGGGACCGCACCGGCGACATCCTGCTGCTCGCCCGGCATTTTGCCGCGCGCATGGCGCTCGAGATCGGGCGGACGGAAACCCCCGAGCTCGGCGAAGCGGCGGCGGCGGCCCTGCAGCGCCACCCTTGGCCGGGCAACGTGCGGGAGCTCAAGAACGTCGTCGAACGCGCGGTCCACCGTTCGGATTCCCACCGCATCGACTCCATCGACTTCGATCCCTTCGCCGTCTCCCGCGCGACGGCGACGCCACCGCCGCGTGCCCCGCGCGGCAATGCGGCCGACAGCCCCGCGGCCGGGGCGGACCTTTTGCACACCCCCCTGAAGGAGGCCGTCCGGCGGCTCGAGCAGACCATGCTCGAAGCGGCGCTGGCCCGCGCGAAATTCAACCAACGCAAGGCGGCCGCACTGCTGGGGCTCTCCTACGACCAGTTTCGCGGGCGGTACCGCCGCTTTCAGCCGTCCCGGGAGTAGACCGCGGTCCTCGTCGGTCTCAGGCCGCTGCTTGCCGAGGACGAGGCTCTGTTGTATGCTGATCGGGTCTAATCGTCTCGTACCGGCCCGGTGGCCATGAAGGGGGAATGTCACAGTGTCACGACCGAACAACGCTTTTGAGATCTTCAAACTGCTCGAAAAATCGAATTGCGGGCTCTGCGGCGAGAAGACCTGCCTGGCCTTTGCCGGTGCGGTGTTCACCGGCCAACGGTCGCTTGACGAATGCCCGCGGCTGGAGCAGTCGGTCCTCGATCGTCTCGCCGCCGAGGCGCAAATATGGAAAGCCGCGGAAAAGGAGGGCACCGAGTACCTCGAGGAGCTCAAGTCGCGTGTGGCCGGGATCGATCTGGCCGCCGCCGCCGCACGCATCGGGGCGGGGTTCGACGGCGGCAAGTTGACGCTCAAGGTGCTCGGCAAGAGTTTCGGCGTGGATACCCGCGGTCGACTCTACGCCGACATCCACGTCAACCCTTGGGTGGCCGTACCCTTCCTCAACTACGTCCTCGAGGGCCGGGGCCTTGCGCCCACCGGACGCTGGGTTTCCTTTCGCGAGCTCAAAGACGGCCGGGAGCGCTACATGCTCTTCCACAAACGCAGCGAGGCGGCCATGCAGCGCGTGGCGGACGCCTACACGCCGCTGTTCGACGACATGGTCCACCTGTTCGGAGGCCGGCAGGTGGAGCGGCAGTTTGCGTCCGACATCTCCGTGGTGCTGCACCCGCTTCCCAGGGTGCCGATCATGGTCTGTTACTGGGCCGCGGAGGAGGGGATGGACTCCAGCCTGAACCTCTTCTTCGATGAGACCGCGGATGCCAACCTCGACATCGGCTCCCTCTTTTCGCTCGGCGTCGGCCTGGCCCAGATGTTCACCAAGATCAGCCTGCGGCACGGGTTCGGCGCGGCGGGTCCCGGCGATGGGTGACGCCCTCCTGGCCAAAATCGCCCCCGCTCTGCCCGCCGTGGCCGCGGCGCTGCTCCTCAGCGTACTGGTGCTTCTGATCCTGCTTTGGCGGCGCACCCCGTCCCGCCTGCCCTCCGACATCCGGGAGGGGTTCCTTTCCATTGCAGGGCACCTGGAAAGCCTCGAGCGCGGGTTTCGCGAAGAGGCGGCCCGCAGCCGCCGGGAGTCCGCCGCCGGCGACCGCCAGGCGCGCGAGGAGCTCAGGGCCGGTCAGGCCCTTCTCACGGAGTCCTTGCTCAACCGCGTGACCGGAATCGCCCGGCTGCAGAAAGGGCAGCTCGACAGCTTTTCGAGGCATTTGGCGGAGCTGACGGCTTTGAACGAGAACAAGCTCGAGGCCCTGCGTCGGACCATGGAGCGCAGGCTCGAGGCCATGCAGAGCGACAGCACCGCCAAGCTCGAGCAGATGCGGGTCGTCGTCGATGAGAAGCTCCAGTCCACCCTGGAGAAGCGCCTGGGAGAATCGTTCAAACAAGTCAGCGAGCGTCTGGAGCAGGTCTACAGCGGGCTGGGCGAGATGCGCCGCCTGGCCGCCGGGGTGGGGGACCTCAAGAGGGTGCTCACCAACGTCAAGACCCGCGGCATCTGGGGCGAGGTCCGCCTCGGGCAGATCCTCGAGCAGATCCTCGCCCCGGAGCAGTATGCCGCCAACGTGGCCACCCGCGGCGAGGGCGGGGAGCGTGTGGAGTTCGCCATCCGGCTGCCCGGCCCGGACCGGGAACGGCGGGAGGCGGTCTGGCTGCCGATCGACGCCAAGTTCCCCCAGGAAGACTACCAGCGGATGCTCGACGCGCAGGAGGCGGCCGACAGGGAAGCCGCGGACAAGGCCCTGCGCGGCCTCGAGGCCCGGGTCAAGGCCGAGGCCAGGTCCATTCGCGAGAAGTACGTCGCGCCGCCCCACACCACCGACTTCGGGATCCTCTTCCTGCCGGTGGAGGGCCTCTACGCCGAGGTGCTGCGGATCCCCGGGCTGTGCGATTTCCTGCAGCGCGAACACCGCGTCGTGGTGGCCGGCCCCACGACGCTCGCGGCCTTGCTGAACAGCCTGCAGATGGGGTTTCGGACGCTCGCCATCGAGCGGCGCACCAGCGAGGTGTGGGAGCTTCTGGGGCTCGTCAAGGCCGAGTTCGGCAAATTCGGCGACACCTTGGCGCGCACCAAGAAGAAGCTGCATGAAGCCGCCGTCACCATCGACCAGGCCGAGGTGCGCACCCGTGCGATCGAGCGCCGCCTGAGGCGGGTCGAAGAGGCGCCGGCGGAACGCCCGCCCGCCCTGTTTGAAGACGAGCAACCCGCACCGTGAGGTGATGCGTCGGTCGGCGTGAAACACGAAATGGCCGCCCCCGCGGGGGCGGCCATTTCGTGTTGAGTGCGACTCGGGGACGTTTTCCCGTGCCCCCGGCAGCGCGCGGCTATCCCTTCAGCGGGTAGTCGGGTGCGATGATGTCGTAGTAGGCCTTCTCGGAGACGGTGCCCCAGGTTCCGACCACTTTGGCGAACTTCTTGAAAGCCTCGTTGACTTTCGTGGCGATGGGGCTCTTGGCGGCCTCTTCCTCGTTGACCTCTTGCGCCATCTTGCTCAG
The DNA here is from genome assembly GCA_963716785.1 of uncultured delta proteobacterium. Classification (GTDB taxonomy): domain Bacteria; phylum Desulfobacterota; class Desulfobacteria; order Desulfobacterales; family SpSt-501; genus SpSt-501. Next base: position 1,334 of record CAVQUW010000050.1, on the reverse strand, counting down.
GCTTTTAAGCACTTCGGCCGGGAACGCCACGAGCTCGACCTTGTGCGTGGTGATCAGCTCCTGGAGCGCCGCACCGTTCTGGGCCTCGAACTGGGAGAGCACCCAGAGCTCGTTTTCCATGCAGGCGGCGTCGATGATGTGCTTGAGGTCCTTTGGCAGGGCGTCGAAAACTTTCTTGTTGAAGAAGTATTCGAGGTAGGTCCCGGGTTCGTGCCAGCCGGGGTAGTAGTAGTACTTGGCGGCCTTGTAGAGCCCGAGGCGCAGGTCGTGCAGCGGGCCGACCCACTCGGTGGCATCGATGACCCCGCGCTCCAGGTTGGTGAAGATCTCCCCTCCGGGGGTCAGCACCACCGTCCCTCCGGCCTTGGCCACCACCTTGCCGCCCAGGCCGGGGATCCGCATCTTGAGCCCCTTGTAGTCGTCGATGGTGTTGATCTTCTTGTTGAACCAGCCGCCCATCTGGACACCGGTCGATCCGCCCGGCCGCGGGACCAAGCCGAAGGGGGCATAGACCTCCTCCCAGAGTTTGAGGCCGTCGCCGCCGTGGAACCAGGCGGCGTATCCCTGGGCGTTCATGCCGAAGGGCACCGCCGAGAACCACTGGACCGCGGGGTCTTTCCCGGCCCAATAGTAGGCGGCGCCGCTGCCGACTTCGACCGTGCCGTCGGACACTGCTTGAAAGGATTCCATGGCCGGGACCAGCTCGCCGGCGGCGAACACCTGGATCTTGATGCGACCGTCCGAGAGCTCCTCGACCCGTTTGGCCAGGCGTTCGCACCCGTCCTGAAGGACGGGCAGCTTGGGGGGCCAGGTGGTGACCATTTTCCACTCATAGGTCTTCTTCGTGACCACCTCCGGCGCCTTGGGCTTTTCTACCGTGGCTGCAGGGGCTTCGACCTTCTTCTTTTCCTCCTCGCCGCAGCCCAATATTCCGGCTGTCGCCGCGATGGTGGCGGCTGCCCCGATTCCTGCCTTTTTCAGAAAATCGCGTCGCTGCATGCAAACCTCCTCGTTTCGTTGGGGTGGATGATGAAAGGAAATCCCGCCGGGACCCTCCGGCGAGAGGACGCCGGTTGAAAACACTTCCCGGCGCCCGGCCTTCAAGTGACTCGATCCGGGACAGCCCGGATGCTACCCGACTTCAAAGGCTTTTGCAACCCCGGGCGGGTGCGTCCGTCAGGGCCCGAAGACCTTGCGCGGCAGCCAGGTGGCCATCTCCGGGTACAGGATCACGAGCATGAGCCCGACGACCTGGCAGATCACGAAAGGGATGATGCCGCGGTAGATGTGGCCGGTGGTCACCTCCGGCGGACTGACCCTCGAATCGCCCTTGG
>CAVQUW010000049.1:0-27124 GCA_963716785.1 uncultured delta proteobacterium | reverse complement strand
CGGGAGCTTGAGGCGGTCCCCTTCGACGAAGCAGGAGTCGTCCGGGCAGAACAGCTCGAGCCAGACGCCCTTTTCCCGGCAGTCGCGGGCAAATGCTTTTTCCCTGTCCGACAGGGAACCGAGCTCGCTCTTGGCGAGCACCCGCGCTTCGGGCAGGAAGACCCGCCGCGGGGAGTCCTTTGATTTTTCTTTCGCGCTGTGGTCGGTTGTCATATTCGACCTCCTTGGCATCCGGTGCGGATGCGGTTTGATTGGGTTACCGCTGTTCGCCGATGGCACACGGCTGCAGCTTGTCGAAGGCGGTGGCGGCAAACACCGCGGCCGCCGCCGCCAGCACCAGGGCCGCGCCCATGAAGGCGGCCTTGAATCCAAAATAAGACGCCACCACGCCCGAGACCAGGGGGCCGGCGGAATGGCCGAGATCCATGATCGTCCCGAACATCCCCATGGCCGAGCCGCGCATCTCGCAGCGGCTGACGTCGGCGACCGCCGCCGAGGTCGCCGACGTCACGACCGAAAGGCTCAGACCGACGACCACGCTCAAGGCCAGAATCGAAAAAAAACCGGTGCAGAAGGCCAGGCCGGCGGCGGCGACCACCCCGAGCGCGGCGCCCCAGAGGATCTGCCCCGATCGACCGCGGCGGTCGGAGAGCCGGCCCATGAGCGGCTTGGTGGCCGCCAGGGTGATTACCTGGGCCGCCAGGCAGACGCCGATCTCGAAGGCCCCGATGCCCCGACTCAGCGCGTATAGCGGCAGAAACACCTCGATCGTCCCGTAGACGAAAAGGACGGCGGCCTCCGCGACCCCTAAGGCGAGCAGCGGCCTGCTCGAAACCAGCTCCCTGACCCCGGCGGCGGAAGCCTTCCAGGTCAACGCGATCCGTGGCCGGGATCCGTCCGCGCGCACCCGGGTTGAGATGATGAGCGCGAGACCCCCCCCGATCAGACAGACGGTGTAGATCGGCACGAAGGCCTTTTCGCTTCCTGTGCCGGCAAGCCCGAGAAGGGCCCCGCCTGCAAGGGGGGCCAGAAACCGCCCGAGAAGCGTCGCGGTGGAGAACCAGCCGAGCTTCTCGCCTTTGGCATCCGCGTGCAGGTCGGTGACACAGGCCATGGCGACCGGCATGAAGATCGCCGTCGCCAGGCCGTGGTAAAACCGAACCGCCGCCAGCTGCCAGACGGCGGTAGTGACCAGGTAAAATAGCGGTGCGCTCGCAAAAACGACACCGGCCGCGACCAGCATGGTTCTGCGGCCGAAGCGGTCGGAGAGCAGGCCGGCCGGGATGCTGAAGAGCACCCCGGCCAGCGTCGATGCGGCCGCCACGATGCCGACCCCCGCGGCATCCGCCCCGAGGTGGGCGGCGAAAATCGGCAGGACGGGGCTCTTTGCGGCCGTCGAGCTGAAGATGGCGAAGAACCCCGCCGCGCACAGCAGTTTGAAAGGGGTGGTGTTCCACATTTTCATCAGTTGCCCATCAAGGCCTGGATTTCGCGGTGATACCCGAGATACCGCTTCAGGGTGATGTCGTTCTTGCCGTACTTGACCTGGGTGGTGAGGATCTCCTCGAAGCGCTTTTCGGCCTCGTCCTCGGTTTGAACGACGCCGTCGCTGATGATGTCCACCAGCCGGTCGGCATAGATGATGATCCGCTCCTCGATGCGTTTCAGGCGGTAGTCCTTGACCGGCAGGCCGAGCTCGCGGGCCTCCTCCTCGGTCAGCCCGCCGCGGATGTGCTTCTCCATGATGTCGGTGACGGCGCCGGGGAGCCCGAGCCCCTTTCCGATCTCAGCCCCCAGCCGGCCGTGCTCGATGGCGTGGGTCTTGCGATTTTCCGAGATCGTGGAACAAGGCACCGCGCCCGACCAGCTCGAGGTCGAGCTCGGCGCCGGTGCGCACCGCGATCTCGAGCGCCTTTTGCACCACTTTCAGGCTGTGCCCGAGGTCCTCCGCGTTCATGCCGGCCGCGCGCAGCGTCTCGACATCCGCGGCGGCCACGCGGTAGAGCCGCACTTGCTTGCCCGCCGCGACCCCGAAGTAGGCTAGGATATCGGCGAGTTTCTTTTCGGCCTCTGCGACGAGAGTTTCGAAAGCCACGAGGTTGCTGCCGTCGGCGAGCTCCTTGGCGCGGCGCCGCAGCATGGCCTTGAAATCGCTGAACTTGTTCTGCATGTCGTCGTGAATGTGCTGGACCAGCTCCTGGGCCGCTTCGCCCCCGAGCCTGGACTCGATCAGGTTGGCGTGATCGACCATGCGGGTGATGTCGTGGCGCTCGGGTTTCTTGCTCTCCAGGTCCACGAACCCGTGAACCTCATGGTAGCCTTTGCCGGTTTTGCGGTTGCTCGAATCGATATGGACGTCTGTCTTCGGCATGATGCGTCTCCTTCAGTTTTGTTCTTTCTTGTTGTTGCCGATGGCCTCCCCACCTGCCGGAGAATGCCCGTTGGTTGGGTGGTGTTCCGCCGAGCGACAGGCAACCCATCAAGGGGTCGCCTGGCGCCTGAAAAACTCCAGGAAATCGTCGAATATCCTGCCGCCCCTCTCGATGCGCTCCTCGTCGCGCTCCCACGCCATGGAGATGCCCGAGATTAGCGCCTTGAGGCCGGCGGTCTCCGGCCGGTTGTATTTTTCGTCTTTCAGATCGATATCGTGCACCATCTCGGCGATAGGCGCGAGCGCCCGACGGTCCAAGCCGAGGCGTTCGATCATCACCTCGAAGCTGCAAAGGTCGCCATCGTGGGTGTACTCGGCATCGAACATGTCGAAACGCAGCTCGCCCGGGCGCGGGGTGTACTTTTTCGAGCCGACGAACTTGAACGCGGCCCCCGCGTCAACAAAGCGCCGGATCAGCCAGGCGCAGGCGATGCGGTCCACGAACACGTTGGACCGGGTGACCCAGGTCTTGCCTTTGAGCTCCTCGATCGCCTTGCCGGCAGTCGCCCGACCGCTTTTGGCCCCTTTCAACCGGTCCGCGATGCCGGCCAGCAGGACTTCGGCCACCCCCCGCTGCGGGGCCGGGAAGAAGTCGATGGCAATGATCTCGCGGGTGCGCTTTTCCAGGCGCGCGCGCTGGGCCTCGGCGTCCCCGACGCTGCCGACCGTGTCCAACCCCGCCTCCTCCAAACCGGCAAGCACCCGGCGGGCCTCTTCGATGATCTTCTCGTAGTCCGCCCTCCGCGCCTCCTGAAACAGGGCGATCACGCGCTCGTCGGGCAGCCCCTCCAGGAAGTCGACCTCACCCAGGAAGGCCTCCCCGCCGCCCTCGACGATCTCCTTGAGCAGCCAGCTGAAGTCCTCGTGCGCCTGGTCGCTGCGCGGCAGCACGTAGACCGACTGCTTGACGGCCACCGCGCCGATCTGCTGCAGGCGCCGCCAGATCTTGACGCGAAAATAGTCCGGCTTGGGCGGGATCTGGTGGATGAGCATCAGCCAGGCGCGTCGGGCGGGGTGTTCCATTCGGGCTCCTTGTTCATTAGTTATGTACAAAATATAACAACTGTATCTTTTGTCAAGAAAATAAACCTATAACCCGCCAACTACTTAAATCTTAATCGTTTTCGGTTTGTTATGTCCTCGAATCGCAGCGCTGAGCCCACTCCCCGAACAGTTTGCGGCGGGGGCTTCAATTCCGGCAAAAAAAGGACTATTCTCGAACCGTAGCGGTTTTCCTCCCCCGAATCACGCCTGCAAGCGCGGCGGGGGCGCAGGCCCAATCTGAGGCGGACCGCCACAGGTGGCGTGCACAAAGCCCTGCCGCACCCATTGTCGCAGTAATTAAAAAGAAATTGAGGGGGGACCCAAATGGCAAAGATATGTTTTGCAGTCTTGAGTGTGCTCATCATCACATCCTTGGCCACCGGCATCCCGGCGGTTTACGCCCAGACATCGCCCGCCGATTTCACGAGCGAGCCCGACAAGACGATGGCCGCCGGCCACGAGTCATTCGTCAAGAAAGACATGGACAAGGCGGCTGAGGAGATCGGCAAGGCGGCCGATTACGTCAGGAAGGAGGCGGACAAGGTCTCCAAGGGCGCCCAAGAGGGCGTGAGGAAGTCCGGCGACGAACTGGACCAACTCGGTCAAAGTGTCAAGCAGGGCGCCGTCAAGTCGGGCGATGAGTTAAAAAGGGTCTATGGCAGGGTGGACCATGAGCTTGCCAAGGCCTGGCACAAGACCGCGAATGAGGCCAAGAGGGCGGGCAAGGATTCGAGCGAGGCGCTCAAGAAAGCCGGTGCCAGTCTCGAGGGCGCGGCCAGGTGGTCCGGCAATCAGATCGAAAAAGGCGCGCAGACCTCCGTGGAAGCGGTCAAGAAAATCGGCAAGGGCATCGCGAAAGGCGCAAAATCAGGCGCCGAAGAAGTCAACAAGTGGTTCAAGGGCTTCGGGGAAGGGATCGAGGACTTGGGCCGCAAACTCTGAGAATAGCCGGGAACAGACCGGCGACATGAGTGGGCGCGGACCCGGGGCCGCCCGCTGACCGGCAGCCCCTGCTTGAAGCGGATGGTGGACAGGGCCCACCGGACCCCCTCTCCCCCCGCCGGACACCGTGATGCGGGCGCGAATGGGCGAGATGCGCGCAATCGCCTGCCGGCAAACGAAAAAACTGCCCCGGGCTCAGTTCAGGTATTTGCTTTTGGCCGTCTGCAGGCAGCACCAGGCGTAGAGCGCGTCGTAGACGGCAAACTGGGCCTCGATGTTCTCGAGGTCGTCCGGGAACCGCAGGCTGTACCCCGCGGCGACGGCCTCGAGACCGGCGGCCAGAGGGTCGCGGTCGAAGCGGTCGGTGTCCGCGGCGTTGACGATCTTGGCCATGCGCAGCAGCGCCTTGTCGACCAATTGGTAGTTGCGGATGATGACGTCGAAGGTGCACAGGTCGCCTTCGTGGTTGAGCGTGGCGCCGGGGCTGTCGAAGGGAATGGCCCCTTCGCTCTCGGCCGTCTCCATCACCTGGCTCTGAGGCACGAACAAAAAGAAGGCATCCGAATCGACAAAGCGCGTGATCAGCCAAGGGCAGGCTACCCGGTCGACGTGCACATGGGAGCGTGTCACCCATTTCATAGCATAGTCTCCTGTCAGAGTGGTTCGATCCCGGCCTGAACCCATCCCTTGCCGGATCGACCTTCAAATTCCCTCTCAAACGCCGTCAGGGGCGTATTTCTTCCGAATCTCCGGCTTGAGCATCCCGCCGGCGTTGCTCTCTGTTCTGCAGTTCGTCCACCACCACGAAAACCTTGGGCATCTTGAAGCCCGCCAGACGGAACGTGAGAGGGGCGTTCCGTTCGGCCGGGCGGGCGGCAGGCCTGTCAATCTATACCCATGCACCGGCAAATTCAACCCAGCGGCTCCCCGGGCAGGAATATTTTTTCCTTTTCAAGCCGCAATCTTCGGTGGTAAGGCCTTGGTTCACATCCCGGCGCGCCGCCCCTGCCGCCTGCCGACGCCGAAGAAGGAACCGAAAATGACCGACCGCTGCCAGCACCACCACGCTCCCCCCGCGCCGTTCAGGGTGCCGGCCGATGAGATCGCCCGCCGCACCCGCGCCATCCAGCCCATCCTTCAGCAGGCGGGCATCGAGGGGCTGCTGGTGGTCCAACGGGTCGACCTGTTCTATTTCTCCGGGCACCGCCCAGAATGCCTTGCTCTACCTTCCGGCCGAGGGCACCCCCCTTCTGTTCGTCAAGCAGTCGTTGGCCCGCGCCCGGGAGGAGTCCGCCCTCGAACACATCCTCGCGATCGACAGCGTCACCGCCGTGCCGGGCCTCCTCGCCGATGCCTGCGGGCGGCTGCCGCGAAGGCTCGGCCTGGAGCTGGACGTGATGCCGGTCAACGAGTTCCGCTTCTATCGCAGGCTGTTCGGCGAGCCGCAGTGCCTCGACGGCTCGCCGTCCATCCTGAATGTGCGGCGCATCAAGTCCGCCTGGGAGATCGCGCGCCTGGCGGACGCCGCCGAGATGACCCGCAGCACCTTCGAGTACATGCGCGCGGTGATCTGCCCGGGTCTGACCGAGATGGAGTTCGCCGGTCAGTTCGAGGCCTACGCCCGCCGGCTCGGCCACGGCGGCAAGCTGCGCGTGCGCCACCATCAGACCGAGGGGTACCCCTGGCACGTGCTGAGCGGAGAGAGCGGCGGGGTGGTGGGCCTCCTGGACTCCCCGGCAAGCGGCACGGGCACCTCGGCCGCCTTTCCGGTCGGGGCCGGCTACAAGCGGCTTGCCGCCGATGAGCCGATCATGGTGGACATGGGTTCGGTCATGAACGGCTATCACCTCGACGAAACCCGCATGTTCGCCATCGGCTCGATGCCGCCGAAAGCCCTGCGGGCCAGCCGGGCCGCGATCGAGATCCACGACACCCTCATCGAGGCCGCGCGGCCGGGCACCACGCCGGCCGAGCTCTTCGAGCGCGCCGAAAAAATGGCGGCCGGCCTTGGCTTTGCCGATGCCTTCCTGGGGCCGCCCGGACGCAAGACAAGCTTCATCGGTCACGGCATCGGGCTCGAGCTGATCGAACCCCCGATCATCGCCCGGGGCCGGACGGAACCCCTGGAGGAAGGCATGGTGTTCGCCCTGGAGCCCAAGCTGGTCTACGAAGGCGAGTTTGCCGCCGGAATCGAAAGCGTATTCCAGGTCACCGGCGGCGGCGGGCGGCTGATCAGCCGGGTGCCGGTGGAGATCTTCGTCTGCTGAAAACGGTTGATGGAAATCCCGGATCAAGGAGCCACCATGGAAGAAGAGAGCCTGTGGCCGCAAAAGACGGAATCCGTGATGCGCACCCTGATGAGGACCGCGCTGGGGGAGGAACCGGCCGACCTGGTCATCGTCAATGCCGATGTGGTCAACGTCTATACCGCGGAGCTGCATCGAAATTTCGGGGTTGCGGTGAAGGGCCCTTGGATCGTGCGCGTTTCCGGGGAGGTGCAGGACCTCATCGGCCCCGGGACCCGCGTGATCGACGCTTCCGGCAAGACCCTGATCCCGGGGTTCATCGACGGGCACACCCACCTGGCCTGGATGGCCACGGCGGCCGAATTCATTCCCTACGCGGCCGCAGCCGGCGTCACGACCGTCGTCACCGAAACCCTGGAGCCTTTTCCGGTCGCCGGTGTCGCGGGGGTCGTCGATTTCCTGGAATCCCTCAAGCGCCAGCCGATACGAATACTGGCCTGCGCGCCGTCCATGGTGTCGATCAGCTCCGCCGTTAAGGGCATTTCCGTGGCAGAGACGCAAATGCTGATGCAACGGCCGGAAATCGTCGGTCTGGGGGAGTCCGACTGGCAGGCCGTCCTGCAGGACCCCGGCACCTACCTGCCGGTCTATGAAGAGGCCCACCGCTGCGGGAAGCCCCTGCAAGGGCACACGGCCGGGGCCGGGGAAAAGAAGCTCGCGGCCTACGCGGCGGTGGGTGTGACCTCATGCCACGAACCCATCAACGCCGAGCAGGTGCTCTCCCGGCTGCGCCAGGGGATGTACGTCATGGCGCGTGAAGGCGGCATCCGCCGAGACCTCGATGAGATATCCAAAATCCGCAACATGGGCGTCGACCTGCGGCGGCTCATCCTGGCCAGCGACGGCGCCTCGCCCGATGACCTGGTGCACGGGAGGTACCTGGATGCCGCCGTTCGAAAAGCGATCGCCTTCGGCTTTACGCCCATCGAGGCCATCCAGATGGCGACCCTGAACGTCGCCGTGCATTTCCGCCTGGACGACCGCCTCGGCGGCATCGCCCCGGGGCGTCTGGCGGACCTAGTGGTCATACCGGATGCGGCCACCATCCGGCCCGAGACCGTCATCGCCTCCGGCGAGGTGGTGTTCAGCGACGAGCGGATGGTCACCCCCGCCCGCCGGCACGTCTTTTCGAGAGAGAGCTTGAACTCCATCCATCTGCCGGCCGAGCTGAAGCCTGCGGATTTCGCCGTCCGCGCGGAAGGCCGCCGGTCGGTGGCACGCGTTCGGGTGATCGACATGGTCACGGACCTGGTGACGGCCGAAGTGCACCTGGATCTGCCGGTGGTGGAAGGTGAAATCCGTGCGGACCCGGCGGGAGATCTTTGCAAGGTCGCGGCCGTCGACCGGACGCACAGTCCCGGCAAGATCTTCACCGGCCTGATCAGGGGCTTCGGTCTCAAGGCCGGCGCGCTGGCCTGCAGCGCGGCCTGGGACACCTCTGACATCGTGGCCGTCGGCGCCACCGAAGGCGACCTGGCGTGCGCGATCAACCGTATCCGGGACCTCCAGGGCGGAGCGGTGCTGTGCCACCGTGCAAAGGTCCTCGCCGACATAGCGCTGCCGATTTTCGGCATCGCCGGCACCCAGCCCATGCCCGCTTTTGCCGAGAGTATCGCAAAAATGAAGCGGGCCGCCGGACGGCTTGGCGTCACCTTCCCGGACCCGCTGCTCTCCCTCATCACCCTGACGGGCGCCGCCATCCCTTACCTGCGCATCTGCGAGGAAGGTCTGGTGAACTTGAAGGACGGCAAAACGGTCGGCCTCTTTGTCGACTGATGGGCGGGTGGAGACATTTGAGCCGCGGGGCCGCACGCCGCCTGGGCCGGCCTTCCCGCCGGGAAGAAAAAACTCAAGAAGGGGACTCGCCACCGGAATCAGGGTCGTCGACGCCGTCTCCCTTCTCCTCGGTTCCGGGGCGATCTTCGGGGTCCGCGGTCTTCATTTCAAGTTTTCGTTTTTGCTTCTCTTCTTTTTTCTTTTTGCGTGCCAGCTCTTTCTGCCGCTTCTCTGATTTGAATTTTGATCTCGCCAATGACAATACCCCCGATCTGTGGTGAATCGATTAAGTTGAACCCTAATCAATTTGAGCTTGAACCCTACCCCTCCCTTCGGCATGAATCAACAAAAAAAGGGCGCGAGCCTTGAAAGAGCCACCCTCAAGGATCGATGAGGAAAAAAAACAAACTTGTCTCAATTCAGAATACATGGGGCGAATCGACCGATAATCACTAATCGAGATTTGACCCCTTCTTGTGACCCCTTCTGGACCCGTTCTGCCGTGACCCCTTCTGCAACCTCAGCCCCCGGACCGGCGATTGACCAGGTAAATGCCGCTGCCCACCAGGGCGAGCGCCAGGATCAGCAACCCCGTGATCGGCTCCCCAAGCAGCAGGCCGCCGGCCAGGACCCCGCACAAGGGCGTCAAAAAAGTGAACGAGGCCAGGCGTGAGGGCGGGTAGCTGCGCAGCAGCCAGAACCAAGCCAGGTAGGTGATGAAAGCGACCCAGACGGTCTGGTAAACGAGGCTTGCGGCAATCAGCGGCGTCAGCGCGGCGATGCCGGGTTCGCCTTTCAGGACGGACCCGAGCGGCAGCAGCACCGCGGAGACGAACAGCTGGTAAAGCAAAGTCTTTCCGGCGGCGATGCGGGAAAGCGGGCCGGCCTTGATCATGACCGTGGTCGCCCCCCACAGCACCGCCGCGGCCGCCAGCATGGCATCGCCGATCAACATGCGACGGGTTGGAAAAGCGAGCGACTCCCCGAAGGCGAGCACGATCCCGCCGAAGGCGCAGCAGAGCCCCAGGACCTGGGCGGGACGCAGCCGCTCACCCGGGAGGAAAAACCGCGCCCCCAGGGCGACCACAAACGGGGACATGTACAAGAACACCACTGCGCGCGATGCGCTGGTGAACTCGAGGCCCCAGTAGATCAGCAGGAACTCACCCGCAAAGAGCACCCCGGCCGCGCCCCCCCACCACAAGGTGCCGTCGCGGGTAAAGAGCGGCTGTCTGCGGGCGATCATCCAGATCCAGATCAGAGCCGTCGCCCCGGCCGAACGAATGCCGGCCTGCAGCAGGGGCGGGATCCCCGGGTTGGTGACCTTGATGGCCACCTGCTGCAGACCCCAGCTGGCGCACAAGACCACCAGCATCGCCATGGCGGCCGCATCGAGCACCTGTTTTTTACCCTCCACCGCCGCCTCTCCCTTTCGCCTGAAGCCGGTCCACTCGCGGTCCACCCGACCGGGTCTCCTTTTTTCAGGGCGGATTTCAGGTGTGCGGTCGAACGGCGCAGACCCGAATCGATGTGAGAATCAGGGACGAGTCGGGCTCAATAACCGTAAAAGGGGATTTTGCCGCGGATGGACAGACCCACCGCCAAATGGCCTTTGAAGCGGCTATTCTCGAGCTCGGAGATGTGTTCTATCTTTGATTTGAAATGACCGGATGGTCTCGACCCGCTAGGATAAAGCAGCTTGACGTTCAGTTCCAGGCCCACCTGAATCATGTTCAAAAAATCCGAATCCGCCTTCACCACGACCCCGGCCCCGTTTTCGGATACGTCCCGCACCTTGAACTGATACACGGGAACGCCCGGGAACTTAAACTCCGCTCTGTGGTCGGTAAGTCTCTTGGTCCTTGGCTCCGCCCTTTTTTCCGTGTATTTCATCGATCTGTCCTCTTACTGCGCAGGCGTCCAGGAAATGGTGACCTCACGCCTCCCCCAGGACCGAGCTGCCTTGATGTCATTCCCCATGTACACATCGATACGTCTATTCCACTTCGGGGGCATACGGTCGAGCACGACGTACTCGTTACGGAGCCCTTCGATTCTCACCTTGGCTCCCCTTTTCAACCCGAACGGCAGCAGATCGGCGGAGACGGCGATGACGTACATGCCGGGTGTGATTCGATCCCCCCATGCGCCGCGATCGGCGTTCCCCTGGCCTTGCTTGGGATGCGTGTTGAAAGCGGTCGCGGTGACCCGCAGGGTCTGCGGCTCTTGCGGCGGTGTCTTCTGCAGGGTGGAACAAGCGCTCAGGAGAAACAAAGCAACTGTTATGAATAGAGCGGCAATCGATCGCGTGATAATCACCGGTTGCATCATTTTGATGGATTCTCGCGAAGGCATCAAATACAAGTTCTCCCAAAAGCGCCCGCCGGTGGTCAATGGGTTCGAATCCCGAACTGATTTTTTACCTATAGCAGCAAACCCCGTCGGTTTCAAATCGCTGCGCCCTTTTGGCCCCAATGTGCGAAGTTCCTGAAGCGGTTTCAAAACCCCGGATCACGCCTGCATGGCAGCGGCAAAGCGCAGGCCGATTCGAAAGCAGAGCAACCTCCTGCGGTGGTGAGCATTTAGAGAGGCTTGCAATCCCGCCGCCGGCGGGCCCCGAGCGTCAGGCGGGGTTACGAAGCCACTTCCAAGTATGTTATTCTTTTTTTGTGGGAGCGGCATCTTGCCGCGAAATGATCGCGGCTGGAAGCCGCTCCCACAAAAACAAGACTTACTTGAAGATAAAGTGGCGCTGCGCGCCATGAATCGCTTCTAATCAACAACGAGCGCACGAGGGGTATCGACTTGCAAACCGAAAGCATTCGAAGTAGAATACTCCTAACCACCCGGTATCGTGATTGAATACGGACAAAGCGTCCCGTTGTCCGCTTGCCCTCTCATCCCGGGTGCGCTTTTGAAAATTGAATCTCCGCGCAGCAAGCGGCGAGGAATGCGCTCGCTTTTGCGGTACGGGCGGGCAGACCGCCGCTTTTAGCCCCGTTGCGGGAGTCAGGTGCGGATGAAAGTCGGGATCGGGTTCAGCAATCAGGGGGATTCAAGCGAGTCCGGCCGGTCGGTGGCCGCGCAAGCGCTTGCGAAGGGCGGCATCGAAGAACCGTCCCTGGTCCTGGCCTTCTGCAGCGGCCGCGCGGATGCGAACCGCTTTTTCCATGGGCTCCGGTCCGTCGTCGGCGACGCGGCCCCGATCATCGGGGGTTCGGCGGTGGGGGTGATCACCAACTCCGAACTGTCTTACAGGGGCCATCCCTGCGGCGCCATGGTCATCCAGTCCGACACCCCCTTATTGCGCATCGCCTCCTGCATCGATCTGCCTGAAAACGAATACCTTGCCGGAAGGCACTTGGCCGAAAAGCTGAACATTCAGCCCGAAGATCAGGCACTGCTGGTGTTCTACGATTCCATCAGAGAGGCACCCGCCGAAGGCAGGCCGCTCGCCTTGAACGCCTCCGCACCGCTCATCGCCGGTATCGAAAAGGGATCTGCCAGACCCCTGCCGATTTTCGGGGCGGGGTTGATCGGAGATTATGAATTCAACCCGACCGTGCAGTTCAGCGGTTCGCACGTCGAAACCCACAGCGTGGTGGGCGCCGCCATCGGCGCGGAGCTCTCCCTGCACTATCGCATCACGCACGGCTGCACCCCGCTCGATGGCGTCTACCACCGGGTCACGCGCGCCGAGGGCGCCGTCATTTATGAGCTGGACGATGAGCCGGCGGTGGCCGTGATCGATCGGCTGTACGGTACCCGGGAGTGGCAAAAATCGACGCCGGTCGACCTTCTGACCATCGGCATTTACCAGGGCGACAAATATACCGGGGCCGAAGAGAGCCGCTATGTCAATCGCTTGATTACCGGTGTTTTGCCGGACGGCAAGGGGGTATGCCTGTTCGAGCCCGACATCGAAACCGGCGCCGAGGTGCAGTTCATGGTCCGGGACGCTCTTAAAATGATCGAATCGGCGCGGTCCAACGCGGCGCAGCTGACCAAGAAAATAGAATCCGAGGGACGGCAGGCGCTGTTTGCGCTTTACATCGATTGCGCCGGCCGCACGGCCGCCTACTCCAAAACCGCAAGCGAAGAGGCCGCCGAGATACAGACGGCGCTCAACCGCCTGGGCTGCCCCCTGCTCGGGTTCTACTCGGGTGTCGAGATCGCCCCCTTTGTCAGCAAAAACCGAGGGCTCGACTGGACCGGCCTGCTGCTGGTCGCGACAGGGAGTTAATCGCATGCAGACCCGACCCGAAGCCCAGGCAGCGGCCAACGCAAACCTGGAGCGCCGTTTGGAACAGGCACAGCAGGAGGCCGCCTATTACCGCGAAATCGCCCGGGAGACCGGGAAAAACCACCTCCGCAATCTTTTTCAGTTGTCCGGTCTGGTCGCCGAATTGAAAAACACCGAGCAGCGGCTGCGGGAATCCGAGGAGCGCTATCGCAGCGTGGTTGAAAACCTCAGCGTGGGAATGCTGGTCACCGCGGACAAAAAAATCGTCTTTGCCAACAAGGCCATTGCATCATCGCTCGACCGGAGCCTGGCGGAGATGATGTCGAACCCGGACCCTTTCGGTTACATCCACCCTGAAGACCGGGCCATGGTACTGGAGCGCCACCTCAAACGCATCAAGGGCGAACCCGTCTCTGGGACCTTCTGCTTCCGGGTGCTCACAAAAAGCGGCGAAACGCGATGGGCGGAAGTCACGGGGACGCGGATCGAGTGGGAGGGCCGGCCCGCCATATTGAATTTTTACATGGACGTCACGGAGCGTGTGCGCTCGCAGGATACCCAAAAGAGGCTCGAGCAGCAGCTGGTCCGCGCCCAGAAAATGGAGGCCCTCGGCACCCTCGCCGGCGGGATTGCCCACGACTTCAACAATCTGATGGCCGCCGCCCTGGCCTATGTCTCCCTGATGCTCCACGAGACCGCCCCCTCTCACCCGCATTATGAGCACCTGTCCAACGTCGAAAAACAAATCCGCAGGGGCGCCAACCTGACCTCGCAGCTGCTCGGTTATGCCCGGCACAAACCCTATCAGGCCAAGCTGCTCGCGCTGAACAAGCTGGTGACGGAGGTCTCGGAGACCTTCAGCCGGACGCGCAAGAACATCCGGGTGCATCTGAGACTGCAAACCGACCTTCACGCGGTCAATGCCGACCCGACCCAGGTCGAGCAGGCGCTGCTGAATCTCTTTGTCAATGCCGCCGACGCGATGCCGGAGGGCGGGGAGCTGAAGATCGCGACCCGCAACATCTCCCACACGGCGATGCCTTCCAACAAGTTCCAACCCAATCCCGGTAATTACGTGGAGGTCCAGGTGGCGGATTCCGGGGTCGGGATGAGCGCTGAAACCATGGACCGGATTTTCGACCCGTTTTTCACCACGAAAGCATTGGGACGCGGGACCGGCTTGGGGTTGGCGTCCGTTTTCGGCATCATGAAAGGACACGCCGGATACATCGATGTGGCAGCCGAACCCGGTCGGGGATCGACTTTCAGCCTCTACTTCCCGGCCGTCCGTCAGGAACCCGTTGAACCGAAGGAGGCCAAGGGAAAAATCACCGCGGCGAAGGGGGCCGTTCTGGTGGTGGACGACGAGGAGATGGTGCTGGAAACCAGCGCCAGAATGCTCGCCACACTCGGCTTCACGGTTCACCGGGCCGGCGGCGGCCACGAGGCGCTTGAGATGTTCCGGCAGAATTTTCGCGCGCTGGACCTTGTCGTGCTCGACATGGTCATGCCGGGCATCGGCGGGGAAGAGGTGTACCGGCAGATCAAGCAGATGAAGCCCGAGGCCCGGGTGCTGATCTCAAGCGGCTATGACCCCCGCGGCAAGATGATCGATCTCCTCGACCCGAACCGCGACGGCTTTCTGAGAAAGCCGTTC
This sequence comes from uncultured delta proteobacterium, assembly GCA_963716785.1. Taxonomy (GTDB): domain Bacteria; phylum Desulfobacterota; class Desulfobacteria; order Desulfobacterales; family SpSt-501; genus SpSt-501. The sequence continues at coordinate 12,725 of CAVQUW010000049.1, read as the reverse complement.
AGCCTGGGTGAGCTCTCCGAAAAGGTTCAGGGACTGATGCGCCAAGGCTGACCCGGCATCCCGATCCGAAGCTAACCCCCTCTTTCCGCCCGACGGCCAGCAAGGACTTCACCGCGGCTTTTCCTGGACCTATTACCCCTTTTGCACTTCCGCAGGACCTTCGGAGGCATGCCGGGAAACGACCGGTACCGAAATCATTTCAGCGCGAATTTCGAGAACACAACAAAACGATGCCGCACACCATCGTGGCGACCGCAATGATGACGAACGCGAATGGATAGCTGCCGGTTTTTTCGACCATCAAAGAAAAAGCAGGCAGCCCGAGCAAGATGCCCAGAAATGTGAAAAAAAGGGTCCCGCCGGTCGCCACGCCCGCGTTTTCCGGCGTTGCCACACGCGCCACCTCGGCCAGATAGACCCCGTTCCACCCGATCGCCACGGAGCCGAACAGGGCGCAGGCGGTCAGGATGGCGAAATAGGGCCATTGGGGTGAGAAAAGCGCTGCCGCCGACGCACCCGCGGTCATGGCGATGCCCAGAATGCCGAGCATGATGCGCGGCTTCACGAATCGGTCGGCGAACGCCCCCCACACGATCCTGCCGACGATTCCGCCAACCTGGGCGGCTGAGAGAAGCGCCCCGGCCTGGACCAGCGACATCTCGATATTTTCGATCAAATAGGTCACCAGAAAGGAAACCAGGCACAGCTGCATCGTGGAGAAAAAAAACGAAGCGATGGCAATTCGGCGCAGGTCCGGGTGGCGCAAGGTCATCTTTACCGGGTCGGTCACATTGTTCCAGGACAGCCGGTGTCGATGGGAGCGCTCCGTGTCGAACCGTTTCCGATAAGGACGCAGAACATAGGCCAGACTCAAGCTGAACGCCGCCACGCACAAGGCCGAGATTTTCCAGCCGAGGAAAATCACCAGATGGGGAACCACCGCGCCGGCCAGGGCGCCACCGAGAGGGACCCCGGTCTGTTTGATCGAAAAAACGATCGACATCATCGCAAGCGGCGTGGTCCTGACCAACAGGTGGGAGCTTGCCGGTGTCACGGGTCCGTAGCCGATCCCCATGATCAATGCCCCGACGATCATCATGGGGACAAAGGCAATCGAAATGGCCCCCAACCCCAGGGCGCAAAGGAGCAGGCAGATCTGGCTGACGCGGATCGACCCGAAGCGGCCGAGATAATACCCGCTGACGGGCGAGACCGCCGTGGCACTCAAATAAATCAATGACATGAAGATGCCGACATAGCTGGCAGGAACCTGCAGCTCACCGGCCGCGACCGGCATCAATACGGGGATGGCCACCGCGCTCATCGAAACCGCAGCCTGAATCGACAGGGTGAGCACCACCGGCAAGACAACCGCCGACGGCGAAACACCCTTCTTGGTCGGCGCCGGAATAAGTTCCTCTGGAAGTGTCATCAACAGCCACCAAGGTCCCGCTGTTCCTTTTCAGCTCCATATAAACGATGCCTGCCCATCGGGCAAGTCGCATCCAAACCAAGCTCGGGTGCGGCCTCCTTGATAATGGGCTGAAAGCTTTTGTCCCGCGCCGGACGAAGCTGCAGCGGCACCGCGGCAGCCGGATTCCCAGGCAAAAAGCGGTCTCGAGGAACAACTCACGAAGGGGTCGAACTCAACAAGGGGGAACAAGGGTAGAGTAGAGGGCAGGAACAGGGGTCGCGTCTCGATTAGTGCGCAAACCAGTCGACCATACGGTTTATGCTGGAGCGGTATGGAGCCAGGCACCGGGAGGAGGGTCCGGCGCAGACGGCGAAGGGGCTGCAGAACTTAATCTGCAGCCCCTTTATTTCCCGAGCGCGCCCGGAGGGATTCGAACCCCCGGCCTACGGATCCGAAGTCCGGCGCTCTATCCAGCTGAGCTACGGGCGCCAGAAAAAAATGGGGTGAGTGATGGGAATTGAACCCACGACAACCGGGGCCACAACCCGGTGCTCTGCCAACTGAGCTACACCCACCGCAAAAGGCGTTTCAATCCATTGACAAATTGGATTTCTAACAGAACGTTGCGCACAGATCAAGAAAAAATTGCGGTCGGCGGCGCCGGGCCTGGGGAAAAAACCCGTCGGGGCCGGGCCTTGGGTTCATGTTAAAGGGGGCGTTTGGTTTAATTGGGTTGAAACTGGGCGTGAATTTGAATAAAGAGAGACACGGCGGGTCGCACGGGTCACGGCACCCGCCGATTTCAGCGCGGGCGGCGCGCAGCGGCCGCCGGGGAGTGTCAGCGTGCACCCGTTCATCCTTTTTTTCATCCGGGCCGTGCTCGGGGTGGCCGTCGCCATCGTCATCACGCGCATGTTCCGCGGCGCGGCCGACACGGCCTATGTCGCCGGGCTGGCGGTCATCCTGGTCGGGCTGGCATATTTTGCGGAATACCTGCGCAAGCGCAAGCGGCGCTGATCATCGCAGACCGCCGACCGGCCTCCGGCCCTGGCGCCGAAAGGCCGCCACGGCGGCAGACCGCCCCCACTTAACACGCCATCACACCCGGCCCGCCGGTCCCCGGGCCTGGGGCTTGAGGAGCGAAAACCCTTGAAACAGATTATCTTAGGCACGGCCGGGCACATCGACCACGGCAAGACCTCGCTGGTCAAGGCAGCCACGGGCATCGACACCGACCGCCTCAAGGAGGAGAAGGAGCGCGGGATCACGATCGAGCTCGGGTTCGCGCACATCGACCTGCCGAGCGGCCAGCACCTGGGGGTGATCGACGTCCCGGGCCACGAGAAGTTCGTCAAGAACATGGTGGCCGGCGCCACCGGGATCGACATCGTGGCCATGGTCATCGCGGCCGACGAGGGGGTCATGCCCCAGACCCGCGAGCACATGGAGATCTGCACCCTGCTCGGGGTGCGCCACGGTCTGGTGGTGCTGACCAAGATCGACATGGTGGACGAGGAGATGCTCGAGCTCGCCACCGAGGACGTCAAGGATTTCATCCGGGGAACCTTTCTCGACGAAGCGCCCATCATTCCGGTCTCGGCGGTCACCGGCAAGGGGATCCCGGAATTCATCCAGGCCCTGGACGCCTTGAGCGCCAAGGTCCCGGAGCGACCGACCTCGAATCTGTTCCGCCTGCCGGTGGACCGGGTGTTCAGCATGAAGGGTTTCGGCACGGTCATCACCGGCACCCTCGTTTCGGGCCGGGTCCAGGTGGGCGAAACCATCATGGTCTACCCCTCCGGCATCACCTCCAAGGTGCGCGGCATCCAGGTCCACAACCAGAGCGTCGGCGCGGCCGAGGCCGGCCTGCGCACGGCCGTCAATTTCCAGGGGCTGGACAAGGAGTCGGTCAACCGCGGCGAGGTGCTCGCCGGCCCCAACACGCTCAAGCCGAGCTACATGGTGGACGTCCAGTTCCGCTATCTGTCGAGCAACGCCAAGCCCCTGAAAAACCGCACCCGGGTGCGGTTCCACACCGGGACGAGCGAGATCCTCGGCAACCTGATCCTGCTCGAAAGCGAGGAGCTCAAGCCGGGTGAGGCCACCGTGGCCCAACTGCGGCTCGACACCCCCGTGGCCCTCGTCAAGGGCGACCACTTCGTGGTGCGCAGCTATTCCCCGATCCGCACCACCGGCGGCGGCCAGGTCCTGAACCCGATCCCGCCCAAGCACAAGCGCTTCAAGGCCGAGATCATCGCGGGGCTGAACGGCATTCTGACAAGCGCGCCGGAAGAGCTGATCGGCTTTCACATCGCCGCCTCCGGCCCGGCCGGGGCGTCGTTTGCCGATCTGCGACTGATGACGAACTTGACGGACAAACAGCTCGATACGGCGCTCAAAGTCCATGATGTCCGCCCGGACCGTCGTTCAGGTGGACAAGGAGGCGCGCACCTTCGTCCACAAGCAGGTGTTCGATACCCTCGTCACGGACACCGTCGGAAATCTGCAAGCCTACCACAAAGCCTTCCCGCTCAAGTCCGGAATGCTCAAGGAGGAGCTCAAAGGCAAGTTCCCGCCCGGCACGGATGTGAAGCTCTTCAACCTCGTGCTCAACCAGATGATCAAGGACAACACCATCGCCCAGGAGGAGAAGACCGTCCGCCTGGCGGCCCACAAGGCCTCCTTGGCCGGCGACGAGGCGGACCTGCGCCAGAAGATCCTCCAGGCCTACCAGGAGGGCGGCCTGCAGCCGCCGTTTTTCCGCGACCTGGTCGAAACGTTCCGGGCCGACGCGGCCCAGGCCAAGGACGTGCTCAATTTCCTGATCGAGAAGGGGCTGATCGTCCGCACCAAGGACGACCTCTATTTCCTGGCCGAGACCATCGCCGACCTGAAGAGCCGGCTGGTCCGGTTCCTGGAGGAGAACGGCGAGATCACCCCCGCGCAGTTCAAGGAGATGACCGGCGCCTCGCGCAAATTCCTGATCCCGCTCTTCGAGTACTTCGACTCGAAAAACGTGACCCTGAGGGTCGGGGACGTGCGCAAGCTGCGCCGGGCGTAAGGAGCGAGGGCGGGCGCCGAGGGATGGCTGATTCGTAATGTCGAATACGGTTTAAAATAAATTTTGTATTAATATCAGTTATTTTATCTTATAAGCCCCATTAGGTAAAGACGTTCATCTCACTTGAAAATAGTGTTGAAAGGATCTAAATAATGGTCTATATTAGGTATGATAATAAGATTTAAATTATCTTATGAATAGGGTGATAGTCATGCTTTCAAAAATCTACGCCGATTATACAGCAAGCATTACAGAGCTAAAGCGAAATCCGCAGGCGGTTATTAATGAGGCTAAAGGGGAGCCGATCGCGTTGCTCAACCACAATCGTACCACCGCATATATCGTCCCCGCGGAAACCTATGAGTGGCTGATCGAGCTGGCTGAGGACTTAGAGCTTGGCCAGATCATCGAAGCGCGCAACACAGAGAAAGGCAAGGCGGTCGAGGTCGACATCAATGAGCTATAGGCTCAAGTTCTTTCCGAGCGCATTGAAAGAATGGCGCAAGCTATCACCCGAAATCAAAGAGCTATTCAAGGCCCAGCTACAACGGAGGCTTGAAAATCCGCATATCGATTCCGCACGGATCAGGGGCTATTCGAATCATTACAAGATAAAACTCAGGTCGGCAGGCTATCGACTGGTCTACGAGGTCGAAGAAAAAGAAATCATGGTTTATGTGATCTGCGTCGGGCGCAGGGACACCATTTACAAGATATTGAAAAGGCGCAAATCAAAATCGTGAGAGGACCCAACAGTCGATCGAATCGTTTTAAAAAGATACACAGAACGCCGTAAAAATAATAAATAATAACAATATGTTAGGTCTGATAAGCAAGATTATGTAAACTTTTATTTCACCTCGGCCCAATCCTCGAATTTCAGCTTTTCCACCCGGCCAAACTCCCTCACATTGTGCGTGATGACGCAGAGCCCTTTCGAAACAGCGATGGAGGCTATTTGCAGATCTCTTTCGCTGATCACAACACCTTTTTTTTCAAGCTGAGCCCTGATGACCCCGTAGGCGGCAGCGGCCAGCTCATCGAAAGGATGAACTTCCAGGATCGAGCGTATCTGCTCGATTTTTGCGCGGCGCTCTTTCTTTTTGACCGGTGATTTTTCGATCCCGTAATAGATTTCAGCCAGTGTGATCGCAGAGATCGAAAGATCCTTGGGACTGTGGGATTTAATCCGCTCCAATAACGGCCCGTGGCCGCGCATCCAATAGCTGACGATGTTGGTGTCGAGCAGATACATCGGGCATTCCTCTAATCCAGTGAGAATTCACTCGATGGCATTGGCTTGGGGATTTCAAACCTCGGGTCCGGCTTAAAGCTGTCCCAGAACCCATCAGGCCATTGAGATTTTTCCATGGGCTCGAGGATGATTTTTTCGCCATCTTTACGGATTTTCACCTCGGTACCTTTAAAGCGGAAATCCTTGGGGAGCCTGACGGCCTGCGAGCGCCCGTTTTTAAAAAGCTTTGCCGTGGATTCCATAAAGACCCCCTTCCCTGTTTGATATATATCAGTCTATATCAAGATTTTCGTGTGTCAAGATAAAATTGAATCTCCCCGCCGCAAGCGGCGGGGAATGCGCTCGCTTTTGCGGTTCAAAGAGCCTATCTACTTCCACGGCCGTATTCGCTACCTTGAGTTGTGGAGCTCAACGAAACCCGGGACCGAGAGGGATAAAAAAGACAATGGCCGCTTTGGTCGATTGCAATGATACGATAGCGGCCAAATTCCTTCACGCGGCAGGCAGTTTTCGGAACCGAAATCTGCCTGCCGCTGGGGTGGGCGGGGGCCAGGGGAAACGCTTTTTCAAAACGCAAAGGCGAGCACCTCCTGCGGGGCTCGCCGTTTGTCGTAAAATTCAGGTGGGATTTACACGGCGGTTTTCAACGCTTTACCGGCCTTGAATTTGACGGGGGATTTTCAGTCAACAAAAATTACAATTTTGCAGGCGAAAACAAGCAGGTTAAGGTGTTTTATCGATGGCGCAAATCCCTGTGCCAGTATGATCGAAAGCCTCAATTTTACCGCGGATGTCATTGAAAAGAGACGTGCAACTGGGTAGATTACATACGTCAGGAGGTGAGACCTATGGCAACAAAACTGACCTTAAGGCTTGATGAAGGCGTTATCCGGGATGCAAAACGGGCTGCCCGTGCACGGGGCGTTAGCCTGTCAGAAATGGTGTCCGGCTATTTTCAGGCCGTCTGCAAAGGCAAAGCAGCCAAGATAGAAGCAACACCCGTCCTTGCCGAAATATCCGGCGTGCTCAGCACGAAGGCCGACCCCAAGAAGCTTATGGCCGGCTACCATAAACATCTTGAGGAAAAATACCGGTGAAGGCCGTTCTGTGCGACATTAATTTCATCCTGGACATCTTCCTTGAGCGGGAGCCTTTCTATGCGCCTGCAGCCCGGATCTTCGCCATGATCGAGGCAAAACGCTTGAAATGCTATCTCTGCGCCAACCGCTTCCCAACTCTCTTCTATATTCTGGCGAAGGCCCTAAAAAGAGACAAGGCAATGAAGGTGCTCGAAAAGATCCGGATCGTATTCCGCGTCGCCATGGTGGACGAAAAGGTGATCGATTTGTCGCTTGCGTCCGATTTCAAGGATTTTGAGGATGCGGTGCAATGCTATTCGGCCGTCAACGCGAAGGTCGATTGCCTCATTACCCGAAACAAGACCGATTACGCCACCGATATCGTTTCGATCATGACGCCGGAAGAATTTCTTGCCGCAATCGCCGCCTAATCTGCTGATCGCCCTTCCCTTTAAATAAACGCCCTGCCTTCAGTCTTCCCGGTTGAACACCATGCCCATCTGAATTCAATGGCAACACGTGATGTCAGGCGTACCCTGCGGCCAGACATTTGAGAGGCCGCGTATTTGCAAACCATCAGACCGCAGCATCGCGGTGATCAGTCTTCCGGGGGTTCGGTATCCCAGTCGGTCAGGGCGGCAGCGAGGCTGTCGTGGAACAGCATGCCGCGGAGGGTCGGGGCCAGGCGCCCGCCGTCCAGGGTGATCAAGCCCTGCCCCGCGAGCGCATCCGCCGCCGCGCCAAAAGTTTTGAGGAAATCGAGCTTGAACCGGCGACTGAATTCCGCCAGGTCCACCCCGGCCGAGGTCCGCAGCGCCAGCATGACGAACTCGGTCATCTGCTGCGAGAGGTCGAGAACCTCGTCCCCCTCCCACGGGTTCAGACCCTCGCCCACCCTTGCGACGTAGCCTTTCACGTCGCGCAGGTTCCAGAACCGGCGCGGCGGGAGGAAGGAGTGCGCCGCCGGGCCGAACCCGAGATAGGGCGCATACGACCAGTACTTGCGGTTATGCCGCGACACCCGGGTCTCGCCGCCGGCGCCCGGGCCGGGCCGTGCGAAGTTCGAGATTTCATAGTGCCGGTAGCCGCGCGCCTCCAGGGTTTCGGAAGTCAGAAGGAAGAGCCCTGCCACCCGGCCATCGGCCGCCGCTTTGAACCGCCCGGCGCAAAGCCGCTCGGCGAGCGGGGTCCCGGGCTCCACGCTGAGCATGTAGCAGGCGATGTGCTCCGGTTCGAAGGCCAGCGCCTGCGCGAGGTCCTCGCGCCAGTCGCGCCGGCCCTGGCCGGGGAGCCCGTAGATCAGGTCGACCCCCAGGTTGTCGAACCCTGCCGCGCGCGCCCACTCGAGAGTCTGCCCGGCCTCGGAAGCCGTGTGGATCCGTCCCAGAAATTCCAGGTTCCGCGGCCGGAAGCTCTGGATGCCGACATTAAGCCGATTCACACCGGCTCCGCGAAAGCCGGCGAGCTTCGCGGCGCTCAGGGTCCCGGGGTTGGCCTCGATCGTGACCTCGACCGGCTCCACGAGGGAAAACTTCGCCCCGAGAGCGTCAAGGATACGGGCGACCTCCATCGGATCGAGGACCGAGGGCGTTCCGCCGCCGAGGTGGATCGTGTCGAAAGCGAACGGGGACGGCTCGGCGGCGGCGATTTCGCGTTCGAGGGCATCGAGAAAGGCGGGTTTGAGGCTGAGATCGGTGATCGAAAAAAAATCGCAGTAGGCGCATTTGCGCCGGCAGAAGGGGATGTGGACGTAAAGACCACCCGGCTGCGGGCGGCTCGCCGCGTTCTGGTCACCAGCGCTGGTCATAAAAAAAATCGCGGCCGGAGGCCGCTCCCACAGGTCAACCACGCGCCGGCCCATCCGGCGTCTTCAGGGGGGGGGGCAATAATCCGAGGGTTCAGATGAAAATTTCCTTGGTACCTTTACTTTCGCCTTCCGAATTCCGAATTCCGACTTCCGAATTCCCTGAATTCAATCACCTCTTCCAACCACCGATCAGGTGCATGTGCAGGTGGAAGATCACCTGTCCCCCGCCGCGCTCGACGTTGACAAACAACCGGTAGCCGGACTGGGCGATGTCGAAGCGGGCGGCCATGGCCTTGGCCGCAAGCGCCATCTCGCCCAGGATCGGCGCCTCAGACGGCGCCAAGTCGTTGATGCCGCGGATGTGCCGGCGGGGCACGATCAGCAGGTGAACGGGCGCCGCGGGGTGGATGTCGCGGAAGACCACCAGGTTCTCGGTAGTATGCAGGATCTCGGTCTGAGTCTCACCGTTCACGATGCCGCAAAATATGCACCCTTTTTCCATGGCGCTCCTCGGTCCTGGTTGCGGATGTGGTCGCCTCGCGCGGTTACCCGGTCTGCCCGTCAGAGGCCGGCTCGCCCGGCTCCGGGGCATGCGTCCATGGCCCGACGCGGGTGGGCGCTTCGAGAAACCGGCCGAGCTCCTTCAGGTAGCGGGTGCGCGGTATTTCCCGTGCGCCGAGACGCTGCAGGTGGCCGGTCGTGATCTGGCAGTCGATCAATTCGAATTTCAGGGTGTTAAGGTGGGCCACCAAGGCCGCCAGCGCCACCTTGGAGGCATTGCTGGCGAGGCTGAACATGGATTCCCCGAAAAAACAACGGCCGATGGCAACCCCGTAAAGGCCGCCGACGAGCCGCTCGCCCTGCCAGGCTTCCACGGAATGGGCGAAGCCGACCTGGTGCAGCCGGCAGTAGGCCGCGATCATCTCGGGCACGATCCAGGTGCCCTCGCCGCTGGCGCGCCGCACCCCGGCGCACTGCCCGATGACCTGCCGGAAGGCATGGTCCAGGGTCACCTGGAAATCGCCGCGGCGGATCACCTTGGCCAGCGACCGTGAAAGGCGGAACTCAGCCGGATAAAGCACCAGACGCGGGTCCGGGGACCACCACAGGATGGGTTCGCCTTCCGAGTACCACGGGAAGATGCCCGTGGCATAGGCCAGCAGGAGCCGCTCCGTGCTCAGATCGCCGCCCACCGCGAGCAGCCCCTCCTGCGTGGCGAAGCGCGGAGGAGGAAACTTGATCTCCTCGGAAAGGGCAAACACGGGCATCGGGATCAGCCGAAACGAAAGGTCAGTTTGTCGTCGGCGATTTCAAGAAACACCTCGCCGCCTTTCTGGAGGCAACCGAAAAGGATCTCGTCGGAGAGGTTGTTCTTGATCTCGGTCTGGATCACCCGGGCCAGCGGCCGTGCGCCGTAGCGCGGGTCATGCCCCTTGCCCGCGAGCCAGGTGCGCACCTGGGGCGTATAGCTCACCCGCACCTTTTTCCCCTCCAGTTGCCCGTTCAGTTCCCGCATGAACTTGTCCACCACCATCTCCATGATCTCGGGGCTGAGGGCGTTGAAACTAATGATGTCGTCCAGGCGATTGCGAAACTCGGGGCTGAACAGCTGTTCGATGGCCTTTTTGCCTTTAGAAGGGGTGTCGCGGTGCGTATCCCCGAAGCCGATGGTCTGGCTGCTCATCTCCCGGGCGCCGGCGTTAGAGGTCATCATGAGGATGACGTTGCGAAAATCGGCCTTCTTGCCGTTGTTGTCGGTCAGAGTGGCGTGGTCCATGACCTGCAGCAGAATGTTGAACAGGTCCATGTGGGCCTTTTCGATCTCGTCCAAGCAGCAGGACCGATGTACGGGTGCTTGCGGACGGCGTCGGTCAGCAGGCCGCCCTGGTCGAAGCCGATATAGCCGGGGGGGGCGCCGATCAGGCGGGCCACGGCGTGCTTCTCCATGTACTCGCTCATGTCGTAGCGCAGAAACTCAACCCCCATGATGGCGGCCACCTGGCGTGCCACCTCGGTCTTGCCCACGCCGGTCGGCCCGGTGAACAGAAAGCAGCCGATGGGCCTGCCCGGGGCCCCGAGTCCCGCGCGCGAGCGCTTGATGGCGGTGACCAGCGAGCGGATGGCGTCATCCTGGCCGAACACCACGTCCTTCAGCTGCGTCGTCCAGGTTCTCCAGCTTGGCCCTGTCGGAGGTCGAAACGCTCTGGGTCGGGATGCGGGCCATCTTGGCCACGATTTTTTCCATGTCCGCCGGGTTGATCTTCTTGCGCGTCGCGGCGCCGGAGAGCCGCACAAAGGCCCCGGCCTCGTCCATCACGTCGATGGCCTTGTCCGGCAGATACCGGTCGTTCAGATACTTCGAGGACAGCTCGACGGCGGACTTGAGGGCCGCATCGGTGTACTCGATGCCGTGGTGCTCCTCGTAGCGCGGCCGCAGACCTTTGAGGATCTTGATGGCCTCGGACACCGGCGGCTCGGGGATTTCGATCTTTTCAAAGCGCCGGCTGAGCGCCCGGTCCTTCTCGAAGTGGTTTTTGTACTCCTCGTAGGTCGAGGACCCGATGCAGCGGATCTCGCCGCTGGTCAGAACCGGCTTCAAGATGTTGGAGGCATCCATCGACCCGCTGCTGGTGGCCCCGGCGCCCACAATCGTGTGGATTTCGTCGATGAAGAGAATCGAGTTGGGGCGCCGCTTGAGCTCCGCGATCACCCCCTTGAGGCGCTGCTCGAAATCCCCGCGGAACTTGGTCCCGGCCAGCATTCCGCCCAAGTCCAAAGCAAAGATCTGAACCGTCTTGAGCAGATCGGGGACTTCACCCCGGGCGATTTTCTGGGCCAGGCCCTCGGCCAGCGCCGTCTTGCCTACGCCGGGGTCGCCCACAAAGACCGGGTTGTTCTTGCGGCGGCGGCAGAGCACCTGCATGGTGCGCTCGATCTCGGTCTCGCGCCCGATCAGGGGGTCGAGCTTGCCCTGCTGCGCCATTTTGACCAGATCCGTGGTGAACATCTCGAGCGGGTCGTTCTTGCGCCGCGGCTCCTCGGTGCCCGCCGAGCGGCTGCTGCCGGCCTCACGCTCCTGCAAGGAGGCCTTGGGGATTTTGTGGGATATGTAATTGAGCACGTCCAGCCGGCTGATCCCCTCGGCGCTCAGGAAATACTCGGCGTGGGAGTCTTTCTCCAGGAAAATGGAGGCCAGGATGTCGCTGACCGACACCTCGGACTTGTCCGCCGAACGCGCGTGGCTGACCGCGCGCTGAATCACCCGCTGGAAGCCGATCGTCTGCTGGAGCACGTACTCGCTGCCCTCGGGGATCTTCTCGATCTTCTCATCGAAAAAACTTTCGATGTTGCCGATCAGGCTCTCGACGTTGCCGCCGCAGTTTTCGATGATCTCGGACCCGATCTGGTCGTAGAGGATGGCAAACAGGATGTGCTCGACGCTGACGTACTCATGGCGTCTTTTTTTGGCCTCTCGCACGGCAAAACCGAGTGTTGCAGACAATTCTTTGCTGATCATGGGCTAATCTCTTTCCATGGTGCATTTGAGCGGGAAGCCCTTCTCCCGAGCGAGGGTCTCCACCATGTCGACCTTGGTCTCGGCCATCTGCAGCGGATACACCCCGCACACACCCACCCCTTGCTGGTGGACGGCGAGCATGATCCGGTTGGCTTCCTCTTCGGATTTGTGGAACACGTATTTAAGCACCTCCACGACAAAGTCCATGGTGGTATAGTCGTCGTTGAGCAACATCACCCTGTACAGTGGGGGCTCGTCGAGCCGGACATCGCTTTCCGTCTCGACGATCTCATCGTAGCGTGTTTTTTTTCGTTCATGGTCGCGCCCTGAACCGGTTCGCCGCCCATGAGAGGCACATCGGCGAAATAACATGATGGATAATAAGCACTGCAACAAGATTTTGTAAAGAGACGAAGTTCCGAACTGCGGGATCACCGGCCGCAGCATTTTTTGAACTTTTTACCGCTGCCGCACGGGCAGGGGGAGTTGCGCCCGACCTTGCCTTCGCTGCGCTTGACCGGGGCTTTCGACGCCGCCTCCCCGCCGCCCGAAAACACCAGCGGCTGCTCCCGGGGCCGCTGGAGCACCTCCA
>CAVQUW010000048.1:0-5445 GCA_963716785.1 uncultured delta proteobacterium | reverse complement strand
GTCGTCCGTCACCAAGTAGGTGTCGTTGTCGGTGACCCCCTTCGCCGCCCAAACCACCCTTCCATCCGGCTGAATCAACTGGACGTCCACGCTCAGGGTCACCCGCCGCTCGCCGGAAGCGTCCTTTTTGCGCGTGGACACCGTCTGCAGGCTCAGTGAGTGAACTACCCCCCGCATGACCGCATCCGCTCCCGCGGCTGTCGGCGCGAGGGCGCCCTTGTTGCGCTTCGTGAACTCGAAGATGACGGCGTTGGCGAGGGTCGTCTCCAACCCCGCCTCCCCGGTGCGATTTTCGAAGCTTTCAACATAGATATGCGCCACTTTCTCAGGCAGCTTGCCGGCACCCTGGAAGCGATAACCGCATCCGAGCAGCACCCAGGCCGCACAGACGAGCAGGGCAGCCTTCCTGACCATACTCAGAGCCCTCCGTTCTCCGTTGAGCGGCGCCGCGCCGGGCGTCACACCACGATGTTGACCAGCTTGTTCCTGACCACCACGACCTTTTTGACGGGCTTGCCCGCCATGAACTTTACGACCTGCTCGTCGGCCATGGCAGCGGCCTGAAGTGTTGCCTCGTCGGCGTCGGTCGGCGCCGTCATGCGGCTGCGCAGCTTGCCGTTCACCTGGATGACGATCAGGACCTCTTCACGCGCGAGGGCCTCTTCGCGCCAGACCGGCCACGGCGCCAGCAGAACGCTCTGGGTGTTGCCGAGCGCCGCCCACAGCGCTTCGGCCATGTGCGGCACGATCGGGGCAAGCAGCAGCGTCAGGGACTCAAAGGCCAGCCGCATCACCCCGGGCAGCTCGGGGTGGCCGCCGTCGGCCTTGAACTGCGTCATGGCGTTGAAGAGCTCCATCACGGCGCTGATGGCCGTGTTGAAATGAAAGCGATCCTCGATGTCGCGGGTGACCTTGCGCACGGTCTCGTGGTTCTTGCGCCAGAGGTCCCGCAGGCCTTCGTCAAGTGATGCCGCATCGCCGTCGAAGGGTTCAGCCGTGCGGACCACCTCCATCCACTCCGCGGCCAGGCGCCAGACTCGATTGAGAAAGCGGAATCCCCCCTCCACCCCCTGCTCGCTCCACTCGAGGTCTTTTTCGGGCGGGGCCGCGAACAGGCAGAATAGACGCGTGGTGTCCGCCCCGTAACGTTCGAGCAGGGTGTTGGGGTCGATCACGTTCTTTTTGGACTTGGACATCTTCTCCACCCGCCCGAGCGCCACCGGCTTGCGGCATCGGGGGCACAGGCGGGCCCCGTCCTCGGTCAGCACCTCGGTCGGGAAGAGGAACCCGTGATCCGGGCAGGCCATGGTCTCCTTGCACACCATGCCCTGGGTGAGCAGGCGGGTGAACGGCTCACTGTAGTCGACGAGACCCTGGTCCTTGAGCACCCGGGTGTAGAACCGCGAGTAGAGCAGGTGCAGGATGGCGTGCTCCACCCCGCCGATGTACTGATCGACGGGCATCCAGTAGGCCACGGCCGCCGGGTCGAACATGCCCTTGTCCCAGTCGGGGCTGCAGAACCGCTCGAAATACCACGAGCTCTCGACGAAAGTGTCCATGGTGTCGGTTTCCCGCCGCGCCGGCCCCGCGCATTGCGGGCAGTCCACCGCAACGAAGCGCTCCAGCGCCGGCAGCGGGGAATTCCCGCCCTCGAGCAGGTCGACGTCCTCCGGCAGGACCACGGGCAGGTCCTTTTCCGGGACCGGCACCAGCCCGCAGCGACCGCAGTGGATCATCGGGATCGGGGCCCCCCAGTAGCGTTGGCGCGAAATGCCCCAGTCGCGCAGCCGGAAGCTGACCGTTCGTCGCCCTGCCCCCTGGGCCTCCAGATGATCGATGATCGCCTCCTTGGCCCGGTCGTTGGGCAGCCCGTCGAACCGGCCCGAGTTCGCCATGACCCCCTCCCCGACATAGGCCGCGGTCATCTCGGGGGCGCTCGGCGCGGCGTCCGGGGGGGAGACCACCACGACGATCGGCAGCCCGTATTTGCGGGCGAACTCGAAATCCCGCTGGTCGTGGGCGGGCACCGACATGACCGCCCCGGTGCCGTACTCCATCAGGGCGAAGTTGGCGGTGTAGATCGGGATCCGGCGGCCGGTCATGGGGTTCGTGCAGTGCGCCCCGACAAAAACGCCCTCCTTCTCATAGGTCTCCAGCGCCCGGTCCGACCGGTCCTGCTGCGAAATGCGTTCGATGAAGGCGGCCACCTCGGCCTCCTGGGCCGTGCCGTGGCAGAGCTGCGGCACCAGGGGGTGCTCGGGCGCCAGACACATGAAGGTCGCACCGAAGACGGTGTCCGGCCGGGTGGTGAACACCGGGATGAACCCCTCGCGGCCGTCGAGAGGGAAGCGGATCTCCGCGCCCGTGCTTTTCCCGATCCAGTTTTTCTGCATCGTGATGACCTTCTCGGGCCAACCGGGCAGGCGGTCGCAGTGCGCCAGAAGGTCGTCCGCGTAGCGGGTGATGCGGAAAAACCACTGGGACAGTTTTTTCTGGCGCACCGGCTTGCCGCAGCGCCAGCAGGCCCCGGCCTCCACCTGCTCGTTGGCGAGCACGGTCTGACAGGGGTCGCACCAGTTGACATAGGACTCCTTGCGGAAGGCCAGATCCTGCTTGACCATCTGCAGAAACAGCCACTGCTCCCAGTGGTAGTACTCCGGCCTGCAGGTGGCCACCTCCCTGCCCCAATCGTAGCTGAAGCCGAGCCGCTTGAGCTGGGCGCGCATGGTGTCGATGTTGGCGTAGGTCCACTTCGCCGGGTGGGTCCGGTTGGCGATGGCGGCATTTTCCGCCGGCATGCCGAAGGCGTCCCAGCCCATGGGGTGCAGGACGTTGAACCCGCGCATCCGCTTGTAGCGGGCCACGACATCCCCGATGGTGTAGTTGCGCACGTGCCCCATGTGGATGTTGCCGGAGGGGTAGGGGAACATTTCCAGCAGATAGTATTTGGGGCGGCTTTTTTCCTCGGTGACGGTAAAAAGGCCCTCGTCCTTCCACCGGGATTGCCAGTGGCGTTCGATGCTGTGGGGATCGTATTTCGGGTCCATGCGGCGTTGTGTTCCTTCCTTGCGCTCCGCTCGCCCTGCAAGCCCGGCCGGCGGCTGCGCGAGCGGCAACCGCGACCCTGCCCGCAGGCAGGGGGCCGCTTGCGGCGGACGCCGGCGGCAGCGGATCAGGTTGAAAAAAAGATTTTATTGCCATACAATAGCACAAAGTTCAAGGATGTCCGCCAGAATTCGTTTGACTTGTCTGCGACAATTTCATATGCAGGCAAGTGTTTTAATTTTGGAATATTCTGAATTCATTGACCATATCGAAACAACCGATCGGAAAGACATTCATGACCACCAAAATTCTCATCAACGCCAGCGATCCGGGCGAGTGCCGGGTGGCCACCGTCAAGGACGGCCGCCTCGAGGAGTTTCGCATCGAAAGCGCCGCCCGCGAGATCACCCAGGGCAACATTTACAAAGCCGTCATCAGCCGCGTCGAGCAGAGCCTGCAGGCGGTGTTCGTCGACTACGGCGCCGAGCGCCACGGCTTTCTGCAAAAACACGACATCCACCCCGACTACTACCACGAGGAGGACAGCGGCGGCGCCCCCCTGCAACGGCTCGTCAAACGCGGCCAGGAGTTGATGGTCCAGGTCACCAAGGACCCGATCATGAACAAGGGGGCGATGCTGACCACCTCCATCTCGCTGCCGGGACGGCACCTGGTGCTGATGCCGGGTCACACCACCCGGGGGGTCTCGCGTAAAATCGAGGACGAGGAAGAGCGCAGCCGTCTCAAACAGATCGTGGGCGAGCTCGAGCTTCCCGAGAATTTCGGGGTGATCGTGCGCACGGTAGGGGTGGGCTGTTCGAAGACGGTGATCGCACGAGACTTGAAGCAGCTGCTGCGTCTGTGGGAGTCCATAAAGGGCAGCGTCATGCAGGTGAAGGCGCCGGCCCAGCTCTACAAGGAAAGGGCGTTGGTGCTGCGCTCGATCCGCGACTCTTTTTCCTCCGAAGTCTCGGAGATCCTGATCGACCAACCCCAGGTGTTTCACGATGCCCGTGAGCTGCTCGACCTGTTCTCGAGCAAGCAATCCCAGATCGTGAAGCTCTACCAGGGGGACAAGCCGCTGTTTTCAAAGTTTCAGCTCGAGGAGCAGATCGCCTCCATTTTCGAAAGCAGGGTGTATTTAAAATCCGGCGGCTCCATCGTCATCGAGCCGACCGAGGCCCTGGTGACCATCGATGTCAACTCCGGCAAATCCACTCACGAGCGCTCCGTGGAGCAGACGGCCTTTCAGACCAACCTCGAGGCGGCCGAGGAGGTGGCGCGGCAGCTGCGGCTGAGGGATTTGGGAGGGTTGATCGTCATCGATTTCATCGACATGAAGGAGACCAAACACCGCAGCGAAGTCGAACGGACACTGAAAAACAACGTCAAGCAGGACAAGGCGCGCACCAAGGTGGGTCGGATCTCCCAGTTCGGGCTGCTCGAGATGTCCCGTCAGCGCCTGCGCCCCTCCATCGAGTTCGGCAGCCACATCGCCTGCCCCCACTGCCGCGGCAAGGGCATGACCCCCTCGACCGAAACCCTCGGCATCGCCTTCCTGCGCCAGCTCGGCATGGAGCACCTCAAGGGCGACGTGACACGGGTGAAAGGGGTGGTGCCCCCGGCGGTGGCCGACTGCCTGCTCAACAAGAAACGCAAGGACCTGTTGGAGCTCGAAGCACGACGCGGGGTCGTCATCGAAATCGAAGGCGACGCGAGCCTGGTGCCGGGCGAGAGCCGGATCATCCGCAACCCCTGAAGGTTGATGACTTTGCAATAAACCCGATTTCGGCGTTGCGCTTCATCCCGCGCTCGCTGCGGCGTACGAAAAGTACGCCTCACTCGGCGGGACTCGCCCGCCTTGAACTCGGGCTTCTTACAAAGTCATCGCTTGGAAGATTATTTACGAAATCATCCAAGTAAGTGGTTTCACAACCTCGGATCACGCCTGCGGGCAAGGCGCAGGCCGATTCGAAAGCGGAGCAACCTTTACCGGTTGTGAGCATTTCGAGAGGCCTGCAACGCCGCCCCCGGGCGTCAGACGATGTTATGAAACCACTTATGGTTGACACCCTGAACGGTTTCCTGTATCAGGTGTCACTCTGCGCCGGGGCGCATTGACTCCGGCGTGGTTATCGGTTATACGAACGCAATTTTACCTTTAAATAAGAGCCAAGGAGGTTGTATTTTGGTCAGCATCGCCTATGCCATGGGACAGGGTGGCGCCGCGGAAGGCGGCGCCGCGGGATTCGCCAGCTTCATCCCGCTCATATTGATGTTCGTCATCTTCTACTTTCTGCTCATCCGCCCCCAGCAGAAGAGAGCCAAAGACCAACGCCAGATGATCGCCAACCTCAAAAAGGGCGACCGGGTCGTCACCTCGGGCGGCCTGCACGGGCG
>CAVQUW010000047.1:0-7728 GCA_963716785.1 uncultured delta proteobacterium | reverse complement strand
CTCAACGCCGCCCGGCCTTCGGATCGGTGTCGTCACCCGCAAAGGATCGGTGTGATCGTGCCCCGCCGGAACACGGGCGGCGCCGAAGCCCTCGTTGGTCCTAATTATTACTCCGGCAATTCATTATGCCAATATGCGTCATCTCTGCGGATCCCGGACCAAGTCCGGCATGACGACCTTTGCGTATTTGGCTGCCGATTTAATAATACGGCCTCTCATTGGATGTCGAGAATGGCTTTGACTTTTTCGATTTTTTTATCCACCCCGGCCTGCCTCCCGATCATGATGCGCTGGGCCATGGGCGAGCCGGCCCCGTGCATCGACTCGATCAGGTAGCCCACCGCCCCGGCGCCGGCGACCAGGTTCTCGATCAGCCGCAGGACCTTCATGCGGTCGAGGGTCTCGTATTCCGGGTTGGCCGCGAGGTATTTGCGGATGTACGGGCCTGCCACCGGGTCTTCCAGGTCGGCGGCCGCGGGCATGGTGCCGAGCAACCCTCCGGCCACGTCGGTCGCCAGCCGGGCCAATCTCGTAAGGGAAGCGGGTCACGTTCAGCTTGCAGACGTTGGCGAGCAGCATGTCGACCTGGAAGTTGCCCGCCGCCGTCGGCTCCCCGGTCGCCGAGCAGGCGACCCCGCAGGCGTAGATCGTTTCGTTCAGGTGAATCATCTCCACCAGTTTGTCGCGGACGTGGGAGGCGCGGGCCACGCCGTTCATCGCGGCGATCAGGGCCGTGGCGCCGATCAGCACGTCGCCGACGCCCGCCTTGCAGCCGCCGTAGCTCTGGCGGTGGTAGGAGGCGAAGCGTTCGACGAGGACCCCGGAGAAGTCGACCTCGCCGTCCATAAAGACGCGCTCGTTCGGCACGAACACGTCCTCGAACACCGTCATCACCTCCTGGCCGCCGAAGACCGGGTTGCCCACGTCCAGTTTTGATTGCTTCCAGTTTGCGGGTGTCGCTGGTCTGGCGGCCGTAGACGTAGTGAACCCCGCGGGTGTCGGTCGGCACGGCGCAGCAGACCGCCCAGGCTTCCTCGCCGGGGCGCATGGTGAGGGTCGGCATGACCAGGATCTCGTGCGAGTTGAGCACGCCGGTCTGGTGGAGCTTGGCGCCGGAGACGACGATCCCCTCCGGCCGACGCTCCTTGACCCGCAGATAGAGGTCCGGGTCGGCCTGCTCCGCCGGGCGCTTGCCGCGGTCGCCCTTGGGGTCCGTCATGGCGCCGTCGACCACCAGGTCCTCGCGCTGGACCCAGCTCCAGTACTCCCTGAAGCGGTCGTGGTAGTTCGTGCCGTGTTTGCGGTCGCACTCGTAGGTGATGCTGTAGACGGCGTTGGCGGCATCGAGACCGACGCAGCGCTGAAAGCAGCAGCCGGTCTGCATGCCGCAGTAGCGCTGCATCAGCACCTTGTTGACCAGGTCGTCGGTGCTCTGGTGCAGGTGCGTGAAGCGGTTGACCACGTCCCGGCACAGCGGGGACTCCACCCGGAACAGGTCTTTGGTCTCGCTGTTTTGAGCGGCGTCGAAGGTGAACGCGACCGCGTTCTGGGACGGCGCCACCAGCCCGTGCTCCGGCAGGTCGCCCGTCGCCCGGCCCATGACGTTGGCTTTCAAGTTGAGCTTGCGGATGGAGTCCCTGTATTCTTTCCCGCTTTTGACGGCCATGTTGGGTCCTTTCGGTGGTGTGGGCAGTGCTCTTAATCCCCGGCGGGCGCCACGCCGGGCAGCGCGGCATCCCCCTTTTCTGCCACACTGCGGATGTGGACGTCGCGCTGCGGGAAGGGGATCTCGATCCCGGCCTTGGCAAACTCTTCGAAAATGGCGAAGTAAAGAGCGCTTTTGACGATCCGCTCCGCATTCTCGCGCACGTCGATCCAGGCCAGCAGGCTGAAATTGAGTGAGCTGTCGGCAAACTCGGTGAAAATCACCCGTGGGGCCTGCTGTTTGGACACCATCGGCTCGGTTTGGGCGATCTCGAGCAGGATCTTTTCCACCTGCCGGGGATCCGCCCCGTAGGAAACCCCCACGGGCACGGCAATCCAGATCATGGGCGAGGTCAGCGAGTAGTTGACGATGGTGCTGGAGACGAGGGTCGCGTTGGGTACCAGGTACTCCACGTTTTTGCGGGTGCGGACCCGGGTCGCCAGCAGGTGGATGTCGGTGACGACGCCGAGGTTGCCCTCGACCTCGATCCAGTCGCCCTTGCGGATTTTGCCGCCGAAGATGATGGTGAAACCCGCCAGCAGGCTGGCGGCCATGTTCTGGAGCCCCAGTCCGATGCCGATGCCGATGGCGCCGGCGAACACCAGCAGGAACTTGAGGTCGACGCCGACCGTCCGCAGCGCGATCAGAAAACCGATGGCGAGAAATCCGAAACGGATGATGGTGTTGATGGCGAACCCGAGCCCGGGGTCGACGCCGAGCGCGGGGTAGATCTTGTAGTCCAGGTAAGCCTGGAGCAGCCGGGCGGCATAGACAAAACCCAGCACCACCAGCGCCGCTTTGATGATGGTCCAGAAGGTGAGCGCGGACTCTCCCAGCTCGACGACCGGGAAGGAGAGCAGCCGCTCGATCGGTCCGATCAGGCCCAGCATGTTCAAGAGCAGCCCGACGGTGGTGACAACCGCGGCGTAGCTCAGAAAGGATCTGAGGGAGCCGACCATGTACAGGGCCGAGTCGTCCGATGCCGGGAGCCTCGCGGCCCAGCGCTGCAGGGCGTTGCGCAGCACGTGGTAGACCAGGGTGAGCAGCAGCAGGGCCCCGGCCGTGGCCCAGATCTTGACCAGGACCACCCGGCCGAGTTCCCGGAACCCGAAGCACCACAGAAGGGCGAGGACGAAGGAGAGCCCGATCAGGGGGTAGTAATACCGGTCGAGCGTTCGCACATAGCGCTGGTAGGCGCGGTACGGCAGGTCCGGCAGAAACGACAGGAGCGCCCGCTTTTTCAGCACCAGCAGGCCAAAGACGCACACCACCGACACCGAGATGGCGAAGCGCAGGAAGGCCAGGACGTCCTTGCGGAACCGGAAGGCTTCCGCCGCCCAGAACAGGGCGATTCCGATCAGGACGAAAAGCAACACCAGGCGCGTCAGGTGGAACATGGTGCGCCCGTGGGCCGCGGTCACGGGGAACAGGTCGCGTGTGAGCAGCTCCCGCAGCAGGCCGACAACTAGAGACGCCGCCGCCCAGAGGATGAGCAGGCGGCCGGTCAGCGTGAACCAGGCGGCCTGGTAGTCGATCAGGGCGTTGATCGCTTCGTAGGCCCCGAGCAGCAGGAGCGGGATGGCGGCGGCCACCACCACCCGCACGCCCGCCAGGAACAGGGGGAAGGCGTTTTCGGGGATGCGGCGCCGCAGCGGCTCGAGGCCGGTCGCGATCCGGCGCATGACGGGCTTCTGGCCGATGAGGCTGTAGAGCACGGCCACGATAAAGGTCAGGACCGCCAGGGAGCCGGCGATGCCCAGCACCCGTCCTTGCGCCAGAATCTGCTCGAGCAGCTCGGGCACCCTCAGCGGCAGCTCGAGGGTCCACTTCGTCAGGTAGTCGATGGTCTTCAGGTCCCAACCGAGGCGTTTGCGCTCGAAGAGGCTCAGGGCCTGTTTCTGGATATCGGCCTTGACCTGGGCGGCCTCCTTGACGAGGACCTGGTCCAGGTCCTGGGAAACCGAGATGGACGGTGGCTCCTTGCCGTTTGTCGGCCCTTTGGCATCGTTCGCATAAACCGCGGCCGTCCCCCCGGCGCCGATCGCCGCGACCAGCAGCCAGACCCACACCGCTTTCAGTTTCATCCCGGGCTCGCTCGCAGGAGTTTTCATATGCCCGCTTTATATTACAGAACCATCGAATGCGCAAACCGCCGGTTGGCGTCGGCCGCCATCCGACGGGAGGTTGCCATGATCCTTAGCGACGTTGCGCGCACCGAGGGGGGAGGTCGGATCCCGAGAACGGCCCAGAGGTTTGCCACACCGGGCGCCCGCGGGCGGCACCCTCAAAACCGCCCTGGTTACCGGCACCATCCGCACCGGCAATACCCTGTGTGAGCAGTTTTTGGGTGCCCGTTTCAGGTTCGATGAGGGAACCGGCCGGGCCGGGTCGGGCTTCTTGACGAGAAGGGTATGCAGAAGTCGTGTCGGCGTCTCGCTGCGGCCTTCTATTTCTGCTCCAGGGCCTTGCGCACCTTGGCGGCCAGCTCTTGGATCAGGAAAGGCTTCTGGATGAACTGCACGCCTTCGTCCAGAACGCCGTGGCGGGCGATGACATTAGCGGTGTAACCGGACATGAACAGGCATTTGAGGTCCGGGCGAACCGCCGTCAGGCGCTCGGCCAGTTCCCGTCCGTTCATCTCCGGCATGATCAGGTCGCTGACAAGCAGGTGGATCCGGGCCCCGAAGGCTTCCGCCGTGCGCAGGGCTTCCGCCGGCGTGCCGGCGGTCAGCACCGTGTACCCCAGCCGTTCGAGCAGGGTTTTTCCGAGGTCCAGCACCGCGGCCTCATCCTCCACCAGCAGGATCGTTTCGCCGCCGCCCGGCGCCGCTTCGTCGGTCTTTGCGGAGGGTGCCGCGGTGGCCGCGCCCGTGTGCCGGGGCAGGTAGATTTTAAAAGTCGCGCCCTGGCCGGGCTTGCTGGCGACATTCACGAACCCTGCGTTCTGCCTGACGATGCCGTAGACGGTAGCGAGCCCCAGGCCCGTGCCCTTGCCCACGCCCTTGGTGGTGAAAAACGGTTCGAAGAGGTGCTCGAGGACGTCCGGGTTCATGCCGCAGCCGTCGTCGCTCACCGCGAGCAGAACGTATTCGCCGCAGGCCAGGCCCCGGGCGGCGGCACTGCCGTCCTCGTCGATGACGACGTTGGTCGTCTCGATCGTGAGCCGGCCCACCCCGGCGATGGCGTCGCGGGCGTTGACCGCGAGGTTCGCCAGGATCTGATCGACCTGGGCGGGGTCGATCCGGGTCTTCCACAGGTCCTGCGCCGGTTTCCAGGCCAGCTCGATGTCCTCGCCGATCAGCCGGCGCAGCATCTTGAGCATCGACTCCACCGTGGCGTTCAGGTCCAGGACCCTCGGCGCCACGGTCTGCTTGCGGGCAAAGGCCAGCAGCTGCCGGGTGAGGTCGGCGGAGCGCTGCGCGGCTTTCTTGATTTCCTTGAGATTGCCGTAGAGCGGGTCCGCCGGGGCGACCTGCATCAGGGCGAGCTCGGTGTGCCCGAGGATCACCCCGAGCATGTTGTTGAAGTCGTGGGCCACGCCCCCGGCCAGTCGCCCCACCGACTCCATCTTCTGAGCCTGCAGGAGCTGCGCCTGGAGCCGCGTCCTTTCCTCCTCGACCTTACGGCGCTCGGTGACGTCGATGCCGAAGGATATGGTCCCGGCAAATCGGCCTTGTTCGTACACTTCGTTGTTCTGCCAGGCGATCTGCCGCTCCTGGCCGGATTTCGTCAAAATCGGGTTTTCGAAATTTTTCGGGACCCCGCCCTGTGCGAGCCGCTCGAACTCCGCCCGGACGTGCGGGTAGCGGTCCTGCGGCACCAGGACCTCGAACCAGTTGCGGTTCAGCACCTCGGCCCGGGAATAGCCCGTGATCGCCTCCGCCGCCCTGTTGAAGACGCTGATGTTTGTGCGCGCGTCCAGCCCGACCACGATGGCGTTGGCGGTTTCGATGAGGTTTTCGGCGTACTCCTTGGCCTGCCGCAGCCGCTCCTGCGCCCGCTTGCGCTCGACGATCTCGCCGATCAGCCGCGCCGACCCCTCGAGGCGGTGCTTGGCCAGCTCGACGATGAAGGGCGGCCGCGTCTCGTAGCCCCAGGCCCGTTCGGCCAGCTCTGCGACGCTCACCCCGTATCGTTCCGCCAACTCCCCGAGTTGCTCCGGCTCGCGCGGCGGGTCGCCGTAGCCGACGTTGATCGAGCCGACGATCTCCCCGCCGGCTCGGATCGGCACGGCATAAAGCCTCAGGCCCCCCGCGCATTCGACGTCCACCGGGGCGCCGGTCTCGATCGAGACCTTCGATGCCCGGGTCCAGCAGGATTCGTGGCAGTGCCATCTCCCGCAGTCGAGCGCCTCCCGGGCGTCGGCGGTGCCGCACCGCTGGAAGGAGGCCTGGTCCATGAATCGGCACCAGCCGGAGGAGAAAATCCCCAGCGCATAATCGCCGTTTTTCTCGTAGACGGCGGCGGAAGTGTCGAGCAGCTCGAGGTAGTCTCCGACGATGTCGCCGAGCACGCCTTCGCCCACGGCATCGAGGATCACGCGGCAGGTGTTCAGCCGCAGCAGGTCGCCGTAGGCCGGGGCGTGGCCGGTTTCCCGCCGCCGGGGGGCGCCGGGGGAGGACCGGCCCTTGGTCAGCATCCACTCGAGTCGCCGCAGCGCTTCCCCGGCCCGCTTGCGCTCGGTGATGTCGAGGGCGGTGAAGGTTACCCCGGCCGCGAGGTCATTGGGGTTGATCGGGGTGGATCTCATCAGCACGTCGATGATCGTCCCGTCCTTGTGCTGCCAGCGCGTTTCGACCGTGCCCGTGCCGCGCGCGCTGATCTGTAGGTACTTCTCACGCCCCACGTACTCGTAATCGGCGTCGCTCGGGTAGAGCACCCGGGCGTTTACGCCGATCAGCTCCTCCGCGCTGCGGCCGGTCATCTCGCAGATCCGGTTGTTGACCGCCTGCAGGACCCGGTGGCGCGTCAGCCCGATCCCGATGGGCGCGGCGCGGAAGATGCTGCCGAGCAGGTTCTCGCTCGCCCGCAGCGCCTCCTCGGCCTGTTTGCGCTCGGCGATGTCCCGTACGATGCCGAGCAGGTTGCCGTCGGACAGCCGGCGGGCACTCACCTCGACCGGGAGCAGGCTGCCGTCCTTGCGGCGGAGGCGCAGCTCTTTCAAGATCATGCTGTTGGCGCCGCCGGGTGCGATCCGGAAAGGGTCGTCGTCAAGGTCCTCGACCGGGATCAGCTCCGTGACGCGCACGTTCAGGAATTCCTCGCGCGGACGCCCGGTCAGCTCCGCGCCGCGAGGGTTGACGGAGACCAGACGCCCGTGGGGGTCGGCGATAAACATGCCGTCGGCGGCTTCCTCGAAGAGAACCCGGCAGAATTCCGTCGGGTCGGATGAATTCCAGGAGGCTTCGGTGCGGGCGGGCGGGCGAGCCTCGTTCATTGCAACTCCTTTTGGCGGGATCTTGCTTCTGGAAAAGCAGCTGTCCCCTGGCGAGAAAAAAAATCGGTCCGACGGTCTGATGTCGTGAGCGGGAAGGGAAGAGGCGGGGGCGGCCCGACTTAGTTCAGAGATAGTGCCATGTCTACGGTGCATGTCTCCTGAACATGGGTTTGTTCCCCGGGCGAAAAGCGAAACCGCTCGGGTTTTATATTAGTCGATATCCTGCAAATTGGCAAGGTTCGACAGGGTCGGCACCTATGGGAAAGGGGGGCACATCGTGCCGGGTCGAGCGCTCACACCCAGCGCAGCAGCGACTTCAACCCGGATCCGTCAAGCACCTGGTGCGGCCCATAGCGCAGGCGCACCCGGCGGCCTTCGCCCGCCAGGCGGCGAAGCTCCGTGGTGAGCACCCGCAGACGGTCGTAGGCGGCGATGTCGAAGCTGTTTTGGCGTGTGCGCCGGGTGCGGGCGGCGCCCGGCGGGATCGGCAGCGGAGCGGTTTCGGGGTGTTTCATCGCCGAATGGACCCGGCCCTTTTTCAAAATCAGGACCCTGAACGGAGCATCTTCGGCATCCCGGCCCTGCC
>CAVQUW010000046.1:0-3568 GCA_963716785.1 uncultured delta proteobacterium | reverse complement strand
GGCCCGCGTCAGGCCTTGTCCTTGGCCTTTTTCGATTTCCATGGCTTGAAAATCGAGATGAAAACGGTCACTATCAGCACCAGGCCCTGCAGAGCGCCGAAGATGATGTTCATGCGCTCGTTGTAGAGATAAGCCTGATCGCTCAAGGCAGCCAGGCCCAGCTTTCCGGAGATCTCCATCATGGTGGTCTCCCAAGGCCCGAGAAAGAAGGTTCCGAACAAAATGGCCACGACCGTGACGACCCATTTGAAAATCAGCCAGGTGTGCTTGAAGAAACCCCAGTTGCTCAGCAGCGAGTATAGCAGCCCGGTGAGCAGGCAGCCGAAGGCCCCCGGGATCACCACCACGGCCATGTCGACACGGTGAATGCTTTGGTTCATGCCGTAGAGGACCCCGCCGTCGGACACCCCGTCCTTGATGAAATAAAGCAAGGTCAGGGCCACCGCACCCCCGACCCAGCACGAGACCGCTATCAGGTGAAAACCCTTGAGCCACCTCAGGCCCCTCGCCTTCAGCTTTGCCATTCCGACCTCACGCAATTGGAAAATCAGGTTCCGCCTCGGGTCAACCCCTCAGCCTGATGCGCCGGCTGAAAGGGTGCCCCCTCTGGACCGCAGTTCGTCCTGCACACCACCACCGCACAGAGGCTGACACCATTAGCGGCTGTCGGAAACGGCCCTGCATGACGGCGGCGTTGAAAAGGCTCGGCCCGGCGGCAACGGGCAAACCCCGCCGGGTCGGTGAAAACGCGGCCTTCCCGCCGGTCACTCGGCGTTTTCGTCCATCTGGCGGATGAACTTGTCGGCTTCGGCGATCGAGCGGTTCAATTCGGCCACCAGCTGGTTGACCTGCGCATCGACCTTGGACACCTCGCCCTTGATCCCGGCGATGGCGCGGGCGTTCAAGTTGTGCTTGAGATAGAGCACCTGATCGCGCATGGGGGTCAGGGCCGGCTCGAGCTTGCTCTCGGCGCGCTTCATGGCCGCCACCATAGTGTCGTAGCGTTTGCGGGTCGCACGCAGCTGGCGCTCGCTTTTGGCCCGCAACTCGGCGCTCGAGTACTGGGCAAGCTCGCTTTGCCACTCGTCGAAGAGGGCCTCGCCGACGTTTTCGACGTCCTTGATGTGCTCACGCACGGCGTTGGCGGCATTCTCCGCGTCCCGCTGCTTGTCGCTCATCCGGTTGTACTGGGTTTCGATGTCGCCGCCCTGATAGCGGACCACCTTGCCGAACTCCTCGAGCGCGCTCGTGATCTCCTGCTTGGCCTCTTCCTGGGAATCGCGCGCGGTCTTCACCCGGCCGGCGAGGATGTCGCGCTTGTGGTAGCCGACCTTCTCCATGGCGGAGTAGTATGCCGTCTGGCAGCCGGAAAGAGGCAGGGCGATCAAGAAGGATAGAACGATCAATACGCGCTTCATACTCCTCTCCTTTGGGTTTGTCCGAATTGAATCTCCCCCGCAGCAGCGGGGAATGCGCTCGCTTTTGCGGTTCATCCGCGGTGTCCCCGCCGGGATCCGCCGCTTATAACGTTTAATTCGAAACCCGTGATGCGTCAACCGGCTTTCGGCGGTTGCCGGGCGGCGGTCGGCCCACGAATCCCATGTCTTCCTCCATCACCTCGGTCGTGCAACGGGTGACGGAAGCGTCGCACCGAAGCCCTTCGCAGCCGCGTGCATCGGGACTTTCAGCCGCCCGCCGATCGGGTAATCGTTGACCGCGGTCACGGAATCCATTACCGTCAAGGCATTATTATGAGGCGGCCGGCGGCAAACACCCGGGGTGGCCGCCGGCGCCTCCCTGTCACCCCGCAGAAAAACTGTGCAAACCCCTTGAGACAGGAGGATCCCATGGCGTCGCGAAAGACGGTCGGCCTCGTGCTTGGCAGCGGGTCCTCGCGCGGCTGGGCCCACATCGGGGCCATAGAAGCGCTGGAAGAAGAGGGCATCCCCATCGATTTCATCGCCGGGTGCAGCATCGGCTCGTATGTCGGCGCCCTCTATGCCTGCGGGTGTCTCAAGAGCCTGAAGGAGTTCGTCCTGAAGATGGACGGGAAAAAGGTCTTTTCCTATTTTGACGTCGTCTTCCCGCGCTCAGGCCTCCTCGACGGCAGTAAAAGGCTGAGAGCGCTGTTCTCCATGCACACCGCCGCCGAAAGCTTTTCCGATTTGGGCATCCCGGTCCTGATGGTCGCCACCGACCTCGAAACCGGCAGCAAGGTCGTCCTGAAGTCGGGGAACCTGATCAGTGCCCTCAGGGCGTCGATGTCCATCCCGGGGCTTTTTGCCCCCGCCCGCCTCAAGGATCGCTGGCTGGTGGACGGCGGCCTGGTGGACCCCGTGCCGGTCGGGGTCGCCCGGGCTCTGGAAGCCGACGTGGTGATTGCCGTGGACCTCAACAGCGGGCTAGTCCTCCAGAAAAAGGCGGCCCGACCGACCGGTCACGCAGCCCTGCCCCGCGCGCGGGCACAAGAACGAACTTGCGATCAAACTGGCGGACTACTTTGAAAACGCCGAATCGGTGGTCAGAAACAAACTGCGGGATTTGCTCAAGCGTGAATCTTCCGTGCCGGATATCGTCGAGTCGGTGACCACCTCGATCGGGATCATGCAGGAGCGGATCACCCGCATCAACCTGGCCGTGGAGCCGCCGGATGTGTTGATCCAGCCGCGCCTGGCCGGGTTGAAGCTGATGGATTTCGACCAGGTCGAGCATGCGATCGAAGAGGGGTATCTGAGCGCCAAGGAGAAGATCGAGGATATCAAAATGCTGCTCGAACCGGCCATCGCACCTGAGGTCTGTCTTTCCGGTGACGCGGGATGACGCATGACCCTCAAGCTCAGGTGCGGCCCGTAAGGGGCAGGCCGGGAACGAGGGATAGGTTGTGCGCTTATTTTAAGGAATGCAGCCCGAACATATTGCCTTCGGTGTCTATCGCCAACGCAATGAACCCATACTCACCGATTGTCCCTCTCCTTCGTGAACTGAACCACAGGATCTAAGACGGCGTTCGAGAAACCCAGTCGACAACCACCCCGGCCAACTGTTCGCCGCAATCCTCTTGCAGGAAGTGCCCGCCGCCCTTGATGGTCGTGTGGGGCTGGTTTCGGGCGCCGGGGACCGCTTTTTGAAATATTTTTTCCCCTCCGCCGGTAATCGGATCGCCGTCGCTGAAGGCGGTCAAAAACGGCTTGTCGAATTTGGACAGCACCTCCCAGGCCCTGCGATTTGCGGGCGCTGCCGGGTCCTCGGGCGCGGTGGGCACCAGGGACGGAAAAATGCGGGCGCCGGCCTTATAAGTGTCGTCCGGGAAAGGGGCATTGTAGGCCGCGACCACACCTTTTTCCAGGGTGGTCCGGCAGCCCATGGCGACAATGGCGCCGGCATCGAAATCCGCGACCTCCACCGAGAATTGACGCCATGACAAAAACGCTTTGGATATCGGGTGATCGCCGGTCGGCAGCCCCGTGTTGGCGACCACCACCCGCGAGAACCGATCGGGGTTGTTCACCACCAGGTGCAACCCGATCAGGCCGCCCCAGTCCTGGCACACCAATGTGACCCGCTTCAG
>CAVQUW010000045.1:0-32905 GCA_963716785.1 uncultured delta proteobacterium | reverse complement strand
TCAAGATGGTATTCGCGGTGATCGCCCGGCGCACGGACGCCACGTCGGCCCTGAAATCCTGCGGGCTCACCTCCGTGGCCACTACTTTCAGACCCAGGTAGTGGGCGGCCTTGTGGAAGGCCGCATGCGCGGTGGCCGGCAGGATCATCTCGGGCTCGCGGATCTCGGGCCGGCTCTTGCGACAGAAATCGCGGGCGGCCTTCACGGCCATAATGATGCTCTCCGTCCCGCCGCTCGAAAAATTGCCCACGACCTCGGCGTCGCCCCCCAGATGCGCCGCCGCCATGGCGATCAGATCATTCTCGAGTTTGAGCAGACTGGGAAAGGATGTGAAATCCAGGCCGTTTTCGGTCAGGTAGCTCAGGAATGCCTTTTTGGCGGTGTCCATGGCTTCCTGCGCCGGCGCATAGACGTAGCCGAAAACCCGGCCGGATTTCCAGTCGAGGTCCTTGGCCTTGAAGGACTCCAGTTGCGCGAGCAGCGTTTCGGCGGGGATGCCGGTCTCCGGTATTTTCATCTTCTCTCCTGTCTGTTTGCGGCGGATCGATCCTCAGGCCGTCTTGCGGTGATCGTCTCAATGGGTGTTCACTTGAACCCTTGGCCCCTTGCACCCTCGACCCTTTCATTGGTTCACTTGTTGGTGCAACGGCCGAAGTCCCGCAACATGTCCTTGCGCGTCCAGAACAGGTTCTGTGTATCGAAGAAGATCTGCACGCCGATCCCGGCCGTCCATTCCGTGTGGTCCGAACTGTTGTCGACCGCGGCAAAAGCGCCGGCGGCAACATAGGGGCTCAGGAGCTTCATGGCCTGCAGCTTCAGGCTGGCGCCGATCTTGTTGTCCGTGTCGCCGTCGAACCGGGTCTGCGCTTCGGCGGCGGCCTCGGGCGTGAACCCCCCTGAGTCGCCGTCGAACAAGGGATAGGCCGGGCTGCTGTCGAGCTGCTGATGCAGCCAGCCGACCGAGGCCTGGACGTCGAACCAGAAGTCCCGGCAGACCGCGCTGCGGTAGCGGACGAACGGCCCGAGGAGGGTCATCAGCTCCGGGCTGTAGTAGCCGCCGTGGCCGTAGGTGAAGAAATCGCTGTTGCGGCGGTAGTGCTCGGCCGTGAAAAACAGGCCGTAGGACAGCTCGTCCGAATCGAGCAGCAGGGTGCGCCCGACGGCGGCGTTGAAGTGGTAGGACTGATTGCTCCAGAGGTGCTCGCCGGAATAGTGGTTGAAACCGGCGGAGGAGCTGACCCACCAACCCGGCCACAGGGGCCAGGTCTTACCGGCTTCGATCCCGTTGCGGGTC
The DNA here is from genome assembly GCA_963716785.1 of uncultured delta proteobacterium. Taxonomy (GTDB): domain Bacteria; phylum Desulfobacterota; class Desulfobacteria; order Desulfobacterales; family SpSt-501; genus SpSt-501. Next base: position 31,611 of record CAVQUW010000045.1, on the reverse strand, counting down.
ACCCGGCCCCACTCGTCGTTGCTGTAAGGGTCCTCTTGGCCGACATAGGACAAAATCGAGTCCCTGACGTCGCAGCGGTGGAGGTCCACGTACCAGTCCGGGGCGCTGATGCGCGCGGCAAAGGTCGGCGTGGGCCGGACGGGCCCGCTCAGGGGGGTCGTTCCGATGTGCAGCGACAGGTGCAGGCGGCCCTCCAGCTCCAAGGCCAGATCGGGCTGAACCGCGAACAGGTCATCCACCAGGTCCTGCTGGACGGGGCGGCCGTTCAAATTTCGAAAATAACGCCCGGCCCGCGGCCGATCGGGTGCGCTGCCGGCATCGAGGGCTTTTGGGGTCAGAGTGACGGACCAGGTGCGGCCGAGTTCGGTGGGATAGGCGAGGGTGATAGGGAATGCCGTTTCCGCGAGTTTGGAGAAGCCCGAATCGCCCTCCTTGCGGCGGTGGATGCCGAAAATTTCAAGACGCGGGGTGTCGGCATTGGCGTAGCAGCGGCCCGGGTCGCGGTCGAGCTGGGCGGCGGTGACCGGTGCGCCGCGGTCGAAGAAATACGCCCCGGCGGTCGCTCTGAGCCCCGGTTGCGGGTCCCGGGCCAGACGGTCGGCCAGGGCATAGGCGTCCTCCTCCCGGCCCTCCGCGGTGTAGAGGCCGAGCAGTCCGCCGGCCAGCCCCGGGCTCGGCCGCGCGGCAAAGGCGTCCTCCATCAGGTCCAGGGCCTCGGGGCGGCGCTGCTGCTCGTGGCGGGTCCAGGCCAACAGCTCCCTGGCGTCCTGATCGCCCGGCTCCAGGCCCAGGAGCCTTTCGAGCCGGTCCGCCGCAAGGTCCCAGTCCCCGGCGTCGTACGCCCGTCCTGCCTGCCGGCGAAGGACGAGCGCTTTCAACTTGAGCGTGTCGGCGTCGTCGGCGATGCCGGCCTGCGCGAGGGGGGCCAGCGCCCCGTCGACATCGCCGGAGTTCAGACGGGCGTAGCCCATGGCCAGGGCGGCACTCTTGTCCCCCGGTTTCTGCTCGAGCAGCCGGCCGAACAGGCTCTCGGCTTCGGCGTAGCGCCGGTGGTGAAACCGGTGCCAGGCCAGTGCGGCGAGGGCGTCGGGATCCGCGGCGTCGCGTTTGAGTATGGCTTCGGCCGCCCGGGCCTTGGCATCCGACTCCGGCGGCAGGCCCGCCATGCGGCGCTTGAGGACACGGGTCTCGACCTCTTCGAGGTCGGCAGCGCGTTGCGGCGCCTCGGCCTGCAGGGCCGCTCTCGAGGATTGCACCAGCGCGAGGGCCGCGTCATCGTCGAGGGTGTCCGCAAGGGTGCTGACGATGCCGAAACGCAGATCGGGCGAAAGGGTGCAGTCGAGCAGCCGACGGCTGAGTGCTACGTATGGCTCACGCCGGCCGGTCTCTCGCAGCCTGAGCGCGATCCCGTGAAAAATGTCCGGGCGGCGGCACCCGGACAAGGCCTCGGAGTGCCGGGTGATGAACGCCGAGAGGGCCGCGGGACCGGCTTCAGCCGGCAGTGCGCGATAGTCCCTGAGCAGACGCGCTTCGAGCAGGCGCTGGTGCCAGGCGAGGCGTTGCGCCGGCGGGAGCCCGGCGGCGAGGACGGCCGCCTCGTCCCAGCGTCCGGCCTGGAACAGGAGCCTGACCAGGGCCGGTCGGGTTTCGGAGGGGCGATAATTGCGTGAGGTCAACGCTTCGAGGTGCGGGATGGCCAGATGAGGCTTTCCCTGTCGTATCAGCGTGTAGGCCAGACCGAGCCGGGCACTGAGCGCCTCGTCGGGGTCGGGTGAGCTCAGCGCGGCGGTGAAGTGGCGGGCGGCGTCGTCGTATCGGCGCTGCGTGAACAACCGCCAGCCCTGCGCCATGTCCGTCAGCACGTACTCTTCGGCGGCCAAGCGGCCCGCAACCCCTTCGGTCGGCATGGACTCCCAGCCTTCCAAAATATCGGCATCATCGGGCGTCGCATATTCCCAGGGCGAAGGCGCGGGGACCACCCGGGCGTCGTGCGGCCCGGCGCTGGCCTGCTCACCGGACGGTTGCTGGTGGAGTTGCTGGGGGTGCAGTTGCGTTTTTGGTGCCGGCCGGTCGGGTTGTCTTTGGATGTCCAGACCCTGCGGCGCCTGCCGGACCTGGCCGAACCCCGAGCCCGGGGCGGCCAGGAGTACGAACAACAGGATTACGCAGGCGCGGCTGCTGAATTCGTCAAAAGTTGCCCGCAGCGATGCTTTTGTCAAAAGTCCGGGCTCGAGGCGCGCGAATCCCGCCAGGCGCGGCGCACACGCCGTGTGCCGCAACGGACGCGGGACGACGCGCAAGGCCGAAATCAGGCTTTTCAGGAAAAGGTCACGCTTGACCATGATTCAGTCCAGCCTGCTCTTGGCGAGGAGATAAAGGGTGTGGGAGTAATAGTCCTGCGGCTCCTGCCGGATCCGGGCCTCGGCTTCCTGCCACAGTCGGCGGGCCAGGGCGTCTCGCCCGAGCTGCTCGGCGCAGACGGCCCAGACCGCATGAAAGCCCGCCGGCGCCGCCTGTACCGACACCGACTCCTCGAGCAGGTTGACGCGGCCCGGAAGAAACCCGGACTCCTCCACGAACTGCAGGAAGATCCTGAACGGTGACAGCAGGGACAGGTTTCCGCCCCAGGCCAGGTAGAGCGGGACGCGGATGGCCTCATAGCCGAAATAGGGGCTTTTCGCCGCCTGAACGGCGACCTGCCCGTTCTCCACGGCGACCCAGTCGGCGGGCAGCTTGAACCGGGAGAAAGAGGCCTTCTCCAGGAGCCTGACGCTGTCTTTGATAACCCGCTTCCAGAAGGCATCGTCGTCGGCGTCCGCGAACCGGGCATAGGCCGGCAGGATGAGGTAGCCGGTGTTGAACACGGAGGCCGGGCCGGCCTCGAACCCGTAATAGGCCGGGGCGATCAGGTGGTAGCCGCCGGGGGCGACCGCCAGGTGGGTTCGCATGTCGCGGATGATTCGCCCGGCGGCTTCCCGGTACGGCGGGTGGCTCCAGCGCTCGGCCGCTTTGAGTAATGCAAAGGCGATCAACGTGTCCCCGTCGCTGGCGTTGTTGTAATCGATGATGCTCCAGACCCCGTTCGGCCGTCGGCCGAACGACCAGGCGAAGAGGGCGTCGCGGCGCACCTGCAGGTTGTCCCGGGTCCACTTCAGGATACGGTCGAAGCCCGGGCGGTCGTCATGGATCAACGCCAGCAGCAGGCCGTACCCCTGGCCCTCCGAGTGGCTGATGGCATTCTGAACGTGGTCGATGACCCGCCCGTCGTCGGAAATGAACGCTTTTTGGTAGGCCGCCCAATCCTCGGCGCCGCCCGGGGCTGTCGCCGAAAGGATCAGGGCGGCAAGGCTGAGGATTCGAAACAGATCTTTCATCATCTGGGCCGGACCCACGTCATCCGGCGGCGGCCAGTCGTTGCCGGCGTCTTCGTTTCAGCACCCTCAGGATCAGCAGACACAGCACCACCAGGAGCAACAGGAGGGCTGCCAGGGAAATGAACGGGTGCGAGTTGATGAAATTCTGGATCACCGGCGCCCGGCCGGGGTTGCCCAGGTAATAGCTGGGCCCGATCAGGTGCGCCAGCGTGTCGTAGTCCGGTTTTTCCAGGTTGACCACGGCCAGGTCGCCGCGGCAGGCCGACTGGACCGAGGGGCTCCAGAATGCCCGGCTGCCGGCGAGTACGTCCGCCGGGCCGGCGGCCGTCAGCACGAGGACCGTGCGTTCCGCCGCGCCGGGGTGCTGCAGTTGCATCAGGGCCGCCCGACCCGGTCCCAGGCTTCCGGACGCCTCGCCCACGGCCGTGTGGGGCACCCTGAGGTCGGAGGCGTTGCGGGGCGTATCCGGCTGCACGGGGGCCGTCAGGGGCCAGAACTGAATCGGCTCAGCGCTGCGCGGTCGGGGCCGGTCGAACTGGGGGAAGGTGATGCGCATGGGGTCGAGCCCGGCGATGGGCAGCTTGGCCAGGATCGCTTTCGGGAGCGTGGCCAGGGGGCCGGCGATCAGCAGGTCCTTGTCGGCTGGTTCCACCGCGGTGTCGAAGCGCCAGGTCAGCTCGAAGGGCGGATAGCCGATTTTCTGGGCGCAGAGCGCCACCATGTTCACGGCGGCGTTCGCCGTGCTCCAGTTCCGATCGGTGAGGACCACCGCCGCTTGACTCATGTCCGGCCACTGTGCCAGCGGGAAGGCGTCCTGGAAAAAGACCTCCAGTTGGGGCATCTTGATCCAGTAGGGCACCTGCGGCAGGACAAAGGCGGAGTCTTCGAAGATGGTCAGACGCAGGTTCTCGGTTTGGATCAGTTTGCACTTGTCGGTGTGCAGCGGCGTCAAGGCGGCCTCGAAGCTCAGCCGGTTGGTACCGGCCCTGAACGAGCTGAGGGGGATGTCCAATTTGTACGCCCGGAAACGGTCGCCCTTGGGGTTGTCGAGCCGCACACCGGAGATGAACTTGCCGTTCAAGCGGATGTTCAGGACCGAATCCTCCCGCATGGCCGCATCATAGGCCATGTGCAGGATGACGCTGGCGAACTTGTTCGGGGACAGGTAGAGGTCGGAGGGCAGCCGCAGGTCCAGGTGAAGCGGCGGCGGGGAAAAGGCGCGGAACTCGGTGGTCCGGACACCCAGGCCGGCGAAGGTGAAGCTGTTGCCGGGCAAAAGCCCGCGGTTCATCATGTGGTCGCCGATTTCCGGCAGCGTGAGGTTCGTGATGCGGGTCAGCGGGGAGTCCGGCAGCGGGTAGGAAAGCGCCGCAAACGCCTTGGCGGCGGTCATCAGCTCCGCTTCGTCTCCGCCGGTGATCACCACGAGGCCCCGGTGGGGGGTGACGGTGAATTCCGCCTGCCCGCCGGTCGCCGCCGCGCGTTTTTCCGGAAGGTGCTGCACCGCTATGACCGGGCCTTGCCCCGTTGCCGCGAGGGGCAGCCCCGCGGTGGCGAGCTGCCGGCGGGTGGCGATCAGGATGTTGTCCATGCCGGGGCGCGGCGTGTCGGAAAGCGAGATCTCGGGCACACGGTAGTCATAGCGCAGGCTGACGCCGGCGGCCGCCAGGGCGGCCGCCTTGATGCCGGCCGGCGTCAGTTCGGGGATGACAAGGTTCACGCGCGTGTCGAAAATGTTGCGCGCATCGAACAGGAAGTCGGCGATGGCCGAGACGCGCAGGGGCAGGGCCACCGGCTCCGCGTCGATGACCAGGTAGGCCTCGCTCAGCTTGATCCAGGTCCACAGTTCCGGTGCGAAGGGGTCTTCGCAGTGCTCTTCGGTGTAGTGCTGGGATACCCAGAAGCTGCAGGCGGTGTAGCCCTCCTTGAGCAGGGCGGGGGGAATGGGAACGGAGACCTCGCCTTCGGGTGCGTCAGGGTTGAGCCGGATCTGGGCCAGCGGTTGTCCGTCGACGTGGAACACCAGCCGCGAGTTGTCGGGGACGAGGGCCGAGGAGTTAACGTAGGTGAAGTGGATGCTTGCGCTGCGTACACTCCAGCGCAGAGGGACCGGGATCGTGAAGCCGATGCTGTCCATCGTGCCCCGCAGGCGGTGGTCCTGAACCGGTGCGAGTTTGCGCAGGGGAATTCGCAGTTCGACCGCGGCGGCCGTCGTCTGCCACAGCGTCATCCACAGGGCAAGGAGGAGTACTGCCTTCACGAGGCGCATATTCAGGTTCCCTTCTATTCGCTGTGATGGATCGATTCTTGAAGGGTACCTCAATTTTGCGGGCCATGTCCAGAAAAATACGAATTATCGCCGACCAGTTGCCCACGGCGCCCCGGGCGCCGATTCCGAGCAGGTTGACCAGTCCCCGGACCGTGCCGAGAGCCCCGCCGCGGGCGGTCTCATGGAAGTATTTCCAACGGCGGCTGTCGCCGTACATGAAGGCGATGACCTGCCGCCGCTCGGCTTCGCTTTCGGCTTCGAACTCGCAGCCGAGCACCGTTCCCGACGGTGTGGTTTCCCGGCGCCGTACACGGATCGGCAGGGCATAGGTGCGGCCGCTGCCGTCCGCCGCTTCCAGCACCAGACGATCATCGCGGGGTGCGTGCGAGGATCGGGCAACGAGCCCGACGCCCGAGGTCGAAATGTCGGTGACGACGACGGTGGTGTACTCCCCGGTGTTGCGCTCCCGCACGACTGCCGGCTCGCGGGTATCGTAGCGGTGGGCGCCGCGCACCTGGCGCTGCTCCCAGACGACCCCCAGGCAGCACAGGGCCAGCACGATGTTGAACGTGTTCCAGGTCAGGCAGACGAGGACCGTGTCCCACAACATGGGGTTTTGCGCCAGCCGCCAGGCCGCGGCCGGGAAGGCCGCCAAGGCCAGCAGGAACATGACGTAGAAGGGCGCCGCCAGAGGGGTCAACGCGTCACGCGGCCGGGTGGCGGTTTTGGGGGTCACCTTGAACGAGGGCTTGCGCGGGTGCACGAACACCGAGACGATCGCCGGCACGAGAAAGACGCTTTGAATGGTCTCGAAGAGCTCCGAGAAAAAAGGGTGGCGCAGCTTGCCGTATACATGGTTGACGACCGCATAGGAGGCCGCCAGGTGCGGCACCGCGTAGAGAAGGACCTGGACGAGGGAGGCGTTGTAGACCTTCAGTCCGAAGAAGAGGAAGAGAAGGGGTGAGGCGAAGAAGACGATCCGTGCGAACCCGAACAGCCAGAAGAGACAGCTGTTCAGGTAGCAGATCCTCTGGGTCGGCCGCAGTCCCTTTTGACGCATGGGGTTTTTGAGCAGCAGGATCTGGACCATGCCTTGGGCCCAGCGGCGGCGTTGGCCGATGAAGTCTTCAAATGATTCCGGCGACAGCCCCATCAGCATGGGTTTGTTGAGATAGATGCTGCGGCGGCCCCGGGCGTGCAGGGCGAGAGAGGTCTCGGCGTCCTCGGTGACGGTCTCACCGGCCAGACCGCCGATCTCCATCAGGTGCTTGCGGCGCATCAGGGCGCCGGAGCCGCAAAAGAAGGACGCATTCCAGAAATCGAGCCCGGGGTGGACGCCCCCGTAGAACATCTCGTTTTCGGAAGGGCTGCGCCCACGCGTCTTGAGGTTCTTCTCGATCGGGGTGGGGTTGATGAAAAAATGCGGTGTCTGCACCAGGAAGAGGTTTTCATCCTCGAGAAAGAAACCGACGGTGCTTTGCAGAAAATCCCGGGTCGGCACGTGATCGCAGTCCAGCACCAGGACGAGCTCCCCGCAACTGCGGCCGAACCCGTAATTGACACACGCCGTTTTCAACCCCTGCGGGTCCGGATCATCGGTGCACCCGCAGCCGAGCAGGCCGGCGGTGATGTTGCCGGCCTTGGCGCCATCGTTGGTCGCGCGCGTCATGTAGCGCAGCCCGAGTTGACCGGCCATGGTCTGCAAGGCCATGGTGCGCTGCCTGGCGGCGGTGGACACCAAGGGGTCGGGGTGGTGGCGCTTTAAGTCGGTGCCGCCGTCGTCGAGGATATAAATGGTCAACTTCTCCCTGGGATAGTCGAGCTGGGTGCAGGCGGTGGCGGTCACGCGCACGATGTCGATCGGCTCGTCATAGGTCGGTATGAACACATCGACGGTGGGCAGCTTTTCGGAATCGGCGGGCATCCTCGGTGTGCGGCGCGTCAGGGGGGCGATGTTGACGAACATGCCCAGGAAATGGATCAGGATCCCGTAGGTTTCGGCCAGGTAGAGCAGCATGACGAACCCGAAGTCCCAAGGGTTCTGATAGCCGATGGTTTCGGTGGTCCGAAACAACCAGTAGCGCAGACTGAGGAAGGCGGCGGTCAGAATGAGCATGAGGCGGCCCAGATCGGGGCTGAAACGCCGCAGAAAGCCGGAAAGGCTGAGCAGGCCCAGCCCGGCCGCACTCAACATGAGCTGGTTTTCCACTGAAAGACGGACTCCCGCGGACAGGCAGAGTGCGGCGGCGAGCCCGCATAAACCGACCGCGATCGCGGAGGCGGGGCCCTGAAGGTTGGAATGGCGGTGATCTTCCGGCGGCATCGCTGGTGTCGGGTCCATCGTCGGCTCGTTGTGGAATGTCCCTGCGCGGAGGCGCATGCGGTCGCGGGCGGCATACCTGCCCCTTTGTGGGTTATCGGCCGGGAGGGGGAAACTCTTGAGGCGGGGGGGCCGGCTTGACAAAAGCCGGCCTTGGGTTCATCTTTGCCCCGCGCCACCCCGGATGGACTCGTAACAAGTCATTCCGGATATTTCAGGAATCGAGGAGAGGAATTCAATGGCACCGGAGATCATGGACAAAATGCCGAAGAGCCCGAAGCAGGTCAAGGACGAGCAGGATGTGTCGGTGAAGCAGTCGCTGGACAAGATCCGCTACAAATTCCTGGTGATGAGCGGCAAAGGCGGGGTGGGAAAGACCAGCACCGCGGTAAACCTCTCGTTGGCATTGGCCGGCAAGGGGTACAAGGTCGGCATCATGGATGTCGACCTGCACGGGCCCGACGTGCCCCGGATGCTCGGCCTCGCGGGGCTGCCGGAGGTGAATGCCAACCGCAAACTGAACCCCATTCGCCACTCGGAACACCTGGCGGCCATCTCCATGGAGTCTTTTCTGCCCAAGCGGGACGATGCGGTCATCTGGCGGGGGCCGCTGAAATTTTCCGCCATCCGCCAATTCATCGCCGACGTCGAGTGGGGGGCGCTCGACTTCCTGATCATCGACGCACCGCCCGGCACCGGCGATGAGCCGCTCACCATTGCCCAGCAGGTCGACGACGCGCGGGCCATCATCGTGACCACCCCCCAGGAGGTGGCCCTGGCGGATGTGCGCAAATCGATCAACTTTTGCCGTACGGTCAATCTGGAGGTTTTCGGGCTGGTGGAGAACATGAGCGGTCTCAACTGCCCGCATTGCGGCGAGGCGATCGAGCTGTTCGGCTCCGGCGGGGGGCAGCGCACCGCCCAGGAGATGGATGTCCGGTTTCTCGGCCGAATTCCCATCGACCCCGCCGTCGTCGCCTGCGGCGATTCGGGGCGCTGCTATCAGGAGGCCCACGCGGATTCGGCCGTCACCAAAGCCTACACTGAAATCGCACAGACGATGATCGAACTTGCCGGCGGGCGTTGACCCGCATCGGCGTTGTTGTCGATGCCGGCGCGGCTCAACCGCGTTTGGGGTCTTCGGCGACGAAGCGCCCGTCCGCGCGCACCTCGCCGACCGTCCGGGCCGTGGCGCTCATCCAGCCGATGCGCTCGGCCGGGCGGGCGTCGAACTCCGGGATGTAGGGTTTGATGTCCAGCAGGGGGGTTCCGTCCACCACGTCGATGTCCTGGACCTCCAGGGTGTTTTCGGAAACGGAGATCAGCCGCACGACCGAGATGCCGATCGCGTTCGGCCGGGCCGGGGCGCGGGTGGCGAACAGCCCGCGTTTCACGGTGTCCAGAAACGGCGTCACCTTGGGCGAAAACGGCCGGGCGAGGTGGAAGTAATACAGCAGGGTGATGTGCGAGAACCCCTCGAGGTCCTGCAGCGCGTCCTGATAGGCAGGCAGGACCACGACCCGGCCGCGGATGCCCGCTGCACCGGCGGGCTGGATGGGGGTGCCTTCCGGGGTCGCGAAGGGCGAGCGGATCTCCCCGATCGGCTGGAATTCAATTCGTTCCATCAACTGATCCTCCTGCCGCGCGCTCCCCCGGCGCGGCCGCATCGCCCGAACCCGCCGGGTCCTCGTCGAGCCCGCGCCGGCGGTGGGTCATAAAATAAACGGCGCAAGCCGATCGGAACTTGCAGTAGATTTCAGGGTCGCGGCAGCGCAAGCCTCCGGCGTGCATGCGGATGTCGTATTTTTGACAGACGTAACGACCCTCGCCGGAGGGCTCGTCGGGGCGGCAGCTCACGGCGATTCCTTTTTCTCCCGACGATTCGAATCCGCGAGCATTTGCACCAGGGCCGCCCGCCGGTCCTCCAGATCAAACAGCTCCGTCATGATCGGGGGCTTCACCGAGTGCGCGGGCAGACGCTGCTGGACCTCACGGATTTTTTCGTCCAGGCGCCGGATCTCGTCTTCGATATCCTGTCGGTTCATTGTTTCGCGGCCTTTCGGGCGATTACTTCATCGCCGCGGTCATCTGTTCCGCCGCGCCCACGATGTAGTCGGAAAGATCACGCGCTTTGGGGTTGCGCGGGTCGCTCCAGTCGTAGCAGCCTTTGCCGCTGCCGGCCCCGTATTCGCCGTTCTTCACCATCCGCATCAGGATGAGCGGCGGGTAGAGCCGCGGGTCGTTTGAGGCGCGGTACATTTCAAGGGCCACCCGCAGCGTGGTGGACGTGCTCACGAAATCCAGGAGTTTGAACACTCCCTGGGGGTGTCCCAGGCTGGTGTTCAGCCCAAGGTCGCCGTCTTCCACCTTGATCTTGCCCTGTTCGAGGAGCCGCAAGGCGTCGAGCATCCACGGCAGCAGGAGACGGTTGACCCAGAAGCCGGGAATGTTGGGCGCCAGGAAGGGCACTTTTTTCATGCCGAGCAGGGCCTGACGCGTAAATTCGATGGTGTCGGAGCTGGTTTTGACACCGGGCACGACTTCCACCCCGGGCATCATGGGGACGGGGTTGAAGCCGTGGGTGATGATCGAGCGGTCGGGCCGGCCGCCGGCCTCGGCCATCACGTCGATGTCCAGGCTGCTCGTGTTCGACCAGAAGATGACCTTCTCCGGCAGTTGCGGCAAGAGTTCCCCGAGGACCCGGCGCTTCAGGTTCATATCCTCGAAGATGACTTCCAGAAAGACCTCGCAGCCTTTGGCGACGTTCATGAAGGCCGTCTTGTCGGTGTAGGTCGTGATGCGTTTGCCGGTCTCCGCCGCCAGGTTCGGGTCGGTGATCTTCATGCGTTTGGCGGCTTTCTCCGTCAGATCGACACACGCTTTCAGCGTGCCGGCCAAAATCTCGGCGTTGGCATCCCAGCAGTGGACCTCGTGGCCCGTCATGGCGCACTGGGTGATCCAGCCGCGCCCCATCACGCCGGTTCCAATGATCGCAAATTTCATCTCCCTCTCCTTCCCTTTTCGCTGTTGGCAAACGAGTGGAATTGACCTTCCCGAAATCGCTTTGATGAACCGCGGAAGATCCTGTGTCACCAGCACCATGCAAAACCGAATCGCGGGCACAGCCCGAAATCCGCGGAAGACTATATAAGAGTCGATCGGGCTGTCAAACGAAAAAACAGGGGCTCACGCGGAGGGGGGCGGCGGCGGCCGCACGCCATCGATAAAATCGATGGGGTTATCAAGGGCGGATCGCCACAATTGATTTGATTTTCCGAGCGGCAAGCCATTATAGTAAAACGATTGCGCGCGGTCTTCGGGCGCGCAACGGAAAGGACGAGTCCATGCGCTGGTTCAAGAAAAAGACCCTGATGGGGATGTCGCGGACCTGCGGGTGAGCCGCCAAGATCGGTCCGGCGGATCTGTCGGACGCGCTCAAGGAGCTGAAGGCACCCGGCGACCCCAACCTGCTCGTCGGCTACGACACCAGCGACGATGCGGCCGTGTACCGGCTGACACCGGAGCTGGCCGTGATCAGCACGGCGGATTTCATCACGCCGCCGGTGGACGACCCCTACTGGTTCGGTCAGATTGCCGCGGCCAATTCGCTCTCGGACGTGTACGCCATGGGCGGGCGGCCCGTTATGGCGCTCAACCTGGTCATGTTCCCATCCAAGGCACTGGACCTGGGGCTGCTCAGGGAGATTCTGCGGGGCGGAAACGACAAAGTGGTGGAGGCCGGCGCCTGCATGGCCGGCGGGCATTCGGTCGACGACAACGAGCCGAAATATGGGCTGGCAGTGACCGGGTGCGTGCACCCGGAGCGCATTTTCACCAACAGCGGGGCCCGGCCCGGCGATGCCCTGGTCCTGACCAAGCCGCTCGGGAGCGGCGTTCTCTTCAACGCCAACCGTTCGGGAAGGCTTCCCTACCGCGATCTAGAGACCCTGCTGCCGCTGATCTCCGCCTTGAATTCGAGCGCCCTCGAGGCTGCCGGGAAATTCGACGTGCACGCCTGCACCGACATCACCGGGTTCGGCATCCTGGGGCACGGCGTGGAGATGGCCAGAGGCAGCCGCGCCCGCCTGCACCTGAACTTCCGCGACCTGCCGTTCTACCCTAACTCCCGGGCCATGTATGCCAAGGGGGAGACCACCGGCAGCAACCGGCCCAACCGCCTGGCCGTGGAGGGCTTCTGGGAGTTGAGGGTCGGGCTGCCCGCACCGGAGGAGGAGCTGCTGTTCGACCCCCAGACCTCCGGCGGTCTTCTCTTCGCGGTGCCGGAGGCTCAGGCGGGGCCGATGGTTCAGGCGTTGAAGTCCGCCGGCCTGTCGTTCGCGGCAAGGATCGGTGAGGTCGGCGCCGGGGAGCGCCCGTTGGTGAGCGTGGGGTGAACCGCAATAGCGAGCGCATTCCCCGCTGCTTGCAGCGGGGTTGGCGAGCGAATCGAAAAAACCATTCCTTTCGGTCGAAGACCCCCCGCGGCGTGCTGCGGGGGGATTCAAAAGGGGGACCATGGAACAGACGATGGCGGATGTGCTTGTGGTCGGCAGCGGCGCGGCCGGGTTGCGCGCCGCCGTGGCGGCTGCGGAGGCCGGCTGCAGCGTGTGGGTGGTGTCGAAGAACAGCCCCGGGAAGGGGACCGCCACGATTGTGAGCGGCGGGGCCTTTGCCGGCTCACCCGCCGGGGCGCCTGTCGACGGCCACCGGGAGGCGACGCTCAAGTCCGGCCGGGGAATCAACCGCAAAGACCTGGTCGAGGCGTTCGTCGCGGAGGCCCCTATACGATTGAGGGAAATGGTCGACTGGGGGATGCGGGCCGAATCCCACCAGGGATATCTCATGGCTGCGGGCCGCCCCTCGGTGTGGGGCGAGGAGATCATCCGCTGTCTCGTCGCCCGCTGCCGGTCCCTCGGGGTCGAGTTCCGGCCCGGGCTCCACGTCGTCGATCTCTCCCTGCGGGGCGGTGCGGCCGGTCTGCGGGCGGTGTCAAGGGACACCGGCGCCTGGCGGCAGCTGCACGGCCGCGCCGTGGTGCTGGCCACGGGAGGGGCGGGGGCGCTGTTCCTGCGGCACGACAACCCCCAGGGGATCCTCGGCGAGGGGTATCTGCTCGCGCTCGAGGCGGGGGCGACCCTTCAGGACATGGAATTCTGCCAGTTTTACCCCTTGTGTCTGGCCGAACCCGGGCTTCCGCATCACCTGCTGCCCCCGAGGCTTGCGGACCAGGGGCGTCTGACGAACGACTTGGGGGAAGACATCTACGAGAAGTACGGTATCACCGAGCGGCCGGCGGGCCTGCGCGCCCGGGACCGGCTCTCCCAGGCCCTGTTCCGCGAGACCACCCGCGACGGCCGCCGGGTCAGGCTGGATCTGACCGGTCTGTCGGACGAAGAGTGGTGCTGCGACCCGTTCTCGGCCTCGACCCTGGACACCATCGGCCGCCGCTGCGGCGCACGGTCGCGCCCCCTGAGGGTGGCCCCCATGGCCCACTTCGTCATGGGCGGGGTCTGCGCCGATGCGGATGGGGCCACCTCCGTGCCGGGCCTCTTCGCCGCGGGTGAAGTGGTCGGCGGGCTGCACGGCGCCAACCGCATGGGGGGAAACGCCCTTTCCGAAACCCTGGTGTTCGGCAGACGCGCCGGGGAGAGCGCGGCCCGTTGGGCCCGGGAGGGCGGCTCCGCCCCCTCCCGGATCGCATCCGTGGCCGATGCCCCCGCCGGTCTGCTCGGATCGACCCCCATCGGTCGCAAACAAGTCGAAGACCTGCTGGCGCAGGTTCGCAGGGGCATGTGGCTCGACGGGGGGATCATTCGCAACGAGACCGGCTTGGCCCGTTTGGGTTCCGAGCTGGAGGCCTTGCGCATCATGGCGGCGGACTGGTCCGCGGCGGAGCCCGATCCGCGCAGCCTCGTCCGGCTGCTCGGCCTGAAATCGGCGATTGGAACGGCAGAACTTGTCGTCGAGGCCGCGCAGCGCAGGACGGAGAGCCGCGGTGCCCATTTCCGCGAGGACTTCCCGGAACAGGACGACCGCCGCTGGATGGGGCACCTGCAGGTCGCCCGCTCCGCTGCCGGCGGGCTGGAGTGGTCCTATCGAGCGCTGTGACGCTGAAAAGAACACTCACCGCGGAGACGCAGGGAGCACCAACCTCTCAGCGGCAAAAGAAAACAAACGCGTCCTTCTCCGTGTCCTCTGCGCCTCTGCGGTGAACCCACCCGCCGGGCTCATTTTCCCCGGGCGTTGGCGATGGCCTGCCGAAAGCCTTCGCGTGAGCCGGTGATCGTCGCATCGGGCACCGCGAAAGAGATGCGGAAATACCCGGGCGCGCCGAAGGCGCGGCCCGGACTGACCAGGATGAGCTCCTTTTTGAGAATCCCGGTGAAACGGGCATCGTCGGCGATGGGGCTTTTGGGGAACAGGTAGAAGGCCCCCTCGGGCACGCTGAATTCGTAGCCGGCCTCAGCCAGGATGGCGCCGATCAGATCGCGTCGCCGACGGTAGACGGAGACATCCACACCGGCCCCCATGGCGCGCACGGCGACCTGTTGAAAAAGGCTGGGCGCGTTGACGACGTGCATCGAGTTCACGGCGCTGGCGGCGGCGACGATCAGCGCCGCGTCTTCGGCCGCCGGGTGCACGGCCAGGTAGCCGACACGCTCGCCGGCCAGGCTGAGCTGCTTGGAGAAGGAGTTCGCGACGATGGCGTGGGGGTAGGCGGCGAACACCGATGGAACCGTGGCGCCGTAGGTGATCGAACGGTACGGCTCGTCCGAAACCAGGTAGACGCGCCGCGCGAATCTGCGGCTGGCCTGTTCCAGCACCGCCCCCAGCGCGTCGAGCTCCTCCTTGGCGTAGACGGCCCCGGTGGGGTTGTTCGGCGAGTTGATCAGCACCACCCGGGTTTTGGGGGAGATGGCGTCGGCGATGGCCCCCACGTCCAGGTGGAAGCGCCCGTCGGTCGGGACCGGCTTGAGCACGGCGTCCACCAGGAAGGCATAGTTCCGATAACCCACGAAGTAGGGGGCGGGCACCAGGATCTCCTCGCCGGGGTCGACCAGGGCGCGCAGGATGTCGTTGAGGGCGCCGGCGGCGCCCACGGTCATCACGATCAGCTCGGCCGTGAGCGCGACCCCCTGCTCTTTTTGGAGTTGCCGGGCCAGGGCCTGACGGACGTGAAGGTGCCCGGCCACCGGGGCGTAGCCGTGGTTGAGGTCGGGCGCGGCGGCCATCTCGCGCAGGGCGCTGCGAAAGGATTCCGGCGGGGGCAGATCCGGGTTGCCCAAAGAAAAATCGTACACCCGGTCGGCACCGTGCTCGGCCTTGAGGCGGCTGCCTTCCTCGAACATGTCCTTGATCACGGCGAACTCGGCGACGCGGCGGGTCATTCTCTCGGCAATGGGCATTTTCGATTCTCCTGTTCGGCCTGCGGCCGGGGTGTGGGAACGGGCGACAAGGCGGCACTATAGGGGTTTCAGGCGGGTGGGTCAAGGCGTGAGGGGTGATCGCGCGGGGGCGCCAAACCGCTTGCGGGAGCCGGTCGTGGAGAAGGCATGCGGCGTTTCATCATAAAACTGCTGGCGGCAACGACGCTCTTTCTTGCCGCGGCGCTTGTCGCCGGCACGGGCCGGGAGGTGCGGGCCGAACCGGTTTCCGACGGCGCGCGGTTTTACTTCGTCCAGATCAGCGACACGCATCTGGGCGAGCGCGACCACCTGGAGCGCGTGCGCCGGATCGTGGCGCGCATCAACGCGCTGCCCTTCGACGTCGCCTGCGTCGTTCACACCGGTGATCTCTTTGCCGACAACATCACCGACGCGCGTCTGCTCAGGGAGGCGCTCGCCGTCTTCAAGCCGCTCAAGGCGCCGTTGCACGTCGTGGCGGGCAACCACGACATCCTCCGCCACGACCCGGAGCGAACCCGGCAGGTGTTCACCGAACGGGTGGGGGCCCTGGCAGGCCGCGCCGTCTACCACGGCGTCCTTTTCGTCTTTGCCTACACCGAACCGCTCGCCCAGGGGTTTACGCTCCCGGGCTACGACCCGCTCAAGGAGATCGGGGACGCTCTGGCGCAGTCCGCCGGCCGCCCGGTCCTCTTCTTCCACCACCGACCCGTGGTGGAGGACTTCTACGCCGACACCCTGAAGCCCGGCTGGCCCGCCGGGGCGCGGGTTGAGCTGGCGCGGCTCCTCGGCGGCTTCGACGTCAAGGCCGTGATCACGGGGCACTTCCACCGCGACGAGCTGCACTGGGTCGACGGGGTGCCCGTTTTCTCAGGGCCGCCGGCGGCGGGCTACTGGGGGCGGCAGGCCTCCTTCCGCGTCTACGAGTATGAAAACGGCCGGGTCGGCTACCGCACGATCACCCTTCCGGACTGAAGTCGGACCGCCCGGCCGGGAAAGTGCGCGTGAACCGCAAAAGCGAGCGCATTCCCCGCCGCTTGCGGCGGGGTTAGCGAGCGAATCAAAAACGACCCCATTCCTTACGGTCGAAGATTCCCCGCAGCTTGCTGCGGGGAGATTCAATTTGGCGGTTGACACGCGCACCCCCTGCGGATATTCCCATTGCAGGGGCGCACCATCATGCGCCGCTCTCAAACCTTGGGCAGGAGAGATCATGCCGCTCGGATACACCGGGAAAATCCCGAACGTGCCCCCGACCCGCCGCCGGACCGAAATTAAGGCCCGCGACGATCTGTTTTCCCGTGTTTCCCCGGGCAGGCGCGGGATCGGCACGCTGATCGGGCGCGGCCGGCAGCGGGTGGGGAGACCTTCGGGGCGGGGCCCGCTGAGCGCTGTCGGATGCGGATGACCTCCTTCACCTCCACGCCCGCCCCACCCCGTTTCTTCGAAGGCGCCGACGGATGCTTCCACTACATCGACTGGGGCGGCAACGGCCCGCTGGCGCATTTTTCCCACGCCACCGGCCTGTGCGCCGCCACTTACGCGCCTCTGGCCGGCCGATGGCGCCCCCGTTTGCGGGTGATGGGCATGGACGACCGCGGCCACGGGCTGACACGGGCGCCGGCCGACCCGCGGCGGTTGAAGGACTGGGGCGTTTTCGTCGCCGACCTGGAGCGGTTTTGCGACCACTGGGGCGAACCGCTCGTGGCCATGGGCCACTCTCGCGGGGCCACGGTCAGCCTGCTTCTGGCGGTGAAGCGGCCGGATCTCGTGCGGGCGCTGGTGCTGATCGACCCCACGATTCTGCCGTTTTCCTGGATGTGGTGGTGGTGTCTGGCCAAATGGACCGGGCTCGCCCGCAGGGTGCCGATCGTGGCGACGGCCGCCCGGCGCCGCGCGGTCTGGCCCGACCGCGCCGCGCTGCTTGACGCCTACCGCCGCAAGCCCGTTTTCCGGTCGTGGGGGGAAGAATTTCTCGAGGCCTATGTCGCCGGCGGCACGCAGGAGACCGAAGAGCGGCAGGTGCGCCTGCTCTGCGACCCGGCTTGGGAATCGCAGTGCTTCGCCGCCTGCCCCCACGACGTCTGGCGCCGGATCCCGCGCTTGGAGATGCCGGTCCTCGTGATCTGCGGCGCCGAATCCGACACGTTCCTGCCCGCGGCGGCCCGGCGCTTTGCGCGCAAAGTCCCGCACGCGGAGGTGGTCAGGCTGGCCGATACGGGTCATTTCGTGCCCATGCAGCGACCCCGCGAAACCGCGGAGGGGATCATCCGTTTTCTGGAGACGAACGACATTCTCGAGCGGTGTCCGGTTGACCCGTGACCCAATTCCGATTAGAAGTGGTTTCATCACCCCGTCTGACACCCGGGGGCGGCGTTGCGGGCCTCTCGAAATGCTCACCACCGAAGGAGGTTGCTGCGCTTTCGAATCGGCCTGCGCCTTGCCGCCGCCATGCGGGTGTGATCCGAGGTTTTGAAACCACTTCTATACTGCATGCTCTTCGACTTGGCGAGGCCAACGGTGGGGTCCATGGAAGGTGTGCCGACCAAAATAGTCACTTTCGGCGGCGGCAGCGGCCAGTTCGCGCTGCTCTCCGGCCTGAGGGACATGGAGGAGGTCGACATCACGGCCGTGGTGTCGATGGTGGACAGCGGCGGCAGCACGGGCCGGCTGCGCGACGAGCTCGGCATCCTGCCGCCGGGGGACATCCTCAAGTGCATCGTGGCGCTCTCCCCGCACCGGGAGGTCGCCCGCGGCCTGCTGCTCAAACGCTTCATCGAGGACCGCAGGCTCAAGGGCCACAACGCCGGCAACATGCTGCTCACCATGCTTTCGCGCTACACCGAGAGCTTTCCGGCCGGCATTCAGGCCCTGGCGGAGATCCTGGACGTGCGCGGGCGGATCCTGCCGGTGACCATCGACCAGGCGACCCTTGTGGCGGAGCTGACCGACGGCACGCGCATCTTCGGCGAGAAGGCCATCGACGTGCCGCGGGGCACCCAGCGCGAGAAGATCCGCGACGTGTTTCTGGTGCCCCACCACAGCGACTCGATCTCCGTCTACCCGCCGGTGATCGACGCCGCCTGGTGGGCGGATTTCATCATCGTCGGCCCGGGGGACCTCTTCACCAGCATCATCCCGGGGCTGATCGTGCCGGGGGTGCGCGAGGTCCTGCAGAAGACCCGGGCCAAGCTGCTCTACGTGCTGAACATCATGACCAAGTTCGGTGAAACCCACAACTTCACGGGCTGGGATTTCATCGAGAATTTGGAAGGGTTCCTGGGGCGGAGCGTGGACGGGATCATCTACAACACCCGCCGGCCGGACCCGCCCGTGCTCGCCGAGTACCGGGCGCAGAAATCCGAATTCGTTGCGATCGTGCCCGAGGACACGCGTTTGACGGGCCGCCGCGTGTATGCCGCGGATCTGCTCGAGGCCTCCGGCGGGCTCGTCCGGCACGACCCGGACAAGCTGGCGGCCCTCATCCGGCGGATCATCGACCTCAACCCGAGGGCCGCCGGACCCGGCGCCGAGGGGGCAACACCTGCTTGAAGATCACACGCCGGGATTTCATCAGATACGCCGGCGCGGCCGGCGGCGCCGCGCTGCTCGGCGGCAGCGGAGGCTTTGCCATGACCAATGTTAAAAGCCGGGTCGCTTTCCTGAAAACAGAAGACCGCAAGTCGGCGGTGGCGTCGGTGATCGACGCGCTCGGCGTCAACCCGGCCAAGAACAAGCATGTCCTCATCAAACCCAACTTCAACACGGCCGACACCTGTCCCGGGTCGACCCACAACGACACCTTAGAGGCCCTTGTGCTACGCCTCTGGCAGATGGGGGCGAGATCCGTCAGCGTCGGTGAGCGCAGCTACCCGCCCACCCGGGAGGTGATGGCGCAGAAAGGCGTGCCCGACCTGCTCGCACCGCTCGATGTCCGCATCATCGATTTCGACACCCTGGATGCCAAGGACTGGGTCAAGGTCGATGCCGCCGGGTCGCACTGGAAGGACGGCTTTCGCGTGGCCCGGCCCGTTCTCGAGGCGGAGTGCCTGGTGTCGACCTGCTGTCTGAAGACCCACCAGTACGGTGGCGTGTTCACCATGTCCCTCAAATTGCACGTGGGGGTGGTGCCGACCGGCCGCAACGGGTTCGAGTACATGCGGGAGCTGCACTCTTCGCCCCACCAGCGCCGGCTGATCGCCGAGATCAACGCGCCGTTCAGCCCCCACCTCGTGGTTCTCGACGGCATCGACGCCTTCGTCGACGGCGGCCCGATGACCGGCAAGCGCGCCCGGGGCGATGTGTTCCTGGCCGCCACCGACCGCGTGGCCGTCGACGCCGTGGGCCTGGCGGTCCTCAAGCACCTCGGCAGCAACGCGCAGGTCATGCAGACGCCGATTTTCGCTCAGGAGCAGATCGCCCGCGCGGTAGAGCTCGGGCTGGGTGTCGCCGGACCGGACGCAATCGACCTGGCGGCCGTGGATGATCAGAGCCGGGACTACCGCGACCAGGTGGCCGCGATCCTGGCGCAGGGATGAAGCAGGGAGGGGGACCATGCGGATCAAGACCGGGACGATCACCACGAACTACGAGATCTCCGGGCAGCCGAACGCGCCCGTCGTCGTGCTCAGCCACTCCCTGGGCTCGGACATGCGCATGTGGGACCCCCAGCTGCCGGCGCTCGAGCCGCGCTTCCGGGTCCTGCGCTACGACACCCGCGGCCACGGGAAGAGCGACGCGCCCGAGGGGGCCTACACCCTGGATCAGCTCGTCGCGGACGCCGCGGCCCTGCTGGAGGCGCTCGCGATCGAAAAGGCACACTGGGTGGGGCTCTCCATGGGCGGGATGATCGGGCAGGGCTTTGCGCTGGCCCACCCCCGGCGCCTGCTGAGCCTTGGCCTGTGCAGCACCTCCGCCCTGATCCCCGAGGCGGCGCAGCCGGTGATCCAGGAGCGCATCGACACGGCCCTCGAGGAGGGGCTGGCGGCGCTGGTGGACGGGACCCTGGCGCGCTGGTTCACCCCGGCCTACCTGAAGCAAAACCCGCCCGAGGTGGCGGCCATCCGCCGCCAATTCCTGGAGACCCCCGTGGCGGGCTATGTCGGCTGCACCGAGGCCATTCGCCGGCTTGCCTACCTGGACCGGCTCGCCGGCATCGAGCTGCCCACCCTGATCGTCGTCGGCGAAGACGACCCCGGCACCCCTCTGGCTGCCTCCCAGGCCATGCACGCGCAAATCGCCGGGTCCCGGCTGGCCGTGATTCCGAAGATGCTGCACCTGAACAACATCGAGCAGGCGGAGGTCTTCAACCGGCACCTGACGGAGTTCCTGACCGGGTAGAACCGTTCCGCCCCCGCGCGGGTCATGCCGGGTCCGGCGCATCCTCCGGCAGGCCCGCCAATCGCCGTATCGTCTGCGCGAGCTCCGCCGGCCCCGGCGCCCGCTCGGTGCCCGCCATGCGCACCCTTTCCCCGACCGCCACCGCCGTCCCCCCCCAGGACAATGCCAGCTGCATGGCCTGTGCGTCGTTGTCGTCGTCGCCGGCGTAGACCACGTGGTCCGTGCGCGGCCGGAACCCGACGATCCCGCACAGGGTCCTGAGGCCGAAGGCCTTGTCGACCCCCGGGACCAGCTGGATCTCGAAGACCTCCGGGCCGCGGAAAACCCGGACCTCCTGCCGTGGGGCCCACCGTCCACCAGGGCGGCCACCTGATCCTTGGTCGCTTCGTCGGCGTGGCGGACGTGGACCGCGATGGACCAGCGTTTGTCCTCGATGTCGACCCCGGGCAGACGGCCCCACTCCCGGAGTTCGCCCATGACCTCCTCGCGGACCACCCGGGTGCGATGCTCCTGTTCGGTTTCCGGGCCTCTCAGACCCCCGTCGGGCAGGCGCCAATCCAGCCCGCTGCCGCCGCCCAGGAAGAGAGCCGGTACGTCCACGCGCGGTTCCAGGTCGGCGATGGCCCGGCTGGAGAGGATGGCGCATTTGAAGTCGCGGACGCCCGCCAAGTCCGCAGCATTCGGCGGCAGGCCGGGTGCAGGGCCGCGGCGGTGCGCTCGGGCACGAGCGGGCTCAGCGTCCCGTCGAAGTCGAAAACCCAGAGGGTCACGGCCGGGGTGTTTCGAGCTTCAGGCACTCGCCCGCCTCCGCGATGATGCGCTTCGCCCAGTCGAACACGTCGTTTTTGGCCACCTGCTCCCGCAGGCCGGCCATGCGCCGGCAGCGCTCCTCCTCCGGCATGCAAAAGGCCGCGTGCATGGCATCGGCCAGTTGGTCGGTGTCGAAAGGGTTGACCAGCAGGGCCCCGCCCAGCTCGCGGGCGGAGCCGGTGTACTTGGACAGGATCAGGACGCCGTCGCCGTCGGTGCGCGCGGCGATGAACTCCTTGGCCACCAGGTTCATGCCGTCGTGCAGGGAGGTGACCAGCAGCACGTCGGCCATCCGGAAGCTCGCCAGGACGGCGTGGTAGTCGTGCTGGGCGCGCAGGAAATGGACCGGCACCCAATCCTCGGTCTGGTGCCGCCAGTTGATCTCGTCCACCATGTCGTCCAACTCCTCGTTGAGGTCCCGGTATTCCTTGACGTGCGTGCGGCTGGGCGCGGCCAGCTGGACGAGGCTCACCCGGGTGTGCAGCTCGGGGTGGCGCTTGAGCAGCAGATCGAAGGCGGCGAGGCCGCTCGGGGATCCCCTTGGTGTAGTCGATGCGGTCCGCCCCGACGAAGAGCCGCGTGGATTCCGCGGCCTCACCCAGTTCGCGGGTGAACTTCTCGGTCGCCTGCCGCACCTCGGCGGACTCCGCGTCGCGGCCGATCTGGTGGAAATCGACGCTGATCGGAAAAGGCCGGACGTAGGTGGGGTGGCCCCCCCGGAAAACCCGGAAGTGATCCAGGTCGACCATCGCCTCGAGAGAGGTCGCGATGGTGTCCAGAAAATTGTTGCAGTGGTGCTGGATGTGGAAGCCCAGCAGGTCGTTTCCGAGCAGCCCGTCGAGGAGTTCCTCCGCCCAGGGGAAAATCCGAAAGGCCTCGCTGTTCGGCCACGGGATGTGCCAGAACTGGATCACCTTCAAGTCCGGACGGGCCTCTTTGAGCATGCGCGGCAGCAGCGCCAGATGATAGTCCTGGATGAACACCACCGCCTCCTTCGAGCCGACTTCTCCAGTATGGTGTCGCAGAACTTGCTGGTTGACGCTGCGGTAGATCTCCCAGTCCTGTCCTGGAAAAACAGGGACGGGTGTAGACAATGTGGCACAGAGGCCACAGCGCCCGGTTGGAGATGCCGTAGTAATAGCCCTCCTCCTCCCGGCGGGACAACCAGACCCTGCGCAGGGTGTACTCTTCTTCCCCGGGCGGCAGCCGGATGCGTCCCTGGGAATCCGATACGCTGCGGTCCGCCGAACCGGAGCCGTGGGCGATCCAAGTGCCCCGGGCGGCGCGCACGATCGGCTCCAGGCCCACCACCATTCCGCTCGCGGGCCGGATCGGCCTTGACTGCGCCGGACACGCGTTGGTGCAGCCATGGCTCGCGGTTGGAGACCACGACGATCTCCCCGCCGCCGGAGAAGTGAGCGATCAGCTCCCGGAGCTCCTTGGGGTCCACGCGAACGCCTTTTGAAAAGATGGTACGGGTTGTTATTAGTCCGGCAATTGAATATGACGATTGGTCATTCCGGCGGATCCCGGATCAAGCCCGGGAGAAATCCAGGCCGAGTGTGGATGCCGGATCAAGTCCGGCATGACGACCTTTGCCTATTTGGCTGCCGATCGAATAAGAGGGTGTGGGCCGCAGGCGTCGGAAGGTTTCGTATCCATGGAGACGACAGCCACACCGTGAAAAACGAACACTGTACTCCGATAGGGTGATCCGACGCAACTAATAGATAGGCTGAACTTCAGCGGGCTGTCAAGTGCTAACGGCTGAAGACGGCGGTGCGAGATGGTGCCGGCGCTCACTCCTTCACCCTCCGAAGCCATTGGAAGGTCCGCCGGCCCCTGAATCGTCTCCTCGCAGATTTTCGGCGCAAGGCGCAGGGCGGCGCCGAGCACCGGGTAGTAGAGACGCGGCGGCAGGGAGAAGATGAGGTTGCGGCCGGCCCGGGCGTAGCGCATCTCCGGCAGGATGGTGCGCTGGAGCCGATCCGCGTAGCACCCCGCGGCGGTCCGGCCCCGGCCGGCGGCTTCGAGGATCGCGTCGGCGGCCAGGGCGCCGCTGCGATGGGCGTAGTAGATCCCCTCGCCGAGGAAGGGGTCCGCGAGGCCGGCGGCGTCCCCCACGAGCAGGATGCTCCCATGGCCGGGCGCTTCGAGGTAATTGCCGTAGGGCAGGCTGTGGCCGGCAGTGCGCACCTTGAGCCCGCGCGGCAGGGACAGCGAGGCGCGAAAAGCGTTGAAGGCGCTGCGCAGCCGGCGGTCGGTCCGGGTTCTCAAGCCGGCGATCCCGAGGACGCGATGCCCGTTTCCGGGAAACGACCAGGCGTACCCCCAGGGCAGGTGGCCGTAGAAGATGGCCGGGTGGTCGGGGAGACCGGCCACGGCCTCGTTCGGCACAAAGGCTTCGAGCGCCACGGCCGTCTGCCCGCGGGTTGCGGCCGGAATCAGGCGGCGGCGCTCGAGGCTGCGCCGCACCCGGCTGTGGACGCCGTCGGCGGCGACGATGAATCGGCCGCGGTGGGTGTCGCCGTCGGCGGTGAGGACTTCGTTTTTTTGCGGGTCCACCGACACGACGTGGGCGCCGGGGCGAAACGTCGCCCCGGCGCGGATCGCCAGCCGCAGCCAGAGATGGTCGTAAGCCTTGCGGTCCACGAGGTGAAACGGGAAATCGAGGGTCCTGACGACGCCCCGCCCGGAAGCGCCCGGCGACAAGATAGGAGCGGCTCTCGCCGTGGATGACCTTGCGGGCCTTGAGGTCTTCCGCCGTGCGGTGAAACACCTCCCCGATGATCTTGATCGTCTTCCAGGTCAGGAGCCCGCCGCAGAGTTTGGCCCGCGGAAACACCCGGCGGTCGAGAAGGGTCACCCGCATCCCTTTCGCGGCCAGGGCAAATGCCGCCGTGGCGCCGGCCGGTCCGGCGCCGACCACCAGGACGTCGCTTTGATGTGAACGCATACCGCGGCTCGTTTAGAAGTGGTTTCAAGACTTCGAATCGTGGATCCTATACCCGGCCGTCGGCGGACCTGTCAAATCCCCCCTCCGGCCTGCCTTGACAGGCCGGGCCGATCCAATTAATGTGCAGGCGCCCGCGTGCCGATGAAGCCGGTGCGGTGTCACCGATTCAGGAGGGTCATGAATTCCTATCAGGTCGAGCAACTCGAGGCGCTCTCTTTGGCGCGCCTGCATCTCAACTCCCTGCCCCGGGGGGAGCGGCGGGAGTTGCTTGGCCTTCTGCAGGACTACCTGGCGTTCCGACGCAGGGTCGATGAGTTTCTGAAACTTCATTTCGACGATGTGTGCGACCGGAAGTGCTACCAGAGCCGGCTCAGCGCCTGTTGCTCACGCGAGGGCATCATCACGTATTTCGCCGATGTGGTGACCAACCTGCTGGTGTCGGAGGCATCCGAGGTCGATGCCCTCGCCGCGGTCCTGCGCACGGAACACACCGGGTTCAAATGCGTTTATCTCGGGGCGCAAGGCTGCCTGTGGCGGGTCAAGCCGATCGTCTGCCAGATGTTCCTGTGCGGGCCGGCGCAGACACAGGTGTTCGGCCGCAACCCGGCAGGCGGAGCAGGCGTGGCGGGAGCTGGAGCGGCAACGGAAGGGGTTCACGTGGCCCGACCGGCCGGTGGTCTTCGACCGGATCGAACACTATTTCATCGCCGCCGGCTGCTCCTCGCCGCTGATGTACCTGCACCTCAGCCCCGGGCTGCTGCGCGTCAAGCGGCAGGCGGGGATCACGGGATAGCAGGAGGCTCCCCATGGACATCACCCCCGAAGTGCTTGAGATGCTCAACCGCAACCGGTTGTACGCGACCCTCGGAATCCGCATCCTGAGTGCCGCGCAGGGGCGGGCCGCTTCCCGGCTCGAACCCCGGCCCGAGGTGTGTTGGCCGTTCGAAGGCCAACCCCACGGCGGCATTCTCTTCACCACCCTGGACACCACCATGGCCTGCGCGGTCCTGACCGAGCTCGAACCCGGGCTGAACTGCACCACGGTCGATCTGACCGTGCACTACACCGCACCGGCCCGGGGGGCGTCGTTTGCGTGCAACGCCTGGACGACGCACCGCACCGGCCGGCTCAGCTTCGTGCGGGCCGAGATCCTCGGCCCTGAAAACGAGGTCCTGGCCATCGGGCAGGCCGTTTTCCGCGTCATCAAGATGGAGCTGTTCCCGCCGAGCTGACGCCGCACCGACCAACCCCGCGTACGGTCCCCATCCCACTGACCGGACGTTTTTCCCGCAAGCGGCTTTCATCGCCCCGTCTGAAGCAAAAGGGCCCGCATGGCGGGTTGCCCGCCTTTTGCAATGCCCACCGTCCTGACGGCCGCCTTTGCGAACCGGTGCGAGCCCTGCCCTTGGGCGGGACCCGATCGGGTGCGCCCGCGTCAACAGATTTTAAATAAAGAAATTAATAATAACAAAATTCTATAAAAATATAATATAAAATAATATTAAAACTGATATAAAATAATTCTTGTATTATATAATTACATAAGATAGAATCACCGGCATGGGGCAGAAGAAGACATTTTCAACGCGCATCGACGATGAGATCCTCAAGGCGCTCAAGCACCTGGCCGTGGACACGGACAAGTCGCTGGGGGCGCTCCTGGAGGAGGCCATCGAGGACCTGATCAGGAAGCACGAGAAGAAGAAAAAATGAAGGAGGTGCCGAAAGATGCAGGCGAAAAAAATGCGGGCGTGCGCGGAAGTCGAAGGCGATGAGCTGTGCCGCACCCCTGGGGAAGACGGCATCACCATGGAGTGCCTCTGCCCGAAATGCGGGCATTCCCACCGCATGAAGCTCCTGTGGGCGGGCCGGGGTACGCCGAAAAAATTCTGTCAGCCCTGCAAGGCCTGGATCGCCACCCTGGAGACCGTGGACCTGCACTGCATGCCGGGCGCGGTCGGCAGGATCGCGGATTGAGGGCAGGGCCGGTTCTCGGCGCCCTTGACGCGGACGAAACGGGTGTGAGCGGCGGGTGAAACGGTGAAGCGGCCGGGCGCCACGGTGCTCGAGTTATCGCCAGCCGGCCGGGACGCGCACGGCAAGCACCTCGCCGCGGGCGCACTCATCCTCCCCCGCGAACACCGAGCACCGCAGCCGGGTTTTTTTCGGTCCGCTGTCGGTGATGCCCGCGCGCAGGGTGAGGGGGTTTTCGATGGGGGTCGGCCGCAGGTAGGTCACGTTCAGATTGGCCGTGACGCACCAGATGCCGGGATCGGAGCCGATCGCGCGGCCCTCGGTCCGATAGGCGTGGGCAATGGCGGTGCAGACGCAGTGACAGTCGATGAGGGTCGCGATGATGCCGCCGTTGACGAACTGCTCGGGTCCCGCCGAGTGGTGCCGCCCGGGTTGGAAAGTACAGACCGCCTCCTCCCCCTCCCAGTAGCTCTTGATCCGCAGGCCGGAGTGATTTGAGGGCCCGCAGCCGTAGCAGAGATTGTCGGGGATCTGGTCCTGAAAAGCGATCGGCGGCACTCGCGGCACCCTCATCGATCGGTCCGCATGCGGTCGAGGCGGGTGCCGATGATCTCCTCCGCCTCGGCCATGATGCGGTCGAGCAGTTCGCGGCAGGTGGGGATGTCGCGGATCAGCCCGATGCACTGCCCGGCCGCCAGCGTTCCTTTTTGAACGTCGCCGCCCTCCAGCATTTCCCTGCCCACCAGACCGGAAACATGAGGGATGAGGTCCTCGATGCGGGTGTCGCCCCGGCCTTCGATCTCGAGGACCTGTTCCACGGTCCGGTTGCGCAGCACGCGCTCGGTGTTGCGCAGGCTGCGCATGATCAGCCGTGTGTCGCGCTCCCCGTGATCGATCAGCGCCTGCTTGACCCCGGCGTGCACGGGTGCCTCCCGGGTGGCCACGAAGCGCGTGCCCATGTTCATCCCGTCCGCCCCCAGGGCCAGCGCGGCCACCAGACCGCGTCCGTCCGCAAATCCGCCCGAGGCAATGATCGGCACTTGCACGGCGTCGCGCACCAGCGGCACCAGGATCAGCGTGGTGACGTCGTCCTCGCCGGGGTGGCCGGCGGCTTCGAAGCCGTCGATGCTGATCACGTCGCAGCCGATTTTCTCCGCCTTGAGCGCATGCCGGACCGAGGTGCATTTGTGCACGACCCGGATTCCGGCGGCCTTGATGCCCGGCAGGTACGGTTCCGGGTTGCGGCCGGCGGTTTCGATGAAACGGATGCCCTCCTCGACGCAGACGGCGATGTAGCCCGGGTAATCCGGCGGCCGCAGCGTCGGCAGAAAGGTCAGGTTGACCCCGAAGGGTTTGTCGGTCATCCGCCGGCACTTGCGGATCTCGGCGCGCAGGCCCTCGGGCTCCGCAAAGCTGAGGGCGGTGATGAAGCCGATGCCGCCGGCATTGGCCACCGCCGAAACGAGCTCGGCCGTGGCCACCCACATCAGCCCCCCCTGGACGATGGGCCGCTCGATTCCGAAGAGTTCGGTGATCCGGGTCTTGAGCACCGGAGATCCTCCCTGCGCGATTCCCGCCTACAGCGGCTTGTCGGGCTTGAACGCCCGGTTGAGCAGCGGGTCCATGACGGCCTCGTAACCGGTGAGTTGGGCCACGACCGTACCGTTGGCGTCAAGGAAGGTGAAATCGCCGCGCAGTTTCTTGGCGGTGGCGTCGCGGACCTCCAAAACGACGGTGACGCCCTCGGCCGGGAACGCACCGCGGAATTGCCGATAGCGGGCGGCGTGGCTGGGAAGCGACACGCAGCCGCGCTGCTCGTAACACCAAAGGCTCGCCATCTGAAAGGCCGAGTCGAGCACCAGCGGGTCGCACAGCCAACTGTTGCGCAGCGGCGCGGCCATCCACTGGCTGGGGGCCGGGGCGCCCGACACGTCGGCCCGCATGCCGGCGGCCGTGCAGCGGTGCACCTTGCGCAGGCCGTGGAGCTGGCGGCCGTGGAACAGGATCTCGGTGTAGATCTCCTCCGCGCTGCGCGGGTAGTCGTCGAGCGCGAGCGCCTCCGGCAGGCGGTATGCCGGCGGTGCCGGGAAGTCTTCGGCCAGAATGGCCCTGGCCCGGGAGTGCAGGATGTCCTTGCCCTCGCGCACGCCGTTGCGCAGCTCGAGCTCGATCTCGAAGAACCCCTCCCGGCGCTGCGGCTTGCCGGCCAGAAGCCGGATGAGCTTGGAGTGCTCCCCCAACCGGATCCCGTTCAGGATGCGGATGTCCTCGATCCCCTGGAGCATCAAGCCGGGGTTCTCGTGCAGGGCCCCGTGGCCGAACCACTCGGTCATCAACGCCATCGGCACCACCGCCCGCCCGTCGATCACATGGGAGCTCAGGACCGGGAAGGAGGTGACGTCGATTTCGCGTTCAAACAGGATGCACAACTGCGGGGGGGCGTTCGCCGAAACGATTTCGGCGCCGGCCGCGGTCAGGGTCCCGCCGATGACCACCTCGACGGGCAGCCCCGGCGGTCTTCCCATCTCCGCCAGCAGGGCGGAAACCCCGTCTGCGACCGGCAGCAGGGTCACCCCTTGGCGCAGGAACTCCCGCTTCAGGGCGGCGGTGACCATGCCGCCCTCCCACGGGCCCCAGTTGATCGAAACCACCCGGCATCCCGGACGGCGCAGGGCCTCGGCCGCGGCCATTTTGTTCAGGGCCTCGTTCGCCATCGCGTAGTCCGCCTGGCCCTTGTTGCCGATGCGGGCCGTGACCGAGGAAAACACGACGATGGCCTTCAGATCGTCGTCCGGCAGGCCGTCGAGCAGGGCCCGGAACCCCTTGACCTTGGTGTCGAACACCCGCTCGAATTGCGCGCTGCTCTTGTCGACGATCAGCCGGTCCTCGAGCACC
The DNA here is from genome assembly GCA_963716785.1 of uncultured delta proteobacterium. Lineage (GTDB taxonomy): Bacteria > Desulfobacterota > Desulfobacteria > Desulfobacterales > SpSt-501 > SpSt-501. The sequence goes on along the minus strand of CAVQUW010000045.1, from coordinate 2,270 downwards.
CCGGCGCCGTGGATCAGGCCGCGGATGGGCCCGTAGCGGGCGCGCGCGTTCGCCAGGACCCCACGCACCCGCTCGGCGTCGCGGACGTCGGCGGCGTAGTAGTGGACCGTGGCCCCGGCGGAGGTCAATGCCTGCAGATTGCGGGCGACCTCCCGGTTGGCCATCAGGTGCCGGAAGCGCTGTTCGAGCTCCGCCGGCCGGGGGGCGGACCCGCCGAACTCGTTGGCGAGGATGGCCTTCTTCACGGCGGTTTCGTCCTCGAGGTGCTGCAGCCAGTCGGGTTCGGCCATGGGCTCCGGCGAGCGGCCGATCAGGATCAGGGTGGGCCGCACGCGGCCGGCCAACCCCAGGGCGCAAGCCGCGGCGATGCCGCGTGCACCGCCGCTGACGACGACCACATCGCCCGGGTCCAGGTTGATGCGCCCCTCGGGGGTCTCCTGCACGACGAGCACCGGTGTGCGTCTGCGATCGTGGTCGAGGCCGATCTCGATCGGCCCCCGGGTGGTCAGCTCCCGGATGACGGCCTTGGCGGCCCGCCGCAGATCGCTCCAACCCGGGGCGACGTCGAGGGCGTGGCAGCGGACATCGGGCCACTCCGCGGCCGCGGTCTTGGCCAGCCCGGCGAGGGCGCCTGCAGGGGGTGGCGAGCGGCTGACCGCTGAAGCCGAACCCGCCGTCGAGACGGTTGACCGTCGCGAAAAAAGCGCTTTCGAGACGGGCCGATTCCAAAAGGTCCGGGGCCAGGGTGCGGGTCAGTTCGAAGGCGCTCTTGAGCTCTGCGTCCACGTCCGGCGACAAGGGGTTCGAAACGATCACGAGGCCGGCGGCGTGGGGCAGGTCTTTCTTGTACTTGAGAATGTCGACCGAGAGCAGAACCGTGTTGACCCCCAGTTCGCCGAGTTCGGCGACGATCGCCTTGGAGAGTCCGCCGCGGTCGTCCGTGACAAACACCTTTCGCCCGGCGGGACCGAAATCCGCGTGTCGGTGAGCGGCGGGGCGTCGACGAGCTCCACGACTCGGCGCGGTGCCCGACGCCCGGCGTCCACGGCCGGACCGGTCGCGCAGGCCGGTGCGGGCGTAGTCGGCGCCGCGGCGGCTGAAACCGCGGGCGGCGCCGGCTGATCCGCCCGGGCGGGCCCGGTCCCGGTCAGGAAGGCGATGATCTGGGCCAGGGTCTTGAGCCGGCCCATGTCCTCCGGGGCGACGGCCGGCAGCCCGGGGATTTTCTCCTCGAGCGCGGAGAGGATTTCCACGCGTTTGATAGAGTCGATCCCGAGGTCGGCCTCGATGTCCATCTCAAGTCCCAGCATCTCCGCCGGGTAGCCGGTGAGTTCGGCGACCACCGCCAGCAGGGTGCGTTCGACCCCGCCGCGGTCGACCTCGCCCGTTTCCGTCCCGGCCGAGGCCGGCTGAAGCGGTTCTTCGGGGGCAGCGGCCGTCGGCCGATCAGGCGAGCCGCCGTGGGTCCCGGTCAGGAAGGCGATGATCTGGGCCAGGGTCTTGAGCCGGCCCATGTCCTCCGGGGCGACGGCCGGCAGCCCGGGGATTTTCTCCTCGAGCGCGGAAAGGATTTCCACGCGTTTGATGGAGTCGATCCCGAGGTCGGCCTCGATGTCCATCTCAAGTCCGAGCATCTCTGCCGGGTAGCCGGTGAGCTCGGCGACCACCGCCAGCAGGGCGCGTTCGATCTCGGTGCGGGCAGGACCGCCTGCCGCCGGCACGGGTCGGGGCTGGGCGGCCGCCGCCGGCCCGTCCGGGTCGAGATCGGACCCGGTCGGAAACGAAGCGGCCGCAAGCGGCCGATCGAGGAGACCCGCGAGTGCGGGCGGGGCCGGAGCAGCCGCGATTCCCGTCGGCTCCGAGCGGCCGGGGAGGGGCTGTGCGCCGGCCCCGGCCGTCGAATCCGCAAGCCGGCCCGTTTTTTGGACCAGCTCGAGCAGGATGCGGGTTGCTTCGCTCTGGGTTTCCAGGAATTTTTGGTGGGCCTGGGCAGTCTGGATCTGGATGGCCTGGATGGTCTTCAGGCCCTCCTGCACCGACCGCAGGGCTTCACCCACGGCGTCGGGAGTGTTTTCGGGCATGGTCTCTTCAATACCGGCGGCAGATCCGCGGGCTCGGGGTCGATCTGTCTCCGGGTCCAGTGTGGTTTTGCGCGGCACGGGCCGCGTGTCCGAGGGCGCTGCCGGCCGCGGGGCCGGTGTCGTTCTTGCGCCGGGTGTGGGCTGCGGGGAGGGGGGGCGGTAGTTGGCGCCCTGGATCGGCACCTGGAT
>CAVQUW010000044.1:0-175332 GCA_963716785.1 uncultured delta proteobacterium | reverse complement strand
GGGGGCCGGGGCCGACCGAAAAGGCGGCCCCGGGCACCCGCATCGGCGACATCCCCTCGGCCCGCCGGCCGTCCCCGGCGTGGGGCCCCCTTGTTTTTTCCACCCCTCCGCTCGTTTCAAGCATTTCGTCCCGATTTTCAAAATTGGCCTCAAGTCGAATCCCCATTCGGACGATATGAATTTCAACCGGGCACACCGGCGTTGTTCGCACGCTGATCTTTTTTCATTTTGGTCACCCTTGTTTTCGCCCTCATCCGCATCAAGAGGCGCCTCCACGCGTCGGGGAGGTCATGCACCAGCCGACTGCCGCAACACCGTCCGCTGATCGGCCGTCTCGGCCGCAGCGGCCCCCCTTGCGCCGCATCCTCCCCTTCGCCCGTGAGCTTTGAGCTGCCGAAGAGGCGAAACCCATTAATCCCCTTTTCGGAGGTGTCACATGTTTCGTTTCAGGCTCGCCACCAAGATCTTTTTGATGGGGCTTATCGTCACCGCCTGTTTTTCGGCGTCCTACGCGTGGCTCTACCCGCGCTTCAAGGCCGCGCTCTACGCATCCAAAAACGCCCAGACCCAGTTTCTGGTCGAGACGGCCGCCAGCGCCGTCGACCACTACGTCAAGGCCGCGGCGGGCGGCTCCCTGACGGTGGAGGAGGCCCGACGGCAGGCCATGGCGGCCGTGCGCAGCATGCGCTACGGGGACAACGACTATTTCTGGATCAACGACCTCGCCCCGGCGATGGTCATGCACCCCATGAAGCCGGAGCTGGACGGCAAGGACCTCTCGCAGAACAAGGATCCGAACGGCAAGCCGCTCTTCATGGAGATGGTCAAGGTCTGCCGCGAGAAGGGGGGCGGTTTCGTCGACTACTTCTGGCCGAAGCCCGGCGCCGCGCAGCCGGTGCCCAAAGTCTCCTTCGTCAAGCAGGTGCCGCAGTGGGGCTGGGTGATCGGCACGGGGGTCTACGTCGACGACGTCGAGGCGGAGACGCGCCGGCTGCTGTGGGGGATTCTCCTCGTCGTCGCCGGGGTCACGGCCGGCGGTCTCGTGCTCGCCTTTGTCACGGCGCGCTCCATTGCCCGGCCGGTCAACCGGATCATCGCCGAGCTGGACGAGGGCGCCGGCCAGGTCTCCTCGGCGGTCGGGTGAGGTGTCCGGCTCCAGCCAGTCGCTCGCAGACGGGGCGAGCGAGCAGGCCGCCTCGATCGAGGAGACCTCCTCCTCGCTCGAGGAAATGGCGGCCATGACCCGGCAGAACGCCGAAAACGCCGATCAGGCGCGGGCAGATGCCTCGGAGGGCCAACCGGTGGAGACGGCCAACCGGAAGATGACCCAGAGCCTGACGGCCTCGAGGGGAGATCTCCCGGACGAGCGCCGAGACCGGCAAGATCGTCAAGACCATCGACGAGATCGCCTTCCAGACGAACCTGCTGGCGCTCAATGCCGCGGTGGAGGCGGCGCGGGCCGGCGAGGCCGGGGCGGGGTTCGCCGTGGTGGCCGACGAGGTGCGCAACCTGGCCATGCGCGCGGCGGAGGCCGCCAAGAACACGTCGCGGCTGATCGAGGAGTCCGTCGCGAAGGTGCGGGAGGCTCCGAACGGCGAGACGCCGGGCAAGTCTCCACCAGATCTCGACCAGGCCGGCAAGGTGGTCGATCTCATCGGGAGATCGCGGCCGCCTCCGAGGAGCAGGCGCCGGGGATCGAGCAGCTCAACACGGCGGTCGGCGCAGATGGACCAGGTGACCCAGCAGAACGCGGCCAACTGCCGAGGAATCGGCCGCTGCCGGCGAGGAGCTGAATGCCCAGGCCGAGACCCTGCGGAACGTGGTGTCGGAGTTGCGGGCCGTGGTGGAGGGGAAGGCGGCGAGCCGGGCGAAGCGGCGGATGCCACCGGACCGCCCCGCGAAGAAAAAACCGGACGCGCCCATGGCCGTCGCCAAGGGCCGGCCGGCAGCTGCGGCCGGGGGGCGACCGGAGCCGACCGTCGCCGAGCGCATGATCCCGCTCGAAGAGGACTTCAGGGACTTCTGACCGCCGCCGTCACGCACTCGGGCGGAGGGACACCCCCCTCCGCCCGCGCCACACCTTGTCTCCCAAGCCTTCCACCGCCCCTTTGAGATGCCGGCCTCCGGTCTTCAGCCTTCAGCCTGCTTCCCCTGTCGCATCAGTACTTGCCGAGGATCTCCCGCGATATGACGATCTTCTCGACCTCCTTGGTGCCCTCGTAGATCTCCAGCACCTTTGCGGCGCGATAGAAGCGTTCGATGTCGTAGTCGTTGAAGTAGCCGTAGCCCCCGTGCATCTGCAGCGCCTCGTCGACCACTTCCACGGCCACGTGGCAGGCGAAGAGCTTGGCCATGGCGGTCAGTCGGGTGTCGGGCCGGCCCTGGTCGAGCAGCCAACCGGACTTGTAGACCGAGTTGCGCGCCATCTCGATCTTGGTGGCCATCTCGGCCACCTTGAACTGGGTGGCCTGAAAGGCGGCCAGGGGCTGGCCGAACTGCTTGCGGCCCTTGACGTGTTTGACGGCGAGGTCGAGCGCCCCCTGGGCGAGGCCCACCCCGTGGCCGGCCACGTAGGCGCGGGAGTGGTCGAAGAACTTCATCAGCTGGATGAACCCGTTGCCCTCCTTTCCGAGCAGGTTCTCCTGCGGCACCCGCACATTGGTGAAGTACACGGCCGAGGTGTCCGAGGCCCTCAAGCCCATCTTGCCGTGCATGGGCTCGGCCTTGTAGCCGGCGCGGTCGGTCTCGACGATGATGATGCTGTGGCGGGCGGTCTTCTTTTGCTCCTCCGGGTTGGTGAGACAATACACCAGCATGAAGCTGCCCACCATACCGTTGCCGATCATGATCTTCGAGCCGTTGATCACATAGTGGTCGCCTTCCTTGACGGCGGTGGTGCTGGCGGCGGCCGTGTCGCTGCCGGCGTCCGGCTCGGTGATGGCAAACCCCATGATCCCGTCGCCTTCGAAAAGCGGCGGCAGCCACTGCTTTTTCTGCGTCCTCGGTGCCGAAGAGCAGCAGCTCCTCCGCGCCGAAAGTCACCGAGCTCAGCTGCTGGCCGATGCCGGGGTCGACCTTCCAGAACTCCTCGAGCACCATGGCCTGCTCCAGATAGCCGAACCCGGGCCCCCCGTAGGCCTCGGGCACGAAGAGGCCCACCAGACCGAGCTCGCGCGCCTTCTTGACGATCTGCATGGGGACCTTCTCCTCGACGTCGCACTCCAACGCCACCTTGGGGAACTCGCCGCGGGCGAATTCGCGGGCGGCCCTCTGGATTTCCTTCTGTTCACGGCTGAGCTCGAAGTCCATGACCTGTCTCCTTCTATCGCGATTATTTAGGTCAGCCGGTCGGCCCGTCAGCCCGTCGCCGGTCGGTCCCCCAAAAAGTCCGGCTGCCTGAACATTGTCGGGACCGGCTGACCGGCCGACGGCCGACCGGCGACCTACAGCGGTATGTTCCCGTGGCGCTTGTCACTGCGCGGCCGCTCTTTGTTGCGGAGCATCCTCAGGGCCCGAATCAGCTGGGGGCGGGTCTCCCGCGGCCGGATGACGGTGTCGACCAGCATGTTCGAGGCGGCGTGGAAGGGGTTCGAGTACTTGTAATCGTACTCGGCGATCTTCTGCTGCCGGAACCCTTCCGGGTTTTCGGCCGCTTGGATCTCCTTGCGGAAGATGAGGTCGACGGCCGCCGCCGTGTCCAGCACCACCAGCTGGGCGATCGGCCAGGCGAGCATCAGGTCCACCCCCATGCCGACGCAGCACATGCCCATCACCGCCCCGCCGTACTCCTTGCGCAGCGCGAGCGTGATCTTCGGGACCGTCGCCTCCGAATAGGCGTAGAGCATCTTGGCCCCGTGGCGGATGATGCCCGCGCGCTCCTGGTCGACCCCGGGGAAATACCCCGGCACGTCCACCAGGTTGATCAGCGGGATGTTGAAGCAGTCGCAGAAGCGGATGAAACGCGCCGCCTTGTCGGAGGCGTCCACGTCCAGACAGCCGGCTTTGATCCGGGGCTGGTTGGCCACGATGCCGACACTGAGCGCCCGTCCATGCGCGCAAAGCCGACGATGATGTTGGCGGCGAAACGCGGCAGGACTTCGAGAAACGAGTCCCGGTCGACGATGCGGGCGATGACCTGGTGCATGTCGTAGGATTTTTTGAAGTTGGCCGGGACGATCCCCTCGAGGGTGTCGTCCGTGCGCTCGGGGTCGTCGCCGGTGTCCGCCACCGGCGGCGGCTGCGTGGCAGTTTCCCGGCAGATATCCGAGCAGGGTCTTGATGGTGGCGATGCACTCGGCATCGGTTTCGGCGGCGAAGTGCGCCTGGCCGGTGACTTCGCTGTGGACCTTGGCCCCGCCGAGATCCTCGATGCTCACATCCTCGCCGGTCACCGCCTTGATCACCCCCGGGCCGGTAATCACCATGTGGCTGGTGTTCTTCACCATCACGATGAAATCCGTCAGCGCCGGGGAATAAACGGCCACCCCGGCGCTCGACCCCATCATGCCGGTGATCTGGGGGATGAGACCCGAGGCCGCCGTGTTGCGGAAAAACATGCCGGCAACCCCCCTGGAGGCGAAAAAACCCTCGTGCAGGCGCCCGCCGCCGGAGTCGTTCAGAGCCACCAGCGGTGCCTTGACCTTGATGGCCTCATCCATGATCCGGCAGATCTTCTGGCCGTGGATGGTGCCGACCGAGCCCCCCAGCACGGTGACGTCCTGGGCATAGGCGAAGACCAGCCGGCCGTCGACGGTGCCGAAACCGGTGACGACCCCGTCGCCCGGGACCTTCTTGGCCTGCATGCCGAAATCCACCGCCTGGCTTTCGGCCAGCTGGTTGACTTCGCTGAAGCTGCCCGGGTCGAAGAGCAGCGCCAGGCGTTCGCGGGCGGTGAGCTTGCCGCGGCCGTGGTGGCGCTCGATGGCCTTCGGCCCGCCTCCGAGCTCGGCGCGCTGTTCCAGGGATGCGAGCCGTTCCAGTTCGCCCTGGTGGGTCTTGGTGGTTGTCATGTTCGCTCCCCCTTTGCTCCTGGATCTGTTGACGAACATCGGGACATCGGCTATCGGGGTTACCGGCACCCGCACCGTGTCGATGGCGCGGCGTGCCTTCCGTGCAGGCGAGAAACAGTGACCACGTGGGTGGATACTGTATACTGTACACAATAGTATTGTCAAATGGTTCTTCCGCCCCGGGGCGGGGGCAACCGCACCGGCTCCGGCACGGGTGCCGGCGGCGTGTTCAGAAAAAAATGCGGCATGGAGGAGGTTCGATGGCCCCGAGAAACCGATTGATCCTGGTTGAGCGCGACCAACGGGTGTGCGTGATGACGCTCAACCGGCCCGAAAAGCGGAATTCCCTCACGCTGCCGATGGTGGCGGAGATGACCGCGGCATTGAACGACCTGGCTGAGAGGCCGGAGCCGCCGGTGCTGGTGGTCCGGGGGGCGGGCGACCTCGCGTTCTGCGCGGGATTCGACATCGGCTCGCTGCCGGACGGCGGCAGCAGAGACGCCGCCGCCGAGCAGCTCACCCCGGTGGAAACCCTGTTTCAGCGGCTGGTCGACTACCCGCTGCCGGTGATCGCCATGGTGAACGGCGCCGCCTTCGGCGCCGGCTGCGAGCTGGCGGTTTGCTGCGACATCCGCGTCGCGGCCGACGATGCCCGCCTGGCCATGCCGCCCGCCAAGCTCGGCCTGGTCTACCCCTGGACGGGCCTGCGGCGTTTTGTGCAGACCATCGGGCTGCGCGCCACCAAGGAGGTCTTCTTCACCGGCCGTGTCTTCACGGGCGAGCGCCTGCGGCAAATCGGCCTGGTGGACACGCTCGTGGCGCGGGCGGAGCTGGAGCCCAGCGCCCTCGGGCTGGCCGAGGAGATCGCCGCCAACGCCCCGTTGGCGCTCAAGGGCACCAAACGCGTGTTGAACCTCCTGCTGCAGACCGGCCCGCTGCCGCGCGCCGGGGTGGCCGAAGCCCAAGCCCTGGCGGCCGAGGCGCTCGCCAGCCAAGACCTTCGGGAGGGGCGCAAGGCCTTTGCGGAGCGCCGCACGCCGCGGTTCACTGGCAGGTAGAGATCCCGTCAAACTTCCCTTGACACTGTGAATCGGTATACTGTATACAAACATTGACCCCGGTTCACTGCGCCGCGGTCGGTACTCCTGTCCGGTGATTGACCGAACCGTTCCCGACCACACACGCACCCGCACCCCGAAGGGAGGAGCAATGGATCTGTTCAAAGGCCTCACCGTGCTGTCCCTCGAACAAGCCACCGTGCTGCCCTATCTGACCTATCGGCTGGCCCAGGATGGAATGAAGGTGATCCGCCTCGAGCACCCGGTCTACGGCGACCCCAACCGCATGATCGGGGAAAATGTCCTTCAGGAAGAGCGCATGAACGCCTACTTTCTGTGCATCAACGCCGGGAAGAAGGCCCTGACGCTCAACCTGGCCGAGGCCGAAGGCCGCAAAATCTTTCACGAGCTGCTCACCCGGCTGCCGGTGGACGTGTTCGCCACCAACCAGCTCCCGCGCAACTACCCCAAGCTCGGCATCGATTACGAGAGCCTGAAAAAAATCAAACCGGACCTCATCTGGCTGGGGGTCACCGGTTTCGGGCCGGACAGCAACGAGGGGGCCTACGACCCCATCCTGCAGGCGCGTTCAGGGCTGATGGAGCTCACCGGCGAAGCCGACGGCGCCCCCCAGGTCCTGGGGATCCCCCTGCCGGACATGGGCACCAGCGAGCACGCCTACGGGCTGCTGATGAAGGCCCTCTACCAACGGCAGGTCACCGGAGAGGGCACCTGTATCCACCTGTCGATGTTCGAATCCTCCCTTTCCTGGTTGACGGTGCCGATCACCCTGACGGCCAGTTTCGGCAAGACCATTACCCGGCGGGGGAACACCCACGAGTTCTTCTGCCCGGTGTCGGTCTACCAGACGAAAAACGGCTTCGTGTACCTGGCCGTCGGCAACGACCGGCAGTGGAAATCCATGGTCGCCCAGGAGATGTTCCAGCCCCTGGACCGACCGCAATACGAAAAGAACGCCGGGCGGATCGCGGAAGTCAAGGAGCTCAACCGGCAGATCAACGCCATCACTTGCAACTTCACCACCGAAGAGCTGCTCGATCTGTTCAACGCCATCACCGTTCCCATCAGCAAGATCAAGTCGATACCCGAAGTGATCGAAGACCCGCTGGTGGCGCGCCGACTCCTGCACGCGACGGACCCGGGCACCGGGACCCGGGTCACTCTGGCGCCGCCGCCCCACCTCACGCCGTTTCTCGAGCAATCGGGTGGGGAGCTCTCTTTCCCACCTCGTTTCGGTGAGCAGAACCAGGAAATCTATGGCGGCATGCTGGGGCGCTCGCAGGAGGAAATCGACCGGTTGAAGGAAAACGGGGTCATCTGATCGGTGGTCGCCATGAGCCGCACAAAGAAAAAATCGGACGGATTCGTCCCCGTCGCCCCCGATTCGCTTCAGAATCTGGCGGATCGCAAATCCCTGGGGCAGCTGGTCTTCGAGAACCTCAAGCAGGCCATCATCATGGGCGAGATTCCGCCCGGCACGCGGCTGGTGGAAAGCCAGGTGGCCGAGGCGCACGATATCAGCCGTACCCCGGTGCGCGAGGCCATTCACAAGCTCGAGCGCGAGCGCTTCGTCGGACGGCTGCCGCGGGGTGGGTTCACGGTGCTGGGGCTTAGCCGCGAGGACATCATCGAGACTTTCGGCATCCGCAGCGTTCTCGAAGGCTACGCCGCCCGGCTGGCGGCCGTCAATCACCAGCCGGCGGACCTCACGCCGCTTCAGGAGAAAATCGACGAGTTCCAGCGGCTGCTCGACCGGCGTCAGCTCAAGGAACTGACCGGGGTGAACACCAAATTCCATGCCCTGCTCTACACCTTGAGCAAAAGCCCCCGGCTGGTTCACATGATCCACGCCCTGCAGGACCAGATCTTTCGCTTCCGGCAGATCATCCTCAGGGACGCGGCAGCGGGCGCGGATCAGCAACGAAGACCACCGGCTGATGCTGACCTATATCCGGAAAAGGGATGCCGAGGGCGTCGAGCAGCTGGTGCGCGAGCACATCCTCAGGGGCCAGGATATCGTCCTCGACCTTTTCAAGGAAAAACGCCATCAATGAAGGAAACGCACGGAATGCCACTCAAAAAGATCAAGATACTGGTCGGCAAGCCGGGCCTGGACGGACACGACCGCGGTGCCAAGGTGATCGCCCTGGCGTTGCGGGACGCCGGGATGGAGGTGGTCTACACCGGGCTTCACAAAACCCTCGAGCAGATCGTCCGCACGGCGGTCCAGGAGGGGGTGGATGTCATCGGGTTGAGCATCATGTCCGGTGCCCACCTGCCCATCTGCCGCAAGCTGATCGAGATGCTTAAAGCCGAAGGGGTCGCCGACGTCCCGGTGGTGGTGGGCGGCGTGATCCCGAAGCCGGACGTTGCCAAGCTCAAGGAGCTGGGTGTCAAGGGCGTTTTTCCGGGCGGCGCCTCGTTCGCGGAAATCGTCTCGGGCATTCAGGACCTGGCGAGCAAGGCGGCGTAAGCGGCTGCGTGGCGCCGGCGCGAGCGCCGCCAACAGAGATGACGATCTCGAAACCGGTAATTCCAAGCGATGACTTTGGAATAAGCCCGAGTTCAGGGCGCGCGATTCCCGCCGAGTGAGCGCGGGATGAAGCGCAACGACGAAATCGGGTTTATTACAAAGCCGTCCAAGATGATGGAGAGGGACCCATGGGCGTTGCCAAATACGTCAAGGATGAGAAGGACGCCATCAAGGAGGTCGTCTACCAATCCGGCATTCGCGTCAAACCGAGCTACACGCCGAAGGATTTAGAGGCCGTCGGGTTCGACTATCGGGAGGACCTCGGCGAGGTGGGCGAGTACCCCTTCACGCGCAGCATCCACCCCCTGGGCTACCGCAGCCGGGCGTGGACGACGCGCCAGTACACCGGCTTCGGCACGCCGGAGGAGACCAACAAACGCTTCAAGCTGATGATCGCCCACGGCCAGACCGGGCTGAACGTGGCCTTCGATCTGCCCACTCAGATGGGCTACGACTCGGACGACCCCCGGGCACTGGGCGAGGTCGGCCGCGTCGGGATGGCGGTCGACTCCCTGCGGGACTTCGAGACCGCCTTCAAGGACATCCCGCTCGACCGGATCGGCTCGGGTTTGACGATCAACGCCGTGGCGACCATCATGCTGGCCATGTACCAGGCGGCAGCCGAGAAGTTCGGATATCCCAAGGAGAAAATCAGCGCCACGCCGCAAAACGACATCTTAAAGGAGATGGTCGGGCGCGGGGCCTGGATCTTTCCCGTCGACCCGGGCGTGAAGCTGGTGGGCGACGCCATCGAGTATGCGGTCAAGGACCTGCCGCGCTGCAACCCGGTTTCCATCTGCGGCTACCACATCCGCGAGTCCGGGGCGACCCCGGCGCAGGAGATTGCCTATGCCTTCGAGATCGCCAAGACCTACATCGAAGAGGTGCGGGACCGCGGCCTGGCGGTCGAGGAGTTCGTGGGCCGGTTCTCCTTCAACTTCAATGTCTACGGCAACCTCTGGGAGCAGGTGGCCAAGTTCCGGGCGGCCCGCAAGCTCTGGGCCAGGATGCTGCGGGAGCAGTACGGGGTGACGGACAAGAAAAACCTTTTTCTGCGCGGCCTCTTCGGCGGCGGCGGCAGCGGCCTGACCAAGGCCCAGCCCGAAAACAACATCATGCGCGGGGCCTTCTACGCGCTGGCGGCGGCGCTCTCCGGCGCCCAGACCACGGCCCTGTGCTCGTTCGACGAGGCCTACACCATCCCGACCCCGCGCGCGGCCCTGCTCAGCCTGCGGACCCTGGAGCTCCTCATGGACGAGGTCGGGCTGCGGGACACCGTCGACCCCCTGGCCGGCTCCTATTTCATCGAGACCCTGACCAAGCAGATGGAGGAGCGGATCCTCGAGGAGATGCAGGAGGTCGAGAAGATCGGCGGGATGCGTCGAGCCGTCGCCGGCGGCCACATCCAGCGCAAAGTGTCCCGGCAGGCCTATGAGTTCGAAAAAGGCCTCCAGGACGGGGAGTACATCAAGGTCGGTGTCAACAAGTACGTCGACAACCCCGAGGATCAGCCGGACGTGGCGCTCCACGATTACGAGGAGTCGTGGGCGGACTCACAGATCGCCGGGCTCAAGGAGCTGCGGCGCACCCGCGACGGCCGGGAGGCGGCCCGCACCCTCAAGGCGCTGGAGCATGCCGTCCGCGACGGCCGAAACGTCATGCCCCTGCTCGTCGCCTGCTGCCACGCCTACGCCACCGTGGGGGAAATGGCGGGGGTGTTCCGGGAGGTCTACGGGGAGTGGGAGGAGCCGGGGATCTTTTGAATTCGGAATTCGGAATTCGGAAGGCGGAAAGAAGGCAGATAGGCGGAATGACCGAAGGCTGAAGGGTGGATGACTTAGGACACCTTACAGTTCCATGCTTTTGCCTTCAGTCTCAGGCTTAGCCTTCAGCCTAACCCCCTACCAGTATACTCGACTTCCGAATTCCAAACGGGAGGCACTAGTGGCCAAGAGCTTCTGCAGACTGGGTTGCGACATCGGCGGCACCTTCACGGATTTCGTCCTGGTCAACGATCGGGCGGGCGAGTTTCGCGTCTTCAAGTGCCTGACCACCCCGGTCGACCCCTCCGATGCGGTCGAGCAGGGGATCCGGGCCCTGTTCGACCAGCAGCCCGGGGAGACAACCGCAGATCGACGAGATCATCCACGGCACCACCCTGGTGATCAATGCCATCATCGAGCGCAAGGGGGCCAAGACCGGCCTGATCACGACCCGGGGGTTCCGCGACGTCCTCGAGCTCGGCCGCGAGCTCCGCTACGACGCCTACGACATCTTCTCCGAATACCCCGAGCCGCTCGTTCCCCGGAGCCTGAGGATGGAGGTCGCCGAGCGCGTCGGCAGCGACGGCCGCGTGATTGAGGACCTTGACACCGGGCAGGTGCGGCGGGTCCTGGCCGAGCTGACCGGCATGGGGATCGAGTCGCTCGCCGTGTGCCTGATCAACTCCTACCACAACCCGGTCCACGAGCGCGAGATCAAGGCCATCGTCGCGCGCCAGGCGCCCGATCTGTTCGTTTCCACCTCCTTCGAGGTCCTGCCGCAGATCCGCGAGTACGAGCGCACCTGCACCACGGCCACCAACGCCTACGTCAAGCCGATCACGGCGCGCTACCTGAAGAAGCTCTCCTCCCGCCTGGAGTCCCTGGGGTTCGGCGGCAAGCTCTACATCATGCTCTCGAGCGGCGGGATCACCTCCGTCGAGACCGCCCGGGAGTTCCCGGTGCGCATCATCGAGTCCGGCCCCACGGCGGCCGTCATCGCCTCCCAGCACTACGGCCGCATGTTCAAGATCAAGGACATCTTCTGCTTCGACATGGGCGGGACCACCGCCAAGTCCTGCCTGATCCAGAAGGGACAGGCCGGGCTGGTGTCGACCTTCGAGGTCGGCCGCGTCCAGCGTTTCAAAAAGGGCAGCGGGCTGCCGATCCAGGTGCCGGTGGTGGACCTGATGGAGATCGGGGCCGGCGGCGGCAGCATCGCCCGCATGAGCAAAATGGGGCTGCTGCAGGTCGGGCCCGAGAGCGCCGGCGCGGACCCCGGACCGGCCTGCTATGGCCGCGGCGGTCAGGAACCGACCGTCACCGATGCCGACCTGGTGCTGGGCTACCTGGACCCGGACTATTTCCTGGGCGGCACCATGGCCCTCGACAAGGCGGCCGCGGAGCAGGCCATCCGCACCAAGGTGGCCGAACCCCTGGGCACTTCGCTGGTGGAGGCGGCCTTCGGGATCCACGACCTGATCAACGAAACCATGGCGGCCGCCGCCAAGACCCACATCGCGGAGAAGGGCGGCAACCCCAAAATCGTGACCATCGCGGCGTTCGGCGGGGCCGGCCCGGTGCACGCCTACGGGCTTGCCAAGAAGATCGGGGCCCCGCGGATCCTCGTCCCGCCTCTGGCGGGGGTCGGTTCGGCGATGGGGTTTTTTACGGCACCGGTGGCCTTCGATCTCTCCCGCAGCCAGCGCACGGCGCTCGACGACGCCGACCTGAACGAGATCGAGGCCCTGTTCCAGGAGCTCGAGCACGAGGCGGGCGCCATCCTGGAGCAGTCCGGCGCCAAGCAGAAGGTCACCTTCGAGCGCACCCTGATGATGCGCTTCGTCGGCCAGGGCGCCGAGACCGACCTGACCATCGACCGCAAGCCGTTCCACCGCCGGTCCAAGACGGCGATCCGGGGCATGTTCGACGCGGCTTACCGGAAACTCTACGGCCGCACCTACCCGGACAACCAGGTCGAGTTCGTCACTTTCAAGGTGCGGGCAAGCCTCCCCGAACGGCCGTTCCGGCTGCCGCCGCTCTCCCGGCGCAAGGGCAACGTCAAGTCATGCATCAAGGGCCGGCGCCAGGCATTTTCCCTGGTGCAAAAGAAGTACATCCCCTTCACCGTCTACGACCGGCTGACCCTGTTCCCGGGCGCCAAGATGCCCGGGCCCGCGATCATCGAAGAAAAGGAGTCCACCATCATCCTCGGCGAAGATGCCCGGGCGCGGGTCGACGAATTCGGCTTCGTGTGGATCGAGATGAAGTGAATTCGGAAGGCGGAATTCGGAAGGCGGAAGGTGGAAGGGGGAGTTCGGAAGGCGGAATTCGGAATTTGGAAGGTGGAATTGGGAAGGCGGAATTGGGAAGGTGGAAGGCGGAAGGGGAAAGGAAGAAATGGCGATAGGGAAAAGTAACAGCAAAAGCCGGCCCGGGGTGAAGGCTCAGCGGCAGTCCAGGTCGCGGAGGCGGAAATTCGACCCGATTACGCTCGAGATCCTCTGGCGCCGGCTGGTGTCCATCGTGGACGAGGCCGACGCATCGGTGGCGCGCACGGCGTTCTCGAGCCTGCTGCGCGACGCGCACGACTACACCTGCATGTTCACCGACAGCCGCGGGCAGGAGCTGGTTCAGGGCACCTTCTGCACACCGGGCCAGGCCGGCGCCATGGCCCTGGGGGTGAAGAAGATCATCACCTCCATCCCGCTCAAGGACTATCGGCCGGGGGACGTCTTCATCGTCAACGACCCCTGGCTGCTGGCCGGCCACCTCAACGACGTCTGCGTCATGAGCCCGATCTTTTTCAAGGACCGCCTGGTGGCCTTCACGGCCTGCGTTTTCCACCACTCGGACATCGGCGGCCGGGTGGCATCGGACAATCGCGAGGTTTACGAGGAGGGCTCTTCATCCCGCCTCACCAGGCTCTACGACGCCGGCGGGCTCAACGAGGAAGTCCTCAAGCTGATCCGCTGGAACGTGCGCACGCCCGAGGAGGTCACCGGCGACATCCGCTCCCAGGTGGCGGCCAACCACGTCTGCGCCCAGAAGATCGTCGAGATGCTGGAAGACGAGGGCCTCGACACCCTCGACGACCTGGCCGACGAGATCATCGGCCGCACCGAGGCGAGCATGCGGGCGGCCATCGAGCGGATCCCGGACGGCGTCTACCCGTACGAGGGGGTCATCGAGGGCGCCGGCACGCGCAAGGACATGAGCATCAAGCTCACCGTCGCGGTCAAGGGGAGCGATGTCACCATCGACTTTGGCGGCACCTCGCCCCAGGTCGACTGGGGCGGCAACGTGGTCTACAACTTCACCTACGCCTACGTGTTCATGGCCGTCAAGAGCGCCTTCGACCCCGACATCCCCATCAACGAGGGTGCCATCCGGCCGGTGAAGATGACCGCCCCGGAGGGCTGCGTCGTCAACTGCCGGTTCCCGGCGGCCGTGGCGGCCCGGATGCAGATCGGCCACTTCATGACCGAGATGGTGTTCAACGCCCTGGCCGCCGCCACCCCGCACAATGTCATCGCCGGAAGCGGCGGCACGCCTGCCCAGACCAACATCTTCTACGGCCGGCGCGGCAGCGGGAAACCCTTTCACACCATGATCATCCGCGGCGGGGGGCTCGGGGCGGGAAGCCGCACGGACGGCCACCACTGCGCGATATTCCCGGCCAACGGCGCCAACACGCCCGTCGAGATCTTCGAGAGCGACACGCCGCTGGTTGTCCTCGAGCGCAGCCTGGTGCCCGACTCCGGCGGTCCCGGACGGACGCGCGGGGGGCTCGGAAGGAAGATGGTGATCCGCATCCCCGATGGCGACGAGGGGCCTCAGCCGCCGGTGACCATCGCGGTCCAGGCCGGGCGCTTCCGCTATCCGCCGGCAGGGATGTTCGACGGGGCGCCGGGGGCCAAGGCGCGCTTCGAGCGCAACGGCCAGGCGGCCGACCCGAGCGGGCTGACCTTCTGCGAGCGCGGGGACGTGGTCGAATTCTACAGCGCCGGCGGTGGCGGGTACGGCCCCCCGTTCGAGCGGGACCCCGAAGCGGTGGCGGAGGACGTGCGCAACGGGTACGTGAGCATCGCTGCGGCCCGCGAAGACTATGGGGTGGCGATCGACCCCGCGGCTCTGGTCGTGGACCACGCGAAAACCCGGAAGCTGCGCAAGGGCAAAGGACTCAAGAGATAGGGCCGAGGAGCCGCGGCAAAGGTTCCAGGCCGAACACCTAACACCGGAGACGAGCCGATCGTCCCCGCCAACGCTCGGGGGGGGGGGGGCCGGATTCAACCGGATCGCAGGAGCAGAACATGCCCGACACGTTCATGCCGTCGTTCAAAAGCCCGCAGGAGCTTCGCGATCACCAGCTCGCCGGGCTCAAGTGGACGGTGGCCCACGCCTATCACGGCTCTTCGTTTTACCGCGCCCGGCTCGATGCCGCCGGCGTCCGGCCGGCGGACATCCGGAGTCTCGACGACCTGGGTCGGCTGCCGCTCACCACGGCCGACGATCTGAAGGAGGGCTACCCCTTTCCGCTCCTGTCGGTACCCGAAAGCCAGGTGGTGCGGATCCATGCCTCCTCCGGCACCACGGGCAAAAAGAAGGTCCTGGCCTACACCCGCAAGGACATCGACGACTGGGCCCATTTCTTCGCGCGCTGCTACGAAATGGCCGGCCTCGGCCCCCGGGACCGGGTTCAGATCGCCGTGGGCTACGGGCTGTGGACGGCAGGCGTGGGGTTTCAGTTGGGATGCGAGCGCTTCGGGGCCATGGCGATTCCCATCGGCCCCGGCAACGTGGAGACCCAGTGCCAGTTTCTGGAGGATTTCCAGTCGACGGTGATGTGCTGCACGGCCTCCATGGGGCTTCTGATGGCCGAGGAGATCGAGCGCCGGGGCATGCGGGGCAAGATCAACCTCAAGAAGATGATTTTCGGCTCCGAGCGCAGCAGCGATGCCATGCGCAGCCGCATCAAGGAAATCCTGGGGCTCGCGGACATGTTCGACATCCCCGGCATGACCGAGCTCTACGGCCCCGGGACGGGGCTCGACTGCCGGCGGCACGAGGGCATTCACTACTGGGCCGACTACTACATCCTGGAAATCCTCGACCCCGTTTCCCTTGCGCCGGTGGCCCCCGGGGAGATCGGGCGAGATGGTGGTGACCACCCTGTGCAAGGAGGCGGCCCCCCTGATTCGCTATCGCACGCGGGACCTGACCCGGATGATCGACCGGCCCTGCTCCTGCGGCAGCATCCTGCCGATGCACGACCGGCTGCTGGGGCGTTCGGACGACATGATCATCTTCCGGGGCGTGAACATCTACCCGGGCCAGATCGACCAGGTGCTGAGCGGGATCCCTGAGGCCGCCTGCGAGTTCCAGGTCGTGCTGGAACGCCGGGCGGACGGAAAAGACCACATGGGCATCCGTCTCGAGTGCTGCCGAGGGAATGGACCCCGAACGCAAACCGGCCCTCGCGCGGCAGGTGGCGGAGCGGGTCAAAAGCCAGATCATGGTCAGCCCCGAGGTGGAAATCCTCGACTACTGCACCCTGCCGCGATCGGAGCGGAAATCAAAGCGCATCATCGACAAACGCAACATATAAGCGATCGAGGGGACGAGAGGTTCTTATGCGAAAATTCACTTTTCTGGTGCCCAAGACCCTGGATGAGGCCATCTCCATGCACCAATCCTACGCCGGGCGCGCGAAGTTCATCGCCGGCGGCACCGACGTGCTGGTCAAGCTCAAGGAGGGCAAGCTTGCGCCGGACTACCTCATTTCACTGCGGCGCATCGCCGGCGCCGAGGAGCCCCGCCTCGACAGCACCACCGGCGAGCTGCGGGTCAGCGCGTTCACGACCCACCGGGTGATTGAAAAATCCCCGCTGGTCCAGGCCCGGTACCCGATCCTGCACGATGCGGTCAGAAACATCGGTTCGGTGCAGATCCGCAACGTGGCCACCATCGGCGGCAACCTGGTCAACGCCGTGCCGTCGGCCGACGGCGCCATCCCCCTGATCGCGCTCGACGGCAAGGCCCGCCTTTACGGGCCCAAGGGGGAGCGCACCATGGACCTGGGACGGTTTTTCCTCGGTCCCGGGCAGTGCGACGTGCAGGAGGCCGAGATCCTGGCCGAGATCCTCATCCCGCCGCTCTCCCCGCGCACCGGGGGCGCCTACGTCAAGCACGGCCGGCGCGAGGCCATGGAGCTGCCGATGCTGGGGGTCGGCGTGCTGTTTGCGCTGGATGAGGACCTCAAGACCTGCACCAAGGCGCGCATCTGTCTCGGGGTGGCCGCCCCGACGCCCTTCCGGGCGCTTGAAGCCGAAAAATACCTGACCGGCAAGCCCGTCACCGAAGAGGTCCTGACCGAGGCCGGGCGCATCGCCGGGGGCGAGTCGCGGGTCCGGGACAGCATCCGCGGGGTGGCCTGGTACCGCCGGGAGATGGTGGCGGTCCTGGTCAAGCGCATGGGCCTGACGGCCCTCGACCGGGCCGTCAATATGAAAAAAAGAGGCTGAACGGCAAGGCGGCTTCAGACGAGCCGGCGGTTTTGGGACGCTCGGCGCTTTCAACGCTTTAATCGATCCGAGGATTCGAACGCTCACAACTTTTTTTTCCGGGAGAATCACGATATGGGACGCGAGATCACCTTCACTTTCAACGGCAACCGCATGACCCTGCCGGTCGAGGACCACTGGACACTCCTGCACCTGATCCGCGAGGAACTCGGCTACACCGGGACCAAGGAGGGTTGCGGCAGCGGCGAGTGCGGGGCCTGCACCGTGATCGTGGACGGGGCGGCCGTCAATTCCTGCCTCTACCCGGCGCCGGAGATCGACGGGCGCCGGCTGACCACGATCGAGGGCCTGGCGGCCCCTGACGGCACGCTCGACCCGCTGCAGAAATCCTTCGTCGACAACGGCGGGATCCAGTGCGGGTTCTGCTCGCCGGGGATGATCCTGTCGGCCAAGGCCCTGCTGGACGCGAACCCGGACGCCGGCGAGGAGGAGATCAAGGACGCGATCGCCGGAAACCTCTGCCGCTGCACGGGCTACGTCCAGATCATCGAATCCATCAAAGCCGTCAGCCGCCACGAGAAGGAAACCCCGCACGTGGTGGCATGGCGCTCCGACGAATCCGACCGGGGCGAATAACCGACCGGCGGACCGGCCACCCGGACAGACCGGCCGACCGGACAGACGGAACCAGACACAAGGAGAACTGCTGCCATGCAAGCTCTGTGCACCGTTGGAAAACGCATACCGAAGATCGACGCCGTCGACAAGGCCACCGGACGGGCGCGCTACATCCAGGACCTGAAACTGCCGGGCATGCTGTACGGCAAGATTCTCTACAGCAAGTACCCCCATGCCCGCATCGTCAAGATCGACACCTCCAAGGCGAAAGCCCTGCCCGGGGTGCGCGCGGTCCTGACCGGCGAGGAGATCCCCGACATCCGCATGGGGGTCTACAAGGACAACCGGCCCCTGAAAAAGGGCAAGGTCTGCTCCTACCGCGACGAGGTGGCGGCGGTGGCGGCGGTCGATGCGGCCACGGCCGCCGAGGCCGTGAAGCTGATCGAGGTCACCTACGAGCCCCTGCCGGCGATCTTCGAGCCCGAGGCCGCCATGAAGGAGGGGGCCCCGCTCGTGCACGAGGAGCACAAGACCAACGTGCTCAAGATGCCCTGGAAGCTGCACTACGGCGATGTGGAAGCCGCCCGCAAAGAGGCGGCGTTCACGGTCGAGCGAGCGCTTCACGACCACCTGGGTGACCCACTGCTGCCTGGGCACCAGCGGGGCGATCGCCGAGTTCGACCCCGCCAACAACCTGACGATCCACACCAACACCCAGATCCCCTCCCTGGCCCAGAAGGATTTTCTGGAGGCCCTCGGCGGCCATGGGGCTGAAGGATCGCCGCGTGCGGGTGATCAAACCCTGCATCGGCGGGGGCTTCGGCAGCAAGCTGGACACCTACGCCTACGAGTACATCGCCATCCTGCTCGCCTTTCACACGCGGCGGCCGGTGAAGATCGAGTTCGACCGCAGCGAGGAGTTCATCGCCACCTCCACCCGGCAGCCGACCGTCACCTACATCAGCCAGGGCTGCGACGCCGAAGGCAAGCTGCTGTTCCGGGACATCCGCATGATCCTGGACAACGGCGCCTACACCTCCTGGGGCGCCACCACCCCCTCGGTGATGATGATGCCGATCACCACCCTGTACCGGGTGCCCAACGTGCGCTACGAGGCCAAGTGCGTCTACACCAACAACACCTACGCCCAGGCCATGCGGGGCTACGGCAACCCCCAGGCGACCTTCGCCATCGAGAGCACCATCGACATGCTGGCCGAGGCCGCCGGGATCGACCCGGTCGACGTTCCGGCGCATCAACGCCAACCAGCCCGGCGACGTCTCCACCCAGGGGCTGAAAATCACCACCTGCGGCCTGACGGAGTGCCTGGACACCGTCACCGCCCGGCTCGAGCGGGAGGCGCCCAGGACACCCGGCGAGGGGATCGGTTTCGCCTCCCTGATCCACGTCGGCGGCGGGGCCCGGGTCTACAAGTCCGACGGCTGCGGCACCATCATCAAGATGGACGACTTCGGCAAGGTCGACGTGTTCACCGGTGCCACCGACATGGGGCAGGGCATCGGACACGGTCGTCGCCCAGATCGTGGCCGAGGAGCTCGGGCTGAACGTGGAGGACATCCATGTGATCCACAGCGACACCGACATCTGCCCCTGGGACGTGGGCGCCCACGCCAGCCGCACCACCTTCGTCGCCGGCAATGCCGCCCTCGGGGCGGCCCGCAAGATCAAGGCCCGGATCCTGGAGCTGGGCGCCAAGGAGCTGGACGCGCCGCTCGAGAAGCTCGCCCTGCGCGAGCGGCACCTCCGGCACCTCGAAGACCCGGAAAAGAAAATCGAGATCGCCAAGCTCCTGCGCAAGGCCCACTTCAGCCACGGCGGGCAGATGCTGATGGCCGAGCACTTCTACGACCCCGCCAACGAGAACATGGGCAAGGACTTCCGCGGCAACATGTCCATGACCTACACCTTCGGCACCCACGGGGTGCGCGTGAAGGTCGACGAGGAGACCGGCAAGGTCAAGATCCTCAACTACGTCGCCGCCCACGACGTCGGCAGGGCCATCAACCCGCTCCTGCTCGAGGGACAGGTCTACGGCGGGGTGATGATGGGGGTGGGCTACGCCCTCAGCGAGCAGGTGCATCCTGCGAGAAGGGCGAGATCATGAACCCCAACTTCAGGGACTACAAGATCCTGACCGCCAAGGACGTCATCCCCATCGAGGCGCCGGTGCTCGAAACCCACGACCCGGACGGCCCCTTCGGCGCCAAGGGCATCGGCGAACCGGGCTGCGTGCCCACGGCCCCGGCGATCGCCAACGCCATCTACGACGCCGTCGGCGTGCGCATCAAGGACCTGCCGATCACCCCCGAGCGGGTGCTGGCGGCGATCCGCGAGAAGAAGGGCCTGGACCTCTGCGGACAGGAGAAGGGGGCCGCGGACGGGGAGGCCTGCGTGATCGAGGAGTAAAGAAGGAATTCGAATTCGGAAGGCGGAATTCGGAAGTTGGAAGGCGGAATAAAGGATGTGGGATGCGGGGAGGCGGGCGCCGGCCAGGCTTCTCCGCGATAGATCATTCACCCGTTAAACCAAAGGAGGGTCACCGATGAAACGAAACCTGGGTTTGCTGTTGGTCGGGTTTTTCGTTTGCACCGTCGTTTTCGCGTCGTTTGCACCGATGGCGGCCGCCGCGGATGCCATCAAGCTCAAATACGCCAATTTCCCGCCGGCGCCGACTTTCCCCTGCGTGCAGATGGAGCGCTGGAAGACCGAGGTCGAAAAGCGCACCGCCGGCAAGGTCGCGGTCCAGACCTTTCCGGGCGGCACCCTGCTCGATGCCAAGAACATGATCGACGGGGTGATCGCCGGCACGGCCGACATCGGCTGCCTCTCCATGGCCTACCAGCCGGGACGCTTCGTCGTCACCAACGCCTCGGCCCTGCCGCTCGACATCCCCAACGCCAAGGTGGGCAGCCTCGTGCTCTGGGACCTCTACGAGAAGTACAAGCCCGAGGAATTCGCCAAGGTCAAGGTCCTGGCCATGTTCACGACGGCGCCGAACAACATCATGTCCAAGGTGGCCGTGAAGAACCTCGAGGACTTGAAGGGGCTCGACCTGCGCGCCTCCGGCGGCGCCGCCCAGATCCTGAGCGCCTGGGGCGCCAACCCGGTGGGCATGCCCATGCCCGAAACGGTGGAGGCCCTGCAGAAGGGGGTCGTCAAGGGGCTGTTTTCGTCACTCGAGGTGATGAAGGACTTCAAATTCGCCGAGACCTGCAAGTTCGTGACGGTGACCGACACCGTGATCTACCCGTTTTCGGTCGTCATGAACCTGGACAAGTGGAACGCTCTGCCGGCCGACGTCAAGAAGGTTTTCGACGACCTGCGGGTCGAGCAGTCCGAGTGGACCGGGGACTACATGGACAACCACGTGAAGGAGGCCATGAAATGGTCCCAGGCCGAGCAGAAGGTCGAAGTCATCACCCTGACGGCCGAGGAAAAGGCCAAGTGGAACGCCCTGCTCGAGCCCCTGACGGCCCAGTGGGTCGCGGATGCCAAGGCCAAGGGGCTGCCGGCCGAGCAGATCGTGGCCGACATCAAGGCGCTGGTCAAGAAGCACAGCAAATAATCCGTGCCGGAACACGCATCGGGCGGGCCGCGGGTCGTCTGCCTGCGGTTCCGCCCGCCGTGCGTGAGCCCACCGCCGCCGGTGGATGCCGCTCATCCGGCAGCGGTTTGCCCCCGCGGTGCGCTCACTCTTGCGAACGACGAAACGGAGTCATCCACCATGGAGTTCCTGGACAAAATCAGCCGGCGCCTGAACCAGGCCCTGGCCGTCATTGCCGGTGTTTCCCTGGCGGCGATGATCGCGCTCACGGTCGGCAACATCTGGTCCCGCATCCTCTGGGTGCCCATCAACGGGACGGTCGAGCTGATCGGTTTTTTCGGGGCGATCGCCGCCGCCTTCACCCTGGGCTTCAGCCAGATGCACAACGCCCACACGGCGGTGGACATCCTGGTGCTCAAGTTTCCGAAAAAACTCAAAAGCTGCTGCAGGCATTCAATGCCCTGGTGGGCACGGCCTTTTTCGGCATTGCCGGCTGGCAACTGGTCCGCTGGGGCACGACCCTGTGGCAGACCGGGGAGCTGACCGAGACCCTGCGGATCATTTTCCACCCTTTCGTCTACGTCGTGGCCGCCGGGTGCTTCGTTATGGCCTTCACCCAGCTCCTGCAATCCTTCAAGGCACTCGGTGCCCGCAACGGAGACAAGTAAGATGGACCTGGCCGCTGTCGGTGTCGTCGGGATTTTCGCGCTGTTGTTCGTGCTCTTCGTCCTGGGCATGCCCGTGGGGCTTTCCATGGGGGTCGTGGGCTTCTGCGGTTTTGCCTACGTCGTGTCGGTACCCGCCGCGGTGAACATGATCGGCGCGGATCTGTGGAACACGTTCTCCAAATACGGCTTCACGGTGATCCCGCTCTTCATCCTGATGGGCTACGTGGCCTTCAACGCCGGGATCGCCGAGCGGCTCTACGACGCGGCCTACAAGTGGGTGGGGCACTGGCGCGGGGGGCTCGCCATCGCCACCATCGGCGCCGATGAGCTGTTTGCCTCGATCTGCGGCTCGAACACCGCCACCACCGCCACCATGGGCGCCGTGGCCCTGCCGCAGATGAAGAAGTACAATTACGACCCGCGCCTCAGCAGCGGCACCATCGCCACCGGCGGAACGCTCGGCACGGTCATGCCGCCGAGCGTCGTGATGGTGATCATCGGGCTGCAGACCGAGCAGAGCATCGCCAAGCTCTTTCTGGGCGGCATCCTGCCGGCGCTGCTGCTGGGCGGGCTGTTCGTGCTGACCATCGTCGTCGTCTGCCGGGTCTACCCGCACTACGGCCCGGCCGGCCCCAAGGTCGGGATGGCCGAGCGCCTGAAATCGCTGCGGGGCATCATCGAGGCCGTGTCGATTTTCCTGTTCGTGATCGGCGGGCTCTACATCGGGATCTTCACCCCCACCGAGGCCGGCGCCGTGGGCGTGTTCTTCACGCTGCTGACCGCGCTGGTCACGGGCCGGCTCAGCTGGAACGGGATCCTGCGCTCCTTCAGAGAGACCCTGAAGATCGCCTGCATGGTCTACATGATGGTGGCCGGTGCCATCATCTTCGGCCGCTTCCTGGCGGTGACGCGACTGCCGTTCGAGATCGCCGATTTCGCCGCCGGGCTTCCGGTGTCGCCCTACGTGATCCTGGTGATCATCCTGATGATCTACCTGGTCGGCGGCTGCTTCATGGATTCGCTCGGGTTTCTGGTGCTCACCATCCCGATCTTCTTTCCCCTGGGGATCGCCGTGGGTTTCGACCCGATCTGGTACTCGATCATGCTGACCATGGTGACCACGATGGGCGCCATCACCCCGCCGGTCGGGGTCAACATCTACGTCGTCAAGGCCATGGCGCCCGAAATCCCCATGGGGACGATCTACCGCAGCGTCATGTACTATCTCACGGCCTGCAGCGTCAGCATGGTCATCCTGACCATTTTTCCGGAAATCGTCACCTACGTGCCGAGCCTGGTGAAGTGAAGGAGAAAAGGGTTCAAGGGGCCGAGGGGTCAAGGGTTCAAGTGAAAAAACAACCTTGCCGGCATGCCCCCCGCTGAGATCGGCGCGAAGGGTCGAAAGCGTATTTCCCAATCCCCGGGTGAGACAATAATCGGGAAGACGGGCCCTGGGTCGGGCGGCGAGGGGCCTTAAGGACCCTGCGGCGGGCCGAAGCGCAGAGCGGTGAGCCGGGCGAGGTCGGCCGGCGTGTCGATGTCCGCGAACTGGGAAGCGTCCTCTATCTCGACGGCCAGGACCTCCTCCGGGTGGGCGGCGATGAGCTCCCGGGCGCCCTTGTCGCCGGAAACCCCGAGCAGCTGGGGGTAGAAAAGACGGGTGAACGCGGCGGGGTTGCCGCGCCGGCCGCGGTGGACCGGGACGCAGATGTTCTTCCGGGTGCCGCGCAGGCCGGCGATCAGCCGGTTGATGAGCCGCGCATCGACCAGCGGCTGGTCGGCCAGCAGGAACACCACGGCCGGGTACCGCGCGCTCACCTTGAGCAGGCCGGCCCGCACTGAGGTGCTCTGCCCGGCCCGGGTCTCCGGGTTGATCACCACTTCCAGCTTGGCATGGCGCCCCCCGGCGCCAAGTGCCGCCATGATGGCGGCATGGTCCCGGCCGAGCACCAGGACCACCCGGTCCAGGTCGGAGCCGAGGGCCGCGTCCAGCACCCACTCCAGCAGACAGCGGCCGCCGAACGGGGCCAGTTGCTTCGGCCCTCCGAACCGCCGCGATTCGCCGGCCGCCAGGATGATGCCGGCCACCGGTGTTTTGGGGGTTTCAGGTTGCATGGGCTGGACCACCGTCTTAAAAGCTGGTAATCGGGTCGGTGGTGATTATAAGTGCGCAAGGGGGCCGATGTCCATCGTTAATGATGACTTTGTACTCAACCCGATTTCGGCGTTGCGCTTCATCCCGCGCTCGTTGCGGCGTACCGATAGTACGCCTCACTCGGCAGGACTTGCGCGCCTTGAACTCGGGCTCATTACAAAGTCATCGCCTGGATTGGCTATCGAGGAATCCATCCGTGCTGGCTCAAACGACCAGCGGGATCAAGGCTCTCGCGGGCGATTGCATGCCGGAGCTCAAGGAAAAGTGGCCAAGGGGGCAAGGGGTCGAGGGTTCAAGTGAAAGACATTCGACGGGGCTGCCGCGCCGCCGCCCGGCACGGGGGTCTGGCGGTTTTGGGTGCGGGATGACACAGCGCGGCAACACTGAATCCGGGCGCGACCACTACCTGGCGCCCACGGCGATTATCGACTCCGACCACCCGCGCATCGTGGCTCATGCCCGGGCGGCGGTGCGGGACGCGGGACCCGATCCGGTCGCCCAGGCCGTCAGGCTCTACTATGCGGTGCGGGACGTCGTCTGGTACGATCCCTACCTGCCCTTCCACCGGCCGGAGCACTACCGCGCGAGCGGGGTGCTTGAGAAAGGCCGGGCCTTTTGCATCGGCAAGGCCACGCTGCTCTGCGCGCTGGGGAGGGCCTGCGGGATCCCCACCCGCGTCGGGTTTGCCGACGTGCGCAACCACCTGGCCACCCGGCAGCTGCTCGAATTCCTGGGTTCGGACCTCTTCGTGTTCCACGGGTTTACGGAATTTTTTCTCGACGGCCGGTGGGTCAAGGCGACACCCGCCTTCAATCTCGAGCTCTGCCGCCGGCACCGCGTGACCCCTTTGGAATTCGACGGGCGCGCGGATTCT
Organism: uncultured delta proteobacterium; assembly: GCA_963716785.1. Lineage (GTDB taxonomy): Bacteria > Desulfobacterota > Desulfobacteria > Desulfobacterales > SpSt-501 > SpSt-501. The sequence continues at coordinate 150,547 of CAVQUW010000044.1, read as the reverse complement.
ATTTTCCACGCCTTCAGCGAAGACCGCCGGCGGTTCATGGAGTACGTGCGGGACCACGGCTCTTTTGCCGACATCCCGGTTCCGGCGATCGTCGCCGCCTGGGAAGCCGCTTACGGGCGGGAGCGGGTCCGCCAATGGATCGAAGGCTACGACCGCCCGGCCGGGCGGTCGAAACGGGATTTCATGCGCGAGGAGGTCGTCGCGCTTCACGACAGCGACCAGACGAAAGCATGACGAGCCATGCGAAAGATCGGCGTTGAAAAAGCAGTGGGCAGCGTTCTGGCCCACGACATCACCCGGATCGTCCCCGGGAAATCCAAGGGGGTCGGCTTCAAAAAAGGCCACGTCGTGCGCGAGGAGGACATTCCCGAGTTGCTCAAGCTCGGCAAGCGGCACCTTTATGTGCTCAGTCTCTCCAAATCGCGCCTGCACGAGGACGACGCCGCTCTGCGCATCGCCGCGGCGGTCTGCGGCTCCGGGCTGCGCTGGACCGAACCCTCCGAGGGCAAGTCGAGCATCATCAGCCGGACCGACGGGCTCCTCAAGGTCAATGCCCCGGCCCTGCTCAAGATCAACAGACTCGAGGACGTGATCCTCTCGACGCTCAAGAACAACTTCCCCTGCCGCCGCGACCAGATCGTGGCCGCGACCCGGATCATTCCGCTGACCACGCGCGTGGCGACCATCGCGCGGCTCGAGCGCATGGCCGCCAAGGCAGGCCCGGTGGTGGAGGTCCTGCCGTTTCGGGCGCTCAAGGTGGGGGCCGTCGTGACCGGCTCGGAGCTCTTCAACGGCCTCATCAGGGACGAGTTCGACAAGTATGTCGGCGACAAGATCCGCGGCTACGGGGCGAGCGTGGTCAGGAAAATCCTGACCCCCGACGACCCCCGGATGATCGCCGCCGCGGTGTCCGAGCTCGCCGACCTGGGCTGCGAGCTCATCGTCACCACCGGCGGGCTTTCCGTCGACCCGGACGACGTGACCCGCCAGGGGGTCCTCCACAGCGGCGCGCGCCTGGTGGCCTACGGGTCGCCGATCCTCCCGGGCGCCATGTTCCTGCTTGCGCTCCTGGGCTCGGCCACGATTCTGGGGTTGCCGGCCTGCGTCTACTACCACACCTCCACGATTTTCGACCTGATCCTGCCGCGGGTCCTGGCCGGCGATCCCGTCACTCGCGATGAGATTGCCGCCATGGGCCACGGCGGGTTGTGCCTGAACTGCGCGGTGTGCCGGTTTCCGGTCTGCCCGTTCGGGAAATAGGCCGCCCGCCGGCCGATTCCGGCGGGTTCAGGCTTCGAGGCGATGAAAGGGGTTCGAGGGTTCGCGCGAAGAGTGCTTCTTCGCCGAAGTAAAGGGGGTCTGTGAAACTCACTGAGCTCGTCATCGGAATCAAGGGCGCGGGCGAAATGGCGAGCGCCGTCGCCTGGCGGCTCTACATGGCGAACATCCGCACCATCTTCATGTTGGAGACCGCCGCGCCGCTCGCGGTGCGGCGCAAGGTCTCTTTCTGCGAGGCGCTCTACGACGGTTCCCAGACGGTCGAGGGGGTCACGGCGTTCAAGGCGGAGCAAGTCGAAGATACCCCCCGCATCTGGGGCAAGGGGGGCATCGCCGTCATCGCCGACCCCGAGTGGCGAACCCTTCCGCAGATCCGGCCGGACGTGGTGGTGGACGCCATCCTGGCCAAGTCCAACCTGGGGACCCGGCGCACGGACGCCCCCCTGGTGATCGGGCTCGGCCCGGGGTTCGTCGCGGGAGAGGATGTGCACCTCGTCATTGAAACCAACCGGGGCCACGACCTGGGGCGCATCATCACCTTGGGTTCGGCCGAGCCGAACACGGGCGTCCCCGGTGCGGTCGGGGGCCACACGCAGACGCGTGTGCTGCGGTCGCCGGCGGCGGGCGAGTTCCGGCCGGTGCGCCGCATCGGGGAGCAGGTGCGCTCAGGGGAGGCCGTCGGCCATGTCGGCGACGCCGCGGTCGTCGGCGGGGTCGACGGGGTGCTGCGCGGCCTGATTCGGTCGGGCACCCGCGTTGCGCCGGGTCTCAAGCTGGGCGATATCGACCCGCGCGGCGCGGTCGGCCACTGCTTCACGATTTCGGAGAAAGCCCGCGCCATCGCCGGGTCGGTGCTGGAGGCGATCCTGAGGGTGTACAACTTGTGAGCCGGGGTGTTGAACGCTGAACGTGTCCGGAATGGGGGCGCGTTATGGACCTGGTGCGTGTTCGACGATGGGTGTTCTGCAAGACGCCTTGATGCTGGCCGGCGGCGGGGTGATCAGCCTGGTGGGCGCCGGGGGCAAGACGAGCCTCATGTTCCGCCTGGCGGCCGAGCTCGCCGCGGCGGGCGAGAGGGTCCTGACCACGACCACCACGCGGATCTTCAGGCCGCGGTACGACCAGTCCCGCAGGGTGCTCCTGGCCGAAGGTGCCGATGAGGTGCTCGAGCGGGCCAAAACCCTGCCGGGGGCCGAGCGGCACCTCACGGCGGCCGCCGGCGTGGGTGACGACTCGCAAAAGCTGGTCGGGTTCGCCCCCGGCGTCATCGACCGGCTCGCCGCGGCGGGGGTGTTCCGCTGGGTCATCGTGGAGGCCGACGGGGCCGCCGGGCGGTCCCTGAAGGCGCCGGCGGCCCATGAGCCCGTGATCCCCGGCACCACCGGGTGGATGGTGGTCGTCGCCGGCCTGGCTGCCGTCGGCCGGCCGCTGGCAGGTGACCACGTGTTTCGCCCCGAGGTTTTTGCGCGTCTGAGCGGCCTGGCGCCGGGTGAACCGATTGACGCGGCCGCGGTGGCCGCCGTGCTCGGCCACCCCCAGGGGGGCGTGAAGGGGGCGCCCGCGGGCTGCCGGAGGCTTGTCTTCCTCAACCAGGCCGACACGCCGGAGCGCGTCGCTGCCGCCCTGCAGGTCGCGGCGATCTTGCGCAAAGGCCCCCGCGGCGGCCTCGAACGTGTCGTCTGCGGCCGGCTCCTGGCCGCTTCCCCGGTGGCGGCCGTCCACGATCTGAACGCATGAGAGGGGGCATATGGTCCACATTTTTGCTGAAATCGATCGACTGATCGCCGCGGGCGAACCGGTCGTGCTCGCCCGGATCATCCGGCAGGCCGGTTCGGCACCACGCTCGGTCGGCGCCAAGATGCTTCTGCGCGCGGACGGGTCCATCGCCGGCACCATCGGCGGCGGCGCGCTCGAATTCCAGGTGCTCCAGAAGGCAAAAGAAGTCATCGGCACGGGCACGGCCGATATCCTGAACTTCCGTCTCTCCGGCAAGGAAGTGGCGGCCAGCGAAATGCTCTGCGGCGGCCTGGTGGATGTGCACCTTGAACGCATCGACCCCGCGGATCCCGTTTCCAGATCGGTGTTCGGCGCCGCCGCCCGTCTGGTGGCCCAGGGGCGGCGCGGAACGCTGATCTCACCCGTTGCGGCCGGGGCCGAGAGCGCCGGGCGGGTTCTCGTGGCCGAGGACGGCGCTGTCAGCGGTGCGTTGACCGGCGGCCCCGTCGATCCGGGGCGCTGGAATCACCTCCGTCGACCTCTGCTGGCGCCGCTCGACGAGCTGCGGGGGGGGCCCTTCGTATTCGTCGAGCCCGTAGAGCCCGAGGCCGTGCTCTATGTGTTCGGGGCAGGGCACATCTCCACCTTCCTGGCGCCCCTGGCCCGCATGGCCGGGTTCCGGGTGTGCGTGATCGACGATCGTGAGGATTTCGCCAATCCCGGACGCTTCCCCGCCGCCGACGAGATCCTGACCTGCCCGTTCCCCGAGGCCTTCGAGCGCATCCGCATCACACCCACCGCCTATGTCGCCATCGTCACCCGCGGGCACATCCACGACCGGGACGTGCTGCGGATGATCCTGAAGACCGAACCCGCCTACATCGGCATGATCGGCAGCCGCCGCAAGCGCGACATGATCTACCGCTCGCTGGCCGAGGAGGGGGTCGGGGAGGATCGACTGGGGAAGGTGCACTCCCCCATCGGGCTGGATATCGGCGCTGAGACCCCTGAGGAGATCGCCGTCAGCATTGTCGCGGAGCTCATCGCCGTCCGCTCCCGCGCCCAGTCCGCGGCGGGCCGTTCGACCCCCGGTGAGTCGCCCCCGGAGGCGCGGTGAGGGGCGGCGCCATGGAAGCGCGCCCCCCCGACGGGAACCCTGCCGATGAGACCGGGTCTCGGTCGGGGCCCTTTCGCGCCTATGTCGGGCCGCTCCTGCTGCTCACCTCGATTTTCTTCCTGAACTTCATCGGCCGCATCATCCAGGCACCCCTGATGCCGGCCATCGAGCAGGAGCTCGGGATCTCGCACTCGGCGGCGGGATCCCTGTTCTTCACGATTTCAATGGGTTATTTCGTGAGCCTGATGGGCTCCGGCTTCGTCTCCGCCCGGCTGAAACATCGGGGCACCATCGTGCTCTCCAGCCTCGCGGTCGGTGTCGCCCTGATGATGACCGCCGCCAGCAGCAGCCTGTGGGCCATCCGCGGCGGTCTGCTGCTGCTTGGCCTGGCGGCCGGTCTCTATCTGCCCTGCGGGATCGCCACCCTCACCGACTTCGTCGGCCGCGGGCACTGGGGCAAGGCGGTGGCGGTGCACGAACTGGCCCCGAATTTGAGTTTCGTGCTGGCGCCCCTGTTCGCCGAAGCGGTCCTGGTCTGGTTTTCGTGGCGCAGCGCACTGGTGGCGCTCGGAATTGCCGCCGTGTTGCTCCCTTTGGTGTTCGTGCGTCACAGCCGTGTGGGGGATTTCGCCGGCGAGGCCCCGAACTTCGGCTCCCTCAAGGTTTTGGCCGCCGAGCCCTCCTTTTGGCTGATGGTACTTCTCTTCAGCCTCGGCATCAGCAGCACGTTCGGCATCTACACGATGCTGCCCCTGTTCCTGGTGAGCGAACACGGGCTCGACCGGGATTTTGCCAACACCATCGTGGCCTCCTCTCGCCTGATCGGTGTGTTCATGGCCCTGGTCGGCGGCTGGGTGACCGATCGGGTCGGCCCCCGGCGCACCCTGATCGTCGTGTTTCTGATGACCGGGATTTTTACCCTGGCCCTGGGGCTGGCCCCGACCCGCTGGGTGCCCTATGCGGTCTTGCTCCAGCCGATGGTGGCGGTGTGCTTCTTTCCGGCCGGTTTTGCCGCGCTGGGGATGGTCGTGCCCCCCAGGGCGCGCAACATCGCCGTTTCATTCACGACCCCGATGGCATTCCTGATCGGCGGGGGGGCCGTGCCGACCCTGATCGGCGTGGCCGGGGATGCCCGCTCCTTCGGACTGGGGATCGCCCTGGTGGGAGGGATGATCCTCTGCGGCGCCCTGGTGTCCCGGTTTCTGCGGCTCGAGCGGCCGCACGAAAGAAAAGCAACGGTGAAAGGAGGCGGACCGGTATGAATCTCGACGTCTTCGAGTCGATGGACGAGCACGATCTCAGGCAGTACATCCAGTTTTTACTATGGCACTACCGGGTGATGGATTCCTTCTGGTATCTAGACATCGCCGAGCAGTACGGGGAGCCCGCGGCCGACCGTCTCAACGAGAAGGTATGGGGCCGGATCCCCGCCATGGCGGCCAAAGACCTGGTCCGGCGCTATGCCATCCGCGAAAAAGGCCTCAAGGGCTTTGTCCGGGCGCTGCGGTTCTGGCCGTGGTGCATCCTGGTCGACTACCGCATCGAGGAAACGCCCGCGGAAGTCTTCATATCCGTGCCCTCCTGCCCGACCCAGGAGGCGCGCACCCGACGCGGGCTTGCGCAATACGACTGCCGCGAGATGCACCGCCGCGAGTTCGACTGCTTCGCGCGCGCGATCGACCCGGCATCGAAACCCAATGCCTCTTCGCCCCGCCGGGCCCCCGCCGCGACGGTTTGACCTGCCGCTGGCGGTTTTTTATGAAAAACGGTTGAAGGTCGGAATTCGGAAGTCGGAATTCGGAAGGCGGAATAAATGAAGTCGGAATTCGGAGTTCGGAATTCGGAAGATGGAAAAGAAGGCGGAAGGCGGAATAAAATACTGCGGAAGGAGGAAGATGGGAGGGAAATGACTTGATCGAGGCGGGCGGGTTTTTCTGGTTTTCCGAATTCCGCCTTCCCCCTTCCGACTTCAAAAAATGCCTCTATCATTCGAATCACTGAGCCACGGCACCGTCGCCTTCGGCTTTTTCAACATCGAGTCGGACATGCTTCTGCTCGATCGCTGTTTTTTCTTTGCACCCGAATTCTGCGGCCTTGTCGTCGCCATGGCCGGGTCCGAAGAGGCCTCCGCATTATCGTTGCCGGCCTTTGTGATCGACGACCCGCGACGCATCGGGGACCTCATGGGGGCCATTCACGGCCTGCGCTACACGGGGTTCATCGGTGCGGTGTACCGCCGTTTCCCCTTTCCGGACTCACCCGACGGGTTCCGTCAGAACCCGGAGGGCGGGCGGACCCGGGCGGTGATGGCCGAGCTGATCGCCGGCTATGCCCGGACGCAGGTCATGCGGGTCCTGGTATCCACCGAGCCCGCTGAGGTGACGCTCGGGGACTATCGCTTCGACCGGGCCGGTTTCCAGGCCTTGCTCGAGTACGTCTGGCGCGGCGGATACCCGCGCTGGAGCGGCGGGGTCCGCCCCGCCTGTGTGCTGGAAATGGCCGCTGCCGTACGGGCCGGCTCCGGGGTCTTGTTCGAAGGCCTTTCCTTTTCCGACTGACCCCGACCCGGGCTTTTAAAAAGGAACATGGCAGGGGCCCGGCAGGCAAACAATATTTTCGGCTCGACATCACAGGGGGGAACCCCAAGGACCAACTCTGCCCGCCAGGCGGCCGGGTTGGGGAGGCTTGCATGATTACCGCGGGAATCGATTGCGGCGCCAAGGAGACCAAAACCGTCATTGTGAAGGACGCCGGGGTCATCGGCAGGGGCAGGGCGCCGACCGGCTTCGACCCGGGGCAGGCCGCGGAGGCGTCGCTTGCCGCGGCCGTCGCGCAGGCCGGCATCGACCGTAGCGAGATCCGTAGGATCCTCGGAACCGGGTCGGGTCGCGGCGCCGTCACGATTGCCGACGACACCATCGACGAGATCGAGGCCATGGCCAGGGGCGCCCGTTTCTTTTTCCCCAAGGCCCGCACGGTGGCCGACGTGGGCGCCGAAGAGGGCCGGGCGGCCAAGCTCGACGAGCAGGGCAACATCCTCGACTTCGCCGTCAACGAGAAGTGCGCGGCCGGCGCCGGGGCCTTCATCGAAGCCATGGCGCGGGCGCTGGATGTGCCCGTCGAGGAGATGGGGCCGCTTTGCCTGCAGACGGACGCGGAAATCCCGATGAATGCCCAGTGCGTCGTTTTCGCCGAGTCCGAGGTGGTCGGCCTGATCCACACGCAGACCCCCAAACCGGAGATCAGCAAGGCCATCCACGATGCCGTCGCCGGCCGCATCGTCTCCATGCTCCGGCGTATCGGCGTCAACGAGGAAGTGGTCCTGACCGGTGGGCTGGGGCACAACCCCGGTGTCACGCGCGCCATGGCCCGGCTGCTCAACCTGGAAAAGATCCAGGTGCCCGAAAACCCCGAGTTCGTGGCCGCGGTCGGCGCGGCCCTCTGCGCGGCCGATGGGGCCGAATAGCCCGGTCCACGCATGCGGTGGGCGGACCGGGCCTCTGCCGCCCGTCGCCCGCGGGAGGAGGACGCCGATGACTGAGGAAAAGAAGCCGGAATTCTGGCGGTGGACCGAGTCCAACTGGAGAGACCCCGAAATCGACTGGAAGCGGGCCAGGTTCATCACGGTCGGTGTCGATGTCGGTTCCGTCAGCGTTCAGGCCTTTATCATGGCCGACGGGCAGCCCCTGGCCTTCGGCAACCTGCGCACCGGCTTCGACAGCGCGATCAGCGCGCAGAACGCCTACCGGTTCGCGCTCGAGGCCCTGGGCGACATGCCGGATGACCGCTGCGACTACTGCATCGGCACCGGCTACGGCCGGGTCAACGTGCCCTTCGCCGACCGCAGCCTGACCGAGATCGCCTGCCACGCCCGCGGTGCCAATTTCATCTACGGGCCGGAGGCCCGCACGGTGCTCGACGTCGGCGGTCAGGACATCAAGGCCATCCATTGCGACGAGAAGGGCAAGGTCACCAACTTCCTCATGAACGACAAGTGTGCAGCCGGCACCGGCCGGGGCATGGAAGTCTTCGCGGACCTGCTCGGGGTGCCCATTACCGAGGTCGGCGACCGCTCCTTCGAGTTCCCGGGCGATGAGCCCGAGGCGGTGTCGGGCACCTGCGTCGTCTACGCCAAGACGGAGGCGATCGGCCTCTTGCGCCGGGGCTGGACCAAGGAGCAAGTGCTGGCGGCTTACTGCAAGACCATGGCCGAGCGCATCCACGCCCTGCTCGAGCGTATCGGCGTCACCCCCGGGTTCGCCGTCACCGGCGGCATGGCGAAGAACCGCGGGATCATGGACCGGTTGATGAAGATGATCGGCATCGAGCGCATGACGACCCCCTGGGACCCCCAGATTGCCGGCGCGGCCGGGGCGGCGCTTTTCGCCCACGCCATGTGCTTGAAGGGGAAAAAAGGAATTCGGAAGGCGGAAGGCGGAAGGCGGAATAAATGAGTTCGGAATTCGGAAGTCGGAATACGGAAGATGGATCAAAGAAGGCGGAATAGGGGGAGAAACAAAGAAAAGGCTGTCTCCGGCAGGCGATGTTTTTTTCCGCCCTCCGCCCTCCGCCTTCCGAATTCCGACTTCTGCCAGGTAGCTCTGCGATGACTGTGATCAGGGTCTCAATCGACGGGCGCAAGATCGCGGTGCCGGCGGGGGCCACCATTCTGGAGGCGGCGGCGCGCGGCGGGCATTTATATCCCCGTGCTCTGCCACCACCCGGACCTGCCGCCGGCCAGGGGCAGCGCCGCGGTGGCGGCGGTTTTCCACGGGTCGCGCAGGATTGAAAACGCGCGGCCCGGCGAGCCCGGGCAGGGCTGCGGCATCTGTGCGGTCGAAGTCGAAGGCCGGGCTGATCTGGTCAGTGCCTGCGACACGCCGATCGCAGAGGGGATGGCGGTCGTGACCGGCAGCGCGACCGTGCGTGCGGCGCGGCAGGAAAAGGCTGGTGCCGATCCTCGCACGCCACCCGCATGCCTGCCTGACCTGCGCCCAGCAGGGGGGCTGCAGCCGAAGCCAGTGTTCATCGAATGTGCCGGAGAGCGAACGCTGTTGCCCGCGGTTCGGGCACTGCGAGCTGCAGCGCGTCGCCGGCGCCGTGGGCATTCCGCCCGCGGCCCCCAGGTGGGTCCCCACCGGCTTTGCGGTCCTCAAGGACCACCCGCTCTTCGAGCACGACGCCAACCTGTGCATCGGCTGCACCCGCTGCGTGCGTGCCTGCCGCGACCTGCGGGGGATCGAGGCCCTCGGTTTCGTGGTCGACGCCGGCGGCCAGGTCCAGATCGGGACCCTGGCCGAGAGTTTCGCGGCCTCCGGGTGCAAGTTCTGCACGGCCTGTGTCGCGGTGTGCCCCACCGGCGCCCTGACCGACAAGGGGGGCCGCGCCGGGGGCTGGGAAGAGGACCTGGTGCCCTGCCGCGCGGTCTGCCCGGCCGGGATCGACGTGCCGGGCTACGTGCGACTGGTGGCCCAGGGTAGACGGGAAGAGGCCCACGCCGTCATCCGCGAGAAGGTCCCCTTCCCCGGGGTCCTGGGACGTGTCTGCACCCATCCCTGCGAGGAGGCTTGCCGCCGCGGCCGGCTGAACGAGCCCATCGCCATCTGCGCCCTGAAACGCTATGCCGCGGACGGGGCGCCGGAGACCTGGAAATCGGCCGGGTCCAGGACCCCGGAGTCGGGCAAAAAGGCGGCCGTGGTGGGGGCCGGGCCGGCCGGGTTGACGGCCGCATTCTATCTGCGCCAAAAAGGCCACGCCGTCACCGTGTTCGAAGCGCAGAGCCGGGCAGGCGGCATGCTGCGTTACGGCATCCCCGATTACCGGCTGCCGCGCCGGATCCTCGACCGGGAGGTGCAGGCCATCTGGGCGTCAGGGGTGGAGTTCCGCCCGGGCCTGACCCTGGGCAGGGACTTCACCCTGGAGGGCCTGAAAAAGGACGGTTTCGAGGCGGTCTTCCTGGGGGTCGGCGCCCAGCTCAGCCGCAGGGTCCCGCTGGAGGGCTGCCACCTGCCCGACGTGCTCTGGGGGGTCGACTTCCTGCGCCGGGTGGCCCGGGAGGGGCGCTTCGCCCTCAAGGGCCATGTGGTGGTGATCGGCGGCGGAAACGTCGCAGTGGATGCGGCCCTCACCGCCCTGCGCTGCGGTGCGCAGAATGTCTCCCTGGCCTGCCTGGAGTCCGCGGACGCCATGCCGGCCGGCGCCGGGGAGATCGGGAGGGCGGTGGCCGAGGGCGTTAGGCTTCTTTCCTCCTGGGGGCCGGAGCGGATCCTAAGCGAGAACGGTCGCATCAACGGGCTGGACCTGGTGGAATGCACTTGCGTTCTCGACGAGAAAGGCGATTTCCGCCCCCGGTTCGGTGAGGGCCGGGAGTGCATCCGCGCCGACCAGATCATCCTCGCCGCAGGCCAGACCACCGACCTGTCGTTTTTAGGGCCGGACAGCCCGATCCGGGTCGAGAAGGGCTTGATCGTGGTCGACTCCGACACCTGCGGGACGAGCGTGCCGTGGGTCTATGCCGGCGGCGACGTTGCCGGTGGGCCGGGAACCGTCATCCACGCCATTGCCGCCGGCCGCAGGGCCGCGGGGTCGATCGACAAGGCCCTGGGCGGTGACGGGGTGATCGATGCCGTTCTTTTCGCCCGAGGCGCTCCGGAGCCCCGGCTCGGTCGCGATGAGGGGTTTGCCGCCTGGAAACGGCAGGCGGTTCCGGAGCGCGAGCCGTCCATGCGGCGGCAGGGCTTTGAGGAGATCCGCCTCGGGTTCGGCGACGCACAGGCGGTGCCGGAAGCCCGGCGGTGCCTGCAGTGCGACCTGCGCCTGCAGCTGCGCCGCAACCCGGCCCCGCCCGCAAGAGTCCTGCCTTTCGATGCCGCGCATGTCCGGCCGGTGCCGGACAGCGAGGGAGTGTTCCAGTTGCGGGACGCCGGGCTCAGGGTGGTCTCGATCAAGGGGACCGCCAACCTGCGCCGGGACCTGCTGGCCGCCCTGGAGGACCACCCGCAGGCGATGTGGTTTGAATTCGAGGAGCACCCAATGTACTCCAAGCGCGAGAGCGAACTGCTGCAGGTTTATCTCCAGGAGCACGGGGAGATGCCGCGCGGAGACGATACGCTGGATGACCTGTTCTAGACCCGGTCGGAGGAGACCACGAGACCACCGGTGGCGGGCAGCCTTCTTCCTTTTGCTGTGGCCTAAATGCCTTCAGCCTGATTTTCCTGCTGCCGCCGTTTACTTCAGCACCTTCAACAGGTTGATGAAGTTGCTGCGGTCGAAGCCGAGCGTCTTGAAAAAGGAGAGCAGGTCGGTCGAGTCCCACCGCACCGAGGTGTACACGTTCTCGATGCCGAGCGTGCGGTAGCAGTTGAAGGTCTGCTCCGCCAGAGCGGCACCGATACCTTGGCCCATGTGCCCCGGGCTGACCCCCAGAGTCGCGATCCAGGCGCTTTTCGCCATTCCGAACCCTGCCGTGAGGGTATAACTGATCATGAAGCCGACGATTTCGCCGTCGATCTCGGCCACAAAACTGGCGCCGTCTTCCCGGCCGGCATGCTCGGCGACGACCCGTTTGAAATCGTCGCTGACCGGTTTGCGCGTGATGGCCGCATAGATCCTGCTGATCTGGCCGGCGTCCTCTTTTTCCAATTTCCTGACCCGAATGCTGTTCACGTCGTTGCCCCCGGTGGCGATCTAATCGATGCGGATGATTTTGACCTTGTGCCCGACCCAGTCCGGCGGCAGGTAGACCCTGCCGCTGTTGCCGCTGGCCTTCACTTTCTTTTCGATCATCTCTTCGCCGAAGATTTCGAATTTGACCCTGCTGTTGCTCAGGGCCTGGCTCGGGTTGGGCTCGGCATCCTGCGGCGATGCGCTGCTGTCGTCCGGTGGGTTGCGGTCCCGGTTCATTTCATCAGCCACGTCGTCGTGCCTCCTCGTTGTCAAGCCAGCGCTGCGTCGAGCGCGTCGCAGCGTTTCAGGGTGGGCGTGATTGCCATAGCTACATTAAAGCTGTACGCGTATCGCAGTCAAGCAAAATCATGTGCCCGCACCGGCGCCAACGAATTGACAATTGCCGTAGTTTCCACTAAAGCCCGTCCTAGCCTGCGGGTCGACCGGCCTCCCCCAGCAACCATTACCCGCGCCGGCCCCATATCCTTAACCTTTAATCTTTAATTTAAAACTTTAAACTTTTATCTTTAAAACATCTATGATCTCAGCAGGAATCGACATCGGTTCGATCACGGCCAAGGCCGCCGTCGTTAAGGACGGCGTGTTGATCGGCGACCGGATCATGGTCACCGGCTACAACGCCGAAAGGGCCGGACGGCTGGTGTTTGAGGAATTGCTGGCCGAGCTCGCCATCGGCCGCCCGGACCTTTCGTCCATCGTCGCCACCGGTTACGGCCGCAACCGGGTCGGGTTCGCCGACCGCACGGTCACTGAAATCACCTGTCATGCCGCCGGCGCCCATTTTCTGCACCCGACCGTGCGCTCGGTCATCGACATCGGCGGCCAGGACAGCAAGGCCATCGCCTTGGATGCCGACGGCCAGGTCCGGGACTTCGCCATGAACGACAAGTGCGCGGCCGGGACGGGCCGGTTTCTCGAAGTCATGGCCCGGGCCCTGGAGGTCGATCTGGAGCGCTTCGGGGAGTTTTCCCTGAGGGCTGTTAAACCTTCTAAGATTTCAAATCTTTGCACGGTGTTCGCCGAGTCGGAGGTGATTTCTCTCATCGCGCAGGGGGAAGGGCGCGAGAACATCATCGCCGGCATCCACGAAGCCATCGCCTCACGGGTGGTGGCCATGGCCGGCCGTGTGGGGCTGAGCGCCCCGGTGATGATGACCGGGGGGGTCTCACGGAATGCGGGAGTGGTCCGGGCGCTGGAAAAGAGGATCGGTTTCCGGGTCGAGGTCCTGCCGCAAGCTCAGGTCACCGGGGCCATCGGGGCGGCCGTCATCGGTCAGAAGAGATAGGCATTTCAGTTTTGGGGCTTTCCGGTCTGCGGGATGTGGACGGGGTAGCGGTCTTTGCGGTTTTTCGGCCGAACACGCTCAATGGGGATCTGCGCATTCCACTCGGTTTTTGCCGTTTTTTTTCGCAAGGTAAAGCGCCTGGTCCGCATGACGGATCAGCTCGGCCAGGATGGATTCAGCATCGGGGGCACTCGACTTCTGCAGATGAAAACCGATCGAAACCGTGATGTGGATGGGTGAGGCGCCGAAGATGAACTTGGAGTGCTCCACCGCGCTGCGAATGCGCTCGCAGAAGCCGTGCATGGCGCCATGGGCGACTTCGCTGCGCGGCAAAATCACGAACTCGTCGCCGCCGTAGCGCGCCACCAGGTCTTCGGCGCGCTTGTTTTCGATGATGATATTGGCGAACTTGGCCAGTACCAGGTCCCCCAGCTGGTGGCCGTAGGTGTCGTTGACCCATTTGAAATTGTCGATGTCCGCCATGATGATGCCGACGGGAAGTTCGTGCCGGCTGGCGTAGGCCAGCTCCATCGCCGCGATTTTAACGAAATGGTGGCGGTTGAATATCCCGGTCATGCTGTCGAACGTGGCGCGGTAGAGAAGGCTCTCCTCGAAGCGGATTTCATCCTCGCTCTTGAACTCGATCTTCATCAGCAATTGACCCAGCTGAAAGGTGACGCCGGGCGAGAGGATGGCACGCCGCACCCGTAGGGAATCGATAAAGACCCCGTTGGTCGAGTCCTTGTCTTCGATCGTGATCGTTTCGCCCATCCACTCGATGATGCAGTGCAGTCGCGAAATGCGGTTGTCATTGATGCACACGTCGGCGTCGGCCGATCGCCCGATGCTCATGACCCCGCGCCTGAGCTTGTAACGGTTGCCCTTGTTGGTGCCCGACAGGATGACCAGATAAGGGTGCTGGTTTTCAACCCGAATCGGGACCCCTTCCTCGAAGATCGCCGTATTTTCCAGATGGATGTGTTCGTTCTGTGTCATGTCCAGATTTCCGGGACTCGGTCCTGTCAAGAACCCCCGCGTCCGGGCATCATTTATTTTCGAGCCCGGTGTGAACTGTGAAGCCGAGCAAAGCTCAATAACACTATTCGGCACCTCCCGGCCGGATCTTTAATCTTCTTAGTCAATCGAGGACCAGACAGTCCGCCACCAGTTCCCAGAGGTATTTGACCTCCAGGTACTCCATGCCGTAATGGTTTTTGATGTTCTCCAGCTGTCCGTGGCAGCTGTGGCAGGGCACCACGACCATTTGCGCCCCGACGGCCTTGATCTGCTCCATCTTGCGCCGGCCGTAGTGGATGCGCTCGTCGTTGTACCCGGTCACCAGGGTGCCCCCGCCTCCGCCGCAGCAAGTCTGGTGCAGGCGGTTGGGGTAGAGGTCCACCCAGCGCTCCAGGCACTGGTCCAGGATCCAGCGCGGCTCCTCGAAGAACCCGTGGCCGAATCGCATTTGGGCTTTGCGGCCGTAGTTGCAGGGGTCATGGTAGGTGGCCAATTGAGGGACACGGGTGCGGTCGACCTTGATTCGGCCCTGCCGGATGTATTCGATCAGCAGATCGAAGACCGTGACGAAGCGGTACTTCTGCAGCGCTTGCGGAAAGTGTTTAGCGAACCCGGACCGGGTCGCCAGATAGGCGTGGCCTCACTCCGGCCACATCAGGGTGTCGATGGCAAGATCCTCCATCTGACTGAGGATCCGGCCGGCCATGGTGCGCATGGCGTCATCGTCGCCCGTGAAGTAGCCCCAACTGGTTCCCTCCCAGTTCTCGGAGGCGACGGTCCAGTCTTCGCCGGCGGCATGGAAGATCTTCCACCAGTGCTTCAAGTCTTCGGTGTGGGTATTGACGAGCTTGTTGTGGATCGTGGTCAGAATGCGTGCGCCCTTGCGGTTGACCCGGACCTGCAGGTCTTCAAAGCCCGGTTCTTCCCTGATCTCCTCGGCGACATCCTCCAGAATGAAGCGGAAATCCTCTTCCGGCAGTCTGAGGTTGTTCCCGGTCTGAAGGGCCGCTTCGACTCCTTTATGAAGGATTCCGGGGACTTGACCTCGTTCACGCAACGAACGGATGCCGCGGACCACATCGGCGATCCGCACCTCCATGGGACAGAGGCTTTCGCACTTGCCGCACATGGTGCAGATCCAGGGCCAGCGCGAGGCGACCAGCTCCGGCTCAAGCCCCAGGGCGGCCATGCGGACCAGCTTGCGCGGGTCGAACCCGTCGACCCCGGACACCGGGCAGACGCTGGCGCACATGCCGCAGGTCATGCAGATGTCCTGGGAATAGGGCCAGCTCCGGCAGGTCTCGGATCGAATTGCGGCCAGGTCTTTCGGTGTCGTCATCGGTGGCCTCTCTTACGGTTTCAGGTCGATATCTGTCAGCGCGCTGCCCGCGCAGGGCGGCGCTGAACTCCGTCACGACCGCGGCCAGCTCGGTGGCCATGTTGGCGGCCAGGGTCCTGAACATCACCCGCTCGGGCCGGCCGCCGCCGTTGCGGGCGAGAAACTCGGCCAGCGGGACGGTCCGGGACCGCGCCAGCCGGCTTCCTTGCCGCGAGTGGCAATTGTCGTCGTGGCAGGTCAGGATCAGGACCCCGTCGGACCCCGATCCGAGCGCGGACAGGATGAACTGCGTCGCAGATGCTGCCCGCGCAGGGGACCTCGATGATGTTCAGGAAGGCATCCCAGTGGTGACCCGCGCACAGGGCCGCCTTGACTGCGGGGGCCGCCGAACGCCCGCAGCAGAAGGCCGTGATCCGCGGGGCGCCCCCCATGTCCGGGGGGCGGTCCGCGGCCACCAGGCTTTGTACCTGTGCGCTCTCCAGACCGGGGATGCGGATGGCGGCGCGCGGGCATTCCGCGGCGCAGATGCCGCAGCGCTCGCATGCGGCAGGCCACACCTGGGGCCGGCCGTCGAGCACCACCGCCCGATGCGGGCAAAGCCGCACGCAGGTCAGGCAGCGGATGCAGCTTCCCGGGTCGATGGCGGCGTTCTGCGGGTCCCCCATCTCGGCTAGGTTGAGCGCCCCGAGGACCTCGAGAACGGCATTTGAGGCCTCGGCCGCGCCGTCGAGGCCGGCATCGCGGGCCGCCCCGGCGACGAATACCCCGCGGCGGTTGGTCGATACCGTCAATCGGCGCACGTTGTCCGCCTGGAGGAAGCCGCCGGAATCCGATTCGAGCTCGAACAGACGGGCGAGCCGGATTGCGGCGGCCGACGGGATCGGCGTATCCTCGAGCACCACCAGGTCCGGGGCCAGGGTGAACGCGACACCCGTGGGCGCATCCCAAGAAGTGCCAGCTGCACACGGCCGTCGGGGGTTTGGAGGATGCGGGGCAGGGTGGCGTCGAACTTGAAAAACTGCACTCCCGCGGTTCTTGCCTCGCGGGAGAGCGCCTCCAGGCCGTCCCCTGCCACGTTGAGATGACGGGTCAAGAAGGTGCACCTGGCGCCGTGTTCTCTCTGCAGCCTCAGGGCCGCGGTCATCATCTCCCCGGCGACCAGGGGCCGGGTGTCGGTAAACAGCCCGTTGAGGAAGGCGACGTGACTGCCGGGGGAAGGGTCCGTGGGGGGATTCCCCCGGTCGCTTCTCAATTGGGAGATCGGAACGATGCCTGCCGCCGGCACCAGACCGTGCGCCGTGAATTCGGGCCGGCGCTCCCCCTCCTCGGCGATGACGACCGCCTCTGCCGTGCGGCGGATGTCCGCGCCGGGGCCTGAAAAGGCCAGCTCGAACCGGCCAAGCCCCCCGCGGCAGGATTTGAGGCTCACCCCGGTCAGGACCTCGAGGGCCGGGGCCCCGGCCGCCGGGACGCAATCGGCCGCCTCATCCCCGGTCGCCAATACCACTTCAACCCCGGCGGCGACCAGCATTTTTGCGGTGTCCCAGGCGCAGGCGCCGTTTCCGAAAACACAGACCCTGTGATCAGGCATTTCTTCCTCTTTGATCGTTGACGACTTCGTACGATTTATTGAACCGGCGGGTTAATAGGCTAATGCCGTCATGCCGGACTTGATCCGGCATCCGGCATTTCTCCGGATTCCCCCGGACTTGATCCGGGATCCGCCGGGATGACGAGGGTTGGCGAAGTTAATTGCCGATTTAATAATCATCGTCGGATTCACCCGTCTCTCCGTTCAGGCGTCGAACCGGGCGCGACCAAGCGGCGCGAGAGAGACGGGGCCGGGCCCCGGGCCGGGTCGAGACCGCGGCCCGGCCGACCGAGGAATGCGAGCACCTGCCGTGCGGTGTGGTGCGCATCGGCAACCGTCTCCGCGATGCGCATCGGCCCGCGGATGGCCCCGGCCGTGAACACCCCTGCCGTCGCTTCTCCTCCCACGGTCGCGAAACCACTGGGGGCGAGCCGCAGCCCGAGATCCACGGCCGCCTGCGGACCCCCTCCGGCGGCAGCATGCCCACCGACAACACCACCAGATCGAATTGCTCCTCGCGGGCCTGACCCGACGGTTCGTCCAGGTAGGCGAGTCTGAGCCCGTCGTCGTCCAGCTGAAAGGCGTCCGCCGGGATGGCACGCACAAAGCCGACCTCCCGCCGGCATTCCTTGAAGAAGGTTTCAAACTCCCGGCCGAACCTCTGGATGTCGATATAGAAAATCGTGATATCGGTCGGCGGCCGACGGTTTCTTGATCAGCCGGGCGGCTCTCAGGGCCGCCGGGCAGCAGAACTTGGAGCACCACAGATGACCGAGATGGGCGTCGCGGCTGCCCACGCACTGGATGAAGGCGATGCGTCCGGGTGCGGTGCCGTCGGAAGGCCGGCGGACGCACCCGTCCGCCCGCAGCATGCGGTCGAGCTCGAGGTTGGTGATCACGTTCGGATAGCGACCGTAGCCGTAGGGTTTGTCCGAAGGGTCGAATGTGCGGAAGCCGGTGGCCAGCACCACGGCATCGGCTTCCGCGGAAAAAAGCGCCTGGTCGGCGACCGGCGGAGGGGCTCTTGAGGACGCATCCGTCGCGGTGGGACAGGCGGGCGGCGGGTGGTGGGGGGACCGCGGGTCGGCGGAGGCGGTAGGCGAATCGATGGCCGGGGCTGATGGAGTCGAGCCCACTGGAGGTGTGCAGGGTGATCAAAGGGTGGGCCGTGGCCGCCTCGATGGCGTCCTCGACCAGACACGCACCGCATGCGACGCAGGCGTCGAGCGCCTTGCAGGCAAATTGAGCCGCATGCCCGCCGACGAACGGGTCCCGTTCGACCACATCGACCTCTATTCCGCAGCGCGCCAGCACCAGTGCCGTCGTCAACCCGCCGATGCCGCCGCCGATGACCAGAACTTTTTGGTTTGCCATGCAATCCACCTGTGGGCTGTGGGGCGGGGCAGGTTCCCCCTGCCAAACGGCGGGTGGCGGACGGGGCACGGCGCATGCCCGCCGGACGTCTCACCCCGGGTCTCTTGGGTTTTCCGGGCCGGAAGCCCCCGGTGCGCTATTTCACGATGTTCAGAATCTCTTTGAACAGGGGGCCTTCGGCGGCTTTCAGCAGTTCGAACAGCGCGGTTTCGACGCTGGAGACGAGCGCGCCGGCGGCGCGGCACTTGTCGAGGCCGATGAGCTTGTTCTGGGGCGTGCGGGAGGAGCAGGCATCCGCCACCACCTCGGCATGAAAGCCGGACGACACGAGATCCGCGGCGGTCTGAAACACACAGATGTGGGTCTCGATGCCGGCGATCAGAACGGACCGGCGTCCAAGCTGCTTCAGCTGCTGCTTGCAGTCCGCGCTGTCGCAGCAGCTGAAGTGGAACTTGCCGATCGGGGTGACGTCCGGCAGAAGTTCGCGGATCTCGGGCACGGTGGGGCCGAGGCCTTTCGGGTTCTGCTCGGTGCAAATGACCGGCACGCCGAGCACGCGGGCACCCTGGATGATTCTGCGGGCGTTGGCGATCAACTCCTCCCGGGCGTGCATCGAGCGGGAGAGCTTCTCCTGGAGGTCGACCACCATCAGAACGGTGTTATCGACGTTCAGCATGCGCAATCCCTCCTCATCCCCGCTGACCTGTGACGCGGACCTGGTTTCACGGCAGTTCAAGGGGGCGTTTACTGCCCGGAGCGTCGATTTTTACAACATTGGGTCCCCGGGTCGTAGGCGTCGAAGCGCTCTTTCGGTGCCGTAACTTCGTCGAAGACCGAAACGCTGCGCCATTGGTCGACCCGCAGCCACCCCTCGCGCCGTTCCTCGGTCCTTCGGCGCTCCCCGTCGTCCTTGCGGCGCTCGCGGTTCTTCTTGGGCGGGCGTTTGCCGCCGCCCGTGGAACGCTGGTCCAGGCCGGAGCGTCTTTCAACCGCCGAGCGGTCGCTCCAATCACCGGCCCAGAGCCCGCCCTGTCCGCTTCCGCTTTCCCCGCTCAGTTCCTGCTCGTCCATGAGATCCGCTCCCGTCCCCGCTCTCGGCAACCGTTCACGATAAGCTCGTCCCGTCGCAGTCCCGTTGCCGTTCGAATTGTGATTCCACCTGCGGACGATCAAACCGGAGAATTGTCAGGCGACGCCGAACTTGTATGGTTTCGTAGAGGTTTTCATCGCTTTTGTCAATTAAAAAGAAAGGCTTGGCCCCCAAATCGGCGCCACCCTCAGCACTTGGGTGAAGTGCCCGTTCGGGCTGCGCGGCAGACCCGGGTGTTGCCAGAGGGGCGCGGGGTCTGATAGAAGTGGTTTCACAACCCCCGTCGGACGCCCCGGGGGGCCCGCCATGACGGGATTGCAGGCCTCTTGTCATGCTCACCACCTTAAAAAGGGCGGCCCGCACTCGAATCGGGCGGCACCTTGCCCGCAGGCGTGATCCAAATGTTATGAAACCACTTTTTGGCAGGCGAATGCAGCCGACGCACAACCCGGACTGTCCGCACCCTCCCGAGCCGATGATCGAACTGGTCGACGTGCACAAGTGGTACGGGAAGCTGCATGTGCTGAAGGGCATCAGCCTGACGGTCGCCAAGCAGGAACGGATCGTTGTCTGCGGTCCATCCGGCTCGGGCAAATCGACTCTCATTCGCTGTATCAATCGTCTGGAGGAATACCAGCAAGGACGGATCACCGTCGACTGCGTCGAGCTGTCCGGAAGCACCCGCAACATGGAACAGATCAGGGCCGAGGTCGGCATGGTGTTTCAACAGTTCAACCTCTTTCCGCACCTTACCGTCCTGGAAAACCTCACCCTCGGTCCCATTTGGGTGCGCGGGATTCCCAAGCGGGACGCTGAGCGGACCGCAGTGGCCTTTCTCGACAAGGTGCATATCGCCGACCAGGCCCACAAGTACCCCGGGCAGCTGTCGGGCGGCCAGCAGCAGCGGGCGGCCATTGCCCGCAGTCTGTGCATGTCGCCCCGGGTGATGCTCTTCGACGAGCCCACCTCGGCCATCGACCCGGAGATGAGCCAGGAAGTGCTCGATGTGATGATCGAGGTGGCCGAAGAAGGCATGACCATGATCGTGGTCACCCACGAAATGGGGTTTGCCCGCCGGGTCGCCGACCGAATCCTGTTCATGGACCATGGGTGCATCCTGGAGGGCTCCCCTCCCGGGGAGTTTTTCACCGCCCCCCGGCACGAACGCACCCGGCTGTTTCTCAGTCAAATCCTGCACTGAAGGCGTCCCGGTGGTCACGATCGCTTCTCGGCAGGGCCCCGGGTAGTTGATGTGCCGGTTTCCCCCTTGAAGAACTTGCTTTTTCCGCCTAATATGATCCCCAGGATTTGAGTCGCTGATGTCCTGCGGTTCACAACGCACCGAACACCGAACGCGAAACACCCAAATACCCAAACACCAGGCACCCCATCCCATGAAACCCATCGTCGCCATCACGGGCCGCCCCAACGTCGGGAAGTCGACTCTCTTTAACCGGATCACCCGCAGCCGGGATGCCCTGGTGGACAATTTGCCGGGGGTGACGCGGGACCGGCACTACGGCGACGCCGAATGGAACGAGGTCGCCTTCAGGGTGGTGGACACGGGGGGGTTCACCCAAGGCGAGGAGTTCGCCGATGAAATCCGCTTTCAAATCTCACAGGCGGTTGAAGAGGCGGACCTCATCCTGCTGGTCCTCGACGGCAAGACCGGTCTTTCCCCCTTTGACCGCGACATCCTCGATCGGCTGCGCAGTGTCCGCAAGCCGGTGATGTACGTGGTCAACAAGATCGACGGACCCGAGCAGGAGGTTCAGCTGGCGGAGTTTTATGGTCTCGGGCTGGATGGGCTGCACCCGGTCTCGGCCGAACACCGCTACGGGATGAATGACTTCCTCGACGCCCTGGTGGGGAGCCTGCCCGATCCTGAAGCCGCGGCGGAGGCCGAGGGGCGGCCGGGGATGGCCGGGCTCGCCGTGGTCGGGCGGCCGAACGTCGGGAAATCATCGCTGATCAACCGCCTCCTGGGGGAGCAGCGGCTGGTGGTCAGCCCGGAACCCGGGACCACCCGCGACGCCATCGACACGGTCTGCCGCCGCGGGGACAAGGCCTACCGGTTGATCGACACCGCCGGCATCCGCCGCAAGGGCCGGGTCTCGGCGAAGCTGGAGAAATTTTCGGTGATCAAGGCCCTGCGCAGCCTCGAGCGGTGCGACGTGGCGCTGGTCGTCTTCGACGCCGGCGAGGGCATCACCGAGCAGGACATCTCGGTGGCCGGCTATGCCTACGATCGGGGGTGCGGGTGCGTGCTGGTGCTCAACAAGTGGGATCTGGCCATGCAAAACGGCGTGTCGCGGGAGCGCATGCTGGCCGAGCTGCGCCGGCAGGCGAAGTTTTTGGGGTTTGCCCCGGCCCTGACCGTCTCCGCCCTGACCGGCCGGGGCGTTGGAAAAATCTTCGGCCTGGTAGACGATATCTATTCCCAATATGTACAGGAGATTGGAACCGGCCCTTTAAACCGGATTCTTGAAACGGCACTCGCGAAGACCCCCCCGCCCCTTCACCGGGGAAGACCGGTAAAATTCTACTATGCCACCCAGGTGGGCGCCAAGCCGCCGACCTTTCTCTTTTTCGTGAACCACCCGGATGCGGTCCACTTCTCCTACCGGCGCTACCTGGTCAACCAGTTGCGCGAGCAGACCGGCCTGGACCGGGTTCCGCTGCGCCTGGTCCTGAGACAGCGGGAGCGACGAAAATAGCAACGAGGGGTTGGATCGGCACCCGGTCTAAAATCCATGGACCTCTTCGACTATCACGCCCAAAAATCGGCCGACTCCGGGCGTCCCCTGGCGGAGCGCATGCGGCCGCGCACTCTGGCCGATTTCGTCGGCCAGCGGCACCTTGTGGACGAAGGCGCCCTGATCCGCCACGCGGTGGATCAGGACCGGGTGTTCTCCATGGTCCTGTGGGGCCCGCCGGGTTGCGGAAAGACCACCCTCGCGCGCATCATCGCCGCTGAGACGCGTGCGCACTTCATCCACCTTTCGGCCGTGCTCGCCGGGGTCAAGGAGATCCGCGCCGTGATCGCCGAGGCCCGCGAGCAGCTGCGCCTGCACCGCCGGCGCACGGTCCTCTTCGTCGACGAGATCCACCGCTTCAACAAGGCCCAGCAGGACGCCTTCCTGCACCACGTCGAGAGCGGTCTGATCACGCTGATCGGCGCCACCACCGAAAACCCATCCTTCGAGGTCATCGCCCCGCTGCTCTCACGCTGCCGGGTGGTGACCTTGAGCATGCTCGCCGAGCAGGAGATCGCCGCCATCGTCACCCGGGCCCTCGCGGACACGGAGAAGCGGGCTCGGGGGTACGGCGCTCGCCATCGACCCGGATGCGCTCGCGTTTCTCGCGCGCGTGGCGGACGGGGACGCCCGGGCGGCCCTGAACGGGCTCGAAGTCGCCGCGGCGCTGACCCAGGCCGCGCCCGGGGAGGACGGTGGCGCCGGGCCGCGGACCATCACCCGCGCCACTCGTCGCACAGGCCCTGCAGACGAAGGCGCCGGTCTACGACAAGGCGGGCGAAGCGCACTTCAACCTCATTTCCGCCCTGCACAAGAGCTTGAGGGGCAGCGACCCGGACGCCGCGCTCTACTGGCTCGCCCGCATGCTCTCGGCCGGCGAGGACCCGTTCTACATCGCCCGGCGCATGGTGCGCTTCGCGAGCGAGGACATCGGCAATGCCGACCCACCGGCCCTGGCGGTGGCCCTGAACGCCATGGAGGCCTTCCGGTTTCTGGGACCGCCGGAGGGGGAGCTGGCTCTGGCCCAGGCCGCCGTGTACCTGGCGACCGCCCCGAAGAGCAACCGCATCTACACGGCCTATGGCGAAGCCCGGGAGGTGGTCGCCGCCACCGGTTCGCTGCCGGTCCCGCTGCACATCCGCAACGCCCCCACGGCCCTGATGAAACAGCTCGGCTACGGGCGGGGCTATCGCTACGACCACGATTTCAAGGATGCCCACGCGCCCCAGGATTACCTGCCGGAGCGGCTCAAGGGCCGGGTATTCTACCACCCGACGGAGCGGGGCTACGAAAAGACCGTCGCGGGGCGCCTGAAGCGCTGGCGCGGGCTTCGGCGGGACATCGAAAATGAGGAGGTCTGAGCGCAAAAGAAGAGCTGAAGCTCATTGACCCCGGACGGCTCGATTGTGCTATGAATAATCCTTTTATGAAGCTATTGCGAACCGCTCTGTGGCGATTTGCGAACAGGCCTCGTGTGGCGACTCTGAAGGAGGGTTCAAGATGAGAGACGTGGTGGTAGTCGGTGGTGCGAGAACGGCGATCGGCGCCTTCGGCGGCGGGTTGAAGGATGTCCCCGTGGTGGATCTGGGTGCCTTGGTGATCCGGGAAACGCTCAAACGGGCCGGGCTGCGACCGGTGCCCGGCCAGGCGATGGCGGACGCCGCCCCGGACAAGCTCAAGGACCGGGGGCGGATCGAGCTGGAGCAGAAAGCCGGCGCCTGGGACGAAGCCGCCAAGCCGGTGGCCGTGGACGAGGTCATCATGGGCAATGTGCTGCAGGCCGGCCAGGGGCAAAACCCCGCCCGGCAGGCGGTCATCGCCGCCGGTCTGTGCAAGGAAACCCCGGCCCTGAGCATCAACAAGGTCTGCGGTTCGGGCCTCAAGGCCATTGCCCTGGGGGCATCGGCCGTCATGACCGGGCAGGCGGACGTGGTGGTGGCCGGGGGCATGGAAAACATGAGCCAGGCCCCCCTGGCCCTGCCCAAGGCGCGCTGGGGCCACCGCATGGAGATCACCGGCAAGGGCGAGATCCTGGACCTGATGGTGTTCGACGGCCTGTACGAGATTTTTTACGGCTACCACATGGGCGTGACCGCGGAGAACATCGCCGCCTTGTACGAGATCAGCCGCCGCGAGCAGGACGAGCTCAGCGTGTTGAGCCACACGCGGGCGCTGGCCGCCATCAAGGGCGGTCTGTTTGCCGAGGAAATCGTGCCGGTGGTGATCAAGGACCGCAAGGGCGACATCGTCTTCAACACCGACGAGCGGCCCATGGAGACCAACCTGGAAAAGATGAGCAAGCTCAGGCCGGCCTTCAAAAAGGACGGCACGGTCACCGCCGGCAACGCCTCCGGCATCAACGACGGGGCCGCCGCGGTCCTTCTGATGAGCGCCGAGAAGGCCGGCGAGCTGGGGCTTACGCCCTTTGTGAAGATCAAGGCGTTCGCCTCCGGCGGTCTGGACCCGGCCTACATGGGCCTGGGGCCGGTTCCGGCGGTGCGCAAGGCCTTGAAGACCGCCGGGATGAGCCTTGCCGACATCGACCTGATCGAGCTGAACGAGGCCTTCGCGGCCCAGGCCATCGGCTGCATGCGCGAGCTCGGTCTCGCGCACGACCGGCCGAACGAACTGGGCAGCGGCATCTCCCTGGGCCACCCCATCGGCTGCACCGGGGCCCGGCAGATGGTCACCGCCATGCACCACATGCGCCGCAAGGGATACCGCACCGGGCTCATCTCGATGTGCATCGGCGGCGGCATGGGAATGGCGATGATCATCGAGGCCTGATGCGGCCGGCCGGATCCCGGCCGATCGGGGTTTTTTCTTTACTTTGGCGGTCGTCATTGCTAACTGATGACAGAATGCAAGCAAAGCGGAGGAATCGGCGCCATGGATGTCGCCCGTAAGCTCGGAATCCTGGTCTTTTGTGCGGTGCCGGCCATTGTCGGCGGCGGTGTCGTCTACCACTACTTCGATTCGCTGACCGCGGTCTTCATGTATGAGGTGATTCTTCTGCTGACCGCCGGGGCCTTCGTCAGCAGATAGCTCAAAGCACGCGCACCCCTTGCGCCCGCCCTTTCAGTTCCGCCACGTCGCCGCGCTCCCGGCCGGGAGCGCGGTGAGGTGGCGTACTTTATTGCCGCGCAAAGAGTTGATGGGTTCATAATAAATCATCAGGGGTTCGGCCGACAACCGGTCGTCAAGACCGACAGGAGCAGAGACCGTCCATATGGAAAAAGCGCCCGAAATCAGCATCGAAAAAGAGATGAAGAAGTCCTATCTCGACTACGCCATGAGCGTCATCATCGGCAGGGCGCTGCCGGATGTGCGCGACGGGCTGAAGCCGGTCCATCGGCGCGTGCTCTTCGCCATGAGCGAGCTCAAGAACGACTGGAACAAGCCCTACAAGAAGTCGGCCCGCATCGTCGGCGACGTGATCGGTAAATATCACCCGCACGGCGATTCCGCCGTGTACGACACCATCGTGCGCATGGCCCAGGACTTCTCCATGCGCTACCCGCTGGTCGACGGCCAGGGCAACTTCGGCTCCGTCGACGGCGACCCCGCCGCCGCCATGCGGTACACCGAGATCCGCATGCAGCGCCTGGCCCACGAAATGCTGGTCGACCTGGACAAGGAGACGGTCGATTTCATCCCCAACTACGACGAGTCCCTGACCGAGCCCGAGGTGCTGCCCTCGAAGGTCCCGAACCTGCTGATCAACGGCTCGGCCGGCATCGCCGTCGGCATGGCGACCAACATACCGCCGCACAACCTCTCCGAGGTGATCGATGCCCTGCAGCTCCTCATCGACAACCCTCAGGTGACCTGCGAGGAGCTGATGGCCCACGTTCCCGGCCCCGATTTTCCCACGGGCGGGATCATTTACGGCACCGGCGGCATCGCCGAAGCCTACCGCACCGGCCGCGGGATCATCCGGATCCGGGCGCGGGTGATGGTCGAAACGGACAAGCGCGGCCAGGCGGAAACCATCGTCGTCACGGAGCTGCCGTACCAGATCAACAAGGCCCGGCTCATCGAAAAAATCGCCGAGCTGGTCCGCGACAAGCAGATCGAGGGCATCCGCTATGTCCGCGACGAGTCCGACCGCGAGGGGATGCGGATCGCCCTGGGCCTGAAGAAGGACGCGGTGGACGCAGGTGGTCATCAACCAGCTCTTCAAGAGCACCCGCATGGAGACCACCTTCGGGATCATCTTCCTCGCCATCGTCAACAACCGGCCCGAGTACCTGACCCTCAAGGAGATCCTCGAGCACTTCATCATCCACCGCAAGCAGATCGTCATCCGGCGCACCCGCTTCGAGCTCGCCAAGGCCGAGGCCCGGGCCCACATCCTGGAAGGGCTCAAAATCGCCCTCGATCACCTGGACGAGGTGGTCGCTTTGATCCGGCGTTCGGCCTCGCCGGCCGAAGCCCGCCAGGGGCTGATGACGACCTTTGCGCTCTCCGAGATCCAGGCCCAGGCGATCCTCGACATGCGCCTGCAGCGGCTGACCGGTCTCGAGCGCGACAAGATCGTCGCGGAGTACGCGAGCGTGCTCAAGGACATTGCCCGCTATCGGGAGATCCTGGCGAGCGAGCGGCTGGTCCTGGACATCATCAAGGGGGAGCTGACCGAGATCAAGGAGCAGTACGGCGACCGCCGTCTGACGGAGATCGTCGGCGTGGCGCCGGAGATCTGCCTCGAGGACATGATCGCCGAAGAGGACATGGTGGTCACCATCTCCAACCGCGGCTACATCAAGCGCAACCCCATCACCCTCTACCGCAGCCAGCGCCGCGGCGGAAAAGGCATCACCGCCATGGGTACCCGCGAGGACGATTTCGTCGAGCGGCTCTTCGTGGCGTCGACCCACCACTACTTCCTCTTTTTCACCAACCTCGGCAAGGTTTACTGGTGCAAGGTCTACGACATTCCCCAGGCCGGCCGTCTCGGTTTGGGCAAGGCCATGGTCAACCTTCTCAACCTGGAGGAGCACGAGCGTCTGACCACCGTGCTGGCCGTGCCCGAGTTCGTGCCGGGGAATTACGTCCTGATGGCCACCCGCGGCGGTCTGGTCAAGAAAACCGACCTCATGGCCTACAGCCGTCCGCGCGCCGGCGGCATCATCGCCATCAACCTGATGCCCGGGGACGAGCTGATCGCCGCCCACATCACCGACGGCACCATGAACGTCTTCCTGGGCTCGGCCGACGGTCAGGCCATCCGCTTCCACGAATCCGACGTGCGCCCCGCGGGCCGTGTCTCCCGGGGGGTGCGCGGCATGAAACTCGGCAAGGGGGACCAGATCGTCGGCATGGAAGTCCTCAGCCACGGCCAAACCCTGTTTTCCGTCACCGAGAACGGCTTCGGCAAGCGCACCTCCATCGACGAGTATCCCGTCCACCGGCGCGGGGGCAAGGGCGTCATCGCCATCAAGACCACCGCCCGCAACGGGAAAGTCGTGGCCATTCTCGTGGTCGCCGAGGAAGACGATGTGATGCTGATGACCACCATCGGCAAGGTCATCCGGACCTCGATCCGGGAGATTTCCGTCATCAGCCGCAACACCCAGGGGGTGACGCTCATCGGGGTGGATGCCGGCGAGCGCGTGGTGGGCGCCGCGCGGCTCGCGGAAAATGATGAAGAGGAACGATCCGGTGAAAGCGCAGGAGAAGATGGGGAATCCGCCTGAGATCGATCCGGCCCGCTTCGGCATCGGGGTGGTCGGCGGGGGCAGCTGGGGGACGGCCCTGGCCGATTTGCTGGCCGCCAAAGGGTTTGCCGTGGACCTGTGGGTGTTCGAGCAAGAGGTCGCGGAGCAGATCGCCGAAGCACGGGAGAACCGGTTTTACCTGCCCGGGGTCACGTTGGCCCCCGGGCTCTCGGCGTCTTGCGACCTGGAGCGCGTGGTTTCCGGCAAAGACCTGGTCGTGGTCGTGGTGCCCTCGCATGTGATGCGCGCCACCAGTCTGCAGATGGCCGGTGCCCTGGGGCCCGCGACACTGGTGGTGTCCGCCTCCAAGGGCATCGAGAACGAGACCCTGCTGACCATGACCGGCGTGCTGCGGGAAACCCTGGGCCTGCGCCCGGAGCGACTGGCGGTCCTCTCGGGGCCCAGCTTCGCGGTGGAGGTGGCCCGGAGACTGCCGGCGGTCGTGACGGCAGCCTGCAGGGACCGCTCCATGGCCGGCCTTGTCCAGCAGGTGTTCGCGACACCCTACTTCCGGGTCTACACCAGCGAGGACACCATCGGGGTCGAGCTGGGCGGGTCGGTCAAAAATGTGATCGCCATCGCCGCGGGCATCGTCGACGGCCTCGGCCTCGGGTTGAACACCCGGGCGGCGCTGATCACCCGCGGCATGACCGAAATCAGGCGGCTGGGCAAACAGCTGGGCGCCAATCCGCGCACGTTCACCGGCCTGGCCGGATACGGCGATCTGATCCTGACCTGCACCGGCGATCTCAGCCGCAACCACACCCTGGGCCGGGAAATCGCCAAGGGCCGCCGGCTCGCGGATATTCTCGCGGAAATGCGAATGGTGGCCGAAGGCGTGCGCACCGCTCAATCCGTCTACAACCTGTCCCTCAAGCTGGGGGTGGAGATGCCGATCAGCCACGGTGTCTACCGCATCCTCCACGAGGGGCTGCCCCCCCGGGAGGCGGTCACCCAGCTGATGACGCGGGATCTGAAGCCGGAGCTCGACGACGACTGATGGGCCAGCCGAAGACCCGATTTCTGCGTTGCGCTTCGCCCCGCCGTCACTGCGGTGTACAGGAAGTACTTCTCGTGCGGCAGGACTTGCGTGCCTTGAACTCGGGCCTTGGGCTTCCCCATCAAACGGCTGGCTGCGGCAGGCTTTTTGCATTCATTCTCGGAAAATCAGGCAATTTTTTCCTCAAAACTTTAAACTTTAAACTTTAAACTTACTATCCCATTCTCCACCTTCTTTCGCCAACACCGAAACACCCCGCCTATGACGACCCCGGATAAACCGAAACACAAAGGCGAAGGGCACCGGGAACGGCTCCGGCAGCGGTTCCTGGGTGCCGGGCTCGAGGGGTTTCACGACTACGAGGTGATCGAACTGCTGCTCACGCTGGCCACCCCGCGCAAGGACTGCAAGGATGCCGCCAAGGCGGCGCTGGCCCGGTTCAAGACGTTGCAGGGCGTGCTCGAGGCCACGGCCGAGGAGCTCATGGAGGTCCCGGGGATCGGCCCGAAGAACATGTTCGGGGTCACACTGGTCAAGTCCGTCTCCAAAAGGCTCCTCGAAAAGAAGGTGGTGCACAAGCAGGCCCTCAGCCACTCGGCCGCGCTTTTCGACTATTTGACCGCCGCCATGCGGGACAAGACGCGTGAGTGCTTCAAGGCGGTGTTCCTGGACTGCGAAGAACCGCGTGATCGACGTGCAGACCCTCTCGGAAGGGACATTGACCGGCAGCAGCGTCTACCCGCGCGAAGTGGTTGCGGCGGCGCTCAGGCACCATGCCGCCGCGCTCATCTTCGCCCACAACCACCCCTCGGGGGACCCCCGGCCCTCGGCTGAAGATGTGGCAGTGACGCGACAGTTGGTGTTCGCAGGGCGCGTGATGGGCATCACGGTGCATGAGCACCTGATTATCGGCGAAGGCGGCTACTACAGTTTTGCCGACCAGGGGCTTATCGCCCGCATGAACACCGAGTACGACCTGCGCGCTCCGGTCCCTCGGGAGCCCGTTGAACCGTCGTCCGCCAGGTCCGGTACAACGCATGAGCAATGACGACGAAACGAAATCCCGGCCGGAGTGTTATGGTCGGCTCGAGACCGTTTTCCCCATGGGTGGGGACGGGCTGCGGCACACACCGGCCGAGTGCCTGGAGTGCGGTGTGAAAACCGAGTGCCTGCGCCGCGCGGTGGCCGGGGAACAAGGCCTTGCGGTGCGTGAGGAGCGTCTGGCGCGGGCCTACCACGCCGGTCACGTCGGCTTCCTCGGGCGCTGGGCCGAGCTGAAGGGACTCAGACGCAGTCACGCCGGACCCGGGCGTTGGGCGGACCTCTGGCGGCGCCTGCGGCATCGAAGGGGTTGAGGACGGGTGCGGAGAAATCGGATGAGAGTGGCGGGAGAGGGGATGCCGAAAAAAAAAGAGACCTCGGGTGCCCACATGGGGTGGTCGCTGATCCTCATCGTGGTGGTGCTTTTTGCGGCCTCGGTGCTGGTGGGCGTGTTGTTTTTCAATTCCGGGATCTGGGATCGGCTGTGGTCCTATTACGATCTTCTCGGTGACCGTGAGTGGGTGCGGGCGACCGTCAGGTCCGCGGGTTGGGCCGCCACGCTGGTGTTCATGCTGCTCCAGGTGGGTCAGGTGCTGTTCGCCCCCATCCCCGGGGAGGTGACCGGGTTCATCGGCGGGTATATCTTCGGTGCCTGGCAGGGATTTCTGTTGTCCTCCATCGCCTTGACCGCCGGGTCCATGCTCAATTTCGGCATCGGGCACTACCTGGGCGAGCGCTTCGTGCGCCGGCTGGTGCGGGCGGAGACGTTTGAGAAATACGACCGGATGGTCAGGTACAAGGGGGTGCTCGTCATTTTCCTGTTGTTTCTCATCCCCGGCTTTCCCAAGGACTATCTG
The DNA here is from genome assembly GCA_963716785.1 of uncultured delta proteobacterium. Lineage (GTDB taxonomy): Bacteria > Desulfobacterota > Desulfobacteria > Desulfobacterales > SpSt-501 > SpSt-501. Next base: position 119,683 of record CAVQUW010000044.1, on the reverse strand, counting down.
TGCATGTTTCTCGGGCTGACCACCATGCCCGCGCGGCTCTTTTTCGTGATCTCCACGGTCGGTCGAACGCCCGGCACCCTGGCGCTGAGCCTGCAGGGGGCATCGATCTTCGACAAGGACTACATGTTTTTCGTGGTGGTCACCAGCGTCTCGCTGCTCTTCGCCCTGATTGCCTTTTTGTGCCGCAACAGCATCTACCGCTGGATGGAGGGGTTCAACCACCGCAAAAAGAAATAGCAGCGATCTCCGGGAATTGCCTCTTTAACTCTTTTCTTCCCTGTGTTATGTTTTCTAGGCGTTGGTGTACGCCGCCGCCGACCATGCCGAGAGGAGCGTCAATTGGCTTTCTGGCACTATCGCGAAGAACTGAGTCTGGCCAACAAACTGAGGCGGTCTTACTACGAGCTTCTGCGGGACGACCTCGATCAGCTCCTGATCCAGTACGCCTTGATCGACTCCTACCAGAACTTCACCGGCCGCGAAAAGCCCTACCCGTTTGTAGAAAAAAGAGAGCTCAAACCGCGGGCCCGCATTCCGGACGAGGAGTACGAGCTCCACAACTCGTTTCTGGTGGTCTTTCTCGAAGACTCCGTTCCGCCCGAACACAAGAAGTACATCCGCTTCTTCGACGACAACCGCACCACGAAATCCAACCTGCTGCGGATGCAAAACCTGGCCCTGCAGCAAAACTACGACCGCAGCTGCCGTTACCTGGAATCGGTTCACTTCCGTAACTTCATCCGCGCCCTGCTGCCGGTGGATTATGCCTTGTTGATTCAGCGGGACCCCCTCAACCAGCCCCGCAGCCGATACGCCCTGTCGCACTTCCACGTGCGCATCGACTGGCCGATCAACGATGCCGCCGAGGACCTGGCGCGCAACCTGCGCTACATCTCGAAGGATCTCTACGAGAAGGGGGAGAAACCCGCCGAGGACCTGCAGCGGAAGCTGTTCGAGTACTACGGGCAGCCGGTCATGTCGGGCGGGCGGCGCACGGCCGCCATGGTGGCGGCCCAGTACCTGCGGCGGGTGCCCGGCATCGCCACGGTCTACGTGAGCAGCAGCGCCTCGCGGGCGCTGTTCCGCATCTGCGAGCGCGGGGTCGGCAAACTGGTGTTGATGAAGCTGCTGAAAACCGACCTCGAGCAGATCGCCGCGGCCAACGGGCTGTCGCCTCACAAGGTCAAGAAATACTACGTCGTGGCGCGGGAAGGCAACGAAAGGCTGTGCATCGTTCAGGTGTCCTACGCCCTGACCACGCCGGCGCGCCCCCCGGAGGACGGGAAGCTGCGGGACATCAAGCCGGATCTCAACTGGCTGACCGTCGGCGAACAGCACATCCTTCCGAAGCCGGGCGTGTGGAAGTACCCGCCGTTGCCGGTCAACGTGATTTACACTTAAAGCGGGGTTTATCGCGGTCGGGCCGACAGCCGGTGCGCAGGGCCAGCCGGGGCCGTGGACCGTCCGGGCGCGGTGGCGGAGACGACCGCGGGGGTCAACCGCAAGCTCGAGAAGACTTTTGGGGCGGCTGCGGGGAAAATGAGTCTTCAGCCGTCGACGGCGACCGACAGCGGAAGCTCCTCTTCCTCAGAGGCAAACCATTGCTCCGGAGAATCCGTCTCGGGTTCCGGCCGGAGCGCAGCGGGGGCCTCCGCCAGGACGACGACGGTGGCCGGCTGACCGGAAAAGATGCACGCCCGGGCCGTCAACCGGACCGTCATGCGGCGGCCGTCCTTGGCGACGAGCCGCGCCTCCTCCGGCTGTGCCGGGCTCTTCCCGGCGGCCGCGTTCCGCACGGCGGACTCGACCGTCGGAATGGCGGCGGCGTCGAAGAAGCTGGCAAACAAAGTATCCGTCACTTCCTCCGGGCGGTAGCCGCACATCTCGCTCAAAAACAGGTTGCAGCGCCGGATCACGCCTTTCTGCACGACGAAAACCCCTTCCGTCGGCGCTACCAGCAATTTTTCAGGCGTGTCCGCGCACCCTTTGAATCGTCCCTCCCCCCAAGGCCTGCCGGCCCTGCCGGTCTTTTTAGAGTGTTTGAATCGGTCCGCCAACACCTCCATGCACTTGCCCCTTTCAGGCGACCCCGTTGAACCCGGAGAACTGGTCGTATTTGGGGTTCATCTGCAAGCCGTAGATGTCCTTGCCGCTGAACTTGAACTCGATGTGGGAAGGGTCGATGGTGCCGTTGGCGGCGGAATTCTGTTTGATCGTGAAAAATAGACGGTGGCCGTCAGCTTTTCGGCATCGTAGACCACGGAATCGGGGATCGATTTGATCCGCACCTCCGTTGACGGGATCCGCAGGCCGAAGTTGTAGGATTGCCCCGGCCCCTGGCCGGCGGCGCGGCCGATCAGCCAGTTGGCCGGGCTTTCCACCGACTCGCGGTCCATCGCCTTGTCGAACTGCAAGGTCATCGAGAAGGTCTTGCTCGCATCGGCGTTCATCAGATAGCTGTTCAGCGCCACCAGCGGGGCGCCCTTGCCCATCGAGAACATGAACGTGCTCGAGGAGTGCGCGAACACGAGCTTCGGCGGGTCGACCTTGTACATGTAGCGGCTGAGCGTGTCGGCCTGCTCGGTCTGCTCGACGCTTTCCAGGAAGTCCACGATCTCCTGCGCGGCCTGCATGTCGCCCAGGTCCGCATAGGCATACCCCATCTGCGCATAGGCTGTCGTAGTGTTCGGGGTCGCGGTCGATGGCCTGCTTGAACTGCCCGAGCGCCTCCTCGAAGCGCCCCTGCCGGCTGAACGTCATCCCCTTGCCGAGATAACCACCGGCCTCCTGGGGCGCCAGGCGCTGGATTTCGTTGAACTGGTTCTCGGCATCCGCATAACGGCCAAGCTCGATATAGGCCTGGCCGAGTGAATAGCGGTTGATGATGCTCGGGTTGAGCCGGACCGCCTCGGCGTAGGCGCCCCGGGCGTCCTCGTACTTTTCCTGGGAAAAATAGAGGTTCCCCAGCTTGACCTGGATGTCGTCGCGGGTGGGGTCGATCTCGACGGCGCTCTGATAGGCCTTGACGGCGTTGTCCGTGTCGTCGAGGTTCAGGTAGCTCATGGCCAGGTAAAGGGCGGCGTCGGCCGCATAGGCCGAGTTGCGGCCGATCCCCATCGAGCGCTTGAACTCCTTGGCCGCGCCCTCGTAGTCGCGATTCATGTAGCGGTCGATGCCGCGCTGCAGCGCCGCGTTGGCGAGGGATTCCAGTCCGCTCGCCTGCAGGTTCGCCACCGAGAAAAGGCCGTCCGTTATCGAAGTGTTAAATATTTCCACGGCTTTCGGAGCTCCATCAATTTATACCGGGGTCTCGCTAAAGAACATCGCCCGTTTTCTGGAAAACTATAGGTAAATTACCCCCCCGTCCAGATGTTCCCGCCTCACAAGCGGCAATAATCACACCCTATTTTTCACCGTCAAGGTTGTGCGGCGGTTCGTGAAGTTAAACGTCATCGCTTTGACATGTCGCACCAATCATAATCTCAATAAATACTTAGCTATCAGAAATAATACATAAAATATGTGTATTCGGCTGGTGGCATGCATATTGCTAAATTGAACTGAAAGTTAAAGTTCGCCTGTCCGCACGGCAGTGCAAGTTATTGACAAAAGCCTCGAAGGCTTTCCGAAACGCTTGCCTGGCTGAGTGGCACTGAACCATCAGCAGCTCGATTTTATATGATCGTCGGTGGTTTCCGGGATGTAATCCAGAGGGCGGAGCCATGTCGGGATCCAGCCAAGCCCCCCCTCCGCTTCAACCGCACGGAAATATTTTTACTAACACACAGATAACAACAGGATGAAGCTCTTGAACCAACTGCTGTCCATCCAAGAGATCAGTCAAAAATGCGACGTTCCGAAATCGACGCTGCGCTTTTGGGAGAAAAAGTTTGGTGATCTCCTTGCCCCGATGCGCAGCAAAGGGGGGCGGAGAAGGTACTCGACCGAGCAGGTCGCGGTGATTAGACGGATCAACCATATGAAAGCGCAGGGCCTGAGCCTCGAGGAAATCCATAATAAAATACTCTCCGGGACCGATCCGGATAGACTGCCGTCGAACCTTTCCATCGAGATCCTCGGGGAACGGATTGCCGCCCTGGTAAGGCTCGAGATCTGCCGTTTCATGGCGGGAGAGCTTCAGAATGGTCCTCCCCGGCAGGCCTCCGCCCCAATCAGTCCGGAGCGCGGTGAATAGATGAGAATTCATGGAGAAAAGGTACTTGTCACCGGCGCGGACGGCTTCATCGGCTCCCATCTGGTCGAGGGCCTGGTCCGGCGCGGGGCCGCGGTCCGCGCCCTCGTGCTCTACAACTCATTGAACTCATGGGGGTGGCTGGAAGATGTTCCCGCGGAGATCCGGGAGAGCATCGAAGTGGTGGTGGGGGACATCCGGGATGTTCACTGCCTGCGCGAGGCGTCTTCCGGCTGCGGTGCGATCTTCCACCTGGCCGCGCTCATCGCCATCCCTTACAGCTATCGGTCCCCGGACTCCTATGTGGCCACCAATGTCCAGGGCACCTTGAATGTCCTTCAGGCGGCCCGTGAGAGGCAGGTCGCCAAGGTGATGGTGACATCCACTTCAGAGGTTTATGGCACGGCGCGATACGTGCCTATCGATGAGGGCCACCCGTTGCAGGGGCAGTCGCCCTATGCCGCCACCAAGATCGGCGCTGACCAGATGGCGCTGGCCTTCCACGGCGCCTATGGCGTGCCCGTCACCGTCGTCCGGCCCTTCAACACCTATGGCGCCCGGCAATCCGCCCGGGCGGTGGTCCCCACGGTCATCACTCAACTTCTGGCGGGGCGAAGGACCATTCGCCTGGGGAACCTCCACCCGACCCGCGACCTGGTGCATATCGCCGACACCGTAGAGGGCATGATCCGGTTGGCCGAGGCGCCCGCGTGCGAAGGGGAACAGGTCAACATCGCTACCGGTGTCGAAATCTCCATCGGCAGAGCTGGCCGGGGAGATCTGCCGGCAGATCGATCCCGAGGCCCGCATCGTTGCCGATCCGGTCCGCGTGAGGCCCCAGGGCAGCGAAGTGGAACGCTTGCTGGGGACGAACTCAAAGTTGGAGCGACTGACGGGCTGGGTGCCCAGGACCTCACTGGTCGCCGGCCTCGAGAAGACCATCGCCTGGTTCCGCCGCCCCGAGAACCTGACCCGCTACAAGGCCGATATCTACAACCTGTGAGAACAGCGCCATGAAGACCAGGTCATATCGAAACCCAAAAACCCGCAGGCGTGCCTTCCTGTGCCGACGCGGGCCGGCGCGCGGTGATCCTGGCAGGCGGCCGGGGTACGCGGTTGTACCCCTACACCCATGTCCTTCCCAAGCCGCTGATGCCCATCGGCGACTACCCGATATTGGAAGTAGTGGTGCGACAGCTGGCCAAGAGCGGCTTCGACCACATCACGTTGGCGGTCAACCACCAGGCAGAAATCATCAAGTCCTATTTCAACTCGGGCCGCAAGTGGGGCGTCACCATCGACTATTCCCTGGAGAAGGAGCCCCTCAGCACCATGGGGCCCCTGAAGCTGATCCCCTCCCTGCCGGAGCATTTTCTGGTCATGAACGGGGATGTGCTCACGGACCTGGATTTTGCGGATTTCTTCGACCGGCATGTCGACGACGGCTATCAGTTCACGATTTCCGCCTGCGAGCGCGCCCAAGCCTCGGAATACGGAGTCCTGCACGTGAGCACCACGCGGCATCTGGTGGGTTTTGAGGAAAAGCCGGTGACCACCCACGAGGTCAGCATGGGGGTCTACATGCTTTCGAAGCCGGTCCTCGACCTGATCCCCCGTGGATGCGCTTACGGCTTCGACCGGCTGATGCTGGACATGCTCAACACGGAAATCGATGTGCACGTCCGGCGCCATACCGGATATTGGTTGGACATCGGCCGCCCGGAGGACTATCACCGGGCGATCGAGGTTTTCGAGCACGACAGCGAAAGGTTTCTGCCTCCGGTGCGCAGGGGCGAGTCGCCCCCCCTCCCTGGTGCGGTCCGCGCAGGGAGGACCGCGCCCCCAGTGCCATCCCGCTCCCATAGCCCACCCCGGATGAAGAGACCCTAAACACGGTCGTGCGTAAAACAGATCCCGTGGCGGCGAATCGGGCACGGAATAGGTCGGCGGTGCGGCGCGAGGTCAAGATGGCGCATCACAGTGTAATGGTCGATGGCACACCCGTAGGCAAAGGTCATCCGTGCTTTTTTATCGCGGAGATCGCCGGCAATTTCGCCGATGAGACGCAAGCCGCACGGATAGTGGACGCTGCGATGCGCGCCGGCGCGCAAGCGGTCAAGTTCCAAACCTTCGACGCCGCCACGATCACCACGCGTTCCAACCGCTTCGACATGGCGGCGGTCGGCACCCGTCTGCAGTATGACGTTTTCCGCGAGGCGCAGACGCCGGCCGCGCTCCAGCGGTTCATCGTTCGATATTGCAAACAGCGAGGTATTACCGTCTTTTCCGCTCCCAGCCATATGCACGACGTCGATTTCATGCTGGAAATGGACCTGCCGGCTTGGAAGATCGGTTCAGACCTGGCCACTCACATTCCCTTGCTGCGCACCGTAGCGCGAACCGGTAAACCCATTTTTCTTTCCACCGGCATGTGTTCCATGGCGGAGGTCGAGCGCAGCGTTGTGGCCATCCATGAGGAAGGCAACACGGATTTGCTCCTGTTTCACTGCGTCTCCAACTACCCGGGACTGGCGGAGGAGCAGAATCTGAGAGCAATGTCGGCCATGCGCGAGCGTTTCGGTGTGCCTGTCGGGTTTTCGGACCATGTCCCTGGAATCGCGGTGTCCCTGGCGGCAGTGGCGCTGGGCGCGGATATGATCGAGAGACATTTCTGGTGCGTAGGCAATCAGGCGGGAGCGGACCGGGCCATCTCCTCGGATGAGGATGAATTCCGGCGGCTGACCCAGGGGGCGACGCAGATCCACGCCGCGCTGGGCAGCGGCCGCAAGGAGCCGGCGGCGAGCGAGCGAAGAAATCTTTGCTCCAATCGCGTAAGTGTCATACTCATGCAAGAGGCGGAGGCAGGCACTGTCCTGACTGACGGGATGATAGACATCCGGCGGCCCGGAAATGGTTTGCCCCCGCACGAGTGGCCGCTGATCATCGGCCGCCGACTGAAAAAAGGGCTTGCCGCGGAGACGCCTTTGACGTGGGAGCATCTGGAGCCATGAAGACGTTTTCGAACAAAGAAACGGTTCTCGTCACCGGCTCTAATGGGTTTATCGGGCGAAGACTGTGCCGGCGCCTTGCCGACCTCGATGTCCCGACGCTCGAGATCGGCTCGCAGAACGGCGGCGTGTGCCGGGCGGAGAATCTGGCGGTATTGGCGGCCAAGGGCGTTTGCCGCGTGTTCCACCTTGCCGGCAGGTCATTTGTGCCGGAGAGCTGGGATAAACCGGCATTGTACTTCGAGGTCAACACACGGGGCACTCAAAACGTGCTGGAGTTTTGCCGGCAAGCGGGATGTTCTTTGACTTATGTCAGCAGCTATCTTTACGGCGTCCCGGATCGCCTTCCTGTAGATGAGACCGCTCCGCTGCGGCGGCGCTCGCCCTACGCGAACAGTAAATTCATGGCCGAGGAACTGTGCCGCTTCTATGCGCACGAATTCCAGGTACCATGCACCATCCTGCGGCCTTTCAACATCTACGGCTCAGGGCAGGCGGGGCACATGCTCATCCCGCATGTTCTGGAGCAGGTGTTCAAAGGGGATGAAATCCGGGTGAAGGATTTGAGACCCCGCCGCGATTTTCTCTACGTGGAGGACCTGATCGATGTGATGCTGCTGACCTCTCCCGAAAAGGGCGGATTGAAGGTCTTCAACGTCGGCTCCGGCAGATCGGCCTCCGTGGAAGAACTTGTGGCGATCATCCAGAGGACCGCCGGAACCAGTCTTCCGGTGGTCTCGAGCGAAGACCCCCGCCGCAATGAAATCCCAGACGTGGTCGCCGATATCAGCCTGCTCCAACGTGAATTCGGATGGCGGCCGAAGATCGGGCTCGAGGACGGACTGCGGCTTGCGGTGGATGAAGAACGGAAGCGTCGGGGTGCGACGCCGATCAACAAAGGCAATTACTCGATGGATTCGCGGCTCCGCGAAGAGCGCTTCGAGCGGATCCGGGGCGAAGGTTGGCAGGAAGAATACCGACGGTACCGGCGCGAGTGGACTGAGCTGCCCCGACTCCAAAAAGTTCGCGATTACCCGCTGCAGGTGGATCTCGAGCTTTCCTCGACCTGCAACATCTCCTGCCCCATGTGCTTCACGCGAACCGAGGAGTTCCGTTCCCGCGTACGTCGCGGCCACATGGACGACCGGCTTTTCCGGAGAATCGTCGACGAAATCGCGGGACTCGTCCCGGCCGTGCGGCTCAGCCTGAGGGGGGAAGCCACCCTGCATCCGAATTTCGTGGAGTGCGTGCGCTACGCGAAGTCGCGCGGGATCCCCGAAGTGTCGTTCTTGACGAACGGCAGCACGATGAGCGCGGAGTTCTTCGAAGCGTTGATGGAGGCCGGGGCGGATTGGATCACCTTTTCAATCGACGGCATGGACGACACCTATGAGCGGATCAGACGGCCTCAGAAGTTTCAGAAGATCCTCGAGACGATTCAAACGGTCCATCGCCTGAAAAAAACCCTCGGCCGCGAACGACCGGTGATCAAGGTGCAGACACTGTGGCCGGCGGTCCGGGAGAACCCGGAAGCCTTCTACGACAGGTTTGCGCCCTACTCGGACCTGGTGGCATTCAATCCGTTGATCGACTACCTTGGCAAGGATGAGGATATTGTCTATGTCGACGAGCTGATCTGCCCTCAGCTCTATCAGCGCGTGTTGGTCGGCGCCGACGGCAAGGCCCTTCTGTGCAGCAATGACGAAATGGGCAGCGCGTCGCCCGGCGATGCGAGCCGGATGACAATCCATGAAATCTGGCACGGAAGCGTGCTTCAACGCATTCGCAAAATCCATCGGCGCCCGCGCGGATTCATGGAAGTCCCGGTGTGCCGCCACTGTTACCTGCCGCGCCGCACGGACGCCTCTGAAGCAGCCACGATTCACGGGCATGTGGTCCGCATTCCCAACTATCTCAACCGCAGCCAGGAGATCGGTGCGTGACCGGCGCCATCCTCCAGGCACGCAACGGTTCCACGCGTCTGCCCGGCAAGACCCTGATGCCGTTGGGCGGCATGCCGATGCTGGCTTTCATCCTGAGGCGGCTGCGGCAAGGGCTGCCCGAGCTTCCTCTGGTCGTGGCCACCACGACCCATGCCCGGGACGACACGCTGGCGGCGCTCTGCGAGGAGGAGAAGGTGCCCTGTTTCCGCGGCAGCGAAGACGACGTGCTCGAACGCTATCACCAGTGCGCCCTGAAGTTCGGATACCGGCACATCGTGCGCCTGACGGCCGACAACCCGTTCACGGACATAGAGGAGCTGAACCGGCTGATGGACGCCCATGCACGCGCCGGCTGCGATTACACGCATTCGTTTTCACACCTGCCGGTCGGCGTGGGGGCGGAGGTGTTCACCTGGCCCTGTCTTGCGCGTGTGTATCGCGAGGGGCACGCGGCGCATCACCGGGAGCATGTCAACGAATACGTGCTCGAGAACCCCAAGTTGTTTCGGATAAAGGAGCTCGATGTTGCGCCTGCCAAGCGGCGACCGGGGTTGAGGCTCACGGTGGACACACGGGATGACTACGAACGCGCCTGCCGCATTGTGACCGCGGCGGAGCGTCCGTGGGTGCCGACCGAGGAGGCGGTGGCGTGGTTGTTGCGATCTGCATAGAAGCCTCCCATCAACGCGGTGCGGGGCACCTGTTCCGAGCCATGGTACTGGCGCGGGAGCTCGTTCGCCTGGGGCACCGGGCGCTGATCCTCGTCAACGACTGCGCCCCCGCGCTGGAACGGCTGAGTTCGACGGGGCTCGAATACCGGGTGGCGCCCGTGGGGGTCGGGCATGACTGGGTCCGACCCCTGGCCTCCGGGCTCACGGTGGACATTTGGGTCGACGACCGCCTCGACACCGATGCCGCGCACGGCGCGGCGGTGCGATCGCTCGGCATCCGCCGGGCCACCTTCGACGACCGGGGGCAAGGGGCCCGTTTCGCCGACCTCAACGTGTGCGCGCTCGCGGGTGCCGGAACTACAAGCTTCGAGGGGCGGCGGGTGCTCACGGGCGAGGAGTGGCTGGTGATCGATCCCGGCCTCGCACGGTACCGGCGGCTGCGGACCGCCTGTGAACGTCTTCTGGTGACGATGGGCGGCAGCGACACCTACGGTGTGACGCTCAAGGTGGCGGATTTTCTGTTGGGGGCTAAACGCCGCGCGACGGTGGTCACCGGGCCCCTGTTCGCCCACGGAGTCGAGCTCGAATCCCTGGCGACGGGCTCCACCCTCGAATGGCGCTCGAACGTCGCCGACATGGGCGCGCTCTTCGAGCGGCACGACCTGGCTGTCACCGGGGGCGGCCTCACTGCTTTCGAAGCGGCGTCGACCGGGCTTCCCGTGGTCGTCATCGCCAATGAGCCTCACGAGGTCGTGACGGGACGGCGGCTCGAAGAGCTGGGCTGCGCGCGCTTCGCGGGCTACCGGACGGAGATCGACGAAACGGCGGTGCTTGCTCCCCTGGATGACATCAGCCGTATGAGCGCCGCCGGCATGTGCCGCATCCCGGCCGATGGCGTCCGACGGGTCTGCCGTGAGATCCTACATGGGTAGCGCCGGTTCCAAGACGGTCGTAGTCCACCAACCGGATTTCCTTCCCTATCTCGGCTTCTTCCACAGGCTGCTGCATGCCGAACTTTTCGTCATTCTCGACAACGTCCAGTTTGTGCGCGGCAGCCGAAGCTGGCACCGGAGGGACAAGATCAAGACGGCCAAGGGTGAAGCCTGGATCAGCGTCCCGGTGCGCAGCGCTCCGAGGGAGGCGGTCATCAACTCGATCCGGCTGAGCGAAGAGACCGGGTGGCGGGCCGATCACCTGAACCTCATCCGACACAACTATGCCGGGGCGGAATTTTTCGACGAAATATTTCCGCACCTGGAACGGCTCTACGCATACCGCTGCGCGCGCATGATCGATTTCAACCTGGCATCGATCCACATGATGATGACGCTCTTCGGCCTGGAATTGCCCGAAGTTCACGCCAGCCGGCTTTCGCCGTCGGGGCGCAGCAACGAGCTGATCGTCGACATTCTGCGCAAGGTGGGGGCGACGGTCTACCTGTCGGGTGTCGGCGCCAGGGACTATTTCCGTCCCGAGCCCTTCCGGGACGCCGGAATCACGGTGATCTGGCAGCAGTTCCGACACCCGGTCTACCGACAGCAGCATGCGGGCTTCATCCCGTATCTCAGCGGCATCGATCTGCTGTTCAACTGCGGGGTCGAAAGATCGCGCGAAATCCTGAGAAAAGAGTGTGACGCGGCATGAACATCCTGGCGATCGGCGCGCATTACGACGATATCGAGTTGGGCTGCGGGGGGACCATTGCCCGCCATGTTCAAAAGGGCGACCGGGTAATCGCTTATGTCGCCGGCAATTCGGGCTACACGGGGTACAACCGCCAGGAGATCCGTAACGGCGATACGGCTCGCAGAGAGGGCGAAGCCGCGATGGCCATCCTGGGCGCGACCATCGTCCACGGGAGCTTTCCGACGTTTGCGATCGAGTTCTGCGAGGCGCTCAACATTGAAATCGTCGCGCTGGTGGAAAAGCACGCCATCGAGTTGGTCTACACGCACTGGAAGGGCGACATCCACCACGATCACCAGGCGGTCGCGCGCGCCTCGCTGCACAGTTGCCGGCATGTGCCGCGGATGCTGATGTACCGCAGCAACTGGTACCACTCCGACAAGGAGTTCCGCGGGAACTTCTATGTCGACATCAGCGGCACCTGGGAGCTGAAGTGCAAGGCCATCGAGGCGCACGCCACCGAGGTCTCGCGCACCTGCGGCGCCTGGATCAACTTCTTTCACAATGAAGCCGTCAATGCCGGGCAACGAATCGGCGTCAAATACGCCGAGGTCTTCGAGATGATCAAATGGCTCGAGTAGCGGCAAATTATGAGCGCAGGGACGGCAGCGGGCGGATACGCGACGTCTCCTTCGTCGGTTGTGACATCGACGACTACCTGATCGATCTCCTCGGCCCGCGGTTTGAGGGCTATCGCCGGCGCTGGAAGGCGGCCGAGCTGGGCCACTCGCTTCCGGAATTCCCTTTGTTCCTGCAGGTCGAGACCGTCGACGGCTGCAACTTGAAGTGCCAAATGTGCTTCCGCCGCCTTCAAAATAAGAGACCCCGCCGTAAGATGGGCCGGGATATGTTCGCGAGGATCATGGAGGAAGTGCGCCTCGGGGCGTGCCCCTCAATGTGTCTCAACGGCAACAACGAACCGCTGCTGGACCCGCTGATTCCGGAACGAATTGAAATGGCGCATTCCGCCGGTGTGCTCGACACCCGCATCAACACCAACGGCATGCTGCTCTCGGAGGGGCTTTCCGAGCGCTTGATCGAATCCGGACTGACGCGTCTGTCGGTCAGCATCGACGCGGCCACGCCGGAAACGTACGCCCGTATCCGCACCGGGGGGAATTTCGACCGGGTCGTGAACAACGTGCGCGGTTTCCTGAAAATCAGGAGACGGGCGGGCAGCCGGCTACCGGTGCTGCGAGTGACTTTTGTGGTGCTGAAAGACAACCTGGATGAAATTGAGGAATTCTCCCGGTTCTGGTCCGACAAGGCGGACTATGTATCGTTTCAGCGCTACGTGCCGCACACCCCGAACGACCGGTCCCTGAACCCGCAGGCCGAAGGCGCGATGCCGCCGCAGCTCAATCGCTGCTCTCAGCCGTTCGAGCGTTTGATCGTCGACGCGGACGGCAATGTGTTTCCCTGCTGCTCGCCCTTGGGGGCAGGGCTCCGTTTGGGCTCGCTTCAAGACACGACACTGCTGGATCTTTGGTCATCGGAGCGTGAAAAAAAGCTTCGTCAAAGCCTGAAAACCGGAAATCTGGTCGATGAGCCGGTTTGCGCCGACTGCCTCGGCTGGAATCCCGGTCAACCTTGATAGATTGGAGGAATGGAATCATGCGGTATTGCGTCAAATGCCTTCAGCCTGACACCCGGCCCGGAATCGAATTCAGCGAAGATGGCGTCTGTTCCGCCTGTGTCTATCACTTCGAAGTTAAACCGAAAATCGACTGGAGCGTTCGCAGGCGGGAGTTGAAGGAGATTACCGCCTGGGCCAAGGCGAACAAAAAGGGCCCCTATGACTGCATCATCGGCGTCAGCGGCGGCAAAGATAGTCATTTTCAGGCGTTGTACGCCAAAGAGCAGCTCGGGCTTCGTGCGCTGCTCGTCAACTACTTTCCCGACGACATGACGGACGAGGGGCGGCGTAACCTTGACAATCTCTGCAACCAGGGGTTCGACCTGATGTCCATCCGGCCGAATCCGAAGGTGATGGCGGCCTGCTGCAAGAAGGCGTTTTACGAACTGCTTCATCCGGTCAAACCGACGGAATATCCCCTGCACGTGGTCACTTGCCAGACGGCGGTCAAATTCGGGATCCCGCTCTTCATCCATGGGGAAAACATCGCCCTCACCCTGGGGGTGACCGGCGCCCGCCAGGCGGACGGCGATGCCCTGGGGTGTCGCCACAACGTCACGGTGGCGGGCGGAAACGCCGGGGACTGGATCCAGGACGGGGTGACGCTGGAGGACCTGTTCTGGTATCAATATCCGGACGAAGCGGAGCTTCGAAAAAATGTCCGAGGAGTCCACCTCGACTACTATGAACCCGAGTTCTCCCGGCAACACAACATGAAGTTCGCCATCTCGCGTGGGCTCGTCGGGTCGCACTGTCGAAGACCCTGCACTCACCGGTTCGTTGACTCCATTCACCAACATCGACTCGAACATGCAGATCCTCAGCCAAATGCTCAAGTGGTACAAATTCGGGTTCGGCTATGTCACCGACGAGGTCTGCTACGACATCCGTGCCGGACTCCGAACCCGGGAGGAGTCGATCCCGCTGGTAGAAAAGTTCGACGGCAAGTGCGACGACCGCTACATCGATGAGTTCTGCCGCTATGTCGCGATATCGATGGATGAGTTCTGGCGCGTCGTCGGCCTGCACGTGAACCGGGAGCTGTTTGGCCGGGACACGTCTCAACGATGGACACCGAGATTCCAGGTCGGCGTCGGCCTGGTTGCATGACGGGAACTGTCCCAATGGGGAGAGCATCGGTTACAGAAAACGAAATACGGCCCGATCACCTTCAGCGCGATCTGAATGACGCCGGCAAAAGCGATGGCGAATGGCTCCTGTCCCGACGCGATGAGTTCAGGGACAGTCCATGCCCGGCCTGCGCGGGGGGATCAGGAACGACACAGCTCGAGAAGGACGGGTTCCAATACCGCCTTTGCGACGACTGCCGGACGACGTATATTTCTCCTCGACCGCCACCGGAGCTGTTAAAAGGCTTTTACCCTCGGTCGCGTGTCTACAGGCTGTTCATCGAATGCATCTTCCCGGCGTCCCGGGAGATCCGGAGGGAAGAGTTCTTCCGGCCGCGGGTGGCCCGGGTGATCGAAGCCTGCACCGCCGCCCGGATCTCGAAGCCGGTTATCCTGGAAGTGGGGGCGGCTTTCGGTATTTTCTGCGAGGAGGCCGCCGGGAGCGGTTTCTTCGGCGATGTCATCGGCATCGAGCCCAATCCGCTCCTGGCCGAAAGATGCAGGGAGCGCGGCACCCGGATCATCGAAGAAATGGTCGAGGACGTGTCCCCGGAAGAGCTCGGCCCCGTGGATGTGGTCTGCGCCTTCGAAGTCGTCGAGCATCTGTTCGACCCTCGCGGATTCCTGATGCGCTGCCGGAGCTTTTTGCGCGAAAACGGCATCGTTTACCTTTCATGCCCGAACGGGCGCGGGTTCGATATGAAAATGCTCGGAGGCCGTTCGGATACCTACAACTTCGAGCATCTCAACTATTTCAACCCGGAGTCGATTCGTCTTCTTCTGGAACAATGCGGCTTTGAGGTGATCGGCCTCAGAACACCAGGGAAACTGGACGTGGACTTGGTGCGCAAGGCCTTACTGTCGGGCAAAATCGACCTGGACCAGGATCGGTTTATCAGGCGGCTGCTGGCGGAAGGAAGCGAGCGCCAGAGATCCGCCTTCCAGGAGTTCCTCGCCGCCAACCTGCTGTCCGGTCACATGGAAGCAGTGGCCCGGGTGGCCCGGCAGTGACACTCACCGGCCGTGACGTTTCTCGACAACCGCAGGCGAAACGAATGAAAAGCCTTTGTCTGGTGTTGGATGGTAATGATTCGGAGTGGTTTACGGCATTCCGGAACAGCCACCGTATCGGCGATGACACTATCGTGGTGGCGCCGACCTTCGATGGGAGGCGTCTGTCCGAGTCGTTGAATGCGCCCTACAGGGCCTATGAGGACATCGCCTTTGCCATCGACAAGCTTGAGATCAACAATTTGGCGCGTGAAAAAGCCCGCGGGTGGCACACACTCGCCGCGCTGGCGGACTGCGCCGCGCTCCAGTCGATCCGATGTTTCGCCGGCTACCCGCTCTTGGAGATGCACCAAAGCCTGTTTCTGCTTGCACTCCAGGAGATCATCCAGGCCCACCGCTTCATGCACCAGGTGCTTGCGGTCGAAAAGCCGGACTCGGTCCTTTTCGGCGAGAGAGCCAACCCGTTTCTCGGTCAGCCGATTACCTTCATCACCGGCAGCAACGGAGTCGAGCGGGAAGTGCTCAAATCCATTATCAGGGGCCGCCGTGGGCAACATCTCGTATTCGAGGATTTCGGGAAAAGCGTCTCGCTTTGCCCTCCGCCGACTCTCCAGCCGGTCGCGGACGCAAGACTATTTAATTTTCCACCGCAACTGACCGGTCCCAGAATACTCATATTTGCCTGGGGGGACTACTACCTTGAGTATTTCGACACGGTGCTCGAAAACCTTGCCGGTCAAAAGGCAAGGATCGGCATCGCGTTGATCGGGGGAGAGGTCGCGCCGGCCAAAAAGCACGCTTTGCGGCAAAAAGGAGTTTGTGTATTCGACAAGGCCAACTGGCCTGTGGCCGGCGCCGACAGGACATGGTCCGAATGGATGCGTAAGTGCGGGCAGGCCGCCCGGGAGCTTTACAACAGCAAAACCCTGGAGGAGTATTTTTCGGACGGATTCGGAACCTATTTCCCTTCTCTCGTCAGTGATTTTCTCTGCAAGCAGATTTTGGATCTGCCCGGAACGGTGGTCGAGCTGCTGCGCTCCGAGTCGATCGTCCGTGCTTTTTCACCGGACATGGTCCTGAACCATTTCTGCATCCATCCTTTTGAAACATGCGATGTGCTGCCGGCCAGAGCGCTCGGGGTGCCCACGCTCGCAGTGGACCACGGGATTCACGGCTACAACGATTCCCAGCGGTTGACTTTTGCCACGGAATATTTCGGGGTTTCGGGCACCAGTGCCAAAGAAGCGATCCATACCGCGGTGGCGGCCCGTGACGACAGTGTTGTGGTCATCGGAAATACCCGGTACGAAGGAATCATCGCCGCCACAGAGGATGCGGGATCCGTCAAAAAGCGACTCGGTCTCGACCCGGACAGACCGGTGTGCATTTTCTGCGACAGCAGCGGCTGGTCGCATATGAACGAGTGGCGGCACTCGACGTTTTCGACCGCCGCCTCGATCCTGTCCCTGAAGGCTTCCATTCCCAAGCTGCAAATCATCTACCGGGTTCACCACGGGGCGCGCTACCAGGGAATGGAGCGGTATTTCGAAGAGATAGGGGACCCGGACGTTCATTTTCAAGTGTCCCCGAACCCGGCGCTTCTGGACATCCTGCCCGCCGCCGATGTGGTCGTCTCACACTCCACTTCGGCCATCGGTGAGTCGCTTTTGAAAGGCGTACCCGTCGTCTACCTCACGTTGCATGGCGAGCCGGAGCCGAGCTATTTCGGGTGCGAGGCCATCAAGACCGCGGACACCCGGGAAGGCCTCGTGCAGGCCGTTGTCGACACTCTCGGGGCGGGACGGTCGCGTTCGGAGGTGAGAAGGCTCGCGCACTCTTACCTGGACATATCGTTGGAAGGCAACGACGGCAAAGCCAGCGAACGACTCGGCGTGCTGATCATGAAATTAGCAGCCTTGCCGCGCACAGACCGCAAGGCCGGATTTCAGGACTGGTTGGACCGAATCGAGAGTGCTTCCCGCTTCGATGCGAAAGAATTCCGAAAGGTCAAAATCGGCCCCCCCCGGTTGCTCAATGGCCTCCCCATGGTTTCCGTCATCATTCCGACCAGAAATCGTCATGAAACGATCGGGATCACTCTGGAAAGCTTGGCACGCCAGAGCTACCCCAAGGAGCGTTATGAAGTGCTGGTCGCGGACAACAATTCATCGGATGCGACCCGGGCCGCCGTCGCCGAATGGAAACACCGGTTTCCCGTGCCGCTGACCTACATCTTGGAGGCGCGCGCCGGCGCTCACAATGCCAGGAACACCGCGGCAAAAAGTGCACGCGGGGAAATTCTCTATTTCACGGACGATGACATGGTCGCCGACCCGGAGCTTTTGACACAAATCGTTCAGGTGTTCGGTCAGGAGAAAACGGTCGGTACCGCCACGGGCCGGGTCCTGCCGAAATGGGAGGCACCCCCGCCGGAATGGGTTCTGCACCATTGTCTTAACGGGTACTTATCATTGAATGATCAGGGAGAAGGCATCCGCTTCGACACCGAGGATCCCGGGGTGTGGAGCTGCCACCAGGCGGTCCGGCGAAACGCTTTTTTCGAAGCCGGCGGGTACAACCCGGACATCGTAAACGGGATAGCGATCGGCGACAACGAAACCGGATTGAATATTAAGTTGAAGGAGCGCGGATATTCTTTTGCCTATAATGGCAAAGCGGTGACATATCATCTGATTTCCAAAGAAAGAATGACGCAGAAGTATCTGAACAACAGACTCGAGCAGCAAGGCCGATGTGACAGTTACACCCAATATAGAAAAAAGGTCTTCTCAGAATATGAATTAAGGGGGCAAATAGAAAATCACCGCAAAGGCTTTATTGATAGCATCAAGAAGTATTCAATAAAAAAGGCTTTGAAGGATTCGAAGTGGCACCTCGAAGAAGCATCCGCGCACTATTATTTAGGCAGAATCGACTACGACAACAAATTGTTGAAGGATTCGGAATGGCGTGAAATGGTGCTTTGCAGTGACTGGCTCAACTCGCAAGAAAGGTACCTGGGTATTATAGAAAATTACAGCAAACAAAAGCAAGAAAGAGGCAACCACGAATCCGATGTCCCCATCCAGGTCAAATTGTCGGATTTTGCGTATTCCAATTCTGCGCGTACGAGTAACCTGCAACAATTTCAAAAAGAATATGGGTATAGCATAATACCTACATCCTATTTTGAGCCGATACCGGACCTGAGAGAGGTTGACTTGAATGCGGATTATTCGCGAACCAAAATTATGGAAATCAACTTCAAATTCGATGAAGACTGGATCGACAGTTCACTTAATCATAAAATAGAATTGATTTCAGACCATATAATTAAAAACCCGATGGTTACAAAACAAGACCTATTATTATATGGTCAATTTATAAATGCTTTTAAACCAAGGAAAATCATTGAAATCGGTTCTGGATTCTCAGCTTGTTTCGCATCTGCTCTTTGTGAATTGCTTCACATCAGTACTGAGATATCTTCCATAGAGCCTTTTCCAAACGATTTCCTGATTGATTTGGCCCGGAAAGGTAAGATCAATCTGATTGAGAAAATGGTTCAAGAAGTAAATCCGGATGAGGTCGCGCAATTAAGACAGCTTGGCAGAAATGACATCCTTTTTATCGACACTTCTCATGTATCCACCCGAAAGTCCGATACCAACTTTATATTCCTAAACATTCTGCCGTTTCTAAAAACCGGCGTTCTGATACACTTCCACGACATTTACCTGCCTTACGATTACATCGATGGCTATTACAAATTAGGCCGTTTTTACAATGAGCAATACTTGTTGGCAGCCCTTTTGGCCAATTCTAGCCGCTTCAACCCGCTTTACTCGACCTATTACAGCCACATCCACAATTCCGCTCAATATGGTGCATCCTTCTGGATGCAAGCGACTTAGATCTTGTGAAATCCGACTCCCCGATGAGGCAATGTCGTATCACTTATCATCATCTTCAAAGTGGTCTGATAAACTCCAATATTTTCGCCCATTGAAATGCTGACGTGTCTTTACCGCCAACAGATACGAAAGCGATTTTTTTCAGGTCTACTGTTTAGGAGATCAACGGATCAACATGAGAATAGCCTATTCATGCATGATTGGCGACCTTTTCAATTACGGGCACCTCAAAGCTCTCGAAAAAGCTCGCGAAGTTTCTGAATTTCACGTTTGCGGTGTCATTTCCGACGAAGTCGCGCAGAAGTGGACCTCACCTTTAATCTGTAACTACGAAGAGCGTCGAGCGGTCATCAGCAGGATAAACTGCGTCGATGAGGTCATGCTGCAGGACTCCCTTGACCCAACTGAGAACCTCAAAATTGTCCACAGCAGATACCCTGATGCCGAAATACTGCTGGTTCAAAGCCATCATTTGTGGAACAGCTCTCTCGGAGTTGATTATATACAAAAAATTAATGGGAAAATCATCCAAACGGATTTTTACCATAGCCTCTCACGCGACTATATGACAAAGGCCTTTTATAAATTTTTCGTCGATAAAAATGCGATCAACCCGAAAGCCTTCAAAGACCTGACTATTGCCGACGTCAGCTATTTTCAAAACAATTTTCCCACCAAAGCCGACACATTGAAAAAACTAAGAGGCGTTCTCAGCCACGCTGTCATCGAAAAGCTGTTCGTATTCACCGAAAGACAATGGCATAGTCAGGCGCCAGAAATTATTGAAAAAATACATGAACAATTTTTGCGCTGCACCTTGGTTGTCAGAAGTTCATCGGTTTGCGAGGACTGCCTGGATTTCTCGTCGGCCGGTCATTATCACAGCGAACTGGGAGTTGACGCCAAGAATACTGGTGCGCTCGTTGTGGCCGTCAACAAGGTCATTTCAAGTTATGCTGACGCTAAGGCTTCTTCAGATCGAAACCAAATACTTGTTCAGGAGCAGACCACGGATGTCCTGATGAGCGGCGTTATTTTTACGCGAAACCTGATGACCAACACACCCTATTATCTTGTCAACTACGACGATCTGAGCGCCGCTACGAATGGCGTCACCAGTGGCAGCGTCAGTCAGAAAATTGAATTCCTTCGAGATACGCCGCTTGATCTGATCGATGTCAAATGGCGGCCCTTGTTGCGCGCAGTCCAGGAGGTCGAAAATTTTTTTGAAGGTATTTCCCTCGACATCGAGTTCGCGGTAAAACAGGATGGCACCGTGGTCATCTTTCAGGTCCGGCCACTCGCCGCCAACAACCGCTTTTATTCGCCGAATGACGACAAAGTAAAATCAGCCGTACAGGAGTGTACGAAAAGTTTTCTCGCCCTGTCTCAGACCTCGCCGACAAAGCCTTTCATTTTGAGCGATATGGTGTTCTGGAACCCAGCTGAGCTCATTGGAGATCGGCCGAACCCGCTTGACTATTCAATATTCAATTATCTGATAACAAAGGAGAACTGGAATGCTGCGCTGTTGCCGCTCGGGTACAGTCCGGTAGAAGGCGGTCTTCTGGTTCGGATTGCCAACAAGCCCTACATAGATGTCCAAAAGGCCTTTTTATGTCTGATGCCCGCATCCTTACCGGTTCAAACCAAGTCTAAGCTGTTGGATTTTTATCTCGATCGATTGGTGAAAAACCCGGAGCTCCACGACAAAGTGGAATTTGAAATTGTTCATAATTGCTATACCTTTGACTTCGAAGACCAGATTGGACGGCTCTTAGGGGTGCTGGAGTTTTCGGAAATTGAAGCCTTGAGAAAGACCCTGGTCAGTTTAACGGGACGGATCATCGCCAATAGCAAGGCGGTGATCGAAGGAGATCTTCAATCAATATCCGATCTTGAATCCCGCTTCGCAGAAATGTACGCGGCCACGCTCCGGTCGATGATCTGGCGGGACAAGCTATCCATCGCCTGGCACTTGATTGAAGATTGCCGACTTGCCGGTATCCCTCCCTTCAACCGACTGGCAAGAATGGCCTTTGTCGGAAGTGCCCTGCTACGCAGCCTCGTGAACAGCTGGCCAAATCAGCGCGCACGAGACATCCTCCTATATGAACACCATCAACACCGTCGCCAATGAGCTTGATGAGGATTTTAAAAAATTGAGGTCGTCTGCGCTCGAGACAAAGGAATTCATCTCTAAATATGGGCATCTGCGGCCTGGGACCTACGACATCACCAAACTGCCATACCGATGCTGCAACAGCTATTTCAAAACCAATGGAGGCTTTGCGTGCGGAAATAATCCGGACGGGACTTCTAAATCGCCGTCCAGTCCGGGGCCGGGCGTAATCGCGAAACTTACTGAGCTATGCAAACGGCATGGGCTCGGATGCGACGGGGTGAAGCTTCTCGATTTCATTTCTCAGTCTATCAGACTGCGAGAGTACATTAAGTTCGTATTCACCAAAAACATATCATTGGCCATCGAACTTATAGCTGAAGTTGGAGAATCGTTCGGGTTCAGCCGTGAAGAGATGGCTCAACTCGATCTTCTCGCCATAGTCAATTACTATCGCAATGCATCGCGAGACGAGGTCGTCGAGTCTTGGGGCAGCCTGATTGAAAGCCGGAGTCGAAAAAAGGAAATCTTGTCCCTGGTGACGCTTCCTCCTGTCCTTTTTTCTGAAAAAGATTTCTTCATGCCGTCTTCTTTAAGTGCTGCTCCGAACTATATCACCGATCAGGTCGTTGAGGGGGAAACGGTGTTGTTGGACCAAGCTGTCGGCGCTGTCGATATCGGCAGCAGAATCGTAGTCTTGGAGAAAGCGGATCCAGGCTTTGATTGGATCTTTACCAAACCCCTCAAAGCCCTGGTGACAAAATACGGTGGTGTTGCCTCACACATGTCCATCCGTTGTGCCGAATTCGGGGTTCCGGCAGCCATCGGATGCGGCGAGATCCTGTTTTCGAAAGTGCTGTCCGCTGGAAACATCGTCCTTGATTGTAGAAACAAGACCCTCAGGGTCCTTTAAAACCCAATGAACACCCTGATCTCACAGCGGCACTCGCTCAATCGCTACGGTCAACGCACCGATTCCCTGGAAAACGATTATATCTCGTATTTTGAGTCATTCGGCCTGGCGCTTTTTCCGGTGTCCAACGCTTCGTCATGTTTGGAGCGGATGATTCAGGTTATCCGGCCGGTGGGGATTATTCTGTCGGGCGGCGAAGATGTTTCGACCGCCTTGACTTGCGGCGATGAGTCGGGAACACAGGAGCCTGCGCGCCAGCGCGATCGCACAGAGACGTTGCTTTTGGATTATGCGCTCAAACATCGGATCCGCGTGCTCGGCATATGTCGGGGGTTGCAGTTTGTCAATGTTCATTTCAAGGGGGCATTGGAACCCGATATTACCCGGCTGGACCCAGCAGGCTGCCATCGATGCCCGGGAAACCATACGATTTCACTGATGAACGATGAACTTACGGCCAATACCAAAAAACACGGAGCGCTCATTGTCAATTCCTACCACCGCCAGGCGGTTCATGAGAAGGGCTTGGCCCCGGAATTGCAATCCTTCGCGATGGAGGAGACTGCAAGGGTCGTCGAAGGGTTATATCATCCAAGCCATCCCCTCGCCGCGATTCAATGGCACCCGGAACGATCGACGAAGGTAAACCCTTTGGACCGGATACTGGTCGAGGCATTTCGTGATGGCGCTCTTTTCTGGAGGTGACCTATAAAGGCAATAATTCTAGCGGCGGGGCAAGGCACGCGCATGGGAAAATACACTGCAAGCCTGCCGAAGGCCATGCTCCCGTGTCATGGAAAAACGCTTCTGGAATGGCAGATCGCGGCATTACACCGCGCTGGTGTGCACGACATCGTCGTAGTCACAGGGTACTGTGCCGATCAGATATCCTATCCGGAACTGACCTACATCAAAAATGAATGCTTCGCAAACACCAATATGCTGGAAACCCTGATGTGTGCGCGTGAGGTGTTGGAAGGGGAGGTCCTGGTCGCCTACTCCGACATCCTTTACTTGCCATCGCTGGCAAACCAGGTCAGGCAGTCGAGCGCAGACATCGGGGTTGCCGTGGATGCGAATTGGCGGGATCAGTGGCTGAAACGCTTCGGCACCACGGAAACCGACCTGGAATCACTGGAAATCTCCGATGCCAACCAAATCGTGGATATCGGCAAGCAGGTAAATACTTCAGAAGGTCTCGACTATCGCTACATCGGCCTGCTGAAATTTTCAGAAGCCGGGGTAAGAGAGGCCCTACGAATGTATGACTCAAAGAAAAGGAGCCACACGCCGTGGAAACAATCTGGAAACCCCTTTCTTAAAGGATACATGACCGATCTGTTGCATGATTTGATTCTTGATGGGCATGTGGTCACCCCCATCATTACTCACGGCGGTTGGTATGAGTTTGATACAGAGACCGATTATGAGATCGCCTGCGGATCGAACTGGGATGAACTGGTGGGGTTGCAATGACCCAATTGCCGAGCCACATGGATGCGATTCATCGACTGCTTAATTACGCGTATGCGGAGTTCAGCACTCCCGACTATGTGAGTCTTTTCATGGCTCAGCGTGCGGCGGATTTGGCGCGGGTTCAGTCGCATAGAGCCATACCCGGTTTCAATGCCGTGGAGTTGGATATCGATACGCTCTTCGAGTCGGTTTGCGTCTGGAGCGACTCTTTTCATCAAAACCGAAGCAGTTGAATCGGGGATTTTCCACCCGTCAGCTTCTCGGGTTTGCATTGTGCCGGTTGATCCATGACGGTGACCTCTCATCATCTGTTACTGAGATTCTCGAAATCTTGCAGAAACGCTTCGAGGTGAACCACCGGCTGTTTTCCAGCTATGACGCCTTCACCCGCAAGTCCGGCGATGATTATACGGACATGCAGGTCTATGCGCTGTGCGCCATCGTGTTCCTCAAGCTGTTCCGGTTGAAACACGATTTCAACTATTTCAATACGGCCATAAAACTCAATGACCTGTTGTTGAAATCGGGTTGGCCGGTTGATCGCGATGCGCTGCCGTTTGTATGCACTGCAGTGGTTTTGGAAAAACTTATCATCCAGGATGAATATGGGAAGCACGGTTTCTGATATTTCCCTGTTGCTCCAGCCGTCAATGCGGTCGATAGCCTACTTGCGGGCATTTGAGAGTGTGGGCCTCGTGCCGGCAGGAGTGATTCTGCTGGAGGGGGCTATCGCTAATGCGGATGAGTTGAGAGCTGAAAATGCCCTTTTCGGATATGGCGCCGGCTTTTTCAATGTCGAGCCGGATATTTTGACTTCACTGGGCGGCCTGTGTCCGGTTACCCGGGTTGCCGCAAATGATGTCAACAGCGGATTAGTCAAGGAAGCGCTTCTGAGAGCATCCGGCAGATATGTCCTTTTTTGCGCAAGCGGCATTCTGGGCCGTGAAATTTTTGCGACCGGTAAAAAATTCATACACGTACACCCGGGCTTACTGCCGCACTACAGGGGGAGCACCTGCTTTTATTACAGCTTGTTAGAGACCGGCTTGCTGGGTTCCACGGCGTTCTTTATGGATGAAGGAATTGATACGGGAGAAATTATCGCGACATCCAAATTTTCCGTCAATTACGCCATCCGATCGGGTCAGCGGCTGTTCATGGATTACATTCTGGACCCCTTCATCCGCTCCATGACCCTGAAAAAGGTTTTGGCGGCATATATGGATCAGGGTGAAATCAACGGCGCACCGCAGCCACCGTGTGCAAGACCGGCTTACTATATCGTGCACCCGCTGCTCAGACGCCTTGCCGCCCTGAGGTTGTTCAGCAATCATGATGCATCAATGCCTGAAGGTGTTTTTGAAATCAAAGGCGACCCGGGGGCAGAAATGAGGCGGCATGCATAACGACTTCTATGGCGCAAGCGATCAACCAGCATTCTCCTACCTTGAATTCGGGTCCATTGATCTGAACAAGGGCGGAAAACATGTATGGGACTTCCGGCTGCATCAGCAGGCCTATGACTGGTTCATGCATGCCCGCTATTCCAACGATTTGATTACCTACGTGAGCTTGTGTGAAAGAGTTGGCAGTGCCACACCTCTTGAAATCACCGATGCGTACCGAAGCGGGGTTCATCACCCGGATGATTTTGCAGTGAATTTCGGCAAATTGTGCGCAGTGGCGGTCATGCGCAGGCGATCGAATAAAGCATCTTTTTTTGAGTTGGGTCAAACGCTGTTTGGCTGTATCGAAGGCATGGAGTTTTGCCAGAAAATCATTGGCAGCTTGGACCTGGATTTTCCATATTTTCCCCTCGACAAGATACAGTGGCAAGGGGTCGACATATCCGGTTTCTTCAACAGGCTTGCGGTGTTGATGCATGCTCGCTATGACGTTAAGACTTCTGACGTCATGCCGAAATCGGATCTGCCGCTGGACGTTTTCTTCGCCAAGGGTGTCACTCTATTGTACGCCCTGCGTGAACCGTCGCAGCTTCTGGAGATGCTGAATTCCGGAAAAATTGCGCTGTTTGACTACTCTTTTGCCATGGACGGTCCTCAGGAAATGACCTTGGGGACCGGCAAGCAGATTGTTTACCTGGCATATGAAGATTGTGAAAAGCTGCTGAAAGAAACCGGCAAACAGCTGCTGGTCAGACGTTCCCGCTCCAATTATGACACCTCCAACAAACGTCTTTTTGTCGAAGGTGTGTTTGGAGATGAGCAAATCCTGCGTGAGTATATCGAGCTGGAAGCACGTATACGAACCGCGGTTGCCGCCAAACGCCACGTTCGCGAATATGACGCCGTGCTGTTTAACGGCCCCAATACACGCTACGGCGATTGGATTCAGCTTGCCGACTATGTTAACGAAACCATTGCTCATAAGGCATGATCTCACCGCCAAGTGAACCATGAAGATCGACCAGACAGAAATCAACCGCATCAACCTCCAGATGGAGAAGGATAAAATCCAAGGGAATAGGGTGGTTATTTTTCACATCTGCTCTCTGGGTCAGATTCAATTCATTGCCCCCATCCATCAGGAAATGCTGCGCCGGAACCTGTCGGTTTCATGCTGGCTTTCGTGTGACTATCGGCTGAAAGAAAAGGCTGAAGGCCTTGATATCCCGTTTTCTCGGTATCTGACGGGTTCCATCGCCGAGCGGATGCTTCATGCCGATATTTTTCTGCAGACGGAAATCTATGGCCGCGGTCCAAGGAATGCCTTGCGTATTTTTATCGGCCACGGACAACCCAACAAGTGGACGAACTGGTCGGAAGAAAATCTCAAGGCATTCGACCTGTATTTCCTCTACGGAGAGCTCGAACGCTCGATGTTTGAGGTCATCATGCAATCCCAGCCGGAAAGCACTCGGCACATCAAGTTGTTTAATATCGGCTATCCGAAGCTGGACGATCAAATCCAGGGGAAATACAACCGCGAGGAGGTCCTGGAAAAACTGGGTCTCGATCCGCGTCGAAAAACCGTCATTTATGCTCCCGCATGGGATCCGGGAGGTGCTTTGCGAACGCTGGGCACGCTCGTGCCGCAATTGCTTCTGAAGTCCGGAGAAATTAATGTGATCGTCAAATTGCACCCGGCAAGTTTAGAACCACCTTATTCGCCCACCTACCAGTTCTATACGGGCGGCGTCGACTGGCTTTCAGTATTCTCGGCTCTGGAGGTCAACCCGCGCTTCAAATACGTCAATGACTATCTCATTAATCCGCTGCTGGCGGCCAGCGATCTCCTCGTGACCGACTTCAGCGGAGCGGCACTTGAATTCATGTGCTTAGACCGCCCGGTGGTCTACATTCACTGCCCCGAATTCTACGAAAAGACCCTTGTCCAGTGGGGCAACGATCCGGACGTTTCCCTTCATGATGAACGGTTCAACGCGGGTCGCAATGCCGGTCTTGTGGCTTATCGGCCCGAGAAACTCCTGTCCGCCGTGCGCAGAAGCCTAGCCGATCCAACCGAGTTGTCAGACAGGCGCAGGCGCCTTGTCTCCAAGTTCATCTATAATCCCGGATACGGCAGCCGCGCGACAGTTGACAAGGTTTTAGAACTGCTCGACATCCGTCCTGCAGCCTCATTGCACACCGTATAGGTTCATTTTGATAATGAAGCCTCCGCTCGCCGTCTTCATTCACCCCGAAGGGAATATAAGCGACAACCCCAATCTGTCCGGAATTGTCGAGCTGCTGACGCATCAAGGCTGGCGAGTCCACATTTATTCTCCGCGCCGGTCGCAATTCAACCAGCTATCGCCGTGCGCCGGGGTGGAGCTTATTTTAGTCGATCGACAAGACACGGATGGATGCTTTCTATTCCCCTCTCTTAGCCGAGCAGACATCGAGGGATATATTCGGAGTGTTTTCGCTGATGCATCAGTATTGATCGGCGTCGATCGTGGAATTATAGAGGCTTCCTGCATCGCGAAGGTGCTGAAGGTGCCCTATGGGCTGATTTCCTATGAAATCACATTCGAAGCTGAAACCAGCAAGCAATTCAAAAGCATTGAAATATCAGCATGCCGCAACATCGAATTCGCGATGGTTCCCGACAGGATCAGAGGCCGGGAACTGAGCCGCGAGAACAGAATCCCGCACGAGCGTCTTTTTTTCGTACCCGTGGCCGGCGCCGGCGTGTATCGTCCGGAAGATCCGCGTCCGCGCATTTTTCATCAACGGCTTTCGCTTCCTGCCCATTCCCGTGTCGCTTTGTATATGGGGACCGTCTCAAAGTGGACGCTGTGCGATGCGCTGTTGAACTCGGTGCCCCGTTGGCCAGCTCATTGGCACCTCGTTATTCACAACCGCAGGGGGATCGACCAGGAGACTCATGAAATTCTAAAGTCGGTTCGCGACTCCCGGTCGCGTATCCACGTTTCTTCCGAAGCTTTTGCGCTTGTTTCACAGATGCACGACTTTATTCATTCCGCCGACTTAGGCATCGCCTTTTATCAGCCAACCTATTACCATTATAACTTAGGCCGAAACATCAAGTATATCGGATTGTCATCGGGGAAAACCGCAGGGTATCTTCAACACGGTATTCCCATCGCCGTAAACCCGAACGGCGAAATGAGCGACTGGGTGAATAAGCGACAGCTGGGCCAAGTCGTTGAAGATCCATTGGCTTTCGTTCCCGCGGATTCGGTACTGGATGCTTCCGGCCGTTGCATTGATTTTTATCGTGAACATCTGGACTTGAGGAAAACGTTACTTCCTTGGCTCGAGTTTGTAGGTGCTCTTTCGAAAAAAACCTCCTGCACCCGGTTGACTGAGCTATTGAACAAAGAGGGCAGTATACCGTTATCAAATGAAATGGTGCCGTCCGCTCCGTCGGAGCATGCCGCGGCGCTATTCAAAAACGAAGCCTCTATCGTGACGGAAAGAATGATGAATCCGAATACGGACTACATCGAGCCGACTGCGGACTTGGTGACCTCCGCCCTCACTCCTATCGGCTGCTCACGGTGCCAACAAAATGACAACCGGGCTGGGACCGGTCATGCTGCCGCGGACCATGGGGTGCCTGAAACCAAATTGTCCAAAACCAGCCTGGAAAGTACGCTGAAGGAATTATCGACGATTGAATGGTTCCACCGAATAGACCTCGGCAACGGAGTGATGACCCCTGGGAGGGATGACTCCGATCGAAAATTGCAGCAATTGGGGTTGCCCCGCGACCTTAGTGGAAAAACCGTTTTGGACATCGGAGCTTGGGATGGCTTCTTCTCATTTGCGGCGGAACTGCGCGGGGCCGCAAAAGTGGTTGCGGCGGATATCGCCACCGCAAAGGGATTCGTGCTGGCCAAACGTATACTCAAATCCAAGGTATGCGCTGTTGAAATCGACATCATGGACCTCTCTCCGGAAAAGGTCGGCATGTTCGATTGGGTCATTTGTCTCGGGGTCCTATATCATCTCAAGCATCCTCTGATGGCGTTGGAAAGGGTTTTCAGCGTCACGGCTGAAAGGCTCATACTTGAAACCTATGTGGACATGCTCGACTGCCCGCGGCCGGCCATGGCCTTTTATCCAGAAGCCGAGCTCAACAGGGATCCCTCCAACTGGTGCGGCCCGAATCCCGCCATGGTGATCGCCATGCTGCGCACGGTCGGATTCACCCACGCGGAAATGTTCACGAACACCTTCTCAGGGAACGGGTACGCCGATAATCGCGCCGTTTTCCATGCCTGGAAATAGCATGAGCCTATCTGCTCCCTATCGGTTGACCGCGTTGGTGTCATGCTACAACGCATCCGGTCTGCTGCGTGGCTGCCTCGATGATCTGATCGGGCAAACCCTCTATCGGTTGAATCAGCTTGAGATTATCGTCATCGACAGCGGATCGGCCGAGAACGAACATGAAATCGTCGCCGCCTACCAGACCCGTCACCCTCACATCCGTCTCCTGCGCACGGAAAAAGAGACGGTTTATGCGGCTTGGAACCGCGGTATTCAGGCCGCCCGCGGCCGATACATCACCAACGCGAACACGGACGATGCGCATCGCACCGACGCTCTTGAAATCTTATCCGGAGCGCTGGAGAACCACCCGCAAGCCGATCTGGCCTATTCGCATTGTGCCTTCACCCGTCGTCCGAACGATGCATTTCCCAGTGCAAGCCGTTTTCTGGACTGCCGCTTTCCGGCGTTTACGCCGGCCTTGGGGATGTTCTACTGCCTTTTAGGTCCCCACCCCGTGTGGCGGAAAACGGTTTTTGACAAAATAGGGTGGTTCGACCCTAATTTTTCGAATGCCGGCGATTACGATTTCCAGATGCGCTTCATTCAAGCGGGGCTGCAGGCCGTGTGGGTTCCGGAAATCCTCAGCCTGTTTTATCAAAATCCCAACGGACTGAGCTTGGGCTCCGACAAAACCCTGATCGAATCGAAAACGATTGAAAACCGATACCGGGCCACGGTTCCGATAGCGCGTCTGTATCCGATCGGCGCCGGCGATGCTCAAGCCGAAGCCGCAGGCCTGGGTCAATCAGGGAAATCTGGCTCTCACGTGGGAGTGTGCCTGGCAGAGGAAACCGAAAAAGGATTTCCTCTATGCGCTGCGCTGCTATGGGCGCGCCTTAGATATCCACCCGGGATACCATGCGGCGCTCCGAAATGTGGCGGCTTGTTTTGCCGCGCAAGGCGATTGGGCCTCTTGCGAACGATGGGTCAGGCATCACCCTCAGTTGGCGGATGCGCAGAGGGCTGTCGCTGCTCGAACTGAAATTCAAACCGTACCCGTTGGCGTCTCGCCTTTGGTCGGCTCCCTTATTTTCAGGCCGCCATCCGGTGGTCTCACCGTCGCGTCATCATCTGTGATATCGGATTCACAGGTCAATCCGCTTGACGGGTTCGAGAACCGAAACCGTCAGGGGCAGGCGCTATCCCATGTGTATGCCGCCCTCAAGGCCCTCTCAGCCGGAGACCGAGAGACCGTACACCGGGAGTTGAACGAAAGCATGGCCCTATCCGGCGGAGACGAGCGAGTTCTGCTGGCAATTGGAATTCTAATGCTTTTCATCGGCAGGCCTCAATCTTTTAAGGCGATTCTCGATAGCCTGGCCTGGACGGCTGTCCCGGCGGAGAAGATTGGCGACTTCCACCGCTTCACCGATCATTGCGCTCGAGGGACTGCGGTTCAGTCCATGCCGCGTGCTTGGTTCGATGAAGCCATGCAAACGTTTCGGGAACTCGAATACCGGGCGTTGGGGCTTCCCGTGGAGGTGGCCCCATATATTCTCGAGGGGGCAAAAGCGGCCGGGAGCAATGACCTCAAGGGGGCATTCGACAACTATCGCACCGCTCTTCAGCAGGCGTCCATGCTCCCGCTTTTTGGCTCGCCGCTGCGTGACAAGACGGCCTTTCTTCAGAGCGACGATCGGCAATTGGGCGCCAGCGTCACCCCCTCCGATTCTCGCCTGTACCACCGCAAGGAGAATCCGGCCCGGTATTTCGCGGCTTTGCAAACAGGAAGAATTTGAAACCCGGGAGTATGCTCGACTTTGCCGGGAACTGGGGATCCCGGCGGACCACTACGAAAGGAAAAATTGGGAATACTTTTTCGTGGCGCAGGCCTTGATGGATGAGCGGCTGCTCGAAAGAGGAAAGCTTGGAATCGGATTCGGCGTCGGCCGGGAAAAGCTGGTGGCTTACTTCGCCCGGAAGGGGTGCACTGTCCTGGCTACGGATGTGGAACCCGATAGCCCGGCGAGGAAAGTGTGGGTCGAGACCAACCAGCACTGCGACAGCATGCGGGACCTTTTTCTGCCGGGGATCTGCGATCATGAAACCTTCCAGAAAAACACCCGATTTGAATATGCCGACATGAATGCCATCCCAGAAAAACTGCTGCAATCCCAATTTGACTTCACGTGGTCTTGCTGCGCGTTCGAGCATCTCGGCTCCATCGAGAAGGGAAAGCAGTTCATTTTGAATCAAATGCAGTGCCTGCGTCCCGGCGGAATCGCGTTGCATACGACGGAATTCAACCTTTCCTCCGACGTCGTGACGACGGAGCACGGTCCGACCGTGATCTTTCGGAAGCGGGACATCGAGGAAATTGCATCGCTGTTGCGCGCCGCAGGTCACGAAATTCTCACTGACTATGAGGTCGGAAACGGAGAACTGGATCGTTACGTGGATATCCCCCCCTATTTGTCGGCCCCGGACAAAAGGCATTTGAGGCTATTGCTCTGTCAATACGTCACGACGTCGATCGGGCTGTTCATCAGGAAAAAAGGCTGAATTATGTCACCGATTACCATAGGGATTGATGCCCGCACTTTCCAGTGTGCCGAATCCGTCGCGCGGGGCATCGGCCACTATTCCCGCCATCACCTGCACGCCGCAGCCCGGTTGCAGCCCGATTGGCACTTTGCGTGTTACCACGAAACAGACGAAATCCCCCAGCCCCTGGGGTCCCTGGCGCAGTTTCCCAACGTGTCTTTTCGTTGCGTCGATGATTTTGAACCGGATCAGGCGGATATCGTCCACATTTGCGATCCCATGGGTCTTCAACGCGGGTTTGACTCGCCGATGAGAGTGTTCAAGGGCGGCAAACGCTTCTCGGTAACCTTCTATGACCTGATACCGATGCATCTCTATTTCAAGGCATGGAACGAACCTCTCCGACAGTACTACCTTCTGCGCCTTGCGCAATATGTCAAAAGCGGCGCCACCTTCTTGACCATTTCCGGTTACACGGGTTCCGATCTCATCCGGCAGACCCGGGTCTCACCCGAACGCGTAAAGATCATCATGGCGGGGCTCAACTCGAATTTCTCCCGCCTTCGCCCGGGCGCGGTGGAGGCGGCCCAAGTGATGGCACGTTACGGAATTCGAAAACCCTATTTTCTTCACGTCGGGGCATTGGATCCGCATAAGAACTTCGAGACCAGTGCGGCCGCCTTTAATGCCTGCCGCCAGATGGCGGACGCCCGGTTGGTCGTCGTCGGTCAAAAAGCGGGCGAGTTGGCGCGGTATGCCGCGCATTGCAGTGCCAAGGGCCAGCGCGACATCGTTTTTACCGGCTACCTCCCGCGCGAAGAGTTGGACATCCTTTATCAGGAAGCCGTCGCTCTGCTTTTCATGTCCCGCTTCGAAGGCTTCGGTTTTCCCGTCCTAGAGGCGATGGCGGCCGGATGCCCGGTCATCACCTCCAACGTCACCTCCATTCCCGAAGTGGCGGGCGATGCCGCCATTCTCTGGACCCCGGAGATGCGCGGGGCGTCTGCAACGCAATGCTGGACCTGATGGCCCGCCCGGATCACGCCGCAGAGCTGCGCCGCAAGGGCTTCCGACAAGCCTCCGGCTTTACCTGGGAGCAGACGGCCGGCAAGACGATTGCGGTGTGGGAAGAAATGCTGTCGGACCAATCGGCGGTACGGAAATCTTCCGCCCCCGCCGCGGCTTTTTCTCCAGCGCGGCCCGCGGAGAAACGCAAGCCATTGCGTGTCCTCCTCGACATCTCCGTTCTGGGACTCGCCGTACTGTACGAATCGTCAAAGACGGGGGTATTCCGCGTTGTCGAGAATCTGGCAAGGGGGCTGGCCGGATCACCGGAGGTCGAGGTGATCTTTTGCTCGACCCAGCACCTGACTGAAAAAGCCCCCGACACCATCCGCGCCTGCCGCGCCTACCTGAAGGCTTCTCCCGGGCTGCAACAAGTCCCCTTTTGTGCCGGCGACCTCCTCCCGGGCGCGGACATTTTTCACTCTCCCTTTCACGCTCTGCCGGATGCAGCGCGGCGATATCGGCGCTTTCTCACGGTCTGCGACCTCATCCCCTGGCTTTATCCGGAAATGTTCGCGGGCAAGGCCGCCCATCCCATCCGGCACCTGTTCGCCGGCTTGAACCCGGACGACCGGTTCCTGTGCATCTCGCATTCGACGAAAAAAGATCTCTGCCGCCATGCGCGGGTGGAGGCGGAAAGGGTGCATGTTGCGCACCTGGCGGCGGATCCGGACCTGTTTTATCCCTGCCGGGACGACGCGGCGATCCGAAACGTCCTCAGCCGCTACGGTGTCCCCGAAAAGGCTCCCTATTTTTTAAGCCTCTGTACGCTCGAGCCGCGCAAAAATCTTGTGGGCGCGCTGCACGCTTTCGGACGGCTGGTCGCTTCCGGTCGGGCGCCGGAGGCCAACTTCGTCCTGGTGGGGACCCAGGGGTGGAATGTCGGGGAAATCTTCCGCGTTATCCGGGACGATCCGGCTTTGCGCCAACGGGTCGTCATCACCGGTTTCGTGGCGGACGAGGATCTGGCAGCACTCTACAGCGGTGCGCTGGCTTTTCTCTACATGTCGCACTACGAGGGCTTCGGCCTGCCGCCGCTTGAAGCGATGCAGTGCGGCACGCCCGTCATCGTCTCGGACAACTCCGCGTTGCCCGAGGTGGTCGGCAAGGCCGGTATACGGCTCGACTCCCAAGACCAGGATCGCCTCGTTCTGGCCATGGACGAGGTGGCCGTCAACGCGGATCTGCGCACGGAGATGTCCCAACGATCATTGCGTCAGGCGTCACAGTTCAGCTGGGACCGATTCATTGAACAGACGATCGCGGCCTATCGCGCCGCATGAAATCTTTCGGATGATGCCTGCCGTTAACCCCGGCAGCCTGACGGCTGAGCTCGGTTCTGTGGCGCCGCCCTTGAAGTTCTATTTTTATCGACCAGGTGCGGATTTCACGCTTGACGAGCGGTTTTGCTACATCCCGGTGCCACTGGTTCTCGACACCCCGGTCGAGGCGGCCTGCACGGTGGAGGTGGACCCGGCCCGCTGGCGTTTTCATCCGATCACTCACGAATGGCGCCGCCATGGCCTTTGGGCCGGGTACCGTCACGACCCGCGCCTGTTCGTCGTCGTCCCGGACCCGGCGGATGCCGATTTTTTCGTTTTCCCTTACATGCTGGAGGAGATGATCGAAGTCGCCGGTCCCGCACAGGTTTCCGCATGGCTGCAAAAGCTGCCCTATTATGAAGGCAACGAGCAGTGCCACATTTTCATGACCCTCCACGATACCTCCGCCCGATTCAACCTGCCGGGCATCGTTTGCCGCGCCAGCGTGAACCGCTCCTGCCGGAACGCGGGCGAGCTGGCGATCCCCTATGCGGTGGAAGACTTATTCGAACGGACTCACTTCGACCCGTCCCGGATACGTTACGATGCCAGCTTCGTCGGTTTCATCGGTTGTCCCGTGTCGGGACCGGTCCGGCGGCAGGTGATCGCCAGCCTGGCCAAGGCCGCCCGGATCCGGACGTTTATTTCGCCTTCCAAGCGGTTCCATGGGCACCAACGGGATTCAGAGCGCATAGAACGACGCGAACTGTTTCTGCAGAGCCTGGCCGAATCGTGGATGGCGGTCTGTCCGCGCGGGACCGGCGTCAACACCTACCGGTTTTTCGAAACCCTGTCCATGGGAAGGATTCCGGTGCTGATTTCGGATGACTGCCTGCTGCCGTTCGAGGACTGCATCGATTATGATGAGTTCATATTGCGCATTCCTGAAAAGGATGCCGGCCGCGCCGCCGACATCATCACGGACTGGCTTTCCGACCAAACAACCGCGAGACGTTTGACGCGCTGTCGTCTGGCGCGTCAGACCTGGGAGGAGTATTTCGCCTGTGCGCGCTGGAGCCAGCGGATTGGCGAACACTTGAGAAAAATTCAGACAGCGAAAGCCGCTCAGGTAGTGGTCGACGGGGTGATCTTCCAGCTGCAGCACGGCAAGGCATTCGGCATCAGCCGGTTGTGGCGTTCCCTGCTGACCGAGCTCGGCAAGGGGAAGCTTGCGCCACGCATCCTTTTGCTGGATCGCGACGGAACGGCCCCTGAAATCCCCGGGATCGCCACCCGCAGGATCGGGGGGTATCGCCTCGGCAGCGCTGCGGAGGAGGCTGAGGCGCTGGATGCCATCTGTCGTGAAACCCGAGCAGGCTTGTTTATATCGACCTACTATACCTGCACCCGGGAGACCCCATCGCTCCTGATGCTCTACGACATGATCCCGGAGCGCAATGAATCGGTGGGTCCCGAGGCTTCCAGTCCGGAGTGGCGGGACAAGTATCTGGCCGTCACCCACGCATCCGCATTTGCCGCCATTTCACAAAGCACGGCGCGCGACCTCGCGCGGTTCTATCCCCAGTCAGGCTCGCGGCCGCGAGAGATCGTCCCCTGCGCGGTGACCGAGGACTTCCGGGAGCACACCCCGGAGGAGATCGCCGCCTTCAGGGCCGCCAGCGGTCTCCATAAACCCTATTTCATCCTGGTGGGACGCCGCGACCCGCACAAGAACCAGCAGCTTTTCTTCCATGCCTTTGCACGCCTGTCCGACCGTGATCGGTACGCCGTCGTCATGGCCGGCAGCGGGCGGCGGCTGGACGCCGAGTGGCAAGCGCTCCTTGGCGGAGCCGATGCGGTTGCCGGATTTTTTTCAGACGAGCAGTTGTCGCTCCTTTACAGCGGCGCTCTGGCCCTGGTCTACCCTTCCTTATACGAGGGCTTCGGCCTGCCCATCTTGGAAGCGATGCAGTCGGGATGTCCGGTGATCGCCTGCCACAACTCCTCGATCTTTGAAGTCGCCGGGGGGGCGGCCCTTTATGTGGGGGAGGGCGATGCCGGCCAACTGGCGAGGACCCTCCTCAATGTGCAGCAGCCCGATGTGCGCGGCTATCTTGTTCAGAGCGGCCTGGAGCGGGCACGGCGGTTTTCCTGGAAGAAGAGCGCGGAGCTCTTGACCGTGGCGATCGATGCGCGGCTGTGATTCCCGATCCATCCCTCCTTTCCTAAAACTCGTGAGCTGGGAGAGACCATGAAAAGGGCATTGATTTGCGGTGTCAGCGGTCAGGACGGGGCATACCTGGCCAAACTGCTGCTCGGAAAAGGGTATGAGGTTTTTGGAACCTCCCGCGATGCCCAGGTGTCGACATTCGGCAATTTGCATATTTTAGGCATCCGCGAGCGCGTGAAAACCCTCTCCATGGCCCTGAATGACTTTCGCAGCGTGCTGCACGTGCTCAACAAGGTATCCCCGGATGAGGTCTATAACTTGTCCGGGCAGAGCTCCGTCGAGCTTTCCTTCGAACAGCCCGTCGAGACGATGGAAAGCTTCAGTCTGGGTACGCTCAACTTGCTGGAGGCGATTCGCTTTCTCGGCAATGGGACACGCTATTACAACGCCGGGTCCAGCGAATGCTTTGGGGATACCAACGGCGAGCCGGCTCATGAAAAAACAGCCTTCCACCCGCGGAGCATTTACGCCGTGGCAAAATGTGCCGCGCACTGGCAAGCCGTCAATTACCGTGAGGCCTACAATATTTTTGCCTGCACCGGGATATTGTTCAACCACGAATCCTGCTTGAGGCCGGAGCGCTTCGTCACCCGCAAGATCGTCGAAGCCGCCCGGCGCATCGCGAGCGGATCGGGTGAACGGCTGGTTTTGGGGAACACCAAAGTCGTCCGGGACTGGGGCTGGGCACCCGAATACGTTGAGGCCATGTGGCGCATGCTGCAAATGGACACACCGGACGATTATGTCATCGCCACCGGCAGAAGCGTCAATTTGGAATATTTTGTGCAGTGCGCTTTTGATGAATTCGGCCTGGATTGGCATGACCATGTGGAAACGCGGAAATCCCTTTTGCGTCCGACCGACCTTGCGGAAAGCCGCGCCAATCCCCAAAAAGCGGAGGCGGTTCTCGGCTGGAGGGCAAAATCGCGGATTGAGGATGTATTGAGACTGATGTGCCACCCTGAACAAAGACTTGCAGGGACCGGGGAAGCGCCGAATGCTTTTTTCAAGGGCTTCGGCGGGGCAGACCGAGGGGCCATGAAAGGGTGCCCGGCGGTATGACCGAGTCGCAGCCGATCGTCATCGACGGCGTTATCTTTCAGATGCAGAATCGCCGCCCTCACGGCATCAGCCGTTTGTGGCATTCGCTGCTGCACGAATTGTCGAAATCAACGCGGGGGAAGGACTTCCTGCTCCTTGATCGCGATGGGACCGCTCCTGACATCCCCGGGGTGCGCGCACGCCGCATTCCGCCCTTCTCATTGCGGGACATAGATGCTCAAGCAGCCTTGCTCGATGAAATCTGCCGGGAAGAGGCGGCTTCTCTCTTCGTGTCGACCTATTATTCGGTCACGCGGCAGACCCCTTCGGTCCTCATGCTCTACGACATGATCCTCGAACTGCTTTTTGCCCCTGCCGGCGCGCAGCCACCCCATCTGGAGGGGCTGGTAAAGCAGCTCGAGTTGATCGCCAAAAAAATGGCCATCCGACACGCCTGCGCCTATATGGCGATATCACGGTCAACCGCGGATGACCTTGTGAGGCTCTATCCGCAAGAAGCGCGCAAACCGGTTGCGGTCGTCCCTTGCGCCGCGGCGGATGTGTTCCGGGTGAACAGCGCGGAAGAGGTTGCTGTCTTCTGCAGGGAGCACGGCGTCCAAACGGCCCTATTTCCTTATCGTGGGTCGGCGGGGGACGTATAAAAACACCCGGCTTTTTTTTAAGGCCTTTGCACGGATGCCGGACCGCGAAAAATTCCAGGTGCTGATGGCAGGCGGTGAAGCCGAGCTCGATCCGGAAAGCAGACATCTGTTGAGGGATACGCCCTGGCAGATTCGCTTCCTGTCCGATCACGAATTGTCGCTGGCCTACAGCGGCGCAGCGGCGCTCGTCTATCCATCGCTTTACGAAGGTTTCGGGCTGCCGCTGCTGGAGTCGATGCAGTCCGGCTGCCCGGTCATTACCGGCCGGGCCTCTTCCCTGCCGGAGGTGGCCGGTGATGCGGCATTGTATCTCGAAAAGCCGGACGAGTCGCATATGCTGAAGGCCTTGCAGAGGGTCCAGCGCCCGGACGTACGCGACATGATGGTCGCCAGAGGCTTGCAGCGGGCCGGTCATTTCTCCTGGCAGCGCAGTGCTGCGCTCTTCCTGGACGCCATCGACTCAGCTTTGGCTGTACGGGGGGGGCAGGGGGCTGAGCGTGTCAACACCTCGCTGCGCACTCGGAATATCCGCCTCTCAAGCCCAAAGCCCGAAACGCCAAACGCAACCGATGTGACGCCATTCCGTTTTGATCCCACGATTCAAGTCTCGGCCATCGTTTCGGCGTTTGCCTCCGAAAACTTCATCCGCGGCTGCCTGCAGGATCTGGTCGCGCAAACGCTCTATAAAAAGGGGGGGCTGGAAATCATTGTTGTCGACAGCGGCTCCCCGCAGCAGGAGGGCGCGGTCGTAAGGGAGTTCCAGACCAGACACGCGAACATATCCTACCTGCGTACAGAGAAGCGCGAGACCCTCTATCAGGCATGGAACAGAGCAATCCGTGCGGCGCGCGGGAACTACATTACCAGCGCCAACACGGACGACCGTCACCGCCGGGACGCTCTGGAGCGAATGGCCGATGAACTGGAAAAGCGTCCGGAAGTCGCCCTGGTCTACGCGGACGTGTTGAAAACCGCGACCGCCAACGAGTCTTTTGACCGCTGCACGCCCACCGGACGCTATCGGTGGCACGATTGGGACCGTAAGGTGCTGCTGACCAAGGGATGCTTCATCGGGCCGCAGCCCATGTGGCGCAGAAGGGTCCATGAGTTTTACGGCGGCTTCGATGAACGTCTGGTCTCCTCCGGCGATTTCGAGTTCTGGCTGCGGATCTCTCAGACTTTTGATTTTCACCACATCCGGGAACCTCTCGGGCTCTACCTGGAAAGCCCGGACAGCCTCGAGCACCGGGACCGCGAGCGCAAAAACGCCGAAGATGCCCGGGTTGTCTCCCTCTATTGGAAGGCGGCGGCTAACGGTGAGATCCTTCGCTGCACCCCCCTGGAGGAGCTCAAATCGTGCCGGTCGCAGGACCGGTTGATGAGGATCGCCGCTCAGGTAGAGCTCCTTGCCGGCCTGGCCCCGATGTGCGGCAGTGTAAGTCATGGCCGGCCCCCGTTCGATGTCGGTCGTTGGGTTGAGCTCAAAAGACAAATACTTCAGGCTGATGCACCCGTCGCGCGTCAAATGGAGATGGTTCGTCTTGTTTCAACGCTCCTGCTGGAGCGGACCGTTTGGTATCAACATTGCCGGGATATCCTCCGGACAGGCAAACGGCCCGCTTTTCAGGAACCCGTCAAGGGAACCGGTGGTCGCTTGTCGGTGGTTCCGGCCGGCCTGACGGATCCGGGTCCGGCAATCGAGAGTGCCGAACTGCCTGAGGGCCGTCTGGACGAGGCCGCCGTTCCGCCACAGGGGGTGAACCTCAAGGCTTATAAAGCGCTTGCGCATTTGCGCATGGAACAGACCCGCTTTTGGATGAAGGCTCCGGCCCCCGACCTGGCCCGGTTCTATTCCGGAGAGCCTGGAAAGCTGCACCGCCGGTTTGTTTCGGAGCGTCCGCCGGACCTTCTTCCATTCGCGGAGGAGCGTCGCACGGCAGCCGGCCTTGTGGAGCGGTTTGAGCGGGGCGGCTTCGATCAGGAACCGGGGCGCTTCCTGATTCTGGCAATGCTCTTTTTTTCACCTCTCAACATGCCGCCGCGGATTGATTTCATGAAGGTCCCCGAATGGCTTCGCTTCGACTATGCCAGTTTTCTCCTCAATGTCAGGGGTCACTTTCAAGAACCCGGAGAGGTCGAAGCGTATCTCGAATCGATGGACCAATTGACGGCGTGGATCCGTAACGCCATCCAAAGCAACCCCCCATCCCCGGGATGGCAAGAAATTGCACTGCACTACGCAGAAAAAGCCAATTTCCTTCCTCTTTATTTTTCCCGCCGGAACCTGAAGCAGATCGCAGTCGGTCGTGGTGAGATCTGCGAGTACGCCATGAGGCACCGGAAACAAGAGCTTGAATATGCCGTCGCGCCGCATCGCGCCGTTCGCACCAAGCTCCGCCTGGGTATCCACTGCCACCGCCTGCGACCCAATACGGAAACCTTCGCTCTTTTACCGGTGTTCGAGTACCTGGATCGTAACCTTTTTGAGATCCATGTCTACGTTCATGCCGCCACAGGCGATTCGATCGAGGATCACGTACGACGTCAGGCCGACACGTTAACCGTGCTGCCGGAGAGCACGAAACAGTGTGTCGAAGCCATCCGCTCGGGCGACCTGGACATCCTTTTTTTTGGGAACAACATCAACGCCGTTCAGACACCTGGATCAGTTCTTGCACGATATCGCATGGCCCGGGTTCAGTGCATTCATTTCTGCAATCCCGTCACCTCGGGGAAGCGGCATATCGATTTTTTTATCCTGGGTCGGCAAGTCGGCAGCCCCGAAGATGTTGAAGCATATTTTTCGGAAAGGATTTTGCCCATTGACGGGTCGGGAATCTGCTTCGACCTCATGGAGCCCGAGGCCGGGACGTTTGGCCACATGAGCCGCGAAGATCTCAACATCGCCCAAAGCAGCCCCCTTTTTGTTTCCGGGGCTAATTACTTCAAGATCATACCGGAGCTGCGCCACACGTGGGCCAAGATTCTGGCACAGGTGCCGGATTCGGTCCTGGTACTCTACCCATTCGGTCCGGCCTGGGCCGCTGATTACCCCAAGCGGCTCCTGGTTGAGGAACTCCACCGGGTCTTTGCTGCGTACGGCCTTGGCCCCCGGCAGCTTGTTGTGGTCGACACGCTTGAGGGACGGTCCGACGTTCTGGCGTTGAACCGGTTGGCCGACATCTATCTGGACGCGGTCCCCTACAACGGCGCCACATCGCTGCTGGATCCGCTTCTGACCGGAATTCCGCCTGTTGTGGCCAACGGGCGCGAGCTGCGGTTTTCCCAGGGGGCCGCCATCCTGCGGGAGCTGGGGTGCCCCGAGTTGATTGCGCGTGATGAAGAAGACTATATCCGGCTGGCGGTTCGGCTCGGCACGGACCCTCGGTTGCGGGAGGCGATGCGGGAGCGCATTCGGACGCGGATGTCAATCGGCGCGGATTTCCTGAACCCGCGGCTTTATGCCCAGCGGATATCAAGCGCCTTCCGAGGTCTTTTTGAGGTCGAAGCTCATCCCGGAGGTGAACATTATGTGCGGGTTGGCGTTTCTCGGTCAACGCCGCAGCTGAAGGTCGCCTGATCACGTCGGTCCGTCGCGGACCTGAAAATAGTAGATTGTTTCAAGCTCATTAATCAACGCACAAAACAGGAGTCGGTGCTATGAAGACTGATGAAACGATGTACGAAGCCTTTCAACCACTCATGCAAAAATGCCCGCCGCAGGAGGTTATCGCTGTGCTGCAGCAAGTGGTGCGGGTGTTTCCGGAATTCGCGCGCGCCCACAACGACCTGGGCGTTCAATGCTACCGGGCGGGGGACAAAAAGGCGGCACGCGATCACTATCAGAAAGCGGTTGAGCTCCAGCCGCATGACATCGTTTTTCTAAAAAACCTGGCCGACTTCCATTTCGTCGAAGAACAACGCGTCGAGGAGGCCCTGAGGTTGTATGTCCGCACTCTCGAGGTCGAACCGCGGGACGTCGAGACCCTGACGGTCACCGGTCACATCTGCGTCTCGCTGAAGAATTTCGATGACGCGAAGGTATTCTATGCACGCGTGCTCGAAATCGAGCCCTGGAACGCAGAGGTGCGGGCCAACTTGGATAAGCTCAACCACATCAGCGCCGCTTCCGAAGTCGGGCAGAAGCCGCAGGAGCTCTATACCGCAGCGGCCAGGCTGGCCTCCGACGGGAATGCCCCGGAGGCGATGCGCACGCTTGAACGGCTGCTGCGGATGGACCCGCAATTCGCCCTGGCCCACAACGACCTGGGGGTGTTGAGTTTCAATGCCGGTGACAAGACCCGGGCCCTCGAGCACTACGAGGAGGCTGTCCGTCTTGAGTCGGACAACATCACCTTCAAGAAGAACCTGGCGGATTTTTATTATGTCGCGCAGCAGCGGATCGAGGATGCCCTGCGTATTTATGTCGAGGTGCTCGAGAAAGCCCCTCAGGACCTTGAGACCCTGACTGCCCTGGCGCAGATCTGCACCTCCCTGAATCGCATCGACGACGCCGAGGTCTTCTATCGGCGCGTGCTCGAGATCGAGCCATGGAACGCCGATGCGGACCGTGGTCTGGAACACCTGAAGCGGAGTGGGGCCAGGCCGCTGCCAACGCAAAGCGCGGAATCG
Source organism: uncultured delta proteobacterium (assembly GCA_963716785.1). Taxonomy (GTDB): domain Bacteria; phylum Desulfobacterota; class Desulfobacteria; order Desulfobacterales; family SpSt-501; genus SpSt-501. The sequence goes on along the minus strand of CAVQUW010000044.1, from coordinate 76,840 downwards.
ATGCACGCGGAGGCCGGCCGCCTGGCGGGGGCCGGAAATATTCAGGGCGCTCTGGAGACGCTTCAGCGGCTGGTGAACGAATTTCCGGATTTCGCGCTCGGGCAAAACGATCTCGGAGTACTCTATTGCCGGGTGGGGGAATTCGACGCGGCTCTGAAGCATTACGAGCGCGCCGTGGCGCTGGCGCCCGGCGAGATCAACTTCAAGAAGAACCTGGCCGACCTCTACTGGGTCAAGCTGGGGCGGGTCCGGGACGCTCTGGCCCAGTACGTGGACATCCTCTCCGTTCAGCCGGATGAGCTGGAAGCCATTCTGGCCACCGGCAGGATCTGTGTCGCGCTCAAGCAGTTCGACGATGCCCGCGAATTTTTCGAGCGGGTTCTCGAAATCGAGCCCTGGAACAGCCAGGCCCATCAGCTGCTCGGGGAACTTCAGGAGTTGAACCGCGCCGCATGAATGCGGAGTTGATCCCGGCATTTGCGCGGAAGGTGCTTCACATCGGAGAGGTTCGGGCGGAATCCGCCCGCCGCTTTGCCGAGACCGGCGCGCAGGTATGGGCGGCCCTCGGTTTCAGGGAACAATGGCGCGGTCTTCCGTCCGCGTTTTTCGACTGTGTCGTATGCGACACGGCACACTGCGACGGCGATGACCTCCTGCCGTTCGTGCAGACCGCATTGTCGGCGTTGCCCGGCCATGGCCGTCTGATTTTTTTGTCGCCGCTTGTTTTTAGCGCCGAAACCGCATGGGAGAAGATCGAAGCGCTTTTTTACGATCTCGGCTGGCTGCGGCAGGCATCCCCGACTGAGTTGCCGGACAATGATCCGGGCATATTTCCGGCAGGGCAATTCGTGCGCGTTGACTACAACCCGATCCGGCATGCGCGGGAGCTGGCCGGCCAGGGGCGCCCGGGGTGGGCGATCGAAGTGCTCGAAACGATCCCCCAGGATGTGATTGCGAACAACCGCAACCTTGCCCTGATCGCCGCCGAAAAGCAGCGCCTTTATCTGGAGTGGCAGAAATCACTGCCGCCGGAGAGCGCACCGCACCGGTTTTTCTTCAAGGCCCGGCGGGAGTTTGCGCAGGCGACCTCTGCCCTGCCGCACCTGCATCCGGTTTACCGCACCCAGGCCGATTACTGGTGTCATCTCGGAAGCCCCGAGATGGCCCGCCGCCTTCTGAGATCCGTCCTGCAGGTGGCCGAGGACGAAACCACCCGAAATTGCCTGACTGCGCTTTCCTCCGGTAAGGACGATCACTATTGGGAGGACCGGCAGGTGCCTGAGTGGAGCGGTAACCGCCGACCTCCGGCAATTCTTGTTTTGACCCATGACTTCTCCGACTATGGGATGGACAGCCTCTATGACGGCTTGTGCCGGGTGCTGGGTGCCGGGCAGATCGTGGAATACCCTTGGAAGCCGATGCTGCACGGGCAGCAGTTCGAGAGGGTCAACAACTACCCCTGCGCCTTCAATCATCCCTCATCCCCGCTCACGCTCGACGAGGTGATCGGGAGATTGAAGGCGGGTCGTTTCGATCTGATGGTCTATGCCGACGTTGTCCAGATGGCCCATGAGCCCGCCATCCGGAGCATCATGGACGCCGGCCGGAATCTGCCATTGGTGTTGTACGATACGTGGGACGACTGCTATACGCCGATGGATTGCGTTTCGCGTTACATCGGTTCGAAACCGATCGATCTGGTGTTCAAACGCGAGATGTTGCAAAGCGTGAATTACGGCGCCGACGTCCTTCCCCTGCCGTTTGGATTTTCGCCAAGGCAGACGCCTGGACACCCGGCGGCGGTCCCAAGGGACCGGGATGTTTTCTGGGCCGGTAAAGCCATATGGGGATTGCGGCCTCTGGGTCTGCCGTGTGCGGAAAAAATCCTGCAGCGTCGCCTCGATCATACTTATACACCACAGGAATACACCCGTGGTCTGCAGCGGTCCCGCATCGGTCTGTCTTTTTTTGGAAGCGGCTTCGACACCGTCCGCTACTGGGAAGTACCTGCCTACGGCGCGTTGCTCTTGTCCGAAAAGTCGCCCATCCGCATCCCTTTTGACTTTCGCGACGGGGAATCGGCCGTTTTCTTCTCGGATTTGCCTGAGCTTGAAGACAAGTTGCGCTTTTATCTCTCGCACCCCGCGGAAACAGAGCGGATTGCGTTGGCCGGGCAGCGGCACCAGCGGCGCTATCACACGACCGAGGCCCGCGCACGGCAGTTTCTAGGCTATCTGGAGGAACATTTTCAATGGTAACCCCCTTGATCGATTCCGAGGCCGATGGTTCCGGTGCTGACCCGGTCGCGGCCGTCATCCATGACGCGGATCAATGCTACCAGCGGGGCGAATGCGACCGGGCGGTGGACATGCTGCTGGCGGCCATTCGCCGGACCGGACCGGAATCCCGCCTGGTGTGCGGCCTGGCGGAACTCCTGATCGACTCCGAACGATTTCAGAACGCTTTGGACATCCTTGCCCTTCTGCCGCCTGAAGGCTGGGACACGAAGGCCCGAGAACTCAGTGCCTTTTGCTGCACCCGTCTCGGTGACGGTGACACCGCCGGCCGACTCGCCGCGCAGGTGCTGGAGGAAAACCCCGGGTCCGCCCTGGCGATGATCGTCCGGGGGCTGATCGCCCGACTCCAAGCCGATGCGGACGGGGCAGGGGTGTGGTTCCGACGGGCCATCGCCGCCGACCCTGACGGCGGAGAGGCATTCCTGCAGCTCGGCCTGCTGCACAAGACCCAGGGGGTGCAGGGCGAAGCCCTGGAGTACTTCGAGCGGGCCCTTAATAAAGCACCCGCCTCAGGCGCAGCGGCCTTGAACTTCCATGCGCAGGCCGTTGCGATGAATCAGATTAGACGTGCGGAAGAAATCCTGCGCAAAATCCTCCACCAACGCCCGTTGGACCGGCGGCTGCGTTTTTTGCGGATCGATCTGCTCCTGCGGATGGGTGAGGACGTGGCGATCATGGATGCCATCGAAGCGGCCATGGCGGATTTTGGAGTCGATGACGGCCTTCTCAAGGCGGCCCTTGATGTGCGGCAGCGCCTGGGGTCCCCTGATGAAAGCTCCCGCGCCGCTGTCAAAGACGGGGTGTCCCTTTGCATGATTGTCAAAAATGAAGAGCGTTATCTGGCGCGGTGTCTCCTCAGCGTTGCGCCGATCGTGAACGAGATGGTTCTGGTGGATACGGGTTCCACCGATCGGACCAAGGACATTGCCCGCGTCTTCGGGGCCAGGCTCTACGATCACCCGTGGAAAAATGATTTTGCCAAGGCCCGCAACGCGGCGCTTTCCAAGGTCGGCGGAAAGTGGGTCCTCGTGCTGGATGCCGATGAGGTCATTTCCGCGTCGGATCACGATCGTATCCGGGAGCTTGTGCGCCGGCAATCGGATCCAGCGGTCGCCTTTGCGATCCGGACCCGCAACTACAGCTTCCAGATGAACGTCGTCGGATGGGAGCCCAATTCGGGCGAGTACCCGGTCGAGGAGGCCGGCACCGGGTGGTTTGCCAGCGAAAAAGTCAGGCTGTTCCCGAACGATCCGCGCATTCGTTTCGTGCATGCCGTCCACGAGATGGTCGAACCCACTTTGCAGAAAGCCGGCATACCCGTTCGGGTCTGCGACGTTCCGGTTCACCACTACGGCAAGCTGCAGGAGGACCTTTCTCAGCGCAAGACCCGGCTTTACCGGAAAATCGAGGACGGCAAGATCCGGGAGACCGGCAGCGATCCGGCGGCCTTACGGGAGTCGGCCATCCAGGCGGCGCAGTTGGGGAGCCACGACGAGGCCCTGGCGCTCTGGCAACAGATTTTGAACCGCGGCCTTGATTCGGCCGAAGTTTATGTCAACATGGGCACCGCTTTGTGGCATCTGGGGCGCTACGATGAGGCGCTCCGATCGGCCGAAGCGGCGATCCGAATCGATCCGGACATGAAGGAGGCCCGTTTCAACCTGGCCATGGCCGCGTTGCACTGCGGCAACGCCGCGCGCGCCGTCGGGGAACTGGAGGGCCTTGTGCGCCGTGATCCGCGCTATGCGGCCGGGCGCTTCCTGATGGCGGCGGCCTACGGCTGCATGGGCGAGAGCAAGAAGGCTCTGGCGGTTATCGAACCGCTGCGTGCGACACCGCTCGGGGCACACCTTGCGGTCAGCTTCTTTGACCTGGCCCGGCGGCTGGCCGCCGCCGATTGTAGGGAATATTCCCGGGCGGTGGGTGAGGTTGCCGTTCAGGGTGGGTTTGCCGATGCGGACCTGAAGTCCTGGTTGAGGGCCCACGTCACGGTCGGGGAGTGTCCCGATCCGTCCGGGTCGCGGTTCATTCCGGCAGGGAAAGCCGGGGATGGAAAACCGGCGGTGTTTTGAGCCAATATGCCCCGGCTACCCTTTTTGTGGGGCGATGAGTTTGCTCAGGTTGTGGACGGCATCCGCGTTGGCGGGGTTCAATTCGCAGGCGCGCGCAAAGGCCAGGGCGGCTTCTGCGGGCTGCCGCAAGGCAAGCCGTGCCAGTCCCATGTGGTAATGGAAGCGATCCGATGCCGGCGAACCGGCGATTGCCCTGCCGATGAGCTCAACCGCACGATTGAGGTTTTTCGTCTGATACGCCACAAGCCCCGCCCCGTGCAGCGCTTCAGGATGGCCGGGTTCCAGTCGCAGCGCCCGCTCGTAAAATACGAGTGCCGTGAGAGGGCTTTGGTTTTGGTGGAAATGCGCGGCCGCCGCCAGGAGACCGGCAACGTCGCCCATCTCCCGCGAACGAATTAGGCTGCGCGACAGATGCTCCAGTCTTCTTGCGACCCGGGTCAGGGGCCCCCTCCAGTCGCCCTGTGACTCCTGGCGAAACAGCCGCATGGTCGGGTACCACGGGCTGTCCTCGCGGTCCGTCAGCCAGCGCCAATCAGCCGTCGGCGTCAGCAGCAGCCACACCGGTTTTCCCATCCCCCCCGCCAAGTGCGCGACGGAAGTGTCGATCGAGATTACCAGGTCGAGATTCTCGATCACCGCCGCCGTGTCCCCGAAGTCCTCGAACTCCCCGCCCAGGTTGGTGATCGCCATCCCCTCCGGAAGTCCCCGCCGTTCGATCTCCTCCGCCTCCGGTCCTTTCTGCAGTCCATAGAGCCTGACCCCCGGTATGCGGGATATCGGCGCAAACCATGCCAGCGGGCAGGCCCTTGACACATCCGTTGCCGTCCCTGCCCAGACAAGACCGACCCGCAGTTCTTCCCCGCGATCCGTGAACGCCATTGCTCCGTCTTGAGAAGGGGCGCCTGCAGATAGGGCACATCGCGCGGGATCGTGTCCGCGTTTGTCCGAAACACGCGGGGCAGGCTGAGCAGGGGCACATACAGGTCGAAATCCACCGCAGGCGTATCGTCACCGGGAGGCAGGACCAGCCGGTCGATACCGTCGAGCCCCTGCAGCAGTGGCAGCAGTGCCCGACGCGCCTCCATGACCACCGTGCCGCCCAGCGCCTTGACTCGCGGGAGGTAGCGCACGAACTGCAGCACGTCGCCGAATCCCTGCTCGCCGTGGACATAAAGCGTGGAACCGGCGAAGGGCTGGCCTTCCCAGCGCGGCTTCACGAATCGATGCGGGTAGACGTGCTGCCAGTCCCTTTTTAAAAACCGCCACTCGTAGTTCGACCAGCCTTCCCCGTACTCTTCCCGCAGCAGCTGCACCGTGGACAGGTTGAAGCGCGCTTCGGCATAGTCCGGTGTTATGGACAGCGCCCGGCGGTACCAGGCAACGGCCTGGTTGGTTTCCCGGCTGTCCTGGTAGGCCTTGGCGATGTTGTTGCACGCCTTGTGGTGGCGCGGGTCGATTTCAATGGCCCGGCGATAGTGCCCCATCGCCTCCTCGATACGGGTCTGCCGGTGCCGGACGCTGCCCAGGTTGTAGTGTGCATCGGCATAGTCGGGCCTGAGCGCTATGGTCCTTAGAAAGCAGCCGGCAGCCTGGTCGAGATCCCCCTGGTCCTGAAGGGCCGTGCCCAGGTTGTTCCACCCTTCCGCAAAATCCGGATCGAGCTCAAGGGCGCGCCGGTAGGCCCCGACCGCTTCGTCCAGACGGTTTTGATCCTGGAGCACCAGCCCGAGATTGTAGTGCGCCTCCGCCAGATCCGGGCGACACCGCAGGGCGACTTGATAGCACCGCAGCGCCTCTTCCGGGCGTTTTTGGTCCTGGAAGGCGATCCCCAGGTTGAAGTGCGCTTCGGCCCAATCCGGTGCCAGGGCAACGGCCTGCTGGAACTGGCGAATGGCCGCCTCCGTCTCGTTGCGGTCCAGATGGATGACTCCCTGCCGGAAACTGTCTGTGGCTTGGTCCTTCGAGGGGTCCGAGCACTGGTGTCCGGCTCGCTCTTTCGAAGGGGTTTCATCACCCCGTCCGACGCCTGGGGCTCCCACCGCCGGCGGGAGTGCAGACCTCTCGAAATGCTCACCACCACTTCTATGAAGGTTGGACTTCTTCATGGCTTTTTCACGGGAGGTCCTGGCGGGTGATTTCCAGTGAAGGGCCGCCGCCCACCTCTTGGCGGCATATCCACTCGGTCATGACGCCGTCATCCTGCCGGATCGAGTTTATTCGGTCCCGCTTGCGATCAAGGGTCAGAACATGGTGCCGGTCCTGCCAGGAGGCCGTGTAAGTTTCGTCGCGGTTCTTGTACCAGACACCATCTCCCCAACTGGTTTTGAGGGAATTGAGTCTATCGAAAAAGAGTTCCCCTGCCGGCTGTCCTTCAGTGGTGAAAATCCAACGCGTGTTCTGCAGAGGATCTTCGAGATTCATCATCACGCCGACGGCGTGGTCGACGCCGGGTGTCGGAAGCACATTGAAAATTTCACTTACCAGGCTCATATGGCAGAACATCAGCCAGACCTTTTCAAGCTCCTCACGATTGACGTCGTCGAGGACGACAAGGCTGTTCTCTCGGGCCATCGCGCGGCAGTTGAAAAAGTCGGTTTGGGCAATTTCCACCGAATGGCCGCCATCGATATGGAACAAATCGAATCGGGTCTCGGGATGGCTGCTGCGATACTCCGGCAAGGTGCGTCTCGAGTCTCCGGGGATCAATTGCAGCCTTCCCGGAAACTCACCGTTCAGGTATTCAAAACATTCGCGGGTGTAAACGTGCTCGCAGAGATCAAAAGCAATTATGGATGCGTTCGGGTTGGCCAGCAGCATGACCAACGCTGAGTGACCGGCGTTGAACCCGATCTCGAGGATTCGGTTGGAGACGGACGCGAGGGAATGGAGATTGCGCTGTTTGTGAGACAGACTCGGACTGGCGGCCGGCAGCCCTGGGACGTACATACAGTTGCCTTCCATTTCTTCTCCGGTCCTGCGGATGATGTCTTGCAAGGCTCGAATGCGACCGGCGTTGGCACGCGAAATCCGCAGATAGTCATCCTGCCTGATCAATGATAGATGCATGTTAGTCCTTTGAGTTGGCGCGGGCGGCCTTTGGAGTGGAAGGATTCGCCCAACGATCCAGTTCGAGTCGCACACGCATGAAAACTCCGGTCCAGTCGCCTTTTGCCTGCTGCCGGAACAGCCGCATGGTCGGGTACCAGGGGCTGAGGTCCCGATCCACCATCCAGCGCCAATCCGCGCAGAACGGAAGCAGCACCCAGACCGGTGTTCCCATGGCGCCGGCCAAGTGCGCCACGGCCGTGTCCACCGATATGATCAGATCCAGGTTGGCGATGAGGGCGGCGGTGTCGGAGAAATCGGCGAATTCCACCCCCAGGTTGACGAAGGCGCTGTCGTCCGGAATCCCGGCCGTTTCCGCGGCGGGTTCGCCCTTTTGCAGACCATAGAACCTCACTTCGGGTACCGTGGCGAGCGTCATGAAATCGGACAGCCGGCAGGACTTGTCGGCCAGGGCCCGGTTCCAACCGCTGGCCGCCCAGACAATCCCCACCTTGAGAGATGATCCGGCAAGGCGTATTCCCCATTCGTCGGTTTTTGCTGGTTCGGCCGTCAGATAAGGAACGTCCGCCGGGATGTTTTCCAGCGAAGTTTTGAACACACCCGGTAGACTCAAAAGCGGCACCTGGAAATCGAACCCGCAGGTGGGCATGCGGTTAGGGGAAAACTCGAGCAGTTCGTCTATCCCCCGCAGGCCGCGAAAAAGGCGTGTCAAGGCTGCGGGGGCCTCAAAGAGGACCGTGCCGCCCAGGGCTTTCACCTGCGGCAGGTAGCGCGCAAACTGAATGGCGTCGCCCAATCCCTGCTCGCAGTGCACCAGCAGGGTTTTGCCCGCAAACCGGCGGCCGTCCCAGCGCAGCGCCGGCAATCGGTGCGGATACGCATTGCGCCAATCGGCGCGTTTGAAACGCCATTCGTATTCTTCCCAACCTGCGGACCAGCGCCCCAGCTTGAGCAGGAGGGCTGCGCGGTTGAATCGGGCGTCGGTGTGGCCGGGATCCTTGGCGAGGGCGCGGTCGAAGCATTCCATGGCTTCGGCGGGACGGCCAAGGTCTTCCAACATGCGGCCGACATTGGTGCAGGCGGAGGCATCGGAGACGGCAAGGTCCAGAGCCTTGCGATACCAGTCCGCCATCCCGTTCAGATCCCCGAGGTCGAGGCAGATGTTGCCCTGGTTGAGATGGGCGGCGTGGTGGGTGGGATTCAAGGACAAGACCCTGTCATAGCAGGCCCGGGCCTGTTCGAAATCCCGTCTTTTGTGAAAGCAAAGACCCATGTTGTGCCAGGCATCCGCGTGGTCCGGCCTCGCGGCCACCGCCCGGTGGAAACAGAGAATCGACTCCTCCCAGCGTTCCTGCCGGAAGCGTACCCGCCCCGCATTGCAATGCGCCTCGGCATAGTTCGGGTTCAGGCTGGCTGCGAGGTCGAAGCAGGCCAGTGCTGTGTCGCTGCGGCCGAGCTCCTCCAGCGCGATGCCCAGGTTGTTGAAGGCTGCCGGCTCTTGGGGATCGGCCTTGAGCGCCTGTTGAAATGCCGTCACCGCGTTTTCAAGGCGCCGCGTTTCCAGAAAAATGAGACCCAGGTTGTAATGTGCCGCCGCGCAGCCGGCATCAAGCTCAACGACACGCGTGTAGCAGGCGACAGCCTCCTTGGGGCGTCCCGAATCCTGATAGAGCCTCCCGAGGCTGAAATGAAAGCGCACCTCTCGCGGCGACAGGTCGACGGCCTTGAGAAAAAAAGCCTCTGCCTGGGTGAAATCCTCCGCTTTTTGGAATTCACGGCCCAGCTCATGACAGGCCTCCGCAGAGCCCGTCGGCCGGGTGGAGGGCGGCGGTTTCACGGATGAGGTGCCTGTCACGGGGTGCCGCTCAGGTTTCATGAATCTCCATCGGCCGTACGGGGTTGCCGGCCCGATAATTGGCGGTCATGGCCCGGTACGCCTTTTCGAGGTTTGTCGTAAAGCGCTGAGTGTCGAACAGCGGCGCAGCGCAGCGGTTGCGGGCCAGCCTGGTTTTCAGATGATTGAGCTCGGAACCCGGTTGAGACAGCCGCAGGGCTGTCTGCGTGTACGCATCCAGCCCATCGGTGACAAGCTCGGGAAGCGCTACGCCGTGAAGCATGCTGGCGGAAGCGCGTGAAGCAAAGGTGGAACCCAGCAAGGCCAAAACGGGCACCCCGGCCCAGAGCGCATCGCAGGTCGAAACATGTCCGTTGTAGATGCGGGTGTCGAGCGCCAGGTCCGCCAGCGCCAGGCGCGCCAGGTGGTCTGCTTTGGATTTCAGCTTTTCGGCAAACACCAGCCGCTCGCAGGCGACCCCGCGCCGTTCGGCTTCCCGTATCAGGTTGATCGTCGCGGCCGGGTTGTTCCCCGGCAACCAGAGAACCGCTTGGGGGACCGCATGAAGCAAAGTCATCCAGACATCGAAAATGACGGGGTCGATCTTCCAGACATTGTTGAACGAACAGAAGACAAACTGCTCCTCGCGCAGACCGAACGCGGCGCGGTGAAAACCCGCCGAAGACAACGCCTGAGTATCGTCGGTCGCCATGTAGCAATGCGGCAGGGTGACGAATTTTTCGGTGTAAAAGCGTTGCTGATCCGGAGGCGTCACGAGCCGATCGGTGATCAGGTAGTCATGGAAGCCGGAACCGGTGGTGCCGGGGTAGCCGAGGTAGCTTACCTGAACCGGGGCAGGACGCAGGGCGAAAAGGCCCATGCGGTTTCCGGCCGTGTGGCCGTTCAGGTCCACGAGGATATCGATCTCATCCGCGGCGATCCGTCCGGCGGCCGCCGCCTCCGTGCAGTCGGTCAAGTCGACAAAGCGCTCGCAGCACTCTTCGATCCCGCGGCGGTAGACGCTGCCGTCGTCCGGGCCGATGGAATAGGCAAAAACGGCGAATTGCCGTCGGTTGTGGCCGCGCAGCACACCGAGCACCTGGTGGCCGACGGGGTGATTGCGAAAATCGCTGGAGACATAGCCGATCCGCAGGGTGTCGCCATGCCTCTCTTGCTTCGAGAACGCCGGAGCCGTTTTTGACTGCCTTATGGCGGCGGCCATGTCCCGGCACCAGGATTCAGCCACCGCCAACTGCGTCGCGGGAGATCTGCCGCACCACAGGCTGAACATGGGCTGCTCGGCGGTTTTAAGGCCCGCGACCAGGCTGCGTTCGGTCAAAATCGCCAGGCGATCCTTCAGGATCGGCGAGCTCATCCCAGGCACACGTGACCTGGCTGAGCACCGCCAGATGGCTGATGGCCTCCGGAAAATCCTCCTTGTGCCGGAGCGCACGCCGGCATAGGGTGATCGCCTCATCGAAATTCCCCTGGATGCGTCGGACGACACTCAGGCCGTTCAGGGCTTGCGGGTAGTCGGGGCGCAAGACCAGCGCGCGCGTGTAGGCCTCGGAAGCCTCCTCCACCCGGCCCAGTTCGAAAAGCGCCACCCCCAGGTTGAAGAACCCGGCGGCGTGTTCCGGGTGACGGCCGGTGAGCTCCCTGTACCCGGCGACGGCCTCCCGCAGCAGACCCTGGGCATGGAAGGCGAGCGCCAGGTTGAAACGCGGCCCCGGCTGATCCGGGCCGAGATCGATCGCTTTCCGGGCGCAGGCCACGGCTTCGGAAAAACGTCCCAGGAGCCGCGACACCGCACTCAGATTGTCCGCGGCCCCGGCCAAATCGGGTTTCAGCTCAAGGGCCTTGCGGTGACAGGCGGCCGCATGCTCGAGAGCGTTTTCCTCGCGCAAGACCACTCCGAGGTTGTTGTGATACTCGGCGGTCCGGGGCGCGTGTCGGATGGCTTCCGTGATCAGATTGACGGATTCCGCCGATTTTCCTTCCGCATGGGCGATCAGACCCAGCAGATGCAGGGCACCCGGGTGATGAGGCGCTGCGGACAATGCCCGGAGGCAATCGCGACGGGCTTCGGACTGCGCCCCGCTGCGATAGTTTTGAAAGCTCTGCGTCAACAAGTGCGAAACGGCCCCACCGGTTTCCGCGCCGCCGGCTCGACCGGCGGAGTGGCGACGATGATGGGATGGGGCGGGTCGATGATTATGCATGTCTCTTTTTGTGTGGCCCCGATGCGGTGGGCGCCTGGTCTGGGGGTGCTGGCATCCGCAGGAATCTTTGCAAAAAGCATACCTTTACCGCTGGTTTCCGGAGGCAACCCCGTGGAATTCTCCGAATACACTGGACTGGAAGCGCGATGGATATTCCCCTGGGCCGCCGCGATCGGTTTCGTCAATAATTTGACCTCCATCCGGTGAGTTCGCCACGGCCAGGGCGCCGTACACCCCTCTTCAAGGGGGGGCCCACCGATTTTTTTGGTGGCAAGAATATTGCAATATTGTTCCCCGGCGGTGCCCGGCGGGATGTCACCGTGCCCAATGCCTGGAGTTGATGCGATTTGCAACAAGGGGGGAAGAGTGATTCGATCCGAGCCGATGGACAGATCAGAACCCGCGCGAAGCTTTGTGATACCCGTATTGGACTTCTCGCCCCACAGCCCCTACAACATCCGCACCCTGCTCTCGATGACCTCGCGGCAGTCGAAGGCGAGGTGATCTGCATCTTCAACACGCGCGAGGTGTTCGAGGCCTTGCAGCACCACCCGCGCATCGACAAGTTCTGCTTCAACAAGCTCAATGCCGGTGTCAGTCGCTCCTGGAACCAGGGCATCGACCTTGCCGAAGGCCGGGCGGTCTTCATCATGAACGCGGATCTGCATGTCGCCCCCGACGCCTTCGATCAGCTCGAGGCGTATCTCTTCAGCCTGCCGCACGCCGTCATCGTCGGGCCGCAGGGCTCGCACCTCGATTTCAAAAACCTCAAGGTCCTGAGGTATTTCGAAAAGGGGTCGTTCGCGGAGCCCCTGCGCACCCACGACGTCTCAGGCTTTTTCTTTGCCATCCATCGCGAGCGCTATCTCGGGCACCGGCTGCAATTCGACGTCCGGTACAGCCCCTGCTTCATGGAGGAATGGGACATGGGGCTGCAGGTGATCCAGGCGGAGCTTGCCTGCTACACCGTCCCGGTGACGGATTTCGACCACGAGTGGGGCGTTTCCGGCTCCCGCGACAACACCAAGATCAGCTATTTCGGCCGCGAGGTCTACCGCAACGACGTATTGGCGGCAAATCGGGAAAAATTCCTGCGAAAATGGTTTCCGCAGGCACACTAGCAACCACGGCAGGCGAATGAAGGTTCTCTTTCTCACACACCCCTATCCGAACTACGTCCCGGATCTTCTGCTGCATGGCCTGCGCAAGCTGCTGGGACCCGGGGCAGTGGATTTTCCCTCGCAAGGACTGCCTCTACCAGGGCGTGCTGGGATTGGGTGTCTGCCCCCCCAATCAGCTCTGCCCAGGTTGGTTTCCGGCCGACAACGGCGAGATCGACCGGGACGACATTCCGGACTAAGATCGCCACGCGGGTATTTCACCTACATCATCTGCGATGTGCGCGCGTGGTCGAGCTGGCGGACGCATCTGGCCGGCTGCCCGTCGCCGGTGGCGCTGATCGACGGGGAGGACCGGCCGTTTCCCGATCCGGCCCGGCAACCATATCGTCTTCCGGCGTGAAACCGACGGCACGGACTACAGCATTCCCTTGCCGATGGCGCTGCCCGAAGAGATTTTTCGGTGGATCAGTCGCCTACGACCACCTGCCCAAACGCTACAGCGATCGGATTTCTCGGCAGCACCCATGACGGGCGGCGGCGCGCGATGGTTGAGAGCTGGCCCGCCGGTACCCGGACTGCCTTTTCAGCGCATCGGCGGTTCCCTCCGAGAACAATCCCTTCCCGGATGGGCGTTTCGGGCGGGACGAATACTACCGCGAGCTTCAAGCATGCCGCATCGTGCTCTCCCTGGCCGGGGCCGGCTGCGACACCTTTCGCTTCTGGGAAAACGCCGCCTGCAATGCCGTTCACATTGCCGGCCGAATGCCGCTGTTTATCCCGGACGATTTCGAGGACGGAACCCAGATTCTGCGGTTCAGGGATGGCGCGGAGTTGATCCGATGCATCGATCAGGTCCTTGAAGGGGAAGACACCGGAAAAGAAATCATCGTCGACGGCCGGCTGAACCTGGTCAATCATCATCTGACACCCCACAGGGCCGAATACCTGCTGGGTCGTCTCTCGTCGGCAGTGACTTGAAAGTTGCCCCGCCACCCGTGGGTCATATTTGGGTGCGGTAAAGAAGGGCGCTCCGAAGGGTTTCCGCGGCGGAACCTAAAGTAATTTGACCTGGGCCTCGTTTTCACGAATCCAGTAAAAAATGCTCTCGAATATGTCCCGGACACCCCGTATGGGCCGCCAGTCGAATTCCCGTGCTGCTTTGCGGCTGTCCGTAAGATAGATCGCCAGGTCTCCGGGGCGCGTCTGCGGGTCCCCGGAGATGGGTATGCGATTGCCGGTGATCTCTTCACAAACCCGGGTGCATTCCTGCAGGGATGCGCTGATTTGCATGCCGCCGCCGACGTTGTAGACCCGCCCGTCGAGGGCTTCCGGTTTGGCCAGCTGGCGGTCGAGCAGAGTGACGAGATCCTCGACGTGGAGCAGGTCCCGCACCTGTTTTCCCCTCCCTCCGAAGCCGATGTAGGTCAGCCCCCGTTTGAAGTAATGTGCGAGCATCCAGTAGGAGATGACGCCCTGGTCGACCTTGCCGAACTGCCACGGTCCCGCCAGCAGGCCGCAGCGGTTGATGATCGCCTTCAGACCGTACATGCCGACGTATTCCTGGATGATCAGCTCGGAGCACAATTTGGTCGCCCCGTAAAGGGTTTTGCCGCCTTCGAGCGGGAATTCGGTCGTGACCCCCTCGGGCGACCATCCGGGGATGATCTGATCTTCCGCCCATCTGAAGCGGGTCTCCCCTTCGATGGTCCGGATGCGGTTGATCGACGGGTAGGGGTACACCCGGCTCGTTGATAGAAAAACAAAAGCAGCCCGGGTGGCTCGAGCCCACTCGAGGCAATTCACGGTGCCCAGCAGGTTCGTGTTCAGGAGGTAGGAGGGGTTTCCGTCGAAGCCGGCCAGCACGGAGGGCTCCGCCGAACATTCCACCAGGACCTCGGCCGCCGGCAGAGCATGCAGGTCTTCCTTGTTGCGGATGTCGCCATGGATGAATTCGACCCCGTGGGCGGACAGTCGGGCCAGATTGAGCTCGCTGCCGCGTCGTTTGAGGTTGTCGACCGCTATGACCCGTGTCTTCGGGCAGCGCGATTTGAACGCGACGGCCAGGCTGGCGCCGACGAAACCGGCGCCGCCCGTGATGAGCATGGATCCGGCATCCATCGTCAGTTGTCCGTCATCACAGCGCGCTGTGTGTTCATAATGTCCATCAGGATATCCTCGATCGTGAAGGTGAGACCCCACCCGGGATAATGCTGCTTGAATTTGCCTAAATCGCTGATCCACCAGATGTGGTCGCCGATGCGGTTTTCGGGGTGCGTAGCGTACATCCGGTTTCGACCGGTCAGCCGTTGAGCTCGGCCGGATCTCAGGCTTCGATCATGGAGAGTTGGAATCCGCGGCCGCCGCCGATGTTGTAGACCTCGCCGCGGCGCGGATTACGGTAGAAGTGATAAAAGGCATCGATCAGGTCGAGGGCGTGGATGTTGTCCCGGACCTGCTTGCCCTTGTAGCCGCAGATCGTCGTACGGCTCGCCCGTGACGCGCAGCTGCACAGGTACGACAGAAAACCATGCAGCTGGCTCCGGAGGGTGGCTGCGGCCCGTCAGGCACCCTCCCGGAACACACCGGTCTTGAGACCGAAGTACCGCGCCGTACTCCTGGACCAAGATATCCGCGGCCACCTTGGAGGCGCCGAAGAAGGCTGTGGAGGCACTGGATCGATGCTCATGCTCTCGTCGATCCCGTTGGCGAACGGGTGGTCCGGGGCGAGCTCGTAGCGGGTTGCCCCTTCGACGCGGGAGATGGTTCGGCCGGTCGCCATACACCTTGTTGGTGGTGGTGAAGATGAACACCGCCTCCGGGCGGTAGCGGCGATAGGCTTCCAGGAGCACCAGGGTGCCATAGGCATTGACGCCGAAATCCGTAAAAGGCTCCTTGGCCGCCCAGTCATGCGAAGGCTGGGCGGCCGCGTGAATCACCAGATCAAACGGGTACTCCGCAAAGAGGGCCTCAATGCCGGCTTCGTCGCGGATATCCTGGTCGCGGTGGATGTAGTTGGGGAATTCGGCTCTCAGTTTTTCATTGTTCCAACAGGTATCGCCGTCTTCGCCGAAAAAATATCGGCGTTTGTTGTTGTCCACGCCGATGACCGTATCCCCGCGGCCGCAAAAAAAACGAACCGCTTCCGAGCCGACCAGACCGGCGGAACCGGTGACCAGAACGATCATGCCGCAACCTCCTTGGGCTCGGCCGGGCACTGAACGCCGGCAGCGGTCCTTTTGTGGTGATGATATTCGGAGTTCGCCAGGTTCAAAGCGGCCTGCAAGTCCGCCTGCGTGAGGGCATCCGTCCGGATAACCGTATACCGTGCTCCGTCAAACTGGTCCCAGTCCTCGCTCAACAGGTTGCCGCTTTCCTTGAGTAGTTTGAAATATTTGGTGCCGGGAAACGGCGTCGTGATGGAGAACTGGATGCTGTCGGGATTCATCCGTTTCGCAAATTCGACGGTTTTTTTGATCGTGGCATGGGTTTCGCCCGGCAGACCGAAGGTGAACGTGAGGTGGGTCTTGATCCCCAGCTGCCGGCACCATTCCACCGCCGAGCCGACCTTGAACAGATCCAACCCTTTTTCCGCGCTGTCCACTAGTCCCTGAACACCGGACTCCACGCCGAATTTGATCCCGACCATTCCGGCGTTCTTCATCGCCCGCAGGGTTTCGAAATCCGAGGTGTCCGCCCGGGCCATGGCGCCCCAGGGGATTGTCAGGTTTCGGCGGTCAAACTCGCGGCACAGATCGAGAATTCTTTTTTTGCCGATGTTGAAGGTGTCATCATCGAAATAGACCGAGTTGAACCCGTACTCGCGGACGACCTGTTCGAGCTCGTCCATGATGGCTTCGGGGCGGCGCGCCCGGTACACCTTGCCGCCATAGAGGACCTGAGGCCAGACGCAGTAGATGCAACCGAAGGGGCAGCCCCGGCTGCCATGGATCTGGAGGCTGGGATAGCGCATGCCCGCAAACAGATCGTTGTATTTGTAAATGGGTACGGTCAACCGTTCCGGCCACGGCAAGGCATCGAGGTCCGCAATCAGGTCCGCGCGACCGGTATTGATGATCTTTCCGTCGGCGTCGGCAGTGACAAGGCCCTTCAGGTCGCTGAAATCCCGGCCTGCGAGCAGGCGATCGATCAAATCGGCCGCGGCTTGTTCGTATTCCCCCTGGACGACAAAATCGACCAGCGGGTTTTCGCGGATGATGTTCTCTCCCAACGCTGTGGCGTGCGGCCCGACCCAGATCACCTTGACCCGCGGCAGGCGTTCCCTGATTTTCAGCAACCACAAGACATCCGTTCGGAATGAAGCCGTGGAGATTTCCATGACGATGATCTCCGGCTCGTATCCGGCCACCCTTTCGATGAACTCCTCATGGGTCAAATCTTCGGCGATTCCGTCGACGATGACGTTGCCGATTTGCCGCGTTTTCAAGATCGAGGAGAGATAACCGATAAAAAACGGGTACGGCGTGTAGGAGAGGGCGCCCGGCTGGCGGCATTGTTCGAATGTAAAAGGCCAGCGTGAGCCCGCCCGGACCCCTCGCCGGTTGCCGATCTTCCACGGGGGGTTGAGCAGCATCACGCGCCGTTCGTGTGCGTAGGGCGAGTGTTCGGCTTCGTGCCGGATCCGACGGGCGCTGGTTTGGATCATGGCGGCGATCATGGGGTTGATAACCAGGAGGGGCTTGAGGCACTCCAGCACCGCAAGCAGGAAATCCTCCTGGGTTTTGCCGGCCAGGTGATGGGCGTCGAAAAGCGCCGTGAGCTTGGGGTGACGTTCGACCTCGCCCAAAACCCCGCGTTTGAAAACCGACAGCTGGACGCCCGGGTCGATCCCGAGCGACTCGGGCACCGTGTCGGCGATATCGTCCAGGAGCCATTCGGCAAATTGATCCGAAAAATTCCCATGGCGCTTGACCAGATGGATCACGGCCAGAAAGGCCGCCAGAAAAGTCGGTCGCATGGGAGTGCCGGGGTTGGCCGTTTGGAAGGCGGAGATGTCCTTGAGCAGCGTACGGATAGTGCTCAAAAAACTGACATACAGGGTCTCGAAGCGGCCGGTGTCGACCAGGGTGACGACTTTCTGAATGCCGTCGCGCAAGCATTGCAGGATCTTGCGCGTGAGCATTCCCATGTGTTGATAGGAACCCGCCGTCTCCCATGCCGGTCTTTGCCAGTGGTAGATCGTATTGGCGGCGCTCGCCAGGGTGTCGACCCGGTGATGACGGCAGACGGCCAGCGGATTGAAGCAGGTCCGGTAGCCGCTTTTCAACAAGCGTGTGCAGAGGTCCATGTCCTCGAAATTGGTGCGGTAATACTCATCGTACCCGCCGATCCGTCTGAGGGCCTTGACGCGGAATACGGTATTGCAGCCATAGAGATTGACGTTCTCAGCCGGTAGATTTCCATAATCCTGCTTTAAAATGATCTGTCGCCAGCGGTCGACGGCCGTCGCAGTGTTCTTCTCGATGAGCTTGCCGCCGACCCCTGCCATCTCCTCCGAGGTGAAGTTGAGCATCAGCCGTTCCAGCCAGCAGGGGTCGGGTACGGCGTCCGTGTCGACACTGGCGATGAACTCCCCGGCTGCGTGCTTCAGGGCCGTGTTGCGGGCCGCCGCCAGTCCGCGGTTAGCCGGGTGGGTGATGACTTTCACGGGAAAGCGATTCGCAATCCGGATGGTTTCGTCGGTTGAGCCGTCATCGACAATCAGGATTTCTGCAATCGGATAGCTCTGTGCCAGGACCCCGCTCAGCGTCGCCTCGACATAGCGCGCGACGTTGTAGCAGGGAAGGTAGAAGGAGACGGTCCGATTAGGGAAACGGCGATCGAGCTCCATGAGCTCGGCCTGCAGACCGGGGAGCTCAGGACTCGCCCGCAGCAGATCGCGGTAGGCCTTTTTCATCGAATAGGGCAGCCCCAGGCGTGAGTACAGGGCCGCCAGTGCATAATAGGGGCTTGGGTCTGTCGGATTCTCCGCGATGGCGGCGCGATAGCATCGGATGGCCCAGGCCCCCAGGTCCATGGTTTCCATGAGTCTGGCCGAATGGTAATGTCTCTCGGCGCTTTGGCTTCGTTCGGACGGGATGGTTTTTGCCATCCTGCGGTATGCCGCCAGGAAGACATCGATCCGGGATTGACTGAATTTTTCAAAATAGTCTTCGGCGAGTTGCATCACCGGCTCTGACGGGGTCACTGCTCGGTTCATGATGAACAGCACCTCCCGAATTCCACCAGCCCCGAGCCGCTGAAATGCCCCAGGTCGGTCAGATCCTCCTTGGGTTCGCAGATATCGTTCCAGAAACGGATCATGGCGCTGTTCAGGTGGATGTCGTCGAGGAAGAGCAGGCCGCGATACCGGCTTTTCCTGAGATACTCGTAGACCTGCCGCTCGAAAACACCGTCATGATCGGTGTCGAGCATGATCAACGGCGAGGTGAGCAGCCGCGGGTCCGACAGCACATTCCCGATCCGGTACTCGATGCGTTTGAGCTGGTCTGCGGCGTGAAGCTGTTGGCAATCGACGATGTCATAAGAGACCACCGTGTTGGCAGGGTTATAGGACAATGCCAACGCCGAATACCCCCTGTTGGTGCCGATGTCGAAAAGGCGGGAGTTCTGAAAATTGGTGCTCAAACAGGCAATGAGGCGGTAGTGTTCGACGAAGCGAGTGTCAAGGAAATACTTGAGGTGCTCCTGGTCCGCAACGTGGCGAGCCAACGGTCGCAGATCGATGCGCTCGACGGCCTCACGGCACAGTCCGAAACGTTTGCGAAGGGTTTCGACGCCGTTTTCCTTTGCGCGGTCGGCCGCGAGGAAGCCTTCGATTCTGGAACTCACATAGTCTTCCTTCTTAGCCAAAAAAGCGCCGTAAGGGCCGGCGGTGTAGTCGAAAATCGCCCGTTTGGACGAAAAATGCGACAGCTCGTTGAAAAACCAAAAGGACCGGTGCGTCTCGTGTTCGTTGCCGTAGATCGCCGGCTGACGCCAGGTCTTGCCGAGGGGCACGAACAGAACCAGGCTGCCGGTGGCGTGGGCGGCGCATTTATCGAGCAGCTCCTGCGCCCGCTCCTTTTCGAAGTGCTCCAGAACATCACCGAGGATGATCATGTCGTAGCTGCCAAGCGTTTCGATTGCTTCCAGGGCATCACCGATCACAATGGTGTCGTAGATTGCCCGCTGGTGATCCTGGACGTAGTCCGCAAACACCTCGATCCCGTCGATGCGAACCTGCCAACGGGCTTTGGCATAGGATTCGTTCAGCATGACATCCAGACAGTCCCGGGCGATAAACCCGAGTTTGCCGTTTCCCATACCGATGTCCAAAATAGAATGGGGCCTTTCCCCCATCAGGAAACCGACGAACGTTTCGATATGGCCGTAGGGGCTGGTCGGCATGCGCGCATCCTCCATGCATTAACTTCCATCCGGAGCATGTCAAATAAGCAAGGAATATGCCGCACACCGCCCTGGTAGGCATCTATAGGGTCCGTTACGTGTTTCGCGGACAACGGAAGCAGGTTCCAGTCAATTCCCTGACGGTTCCGGGCGGGGAACCCGGGACGGTGCACCAGGTTGCTTTCCGGCCGCAAGGGAATGCGTGCAGGGCAGACGGGGTGGCGGGTTGGCATTGGAATTGCTTTACTTGAACCGCAATCGCGCTCGTCGCCCCCTCTGCTTGCTGCAGGGAGATTCGGTTGGTCAGCCGGGCAGAGCTACAAGGAATTAAAGTATGGTGGAAAGATCGGGAGCCTGTTTAGGCGACTTCACGCAAGAAGCGGCAATCCGCCCGGAACCCGCGCCGGCCGATTCGGTTTCCGGCGGCAATCACTTGACGCTGCAGTCAGACGGGATCCGTCGGCATGACAGAGGGGCCGCGTCGCCTCTGTATTTGGGATTGGTGCCGGGGAACAACTACGGCTGGGGGGTGTGCAGCCGGTACCTTATCCGGGAGTTGTCACGGTTGACCGAATGCCGGGTTCTGGATCCGGCCGATGGCAGCGCTCTGAATAAGGAACTTGACGGCAAGCTCTTTCAGGCCCTGACCGGTGTCGATTTTTTCCCGATGTTTGAAAATGCACGCGGGCGGGAAAATTTCGGCTATACCTTTTTCGAGAACGAACTGACGGCGCACTCGATCGAAAACGCCAAACGCTACGATCTCGTGCTGGGGGGCTCGACCTGGTGCCGGGACCGGATGCTTGAACGCGGCATTTCCAACTGCGGTGTCCTGATCCAAGGAATCGATCCGGAGCTGTTCCACCCGGTCGAATACGAGAAAGATCCCGAGCGATTTGTCATTTTCTCCGGTGGTAAGTTCGAGCTGCGCAAAGGACAGGACCTGGTGCTCAAAGCCTACCAGATCCTGCAGGACAAGTACCCCGATGTGTGGCTCGTCAACTGCTGGGTCAACATCTGGCCGGAATCCATGCAGCTGATGGCACATTCGCCGCACATTCGTTTTGAAATGCGTTCAGGCTCATGGCAGGATCTGATGCAGCACACCTATGCGCTGAACGGACTGGACTCCGCGCGGATCGTCACCTGTGACCTCATCCCGAATGAGCTCCAGCGCGCGCTTTACGCCCAGACCGACATCGGGGTGTTCCCCAACCGGTGCGAGGGCGGCACGAACCTGGTGCTCATGGAGTACATGGCCTGCGGCAAGCCGGTCATCGCCTCCAACGCCAGCGGCCACCGGGACATCGTGACCCCGGACAACGCGCTGCTGCTCGATGAGCTCAGCGACCTCAACATCGCCGACCCGCGCGGACAGGTGATCGCCCGCTGGCAGGAACCATCGGTCGAGGATCTCGTGGCCAGGATCGAATATGCCTACCATCATCGGGCTGAGATCCGGAAATTGGGCCGCAAGGCCGGTGAAGATCTGCGTCGGTTCTCTTGGGCGGACAGCGCCCGCAGCCTGCTCGGCACCCTGCGCCCCCGCAGCGGCACCGGGGCGTCTATGCCGCAGCCTGCGGGTCGTGCGGCACCATCTTCCGAATCTCCTGCGCGACCCGTCTGAAAACCTGATCCCAATCTCCCGGGTGTGACTGGCGGAAGAGCCGCATGGTCGGGTACCAAAGGCTGTCTTCGCGATTGAGCATCCAGCGCCAATCGGAGATGGTGGGCAGCAGCACCCAGACCGGCTTTCCCATCGCCCCTGCCAGGTGGACGACAGCTGTGTCCACCGATACCAGTAAATCTAGGTTGGCGAGAACAGCGGCCGTGTCTGAGAAATCGTGCAGGTCGTCACCGATATTGCGCACACTGTTTGCGAAGGCGACGGATTCGGCCTGGGCCGACGCCGGCCCTTTCTGCAGGCCCATCAGAGAGATTCCGGATAAGTCGGCGAGCGGCCGGAAGTGGCCCAGGGGGCAGGATCGGTTCCGATCGTTTGAATGTTCGGGCCGGCCGGCCCAGACGATGCCGACTCTGAGCCCGTGGGGTTTGAGCCGCTCGGCCCAGAGAGTCGTTTTGACGGGGTCGGGTCGCAGGTAGGGGACCTCGGCGGGGATGGTGTCCACCGTGGTTCCGAAGATCCGCGGCAGACTCAGCAGCGGGATGCAGCAGTCGACCCCCGCGAACAGCCCCGGTCGCTGCGGGCGTTCCACCAACTCATCGACACCGGGAAACCCGCGCAGCAGGCCCATCAGCTCGCGTCGCGTCTCCAGGATTACCCACCCGCAGCGCTCCCGGACCCGCGGCAGGTAGCGCACGAACTGCAGGGTGTCCCCCAGCCCCTGCTCGTCGTGGACCAGAAGTCGCTTTTTTTTGTCGACCGCACCATCCCATGGCGGCAGATCCAGTCGGTGAGGGTAGACCAGGCGCCATTCGGGGATCCGGTAACGCCATTCGTAGTCCCGCCAGCCTTCGCTGAAATCGCCCATCATCAATTTAAAAAAAGAGCGGTTCCAGTGGGCTTCGGCGGATTCCGGGTTGGCCTGCACCGCCCGGGTGAAGGCATCGATCGCCAGGTCGTAGGCCCCGAGTTTTTTCCAGGCCAATCCCAGGTTGTTGTATGCTTCGGCATAATGCGGTTTCAAGCGCAGGGCGATCATGAGCTCCCGCACGGCCGGTTCCGGATCGTCGGCTTCGCGCAATGCGCTGCCTAAGTTATAGTGCGTTTCACCCAGCTCCGGTTGAAGCCGCACTCCTTGGCGGTAGCAATCGATCGCACCGGCGAGGTCGCCCCGTTGCTTTAAAATATTGCCGAGATTGTTCCATGCCTCCGCCATCGACGGCTTGAGGCTTGTGGCGTGTCGATAGTGGATCGCCGCAGCCGCCAAGTCGCCGCTGATTCGCGACAGTTCGCCGAGGTTGAAGTGGGGTTCGGCAAAATCCGGTTTGGCTCCGATCGCGCGTTCCAGATATCTGCGGGCAGTAGAATATTCGCCTTGTTCGAGCAGGATGCGGCTCAGGTTGTTCAGCGATTCGGGGTGCTCCGGTTCCAGCAGAAGCAACCGGCGATAGGCCTCGGCGGCTTCGTCCCGGCGTCCCTCCTGATGCAGCGCGACCGCAGCGTTGTAGAAAGCCACCATGGAGGCGTCGTTGATGGGGTGGGCTTCACGGTCGCTCTGCACCTTTCTGCGGTCACGATACTGGTTCATGCGCCGGCTTTCCAGGTGCGGTTCGATCGGCGGTCAGCGGATGCCGGCCGGCTTGCGATCCGGAAATAAAATGCTTCCAGAGCGGCCATGAACTCCGTGTCGGCGGCGAGTCGTTCCCTGCCGATTGCCACTCGAGCCCGAACGGCGGTGGCGAATCCTTGATCGTGGGCCATTTTGACGGCGATGCGAATGTAATCCTCTTTGTCCGCCGCGATCGTGTCCGTGACTCCGATCATTTCCAGCATGGCGGCGGCGTGCCGGCCGCGCATGAAACGACCGGGAAGCGTGACGACCGGGACGCCGCAACTGAGGGCTTCGAGGGTGGTTTTCCCCCCCGACCATTCCAGGGTGTCGAGGAGGGCGTCGCTCGCCAGGTTGAGGCTGAGAAAGTCATTGTAGGCGCACCGCGGCTGGAGGCGGCAGAACTCGCTGAAGCGCAGTCCGCAGGCGTCGAAGGCATGGGTGAGTCGTTCGACAAAGAGTCGCGTCACACCGGAATGGGTATGCGCGATGAAGACAAACTGGGCGTTCGGGACCTGCCGCGCGATACGGGGGTAGATGTCGTCATGCTGGGGCAGGTACTTGAACAGCGATTGGCTCGAAAGGTAGACCACGGCCTCCTCGCGCAGGCCCAGATCCCGGCGCGTCCCGGGTGTGCGCGGCAGGGCAGGGGGGCGGTAGTTCAGTGCCAGGTTCGGCAGGCGCACCAGGGTTTCCGAGTAATGGGCCCGCGCCCCAGCGGGCTCCATGAGGTCGCTGCTGAGATAGTAGTCGATGGTCGGGAGTCCGGTGGTCACGGGGTGCCCCCACCCCTTGCATTGCACCGGTGCCAGCCTCAGCGCGGCCAGCTGGGTGGCCAGGGCGTTCATGCCGATGTCGGTGTACACGAGAACGTGCAGGTCGTCGGCTGCGATGCGGCCGGCAGCCGGCTCCAGCCGGCTTCCGATCTGGTGGAACCGATCCGCGCTGTTTTTCAATCGCTCGGTGATGGGGTCCGTGAGATCTCCGATATGATAGGCGTAGATTTCGAGGCGATCCCGATCGTGCCCCTCCAGCCAGCCCAAGAGGAACTGGCCGACCGTGTGCGCCCGCATGAAGGAGGACACGTAGCCCACCCGCACGCGTCTGCCCGGGGGCAGAGGCGGCATTTGGCGCGGCTGGGACCAGCCGGGGAAGTTGGCGGCCATCACCCGCTGCACGAAAGTGCCGTAGGTGGTCTGAAGCGCTATGTCATTCTCTCCCTGGTACTGCAGAAAAAAGTGAGTCGTGCTGCCCACCCCGTCCAGGGCCCGCTTGCGTTCATCGGCCGTCGACAGGCGTGTCTCGCGCACCAGCCGCTCGAGATTCTCCGTAAAACGACGGCGTTGAATAGGGATCTCCGCCGGGTCCATGTACAGAATGGGAAGCGAGAGATCATGCAGCCAGCGGGCGGGGGTGTAGTGCGGGTCGAGCTCGAGCGCCTTGCGGTAGTGCGCGAGGCCCTCGAGAAACCGGCCGTCGAGCTGCCGGGCGATTCCCATGTTGTAGTGAGCCTCTTTCAAATCCGGCCTGGCCGCAAGCGCCTGGGTGTAGCATTGGACGGCCTCATCCAGACGCCCGGTGTCCTTGAGGGTGAGCCCCAGGTTGTTGAGCGCCTCCGCAAAATCGGGTCGGGCCTCAAGCGCCTGGGCGTAACATTCGGCGGCCTGTTTTTAAATCACCCGTGGCCTTGAGTGCGTTTCCGAGATTGTAATGCCCCTCGGCGAAGCCGGGCGCCATGGCGAGGACGGCGCGATAACAGGCCGAGGCCTTTTCGAGCTCCCCCGCGTCCAGGATACAGGTTGCCGATCACGAAGTGGGCCTGAAAAAAGTCGTCCTTCAGCCCGAGGGCGTGCTCGAGACACTGGAGGGCCGCCGGGATGTCCCCCTGCTGGCGCAAGGAGAGACCCAGGTTGAAGAAGGCTTCGGCGAAACCCGGGTCGATGTCGACCGCTTTTTGAAAGCAGCCGGCGGCGTCTTGCGGTCTGCCGAGCGCGAGCATGCGACTGCCCAGATCGTTGAGGGCGTTGGCGTGGTTTGGGTGCATCCGCCGAAATGATGCAATTATTCTGCCAGCTATGCGACAAGGGCCAGCGAGCGGCTTGAATCGCGGCAATCCTACGATTGATTCCCCGCAGCATGCGGCGGGGAGCTTCATATCGGTCGGAGGATCACGGGGACCAGAGGAGAGAAACGCCGGCCCCGGCGGTTTATTGACGCTCCGCCGGGGCCGGCATGATGATGTTTTTCCTCGACAGCGTCTATTTCAGACGGCCAGCGCCGCGGCGTGCGGAAAGGTCGCTGAATGCCGGGGCGACCGCGGCGAGATGACGCACCCTGAGACCGGCAGCGAGATTTTCATTGATCCGGATGAGAATATCCAGCTTCTCCGGGGCAGGGTAGGCCATGACCTCGAAGATACGCCGGTCCACAAAGGCGCTCAGGCGCAGCAGGTCCGTTTTCAAGGCCGTCGACAGGGGGTTTTCCTTCTTCCCGAGCTCGGCCTGCAGAATGCTCCACACCCGCTGGTTGAACTTGAGGGCGACGTCGAGCTTCGCGTTCCGTTCGGGGGCATCCCAAGCCGTCCTGGCACTCCTTCAGCTTCAATGCCGCCTTGGTCAGCACCGTAGCTTCCACATCGCGTCCGCTCATCGTGGACTTGGTGACGGTGTCATACGCTTTCAACGCTGTCTGATACACGTGCGATAACCTCCTGCTCGTAGTCGATCAACCGTTTGGTGAGTTTGAGTGCCTGGTAGTATCTTCCGGCTCAGGATATGTTCGCTGATGCCGTCGATCAGGGCCACCGTGCTCGGCGCCGCCTCGACCACCGCGCGGACGAGGTCCCAATAGAGCTTGTGGTAGGCGGCGTGGTTGTCTTCATCGATGTACATCAGTTGAACGGCGAAATAGATGCGCCGGCAGGGCGTGTCGGCGTCCTTCTCGGATAGGATGTCCTTCTGCCTGAGAATGGGGACCTTGTTTTCGATGACGAGGTCGCAGCTGGCGGGGTTGGCGTTGGTGACCACGGTCCCGCCCAGGATCATGCGCTCGCCCGGTTTCAGTGTGATTTTCAGCGCCATGCGTTCCCCGTTAGTGAATGTCGCGGCTGCCAATAAGCAATTATCATGCCAAGCGGGCGAAGGTTCCGGCCGGTGGAGGGGGAGGGGACGGCTGACGTCCCCTCCCGTTCCGATCCGTGTGTAACGAGCATTACGAATTGCCGCTGACCGGATTTTAGAACAGTCTCAGGACCGACTGGGCCGCCTGGGAGGCCAGGCTGAGGGAAGTGGTGCCCAGGGCCTGCCGGGTCTGCAGCATCAGCATGTTGGCGCCTTCCTCGTTCATGTCGGCGTTGGTCAGGCCGCCCGCGCCGTCTTTGAGGACGTTGATCATGTTCTGGGTGTAGTCCTGGCGCGCGGTGATGATGCTCAGGTTGCTGGCGAGCTTGCTCGACTCGGTCCGCAGGGAGCGGGTGGCGCTGTCCAGCCGGGTGATGGCGGAGTTGATCTCCAGCCTTGTCCGCCGTGCCGCCGGCGCTCACCCATGGTTCGCCGTGGTGAACGTCATCAGGGTGAGCGTGGCGCCCGTCGCGCTGGCATCGAACCCGGTGATCGTCAGGTTGGAAGTGCCGAGCTCGTCGAATTTGACCTGGTGGGTGATGCTGGAGCTGTCCAGCAGGTTGACGCCCTTGTAGGCCGAGTCGTCGGCGATGGTGTCGATCTGAGCCATGACCTGGTGGTACTGGGTCATCAGGGTGTTGATGTCCGAGGTCGACTCGCCGGAGAGGGCCGAGGTCGCCAGGGACTTGGCCGCGGCGATCAGGGTGCGGATGCTGTCGATGCCGGTGTCGGCGGCCTTGACCAGCTGGATCGACTCCGACATCTCGTCTTTCCGGGCGGCCAGGTCGGCGGCGCGCTGTTCGTGGGCGACGGCCGTGAAGTAGGAGACCGGGTCGTCCAGGGCGCTGTTGACCTTCTTGCCGGTGGAAAGCCGCTTCTGGGTGAGCTCCATCAGGTCGTTGGTCTTCTGCAGGCTGACCAGGTTGGACCGCATGCCGGCGGTGAGGGTGATGTTTGACATTGCCATGGTGTTTGCTCCTTTTCTGGATTCTGGTTTTTTGGCATTCTTGCCAATCGGTTGATGACGCTGACTGCTTGATTTTCCTTTCGGCGCCCCCGGGGTCGCGAACGGCTGCCTCGCCTCCTTTCAGACCCGTAATTCTTGCGCCTTGCAGTCATTATCGGACGCTCTGCGGGGAACTTTAGATGTTTTTGCTAGGGCGGGTTTGATCCGTGCTCCCGCGTCGTCCGGGCGCCGGTTCGGGTCCTCAAATGGAAATCCGCTTCCGGGTCCCCCTTCTTTATGGTAAGATGAAGTCTGTCCACACTTGTGGGGGACACCATCATCGCTGTCCCCAGTCCGATGCGGCCGCCCTGCCCCCTGCGCGTGCAAGGCGGCCCCATGGTAATGGAGTCCGGGCCCATGCCGATTCTGAAACTCGACAACGCCGCGCCGGGCATGATCCTGGCCGAACCGGTCACCAATCACCACAACCGGCTGCTGCTGGAGGCCGGGCGGCGGCTGACCGAGCGGCATCTGCGCGTCTTCAAGGCCTGGGGCGTGACGGTCCTCGCCGTGCGGGGCGGGGGCGGCGACGAAGGCGCCGGGCGGCCCGAAGCGCCGCCGGCCGCCATCGACGAGGAACTGAAGGCCCGTTTCGTCGGCCTGCTGCAGGACCCCGTGATGGCGGAGATCATGGAAGCGGCCGCGAGGCAGCTTCAGGAGCACCGCCGGAGAAAGAAGGGCGCCCATGGGGCCGCGTGACCTGAGAAGCGTCATCTCCGGCGTGGAGGACCTGCCCACCCTGCCGCGGACCGTGATCCGGATCACGGAGTTCGTCAACGACCCGCGCTCCTCGGCGCGCGACCTGTCGGGTCTCATCACCGACGATCAGGTGATGACCGCGCGGCTGCTGCGGATCGTCAACTCCTCCTACTACGGCTTCCCCAAGCGCATCTCCACCGTCACCGAAGCCATCCTGCTGCTCGGCTTCGACGCCATCCGGCACCTGTTGCTGACGACCTCGGTCTTCGACCTGTTTCCCACCCGCAGCCGCAAGGACCGCCATGAGCTCGAACAGCTCTGGGACCACTCCCTGGGCTGCGCGATCGGCGCCAAGACCGTCGGGCGCTTCCTGGGCCACGACAAGCTCGAGGAGTTGTTCGTGGCCGGGCTGTTGCACGACATCGGCAAGATCGTGGAGATGATGAAACTCCCCGATCTGTTTTCCGAAGTGACCCGCCGGGCGCGGGAGCGCCACCTGCTGATCGCCGAGGCGGAAGCCGAGATCCTCGGGTTCACCCACGCCGAGGCCGGCCGGCTGCTGGCCGAACACTGGAACCTGCCGGCCAAGCTGACCGGGATCATCGCCCATCACCACCACCCCTCCGCCGCCGGCCCCTTCGGGGTGGAAGCCGCCATCGTGCACCTGGCCGACATTCTCGCCCGGGCCCTTGGGCTGGGCTCCGGCGGCGGCGACAAGGTCCCGCCGCGCGACGCGGCGGCCTGGCCGGCGCTGAAGCTCGCCCCCGGGTTCTTCGATGCGATCATGGCCGCCATGCTCGAGGAGTTCGAAGACATCCGCTCCTTTCTTAACTAAAACCTGCCTTTTCTGGTTATTTCTTGGCCTGCATCCCCATTTTCAACCATCGGCCGCGTTTCGATTCCTGCGCTCAACGACGGTGAAAAAAATACTTCAGTTCCCCGGACAAGCAGCCGATATGGGATGCAACCGAGGGACTTCTGTGTCCGGTGACCACTGCCCAAGAAAAGGACCTATAAGAGATGAGCGGGATTCATTCGATCGATTTGAAGAGCTTCGTCACCAACACCGTAAAAGGGGTTTTCCAAACCATGCTCTCGATGCAACTGGAACCCGAGGAGCCGCCCTGTCCGGGAAGATGCCGCCGCCGGCGAGCGAATCGTCGGCACGGTGGGTCTGGCGGGCGGCGTGATGGGAACCGTCGGCATCCTCGTCGGCCGGGAGTTCGCACGCGAGATGACCGCCTCCATGTTGGGGATGGATGCGGCCGACATCGAAGGCGACGAGGAGGTGAACGACGTCATCGGCGAGGTGTGCAACATGGTGGGGGGGGACCTGAAATCGCGGCTCTGCGATGCCGGGATGCCCTGCTCGCTGTCCATCCCGACCATTACCTTCGGCCGCAACTTCAAAATCGAATCAAAAGGCTGGGAGCGGCACGAGCAGTACGGGTTCCGCAACAGCCACCACTCCGCCTTGATCGAGGTGTTCATCAAGGCGGCTAACTGACCGGGAGGATCCTCATGGCGTTGAAAGTATTGACCGTGGACGACAGCAAGACGATCCGCATGATCGTCCGCAAGGCGTTTCAGCCTTACAACTGCACCCTGGTGGAGGCGGAGAACGGGGTCGAAGGCTTGGCCGCGGCGACCAAGGAGCGACCGAACCTGATCGTGCTCGACATCACCATGCCGGTGATGAACGGTGTGGAGATGCTGGACCGGCTCAAAGGTGAAGCCGATTTGAAAGAGATCCCCGTCATCATGCTGACGGCCGAGTCCGGCAAGGACAACGTGATGAACATCGTCAAAAAGGGGATCAAGGACTACATGGTGAAACCGTTCAAAGGCGAGGAGCTGATCGAACGGGTGAAAAAGATCATCCCCCTGGCGCCGCGGGAGGAGGAAACCGAAGAGCGCAAGGCCGCCCGGTATTTCAGCCAGATCGAGGATATCGTCGTACTGACCTTGCCGGCCAAGGTCACCCGGCCGATCACCGTGGAAGTCGAAGGCTCCCTTCAGGCCAAGGTCAAGGAGATGACCGATGCCCATCTCAAGAAGATGATCCTGGACATGGGCGGGGTCACCGAGACCAACGTCTCCTTGATCAAGCTGATCATCGCCGCCTTCCAGCAGTGTCAGAAAGCCAGCGTGGCCGTCAAGCTGGTGGCCAGCGCCAAGCAAGGCGAAGAACTGAAAGGGTTCCAGGAAACCAGCCAGATCACGGTCACGCACAGCATCGAAGAGGCCAAAGCGGTGCTCTGAACCCGAGGCGATCAAAATCGGTCCGACCTTGAGCGCGCGCATCCTCGGCAGCCTGCGGTGAGGTGTCTCAATTGCAAAAAGGGAGAACCCGGTTTGCAAAATGCAAAAGGGGTTCGAGGGTCCCGGTCCGATCCGACGCGTCCGCGCGAATCGGGGAGGGGCGGTGCGGCGCGCTTTGGATAATTATCTATAATCACTTGCCATCATAGAACCCCTCGGTCCCGTTGGGCGGCCCCGGGCCCTCAGATCGAAGCCGAATTGTCATGGTTTCCCGGCGCTGCGGCACGCTGCACCCGGTTCTGTGGGCCCTTGGCGGTTGCAGAACGCAAAGAAAAGCCCGCGGGGGCCGAGCCTCGCCATGACCGAAAGGGCCTTGGGAAGGGGCATGGCGTGCCGTCCAGGCCTCGGGTCTGCTGAGCGTCTTCAGGCGTTCTCCCCCAATATGATGATCCCGTTTTCCCCTGCGACACCACTCCTTGATGCGATCACCGGTGAGTGCCAACCGGCGTCAACCGCCCGACATGCCTGCCGACAATTTCTTGCCGCACACGGCATGGATATTGCTAATTGCCTGGTGCGCGTTGGTTTCGGACTCGTATCGGCGTCAGTCATCGATCGCTCCACCCCGGCCGTGTGGCAGCGCACCCGGCGAAGACAAAGGAGGAAGCCTTGCAGAAGACACCTGCTCGCAAAGTCGTTTCGGAACAGCTCGACCTGTTCTGCGCCGCGCCGCCCGCAAAGGACACGCGCGGCGCGGTCCGCCGTTTCGAGGACATCATCGGGCGGAGTCCCCTCATGCTGGAGATTTTCGAGCTGATCGAAAAGGTGAACGACTGCGACAGCACCATCCTGGTCAATGGTGAAACCGGGACCGGCAAGGGCCTGGTGGCGCGCGCGATCCACAACAAGTCGCCGCGGCGGTCCAAGCCGTTCATTTCCATCAATTGCGGCGCCATCCCGGAAAACCTCCTCGAAAGCGAGCTCTTCGGCCACGTCAAAGGGGCCTTCACCGGCGCCACCACATCCAAGCCCGGGAAGTTCGAACTGGCCGACGGGGGAACGGTGTTCCTCGACGAGATCGGGGACATGAGCCCCGACCTGCAGGTGAAAGTGCTCAAGGTCCTGGAGGAGGGCGAGTTCGAAGCGGTCGGCGGCTCCAAGACCGTCAAAGTGGACGTGCGCATCATCGCCGCCACGCACCGCGACCTCTCCGAGGAAGTGCAGAAAGGCAATTTCCGGGAGGACCTGTTCTATCGGCTGTACGTGATTCCCATCAACCTGCCGGCGCTGCGGGAACGCGCCGAGGACATCCAACACCTGGTGGCGCATTTTCTCGAGCAATCCAATCGTAAGAACCGGCGCGAGGTGACCGGGGTCAGCGAGGACGCATTGGAGGCACTGACCCGGCACCCCTGGCCGGGCAACGTGCGTGAAGTGAAAAACCTGGTCGAACGGCTGGTAGTCCTCAAAGGCTCGGGGATGATCACCCGGCGGGACCTGCCCCCGGAAATGAACATGGGCGGCGGGCGGCCGATCGAGTCACCGGGGAGGATCGAGATATCCGAGGACGGTATCTGCCTCAACAGCGCCGTCACCGAGTTTGAAAAGGCGCTCATTCTGCAGTCCCTGGAAAAAACCCAGTGGGTCAAAAACAAAGCCGCCAAACTGCTGCACCTCAACCGCACCACCCTCGTTGAGAAAATCAAGCGGCACCGGCTGGAGCCCTGCGGGATCTGAACACGGCCTTGAGCCTCTATCCCTCTGCCGGTTCCGGCGCCCACCGAAGGCCCGGTGGGGTCCGGCATCGGGCAGGCCCTGTCGCCCGACGTTGTCATCGCGGCCTGCCGCGGTCTCTCTCCTGTTGCGCGGCCAAGCCGCTTTACCGGGACCCGGCGTCAACCATGTGACGGCGGCTCCGGGGGCATGTTGACAGCGCCGCCAATGATTTTCTCCGACCCCGGTCCATCCGGATGCCTCCCCAGCGGACACGGCTGCCGCTTCAGGGCGGTGACCCGTCCGGTCCGCGTCCGCTGCGACACACCCCGGGCCTGCGGTCGATCGCTCCATGTCGGCAAACCGGGGAGGGGACTGAACCGGGGCGCGGCGCGCTCGGCGGGCGCGTGGCATGTTCTTTGCTCCGTTCCACGGGGTTGAACCACACTTAAAGGGGAAGGCGCGGCCCGCGCATGACCGCGCGCCCCGGGGAGACGAAGACACGGCCGTGCCGCACCCGAACCCGCATCCATCCATTCTGATCGTTGCCGACGACGCGGAATCCCGCGGTGATCTGGCCCGGACTGCCGGACGCGGCGGGTATTCGGTCGAGGTCGCGGCCGATGGCGCCGAGGCCCTGGCCAAGCTGACGCGCAACGGGTTCGGCCTTGTCATCACCGACCTGAAAATGACCGCGGCAACGGGATGGAAGTTGCTGCGGGCCGTCAAACAGGCCCGTCCTCAGGTTCCGGTGATCGTCACCAGCGCGGACGGCACGGTCGCCGGCGCCGTCGCGGCGATGCAATCCGGAGCCGCCGACTACCTGATCAGGCCCTTTGACCCCGAAGCCTGGTGGCGGCGGCCCGCAAAACACTCAACACGGCCGGTGCGGTTTCCGCGACTCGCAAGGGTGTCGGGCCGCACTGCGCCGTGAAGACATTCGTCACCCAGGACGCCGGATTGCGGTCGCTTTTGGGTTTGGCCGGACGGATCGCCCGAAGCCCCGCCACCGTTCTCATCCAGGGCGAAAGCGGCACCGGCAAGGAGGTGCTGGCCGCCCACATCCACCGGCAGCAGCCTCGCGCCCGAGGCGCCCTACGTGGCGGTCAACTGCGCGGCCCTGCCGGAGACCCTGGCGGAAAGCGAGCTCTTCGGTCACGAACGCGGGGCCTTCACCGGGGCCGTGTCGCGCAAGATCGGCAAGTTCGAGCTGGCCCAAAAGGGTACTCTCGTTCTGGACGAGATCGGGGAAATGTCCCTGGCCTTGCAGGCGAAGCTCTTGCGGGTCCTGCAGGAGCGGCAGATCGACCGGGTCGGCGGGACTCAGCCGGTTCCCGTCGAAGCCCGGGTGGTCGCCATCACCAACCGGGACCTGGCCAACGCCGTCACCGCCGGCAGCTTCCGGGAGGACCTCTACTACCGGATCAATGTGGTGCCCCTGCTGATCCCCCCGCTGCGGGAGCGGGTCGGCGACATCCCGCTCCTGGCCCGCCATTTTCTCGAAAAATTCAGCGCCGTGCTCGACCGGCCCGTCAAGGGTTTGGCCGAGGAGAGCGTCGCGGCCCTCTCGCGGCACTGCTGGAAAGGCAACGTGCGGGAGCTCGAGAACTGCATCGAGCGGGCGGTGATCCTGGCCGACGGCGACACGATCCTGCCGCGGCACCTCAACCTGGTCGGCGCGGCGCCGGGGCCGGCAAAGGCCGCCGTCGCGGGCGTATGGCGCTGGAACCACCGTGTGGGAGATGGAGCGCAGGCTCATCACGGGGACCTTGTCCGAGGTGGACCAGAACCGGACGCGCGCGGCGGAGCTGCTGGGCATCAGCATCCGGACGCTGCGCAACAAACTGCGGGAGTACCGTGAGAGTGCTGCCGCGGCCGGTTGAGGCAAGCGCGCGGCGCAGAGATGGTACGGAAATTGCTCGACATTCTGAATAATTCGAACCTGAAATCATCGCGCCACCCATCTCGGGGGGCGCCACCAACACCCGGTGCGACGCAATGTCGCCATCGCCAAGGAGACGTGACCATGCCGTCCGTGAACGGTCTCTTCGACGGGACCATCGCCTTGTTGCAGCGCAGCCTGGATCTGAGGTCCACCCAGCACCAGGCCTTGAGCTCGAACATCGCCAACGCCGACACCCCCCGCTACAAGGCCTTTGAAGTGGCCGTCGAGGAGGAGCTGGGAAAGCTCGATCGGACCGCCCGGAGGCTCGAGCCGGTGCGGACTCACGGCGTCCACCTGCCGCCGGCGGCCGGGGCGGCCCCGACGGTCAGGCTCAGGTCGGCCGCCGGTCCCGGATTCAACCTGCGGGCCGACGGGAACACCGTGGACCTGGACCGCAGCATGGGGGCGCTTGGCTGAAAACGCCATCAAATACAAGACGTCCGCGCAGATGATTTCCGCCAAGCTCAAATCGCTGCGCAACGTCATCGCCGGAGGTCGCTGATCATGGATTTTTTTGACGCCCTGAACACCAGTTCATCGGGTCTGTCGGCGCAGCGTCTGCGCCTGAACCTCATCTCCGCCAACCTGGCC
Source organism: uncultured delta proteobacterium (assembly GCA_963716785.1). Classification (GTDB taxonomy): domain Bacteria; phylum Desulfobacterota; class Desulfobacteria; order Desulfobacterales; family SpSt-501; genus SpSt-501. Next base: position 42,253 of record CAVQUW010000044.1, on the reverse strand, counting down.
AACGTCAACACGACCCGCACACCGCAAGGCGGTCCCTACCGCCGCAAGGAGGTGGTCTTCGCGGCTCAGCCCAAGGCATCCTCGTTCCGGGATGTCCTGCAGGCGCGCCAGGACAAGCAGCTGGCGGATGTCCGGGCGGTCAAGGTCTTCGACGACCCCCGGCCGCCGGTGCTCAAATACGACCCCCACCACCCGGACGCGGACGAAAAGGGATACGTGGCCCTGCCCAACGTGAACCTGATGGAAGAGATGGTCAACATGATGTCGGCCACCCGCAGTTACGAGGCCAACTTGTCCGCCATCAAGGCCGCCAAGGAGATGGCCATGAAGGCACTGGAGATCGGCAAATAGGTGCAGGGGCGGCATGCCGGGCGCCGCGGGCGGACCCTGCGATCGAACCCGGCAGGCAGCGTCTTCACCCCGTTCCACATCAACTGGTTAGGCGAATCGGCACAGAGAGGTGATCATGAGCGAGCTTTTGGGGATCGCGAACGACGGGTTGCGGTCGGTGGCACTGTCGGGGGCGCAAGGCAGTTCAGGGCCCGCGGCCGGTGCCGATTTCGGCACCATGCTGCGGTGAGTCCATGGACCGGGTCAGCCGGCTTCAGGTCACGGCGGACCAGGCCGTCGATAATTTGACGAGCGGGCGGCAGTCGGACCTGCACTCCACGATGATCGCGGTCGAGAAGGCCGGGATCGCCATGGAGCTGGCCATGCAGATCCGCAACAAGCTCCTCAACGCTTACGAAACCATCATGCGCCAGCAGATTTAGCGGGGAGCCGTCATGTCCTCTTTTTCACAGATCATCATGCAGCTTTCGAATTTTGTCCGCAGCCTCAGCGCCGCGAAGCTCATGACGCTGCTGACCCTGGTCCTGGGGACGGCGGTGGGCTTCGGCCTGCTGATGACCTGGTCCGGCGGGGTCGAGATGCGGGCCCTCTATGCCAACCTGGACCCCGAAGAGGCCGGGGTCATCGTCAGCCGCTTGAAGGATCGCAAAATCCCCTACAAGATCGCGGCCGACGGCCGCACCGTGCTGGTTCCCGCCGAAAACCTGCATGAGACCCGCATGCAGATTGCCGCCGACGGCCTGCCGCTCGGCGGCGGCATCGGCTTCGAGGTCTTCGACAACACCAAGCTCGGGATGAGCGAGTTCGCCCAGAACGTGAACTACCAGCGGGCCCTGCAGGGGGAACTGGCGCGCACCATCGCCCGGATCGGGGAGGTCGAAAGCTGCCGGGTTCACCTCGTCATGCCCGAACGGACCCTGTTCATCAGCGACGAGCAGCCGGCCAGCGCTTCGGTGGCGATCAAGCTCAGGCCCGGGCGGCGTCTCAGCCAGGAGCAGATCAACGGGGTCGTTCACCTGGTTTCCTCGAGCGTGCCGCGTTTGGTCCCCGAGCAGGTGACCGTGGTCGACAGCAGCGGCAGGATGCTTGCCGGGTCCAGAAACAAAACCGCCGCCGGCGCCTTGAGCCTCGACCAGATCGAATACCAGGCTCATGTCGAGAAGAATTTGGAAGGCAGGGTCAAGTCCATGCTCGAGCAGGCGCTGGGGGAGGGCAAGGCGATCGTTCGGCTGGCATGCGCCTTCGATTTCAAACGCCAGGAGAAGACCGAGGAGCACTACCTCCCCGACAACCGCGTCGTTCGCAGCGAGCAAAGTCTCAATGAGTCCTCCCGCAACGCGGAGACGGTGCCCCAGGGCGTGCCCGGCATGCGCTCCAACACGCCCGGCACCGACCTGATGGAAAATAAGACCACCGGGCCCGCGGCGTCCGTGTTCGAAAAACAGGACCGCACCGTCAACTACGAGGTCGGCAAGGTGGTCAGCCGCATCACGGAACCGACGGGGGGGATCCGCCGTGTATCGGTCGCCGTGCTGGTCGACGGGAGCTACAAGGAGCCCGCCAAAAAAACCGGCGATAAGACGCGGCAATACGTGCCCCGCAGTGACGAGGAAATGCAGAAGATCGAAAACCTGGTCAAGCGGGCGGTGAACTTCGACCCGGACCGCGGCGACAAGCTTGAGGTGGTCAACATCCCCTTCGAGTCCGCGGAGTGGGCCAAGGCCGATGAGGTGCAGGCGGGCGGGGCCTGGCTCGGATATCTCGAACACCTCGCCCCCTATCTGAAGCACGGCTTCATCGCGCTGTTCCTGCTGCTGAGCTTTGTGTTTTTCGTCAAACCGATCGTGCGGTGGCTGACCGAGGTCAACATCGGGGATTTTGAAATCGTCAAGCAGTTGCCGAAAACGGTAGGTGAGCTGGAGGGCGAGATGGCGGGGATGCGGCGTCTGCCTTCGATGGAACAGGCCTCCCAGTTGATTGCGAGCGACCACGAGGCCTCCGCCGGGATCATGCGCAACTGGATCAAGGACAGATAGACACGTGGCGGGTCGAACACCTATGAGTGAACGTTGCTCCCATGGATTCTAAAGCGATGACCGGGGCCCAGAAAGCGGCCATCCTGGTGCGTTCGATGGGCGAGACTGCCGCCGCCGGTCTGCTCAACCGGCTGACGGCCGAGGAGCGGGAGGTGGTCAACCGGCACCTGGCCCAGATGGGGCCGGTGGCCCCCGAGGTGATCGATCGGGTGGCGCGGGAGTTCACCCAGATGGCGCAGCGGTCCAAGTCGTCTCCGGCGGCGCTGGGCTACACCCCCGTCCAGGGCGAGGGGGAGGACGCCGAAGGTCACAGGATCATGGGCCTTGAAGCGCTCAAGGCGCTCAGCGCGGCGGATGTCTTCGAGCTCATCAAGGACGAGCATCCCCAGACCATCGCCGTGGTCATGATCCATCTCAAGACGGCGGTGTCGAGCGAGCTGCTGGGGATGATGCCGGACGAGAAGAAATCCGACATCTCGATGCGCATCGCCGGCATGGACAAGGTGATCGCCTCGATGGTCGAAGAGGTCAACGAAATTTTCAAGGACATCCTTAAAAACAAGAAAACCACCGTGACCAGTTTCAGCGGCGGCGTCGATCGTCTGGCGGAAATCCTGAACCAGGCCGACGAGATTTCGAGCGAGCTGATTTTAAACGAGATCGAGGAGTCCAACCCGGAGATGGCGGCCAATATCAAGCAGAAGATGTTCGTGTTCGAAGATCTCGTGATGGTCGACGACCGCGGTTTTCAGAAACTGCTGCGCCGGGTGGAGACCAAGGAGCTGGCCGTCGCCCTCAAGGCCGCCTCCGAGGAAGTCAAACAGAAAGTCTACCGCAACATGTCCGAGCGCGCTTCCGAAATGCTGCGCGAGGAGATCGAGACCCTCGGCCCGGTGCGCATGAAAGAGGTCTCCGACGCCCAGCAGAACATCACCGGCATCATCCAGGAAATGGAAGCCAAGGGTGAGGTGATCATTGCCGGGCGGCGCGGGGAGCAGATTATTTCCTGAAGAGAAAATTATGGACCCGACATGCTACTGTTTTCCCGAGATCCTCAAAACGCAAACGGCCTGCCGTGCTCAGAGCGTCCGGCCGGGGCCCGATTTCCGGCGCACCGTGCTCGGGGGGGCGGAGCGGCCCGGCCGGTCGGCCCGGTCTCTGACCGGCGCCGCCGGGCAGGGGGGCGGAACGCTGGAGCCCGGGCTCGAAGATGTCGCGCAGGAAGCCTATTGCCGGGGGTTCGGTGACGGCGAACGCAGCGGTTTCGAGAAGGGGCGGGAGGCGGCGCTGGAAGAGGGGCGCCAGCAGATGGAGACGGCACTGGAAGGTCTCCGGCAGGCGTCATCGGAACTGGAGAATCTGCGCCGGAGCCTCAGCTCTGGGGTTCGAGGATGAGATCGTCCAACTGGCGCTGGCGGTGGCCCGCAAGGTGGTCCACCGCGAGCTCAAGGCCGACCCGGAAGCCCTTGCCGGCATTGTGCGCGAGGCGCTCGGCCGGGTCGAGAGCACCGGTCGGATCGCCATCAGGATGAATCCTGACGATCTCAGCCGGCTGTCGCGGATCCAGCCCGGCATCCTGGCCCAGTTCACCGATTCCGGGTTGACCGCTTTTGTGGCCGATGCCGCGATTTCCCCCGGCGGATGCCTGGTCGAGACGGAGGCCGGCGAGATCGATGCGCGCCTGGAGCAGCAATTTCGGGTCGTGGAGGAAGCCTTTCGCGCCGAGTTGACCGGCGGCGGGGAGCGGGGATGACGACGGGCATGGCCGTTCGCGTCGATTTGGACAAATACCGCCTGCGTCTGAGCCGCCTCGACACGATTCAAGCCGGCGGCCGGGTCGCCCAGGTGGTCGGTTTGGTGGTCGAGTCCGACGGGCCCGGGTGCCGGCTGGGCGCCGTGTGCGACATCGTCACGCGTGAAGAGGGCCGGCGCCTGACCGCCGAGGCCCTCGGCTTTCGCGGCAGCCGTGTGCTGCTGATGCCGCTCGAGGAAATCCGGGGCATCGCCCCCGGGTGCCGCGTGATTGCCTGCCAGCAAAAAGCCGGGGTGCGGGTCGGCCGCTCGATGCTGGGACGGGTGGTCGACGGGCTGGGAGAGCCCATCGACGGCAAGGGGCCATTCGCCGATACCGAAGAATATCCTCTCTATGCCCCGGTGCAAAACCCGTTGCGGCGACGACGCATCCAGGAACCGCTGGACCTCGGGATCCGGGCCATCAACGGTCTGCTCACGGTGGGCTGCGGTCAGAGGATCGGGGTGTTTGCCGGCTCCGGGGTGGGCAAGAGCGTCCTGCTCGGCATGATTGCCCGCAAAACCGCCGCCGATGTCAACGTGATCGCCCTCATCGGGGAGCGGGGCCGCGAGGTCAACGACTTCATCGAGAAGGACCTGGGCCCCGAAGGGCTCAAGCGCTCGGTGGTGGTGGTGGCCACCTCCGATCGGCTGCCCCTGATCCGGACCCGCGGGGCGTTCGTGGCCACGGCGATCGCGGAGTATTTCCGCGATCAGGGCTGCCGGGTCAATCTGATGATGGACTCGGTGACCCGCTTTGCCATGGCCCAGCGTGAGATCGGGCTGGCGCTCGGGGAGCCGCCCACCACCAAAGGCTATACCCCGTCGGTGTTCACCCTGCTGCCCAAGCTGCTCGAACGCGCCGGGACATCCGAGGGCAGCGGCTCCATCACCGGGTTGTACACGGTCCTGGTGGAAGGCGACGACACCAACGAGCCCATCGCCGATGCCGCCCGTTCGATCCTCGACGGCCACATCAATCTGACGCGCGAGCTGGCCATGCAGAACCACTACCCGGCCATCGACGTCCTGAACAGCATCAGCCGGGTGATGGACGATGTCGTCGGCGCGGATCAGAAGCGCTGGGCGGGCCGGCTGAAGGAAACCCTGGCCACCTACCGCAAGGCCGAAGACCTGATCAACATCGGCGCCTATGCCGCCGGCAGCAACCCGAAGATCGACCACGCGATCCGGATGATCGACCGCATCGACGGGTACCTGCGGCAGGATATCGACGAGACCGTCCCATTCGAAGCCAGCCGGGAGCAGCTGGCAGGTCTGTTCGCGGAAGGCGGATGACGGCCCCCAAGGGTTCGGAATACTTTTTCCATGGGCCCGATCCGACCCGCTTCTCCCGGTTTGATCGAAGTCAGACTGAAGGCTGAAGGCTTTTTGCGGCGCGAGGTTCCATGTTCCGCTTCCGCTTCGAGACCCTGTTGTCGCAGCGCCGCAACGCCGAAGAGCGGCTTCAAAAGGAGCTGCTCGACGCCCGGCGCGCGCTGGCAGCCGAGCAGGCCGCGCTGTCGCAGAAAAAAGCGTCGCTGCGAAAATGCGCGCAGGAAATGCGGCGCCGGCAGGCCCGGCGTTTCCGGCCCGCGGATCTGCTCCTGTACGCACCGTATCTGGAGCGACTCCGCCAGGAGATCGATGCCCAGCAGAAGCGCGTGACCGCGGCGGATCGAAACGTGAACCGCACCCGCCTGGCCCTGGTCGAGGCCATGAAAAAACGCAAGATCCTCGATCGTCTCAAAGAACGGCAGCACGCAGCCTACCGCAAGGAAATGGCCCGCCTCGAGCGCAAGTTCATCGACGAGGTGGCCGGTCGCCACCACACCCGAACGCCCACCGCCGGCACCTGATACGGGCATCTCCTGCGCCGGCGAACTCCAACCGCCATCCCGCGGCCCCCGGACGGGGAAACCTTTTCCATGCGGCGGCAAAACTTGCCGCCCGCATCCCTCCGGAAAAGACCGGCACGGCGAGGACCATCCCTCTTGCGCGGCGGGGCCCTTCCGGCCATGACCAAAAGTTTAATATGTAATTGCGACATGTTGTGCGCTTGGCCGGCGCCTGTCGCGTCGGCACCGAATTCTTTTGCAAAGCTGGCATGCTCCCTGCTTATACCCTGCCTCGAGAGAGCAATTGAATCCCCGCAGGAGTGCGACGCTGAGATGATGACAATGGACCTCGCCGTGATGCCCGCCCCGCCCCCCGATGCGCCCCTTCCGGCCCCCTGCGCGCCGGGCGCAAGACCATCGCCTTCGAGGCCGATCGAGCGTTTCGGTCCGGCATCGAGAGAAGAACGGGGTTCTTTTCAGCGGCTGCTGTGCGAGGCCGCGCAGGCGAAGGAGGGTGCCCCGGCGGAAAAGCCCCCGGCCCGCGGGTGCGCCCGGCGCAGCGGCGACAGTGATCGCCCCGCCCAAGTGGGCCCGAAAAAACCGCCCGTGCGCGAGGATGAACCCCCGTCCGGCAAAGAGGAAACTCTGGGGGCGAAGGCGATCCCGGATCAACCGGCGCGTGCGGAGGGGGACAAAGCCATTCCGCCGGCGACCGGGGGCGAGGCCCCGACGCGCACTGCCGATCCTTCCGGTTTGGCGGAAGTGCTGCCGGAGTTGCTCCGACTCGAAGAGGGTGAGTCTGCGCCCGGCCCGGCGGCTTCGGCCCGACTGATCGAGCTGCTGCGTGAGCTTGGCGGACCCGAGGCCGGCAACTCGCCCTCCGAGCCGATCGGGGCGCTGGGCCGATTGCTGCAAGCGGCCGGTGAGAGCCTCAGCGGGCACCTTGGGGGTGGGGCGGCAACCCTCCCGCCCGCTGCCGAGTCCGCTCCAGCCCCAGGTGTGGCGGAATTGGCCTCCGCCCTGTCCCTCGATCTGCCCGCCGACGGGGCTGACGCCCCCGCCGTCGGTGCCGCGAATTCCGGTCGAACGAACCCCGGGGGAGTGAACGCCGTCGATCCCTCCGGTGCGACGACGGTGCTGGATCCGGAAATCCCGGCGGACGCAGTCCCCGTGCGAGTGGTCACGGCCGGAGCATCACCACTAGAATCCGCCCCGCGGTCGGATACCGCGGGGGCGGCCGAGTCCGGGACGCCCGGGCAGGCAGCCGCGGCCGGCCGGCAACTCGAGCCCCGCATGGCTCCCCCGCAGCCTGCCTCCACTTCGCAGGAGTCTTCCGGATCGCCTATGCCGCCTGCCGCTCAGGCCCACCCGGAGAAGCCCTCGGACGGGCAGCGCGAACATCGCCTGCCGGACCCGGCGCGGGCGCCTGAGGCATCCGGCGAGGCCGCCGATCGGGTCCCGGACGCCCAGCAAAACGATGCCGGCCGCCGCGGCGGCTCCGGTACCCCATCCGGCGAAACGATCGAAAACCCTTTTGCCAGGGCGGAGGCCGCGGCACCCGACGACGGCGCGCCATCGTCCCACCGTTTCGAGCTCGACATGCGCGACGCCCGTGCCCAGCAGAATCTCGAAGCGCTCCCCGGCAAAACCTCCGAGACCCACACCGCGGCCAGAGATCGTGAGGTGCCTGCCGGCGCGCTGCGGGCCGGTGTTTTTGAGCAGATCGTGCAGCGCTCCGTGGCGCATGTCAACGGGGGCAACGGCGAGATCCGCATCGATCTCAAGCCGGAGTACCTCGGTCACGTCCGGATGCAGATTCTCACCGAGAACCAGCAGGTGACCGTGCGCATCCTCACCGAATTGCCGGCGGTGCGCGAGATGATCGAAAACGGGCTGCCGCAGCTCAAGATCGACCTTCAGCAGCAGGGTCTGCAGGTGGCGCGACTGGAGGTGGCCGTGTCCGACGACCACCGGCAGCATCCGGGGCGGAGGGCCAAGAACTCCGGGGGGCGGCCACCCGGGGCCGGCGACCGCGTTGCGGCAACAGACGCCGCTTCCGCCGCCGTGGCCGCCGCCGCGCCATACCACGGGGGGCGCGGTGGAAACGCAAGGATCGACATGTTTATCTGAAACCCCTCGATCCGGACCGGTGCCAGCCGGTTCGGGGCAGTGGAGTAGTGCAGGGAGGACAAAAGATCATGACCGTCACTGAAATATCCGCAGCCAGCACCGCCCTCGCGGCTTCCGTACCCCAGGCTGCCGAGAGCATGGGCAAGGAGGCCTTTCTGAAGCTGTTGATCACCCAGTTGCAGAACCAGGACCCGCTCAACCCGACCGACAGCACGGAATTCACGGCCCAGTTGGCCCAGTTCAGTTCCCTCGAACAGCTGAGCAACGTGAACGCGAACCTCACGCGTCTCGAGCAGTATCAGGCTTCGATCAACAACGCCCAGGCGGTTGCCTTCATTGGGAAGGAGATTGTCTCCAAGGGCAACGAACTTCAACTGGCAGGCAGCCAGCCCGTCGCCTGCGAGTTCGATTTGGGTGCCGATGCCCAGCGCGTGGTCGTCTCGGTGTACAGCAGCTCCGGGGCGTTCGTCACGGACATCACCGGCACCGCCCTGGCCGGCGGGCGTCAAAGCCTGACCTGGAACGGCCGGGACCGCAACGGCAGCCCGGTCGCGGATGGGACCTACAGTTTTGAAATCCAGGCCGAGGCGGCCGACAGTACCCGCGTGGAGGCCACTTCCCTGACCCGCGGCCGGGTCACCGGCGTCTCCTTCGACGGGCAGACGCCATACCTGATGCTCGGCGATCGCAAGGTGCCTTTCGGCGCCGTTCTGCACGTCGTCGACACGACGTCGTCACCCCCAAACGGATAACCGTCGATCACCATCGACATGTGGAGGTAACCTGTCATGATGTCATCACTCTTTGCCGGAATCACCGGTTTGAACGCCAATGCCACCGCCATGCGGGTCATCGGGGACAACATCGCCAACGTGAACACGACCGCCTACAAGGGCAACCGCGCCACATTCGCCAATATTCTGAGCACCTCTCTCGGCGGCGAGGCCTCCTTGCGCTCCGTCGGCCGCGGGGTGGAGTTCTGGGACGCCGCCACTCAGTGGACCCAGGGCTCGCTGGAAAACACCTCCAGCCCGACGGACCTGGCCGTCAACGGCAAGGGGTTTTTCGTCGTCGAGGATCCTCAGGGGTCTCCTTTATACACGCGCGCCGGCCAGTTCCATTTCGACAAACTCGGCTATCTGGTAACCCCCGACGATTACAAGCTTCAGGGCTACCAGATCGACAGCAGCGGCAACCTGGGCGGTCTCACCGACATTTACATCCCCGGCGAGCGGACCTCCCCCCCGGCCAACACTTCGGAGATGACCTTCGACATCAATCTCAACGCCAACGCCTCGGTCGGTGACACCTTCACCGCCGCCCAGACGATCTACGATTCGCTCGGAAACGCCGTCCCGCTCACGCTGACCTTCACCCGCGCCGCCGCGGCCCGCACCTGGACGGTCGCCGGCAGCATCCCGACGACGGCCGGCACGGGGGTCACCATCGGCGGGAATGCGACCCTGACCATGACGTTCGACGCCGATGGGAACATGGCGGTTCCGGCCGCCGCACCCAACCCCCAGGTCAGCCTCACCCTGACCAATGGGGCGACCACTCCGCTCAGCGTCGCATGGGCGCTGTTCGACCCGGACGGGAACAGCTACCAGGACCTGACCGGCTATGCCTCGGAGTCGGTGGTGACCTTCCAGTACCAGAACGGGTACCCGCCGGGAACCCTGCGCACGGTCTCGGTGAACGAAGAGCGGGGTGGTCGACGGCCGCTTACTCCAACGGCGAGCTGACCCCGCTGTTTCAGGTCGCCCTGGCCGACTTCCCCTCCTATGAAGGGCTGACGCGAATGGGCCACAACCTCTTCGCGGAGTCCCTGGCCTCCGGTCAGGCGCTGCCGGGTGTGGTCGGCACCGGGCGTCTGGGGAGCATCAGCCCGAGCAGCCTGGAGATGTCCAACATCGATCTGGCCGAGGAGTTCGTCAGGCTGATCACCACCCAGCGGGCGTTCCAGGCCAACTCCCGGGTGATCACCTCCAGCGACGAAATCCTGCACGAGCTGATCAACATCAAGCGGTAACCGTCTTGATCATGGGGGCGGCGCGCACCGGGCCGAGCGCGAAAAAGTGAACCCCGGATCCGCCGGTGCGGTCTTTGTTGCGAGGGGCATGCCGATCCGGGCAGGGAGGTTTGACATCATGATCAAAGTCACGCGGCTGAACGATTGCGTTCTGATCATCAACGCGGAGAACATCCAGTCGGTCGAGGCCAACCCCGACACCGTCATCACCTTCATCAACCGCGACCGGCTCCTGGTCAAGGAACCGGTCGAGGAAGTGAGCCAGCGCATCGTGCAGTACCGCCGGGTCCTTCAGGTCTCTGCCGACCCTGAGGGACGGGTGCCGGCGGAAGGCCTGCCCCCCGCGGCCTGAGCCCGCGCGGGGCTCGGCCCGACGTGCGCCTTTGAGCCGACGGGTATAGGACGTCAAACACTTGACTGCCGGCGGACTGAATCGGCGAGTTTCCGTCACCTTGCCGCCGGCACCGCGGCGCCGTGATGGAACCCGCGGGTGCGCCCGGGCGGGAGGATGAAGCCCTCCCGCGCCGTGTCGATGGCCTTGGGGCCTTCTCGGCCGCCTGTCCCGCCCCGATCCTTCCTTTTCGTGGCATACTCCTTGCTTTATCCTCCTCGCAGTCACTCTGCGGCGGATCGGGTCGCTCCCGGCCCCCGGCTTCGTAAGAAAGGCGGCCAGGCGGTCTGCTTCCCGCGGAACCATGATCCACCCAGGACATCAAGGAGGGCGGCGGAGGCATGTCGAACAAGGTGCTGTTGATCATCATCGGGGTCGTGCTGGTGCTGGTAATCGGCATGGGCGGCGGGCTTTTCCTCGTCTGGAACAAGCTCTCGGCCCTCGACGCCCAGCTCTCACCGGAGCCAAAACCCGAAACGGCCGACGGCAAGGCCAAGCCGGAAACGCTCGGGCCGATCTTCTCCCTGGACACGTTCATCGTCAACCTGGCCGACGCCGGCGGAAACCGCTACCTGCGGGTGACGATGGATCTCGAAGATCGACGGCAAGCCGGCCGAGGAGGAGCTAACCAAAAGGCTGCCTCAGGTGCGGGATGCCATCCTGATGATCATCCCCACCAAGCGTTTTGCGGACATCAGCACGGGCGAGGGCAAGACCGCACTGCGCGAGGAGATGATCGGCGTGCTCAACAAGGTGCTGGTGTCGGGGAAAATTCTGCGGATCTACTTCAAGGAATTCGTCATCCAGTGACCGGGGACCTCCGATGCCCGACCAGATTCTAAGTCAGGAGGAGATCGATGCGCTGCTCTCGGCGATGGACCGCGGGGACGTCGACCTCGAGCAGTCCAAGCGCGAGTCCGAGCCGACGCCCTACAGTCTCACCTCCCAGAACATCATGCTCCGGGACCAGTTCAGCGCCCTGGAGGAGGTCTACGACAAGTTCGCCGCCCTGCTGAACGCCTCGCTCTCCTCGATGCTGCAGCGTAGCGTCGAGGTCGAGTTCGTCTCGAGCGAGATGGTCAAATATCAGGAGTGCATCAGCGCCTTCACCGCCCCGACGAGTTTCGTCACTTTCACCATGGAGCCGCTGATCGGCTCGGCGCTTCTGGTGATCGAGCCCGGTCTGGTGTTCTCGCTGATCGACTGCATGTTCGGGGGCAAGGGCAAGCCCATCGGCCGCATCCGGGAATTCACGCTGATCGAGCAGCGGATGATCCTCAAACTGGCCGGCGAAATCGTGGGGCAGCTTCCAGAAGGCCTGGCAGGTCGTGCAGACCGTCAACATCCAGATCAAGAAGACCGAGACCAAGCCGGAGTACGTCCACCTGGTGTCGCCCCACGACATGATGGTCGTGATCGTGTTCGCGGTGAAAGGCCGGGAGTTTTCCGGGAACCTGCATTTTTGCATCTCCTATCTGATGCTGGAGACCATCAAGGACAAGCTCTCCTCCAAGTACTTGCGGGAGAAGGACCTTGAAAACACCTGGAGTCAGCAGCTGCATCTTCTGCTCCAGGACACCCCGGTCAACTTGATCGCCGAGCTCGGCCGCACCCGGCAGACCATCGGCGACATTCTCAACCTGAAGGTCGGCGATGTGCTCCACCTGCCCACCGGTCCGGAGGACCAGATCGTAATCGCCGTCGACGACATCCCGAAATTCGAAGCCTACCCGGGTGTCCTGAAGGGCAACCGGGCGTTCGAGATTTCCAGTTTGATCCGCAGAAACGGAGGCATTGTCTGACCATGGCGCCATCATCCGAAAACGACCTGGAAGAGAACGCCGCCGAACCCGCCGGTTTCCGGGGCCGCCCCGCGCACGACAAGGCGGCGGAACCGACCGCCCCGGTGAGCATGGAGTTCATTTTGGATGTCCCGCTGGAGGTGACGGTGGAGCTCGGCCGCACGAAGCTGCTGATCCACGACCTGCTCAAGCTCGGCCAGGGATCGGTGATCGAACTGACCAAGTTGGCCGGGGAGACTCTCGAGATCCTGGCCAACCAGAAACTCATTGCACGGGGCGAGGCGGTGGTGGTCAACGAGAAGTACGGGGTCCGTCTGACCGAAGTGGTCAGCCCCATGGAGCGCGTCGAGAGGTTGAAATGAACGCAGCCCCCGAGCTGATCCCGTCCGCCTTGAAAATGCTCGCGGCCCTGTCCGCCGTGCTGGGCGGCATCCTGGTGGTCCTCTATCTCCTTCGGCGGTTCAACCGTACCGGCGGCACCGCGGCCAGGGAACGTCTGGTGCGCGTGCTGGCCAGCCAATCCCTTGGGCCCAAGAAGGCCGTGGTGCTGGTCGAGGTGCCGGGCTGTGTGCTGGTTCTCGGGGTGGGCGCCGATCAGGTCCGTTTGCTGACACGTATCAAGAACCCCGAGCATTTGGAACACATTCGGGTGCATGAACCCCACGGGGCGGGTTCGTTTTACGATCATTTGTCCGCGCTCGGTGCGCGTCTGAAAGCAGGCAGCCATGCAGCCGAGTAAGCCGGCCCGTCGTCCCTTATCCGCCGCCGGGGCGCCGACAAAGGCCCGTTTCCGGAAAGCGGCGTGCGCCCCCATCCGCCTCCGGCAAGCGCTTCGGGCCGCGCTCGTCATTCTGCTGCTGGCCGCCGGATCGGTCTTGCCGGCGGCGGTGTGCGCCCAGACCCCGGCGTTGACGACCCCCTACTTCAGCGTCGGCCTGACCCCCGGCGAGGACCCGGGGCAGGCCACCGTGGTGCTGCAAATCTTCCTGCTGATGACGGTGCTCTCCCTGGCCCCGGCCATCCTGATCATGGTCACCTCCTTCACCCGGATCGTGATCGTGCTCTCCATGCTGCGCCGCGCCCTCGGGACCATGCAGCTGCCCGGCAACCAGATCGTGCTCGGCCTGGCCCTGTTTTTGACTTTCTACATCATGACCCCGGTGTGGCAGAAGATCAACCAGACGGCCCTGCAGCCGTACCTGGGAAAGCAGATCTCCAACCAGCAGGCCCTCGAGAATGCCGCGGTCCCCTTGCGGGAGTTCATGCTCAAGCAGACGCGGGAAAAGGACTTGGCGCTGTTTGTGGAAATCTCAAAAACCAAGCGGCCGCAGAACGCGGATGAGGTGCCCACCATGGTGATCATCCCCGCGTTCATCATCAGCGAGGTCAAGACCGCCTTCGAGATCGGGCTGCTGCTCTACGTCCCCTTTCTGGTGATCGACATGGTGGTGGCCGCCGTGCTGCTCTCGATGGGAATGATGATGCTGCCGCCGATCATGGTGTCGCTCCCGTTCAAGCTGCTGCTCTTTGTGCTGGCCGACGGGTGGTATCTGCTGGTGGGGTCTCTGGTCAAGGGCTTTGCCTGAGGGGAAGGGGGACAACGTGACATCCGAATTCATCACCGGGTTTTTTTTCGAAGCCATCAAGATCACCATCATGCTCGCCGCGCCCATGCTGCTCTCCGGTCTGCTGGTGGGGATTCTGGTCAGCATTTTCCAGGCGGCCACCTCAATCAACGAGATGACCCTGACCTTCATCCCGAAGATGCTGGCGGTGGCCGCCGCATTGATCTTTTTTTTCCCGTGGATGATGCAGACTCTCGTTGAGTTCACCGAGCGGTTGTTCCTGAACATGAACCAGTATATCCGCTGACCGGCGGCACCCGCACGCCGTCCAGCAAGGCCCGGCGTCCCATGATCTCCCTTGCCGTCGCGCTGCCCCAGCTGCAGATGTTTTTCCTGGTGTTTCTGCGGACGGGCGCATTTCTGATGTCGCTGCCCGTGCTGGGCGCCTCCAGCGTGCCGCTCCTGTTTCGCATCGGTCTGGCATTGGCGGCGAGCCTGCTGATCTTCCCGGTGTTGATGCTGCCGCCGTTGCCGGCCGAAACGGGGGTGATCGCCCTGGGGGTGGCCGCCGCCGGCGAGGTCCTGCTCGGGATCCTGGCCGGGTTTTCGATACGGTTGGTCTTCGAGGGGGTTCAGCTGGCCGGTCAGCTGGCCGGCTACCAGATGGGGCTGGCCATCGCCGAGGTGCTCGATCCGGCCACCGATGATCAGGTGGCGATCCTGGGGCAGTTCATCAGCCTGATGGCGAGCGTGCTGTTTCTCGTCATCAACGGCCATCACTGGTTCATTCGCACGCTGGTGAAAAGCTATGAAGTGGTGCCCCCGCTTGGTTTTCAGGTCGGTGCGGGCGTCGTCGACCGCCTGGCGCGCCTGACGGCGGACCTGTTCGTCGTCGGCCTGAAGGCGGGGGCGCCGGTGGTGGTCGTGCTGATGGTGGTGACGGTGGCCTTCGGGCTGGTGGCCCGCACGGTGCCGCAAATGAACATTTTCATCGTCTCCATGCCGCTCAACATCGGTGTCGGGATGCTGTTTCTGGGCTTGAGCCTGCCGCACCTGGCCGCCTACGTCAGCGATCTTTTCGGGGGTGTGGCGCGCAACGCCTTAGCCCTTCTCGGTGCGGTTCCGTAAGGCTTTCGAGAGGCATCCGGCGCCACTCCCCGGGCCCCGGGCGGGTTTGCGCCACCACTTCTAGATCGGAGAGATCGGGGCGATGGCAGAGGCCAGCGGCCAGGAAAAAACCGAACAGGCGACCGGCAAGCGGCGGACGGAAGCGCGGCAGCGCGGCCAGGTGGCGCTCAGCCGTGAAATCCCGTCCACCTTGATTCTTCTGGCCAGCCTGGGTGTCTTTTACCTGGCCGGCTCCTCGGTGTTCGAGCGCCTCTTCGCCATGCTCGGGGGAACCTTCCGCGGCCTGGGGTCGATCCGGCTGACGACCGTGAGCCAGGCGAGCGTTTTTGCGGCCGAGCTGTTTCAAACGCTGCTGCTGCTGCTGATCCCTTTTTTCCTGCCGTTTTTTATCATCGGTATCATCGGCAACGTCGCCCAGATCGGTCTCGAGTTCCACGCCAAGCCCTTGCAGCCCAAGTTCGGCCAGCTCAACCCGCTGGCGGGGATTAAAAAACTCGCCTCACTGCGTTCGCTGGTCGAGCTGGTCAAGTCGATTCTGAAGATCGCCATCGTCGGCGGCATCGCCTACGCCGTGGTCGCCCGGCACCTTGATGAATTCCCGTCCCTGATGCGTTTAGATCTCGCTGACAGCTGGGATTTCTTCTGCCGGTTGGTGAAGGATCTCATCTTCTACGTCAGCCTGGCCTTGATCGCGCTCGCCGCCCTGGATTATTTCTACCAGCGGTGGCAACTCGAGAAGAGCCTGAAGATGACCAAACAGGAGGTCAAGGACGAGCGCAAGCAGTCGGAAGGCGACCCGCAAGTCAAGGCCCGCATCCGCAGCCTGCAACGACAGGCGGCCTATCAGCGGATGATGGCGGAGGTGCCGAAGGCCGACGTCGTCATCACCAACCCGACCCATCTGGCCGTCGCCCTGCGCTTCAACCCGCAGGAGATGGACGCCCCGCGCGTGGTGGCCAAGGGTGCCGACTTCATCGCCGAGCGCATCAAGGAGGTTGCCCGGGAGCACGACATCCCGCTGGTGGAGAACAAGCCCCTGGCCCAGGCCCTGTTCAAGACGGCGGAGATCGGCGACTTCATCCCGGTCGACCTTTATCGTGCCGTGGCCGAAGTACTGGCCTACGTGTATCGCCTCAAGGGCCGCTACAGCCTGTGATACGGGGGGCGGTCGCCCGTCGGCCCGTCGGCCGGTCGCCGGTTACGGCCGGGACCCGGGCCTGCGCGTGAATGCATCAGTCCGCAAATACCCCGCAACCGATCCTTCACCCCTCGCCCGTCAGTGTTTCGGCGACCCTGCCCGACAATTAATTGTCGCCGCAACACTCGCCCACCGCGCGGTCAGCGCCACAACCGCGGATGTAGCCGGAAACCCCAGTCTCCGGCATGGAAAATGCAGTCAGATCCAATTCGAGATCCTGATTCGAATAAGACGGTCAACAGACCGCTCCTGACCTGAGGACGAAATGGCCGAAGCCCAGACAACCGCCATCGCAAATCCGCTGCCCGCGCTGGCTAAAAACAGCGACATGGGTCTGGCGGCTGCCGTCGTGTGCATCCTGGTGTTCATGGTGGTGCCCCTGCCGACGCTGCTGCTCGACCTGCTGCTGGCCTTCAACGTCACCTTCGCGCTGGTCATCCTGCTGGTGGCGATGTGCATCCAGCGCGCCCTGGATCTGTCGGCCTTCCCCTCCATCCTGCTGCTCACGACCCTCTTCCGGTTGTCCCTGAACATCGCCACCACCCGCGTGATTCTGCTGCACGGCAACGAGGGGACGTCGGCGGCCGGCAAGGTGATCATGGCCTTCGGCAACTTTGTCGTCGGCGGCAATTACGTGGTCGGGTTGATCGTTTTCGTGATCCTGGTCGTCATCAATTTCGCCGTGATCACCAAAGGCGCCGGCCGCATCGCGGAGGTGGCCGCGCGCTTTACCCTGGATGCGATGCCCGGCAAGCAGATGAGCATCGATGCCGATCTGAATGCGGGTTTCATCAACGAGCAGCAGGCGCGTTTGCGCCGTGAGGAACTCTCACGCGAGGCCGAGTACTATGGGGCGATGGACGGTGCCAACAAATTTGTGCGCGGCGACGCCGTGGCCGGCATTCTCATCACCCTGATCAACATCCTGGGCGGGTTTGCCATCGGTGTCTTCCAGCAGGGCATGCCTTTTGCGGACGCCGCTCAGACGTACACGCTGCTGACCGTCGGTGACGGCCTGGTTTCCCAGATCCCGGCCCTGATCATCTCCACCGCCGCGGGCATCATCGTGAGCCGGGCGGGGAACGAGACCAGCCTCGGCGCCGAGATCACCACGCAGATCCTTTTCCACCCGCGCGCCATCGGCATGGTCGCCGCGGTGCTCTTCGGTTTCGCCTTGATCCCCGGCCTGCCCACGGCCCCTTTTCTGACGCTGTCCGTGATGGCGGGCACCCTGGCCTTTTTCCTTATGCGAGCCAAGCGCGAAACCGAGCGCGGCGAAGCGCAGAAGAAGGTTAAGGCGGAAAAAGCCGCCCCGAAGGAGCACATCGACAAGTTGCCGCCCCTGGACATTCTGGCCATCGAGATGGGCTACGGTCTGATCCCGATGGTGGATGCGGAGCAAAACGGGGAACTGCTCGAGCGGATCAAGGCCATCCGTCGTCAGATGGCCTACGACATCGGGATCATCATACCCCCGGTTCACATCCAGGACAACATGCAGCTCAACCCGGGTGAATACACCGTCAGTCTCAAGGGCAACGAGGTCGCCCGCGGCGAGCTCATGCCCAACTACTATCTGGCGATGAACCCGGGTACGGCCGAGGGGAAAATCGAAGGGGTCCCCACGAAAGAGCCGACCTACGGGCTGCCGGCCATCTGGATCAAGGAGAGCGCCAAGGAAAATGCGCTGACCAAAGGGTACACGGTGGTGGATGCCGCCACGATCATGACCACCCACCTGTCGGAGATCATCCGTCGGCATGCCCATGAGCTGATGGGACGCCAGGAAGTCCAGCAGATGCTCGATCACCTCAAACAGTCACACCCCAAGGTCGTGGAGGAGGTGGTGCCCAACCTGCTGCCGCTCGGGACCGTCGTCAAGGTGCTTCACAATCTCCTGCGCGAGCAGGTGCCGATTCGGGATTTCCTCGCGATCCTGGAGACGCTCGGCGATTGGGCCCCGGTGACCAAAGACCCGGACCTCTTGACCGAGCATGTGCGTCAGGGCCTGGCGCGGACCCTGACCAAGCTGCACCTATCCCCCGACGGGACCGTTGCGGTGGCGACCCTCGGCCCGGCGGTCGAGAGCCTTCTGGCCGAGACGCTGCAGAAACCCGAACACGGACGGTTTGCGGCGCTTGATCCTGCCGTGGTGAACCGGATGATGCACAGCCTGGCCCGGCAGATCGAAAAATTCAATGCGGCGAATGTCCAGCCGCTGGTGGTCTGTTCGGCGCCGATCCGGCTGACTTTCAAACGGATGGTGGACCGTTTCATCCCCAGCGTCCGGGTGCTCTCCTACGAGGAGATATTGAGTGAGGTAGAGATGCGTTCATTCGGAACCGTGGAGCTCACCGATGCAGATTAAGCGCTTTGAAGCCAAAACCATGACCGCGGCCCTGAAGCTGGTCAAGGACGAGTTCGGGCCTGACGCCGTCATCCTCTCCGCCCGCAGCCTGCGCCAGGGCCGAGGCCTCTTCGGAGCGCGCACGGCAGGCGTGGAGGTCACGGCCGCCAAGGACAGCGGCTGGGCGGCCTACGGGGACGTCGGACGCGGGGCCGCCGCGGCGGAACCGGCCCAGCGTCCAGCGGCGGTGACGGCACCTTCCGTCCGTCGCCCGGGGCTGCTGCAGTCTCTCAACCACGGCTGGAAATCACTCGCGGCGCGGCGCGGCGCGCCTTCGACCGAGAATTCCGCCGGCGAGGCGCCCGCCGGGTTGGCCGATTTGTACCAGCACCTGCTCGCGCAGGACGTCCGGCGCGAGTTGGCTGCGGACGTGATCGAACAGGTCAAGCGCTGCGCCGACGAAGACCTTTCGACCGATGATGGTCGCCTGCGCCGGACACTGGGGGACATTCTGCGGGAGTTGGGGCCGCAGGCGCCGCACGGCGTCGATGGACTCGCGGCACCACGCACGATCGCGCTGGTCGGGCCCCCGGGAGTCGGAAAGACGACCACTGCGGTGAAAATCGCGGCCGACCACTGCGCACGTAAGAATCAGCGCGTGGCCCTCGTCACCCTGGACGACCTGCGCATCGGCGCCCTCGAGCAGATGCGAATCTATGCCGAAATCCTGCACCTGCCCATGGCATCGGCCACATCCGCGGCGGAGGCCCGACAGGCGGTCGCGGATTTGGGACCGGTGGATTGCATCATCGTGGACACGCCGGGGATCAGCCCGGCGGAGGACGGTCGGCTGGCGGCCCTGCAGGAGATCCTGACCGCGTTCGATTCAAAAGAGGTCCACTTGGTGCTCAGTGCGAGCACGCGGGAGAAAGATCTTCTGCGGACGATCGAATTCTGGAAGGGATGCAGCGTCGACCGCCTGGCCTTCACCCGGGTCGACGAGACGGGCACTCGCGGTTCGCTAGTGAATCTGCCGGTCAGCACCCGGTTGCCGTTGTCCTACGTGTGCAACGGACCGCGGGTCCCGGGGGACCTGGCCCTCGGGTCCGTCGAATCGGTGGTGGCGCTTTTGCTGCCGCCGCAGGTCGGCCGGCCGGCACCCACCTCCGCGGCGGAGGGCATCCGGTGGGGCCGCGGGACTGCCGAACCCCCCGGGCGTTTCGTGGCCAACCGCAACTCCGACCTCTATCATCTGACCGACTGCAAGTGGGTCGGGAAAATCAAGTCCGCCAACCTGATTCGGTTTGCCACCGCGGCGGAGGCCGAGTCCAAGCGCTTTCAGCCGTGCCGGAACTGCAGCCCCGAGCAGGCCGATTCCGCCGGCAACCTGGCCGTTTCAGGGTCCGGAGCGCGCAGCCTCGGCTGGCATTAGCCGGAACTTAGCGAGGAGAAAACCGGATCATGACCGTCAACCGCACATCGGACAAGGTGATCCCGCTGCCACGACGAAGCGATCAGGGGGGGACGGAACCTCCCTCGCGCCGCCACAAATCCCACGCTCGGGTGATCGCCATTACCAGCGGCAAAGGCGGGGTCGGCAAAACCAATATTGTCGCCAACCTGGGGTTTGCGCTCAGCAACATGGGCCAACGCGTCCTCATTCTGGATGCCGACCTGGGCCTGGGGAACCTGGACGTCCTGCTGGGCATCGCCCCGAAATACAACATATCGCACGTCATCCGCGGGGAACGGGGCCTCGGCGAGATTCTCGAAGAGGGCCCGGGCAAGATGAAGATCCTTCCGGCCTCCTCGGGCATCCAGGAGCTGACCCAGCTGACCAACGAGCAGAAGGTCAATTTCCTCACCGAACTCGACCGGCTGCTCGACGACATGGACATCCTTTTAATCGACACTGCCGCCGGGATATCCCCCAACGTGATGGACTTCAACGTCACGGCGCACGAAATCATCGTGGTGGTCTCCCCGGAGCCGACGTCGATCACCGATGCCTATGCCCTCATGAAGGTGCTTTCGCTCAAGTACGCCGAAAAGTCCTGCAAGCTGCTGGTCAACATGGTGTCGAGCCCCAAGGAAGGGCAGGATGTCTTCCGGCAGCTGGGTCTCGTCACCGACCGTTTTCTCGACATTCACATCGACTACCTCGGCTGCGTGCTCTACGACGACAAAGTGACCAAGGGGGTCAAGCACCAGCGGCTGGTGAGCGAGCTGTTCCCGGACGCCAAGGTCAGCCGGTGCTTCAGCGACCTCGCCCGAAGGATTGTCAAGCAGTCGCCGACCAGCCGGCCGAAGGGGAACACCAACTTGTTCTGGCACCACCTGATCCGCCACACCCCCGCGTGAGCGGGGCGACCTACGGGAGAAGAAGATGCACTTGCAACTGGCATCACCCCGCGGCAGGGTATCCGTCAAAAACCGGTCCGCATACCGTGAGCAGTTGATCAACGAGTACCTGCCCTATGTGAAACGGATCGTCCAGCGCATCGCCGTGCACCTGCCGGCTTGCGTGGACGTGGAGGACCTGATGAACGTCGGGGTCATCGGCTTGATCCAGGCCGTGGACCGCTATGACCCCAAGCGCGACAACAAATTCATGACTTACGCCATTTTCCGGATCAAGGGGGCCGTGCTGAGCGAGCTGCGTTCGCGGGACTTCCTGTCGCGTTCCAGCCGCCGCAAGCTGCGTGAGCTGGAAAACGCCTGCCTTCGCCTGGAGCAGCGTCTGGGCCGGGACGCGGATGATGTCGAACTGGCCGACGAGATGGGCGTCGGCATCGACGAGCTTCATCGCATCCGGCAAATTTCGAACGTCTCCTTCGTCAGTTTCGAGGAGCTCGGGGTGGCTTCGAGGGACGAGAAGGAAAAACTGATGACGTTCCTGCTCCACAATGAGGAAGACGCCCTGTCCCAGGCGCGCTTGAAGGAACTGCGGGGCGCTCTGGCCCGCGCCATCGAGCAGCTGCCGGAAAAAGAAAAAATGGTGATATCGCTCTACTACCTCGACGAGCTGACCATGAAGGAAACCGGAGAGGTGCTGAACATCACCGAATCGCGGGTGTCCCAGATTCACTCCCAAGCCATCCTGCGACTGCGCAACAAGCTGAGGAAGGAACGAATGATCGACGAGCACGGCTAGATCCAAAGGGACGGGATGCCACGCGGGCTCACAAGGAGGCCCCGATGGTGGAACCGACGACATTACCGAGAGTCATTGCGCCCGTGGTGCAGGGCAACCGTATTCAAGCGGCCAGGGGGAGCGAAGACCGCAAAAGGGGTTTCGCTTTTTCAAACCAGCTGCGCAAGGAACGTCGGAAGCACGCGTCACCGGACGACGCGGGCTCTGAGGAGCGCGCGGAGGGCGAGCGCTCTGAGACCGGTGCCCCGCCCGACGCATCGGTCGCGGAGGAGATCCGGCCGGCCGAGAGTGCGGACGCCGAAACGCAAATCAAAATGATCGACATCCGCGTGTGACCTCGCGCGGGTGGATCACGGAGGATGGCAAACATGATGGCGAGCCTGGAAGCGATTCGCTGGGGCATGCTGGTCGACGGGATCCAGATCGTGCTGTGTGCGGCGATTTTGTTCTTTCTGGTCCTTGGACGCCGGCGCACCCGGCGCCTGCCGGCGAACGCGGCGGCGCACGGCGCTGCCGCGTCGTTCAGCGAGGAAGTGCTTCTGCAGGCCGTTCGGCAGCGGGCCGAGACGGCCCTGAGCGCCATCGCCGCGGCGGTGGAGGCGGAGCGGGTCGAATTGCAGCAGCTGTGTGATGGCGGCCGGCCGGCGCGCCGTTTGCATCGGGTGGAGGCCTCCGACCCCGTGCCCCCCTTCCGTTTGGGGGAGAGCGGGGGTAAGGGCACGCCTCCGGCGGGCCAAAAGAGCTACGCGGGCATCGGTGGTCTCGCCGCGGGCGGTTTGAGCGCCCGTCAAATCGCCGAGCAGTTGAAGCTGCCCGCCGGCGAGGTCGAACTGGTTTTGAAAATGAACCGGTACGGGTCCGGCACGGCGGCATGATTCGCCCCCCTGCGGCGGTCCACCGGCAGAATTTGCCGCCCCCCGGGGGGGGCGCAGTGGGCCGCCCCGGCGGCTCCGGTTGCGGGGAGTCGGCCGCCCGGGGGTTTCGGAAACGCACCTGGGCTCTTGGTACAAGTCTTGCTTCGGTTGAGGACGGGAAAGATCAGGAGGCATAGTTTCAAGTTTAAAGTTAAAAGTTAAAAGAAAAGAATAGTCCTACGGCGGTGAGGAGCGGAGCATGAGCGGTGACATCTACATGGCGGCGGCGGCCGCGATGGCCTACGAGAAGCGCTTGGAGATCGTCGCCAACAACCTGGCGAACGTCAACACGGCCGGGTTCAAGCGCGACGCGGTGTCCTTTCAAGCTTATCTGCTCTCCGAATCCGGGGCGACGGTTCCCGTCGACCCCCCATATCCGAACCCTGGCCAGGCTGAGTCGTTCTGGATCGATTACCGCAGCCGGACCGATTTTTCACCCGGCCCGATGAAGCAGACGGGCGGTGTCATGGATCTGGCGATCAACGGCAAGGGCTTCTTCAGCGTCCAGGCCCCGGAGGGTGTCGTCTACACCCGTCGCGGCAATTTCCGCCTCGATGCCGAAGGGGTTCTCGTCACCCAGGAAGGATGGCCGGTACTGGGCGAGAGTGGGGAGATCCGCCTGGGCGGCGGGGGCGCGGGACGCTCCGCGCCGGAGTTCATTACCGGCGAAGACGGCACCGTGCGCGCCAACGGGACCGATCTTGGGCGCCTGCGAATCGTGGATGTGGCCGACCCGGAGGGGCTGGTCAAAACCGGCGACGGCTATTTCAGGCCGGCCGCGGAAGAGGGGGCCGATCAACCGGTCGAGAACGTCCGGGTCGCTCAGGGGTTTCTCGAGATGGCCAATGTCGAAACCGTTCAGATGATGGTGGAGATGATCGAAATCCTGCGCGGTTACGAGTCCTACCAGCGGGCCATGCGCAGCATCGACGAAACCAACGCCAAGAGCATCAGCGATCTGAGCCGAACAGGATAAAAACACAATTTGAAATTTGAGATTTGAAATTTCAAATCCAAGGGAGGGGTTATGATTCGCAGCATGTGGTCGGCCGCATCGGGGATGCAGGCCCAAACGATGAACATCGACGTGATTGCCAACAACCTGGCCAACGTCACCACCACCGGGTTCAAACGCAGCCGGGCCGAGTTTCAGGACCTGCTGTACGAGACCTTGCGTTCGGCCGGGTCCCCCTCATCGGAATCCACCCAGGTGCCCACGGGGATTCAGGTCGGGCACGGGACGCGTCCGGTGGCGGTGTCCAAGAATTTCAGCGGCGGCGAGCTGCAGCTCACGAAAAACGAGCTCGACCTCGCTCTCGAAGGCGACGGTTTTTTCAAGGTGACGATGCCGAACGGCGACACCGCCTACACCCGTGCCGGATCCTTCAAGCTGGACCGGGAAGGCCGCATCGTTACCCCGGACGGGTTCCTGCTGGATCCTGAGATCACGATCCCGCCCGACGCGCTATCGGTGTCCGTGGGGCTGGACGGGACCGTCAGCGTGCTTCAAGCCGGCGAGTCCACGCCGCGCGAAGTGGGAACCATCCAACTGGCCCGCTTTGCGAACCCCGCCGGGCTTCTGAGTATCGGCAAAAACCTGTTTCAGCTCAGCGACGCCTCCGGTGATGAAATCTCCGGCACGGCCGGGGAGGACGGTTTCGGGACGATCGCCCAGGGCTTCCTGGAAATGTCCAACGTCAGTGTCGTCGACGAAATGGTCAACATGATTACGGCCCAGCGCGCCTATGAGACCAACAGCAAGGTCGTGCAGACCTCCGATGACATGCTGCAGCTGGCCAACAACCTCAAGCGGTAAGCTATGAACCCCGAAGCGGTAAGACATCGAGGCGGGTGGTGCCGGGTGCTCTGGGCAGCGACCCTTCTGATCTGTGTGGCGGCGGCCGACAGCGTATGCGGCGGGAGCTTGCCGAGCGTTCGTTTCTTCGAACGGGCCGCAATCGAAGACGATCAGATCCGGCTGGGCGACGTCGCCCGTGTCGACGCGGACAACCCCGATCTCGCCCATGATCTGCGCGGTGTGGTGCTCGGCCGTGCGCCGCTTCCGGGAAAGACGCGGGTGCTGGATGCGGCCGCGATCCAGCTGCGCTTCAAGCAGGCGGACATCGACCCCACTCAGCTCGATTTGCAGTTTCCGGCGGAGATCGTGGTCAGCCGTGCCGCGCTCGAGATCGGCCGCGATCAGATCGAGCCGGCGGTCAGGGCCTTCATCGAGCAGCAGACTGCCGGCAGAAAAGTTCGCATCAAAGAGCTGCGGGTGAGCGAGGCCGTGGTGCTGCCCACCGGACGATTGACCACCCGTGTGTCGATGCCGCGTCACACCGAACTGGCAGGCAGTGTGCCGCTGACCGTGGAGTTGGCGATCAACGGGGAGGTTCAGAAAAAAATGTGGGTGACGGTCACCCTCGAGGCGCTGGCCCATGCCGTGGTCACCCGTCGGCCGTTGGGGCGGTTCGCACCGCTCGAAGAGGAGGACATCGAAATCCGCGCCATGGACCTGGCGGACCTCCCCTCGGACTACATCTCCGACCCGCAGAGCATCGTCGGCAAACGCACGCGCCGGTCGCTCGATACCAACACCGTATTGCGGCCGGACTTGGTGGAATCGCCCCCGCTGGTCAAGCGCGGGGACCGGGTGCTGATCCTCGTCGAGACCAAGGGCCTGCGGGTTACCGCCGTCGGGCAGGTGAGGCAGAAGGGGTGCCTCGGGGAAAGCATCCCGGTGGTGAACCTGGATTCAAACAAGATCGTGCATGCGCGCGTGATCGATGCGCGCACCGTGAAAGTCGAATTTTAGCCCCGGTCGCGGATTCTAAGGGAGAAAGGGATCATGCAGACATCGAGACCCAATTCGATCAGCGGGTGGGCGGCCATGATCGCGGTCTTCTTGCTCGTCGCCTGCGCCGCTCATCCGCCGGTGGTCCCGCCGAAGATGGCGCCCGGTGCCGAACGGCCCGGTGCGGACACGACGGCGGCCGAGTCCAGGCCGGACTACAGCGAGAACTCCCTCTGGCAGTCCGGGGGCGGTCTCGACGGGCTCTTTCAGGACACCAAAGCCCGCCGGGTGGGGGATATCGTCACCGTCAAGATTGAGGAGTCCTCCAAGGCGACCAACAAGGCCAACACCAAGACCGGCCGGGATTCCAGCCTGAGCGCCGGGCTGGAGGGGTTTCTCGGCATCGAGGACTGGTGGAAAGACACCCTGATGCGGCGGCTCCCGACCCACGCGCCGAAGGTCAACCCCTTCGGCTCGGCCACGATCAAGGGCGGCATGTCGAGCGACTTCGAGGGCGACGGCAGCACGACGCGCAGCGGGGACCTGACGGCCTTCATCACCTGCCGGGTGACGGAAGTGATGCCGAACGGCAACCTGCGGATCGTCGGGACGCGCGAAGTCCTCGTGAATCACGAGAACCAGGTGATCATCCTCAGCGGTCTCATCCGGCCGCGGGACATCACCGGTGAGAACGTCATCCGGTCCACCTTCATCTCGGAGGCCAAGATCGCCTACAGCGGGTCCGGCATCATCGACGACCGGCAGCGTCCGGGCTGGATGGCGAATTTCCTGAATACGGTCTGGCCCTTTTAACCCGCTAAGCGCTCGAGAGAGGCACCATGGGATTGACACTCACGCGTTGGGCCCACCCCGGCCGCCGGCTGATCGTCGCCGTTGTCGCCGCCGCGTTCCTCATGGGGTGGACGGCCGTGCTTTCGGCGGCGCGCATCAAGGACATCGCCTCTTTCCGCGGCGTGCGCTCCAACCAGCTGGTGGGATACGGGCTGGTGGTCGGTCTCAATGGCACGGGCGACAGCCAGGATGCGGTCTTTACGCTGCAGTCCATGGCCGCCATGCTCGAGAAGATGGGTGTTACCGTCAACCCGGACGATATCTCCGTCAAGAACGTGGCCGCCGTCATGGTGACGGCCGATCTGCCGCCGTTCGGGCGCAGCGGCAGCCGCATCGACTCGCTCGTGAACTCCATCGGCGACGCGAAAAACCTCCAGGGCGGAACCTTGCTGATCACCCCGCTCAAGGGGGCCGACGGCCAAGTGTACGCCGTGGCCCAGGGCCCGGTCAGCACCGGCGGTTTCGCGGCCGGCGGCGCTTCCGGGGACAAGGTGCAGAAAAATTTCCCGACCGTCGGACGGATCGTCCAGGGGGCGCTGGTGGAGCGGGAGATCCCCTTCAACCTCAACCAGAAAGACGTGCTCACCTTGGCGCTGCACCGCCCCGATTTCACGACCGCGACCCGCATGGCCCAAGCCATCAACACCGGGCTGATGGAATCGGTGGCCGACACCCTGGATGCGGGCACGGTGCGCATCGTCGTCCCACCCCAATACGCCGGCAACACGGTCCAGTTGATCGCCGCGGTGGAAAGCCTTGGGGTGACCCCGGACACGGTGTCGCGGGTGGTGATCAACGAGCGCACCGGCACGGTGGTCATGGGTGAGAACGTCCGCATCTCGACCGTGGCCATCGCCCACGGCAACCTGAGTGTCCAAATCAGGGAAACACAGAACGTCTCCCAGCCCCTGCCGTTCTCCGAAGGGCAGACCAAAGTCACCCCCGAGTCCCAGGTGCTGGTCCAGGAGGGGCGGCAACCGCTGTTTCTGGTGCAAACCGGTGTGAGCATCGGTGATGTGGTCAAGGCCCTGAACGCCTTGGGGGTCTCCCCGCGGGACCTGATTGCGATATTCCAGGCCCTCAAGGCGGCCGGCGCGCTGCAAGCCGAGTTGGAGATCATGTGATGCCGAACCCCCTTGCCCCAGCCCCCGCCGTACCTGTGACCGCAGTTGTCTCCCGCCCTCAGGCTTCAGCACCGGGCCGTCCCCGCGCGGGGGTGCCGGACGACTCCGCCTTGAAAAAAGCCTGCAACGAGATGGAGGCCTACTTCATCAACCACCTGCTCAGCGAGATGCGCAAGACCATCGAAAAATCCGGGTTGATCGACGGGGGCCGCTCCGAGGAGATCTACACGTCCCTGATGGACGCCGAACTGGCCAAGGACATGGCGCGCTCCGGCGCACTGGGGCTTTCCAGGATGCTCCACGAAAATCTGGTCGACGGCCCCGGTCGAAACGGAGCGCCGGTCCCCCGCAAGTGACGCCGGCCCCGCTTTGGAGACACCCGCCGATACGACTACGGAGCACCGGGAGACCCGGGCCGGAGCCTGCGGCGGCGACCCGACGGCCGGTCTGGATTTCGCTTAAAGTATTCTTCGGGTAAACCGATATCTAAAATGGACAGCGGAGATTCCGCAAGGCAGGGCGCATGCACGGATTGTTGACTCAGTTGATGGCGGTGCTGCGGGTCGAATCCGGTCTTTACCGGGCATTATTGAAGATCCTGCGCGCGGAACGCGATGCGATCGCGCGCGGCCGCCACGCGGAGATGCTGGCTGCAGCGGCGACCAAAAAGAGGTTGCTCTCGCAGGTGCAGGCGCAGGAGCAGCGTCGGGTGAAGGTGCTCGAACAGCTGGCGGCCCGGTTGCATCGACCGCTCGAGACACTGACCCTGGCGTTTTTGGCCCGGCAGGTCAAAGCGCACGAATCCTCTCTGCTGAATCTGCGCTCCGAGCTGCTCGATCAAATGGCGCAGCTGCGGGAGGAAAGCGTCCGCAGCGAGATGATCTGTCGGCATGCAGCCGAGGTGCTGCATGGGGCTCTGCGGCTGCTGCAGGGTGTGGCGGCGACCGGATCGGTCTACCGGCCGAACGGAAGGCTTGAAAACAGCCGGCTCGGCGGAAGGCTGCTGTGCGGGGAACTCTGACGATATCGACTCGACACCATGACATCGGAGACCGACCATTGAAAAACAAAGGCACCGACCGTATCGCGGGCGAGATTCACAAGATCGTGGAGGAGATGGAAGATCTCGGTGTGGACGAACACGACGCCTGGAAAAGCCTTGCCAATAAGCTCTCTCGCCTGGTGAAGAAACATGCCGGCGGCCCCCCGCAGGTTCTGCAGGTGCTCGACTCCTCGGTGCGGGTCTTGAATCACCTGGCGGACCAGCCGGGCCAGGGCAAGCTGGAGTCCGTCACCCTGCTCTGCAGTGTGCTCGAGGACGCCGAATCATTCTTGCGCGGCACCTCTGACGCGAACACTCTGGAGAGCGCCGGCCGCCGACTCGCTGAGACACCCCTCGCCTGCGGCCCCACCGTCGCTCCGGATGAGGGGAGCATCGATGATGCGGCGGCACTCCTTGTGCAGCTGGAAAACAACGATCCCAGCGGATGGCGGCGGTTGGAGCGGATGCTGAACCGCCTGGCAGCGGAGCGCGACGAGGCCGAAGCCGGGCGGCGGTACCTCCGGGAGGCGGCGCAGCGCGCCGCCGTGCTGGCCGGCGGGGCCTGCGACGGTCCCGAGGAGCAGATCGGCGCCATCGGCGCTTTGCTGGAGGCCGTGGCCGGCGGTCGGAGTCCTTCCCCGGTAGCCGAACGCCCGGAGCCGGCGGCACCGGCACCCGCCCCGGATCCCCATCGTGATTACCTGCCGGCGGATTATGATGCCGATTTGATGCGCGAATTCATCACCGAGAGCACCGACCTCATCCAGAAGGCCGAAGAGGCCTTGCTGACCCTCGAGAACGACCCGGAAGACACCGAGGCCGTGGGGCGGGTGTTTCGCGCGTTTCATACCGTCAAAGGCACCGCCGGATTCCTCGATCTCGCCCTGATTGCCGAGCTCGGGCACCATGCCGAGACCCTCCTCAGCCGGGTGCGTGACGGTGAAATCCGCTACAGCGGGGGCTATGCCGACTTGAGCTTGCAGGCCCTCGATGCGATCAAGGGGCTGGTTGCGGATGTGGAGCGGGCCCTCTCCGGCGGACCGCTATGCAAGCCCGACGGCTACGACGCACTGCTGCGGGTACTCCAAAACCCGGAGGCGGCCGGTGTGACCGAGGAGTTCGGGGACGTCGCCGCACCACGGATCGGAGACCTCCTGGTCGCCGAGGGCAAGGCCGACCGCGATCAGGTTGAAGATGCCCGCGGCCGGTACCCCCAGGAGAAGCTCGGAGTGGCCCTGGTCCGGGCCAATGCAGCGAGCATGGCCGACGTGGGACAGGCCTTGCGCACTCAGAAGCAGATACAGGCGGCGGCCCAGCCGGCCGACTCCTCGGTCAGGGTCAGCACCCAGAGGCTCGACCGCCTGATCGACATGGTCGGTGAGCTCGTCATCGCCCACTCCATGGTCGCCCAGGACGCCTTGGTGGCCAACGGCGAAAACCACGCCCTGGCCAAGAAGATCGCCCACTCCGCCAAAATCGTGCGCCAGCTCCAGGACATCAGCATGTCGATGCGCATGGTGCCGTTCAAGGCCACCTTCGGCAAGATGGCGCGGCTTGTCCGCGATGTGGCGCGCAAGCTCGGAAAGAACGTCGATTTCAAAACCGAAGGGGAGGACACGGAGATCGACCGCAATCTGGTCGACATCATCAACGACCCGCTCGTCCACATGGTCCGCAACGCCGTCGACCACGGCATCGAATCGCCCGAGGAGCGGCAGCACCGGGGCAAGCCGGAGCACGGCACCGTCATCATCCGGGCTTTTCACTCGGCCGGCAGCGTGGTGGTCGAGATCGGCGACGACGGCAAAGGCCTCGACCGCGAGGTGATCCTTGCCAAAGCGCGCGAGCGTGGCCTGGTCGGCGATTTATCCGAAACGAACGAGCGGGCCATGAGCGACCGGGAGGTGTTCAACCTGCTCTTCGAGCCGGGTTTTTCCACGGCCGAAGTCGTGACCGACGTCTCCGGCCGCGGGGTCGGCATGGATGTCGTCAAGAAGAACATCGAATTGTTGCGCGGCCAGGTGGAAATCAAATCCGAACCGGGCCGCGGCAGCCTGTTCCGAATGAGTCTGCCGCTGACCCTGGCCATCATCGACGGGATGATCATCCGTGTGGGCCGCGAAACCTATGTGTTGCCGACGATCTCGATCGTGCGCTCCGTCAAGCCCGCACCGCAGGATATCTCCTCGGTGTTCCAGCAGGGGGAGCTGCTGCGGCTGCAGGACCGGCTGATCCCACTGTACCGGCTGGCACGCCTCTTCGATATCGCCGGGGCCAAGGAGGACCTGAGCGATACGATCGTGGCGGTGGTGGAGGACGAGGAACGGCTGGCGGGGCTCGTCATCGACGAATTGGTCGGCCGGCACCAGGTGGTCATCAAAAACCTAGGGGAGTCCATGAAAAACATCCCGGGGATTTCGGGCGGGGCCATCATGCCGGACGGTCGGGTCGGTTTGATTCTGGACGTCGGCGGGCTGCTGCGCTTCGCCACCCCCGAACGCCGGGATGAGGGCGGGGCGGCGAAAAAAGAATCGCTGGCGGCATGAGTCATCGGGCGGCCCAGCCGGTCCGAGGTGCGCGAAAATGGATCTGAACCAGCAACAGTTTGCCAAGATCAGCACCCTGGTCTATCGAGCGGCCGGGATCAATCTCAAGCAGGGCAAGGAAGCCCTGGTGCGCGCACGCCTGATGAAGCGCCTGCGTGCTTTGGGCATCGAGCGGGTGGAGGACTATTTCGACCTCATCGAAAGCACCGAGGGGTCCCGGGAGATCGGTCAGCTGATCGACGTCATGACGACCAACAAGACGAGTTTCTTCCGGGAGATGGATCACTTCGTGTTCTTGCGCGAGCAGGTGCTGCCGAAGCTGAGCCATCAGCGGCTGAGGTTCTGGAGCGCGGCCTGCTCCTCCGGGGAGGAGCCCTATTCCCTGGCGATCCTGCTGCGGGAGCACCTGCCGGATATTCAACGCCGGGACGTGCGCATTCTGGCCACCGATCTTTCGCGGCGGATGCTCGCAAAGGCCCGTCAGGCCGTCTACCCGCGGGCAGTCGTCAATGAGTTGCCATCCCCGCAGTACGGCAAGTATTTCACCACCGCGGCCCGCGGCCGCACGGAGACTTGCCAAATCGCGGCTCAGGCAACCGAACTGGTGCGTTTGGCACAGTTGAATCTGATGGAACCCTGGCCCATGAAAGGCCCGTTTCAGGTCGTGTTTTGCAGGAACGTGATGATCTATTTCGACCGTTCGACCCAGGAGGAACTGATCAACCGCTTCTGGGAGTTGATCGAACCCGGGGGGTATCTGTTCGTGGGCCACTCGGAGGGGCTGTCGTCGGTCAAACACCGGTTCCGGTATGTGCGGCCGGCCGTCTATCAGAAGTGAAACCACTCAACGGATCGGGCAGTTGATGACCCACACGGTTCTGGTCGGTGACATGAAAACCGGGCAAAGCGGAGACCTGCTGGTCACCCATGCCTTGGGCAGCTGCCTCGGGCTGGTCGTGTACGATGCTCAGGCCGGGGTCGGGGGCCTGCTGCACGCCATGCTGCCGCTGTCCAGCATCAACCCGCAGAAGGCGCAAGACAACCCGGCCATGTTCGTGGACACCGGCGTGCCCTTGTTGTTCAACGCGCTCTACGCCCAGGGAGCGGTCAAAGGCCGTTTGGTGGTCAAGGCCGCGGGCTGCGGCAATCCTTTGAGCAAGAACGAGATTTTCAAAATTGGAGAGCGCAACCACACGGTGTTGAAGAAACTGCTGTGGAAGAACAGCATCCTGCTCTCATCGGAGGACATCGGCGGCAGCTGCAGCCGAACGATTCATTTCGAGGTGGCCACCGGGCAGGTGGTACTCAGCAGCAACGGCACCCGGAGGCTGTTATGAAGCCCGGCGCTTCGGCGGCGGCCGGGTCTCCGGTCTCCTCTTACGTATTTCAACGCATCCAAGGACGGTTCTATCATGCGTCTTGACGAGATCAGCTCTCGCATCAAATCGTTTCCCGGGATGCCGGGC
The DNA here is from genome assembly GCA_963716785.1 of uncultured delta proteobacterium. GTDB lineage: Bacteria > Desulfobacterota > Desulfobacteria > Desulfobacterales > SpSt-501 > SpSt-501. The sequence continues at coordinate 9,752 of CAVQUW010000044.1, read as the reverse complement.
GCGGCGGTCAAGCTCCTGGCCCTCATGGACGACCCGGATGTCAACGTGCAGGAGATCGAATCGATCCTGCGGCTGGATCCGGGCCTGACGGCGAACCTTCTGCGCTTGGCCAACTCGGCCTATTTCGGGATCCCCTCAAAGGTGGGGTCGGTGCGGCAGGCGGTGATGATGCTGGGATTCAAGCGCTTGCTGCAGATGGTGGTGGCCGCCTGTGCCAGCTCCATCATGGACCGCGGCGTTCCCGGTTACGACTTGCAGGCCGGGGAGCTGTGGCGGCATGCCATCGCCGTCTCGGTGGCCGCCGAGGGACTGGTGCGCGAATTGAAAATCAAGGCGGCGGAAGAGATCTTCACCGCGGCGCTGCTCCACGACATCGGCAAGATCCTCCTGGGACAGTTCGTGCAGGAGGACTTGGGGAAAATCGAGCTGGCCATGGCTGAGGGGTTGTCGTTTGAAATCGCCGAGGCCGTGGTCCTTGGGGTCGACCACGCCCAGGTCGGGGCACAGGTGCTGACCCGCTGGTCGTTTCCGCCCGATATCGTTCACGCCGTGCGCTGGCACCATGCACCGGACAAAGCCGAGCGGCCCCACACGATCCTCGACGTCGTGCACGCGGCGAACATGCTCTGTTTGATGATCGGGATCGGCGTGGGCCGCGACGGACTCAACTATGAGCCCTCGGCGGACGTGACCCGGCGCCTGGGGTTGGAAACCGCCCACTTGGAAAAGGTCGCCAGCCAGACCTTGCAGTGGACGAATGATCTGGCGAATTCGTTGGCACAGTCGGCTTGAACGGGGTCCGGTGCGTTCAGCAGCGGTCGCACATGCGGAAAACGAAAGCGGGTGAGGAATGGCAATCAATGTGTTGATCGTCGATGACAGTGGGGTGATGCGTGCGATGATTCTGAAAACCATCACCCTGAGCGGTCTCCCGCTGGGCGAGGTCCACCAGGCGGCCAACGGGCAGGAGGGGCTCGATGTCCTCGATCGGCACTGGATCGACCTGGTGATCGTCGATATCAACATGCCGGTGATGAGCGGCGAAGAGATGATCGGCCGCATGCGGGCCCAGCCGAACCTGAAGACCATGCCGATCATCGTCGTTTCCACCGAAGGCAGCCGCGCGCGCATCGAGAGACTGAAGAGTCAAGGGGTCCACTTCGTCCACAAACCCTTCACGCCGGAGCTCATCCGGGACACGCTCAGGGAACTTCTGGGAATGGAGGCCTTTAATGCCCCGACCGTTTGACCAGACCCTCGCGGCGGTGATGGTGGAAACCCTGGCGAAGCTCGCCTTCCTGTTCGCCACCCCGCTGGAAGACCCGCCGGAGGAGGCGGGATCCGAATTGCAGGCCGTGCGGGTGGCCTTCAGCGGTCCTTTCTGCGGCGAGATCGAGCTCGGCTTGTCGCTGCCGGTGCTGGAGGAGCTGGCCGCCAACATGCTGGGTATCGAGGACGGCTCCGAGGTGTCGGTGGAAGAGCGCCACGATGCGCTCAAGGAACTGGCCAACATCGTCTGCGGAAACCTGCTGCCCGCCATCGGCGGCTGCGCGGTGGAGTTCAAAATCGAGTCGCCATGCGTTACACCTCCGGCCGGCTGGGGTTTGCGTGGGGAGGGGCTGCCTGGCGCCGCGGCCGAATGCCGACTGTCCCTGGAAAACGGGCACTGCCGGGCGGCCCTGCGATTTCAGGGCGATCCGCCGCATTTTAACGACGGGCGGTGCACATCGCAGCCGGAAGATCAAGAACGGATGGAACCATGATCAAAGTCCTGGTGGTGGATGATTCGGCCATCGTGCGCAAGGTGATCACCGAGGAGCTGACGCGCTGCGGCGACATCCAGATCGTCGGCACGGCGATGGACCCGTATGCCGCCCGTGACAAAATCGTTGAGCTGCGGCCCGACGTGATCACGCTCGACCTTGAAATGCCGCGGATGGACGGTCTCTCCTTCCTCGCGAAGCTCATGACGCATTTTCCTCTGCCGGTGGTCGTTCTGAGCTCCCTGACCCCGAAGAACAGCGAGCTGGCGTTGAAGGCGCTGGATCTGGGCGCGGTGGAGGTCTTGTGCAAGCCCGGTGCTTCCTATTCCACCAAGGACATCACCCGACCCCTTGCGCATGCCATTCGCGCCGCGGCGGTCGCCAAGGTTACCTCCGCCGCCGCCGCAAGGACCTCCGGCGCCGGGTGTCCACCCACCGAATCGCTGCTGGTGCAGACGACCCACAAGGTGATCGCCATCGGGGCTTCCACCGGCGGCACGAAAGCCATCGAGGCGGTCCTGGTCGGCATGCCGGCCACGGCGCCGGGGATCGTCATCGTGCAGCACATGCCCGAGCATTTCACCGCCCAGTTCGCCCGGCGGCTGAACGAGATCTGCGCATTGGACGTGCGCGAGGCGGGCGACAACGATCGCGTGGTGCCCGGCACGGCGCTGATCGCCCCCGGTAATCGCCACATGGTGCTGACCCGCAGCGGCGGCTCCTACCTGGTCCGGGTCAAGGACGGCCCCCGGGTGCACTATCAGCGCCCGAGTGCCGATGTGCTCTTCCATTCGGTGGCCCGGACGGCAGGGCGCAACGCCGTGGGCGCCATCCTCACCGGAATGGGCGCGGACGGTGCCAGGGGGCTCCTGGCCATGCGCACCGCAGGGGCCTTCACCTTGGCCCAGGACGAAGCCAGCTGCGTGGTGTTCGGCATGCCCAAGGAGGCCATCAAGCTCGGGGCCGCCGACAGGGTGGTGCCGCTCGACCACATGACCCATTCCATTATTCAGGCGCTGCAGGCCCGGTCCGGTCAAAACGGGCTTGCCGCGGCGGGAGGCTGATCATGACCCAGCTATTCGGGGTGTTGACATTGGGAACCAATGCGCTGCTGGCCCAGCAGCGCGGCATTGATGTCACCGGCAACAACATCGCCAACGTGAACACCCCCGGCTACTCACGGCAGCGCCTGGACCTCAGAACCGCCGAGCCGATGACCTCCACCATCGGTCCATTGGGCGGCGGGGTGAGCGCAGTGGGAGTGGAGCGGATCTACAACCGATACCTCGGCGTCCAGCTCAACTCCGAAAACGCCCAGCTCGGGAGGTGGGAAGCCCAGACCGCGATGCTCGAGCGGGTGGAGGTCGTTTTCGACGAGAGCGACGGCTATGGGATCAACCAGGCCTTGAGCCAGTTCTGGAACGCCTTCCAGGACCTCGGCATGAACCCGTCGGGCTCGGTCGAGCGTTCGGTGGTGGCGGCCTCCGGCTCAGACCCTGGCGGACACTATCCGCAAAAAATACACCGATCTCCTCCAGGCCCAGAATGACATCGACGCCGCGCTTTCCTCCGGGGTAGCGGAAATCAACCGATTGACCACCGAAATTGCCGACCTCAACCAGAAGATCGCCCGCACCGAAACCGGCGGCATCAAGGCCAATGACTACCGTGACAGCCGCGACCTGGCCCTCCAGCAGCTGGCCGAGCTGGTGGGATTCAAGAGCTTCGAGGACGCCAACGGCCAGGTCGTGGTGTCCGTCGGCACCGGACGGATGCTCGTGGAAAGCGGCAACACCTATCAGCTGGCCGTCGGTATCAATGCCGAAGGCCATGCCGATGTCCTGTGGCCGGACGTCAGCGGCGGGCGTGTGGACATCTCAGAGGAGATCGGAGCCGGTAAGCTCGCCGGTTGGCTGCAGACACGCGACGTCAAGATCGGCGGCTACCTGGCGCGGCTGGACGACCTGGCCGCCACCTTGATCACCGAGGTCAACGCCCTGCACGCGGCAGGCTATGCGCTGGACGGGTCCACGGGCAACGCCCTCTTTGCGGGGACAGGGATGGCCGACATGGCGCTCTCCGTCGCCATCGTGGCCGATCTCAACCTCATCGCCGCGGCCGCTTCGGCGGCCGGCGTCCCCGGGGACGCCGGCAACGCCATCGCCATGGCCGACCTGAGGCAGGCCTTGAAGATGAACTCGAACACGGCCACCTTCGACGACGCGGCCAACGCCCTGGTGAGCCTCGTCGGCCACGACGTGCGCGAGTCGAAATCCTACGCCGTTCATCAGTCCGATATGATGGATTACCTGCAAAACTACCGGGAGTCCGTATCCGGTGTCAGTCTGGATGAGGAGATGGTCAACCTGCTCAAATACCAGACGGCCTACCAGGCGGCCGCGAAGCTGATCAGTCTGGCCGATGAAATGATGGATTCTCTCATGAGCATGGTCAGATAGAGTTTAATCATTAACCGTTGCGGAACATTTTTTCCGGAGGGAAAAATGCGGATCACCCAGAACATGATGTCGAACGTGTTTGTCACCAACCTGCACAAACAGGTCGGGCAGATGCTGAACCGGCAGGAGCAGGTGGCGACCCAGAAGCGCATCAACCGCCCCTCGGACGACCCGGCCGGCATGGCGCGGGTCCTTAACGGTCGTTCGATGCTGGCGGCGATCGAGCAGTACGAGGGAAACATCAAGCAGGGCAAGGCTCATTTGGAGACCCAGGAAGAGGTGCTCCAGCTCGTCGACGATCTGGTTCGGCAGGCCGGAAGCCTGGCCGAAGAGAACTCGGGCGAGGAGATTTCCGCCGATCAGCGGGCGTTTGCCGCCGGGAGGGTAAAGGAGATCTATGACCAGGTGATGCAACTGGCCAACACCCGCAACGGCCGGCGCTTCATGTTCTCAGGCCATCAGACCGACACGGTCCCCTTCAGCCGCGGGGCCGACTATACCGCGACTTACAGCGGTGACGGCGGCAGCTTCCGGGTCCCCATCGCCGAGGGGATCGAGGTCGACATCGACGCCGACGGCCGCAACTACTTCCAGGGCGCGGGCGTGACCGGCGGGGTCGACATTTTCGGTCAGCTCAAGGAATTGATCGAAGGGCTCGAGAATTCGGACTCTGCTAGGATCCAGGCGACCATCGACCCGCTCGACGCGGCCCACTCCCAGGTAATGAGCAAACGCACCGAGGCGAGCCCCAAGCTCTACCGTTTTCAGGCCACCGAACAGCACTGGTCGAACTTCAAGGCCAGGGTCAAGGAGGCCGTCGGCCGGGAAGAGGACGCCGACCTGACGCAGGCGATCATCGAGCTGAAGAACCTGGAAACCGGGTATCAGGCCAGCATGGCCGCAGCGGCTCGGATCATCCAACCCGGGCTGGTCAATTTTTTGAAATAGTATTTGCAGCATTCCGGATCGGTCGTAATTCATGAAAAGGCTCACGCTCGTCTTGAACTTGGCGGTCCTGCTGGCCGTTTTTCCGGCCGGTGACTCCTTCGGCCTTGAAGCCGGGGCCGTCGTGCGGCTCAAGCGAGCCGGGGTCAGCGACGAAACCCTCCGGCTGATCGTCCGTGAGAAGAGCGTCGAAACCGCCGCTTTCACCGTCGACGAAATCGTGGCCCTGAAGCGGGCCGGGGTCGGGGAGAACACCCTGCAGGTCCTGATTGCGGAAGGCTCGTTTCTGAAAGACCGGGAGCCCGTGGTGTTCGGCAAGGAACTCTACGGCCTGCGTCTTGTCACCGTGGCCGACATCATCGCGCTCAAAGAGGCCGGTGTGAGCGACGAGGTGCTGCGGGCGGTAGTGGAGCTCAGCCGGCCGGGCTCCGAGGCCGAACGCGGGCAGGCGCTTGACCTGTTGCGGGAGATGGGGTTATGGGTGCAGCTCCGGCCATGAGCGCCAGAGGCGAGGCCCTCGCGGAAAAGCGGCCGTCGGGGCGGCGCGGGGCGAGGGGGAAGGCATCGTCGCACCCGGCGGGCCCCGCACACTGCCGGGAGGCGAACGAGGCCGAACAGGTGCTCGCGACACTTCCCGCCATCCTGATCGGGATTTCCCCGGAGGTCCGGGTCACACGCTGGAACGAGATGGCCGGCCGGGTCTTGGGCTGCGGTCCCGAGATCGTCCTCGGACGGGCGCTCGGGGATTGCGGGATCCACTGGGACGGGGAGCGGGTCCTGGCGGGCCTTGAGCGCTGCCGCCGGGAGGGTGTGCCGGTCAGGGTCGAAGACCTCGCCTTCGCGCGGCCCGGCGGCGCGGAGGGTGTCCTGGGCCTGACCATCAACCCCGTGCAGGCGGCTCAAGGAGCGCCATCCGGTTTCACGATCATCGGTGCCGACATCACCGAGCGCAAGAACCTGGAAAAGCAACTGGCCCAGGCGCAGAAGCTGCGCTCGATCGGCCAGCTCGCCTCCGGCATCGCGCATGAGATCAACACCCCGACCCAGTACGTCAGCGACAACACCCGGTTTCTGCAGGATTCCTTCGCCGATTTGATTGCGGTCCTGAACTGCTACGCCGAGATGCTGGCGGCGGTCAAGGCCGGGGGCGTGACTCCCGGGATGGTCGCGCAAGTGGAAGACGGCCTCGCGCAAGCAGACTTGCCCTATCTGATCGAGGAGATTCCGCTGGCCATCCAACACACTCTCGAGGGGATCGATCGCATCTCCCGGATCGTGCGCGCCATGAAGGAATTTGCGCACCCCGGCCGGGAGGAAAAATCCCTGGTCGACCTGAATCAGATCATCGAGACCACCATCACGGTTGCCAGAAACGAGTGGAAATACGTCGCGGAGATGGTGACCGACTTCGACCGCTCGCTGCCTCCGATCAACTGCCTTGCGGCGGAAATCAACCAGGTGATTCTCAACATGATCGTCAACGCCGCCCAGGCCATCGAGGACCTGGCGCAGCAGGGCGCCGCCCGCAAGGGCACGATCCGCGTCTCCACGCAACGCAAGGGCGACTGGGCGGAGATCCGGATCAGCGACACCGGTGCCGGGATCCCGGAGCAGGTCCGGCCCCGGATTTTCGACCCTTTTTTTACGACCAAGGAGATCGGCCGCGGCAGCGGCCAGGGGCTGGCCATCTGCTACCCGGTGATCGTCGCCAAACACGGCGGCCGGATCAGCTTCGAATCCGAGGTGGGTCGGGGCACCACTTTTACCCTTTGGCTGCCGCTCGGGCAGGGGGGAGAATAAGATGAACAGCCCGGGCGGGGGCGCCGTGCTCTTCGTGGACGACGAGCCCAGGGTCCTGCAGGGCCTGGAGCGGATGATGCGCGGGCGGCGGGCGATGTGGACCATGCGTTTTGCCGGCAGCGTCGATGAGGCCATCGCCCTGCTGGAACGCGAACCCTTCGACGCCGTGGTCACCGACTTGCGCATGCCGGGGCTCGATGGGGCCGATTTGCTGCGTACCGTCCGGAAGCACTGGCCCCGGACGGCGCGGATCGTGCTCTCGGGTGAGATGGACCAGCAGGCGGCGCTGAGGGCGGTAGGTTGTGCCCACCAATACTTGCTCAAGCCTTGCGACCCCGAACGGCTGCAGCGCGTCCTGGAACGGACGTTCGCCCTCAATCGCCTGATCGATGACGGCAACCTCAGGTCGCTTATGGCACGACTGCACGCCCTGCCGAGTCTACCCTCGATCTATGTGGAAATCCAGACCGAGCTCCAGGCCCCCAACTCCTCGTTCAGGAAGGTGGGCGACCTCATTGCGCGGGACGTGAGCATGACCGCCAAGATCCTGCAGATGGTCAATTCGGCTTTTTTCGGGCTGGGGCGCCGGATTGCCAGCCCGCAGGAGGCGGTCGCATTGCTGGGCTGTGACACCGTGAAGTCGCTGGTCTTGTCGGCGAAGATTTTTGCCCAGTTCGACCCGCAGCGGGTTACCGGCTTTTCCCTGGACGAGCTCTGGCGGCACAGCCTGGAGACGAGTCTATGCGCCCGAGCCATCGGCATGGCCGAAAAGCTCCCGCGCCAGGTCCAGGACGAAGCCTTCACCGCCGGGATTCTCCACGACCTGGGCAAGCCCATCCTGGCCCAGAACTTCCCCGAGGCGTACGGTGACCTCATGCACCGCGCCCGATCAGAGGGCGGCGCCGTTTGGGAGCTGGAGCAGGAGTGCTTCGGGGTCTGCCATGCGAAGATCGCCGCATACCTGATGGGACTTTGGGGGGTGGGCGAAGGGGTGGTCGGCGCGATTGCATTTCACCACCGCCCCTCCGAGTCGCCTTTGGAGGGCGGTCTGGCAGGGGCCGTGCACGCCGCCAACGCCATCGAACATCGGGGTGCCGGGTCGGCCGCGGACGGTCCGGTGGAGGGCGGACTGGATCTCGACTATTTCGCACGCCGGAATTGGATCGAACGTCTGCCGGTCTGGCGGGAGGCGTGTCGCAACGGCCGCCAGGAGGAGGTCGGCACGTGTCGAACAGGGTATTGATCGTCGATGACGACCCGAACCTGCTGGCGGGTTTCAGGCGCCGGCTGCGTCGGGATTTCGAACTGGAGACCGTAGCCGGCGGTTTCGAGGGGTTGGATGTGATCCAGCGCGACGGCCCCTTCTCGGTGGTGGTCTCGGACTACTGCATGCCGGAGATGAACGGGGTCGAGTTTCTGGCGCGGGTGCGGGAAATCGCCCCGGAGACGGTGCGGATGATGCTGACCGGCAGCGCGGACCTGCACGCGGCGATTCAGGCCATCAACCAGGGCAACATCTTCCGCTTTCTCACCAAGCCCTGCGGCACGGAAGAGCTCCAGGAGGCGCTGCACGAGGGCATCAGCCAATACCGCCGCACCCACAAGGAGCGCAAGTACAACCGGCGCACGCGCCGCTGGCTGACCCAGGCGATGGAGGTCCAGCAGAGCCTGCTGCCGAATTCCGGACCGGCCCTGGACGGGCTGGACATCTTCGGCCGCAGCATCTTCTGCGACCAGACCGGCGGGGACTACTACGACTATTTCGAGAAAAACGGTGTGGACGGGCGCGTTGTCAACATCGTGGTCGGGGACGTTTCCGATCACGGTCTGCCCTCCGCCCTGCTGATGACCACCGCCCGCGCATTTTTCCGGGAACGCGCCCAGCAGCCCGGCAGCCTGTCGGGCATCGTCGCCGGCGTCAACCGCCAGCTCACCCACGACACCCAGACTTCCGGCCGCTTCATGACGGCGATCCTCGCCGAAATCGATCCCGGCAAACGCAGCATCAGGTGGGTGCGGGCCGGCCACGACCCGGCCCTGCTCTATGACCGCAAGAGCGATCTCTTTGAAGAACTGGATGGCGGAGGGGGGCTGCCCCTGGGAGTGTTCGCGGATGCCCGCTACGAAGCGTATCAGCGGGCACTCGTTCCGGGTCAGGTGGTCGTGATCTGCACCGACGGGGTCTGGGAGGCGCGCGACACGGCCGGGCGCATGTTCGGAAAACCCATGCTGAAGCAGCTCGTTCGCGAAAACGCCGAGCGATCCTCCGAGGCGATCATCGCGGCCGTCTTCGAGGCCTTGAAGCGCTTCCTGGCGCCGCTCCACCTTCAGGACGATGCCACCCTGGTGGTGGTCAAGGTGGGGGCCTGAAGTGGCTGATAAACGAGTCTCCTGTCACGCCTGCAGTCACTACTACGTCACCTGGGACGAGCGGTTTCCTCACGGGTGCCGGCGCATGGGCTTCAAGAGCTTCCGCCACCCGAACGAGGAGGTCCGCTATGCGATGCGGGGCCGCGACTGTCGCCTGTTCGAGCCGAAACCGAATCGCAAGCCCCTTCCGGACAACTACTAATTCAATCCGCAACCTCTCGGCCGCCCCTGCCTGGTTTCAGCGCCAGGGCCCCGGTCGGACATTTCCCGCATCGATATACCCGGGTAAAAAGAAAAACCCTGTTCGGGGGGGTGGCCGAACAGGGTCAGTCGGAGGTGGGATAAAGGAAAGGAGGAAACTTCATCCCATTGAGATTTATTTAAAGCAAACTATGTGCCACAGAGCAATAAATTT
>CAVQUW010000043.1:0-8072 GCA_963716785.1 uncultured delta proteobacterium | reverse complement strand
CGTCCCTGGTCGCGGGGCGGTGGTCTCGAAGAGGTCTGGCGGCAGGGTCGCTGGGTCGCGTCGGCGTGCTGCAGCGGGATCACGGAATCTGTTGGCCCATTCCGGCGATGTTCGATCTCCTTCAGGATTTCATCAGCCGCTGGACGTTGGAGTGCACGTCGGTGATGATCAGAGTGTTGGCCGGCGAGAGCCAGCACGACGCTGCGCGCGACACGCAGCGGCGTGAACAGCCGTTTGACCTCCTCGGAACCGCATACGGCAGCGGGACGATCTGGGTCGGTCGACCCGGTCGTCGGGGCTGGCCTTCTCCAGTTCGAGCAGGGTCTGGATGTTCCTGGTGCGGGCCTCGGGGGCCGGAACGATCTTGACGATCTTCACCGGCCTTCACGGTGGTGAAGCCCAGTCCATTCCAGCACGCTTTCGAACACCCGGGTGGCCTCGTCGAGCGAAATGCGGGCCGGGGAGATGATGGTGCCTTGCCCTTGACGTTGTTGTCGATCACGAAGTTCGTCCGGTCAGCTCGCTCATGAACTTGATGAACAAGTGAATGTCGACGTTGTTGAAATCGATCGACACGAACTGCTCCGACGCTTTGTTCGCCTGGGCCATGACCGTCGCCGGATTCGCCGCGGCGCACCACCACAGCAGGGCGCTGAGCCCGATCGCCGTCAAGGACCGGCCGACTGCGTGTCGGCCGCGTGTGCCTGAGATGCTCATATCCACTCCCCGTGCGGACGCACCGCGTTTATTCGATTTTGTATTCCAGCGTTTCTTCGCGCCCACGGCGTTTGATGTTGACTTGAAGCGGGCCGTCGGCGGACAGGGTGCCGAACACCCGCATGGCGTCCTCCACGCCCTCGACGGCCTGGCCGTTGACCCCGGTGATCACGTCCCCGTTGCGCAGACGCAGCTTGCGGAAGATGGCGTTGGGTTTGATGCCGGTGATGGAGATCCCGGCCGGGCGGCCGTCTTCGAGATGAGGCCTGAAAGTGGCCTGGCTCATCAGCTCGCCCAGGTTCTCCATGGCTTTTTCGATCTGCTCCTCCGGCACCGTGACCTGCTGGACCGGCGCGGCGCCCGGCGTGAGGCCGGCCCCCGCCACCGGAGGCCGGGGGGCGGTCTCGGGCCGGGCCGCCACCGCGCCGCGGGTGACGCCGGGCTCCTCGATGGCCAGCACCTCGTCGCGGCCTTCCACGGTCAGGACCACCTTCTGGCGGAGCACCATCTTCACCGAGGCGTTCTGGATGTCGTCGCCCGGCCGGTAGAGCATCTGCTCGCGGGTCTTTTGATCCTCGATGACGGCATAGGTCTGACCGTCGGGGGTGAACACGGTCCCCCACAGCTTGAGTTTGAGCTCGGTTTGCTTGAGCTTGTCGATGTCGAGGGCCTGCGTGTCCTGAGCGGCCGACCCGATGGGTTTGTTGCCGCTGTTGAACAGGTTGCGGCCGACGATGCGGCCGTAGTCGTCCAGGGCGGCCGGAGGCTCGGCCGGCGCCGCCGGGTCCGGGCCGGCCGCCGGGACCGCCGGCGGTCCGCTGCCGAGCCGTGCCGTCAATGCGGTGTAGAAAATCGTCACGCCGAAGTAGACCCCGGCGGCGACCAGCAGCAGGTTGGCAATGGTGAATGTTCGATTGACCATAGGTCGCGTTGCTTTGTGTTCGGTTTCGCGTGTTCGGTCGGCGGCGGCATAAAATGGTTCAGGGCCCTGCGGCGCACCGAACCCTCACTATAGCCTATACCACACAGTGACGCAAACGCCGCGCCGGATCGGGCCCGCGCCCGCCGTTTTAATTCAGCGCAAACCCCGGCGCCGCCAGGCTTCCGCTGACTTTGAACGAGAGGCCCCCGCGTCGCCGGAGAAAATTCGGCGGCAGGCTGCCCTCCATTTTGGCCATGAACCCGCGGTGGGGGGTCATCCGGCCGTTCAGGTTGAGGCCGTTCCTGCCGGCGAGCGCGTCCAAGGCGATGGTGCCGGAGACCTCCGCATCCAGCTCGTTGCCGCGCAGCCGGCAGCTGCGCAGCACCAGACGCTTCGACTGCAGCGTGATTTCGGCCTCGAGCGTGCGAAAAGCGATCGTCTTCAGGTCGAAGATCGGGGCGGCCAGATCGAGCTGCAGGTCGGAGACCGCTATCTTGCCCTTGAGACCGCCCGGGTCCCCCGTCAGCAGGCCTTCGAGCCGCCCGGAGACCCGGCTGCCGTAGAAGTTTTGCAACGCCGGCAGCTTGGCGAGCTGCAGGCCCGTGAAGCGTGCGCTCTGAATTGCCATTGACCCCGTCGGCGTGTCGGAGAGCGGACCGGTCCCGCTGATGCTGCCGTCGGCGGCCGAGCCGGTGAACCCGTAGACGGGCTGCTCGTCCAACAGCGAGAACCACTCCGGAACGATCCGGACCTGCTCGATGACCGCCACCGGCTTGTCCGCATGCGAAATCCTCAGGCCCTGCAGCAGGATGCCGGGCGGCAAGCTCGGCCGGGCCTCCCGTATGTCCACCGACAGCCCCGGCAGGGCCGCGGCCAGACGCGCGGCGGCATGCCGGCGGACGGCCTCCGAAGGGAAGCAGACCCAGAGCAGCACCAGTGTGACCGTCACCACATAGGCCGCGAACAGGCTGCGCTTGAGGGTTGGGGTCATCGCCGCCTCGTCTCACATCTCCAGTGTGTCCACTTGCAGGATCGCATCCAACAGACCTTCCTTCTGGTCCCGACGGGTGATCGACAGTTTGCTGATCGTCAGGAAATAGCGCGAGGTCTCGACCCCGTACAGGTAGTTCGTCAGCTGCTCGAGCGTGACGGCCTCAAGCTTCATCTCCACCCGCGAGAGTTTGAAAGGGCTGTTTTTCTGGTCCGTTTTCGAGGGCCGCATGTAGTTCACGCGCTCCTTGACGCCGCTCTTACCGGCCAGCTGGTCGAGGAAGGAAAACAGCGTAAACCCCTTTTCCCGGCGGCTGAAGCGCGCTTCGGCCTGTTGGGTCGTGGACTTCAGCGCCTCGTATTCCGACTGCAGACGCTGCATTTCCCCGAGCATGACCGTCTTCGACTGAATGGCGCGCCGTCTCTGCGCGTTGCGTTCGAAGACGGGCGCGATCACCAGCTGAACGACCAGAAACAGCAGCAGGGCACAGCCGCCGCCCGCGAGCACCAGCTTTTCGCGTCGGCTGAGCTTGTTCAGATTGATCTTCTTTAGAATCGACTCGAAAGCAACCATGTCGTTTACGTCATCGCCTCGGCTGAGTTGCCGCCTGAATCAAGATCGCCCATGCGCACCGCCCGTCCCGACCACAGGCTCACGCACCGTGCCGCACAAGGGCGGCCGGCGCCCGGCGCGGAACACCGCCGTTCACAGGTCCACCTTGATCTGAAAATTCACCTCTTTGCCAGAACGGTCGGTGTTCGCCGAGCTGATGGTCACCTTCTTGAACCCGGCGATCCGTTCCAGTCGACCCTTGATGTCGTCGACAGCGTTGAACGCGGCCGTCGTCCCGGAAATCAGCACGCTGTCGGACCCGATCACCATGCGCTCGAAAACGACCGCGATGTCATCGGGAATACTCTCGCTGATGTTCTTCAGCACGTCGATGCTGCGAACTTCCGTGACCGCGTCACCCGTGCTGGGGGTGCTTTTGCGCAGTCCCTGCAAGTTGATCTGCATCTGCTGGTACGGGTCGGTCACCTTTTTGACATCCGGAAACGTCCGTTTGAAGATCTCCGCCATTTCAAGGTCCAGGGATGCGAGCCGGCGCTGATACAGATGGGATTGAACCAGGACGCTGCCGAACATCAGCAGCAGCACGGCGGCCGCCAGGAGCCCGGTGCGGGTCAGCTGCTCCCGGTAGCGGGAGAGGATTTTCCGGCCCAAGAACTGGCCGCGGTGAAAGTTCAGGCATTCGATGCCTTCGATTTCCGCCAGCGCCAGCGCCAGCGCCCCGTCCATCACCGTCGGTTCCCAGTCTTCGAGCTCCCCGACCTCGGCGCGGGCGCCGACGCGGCGTGTGAGGTCGGCCGCCTGCAGGGTGACCGGCAGGCCGGCGGCGAGCGACTCCAGGTCGGCCTTCCGCGAGCCGCTGCCGGTCACGGACAAGGGAATCGGGACCTGGCGGGGAATGCCCATCTCTTCGAGAGCGCCGATGGTGGTGCGCAGGATGTTGCGCAGCACACGGTTGCGGGCGGCGGCGTCCGGGGTGAGCGGAAAGGAGCGCACCAGCCGCAGCTCGGCCCCGGACACGGCGAACAGAGCGCCGGAGGTCGCGCCGATGTCCAGGCAAAAGCTCGTCGTCTCGGGCGGTTCAGCCGTGCGGCCGATCCACACGGCGGTGGCCAGACCGCCCATTGTCACCCGTTCCGGCTCGAGGCCGGCCGCGGTCAGATCGGCGATGAAGGGTGCGAGCCGGGCCTTTTCCAGGGCAGCCACGAGGACCTCCGTCTGCTCCTGGGGCGGGGTGCCGGCAATGATGGCGAAGTCGATCGTCAGGTCCTCGGCCGGGTGCGGCAGGAAAGGCTCCAGCTCGAACGGCAAGACCATGCGGATCTTCTTGGCATTGGCAAACGGGACGAAGAGGGTCCGGCACGAGAACAACTCGGCCGGAACGGCCGCGGCGCAGTCCGCGCCGGTCAGGTCCATGGTGGCGGCAACGGTTTCGAGCGCGGCGTGCAGGCCGCCCGGCTCGGGCCCGTCGTTTTGGATGGGCACCGTCATGGAGGCGGCGATACGGGTCTCTCTCAGGCTGCTCTTGACGAGGACCGCGCTGACGCTGTCGGATCGTATGTCCAGTCCGATGACTTTTCGGCTCATGAGGGCACTTGAAACCAAGGGTTCAAGGGTTCGAGGGGTCAAGGGTTCAAGGGGAAAAAAGAAGCTTTTGAACCCTCGACCCCTGGCCCCTTGAACCCCGTTTCCTCATTCCACCCGCCAGCTCAGGATGCGACAGGTCCACCTGCCCGTTTGGGCGGCCGGCACCCGCTGCACCACGGCGGTGACGGTGGTGGCGGCGTCGTGCATCAGCGCGGTGGATTCCAGCCGGAACACGTCGCTCGCCATCGTGATCAGCTTCGGGTCGATCTTGAGCTCGGCCATGCCGGGAATCTGGGTCAGCCAGTTGGCGCTCGTGAGGTCGACCGTCTGCTTGCCCGAGACGATGTCGCGGCGCAACTCGTCGATCGCCTCCACAAGGTCCTTGTTCTCCGCCGGGATTAGGGCGAAGAGCACCGGCAGCTCGGCGGTGTTGACATTGATCTGCCCGCTGAAGCTGAACCCCGTGCCCTCCCCGGCGCTCATCCCCCGAACCGTCAGGTAGCGGGCGATGCCCGGGTGCCCCTGCTGTCCGTCGAGCAGCCGCGGCGTGATGCCCTTGACCAGCAGCAGCTCGTTCAGGTCGGCGACGGGTGCGTTGCGGGCCGGATACGGCGGCTTCTGGTCCAGGTAGTAGCTGGATTCCGCCCCGCTCAGCCCCGTGATGGCGTCGTCGTCGCCGCTGTCGATCCAGTCCTTCAGGGAATTGATGATCGCCGCCGGCTCGCTGTCGTCCTTGAGCTCGAGCTCGAGCTCCTTCTGATCGGCAAAATACTGCAGAAACCGCTCCCAGAGCGTCCGCTGGGATTCGTTGAACTGCCGGCCCTCCGGAAAGTTCACCAGGGCGTTGACCTTGATTTTGCCCATCTCGTCGCTGATCGTGAGCGACAGGTTCCCGGTCTCGAAGGGCAAATCCTTGAGGACCGCGTCGATCTTCTCGGCGTTGGCCCAGTCGTCCATCAAGGTGTCCGTGTCGTTGTCGGCCTTGTCCTTGACCAGGATGGCCATGGCCAGGTGCACCCCGGCCGTTGCCATCTGACTCATGGTGAGGTGGTCCCGCGCCGCGGCCGCGGAGATCAGCGCGTAGCGCGCCCGGCGGTTGAATTCCAGCGTGGTCGCCACCAGCACCATGGTCACCGACAGGGTGATCAGCAGGGCGACCCCGCGGTGGTTGCCCAGCGTGGCGCGCAAAGCCTTCATGGGTCATCCCGTCTTTTTGCGAACCATCGGCATGCGCACGGTCGTCTGGAAAACGACCTCTTCCCCGGCATCCAGGATTTCCAGGCGTACGGCCACCATCGACGGGGTGGCGTAGTCGGATTCCCGCGAATCGGAGTCCCAGGTTTCGAACTCCGACCCATCCTCGGCAATGTAGGTAAATGCCAATGATTTGACGTTTTCGCATAACACCGGGTCGCCGCTGCGTTCCTCGATGCGCGGATACGGGTACAGGTGGTCCGCGCGTCTGAGCACCAGGCCGCCGCCCTCCTGGTCCTGGACGTAGTACACGATTTCGGCGACCCCCTTGCGGGGCTCGCGTTCCAGGGGAACGTGGGCATCGCTTGTCAGACGTAGTTCTGCAATTCTCGTGCCACCGACGTTTGAGATCTTCCCCAGAAAACGATAGGGGTCCGGCGCAGTGTCTACCCCCGGCGGCTTGTAGAACGGCCGCTCGGCGATGGTGATATTTTCCAGGTCGGTCACGATCCGGCTCAGACAGGTCTTGCCTGCCTCGAACATGGCCGCCGAGCGCTCCAGGGTCTCGGTGGTCGAGAAGACCATGTTGAACGAGGTCAGCACGGTGGTCACGACGATTCCCAGGATCAGCACGGCCACCAGGATCTCCATCAGGGTGAAGCCGAAGTCGTCGGTCACCGCAGGCCGACGGCTTTTGAAAGCGGCCAAGCCGCAAATGACAAGGCCGGCGCGCGTCCCCGACCCCCGCAGGGCTGATGGGCGCGGGGCCTTCACGGCGGCAAGGGCCGGCGGCGCGGGGGCGCATGTGAATCCGGTGCCGTTCATGGCGGCCCTTTAGCGCCTTTCGAAACGATAGGTCCGAAAACCATAGGAGTACTCTCCTTCGTTCAGCGTCACCGAGACGTCGATGCGCTTCATGTCTTTCGAGATCTCGGCGCCCAGAGCCGGGGAGGCGGTGTCCTCGACGCTGATCTTCCAGCGGTAGCCCGGAAACTCCTTCCCGAAATCACCCTCGTCCGATATCAGGCCGCGCTGCCGGTTCTCTTCCAGCCGTGTAAGGGCGCCGCGCGCCAGCAGGGGCGCCTGCACGTGGAAACGGGTCTCGGTGGCCATCGAGATCGTCTGCGAGTGCAGCCGGTAGACACTCACCAACACGATGGACATGATGCCCAACGCGACCAGCACCTCCAGCAGCGTGAAGCCGCCAGTCGAACAAGAAGCCCCCCGGGCCGGCGCTTGTGTCGAAGGCCCGAGTTCAAGGCGCGCCAATCGCCCGGCGCGCCGCGGCGGCTGCGCGATGAAGCGCCGCACGGAAATCGGGTTTTGCGCGCAGTCCCCAGAGCGGATCATCGCGTCGTCACCGTAGGTCCTCGAAACCCACCATGGTGTCGAAGATTTTCACCCGGGCGAGGAAGGGCTCGAGCAGAAACGACTGAACGTCGCTGCCGTGGCGCAGGTGAATCAGCACCCGATCCGTGTGGCCGTCCCCGTAGAAGCGGATGTCGGCCCTGCCGGCGGTCACCCGTCCCCGGGTGGGGAAGTCGACGCCGGCCAAGCGGGCGCCGCCCGGGACTTCCTGCGCGCGCTGCGTGGCACGGTCGGCTTCCTCCAGACTCATGGTCTCCACCGTCTCCCAGACGCGGTTGGTGTCCAGATCGATGTGCAGGACCCGCGCGTGGCGGGTGCGCAGCGATTCTTCGCGCAGGTTCCGGACCTTGCCGAGCAGCCAGCGCGCGCTGTGCTTGGCATCGTCGATCAGAAACGACCCCTCGAAGCGCGGGAGGGCAAAGAAAAAGACGATGCCGATCAACGCCATGACGACGATCAGCTCCAGGAGGGTGTAGCCGCGCCGGCCCTTCCGCCGGATTCGCGGTCGATGCCGCTCTGCCGACATAATCCGCTTCCCGAACTCGACGCCGCCAGGATCCCGGGGTTCTAAGAGAGTGTTCATCCGGAAATGGTGAATGCGGGGTCAGGACTGGGTCGCGGCGACTCGGCCACCGCAGGCATAGCCCCTCCGCGTCGCGGATTGCCAAGAGCGAGATCGCCGGCTTGGGGTGCAAGACGCCGTTTCCGGATGAACACTAAGCT
>CAVQUW010000042.1:0-12516 GCA_963716785.1 uncultured delta proteobacterium | reverse complement strand
TTGCTCGGCCTTGCCTTCGGCGACCCGCTGCAGGAAATCTTTTTTGGCGCCCGACCGGGAAAGCTTTCCGGATGTGGTGCGCGGCAGGGTGTTGCGCGGGACCAACTCGATGAAACAGTCGATGGCGAGTTCCTGCCGGATCAGCGCCTGGAGCCGCCGCGTCAGTTCATCGCGTTTGGCGATGTCGAATTCCCGGCATTCGATAACGAGGACGGATCTGTCCTCGCCATTGGGGGCCGTCACCGAAAATGCGGAGGCGTCGCCGGTGCGCACCTCCGGCTGACTTTCGGCGATGTATTCCAGATCCTGCGGCCAGATGTTGCGCCCGTTGATGATGATCAAGTCCTTCTGGCGCCCGGTGATGACGACGCTCCGGTCGGCGATGTAGGCCAGATCCCCCGTGTTCAGCCACCCGTCTTCCGACAGCACCTCGCGGGTCAGGGCTTCCTCGCCGAAATAGCCCGACATGACGCTTTGGCCGCGGACGAAGAGCGTCCCTACCCGGCGCTCCGGCAGGGGACGGCCGCTGCCGTTGCGAACCTGGATTTCGTAGCCGGGCAGGGCGTAGCCGCATTTGACGAACCCCTTGCCCTTGGAGATTCCGCCAGGAACCGTATCGGCGACCGGCAGGGCCTTCTGGGTCTTGGCCAGTTCCTCCGCATCGACCGCATCCATCTGCATCCCCTGCCCGAGAGGCGAGAAACTGACGGCCAGAGAGCACTCCGCCATGCCGTAGCAGGCTAAAAACGCTTTGGGGTCGAACCCGCTCGGGGCCAGCATTTCGGCAAAGCGGATCAGCGGCTCGGGCCGGATGGTTTCAGCCCCCACGCCGGCCACCCGCCAGGAGCTCAAGTCGAACTGGGCGGCCTTGTCCTCCCGGAGACGCTGAACACAGAGCTCGTAGCCGAAGGGCGGACCGAAGGAAACCGTCGCATGGTTTTGGGAAATCAGCGTCAGCCACAGTCGCGGCCGCATGCCGAAGTCGCGCGTTTTGAGATAGTCGACCGAGACCTGGGAGGCCATCGGCGAGAGCACGAGTCCGACCAGCCCCATGTCGTGGTAGTACGGCAGCCAAGACATGGACCGGTCGCCCGGGCGGGCCTGCACCCCGTTGCGGATGATGCTCGCGAGGTTGTTCATGACGGTGCGGTGGGTGATCATGACGCCGCGCGGGAACCGAGTGCTGCCCGAGGTGTACTGAAGATAGGCCAATTCGTCGGGCCCGGAGGGCACCAGCGGCCTTGGCGACCGGGGCAGGTCCGCGAATTGCTCCGGGGTGCCGACGAACTTGAGCGGCAACCCTTCCGCAGCCTCTAATAAAAAGGATAAAAACAGGGCCGGAGCCACGGCGGCTTCCGGCCGGCAGTTGAGCAAAAGGCGCTTCAACTGGCTGACGTAGGCCTTGTGACCGCCCAGGTGGATCGAAGCGGGCAGAGGAACCGGCACCATCCCGGCGTATTGGCAGGCGTAAAAGAACCGCAGAAAATCAGGATAGGTTTCCGCCACCAGTGCTACCCGGGAGCCGCGCTCGATGCCCAACCCCACCAGCTGGCGGGCGATCGCCACAGCTTGATCCCGTAACTCCGCGTAGGGCAGAACAGCCTCAATCTGGCCTTTGCCATTATAAAAATTCGATCCCGTCTGACCGCGGGCCGCATAATCCAACGCCTCTGACAAAGTGGCGAAGTCGGCGTACCTCAGCGGTAAGTCGTGTTCGGTCGGCGTCGCCTCCATATTGATCCGCTATCCTTTTTGTTTTCTCAATAGGTTTCGGATACTGTCTTGATCGGTCCCTCCGAACCTTTCGCGTCAGAATCCCTCCGGCCAAGTCGCTTTCGCGCCGGAACCGAAGCCGGCAACCCCCGAGTTGTGGACTACTATCCCATATCGCATAGGATGTCAAACAATTCGATGGGATGACCTTCATTACGGCCAGATTATAGCCCGATACCCTTTGAAACTCCAATAAAAAATCGAGTCATCCTAATAATTCATGTTTTGTGGAAATGCAAGCGATTGTTGAAAAACACAAATCATCTTGAAAAGTCCCACAAGCTGTGAAACGATTCCCGCACCGCGCGACGGTGGCGGCGGCGATGAAGCCGAACGAAAACCGGGAGCATGGGCGCGCGCTGGTGGGATCGGGTGAACTGATGGCGGCACGTGAAGCGGGCGCGGAATTTCTCGAAATCAGACCGGTGAAGGGCCGCCGCATGCTGCGGCAGTTCATCCGCCTGCCTTGGTCGCTGTATGCGGACGACCCGGCCTGGGTGCCGCCATTGATCTTCGAGCGCCGGCAGTTTCTCTCGCCGAAGAACCCGTACTTCGACCACGCCGAGTTCCAGGCCTGGATCGCCTGCCGGGACGGGCGTCCCGTCGGCCGCATCAGCGCTCAGATCGATCGCTTGCACCTCGAGCGCTACGGGGACGCCACCGGTTTCTTCGGCATGCTCGAGGCCGAGGACCGCGCCGAGACATTTCAGGCGCTGATCGCGACCGCCGAGGACTGGCTGCGGCGCCGGGGGATGCGCCGGGTTCTCGGGCCCTTCAACCTGTCCATCAACCAGGAGTGCGGTCTGCTGGTGGAGGGTTTTGCGGACCCGCCCGTGCTGATGATGGGCCACGCCCGCCCCTACTATGGGCCGCGCATCGAGGCGCATGGATACGTGAAGGCCAAGGATCTGCTGGCTTACATGGCTGCGACGGATTTCCAGTTCACCCCGGGGATGCAGGCCGTGCTCCGACGGGCGGCCGGGAAAGTGACGGTGCGGCATTTCCGTCGCACCCACATGCAGGAGGACCTGCGCATCCTGAGGGAGATCTTCGAGGATGCCTGGTCGGGCAACTGGTGTTTCGTGCCCTTCACCGCAGCGGAGTTCGACCATCTCGGCCGGGACCTCAAAATGCTCGTTCCCATGGACTGGGTCGCCATCGCGGAGGTGGACGGCGAGCCGGCGGCCATGATCGTGGGGTTTCCGGACATCAATTCGATCATCCGCGACCTCGACGGCCGGTTGCTGCCCTTCGGCTGGATCAAGCTTTTGTGGCGGTTGAAAGTCGGCTTCCCCAAGGTGGCCAGGGCCCCTCTCATGGGGGTGCGCAAGCGCTACCATGCCAGCCGGCTGGGGGCCGCGCTGGCACTGACGGTCATCGATGCCGTGCGGGTGCCGGGAATCAAGCGCGGGGTGGAGAGAATGGAGCTCTCCTGGATCCTGGAAGACAACCTGCCGATGCGCAACATGATTGAAGCGATCGGCGGCAAGGTGTACAAGCGCTATCGGGTTTATGAAAAAGAAATCGGCACGCCCTGACCGGGGCCGGTCCGCTTCGCTGCCGGCCGGGGCGCTCATCGGGCGTGCCGGGCGTCATCTTAAATTGCCAACAGGACTCTGATCTGCCCGCATGGCTTCCTCCGACCGACCCTTGTTCACGGCCATTGTCCTCGCGGCCGACCGCACCGCGGCCGACCCGGTCGCGCGCGCCGCGGGGGTGCCGTGCAAGGCCCTCGCCCCCGTCGGGGGACGGCCGATGATACTGAGGGTGCTGGACGCGCTGGAACAGGCCGAAGAAGTCGGCGCCTGCGTCGTGAGCGGGCCGCCGGCCGAAATCCTGGAACGTGAGCCGCTGCTCAAAAAGCGCCTGGACGCCGGCTTGGTGCGCTGGGTCCCCCCCCAAGCCACGCCGAGCACGAGCGCGTTGTTTGCTCTGAACTCCCTTCCCGAGCGATCCCCGGTGCTGCTGACGACGGCCGATCACGCCCTGCTGCACGCGGACATCGTCGATCATTTCTGCCGTGAAGCGCGGGCCATGGCCTGCGACGTGGCGGCCGCACTGGCGCCCCACGCCTTGACGGTTGCCGCCTATCCCGGTATGCGCCGGACGAAAACCCGTTTCCGGGGAGGCGCCTTCTGCGGCTGCAATCTGTTCGCGTTTCCGACGGCCGAGGGGCGGGCGGCCGCGGGTTTCTGGCGGCGCGTCGAGCACCAGCGCAAGCGGCCGGTCAAGATGCTGGGCGAGCTCGGCTGGGGGGTGGTACTGCGCTACCTGCTGGGTCGGCTCTCCTTGGACGAGGCGCTGGGGCACGCCTCCCGTGCCATGGGGCTCAGGGTCGGCGCGGTGATCCTCCCGTTTGCGGAAGCGGCGGTGGACGTCGATTCGGAGGCCGACTGGCGTTTTGCGGAAGCCATCTCGGCCGGGGCCGGACGGATGGGTGCCGTGCCTCCGGTCGACGATGATTCCCTCTTAAATCCTCCGGAGGGCGGGCGGTGATCCTGCAACGGTATGTCATTTCCGAAATCTTGAAGCCGACCGTGGCGATCCTCTTCGTTCTGATCGCCGTGTTCACCAGCTACAGCGCCGTCACCTATCTGGCCGAGGCGGTCAGCGGCGTGCTGCCGGCGGCCACCGTGGGGCTGCTGGTCGTCCTGCGAGTCGCCATGGCCCTGGAAGTGCTTCTGCCGACGACTTTTTTCCTGGCCGTCATCATTGCCCTGGGCCGGTTGTACAAGGACTCCGAGATGACCGCCTTTTCCGCCTGCGGGGTGGGTCTGGGCGGCGTTCTCAGGGCGGTCTTCCTGGTGTCCCTGCCGGTGGCGGCGGCGGCGGCGGTGGCCTCGCTGGTGCTGCGGCCCCAGGCCTACGACGACATTTATCGCATCAAGGCCCGGGCCGAGACCGAGTTCGACGTCGGCCGCCTCGAAGCCGACCACTTTCTCGAGATGCGCTCCGGGCGGTTTGTTTTTTTCGCCGATGAAATCCTCAGCCGCGAAAAAGGCGCCGGGCATGTGTTCATCCGTGTGGCCGAGGGCGACCGCCGGAAGGTGATCCGGGCCGAGCGCATGACCCAGACGGGGGTGGATAAAAACGGCCGCCGCACCCTGCTCCTGGAGGAGGGGTTTCTTTACGATTTCCCACGCAGCGAACAGGGGGGGAAGATCACCCGTTTCGATCGGGCGGAATACCCGCTCCTGCAGGTGGAGGAACCCAATGCGCGCTATCGGCGCAAGGCGGCCCCCACCGCCCAGCTGATCGGCTCCAAACGGCTCGAAGACATCGCCGAGCTGCAGTGGCGGCTTTCGACCCCGCTGTCCACCATTCTGCTGGGCCTTCTCGGCGTTCCCTTGAGCCGCAGCAACCCCCGCCAGGGGAAATACGCCAAGATGGGGGCGGCCATCGTCGTCTTCGCCTTGTATTACCAGCTGTTCGTGATCGCCAAGACCTGGGTCGAGAAGGGGAACGTCGGCACCGGGATCGGGATCTGGTGGGTGCCCGCGCTGATGGCCGGCCTGACGGTCGTTTTGCTGTGGCGCACGGGGGAAGTTTTCTATCGGCGTCCCGGATGAACGATCAGATCAAAATCATCGACCGCTACCTGGGCCGCAACACGATCCAGGGGTTTCTCCTGGTACTGTCCGTGCTGGTCGTGCTCTTCAGCTTTCTGGACCTGCTCGCCCAGTTGAACGACGTCGGCAAGGGCGGTTACCGGATGGCGGATGCCTTTCTCTACACGGCGCTGACGATCCCCAAGCGCCTGGTGGACCTCATGCCGATGTCGGCGCTGCTCGGCAGCATCCTGGCCCTGGGGCTGCTCGCGGATCACCAGGAGCTGACGGCCATGCAGGCGGCGGGCATCTCGGTCAAACGCATGGCCGCCTCCGTACTGGGGACGAGCCTCCTGCTGATGCTGACCGCCATCTTCATCGCCGAGTTCATCGCCCCGCCGCTCGACCAGTTGGCCCGCATCCGGCGGTCCAACGCGGTCACCGGCAAGGGGATGATGCAGTCCAAAAACGGGTTCTGGGTCCGGCACGGGCACTCCTTTGTCCATGTGGGGCGGACCTTCACCGGCGGGCGGGCCGCCGACCTCGAAGTCTATGAACTCGACGAGCAGGGAAAGCTGCGGCGGTTCATCCACGCAGGCCAGGCGGTCATCGAGGGCGACCAGGACTGGGTGCTGACCGAGATCGAGGCCAAGAGTTTCGGTGAGGAGGGTGTGGCATCGACGGCATTGCCCGAGTACCGGCTGGAACAGTTCCTGACGCCCGCCCAGGTGGGTGTTCTGGAGCTTCCGCCCGACAGCCTGTCGCTTTCGGATCTCAGCAGCTACATTCGCAACCTCAGGGATCGGGCCCAGAATGCGGAGACCTATGCCCTGGCATTCTGGCAAAAAGTCTGCCTCCCCCTGACCACGGGCAGCATGGTGCTGCTCTCCCTGACCTTCATTTTCGGCTCCACCCGCATGCGCAACGCCGGTCAGCGTATCCTGGCCGGCGTGCTCGTGGGGATCCTCTTCACCCTGGGCAACCAGATCGCCGGCCATCTTGGCCTGATCTTCGGCCTGCCGCCGCTGGTGATGACCCTTCTGCCCGTGGCGGTGATCCTGCTGATCGCCCTGCGTTTGCTCAAACGCGTCTTTTGACAAGGGTCGGTCCGCCGAACGCGGATTGACGGTCTTGTCTCGCGTATCTCAAGGCAGCCGGCTCACCGACGTCCTCACAGCGCCGTCCGCGCTTCCGCCACGAATTCACCGGCATCGGGTGAGTAGACGTGATCTTGGAACGAGGCCTGCCAGCCGTGACGCCCGACGTTGACCCGGAACAGGCGAAACGCGGCCCGTCGTGCGCCGCGAGGGCGGGTGCAGGTGGCGGAGGAAACCCCCAGGACCGGGATGTTCCGGCCGGCGGGGTCGTTCAGCGCGGTCCGCTCCCGCCGGTGGGAATGCCCATGCAGGACAAGCTCGGCGCCGCGGTCCGCCAGCACGCGACGCAGCGCCGCGCCGTCGGTCAGCCGTTTGTGCCCGGACGCGGCCCCCGGGGCAGGCGGGTGGTGGATCAGGACCACCCGGAAGAGCCGCTCGGTTGCGGCCGCCGCCAACATCTCCTCGAGACGCTGCATCTGGGCGGCGCCGACTCTGCCGGTGGCGCGAAAGGGCGGGGTCGGGCAAGCGGTCGAAACACCAATCAAGCACACGGACCCGCGGCGCCTTACAGTCGGGAAAAGGCCCCGGTCGCCGGGCGCGCCGGCATCGGATTCCATGTAGTCCGCCCAGCGGGCGATGAATCCATTCCGGGGGGCGGCCACCAGGGCATCGTGGTTTCCGGGCACCACGAAAACCCGATCCGCCGCCCCGAGGGACTCGAGCTCCATCCGGGCCGCCTCGAACTCGGCCGGGAGCCCTAACTGGGTGAGGTCCCCGGTAATCACGATCTGGTCGACCTCGATTCGCTTCAGCGAACGCTGCAGGGCCGTGAGCACTTCCGGGCGATGTTCGGCCCGGCGGCGCAAGCGCCAGCTCAGGTAGCTCAACAGACGCTTGTTGGCAAAATCGGCCGGTCGCGACCCGGCCGGGCGGCAGATATGGAAATCCGAGAGGTGGATGAAGGCGAGCTCGCCGCATCGCTTTGCGTCCTTTACAAAAACCATGACGGTCTATATATAGCACGCGGGTTCGGTTTGCAACGCGCGAGCCCGTGCGGCGGGCACCAGAGGCTACGTCACCCCGTGACCGCGTGGCCCCATGCCACACCGTTTGGGCAGAGACGATGACGGGAGGTCGACCTGCGGGTTTCGGACACACACGACAGCACCATGACGGACAAGACCGCCAGCCCCTTCCCGAAGGGTGCGCCGGCGCGGTTCGGTCCGTGGCGCCTGGGGGTGCTCAGCAATCCCCTGAGCGGCGCCAACCGGCGCGGGCTGGGTCCCGTTCGCAGCATTCTCGGCCGTTTTCCTGCGGTGGCCCACCGTGAAGTGCGCACGGCGGAGCAGGTGGGGGCGGCGTTGCTGGATTTCGCCCGTGAGGGGGTGAACCTGGTGGCGGTCAACTCGGGCGATGGGACCGTCCAGGCGGTTCTGACCGCATTGCTCGTCCACCGGCCGTTTCAGCACCTGCCCGTGCTCGCACTCCTCAGCGGCGGGACCACCAACATGACTTCCCACGAGCTGGGATTGCGCGGGGGGCGTTTAGCCGCCCTCAGACGGCTGCTCGATTGGGTGCATCACGGCGACGGGGCGGCGGAGTTTGTTGCCCGCAGCGTGCTGAAAATCCACCACCCCCTGCGACCGGAACCGATTTGCGGCATGTTTTTCGGCGCGGCCTGCATCGAGAAGGGCATTCGCTTTTTCCACGCGCGGGTGCACCAGCTCGGCTTGAGCGGAGACCCGGCCCACCTCCTGATCGTCGCCCGGTTCCTGATGGCGCTGGCAAGCCGGGACGACGCGCTGGTGGCGCCCGCGGCGGCGGCGATCCGCGCCGACGGCCGGCTCATCGGTCAAGGCGACACCCTGCTCCTGATGGTCAGCACCCTGGAGCGCCTGATTCTCGGGTTGCGGCCGTTTTGGGGCCGCGGCCATGGCCCGCTCAAGCTCACCGCCGTGGGCGCCGCCCCCCGGCGCATCCTCGGCGCGCTCCCCGCCTTCGTCAGCGGCCGCGCCACCCCCGGCGCCCAGCCGGCCAACGGGTACCTCAGCGTGAGCGCGCAGCGGATCGAGCTTGCGCTGAAAGGCGGGTTCGCCGTCGACGGCGAGTTGTTCACCTCCGACCCAAGCCACGGCCCACTGGTCATCGAAGACGGCGGCCGGGCCTGTTTCCTGAAGGTGTAGGCGATGGGTGCCCCCGAGGCAATGCTGGAATTGATCCGCCGTCAGTCCGAGGTGCCCGTGGCGCCGGCCGTCCAGGCCCTGGCCGAGCGCATCCGGCGGCGCTACGGGGAAGCCGTCGAGGCCATTCTCTTCTACGGCTCCTGCCTGCGCAGCGGGGACGACCGCGGCGGGATGGTCGATCTGTACGTGATCGTGGACGACTACCGCCGGGCCTACGGCGCCGGGTGGCAGGCCTCATTCAACAAGCTTCTGCCGCCGAATGTCTTCTACCTCGAGGTGCCTTTCGAGGGGCGCATGGTGCGCGCCAAGTATGCGGTGCTGTCAATGGGGGATTTCATCCGCGGCACCTCACCGCTCTGGTTTCACTCCTACTTCTGGGGTCGGTTCGCCCAGCCGACGGCCATCGCCTACGCCCGCGGCCGCCGGGCCGCGGAGGAGGTGCAGGCGGGTCTCGCCCAGGCCGCGCTCACTTTCCTGGGCCGCACGCTGCCTTGCCTGCCGGCCGTTTTTTCCGCGCGGCAGGCCTGGCTGAAGGGTTTGTCCTTGAGCTACCGCGCCGAGCTTCGACCCGAGCGCCCCGGGAAGATGGCCGCCTTGCTCGACGCCGCGTCCGACCATTTCGACCGGCTGACGCAAGCCGCCCTGCCGGCGCTCGCTCACGAGGTGGGACGCGGCGAGCGCGGCGGCGTGTATCGCAGCCGTATCCCGGCCGGGGCCCGGCGTGCTTGCCGAATGCGGTGGGCCGTGCGTGCCGTGCAGGGCAAGGTCCTGTCCGTATTGAGACTCCTGAAAGGGGCGTTTACTTTCGCCGGGGGGCTGGAATACATCCTGTGGAAGATCGAGCGTCACACCGGTGTGCGCGTCGAGGTGCCCCAACGGCTGCGCCACCATCCGATTCTTGCGGTCTGCGTCCTCGCCTGGCGGCTCTACCGCAAGGGGGCCTTCCGCTGAAGTTGGGTTTTTCTGTGTGGGAGCCGCATCCTGCCGTGATTGTCGCGGCAGGATGCCACTCCCACAAGGGGCACACTTCATCACCGAGAGGGTGGTGCCGCGCGCGACAACCTGCTTTTTAAAAAGTCATCTATTGGGAGGCGATGAAGCCGCGGATGACCTTCTCCTGCTCGGGGCTCAAGTCTTCGATGCGCACACCGATCCCGTTCGGCTCGCTGCGCAGGACCGTGCCGTTCAGCACCAGGGCCTTCGGGCGCCCGGGAATTCTGCAGCCGACCCGGATCGGCTTGCCCGGGGGATAGGAGGAGGTGGTCTTGATGAACATGCCGACCGTGCTCAGATCGGTGATGACCGTGTCGAATGTGAGCCCGTCCACGAGGCAGACCGCCTTCAGGCGGCAGTCGGCGCGGGGCTTCTGGCGCATCTGCGCTTCGTCCTCGTCCAGGTCCACGGTCGTGATCGAGGCCTCTTCGAAAGGGGAATCGGCCAGCTGCTCCAAGAGGCCCAGACGCTTGTCTTCCGGAAGATCCAGCACCAGCTTGTGCAGATAGGTGGTGATCCGGTTGCCGAGCAGCTGCTTGAGAAGAATCAGCTGCTTGTCTTTCGGCAGCTCGTCGACCAGGCTGAACAGGTGCGCGGTGACGCTGAAGCGTCCGGTGCCGGGGGACTGGTCGTGCATCGTAGTGTCCTAAAGACCGGCCTGTTTGAACAAGGCGGCCACGTCCAGCCGGTTGAGGGCGTCGCTCACCAGTTCGCCGATCACCTTCTCGGCATCGGTTTTTCCCATGATCCGCAAGCGCTCCGCGCTGCCGTTGATCGCCTGCTTCGCCGCCGGCCCGCCTTCCCGCAGGACCAGGGCATCGTATCCCGTAAAAACGGCCCACTTGCGGTCGCCGTAGTCCATCCGAAACTCCCGCAGCACGAATTTCACCTGCGCGTCGGCTTTGGCGCCGGCCGCCGCCACCGTGATGCCGGCATTCTCCAGACGGTATTTCATGAGTTCCCGGAACAGCGGGCCGACCTCATAGGCCCCTTTGAGGTCGCCGCTGCCGCCGTAGGGGGAAACCGCCAGGGCGTAAACGTTGGTGAACCCCTCGAGCTCGGCGGCAGCGCTCGGGGTTAAAAACGCCTTGTTCGGGCGCTCGTCCGCCACCTCCAGCGTCACGACGCGGGAAAGCCGCTCGACCGGCCGCGGGGGGAGGTGATAGGCGACGCTCAGGACGCTCGAGGAGGCACAGGCTGTCGCCGTCAGTGCGGCGAGCAGCGCGCACCCGAGCAAAAGAAGCCGTGGGCGGTTGGACATGACGCGTGAACTCCTCGTTGAATAGGCCGCCGGCTCTCCGGGTCCGTTCCCGGCCCGCCGGGCGGCTGGCGGCAATTGTGGAGTGAAGCAATCGACAAGTGAAGTATGGCGAAAAGCGCCGGCCCTGTCAAGCGCAGGGGGCCGACTGCGCGACCGTGGGGCGCTTTTCATCAGCCGGTTTTGATGAACTCGTAAAGTCATCGGCTTCGGTCAGCGCAGGTTCAGCACTTCGATGACCCCGTCGAAGAGGTCGACCACCATGAGCTTGTCGCGCAACGGGCTCCCGGTCGCAAGGATGACCTTGACCACCTCGGCACATTCCAGGGCCGCCAGCAAGGTGACGGAAAAGGGCACCGTGCCGAGGGCGGTCTCGGCCCCCTTGAGGGGCGCTTTTTCCGGGTCGCCGTAGATCAGTCTCAGGCCGCGGTCTTCGGGAAAAACGGTCGTGACGTGGCCGGAGGCGCCGGCGACGGCGGCGGAAACAAACGGGCAGCCGAGCGCCCGGCAGGCATCCTCCACGATGAAGCGGCTCTTGAGGTTGTCCAGGCAGTCGACGACGACGTCGCACCCCTCGAGCAGGCGGGCGGCATTCTCCGCGGTGAGGAACTCGGGCCACAGCGTGACGACCACCGACGGGTTGATCGCGTGGACCCGCCTGCGTGCGGCTTCGGCCTTGGACTGCCCCAGCGCGTCGCAGGCGCTCAGGAGCTGGCGGTTGAGATTGCTGTCCTCGAACCGGTCGCCGTCGATGGCGGTCAGATGACCGATCCCCAGGCGGGAGAGGATTTCGGTTACCGTCCCCCCCAGGCCGCCGAGACCGACGATGCCGACGCGGGCCCGCAGCAGCGCGGCCTGATCCGGGAGAGAGAAGGTCCGCATGTTGCGGGCGTAGCGTTCGGGGACGATGCCGTTTTCAAGCGCGGCGATTTCGATCTCGCGGCCGTCCCGCTTCGATTCGGCCGCCAACCGGCTCACGTGCGCGACGGAGATGCTGCGGTACGGGGTCTGGTCGGGGAAGTGCTTCTCGATCGACAGCTGCTCCATTTTGTCGATGGGGTGGGACATTGGAACCGGCCCTCCGATGCGTGGTTGGTCCGGTATGATAACTGCCCGGGTCTCGGTTTGCAAGCCTTGACCCCGCCAAGGCTCACTTGGCCGACCAGCCGCCATCCAGAAAGACGGTCTGCCCGGTGACATAGCCGGAGGAGGGCGACGCCAGGAAGACGGTCAGGCCGTTGAGGTCATCGAAAACGCCGTTGCGGCCGATGATGGTCTGACGGGCCAGGGCGTTGATGACTTTGACGTCGTTGAACAGCGGTGAGGTCAGCCCGGTCTTGAAGAACCCCGGGGCAATGGCGTTGCACGTGATCCCGCTCTCGTTGCCGGACCACGCCTCGGCCATGGAGCGGGTCAATTGGACCACTCCCCCTTTTGAAGTGCCGTAGGGGAGCCCGTTGGGAAATGCCCGCACCGACTGCAGCGAGCCGATGTTGATGACCCGGCCCCAGCGGTTCTTCTGCATGTCGGGGATCAGCAGTTTGGCCAGGAAAAAGGGCGTGCCCAGGTTCAGGTCCAGGGTTTCGCGCCAGACCGCCTCGGTGACCTCCTGCCATGGCTTGCGGGGGTTGATGCCGGCGGCGTTGACCAGGATGTCGGTTCTA
>CAVQUW010000041.1:0-21015 GCA_963716785.1 uncultured delta proteobacterium | reverse complement strand
TCCGTCACCTCCGTCGCCCCCTGCGAACCCGACGGCTTCGAAGTCGGCCATGCCGAAGACCCGCCCGCGGCTTTCGATGCGGATCCTCTCCCCGCGCCCCCCGCGTCCACGGAAAAAAACAGGCAACGCCCCCTTTTTTTAGACTGAAGAAACCCGCTGGCGGATTTATTATTGGAAGAAGTTCATGTTAGGGGTCGAATTCAGTTCGAGCGGCGCGCCGAAAAAGGACTCCAGCGCCGCCTGGATCTCAGCCTCGCTCCCCGCGTTCAGGACCGCGCGGTACAGGGCATGCCCGAAACTGAAGTTGGCGGCAAAATAGAAGGCGAACTTGCGGAAGCGCATCAGGGCCGCTTTCTGCGCAAAGTGCGCGAAGGTGAGCTTAAGCAGCCGCAGGGCCGTGCGGTAAAATTGTCCGCCGGCGGCACGAACCCATCGGCCCACTCGGCGAACACCCAGGGCCGCGCGACGGCGATCCGGCCGAGCGAAACCCCGTCGCACCCGGTCAGGCTCATCATGCGCGCGCAGGCGGCGGGGTCGAACACGTCGCCGTTTCCGAACACCGGGATGGCGAGGGCCTCTTTGACCAGCCCGATGTACTCCCATTTCGGCGGCCGCGCCCGGCGGTCGGGGGCTACCCGGGGGTGAAAGGTCACGGCATCGGCGCCGGCCTCCTCGAACCGGCGCGCCATGCGCACGGCCGCGGCCGGGTCATCCTGCCACCCGGTGCGGAATTTCACGGTCACGGGAAAGTTCACCGCCCGGCGGATGGCGGCCACGATCTCCGCGGCGCGCTCAGGGGTCTGCAGCAGGGCGGCGCCCGTTTTCCGACCGCAGATGGCGGCGCTGGCGCAGCCGAAATTGACATCCACCCCGAAGAAGCCCTCGGCCTCGATGCGGCGGGCGGCCTCGGCCATCTCCCCGGCATCCGCCCCGAACACCTGACAGACCAGAAACGGCAGCTCCTCGTCCCGCCAGCGGAAATAGGCCGACATGCGGCGGTTCTCCGTCGGGATCGCACGGGCATTGCACATCTCCGAGAACAGCAGCCCGGCCCCGCCGAATTCGGCCAGCAGCTGCCGAAAGGCCACGTGGCCGAGAAAACTCATGGGCGCGAACACCAGCCGCCCGGGGATGGTCCTCTTCCCGATGGTCAGCGGCTGCTTCAGCGCCGCGGCCAGATCGCCGCCGTTCGTGGAAGATATGTCGTCGGGTGAGTTCATGTGGTGAAAAATGGTTTTAAGTGTCAAGTGTTATGTTTTAAGTCGAGTGTCCTCGAGGCTGAACACATGCCTTTGGGTTGGATGCGGGGTTCGGCCGGTTACCGTCTGAACGGATTTTTCTCCTGGCCCCTTGACCCCTCGACCCCTTGAACCCTATACCTTCTACACCCACCCGGGTTGCCCAGGCAACCTTTGGGGCGGAAGGCACCACCGGAAAGCAACCAGAAATGTCCATCCGTTTGCTGGCAAAAGACCTGTACCGCCTGCAGGGGGAGGTCGAAAAGCTTGAAAAAGAGCTTTCCGAAACCCCTTTTGAGGACCGGGGGCCGCTCGCCGACCGGCTGCGGAAGACCCGGGCCGAAAGGGACCACCTGCGCGCCGTCCTGGACGGGCAGAAAGACACGTCCCCAACACCGGGGCCACGGAGACCTTGAGCTCTTTCCCGACCGACAAACCTCCGGCGATCACCCGCGGCGTTGCCGTCGTCGGCTCGACCACGGTCGATCTGAACGAGATAGAGGCCGAGCGCTTCATCAAGCTCGGCGGCGTCACCACCTATGCCGGCATCACCTATCGCCGTCTGGGTAGGGCGACCTGGGTGGTGACCAACGTGGCGCCGGCGGACAAGGCGCTGCTGGCCGCTCTGAAACGGGAGGGGCTCGGACTGATTGTCGATGACTCCCCGGCCACCACCCGCTTCGTCAACCGGGTCGTGGGCGGCCGCCGCACCCAGGGGATGCCCGCGGCCGCCGACCCGGTCAGCGCCCCTCAGGTCCTGAAGGCCCTGGGTCGGGCGGACTGTGTCCACCTCGGCCCGCTCCACCCGCAGGACATCGACCCCCGGGTGTTCCCGACCCTGAAGGGTTCCGCGGCGCTGGTCGTTCTGGACGCCCAGGGATATGCGCGCGGGGTGGAACAGGGGTGCGTGGTGCCGGCGGTGTCGGCACATTTGGGCCCCGCGCTCGATGCCGCCGATATCGTCAAGACCAACCAAAGCGAGCTCGAGACGATCCGGCGTTTCCACGGCCGCTCCCTCACGCAGCTCATTGCCGATTTCGGCATCCGCGAATGGGTGGTCACCTGCGGGCCGGATGGGGGCCGGGTCGTCGACGCTCTGGGCCGCGAGCACCGCTACAAGGCCGCCCCGGCCCCCCGGCGGGTCGACCCCACCGGCGCCGGCGACGTGTTCCTGGCCGCATACGTCACAGCGCGTTTCGCGGAGCGTGTGCCGATTGCCGCGGCCTGTGAATCCGCCGCCCGTCTGGCCTCCGACCAGCTGGCCGGACGATTCATCCCCCTTGCGGCGCTCGACCTTGCCGGAGGCCGCCACATTCCGTGATTCAACGGGCATTTGGATTGACAAGAATTTAATTGAGGGTTAGATATCACAGGATTTGCATCTTGATTGAATTTGATGGGCACCCGCGGTATCATGACACCTCCCTGCCGGGTGCCGGGTGGTAAATGCGCTAAACGAAACCGGCCGATGGACCCTGGCCGCGGTGGTTTGATGACAGACTCGAGTCGCAGACTGATCCCAGAACGCCTGCAAAGCGGGTTCATGCGGGCGATCGCCCCCCTCATTCGCCTCTTCACCCGGATGGGCTTGAGCCCGAACTCCTTTACCGTGGCCGGGGTGGTCATCTCTTCGGTGGCGGCCATCGCTTTTTTTCTCCAAAGCCCGCGTCTGGGAGGGGTCCTGATCCTGGCGGGCGGCCTGTGCGACGCCGTCGACGGGTCCCTGGCCCGCAACTCGGGCAAGGCCAGCCGCTTCGGGGCGCTGCTGGATTCCTCGGTGGACCGTTATGCGGAGTTCGCCATGCTCTTCGGCATCGGCGGCTATTTCCTGATGGTCGGCGACTACGTGAACTCGGCGGTCACCTTCCTGGCCCTCTGCGGCTCCTTCATGGTCAGCTACACCCGCGCCCGCGCCGAGAGCCTCGGGCTCGCCGCCAAGGTGGGGATCATGCAGCGCCCGGAGCGCATCGTTTTCCTGGGCGCCGGCGCCCTGATTCACCCGACCGCGCTCATCATCGCCATATGGATGGTGGCCGTGTTCGCCAACTTCACCGCCCTGCAACGCCTGAGTTTCGCCCAGCGCCAGGACGCGGCCACACCCGGGCAGCCCGCCCAGGAGCCCAAGCTCGACTCGGCCCCCATCCCCAAAAGCCGCCCCTGACCCCCGGCTTCAGCCGGGCTCAGGCCTCAGGCGTTGGAGAGAGCATGCCCAGAGCCCCTCGATCACCCAAACGGCAGGACTACGACGTCATCATAGTCGGCGGCGGGCCGGCCGGTCTTTTTGCCGCCTACCACCTCAGCGAGCACTCCTCCCTGCGGGTGCTGCTCCTCGAAAAAGGCAAAACCCCCGCCAAACGACACTGCCCGATCAACGACTACCGCGAATGCTTCAAGTGCCGCCCCTGCAACATCCTCTGCGGCATCGGCGGGGCCGGCCTCTTCTCCGACGGCAAGCTCAACTTCATCCACAAACTCGGCAAGACCGACCTCACCCAGTTCATGATCCCGGCGGCCGAGGCCCTGATCGACGAGACCGAGAGATCTTCAACCGGTTCGGCATGGACGGCCAGGTCTTCCCCACCGACATGGAGGCGGCCCGGGCCATCCGCAAAAAAGCGCAAGCGCACGGCATCGACCTGCTGCTCATCCGCCAGAAGCACCTCGGCAGCGACAACCTGCCCGGACACATCGCGGCCATGGCCCAGCACATCGAGGCCAAGGGCGTGGTCATCCCACCATCCGAGGAGGTGCGGACGTCGTCGTCAAACACGGCCGGGCGGCCGGGGTCGTGACCGACCGGGGCACCTACTCGGCCGGACAGGTCATCCTCGCTCCGGGCCGGGTCGGCGCCGACTGGATGGGGGACGTCGCCGCCCGCATCGGTATCGGCCTCTCCCAGCGGGGCATCGAGGTCGGGGTGCGGGTCGAGGTCCACAACGACATCATGCAGGACCTCTGCAAGTCATCTACGACCCGACCTTCTTCATCCGCACCGCCAAATACGACGACCAGACCCGAACCTTCTGCACCAACTTCGGCGGGTTCGTGGCCCTGGAGAATTACCAGCAACTTCGTCTGCGTCAACGGCCACGCCTACCGGGACCGCAAATCCGACAACACCAATTTCGCCTTCCTCTCCAAGGTGGTGCTCACCGACCCGGTGACCGACAACCAGGCCTACGGCGAGTCCATCGGCAAACTGGCCACCCTGATCGGCGGCGGCAAACCCATTCTGCAGCGTTACGGCGATCTCAAGCGCGGCCGCCGCTCCACCTGGAACCGCATCCGCAACAGCTACATCGACCCGACCCTGACCAACGTGGTCTGCGGTGACATCGCCATGGCCCTGCCGGAGACGGATCCTCACCAACCTCGTGGACGGTCTCGAAAAGCTCAACCAGGTCGTCCCCGGCGTGGCCAACGACGAAACCCTGCTCTACGCCCCGGAGATCAAGTTCTTCGCCACCCAGGTCGAAACCGGACAACCATCTGGAAACCGAGATGCGGGGACTCTTCGTCGCCGGCGACGGCCCAGGTGTCGCCGGCAACATCGTCTCTGCCGCCGCCACCGGCCTCATTCCCGCCAAAGCCATCCTATCCAAAACGAATTGATATCATACGGTATCGCTTCTTGAGAGTGCCCCCTCCGAGGTCATGCTGAAATTTCGCGGTCCCTTTTTGGTTCATAATAGAGACGTTTCGCGATAGAATGACGAAAAAGGCCATGGACTCGAGAAGTCCGGGCCATCATGGAGCATTCATGACGGCAACAAAACCGCACCCCGCACAAACGCAAACGACCGCCTCCAGGCTCGAAGCCGCCGAGCGCCGGGCCGCGGCGCTCACACGGCAGCTCGCGGAGCTCAAGGCGAACGAGGAGGGCTACCGGCTCCTGTTCCAAAACAACCCCAACCCCATGCTCGTCTACGACCTGGAAAACCTTAAAATCCTGGCCGTCAACCAGACGGCCATCCGTAAATACGGGTACAGCCGAGAGGAGTTCCTCGCGCTGACGATCAAGGACATCCGCCCGCCCGAGGATATCCCCCGTCTGTTGGAAAACGTTTCCAAGGTCGGCGAAGGTCTCGACGAGGCCGGCTGCTGGCGCCATCTCACGAAAAATGGGACCCTGCTCGATGTGGAGATCGCCTCCCATACCCTGACCTTCGAAGGCCGACGGGCAGAACTGGTGGTCGCCACCGACATCACCGAGCGCAAATGGATGGAAGAAATCCTGGTGCTGGGCGAAAAACGCTACCGGGCCGTCTCGGAACTGATGTCCGATTTTGCCTATTCGTTTCGGGTGGGGCCCGACGGCGCTTTGACCTACGAGTGGGTGGCGGGAGCGCTCGCAACCCTCACCGGGTTTTCCCGGGAAGAGTTGCAGGCCCGAGGCGGCTGGGAGACGCTTCTGCACCCTGAAGACCTTCCCATCGCCCGCCGCCAATCCGATGAAGTCATGGCCGGCAGATCCCACCGGGTGGAGTACCGGATCATCACCAAAAGCGGCGACACCCGCTGGGTGGAGGATCATGCCCGGCCGGTATGGGATGAGGATCGGCGGCAGATCACCCACGTCTACGGGGCGGCGCGGGACATCGATGCCCGCAAACGGGCTGAGATGGCGCTGAAGGAATCCCATGCGAGCCTGGTCACCATCCTCGACAGCATCGACGCCACCATCTATGTCGCCAATTTCGAGGACCACCGGATCCTCTTCACGAATCAGGAGATGAAAAAAGACTTCGGGGGAGACTGCGAGGGTCGAAAATGCTTCGAGGTCTTCCGCAACGACGCGCAACCCTGCGGCCACTGCACCAATCCCAAGCTCATGGATGCCGAGGGTCTGCCCACCGGCCTGCATGTGTGGGAAGGGCAGAACCCGGTCACCGGCAAGTGGTACATCAACTACGACCGCGCCATCCGGTGGCTGGACGGCCGCTGGGTGCGGCTTCAGATCGCCACCGACATCACGAAACTCAAGGAACTGGAAGCGCAGCGGCAGAAAACCGATGCCCTGCTGCGGCAGTCTCAGAAAATGGAGGCCATCGGGACTTTGGCGGGCGGGATTGCGCACGACTTCAACAACATTCTGGCGGCCATCCTCGGCTTCACCGAGCTCTCCCTGATGGATGTCGCCGAAGGCGATGCGGTCAAATCCAACCTGCTCGAAATCTTCAAGGCCGGCCACCGCGCGAAGGACATGGTCCGGCAGATCCTCGCCTTCAGCCGACAGCGCGAACCGGAACGCAAGCCCATCCGCGCCGGCGCGGTGGTGGAGGACACGCTGAAGTGGCTGAAGTCCGTCATGCCTTCCAACATCCGGGTGGAAACGCGCATCGAACACAGCGGCGGCATCATCGAGGCCGACAGCACCCAGATCCAGCAGGTGCTGATGAACCTGTGCACCAACGCCCTGCATGCCATGCGCCGCAAGGGTGATCTGCTGGAAGTGACGCTCGACAACCTGCGGTTCGATCCGGGCGACAGCCTGCCC
This sequence comes from uncultured delta proteobacterium, assembly GCA_963716785.1. GTDB lineage: Bacteria > Desulfobacterota > Desulfobacteria > Desulfobacterales > SpSt-501 > SpSt-501. The sequence goes on along the minus strand of CAVQUW010000041.1, from coordinate 14,280 downwards.
CACCCGGACCTGGCTCCCGGCGCCTACGTCAGGCTCAGCGTGCGGGACAACGGGCATGGGATCAAGCCCGAAGAAATGCCCCGCATTTTCGACCCGTTCTTCACCACCAAAAACAAGAGCGAAGGCACGGGCCTGGGCCTGTCGGTGGTCGCGGGGATCGTCAAGAGCCACGGCGGAGCGGTCACGGCGGCCAGCGCCCCCGGGCAGGAAACCGTGTTCAGCATGTTCCTGCCGGCCGTCGACCGCAAGCCGGCGGCAGCGGCGGGTCCCGCCCCGCGCCCCCCCGGGGGCCGGGAGTGCATCCTGCTGGTCGACGACGAGCCGGCGATTGCGGAGATCGGCCGCAGGCTGTTGGAGCGGTTGGGGTATGCGGTCGAAACCCGGACGAGCAGCGTTGAAGCGATAGAGCTGTTCAAGGCCAAACCGGACCGTTTCGATCTGGTGATCAGCGACATGACCATGCCGAACCTGACCGGGGACCGGTTGGCACTGGAGCTGATGGCGATCCGGCCGCGGTTACCGGTCATCATCTGCACCGGTTACAGCGAAAAAATGACCGAAGCCCGGGCGCGCGAGATGGGCATCCGGGCCTTCGTCATGAAACCGCTGCTCCTGGACGCCCTGGCGGAAACGGTGCGCTCGGTTCTGGACGAGGCGCAGGCCGGGTCGGCCTGAGCGTGGAAGCGGCCTTCAGGCGCGCGGCATCCCCCCTGCCCCGTCCCGCAGGTAATGCTGCCACAGCATACGGGCCGCGACCGACCGGTAGGGGCGCCAAGCCCGCGCGATATCGGTCTGCCGCTCTGCCGAGGGCAACTTTCGCAGACGCTTCAGGCGTTGCATGGCTTTGGCCAGCGCCACGTCGCCGGAAGGCCAGACATCCGGCCGGCGCATGGCCATCAGGAGGTAGATGTCCGCCGTCCAGTTGCCGATGCCTTTGATGCGGACCAGCGCCGCCCGGGCCTCGGCGTCATCCATGCGGGCCAGGGCGCGCAGGTCGATCTCTCCCCCCTGGATCGCCTCCGCCAGGTTGAGACAGTACCCCGCCTTCTGCCGGGTGACCCCCAGCCCCCTCACGCGCAAAGCCCCGAGCGCGAGCAGACGCTCCGGCGTCAGGGGCGAGACCCCGGCCGCAAGCCGCCGATAGGCCGCCTGCGCCGATGCGAGCGACACCTGCTGCTCCAGAATGATGCGCACCAGGCTCTGAAACCCCGGCCTTCGGCCCCAAAGCGGCGGCACCCCGTGGGCTTCGAATGTCCGCGCCAGGTCCCGATCCCGCTCGGCCAGACAGGCGGCAGCTTCCGCCAGACTTTTCCTGTTCAACACGGTGTTTCCCGCATGGCCTCTCCGAGAGACCCCATCATCTGCTTCGCAGCTCCGCATGCGCTTCGAGGCTTCACGCTGCCGCCCTTCACCGCTGCACCGGGTTGTCCTGTTTAACGTTGCCGCCGGATGGCGTGAAGGCGGTGGGCGGTGGGGGGGAAGGAAATGCATATAGAGAAGATAAAAATGGCAATCACGATCCCGATTTTTTTCATTTTCATCCATTTTCCCCTCAAGGGTAGAGCATTCTACACTTGTTGGCCCCAGCCTATGTTGTTTTTATCCGGCTGTCAAAAAAGCGAGAGGGACGCCGCATTGGATGCGTCTCCCCATGAATGTTGGTTGACTTGCGTTCGGTGTTTGTGTAATCAGTGGCGGCTCTGACATCATTCTGCTGCGTTTTGCCGGGAGACCCATGCGAGGCGACCATCACAAGCCGCGGCCTGACGAAAACAGGCCGGGATCGATCAACGGGAGCGGCGCTGAATACGCAGAAAAAGAGCTCGACCGCTACCGGGACATGGTCGAGAACCTCCCGGCGCTGATCTGCCGGTTTCAAGCGGACGGAACACTCACCTACGTGAACAGGGCCTACCGCGAGTTTTTCGGAAACGGCGAGCCGCTGGTGGGGCGGAATTTGCTCGATTTCATCCCCGAAGCCCAGCACGGGCAGGTGAAAGCCCATTTCACCGCCCTCACCCCACAGTCACCCACCGTCATCTACGAGCGCCAGGCCATCGGTTCGAACGGAATTGCGGCCTGGCAGGAGTGGACCGACCGGGCCGTTTTCGACTCCGCCGGCCAAGTTATCGAGTACCAGTCCCTCGGCCGGAACATCACCGACCGCAAACAGGTCGAAGAGGCCCTGCGCAAATCCGAAGAGGACTACCGGCTGGTCGTCGAAAACGCCCACGATGCCATCTTCATCGCCCAGAATGGCCGCATTCCGTTCGCCAACCGCAAGGCCTGGCAGATGGGGATGAGCCTGGGGTTCGACTCGCAGCATTCCGCCTACGTCGATTTCATCCTGCCCGAAGACCGCGACATGGTGGCGGCCCGCCACCAGCGCCGCCTGCGGGGCGAGAAGATGCCGACGCTCTACTCCTTCCGCCTTCAAGGCCGAAACGGGCACCAGATCTGGGTGGAGCTCAACTCGGTGCTCATCGACTGGAAGGGCGCTCCCGCCACCCTGAACTTCCTGAGGGACATCACCGAGCAGAAAAGGCTCGAGGCTCAGTTCCACCAGGCCCAGAAGATGGAGGCCGTCGGGAACCTGGCGGGGGGCATCGCGCACGACTTCAACAACCTGCTCATGTGCATCAACGGCAACACGGCGGTGCTGCTCCACGAGATAGGCTCCAGCCACCCCCACCACGAGCTGCTGGCGGACATCCGCAAGTCGGTCGAAAACGGCACCCGACTGACCCGCCAGCTCCTCGGGTTTGCGCGCCGCGGCAAATACGAGCATCGGCCGATCAACATCAATGCCCTGCTCCACAAGACCGGGGCGATGTTCGCCCGCACCAGGCGCGAAATCACGGTCCACTGCCGCCTCGCCGAACACATCTGGACCGTCGAGGTCGACGAAGGGCAGATCGATCAGGTGCTGCTCAACCTCTACGTGAACTCCTGGCAGGCGATGCCCCGGGGCGGCCGGATCGATCTCACGACCCGCAACCTGGTCATCGACCACGACGACCCGCAGCGGCCCGACATCGCCCCGGGCAAATACGTGCGGGTCACGGTCGCCGACGAGGGGGACGGCATCGATGCGGAGCACCTGACCAAGGTCTTCGACCCGTTTTTCACCACCAAAGAACCGGGCCAAGGCACCGGCCTTGGGCTGGCCGCGGCCTACGGCATCGTCCGCAACCACGGGGGCATCATCGAGGTCAGCAGTGAAAAAAACGTCGGCACCGCGTTTCACATCTACTTGCCGGCCTCCGACAAGCCCCTGCCCCGGGCATTCGATACTGATGAGGCCCCGTCGGACCTCGACGACTTGCCCAAGACCGGATCCGCCAAGCGGACGATCACGGTGCTCGCCGCCGACGACGACGCCGGCATCCTTGACATCATCGGCCGCATGCTCAGACGCGAGGACTTCCGGTTGCTGACCGCAGCCTCCGGCAAGGAAGCCGTGGCGGTCTACCGCACCGCCGCCGAGCCGATCGACATCGTCCTGCTGGACATGATCATGCCGGAGATGGGCGGCTTCGAGGCCTTCAACCGGATCCGGGAGATCGACCCGCATTCGAGGTTCATCCTCTCGAGCGGCTACAGCATCAGCGAAGAGGTTGTCGCGCTCCTCGCCAGCGGAGGGGTGGGCTTTCTGCAGAAGCCTTACGAGAAGGCCCAGCTGATCAAAAAGGTCAAGGGCATTTTAAACACGCAGTGACGCCTCCGGCGGCCCCCCCCGCCGCCCCTCCCCTCCCCTTCACCCTCTCAAAAGCCCAAACCAAATCCCGGCGCTCGTTCCTCATCCCCACGCAGCCTCCCCAGCGGGATCTGGTCTTGTGGGAGCGGCATCCTGCCGCGATCGAATTGGCAGGCTGCCTCTCCCCAAATTGAAGGGACACGCAGAGACAATCAGGACGACGCAAGGGGACGGACGCAAGGGGACGGGACGCAAGGGACGCAAGGGGACGTAGTTTATTTCATCATTTGACAAACACACCCCACCTTTGCTAACCGTTCTCCATGCCACGCAAAGCCCGCCTGGATGCGCCCGGGGCGCTACACCATGTCATCGGCCGGGGGATCGAGCGCCGGAAGATCTTCCGGGACGACGCCGACCACGAGGATTTCCTCGAACGGCTGGGCAATATCCTGCACGAGAGCGGCACCCCCTGGGCGCTCTCAGGACATAGTTCATTTCATCACTTGGCGATGAGGCCTGTTTTGTCAATCGTTCATCATGCCACGGAAAGACTGCCTGGTTGAGCCTGGAGCTCTGCTCAAGAAATGCGGCACACCCTATTATGTTAACGGTTTTTGCGGAATTGGCGGCAAGCGGCAGAAGTTTAGAGGGTCGATGAGAATCCGATGCGCGGCAGGCGGTTGCCTTGTTCGTCAAGCGGCGATCGTTTGAGTGTCGATTGGCAGGCGACTGAGGACGAGCTCTTTCAGATTCAGTTTTCCGCTGGCGTTGTCGATGTCGATGCCGGCGATGTTCCCCTCCGCATCAAAGTCGAGAACCACGCCCGGCGACACCTCCCGGCTTTCCGCACTCGGCTTTTCGCTCAGGTCGATATACATGGAGTCCGTATCGGGGTAATAGGCTATTTTCACGGCTTAAAGCTCCTGTCTGGAAATGCGTTGTGTATCGTCAGCCGATCTTCAAGCGTCACCACCCGCAAAAAGCGTCCGCCGAGTTCATCGACCGCACCCCAGTAACGATAGCGGTTGTGCTCCTGTCTCTCGACTCGAATTGGGCTTTCAAGCACCTGAATGCACCATTCCCTTTTCAGGTAAGCCCTTTTGCGCATGACCTCGTTTTCGAAATACCGTGTGAACCGAAAATTTGTCATCGGCAAGCCCGGATGCGCTTATCAATGGCAGTCGCTCAATACCAATAAACCTACTACAGGCACACCCCTCTTTCAAGCTCTTTGAGGAAAGATAGGGGCTGGACGTTCTCGGGACGTAGTTCATTTCATCATTTGACAAACACACCCCACCTTTGCTAACCGTTCCCCATGCCACGCAAAGCCCGCCTGGATGCGCCCGGGGCGCTGCACCATGTCATCGGCCGGGGGATCGAGCGCCGGAAGATCTTCCGGGACGACGCCGACCACGAGGATTTCCTCGAACGGCTGGGCAATATCCTGCACAAGAGCGGCACCCCCTGTTTTGCCTGGGCCTTGCTGCCCAATCACTTTCATCTTCTGCTTCGAACCGGGCTTGTCCCGCTTTCAACGATCATGCAGCGGCTTCTGACGGGCTATGCGGTCGGGTTCAACCTGAGGCACCGGCGCAGCGGGCATCTGTTTCAAAACCGGTACAAGTCCATCCTGTGCCAGGAGGACGCTTATTTCCTGGAACTGGTGCGCTACATTCATTTGAACCCCCTCCGTGCCAAGCAGGTACCCGATCTGGATCAGCTTGACTCCCACCCCTTCGGCGGACACAGCGTGTTGATGGGCCGCCACAAAAACACCTGGCAGGACACCGATTACGTCCTTGGGCATTTAGGAAAGCGGGCCGGGGAGTCCCGGAAGCGGTATCGGGAGTTTGTGCTAAAGGGTGTCGATGAGGGAAGACGGCCTGAACTCACGGGCGGGGGATTGGTGCGCAGCCTGGGGGGCTTGAAGGCGATCCGGCGCCTGGGGGGTGCCGGCGAACGCATCAAATCGGATGCGCGCATCCTGGGCGATGGCGACTTTGTCGAGGCCGTGCTGTGCGCCGGCAACGCAAGGCGCGACCGGCGGGCAGGCCTGCAGGCGATGGGGTATGACTTCGACCGGCTGGTCGAGCGGGTGTCGGCTGTCTTCGATCTGCCCGCCCGCGAGGTCCTGCGAAGGGGAAAATATGCCCGCACCGTGCCGGCGCGCAGCGTGCTCTGCTACTGGGCGAACCGGGAGCTCGGGATCAGCGCGGCGGCGCTTGCCGGAAGACTTGAAATCGCCCAGTCCACGGTCAGCCAGTCCATCGTGCGCGGGGAGAAAATCGTGGCCGAAGAGCGGCTGCTTATCCTCGATGAAGCCGGATCCTGATCACCTCGAAAATCATTCTTGAAGGGCTTTTTCCGTGGACGTGGCTTCCCATGGCCGCGATGGCTTTCGGCGAAGGTCGGCAGTCGCGGAGATCGCGGCAAGATGCCGCTCCCACAATATAAGAAAAGATGCTCTCAACGCTGCGGAAAATTTCCGCCGATGTGGGTCGTCCCTGTGAGAGAGGAGTCCAGACAGAAAGATCGCGGCAGGATGCCGCCCCCACAATATAAGGAAAGATGCGGTCTCATTGAAGACCCGGGTTCAACGTGCGCGATGGCGGTGGCGGCTTGTAAGCGGCGTGCTTACACTACCTGGGAGCAATCGTGGGGTGAAACACAACGCCGAAATCGGGTTTTTGGCGAAGTCATCAGTCGTAAAAGCAGTCACGCCTGAGCCATCCCGCCCGTTGACACTCTCAGCCGTTTTCATTATTAGTGTCGGAAGGTTCCATTATGCTGATTCGGTGCCGTGGACAGGGCCGCGGCGGATGACTGACCGCCGTAGAATGTGTGGAATCATGCCATGACGATCGCGGCAAGATGCCGCTCCCACAAAGAAAAAGGGCCATCAACGGGGGAGGGCTTTACAGACAGCATGATCGCGGCAGGGTGCCGCTCCCACGAAGAAAAAGGGCCATCAATGGGGGGAGCTTTACAGACAGCATAATCGCGGCAGGATGCCGCTTCCACATTCGGATAGGACCCTCGGCTCACTGGAAGCTCATCATTGTCTGAGTGCGCGGCGCAAGAGGCTGCGTCGCATTGCAAGGAGCAGCTCATGTCACAGATCATTGCCTGCAAGAACGAATCGGGGATCGTCATGGCCGCCGACGGGTTGGCGGTGGATTTCGACACCCGGGGGAATATGGTCCGGCTCGAGATGACGCGTCTGATCCGGTTGACCCCGCACGCGGCGATCCTCGCCGGGGGGGCGGCGGCCGGGGAGGCCATGTGCCGGGCGCTGGCGAATTTCCTAACGGAGGAGAAGCTGACGGACATCGAAGACGTCACCGGCGCCGCCCTCCCCTTTCTGGCCACCGAGTACGAGCGCTTTATGCGCAAGGCCTGCGGGGAGCTGCCGATCGACCCGATCCACCATGTGCACTTCATCCTCGGCGGGTACTCCGCCGGAAACAGCGCAAACCCCTTCCAGCTTCACCTGATCTGGACCAAAAAGAGGTTGCCCCAGCTCGACAGCGACGAGATCACCTCGGCCTACTCGGTGCCGCGGTTGATCGGCCTCGAGGTTCGGCTGGCCAGGCTCGCACGGGAGCGGAAAGCGCCGGCCGACATCCTGCCGGAGATCCGCAAGGCACTTGAAACACAGGCCGCGGCCAACGACGAAATCGCCGGCCCCTTTGCGGCCGGGGTGATCACCGCCAAGGGCTTCGAACAAGTGCCCGCCTGACAATGAGCGTCAACGACCCCATCGCCGTCGTCGGGATGTCCGGCCTTTTCCCGAGGGCCCTCGACCTGACCACTCTCTGGGAGAACATCCGCACCGGCGTCGACGCGACCGCCGAGGTGCGCCCGCAGCGCTGGTTCGCCGACCCGGCCCGCATGACGAGCCCCCGCCTCGAACCCGACAAGGCCTACTCGGGCCGCTGCTGCCTGCTGCCGGACTTCGACTTCGACCCGCGGGGTCTCGATCTCGACCCGACCCTGGCCGCCGCGCTCGACCCACTTTACCAGGTGGTGCTCACGGCCGGGCGCGAGGCGGTCACCGGCCCCGGCGCGCCGGTCCTCGACCGCACGCGCACCGGTGTCATCCTGGCCGCCATCGTGCTGCCGACCGACGCCTCCTCGGCCCTGACGCGCGAAATCCTCGGACCGGCCGTCGAAGCCGCGGTGTGCGGCGCATCGAAGCAGGATACCCCCCCTGCCCCTGAAAACCCCATGCGCTTTCTGTCCGCCCGGGTCGCGGGCCTGCCGGCTGCGCTCCTGTCGAAGGCCCTTGGGCTCGGCGGCGGCAGCACCACCCTCGATGCGGCCTGCGCCTCCTCGCTCTTCGCGGTCAAGCTCGCCTGCGACGAGCTCGCCGCGGGCCGGCTCGACGCGGTCCTGGCGGGCGGGGTCTCGCGGCCGGACTGCCTTTTCACCCAGGTCGGCTTCAGCCAGCTGCGGGCGCTCTCCCCCAGCGGCCGCTGCGCCCCTTTCGACCGCGGCGCCGACGGCCTGGTGGTCGGCGAGGGGGCCGGCATCCTGGTGCTGAAGCGCCTTTCCGACGCCCTGCGCGACAAGGATGCGGTCCTCGGGCTGATCCGCGGGATCGGGCTTTCGAACGACCTGCGCGGCAACCTGCTCGCCCCCGACAGCGAGGGCCAGCTGCGGGCCATGCGCAGCGCCTACGCTGCCGCCGGCTGGACGCCGCAGGATGTGGAGTTCATCGAGTGCCACGGCGCCGGCACCCCGGTGGGCGACGCCACCGAGCTTGCCAGCCTGACCCGGCTCTGGGGCGACACCGGCTGGACCGCGGGCCAGTGCGCCCTGGGGTCGGTCAAATCCATGATCGGCCACCTGCTGACCGCCGCCGGTGCGGCCGGGACGATCAAGACCCTGCTCGCGCTGCGCCACGGCACCCTGCCGCCCACGATCCACTTCAGCGGCCCGCCGGACAAGAGCCCGCTCCACTCCGGCCCCTTCCGGGTCCCGACCGCGGCCGAGCCCTGGCCGCGGCGCGCCGACGGCCGACCGCGCCGGGCCGCCGTCAGCGCCTTCGGCTTCGGCGGCATCAACGCCCACCTGCTCATCGAGGAGTGGGACGAGGAATCCGGACCCGGCCGCCGGCATCTCAAAACCAAAGGGCGCGGGGCGAAGAAGACAGGCAAGAAAAAGGACGCCGGCCGGATCCCCGAGGTCGCCATCGCCGGCATGGCGGCCCTCATGGCCGGGGCGGCTTCGCTGGAGGAGTTCAAGACGGCCGCCCTCGCCGGCCGGCCCCTGTTCCGGCCGAGGCCGCGGGGCCGCTGGAAAGGCTGCGATTGGGTGCTGCCCGGCATTCGGGATCTGCAGGGTTGCTTTCTCGAGGAGATCGCCGTCGGCCGCGGTGAATTCCACATCCCGCCGCGTGAAATCCCGGACATCCTCCCCCAGCACCTGCTGATGCTCAAAGCGGCCGCGGCCGCCATGGCCGACGCGGGCCTGCCGCACCGCGCCGAGCGGCCGCGCATGGGGGCCGTGATCGGGATCGACTTCGACTTCGGGGCCACCGACTTCCACCTGCGCTGGTACCTGGAGCACATGTTCCCGCAGTGGGTGCGGGCGCACCACCCCCACCTGGGCGCCGCCGAGTCCGCCGCCTGGCTCGCCGCGCTCAAGGACGCCTGCAGCGCGCCCCTGACCGCCGACCGCGTCCTCGGGGCGCTCGGCAGCATGGTGGCAAGCCGAATCGCCCGCGAGTTCCGGCTCGGCGGGCCGAGCTTCGTGGTCTCGGCCGGCGCGGCTTCGGGGTTGAGGGCGCTTGCGATCGGCACCCGGGCCATTCAAGCCGGCGAGCTCGACGCCGTGCTGGTCGGGGCCGTCGACCTCTGCGGGGACCTGCGCGCCGTCGCGCTGGAGCACGCGCTTCACCCCCTCGACGAACCCGGTCCCGGGGGTGCGGGTGCCGAGCCGGGCGAGGGGGCCGTCGCCATGGTGCTCCAACGCCCCGGCCGGGCCGTCGAAGAAGACCGCGTCTACGCCCGGGTGCTGGGGATCGGCGCCGCCTGCGGCTCGGATGCCGCGTCCCTTAAGCCGAATGCCGCGGCCTACCTGCGCTCGCTCACCCGCGCCGTCGAAGATGCGCGTGTGCCGCCGGAATCGATCGGCCTTCTGGTTCCCCACGGCGGGGCCGACCCCGCGGAGGGGCGCATCGAAGCCGAAGCCTTGAGCCGCTGGGGCCAGGGCCGCGCGTTCGCCGAAACCGCAAGCCCGGCCAACGCCGTGTTCGGCCGCTGCGGCGCCTTATCCGGCCTGGCCTCCCTGGCCGCGTCCGCCCTGCGCCTGCATCAGGCGGCCGGCCTGCCGGCGGGGGGCGCCGCGCCGCCCCGCGCCGCGGCGGCCGCCATGACCGGCGACGGCAACTGTATTCACGTGATACTTGAGGGTCGGTCCGCCAACCCAAAGCAACAAAGTATTTTTACACCTGAAAAACCGGAGCCCATCCCCGCGGGGGACGCCGACACGATCCGCATCCCCGTTGCCGGCCGGCCGCTCCTCTTTCCGCCTGCCCCTGCCGCCCCGGCGCCGCCGCCGACGCCACCCTCCCCGGCGCCCCCCGCGCCGCGGGAGCACGCGCCACCGGCCCCGGCCCCGACCCAACCGGCCGGCCTTCTGCAGGACCTCGCCTCCGTCAGCGAAGCGACAGCGCGCGCCCACACCGCTTTTCTCGAGGCCTCCTCCGAGATGACCCGCGCCTGCGCCGAGGCGATCGAGATCCAGTCCCGGCTGATGCGCCTGGCCGGCGCCTTCGCCCCGGCCGCGGGCCGGCCGCCGCTCCCGGCCTTCACGCGGAAGCAGTGCCTGGAGTTCGCCCGCGGCTCGGCCGCCCGGGTGCTCGGGCCGGAGTTCGCCGAGGTGGACGGCTTCAAGGCCCGCGTGCGGCTGCCCGACGAGCCCCTGATGCTGGTCGACCGCATCCTCACGATCGAGGGCCGCAAGGGCGCGCTCGGCCCGGGCAAAATCGTCACCGAGCACGACGTGCTCCCCGGCGCCTGGTACCTGGACGGCGGCCGCGCGCCGGTCTGCATCGCCGTCGAGGCCGGGCAGGCCGACCTCTTCCTGTGCGCCTGGCTGGGGATCGACCTCTTCGTGCGCGGCCGGCGCACCTACCGGCTGCTCGACGCCACGGTCGCGTTCCACCGCGGGCTGCCGCAGCCCGGGGAGACGATCCGCTACGCGATCGAGATCGACAAGTTCCTGCGCCAGGGGGAGACCTGGCTCTTCCTGTTCCGCTTCAAGGGGTCGATCGCGGGCGTGCCGCTGATCACCATGACCGCGGGCTGCGCCGGGTTCTTCACGGCGGATGAGGTCGAAAGATCGGGCGGTATCATCCTGACCGATGAAGACCGCCGACCGCTGCCCGGCAGGCGCCCGGCCGACTGGTGCGACCCGGTGCCGATGGCCGCGGAAACGCTACGACGAGCCGGCGCTCGAAGCCCTGCGCGGACGGGGACCTTGCGGCCTGCTTCGGGCAGGCGTTTTCCGGGATCACCCTCGCCGAGTCCCTGCGGCTGCCCGGCGGCCGCATGCGGCTGATCGACCGGGTGCTCGAGCTCGATCCGCACGGCGGGCGCTACGGGCTCGGCCGCATCCGGGCCGAGGCCGACATCCGCCCCGACGCCTGGTTTCTGACCTGCCACTTCGTCGACGACATGGTCATGCCCGGCACCCTCATGTACGAGTGCTGCAGCCACGCCCTGCGGGTCTTCCTGCAGCGTCTGGGCTGGGTCGCCGAAGGCCCCGGGGTGTGCTGCGAACCCGTGCCGGGGCTGGCCGCCACCCTCAAGTGCCGCGGGCCGGTCACCCCGGCCACCCGCAGGGTGGTGTACGCGGTCGACATCAAGGAGCTCGGCTACGGGCCGGAGCCCTTTGCGGTGGCCGACGCCGACATGGTCGCCGACGGGCACCACATCGTGCGTTTCAGCGACATGTCGCTCAAGCTGACGGGGATGACGCGCGCCGATGTCGAATCCTTCTGGGCCGGGCGGGACGCCCCTGCCGCGCCCGCACCCGATCCCGCGCCGCAGGCCCCGCTCTGTGAGCGCGAGCAGCTGATCGAGTTTGCGAACGGCCGCCCTTCCGCCGCCTTCGGAGATCCCTACCGCCCCTTCGACGAGGGCCGTTTCATCGCCCGGCTGCCCGCCCCGCCCTATCTCTTCATCGACCGCATCCGCCGCTCGGAGCCGCCGCCCTGGGTGCTCAAACCCGGCGGCTGGGTCGAAGCCGAATACGAGGTGCCCGCCGGCGCCTGGTACCTTGCCGCGGAGCGCTCCAGGGCCGTCCCCTACTGCGTCCTGCTCGAGGCCGCGCTCCAGCCCTGCGGCTGGCTGGCGGCGTACATGGGCTCGGCGCTGAAGAGCGAAAAACCGCTCCACTTCCGCAACCTCGGGGGCTATGGGACCATCCGCCGCGCCGTGAGCGCCGAAACCGGGCGGCTTGCGATGCGCGCCCGGCTGACCCACGTCTCGGAAGTGACCGACATGATCATCGAGCACTTCGATTTCGAGATCCGCGATGCGCAGGGCCCGGTCTACGACGGGTCGACCTATTTCGGGTTCTTCACGCGCGCCTCCCTCGCCCGCCAGGAGGGGATCCGCGACGAGCGGGACAAGAACGGGGAGACGGGGCCCGATGCGGCCGGTGTCGACCCCGTCGTCGTTTTCAAAGACGAACCGCCGCTGACCCCGGAGGACCCGCAGACCCCGCCGGCGTCCGGACTGGCCTTTCCCTCCAAGGCGCTGCGCATGATCGACCGCATCGACCTCTTCCAGCCCGAAGACGGGGCGCACGGTCTCGGGTTCATCCGCGGCTCGAAGGAGATCGACCCGGCGGACTGGTACTTCAAGGCCCACTTCCATCAGGACCCGGTCTGCCCCGGATCGCTCGGGATCGAATCCTTCATCCAGTTGTTGAAGTTCACCGCCCTGAAACGCTGGCCGGAGCTTGAAAAAACCCACTGCTTCGCGCAGGTGACCGGCCAGACCCACCGCTGGGTCTACCGCGGCCAGATCCTCCCCGCCAACCGCCGCGTGACGGTGGAGGCCACAATCACGCACGTCGGCGCGGCGCCCCGCCCGGTGATCCTGGCCACGGGCCGCCTGCTGGTGGACGGGCTCAGCATCTACCGCATGGAGGATTTCGGCATCCGTCTGGTACCGATCGGTGAGTTCGGAGAGCCGGGGAGATGAAGCGTTGATCATTTTTTCACCCGACCCCTTGAACCCTCGGCCCCTTGAACCCTTTTGAGTCTTTACCTAAAATAGAGTCTTCGCCTGACAGCGAGCCTTTTCTCAGCCCCTGAGGGGAACCGACAAAATGAAATACACACGCGTCCATATTGACTCGTTCGGCTACGAGCTGCCGCCGAACGTGGTGACCTCGGCGGACCTCGAGGATCGGCTGGAGCCCCTCTACACGGCTCTCCGCCTGCAGAAGGGGCAGCTCGAAACCATCACCGGGATCCGCGAGCGGCGCTACTGGGACCCGGGCTTTCCGCTGCACCGGGGTGCGGCCCGCGCCGGGCGCAAGGCGATCGAGGCCGCCGGCATCGACCGCCGGCGGATCGGCATGCTCGTTTACGGGGCCGTGTGCCGCGAGAACCTGGAGCCGGCCACGGCCTGCGCCGTCGCCGACGCGCTCGGCCTCTCTTCCGAGTGCCAGGTCTACGACGTCTCCAATGCCTGCCTCGGGGTCCTGAACGGCATGGTGCATGTCGCCAACGCCATCGAGCTCGGCCAAATCCGTTCCGGGTTGGTGGTCGCCTGCGAGTCGGCGCGCGAGATCGTCGACCTGACCATCGGCCGGCTGAACCGCGAACGCGGCATGGACGCCCTGCGCAAGACCGTCGCAACGCTGACCGGCGGCTCAGGCGCCGTGGCCGTTCTGCTGACGGAAGCCTCCGAGACCTCCCAGCGCCGTCGTCTGGCCGGCGGCGCCGTCCGCAGCGCGCCCGAGCACCACCGCCTCTGCACTTGGGGTCCGGACACGGGTATCCCCGGGGGCACCGGCCACATGGCCGAGACCGACTCGGCGCAGGTGCTCCAGCACGGAGTAACGCTCGGGGTCGAAACCTTCCGCGAATTCCGTGCCGCCCTCGGTCTGCCGGACACGCAGCCGGACAAGATCATCTGCCACCAGGTGGGCGCCACTCACCAGCGCAGCATCCTGGAGGCGATCGGGGTACCCCCGGAGCGGGATTTCACCACCTTCCGCTACCTCGGGAACGTCGGGACCGTCTCGCTTCCGATCACCGCCGCCATCGCCGAGGAGCGCGGGTTCCTCACCGCCGGGGATTTCGTCGGGTTTCTGGGCATCGGCAGCGGCTTGAACTGCCTCATGCTGGGGGTGGAATGGTGAAAAGAAAAGGATGGCACACGGTTCACAGCTCAGGGCGCAGGGACAGAAAGACCATTTTCACTCCGCCGTGCGCCGTATACCGTGCGGCATGAAGCGTGTACCTTGCACCTTAAACCTTGCACCTTGCAGCTTAAACCTTGAACCGTGCGCCTTGAACCGTGCGCCGTTTATTGGAGTTACCCTCATCGATA
>CAVQUW010000040.1:0-42722 GCA_963716785.1 uncultured delta proteobacterium | reverse complement strand
GACAGAGCGTCGGCACGCCCCATGCACCCCAGCATTCCGACGGTCCACCGGACCGCCCTTACCGGCGCCTTGGGAAATCCGCCCCCAGACACACCTACCCCACGCTCCGCCCGGGCCTGATCGGCGACCTGCTCGACCACCTTGGGCCGGACTCCGGGCAGAACATCCACGCCATCGTCCATCAGGCCCCGACCCTGCTCGCCAGCCACGGCTCGATCTACCAGCGCTGCGACGCGCAGGGGAACTACGTCGCCACCGTGTCCGCCTGCAACCTGCCGTCGTGGTTCAGGCCGGAGGCCGCCGGGGTGAGCCCGCCGTGGGCCGATTTCTCCCCCGCGCGCCCCCGCCCGGAGCCGGGCATCGGCTACCCGGAAAAAAGCCCGCCGGCCGCCACCGCCCCTCCGCTGCGCGACCACGGCCTGAAGTCCAGTCTGGCCATGCCGGTGTTCGTCGGCCGGGCGCTGCTCGGGGCGTTCAGCATCTTCGACGACAAGGATCGCAGCTTCACCCCCGACGAGATCTTCCTGATGGCGACCCTGGCGCGCATGCTCGCGCTCGAGGAGCAGCGCCTGGAGAGGGAGCAGGAGCACCGCCGACAATGGGCGGCGGAGAAGCTGCGGGCCGAGCAGAAAACCACCGCCCTGCTCCGACACCACCGCAAACTCTCCGACCAGTCGGCCGACTACAACCGCTCCATCCTCGAACTCTCGCGGCGGGAGCGGGAGCTCGAGGCGAAAATCAAGACGCTGCAGCGAACAGAATCAAGCCCTCGAGACCCTCCGTCGGTCCCATGCCGCCGAGTTGAGTGAACTGGAGGAACGGGCCCTGGGCGGCCTGCGCGAGGGGATCGACCCGCTGATTGCCGGACTCAAGGACTCGGCCTTGACCGAGGAGCAGCAGGCATGGGTGCAGCGCCTCGAGCAGAAACTGATCGAGACCGCGGCGCCGTTTGCCATGCACCAGAAGCCCCAGTACCAGAAACTGTCGCCGACCGAGATCAAGGTCGCCGTCCTGATCCGCCAAAGCCTCACCAACAAGCAAATCGGCCTGAATGCTCGGCATCTCCACCCGCACGGTGGAGGTACACCGGAACAACATCCGCCGGAAACTGGGGCTCAAGCAGCGCAGTGTGAACCTGAAAACCCATCTGCAGTACATGGCATAGCATGCCGAGGTGACATCCTTCATGGGAGACGACAAGCTGCCACCGCCGGCGACCGGCGACGAGACGGATGAGCACCGTAATTCCAGCGACACAAACCCCGCGGCGAGCGGCCACAGCGGCAGCCGGCTCTACCGGGACTGCATCGAGCACTCGCCTTACGGCGTCATGGTGCACGACGCCGCCGGGCGCATCCTGCTTTTCAACTCCCGGCTCGAGGCCCTGTCGGGTTTCAGACGGGAGGAGATCCCGGATGTGTCGACCTGGATCGAATCGCTCTACCCCGACCCCGCCTATCGCCGGATCCTCCTCGAGCACCGGGGGGCCGGGCCGCGCGACGGCCAGGTCCGCATCCGCGAAGCGCTGATCACCCGCAAGGACGGGCAACGGCGCATGTGCCGCTTCACCTCGGCCACCCTGTCCGACGGGACCCGGATCGTCTTCATCCGCGACATCCACGACACGGCCGAGTTCATCGGCGGCCGGTCACTGGTCCCAGTCGGAGGGTCTGCAGGTCCACCCGCACAGCCTCACCCCGGTCTTCGGCTGGGCCCGCTGCGGGGACGAATTCCTCCTGGCCGGCTACAACCAGGCGGCGGCCGAGCTCGCCGGCGAGCGCCTGACGGCGAGCCTGGCGGCCGGCGGCCGCCGACTTCTATGCCGACGCGCCGGAGATGATCGAGGACATCCGGCGCTGTTTCTCGCAACGCCGCAGCCTCCGCCGGATCCGCCCCCTGGCGTTCCCGCGACGGCCGAACCCAGGACCTACGAGGTCACGTTCGATTTCAGCCCGCCCTGCTGCGTCTTCGTGTACCTCAAAGACCTCACCGATCTGGCCCGCACCCAGGAACTGCTCGCGCACAGCGAGGCCCAGTTCGCCGAATTCGCCGACATCCTGCCGGAAGTCGTCTTCGAGACCGACCGCGCCGGCCGGATCACCTTCCTCAACCGTGCCGGGATCGAAAAACTCGGGTACCGGAAGGATGACTGGCCGGAGCGGCCGTCGGCCTTCGAATTCCTCGAACCCGCGGACCGCCCCCGCGCCGAGGGCAACTTCCGCCGTGTGATGGCCGGCGAGTACCTGGGCCCGAACGAGTACCGCGCCCGGAGCCGGGACGGCCGGACGATCCCGATCCTGCTGATTTCCTGTCGCATCGAGCGCGATGGCGTTCCGGCCGGAACGCGCGGCTTCATCGTCGACATGAGCGCCCGCGCGGAGGCCGATCAGGCGCTCAAAGTGAGCGAGGAGCGGCTGCGGATGGCCACCGAGGGCGCGCGCATCGCCCTGTGGGATTGGAACCTCGACACCGGCGAGGCTTACTGCAACGAGGAGTACTTCCGGATCCTCGGGTACGAACCCGGGGAGTTCGTGCCCTCCTACGAAAAATGGCTAGAGCTCGTCCACCCCGAGGATCGCCGGCGCGCCGAGAAACAGGTGCAGCAGCAGCTGATCGAGGACAGGGGTTCATTCCCCTCCTATTCGGACGAGTACCGGATGCGGGCCAAGGACGGGTCGTGGCGCTGGATCCAGGACTTCGGCCGGGTGCTCGAACGCGATGCCGCCGGCGCTCCCCGGCGGGCCCTGGGCATCCACATCGACATCACCGAGCGCAAAAAGTCCGAAGAGGTCCTGCGCGCCTCGGAGCAGAAATTTTCCGACGACCTTCCACGCCAGCGCCGGCGCCGCGGCCATCGTCAGCCTGGAGGAAGGCCGCTTCATCGACGTCAACCCCGGCGTCAGCGAAATAACCGGCTACCCCCGCGAGGAACTGATCGGGCACAGCGCCTACGAGCTCAACATCTGGGTCGAACCCGAAGACCGCCGCCGCCTGATCCGGCTGGTCGCCGAGCAGGGCATCGTGCGCAACTACGAGTTCCGTTTCCGGCGCAAATCCGGCGAGCTCCGCTCCGGGCTGATCTCGGCGGCGCTGGTCTCCGTGGAGGGGCAAGCCCTGCCTGCTGAGCCAGGCGGTGGACCTCACCGAGCAGCGCCAGGCCGTGCAGGCGCTCGAAGTGAGCGAGGAGCGGCTGCGGTTCGCCACCGAGGGCTCCTCCCTCGGGCTCTGGGACTGGAACGCGGATTCGGTGCCCATCCACTGCAATGACATCTACTACACCATGTTGGGCTACGCCCCCGACGAATTCGTCCTCAGCCACGACCGCTGGCTGGAGATGGTGCACCCGGATGACCGCGAGCGGGCGCTCGGGTCGCTCGCGGCCGCGAAGGCCGGGCGCGACGACACCTACTCGGAGGAATACCGGATCCGCTGCAAGGACGGCTCCTTCCGCTGGATCTGCGACATCGGGCGGGTCGTCGAGCGCGCCGCCGACGGCAACGCCCGGCGGGCCATCGGCATCCACATCGACATCACCGAGCGCAAAAAAGCGGAAGAGGCCCTGCGCGCCTCGGAGCAGAAATTCGCCTCGAGCTTCCACGCCAGCGCCAACGCCGTGGCCCTCGTCACCCTGGAGGAGGGCCGCTTCATCGACGTCAACGCCGGCGTGAGCGAATTGACCGGTTACCGCCGCGAGGAGATCATCGGCCGCACCGCTCACGAGCTCGGGATCTGGGTCGACCCTGAGGAGCGCAGCCGCCTGGTCCGGACGGTGTCCGAACAGGGCATCGTGCGCAACTTCGAGTACCGCCTGCGGCGCAAATCCGGCGAGATTCGTTTCGGGATGGTCTCGGCCGCGCGCGTGGACATCGACGGCAGGCCGTGCATGGTCAGCGAGGTCGTGGACCTCACCGAGCAGCGGCAGGCCGAGCGGGCGCTCAAGCTGAGCGAGGAGCGGCTGCGGATGGCGACCGAGGGCGCCAACATCGGGCTGTGGGACTGGGACCTTCAGAACGGGGCGGTCTTCTGCAACGCGCAGTACTTCAAGATGCTGGGCTACGATGCGGACACGTCGCGGCCGAGCTTCGAGTGGTGGCGCGAGCAGGTCCACCCCGAGGACCGCGGCCGGGCCGAGCGCCTGGCCCGGGAGCGGCTGGTCGAGGGCAAGGGGCCTTTCGATATCGAGTACCGCATGCCGGCCCGGGACGGGTCCTGGCGCTGGATCCACGACTTCGGGCTCGTGGTGGAGCGGGGGGCGGACGGGAAGCCGGCGCGGGCCCTCGGGATCCACATCGACATCACCGAGCGCAAGCGGTCCGAGGAAGCCCTGAAGGCCGCCAACGACGAGCTCGAGCGGCGCGTGGCCGAGCGGACCGCGGCCCTGCTCAAATCCAACCGCACGCTCAAGCAGCAGGTCGCCCGCCGGCTTGCGGTCGAAAAAGCGCTGCGCGCCCAGGAAAAACAGCTCAAGCGCAAGTCCGCCGACCTCATGGAGGTGAACTCCGCCCTCAAGGTCCTGCTCAAGAAACGCGAGGAGGACCGTCATGAGGTCGAGGAGACGATCGGCACCCACCTCAAGGACCTCGTGCTGCCCTATCTCGAGAAGCTCAAGCGAGGCAATCTCTCCGCGCGCCACCGGGCCTATGTCGGTATCATCGAGACCAACATCAAGGAGGTGGCCTCGCCTTTTGCCAAAGTCCTTTCGGACAAGCTGTACAGCTTCACCCCCACGGAAATCCAGGTCGCCAACTTCATCAAGCTCGACAAGAGCAACAAGGAGATCGCCGGCTACCTGAACCTGTCGGTGAAGACCATCGAGTACCACCGCTACAACATTCGCCGCAAGCTGGAACTGATCGGCAAACCCGTCAACCTGCGCTCGTACCTGCAGACGATGAAATAGGCCGTCGGCCGGTCAGCCCGTCGGCCCGTCGGCCCGTCGGCCCGTCGGGCGGTGGGCCGGCGGCTGAGGCCGGGGGCGGGGGTGGAGTTGCGTGCGGCGCCGCACGGGGGCCGGGAGTGAGGGAAACGGCGGACACGGCCCCGGCCGGGGTGTCTGCCGGGCGCCGAGGCCGCCGCCGGCCGCTGTCGGGCTCAGATCGTGGAGGGCGCTGACGGGCGACCGATGCCGAAGTAGGCGAACCCCTGGCCGGCGACCACCTCCGGGTCGTAGAGGTTGCGGCCGTCGAAGAGGACCGGCGCCTTCAGCAGCTGTTTCATGCGGTTGAAATCAGGGTTGCGGAACTGGTTCCAGTCCGTCACCACCGCCAGGGCATCGGCGCCCGCGAGGGTCTGGTACTGCTCCTCGCAGATCCGCACCCGCGGGTTCGCCTTCAAAAGCCCCGCGGCCCGCTCCCCGGCCACCGGGTCGAAAGCCCGCACCTCCATGCCCGCCGCGGTCAGCGCCGCGATGACGGCGAGCGAGGAGGCGTCGCGCATGTCGTCGGTGTTGGCCTTGAAGGCCAGGCCCCAAATCGCCAGCACCTTGCCCGCGACACCGCCCTGCTCGCCGAAGTAGGCGCTGATCTTGGCGGCCAGGACCTGCTTCTGGCGATGGTTCACGGCGTCCACGGCACGGATCAGCTCCGGCTCGTAGCCGCTTTCCAGGGCGGTGGTGATCAGCGCCTTGACATCCTTGGGGAAGCACGAACCGCCGTAGCCGATCCCCGGGTAGATGAAGTGATAGCCGATGCGGTGGTCGGAGCCGATACCGCGCCGCACCGCGCTCACGTCGGCGCCGACACGCTCGCAGATGTTGGCGATCTCGTTGATGAAGGAGATCTTGGTGGCCAGCATGCAGTTGGCGGCGTACTTGGTCAGCTCCGCGCTGCGCACCCCCATCGCCACCATCTTGTCCCGGCTGCGGGCAAACGGCGCGTAGAGCGCCTCCAGCAGCTTGGCGGTGCGCACGTTGTCGGTGCCCACGATGATACGGTCGGGCTTCATGAAGTCGTTGACCGCATCGCCCTCCTTGAGAAACTCGGGGTTGGAGACGACGTCGAACTCGACATTCAGGCCACGGCGGGAAACCCCCTCCGTGACGATGCGCGCCACCAGGTCGGCCGTGCCCACCGGCACCGTGGACTTGTTGACGATGATTTTGTACTCGGTGATGAGCTCGCCGATCCGACGGGCCACCTCCCGCACCTGGGACAGATCGCAGGAGCCGTCCTCGCGGGGCGGGGTGCCGACGCAGTTGAACACGAACAACCCCTGCTCCAGGCCCTCCTTGAGATCCACCGAAAACCGCAGGCGGCCTTCAGCCGTGTTGCGCTGGACCAGTGCCTCGAGGCCGGGCTCGAAGATGTGCACCCGCCCGCCCTTGAGCCCGTCGATAATCTCGGGGTTGGAGTCGATACAGACGATGTGGTTGCCCATCTCCGCCAAACAGGCAGCGGTCACCAACCCGACGTACCCGGTCCCGACGATACAGATGTTCATGCGAATCTCATCCTCCGAATACCCACAAATAATTAAAAAAATTATAATTCCTTAATTTTATCCAATTTTTCAACAGAGATCAATCCCTTTTTGCATACAAGATAAGAGGGACGTACATTAAAATATTAATTGATTTTCAGCCGAAGATCTGCGAAAAAGCCTTCATGCCACGCAAGTCTCGAATCGATGCGCCAGGGGCACTGCAGCATGTGATAGCGCGCGGGATCAATCGGCGAGCGATCTTCTTGGACGACACCGACCGGTACCGGTTCATGGAGCGCCTCGGCGGGCTACTCGAGGAATACCGCACCGCCTGCTATGCCTGGGCCCTGGTCCCCAATCACTTTCACCTGCTGCTCCGCAGCGGAACGGCCCCTATTTCCATGCTCATGCGGCGGCTCCTGACCGGCTATGCCGTGAATTTTAACCGGCGCCACGATCGCAGCGGGCATCTGTTTCAAAACCGCTACAAATCAATTCTGTGCCAGGAGGACAATTACCTGCTTGAATTGTTGCGCTACATTCACCTGAACCCGCTCAGGGCCGGAATGGTCGATTCCTACACCGGGCTCGCCGATTTCCCTTTTTGCGGCCATGCGGTTATCCTGGGCACCCGGAAAGCGGATTGGCAGGATATCGACTACGTCCTGAAACTGTTCGCCGCAAAACCCCGACTGGCGCGTCAAAAATATGAGGGGTTCGTGGAAAAGGGCATCGAGATGGGGAGTCGCCCTGATCTGGCGGGCGGCGGATTGATTCGCAGCGCAGGGGGGTGGTCGGCAGTCAAGGCGTTACGCCGAGCCCATGTGTACCAGAAGGGCGATGAGCGCATCCTGGGTGATGGCGACTTCCTTGAGGAGGTGCTGGCCGCATCCAAGGAGCGCTTGGAGCGACGGTATCGACTGGCCGCAACGGGGCGAGATTTCAACTGGCTGCTCGCGCGGGTCGCCGAGCTTACGGGGGTGCCCGCCGAACGGGTGGTGGTTAATGACAGGAGCCGAAAAATCAGCCGGGCCAGAAGCCTTCTGTGCTACTGGGCGACCCGGGAGCTCGGCATTCGCCAGACCGACTTGGCCGAACGCCTGCAGCTGAAACAGGCAGCCGTGAGCCACGCGGTCCGCAGAGGACGGCAGCTGGCATTTGACGAGGGCTTGTCGATCGAGCCGCAATAAATTAATATATTAAAGAACGTCCCCTAATTAGCACCAAGTGACTTTTTTCTTGCTTTCTCCAAAAAAATCAGGGATGAATATGGGGTCTGAAAATCGGGGCGGTAGCCGTTCGGAAACGGGCGGCAAGCCGGCTTGGTTCGAAGTCACCGGCACCCGGATGTTTTCGGCGCGACGCCGAAAAGCCTGGTGCACTCATCACGGTAGGCGGCGTGATCCCGGAATGGCTCGATTTCGGAGGTTGGCTTGCGCGTCGCTGAGGAGGAGAACAGATACCGGGATAACAAAGGGGTGACCTCGAGCTTTTCCGCGGTTCGATGCGCAGGGCGGTAACGGGCACATGCTGTACCCAAGGTGGCGGGACTCTGGCGGGAACCACACGCCACCGATCCTGAAGATGCCACGGCCGCCCGGATGCGGAAAATTCACAGCGCCGGCCTCATACCGCCCCGATTTTTTTCAGACCCCGCCTGACTTACGTGTCAAAAGACAATCCCCACGTACCCGACAAAACTCTCCCCCGGACTGCGTTCGAAGCTGGTGGCATAACCGACGGACTCCGCCTGCCGGGCGCCCAGCTTTTTGCCGGCAGCGATCGCGGCGGCGGCGGCCCCGGGGCAGCAGGCGCTCCGGTTGGCGGTCGCCTCGGCGATCACCCCTTCCGCATCCAGACTCAGCAAGGCCTCGATGACCCTGCGGTCGTTTTCCCGCCGCACCCAATCCACGGCCGCGGCACCTGTGCCGTGGCCGGTGAACCCGTAATTGCTGCCGTAGTGGGTGAGGTCGGTGGACCCGAGCACCCGGACCGAAAGACCGAGCCGCAGACCGATTTCCGCCGCCGCCGCACCGACGTCAAGGGATTCGGGGACGGGCGGGACCCCGAGGGCCAGGACCTTCGCGGACGGGAAGAAATACTTGATGAACGGCAGCTGCAGCTCGACCGTGTTGTCCTGGGCGAAGCGCTGCGTCGTCTCGATCCGGAAGGGGAACCGCCCGGCGAGCTCGGCGGCCAGATCCTCGGCGACCGGGATCGGCCCGAAAGGCGTCTCCCAGGCACCGCGGGTCATCATGGTGTTCGGCGACCCGGAGTGCAGGTGCATGCCGAAGACCAGGACCACCTCCGGCTCCGAACCGTCGCCCGGCTTGAGACAGCGAATCACGTTGCACGCGATGCGGCCGGAAAAATACCAGCCGGCATGGGGCACCACCCCGCCGACCGGGTTCGCGTTGCGCGGCGGCGCGACCCCTCCGGCGGCAATAAAGCCCTCGATCTCCCGCTCGCACTCCGCGGCCTGAGCGGGGTACCAACTGCCCGCGAACATAGCGGGCCGGACATTGGACGGCATGGGGCACCTCGCAGCGACAGGTTCAAGCCGCGGGGAGGTCGCGAACCTCGGGGCCTGTGGCCAAACGTTTCAAGAACACAAGGGGGGCGTCACCGCCGCGGCTCTCCTCAGTGACCGCCACCGGTTCAGGGTACCAGAAGATCGAGGCGGATGACAAGATCTATACCGCCCCGACTGAGAAGGTTTCCGAAAAACGGGCGGCGGCTCACTTTAAAATCCCGCAGCCGTGGTTATTATGGGGGGCACGACGACAGGCACCCGGCAGCACGCTGCGGGAAATTCCCGACCGGAGTCCGACACCAACCAGGAGGCAGCCATGTGGGAATACACCGAAAAAGTCAAGGACCACTTTCTCAACCCGCGCAACGTGGGCGTGATTGAGGACGCCGACGGCGTGGGCGAGGTCGGCTCCATCGCCTGCGGCGACGCTCTGCACCTTCTACTTCAAGCTCGGCGAAGACGGCCGCATCAAGGACGCCAAGTTCCAGACCTTCGGCTGCGCCAGCGCCATCGCCTCCTCCTCGGCGCTGACGGAGATGGTGATCGGCAAGACCCTCGAGGAGGCCGCCAAGATCACCAACGACGACATTGCCCAGTTCCTGGGCGGGCTGCCCAAGGAGAAAATGCACTGCTCGGTGATGGGCCGCGAGGCGCTCGAGAAAGCCATCGCCTGCCACCGCGGCGAACCCGACGAAGGTCGTCGAGGGGGAGATCGTCTGCGAGTGCTTCGGGGTCACCGACCGCGAAATCGAGCGCGTGGTGCGGGAAAACCAGCTGAAGACCATCGAGGACGTGACCGACTACATCAAGGCCGGCGGCGGCTGCGGCAAGTGCCACGAGGGCATCCAGGCGATCATCGACCAGGTTTCCGGCAGCCCGCGCCTGACGCCGATCAAGCCCAAGCCGTTGACCAACCTGCAGAAGATCAAGCTGATCGAGGAGAGCATCGAGCGCGAGATCAACCCGACGCTCAAGCGCGACGCCGGCCATCTGGAGCTGGTGGATGTCGACGGCACCCGCGTGATCGTGCGCATGAAAGGCACCTGCGCCTCCTGCGCCCGCTCCCACGTGACCCTCAAACACTACGTGGAGTCCAAGCTGCGGGAGCTGGTGAGCCCCGAGCTCGTGGTCGAGGAGGTGCAGTGATGAACATCGTCTACCTGGACAACAACGCCACGACCAAGGTGGACCCGGAGGTGGTGGCGGCCATGACGCCCTTCTTCACCGAAAACTACGGCAACCCGTCGAGCATGTACAGCTTCGCCAACTTGGTGGCCGAGCGGATCCAGCAGGCCCGGGCGAGCGTTGCGCGGCTGATCGGCGCCGCCCCCGAGGAGATCGTGTTCACCAGCTGCGGCACCGAGAGCGACTCCACCGCCATCCGCGCCGCCATCGAGTCCCAACCGGGCCGGCGGCACCTGGTCGCCTCGCGCGTCGAGCACCCGGCGATCAAAAGCCTGTACGAATCGCTCGCCAAGAAAGGCTTCCGGGTGACCTTCGTGCCGGTGGACCGCGAGGGGCGCCTGGATACGGACTACCTCTACGACCAGCTGAGCGACGACACCGCCGTCGTCAGCCTGATGTGGGCCAACAACGAGACCGGGGTCATCTTCCCGATCGAGGAGGTCTCCGCCGAGGTCAAGCAACGCGGGATCGTCTTTCACACCGACGCGGTCCAGAGCGTCGGCAAGATCCCGATCGACGTCGGCCGCACCGGGGTGGACATGCTCTCCATCTCCGGGCACAAGATCCACGCCCCCAAGGGGGTGGGGGCGCTCTACATCCGCAAGGGCACCCGCTTTGCGCCGTTCATGATCGGCGGCCACCAGGAGCGCGGCCGGCGCGGCGGCACCGAGAACACGGCTTCCATCGTCGGCCTGGGCAAGGCGGCGGAGCTCGCGCTGCACCACCTTCAGGCCGGCGACTACGAGTGCGTGCGCGAGCTCAGGGACCGGCTGGAGGACACGATCCTCGAAAAAATCCCGAACGTGCTCGTCAACGGCACCCGCGAAAACCGCCTGCCCAACACCTCGAGCGTCTCCTTCGAATACGTGGAGGGGGAATCGATCCTGCTGATGCTGAACGAGCACGGGATCTGCGCCTCCTCGGGCTCGGCCTGCACCTCGGGGTCGCTCGAGCCCTCCCACGTGCTGCGCGCCATGGGGGTGCCGTTCACGGCCTCCCACGGGTCGATCCGCTTCAGCCTGAGCCGCTACACCACGGGGGCGGAGATCGACGCGGTGCTCGAGAAGCTGCCGCCGATCATCGCGCGGCTGAGGCAGATGTCGCCCTTCTGGAAAAGCGCCACGGCCGAAGCGCACAGCTGAAAGAATAAAAAAACAGAATCAGTGTCGCACACTCACGGCCCCAAATAAAACAAGTTTTCCCGGCCGGACGGACTTCCGGCCGGGAAAACTCGTCTGTGGGGGTCCGGGGCTGGTTTATCTGGTTTTCTTGGCCGCGACACGGGACTTCAGCCACTCGACCCAGGCCTCCATCCCCTCGCCCGTGCGGGCGGAGAGCTCGAAGACCGGCATGCCGGGGTGCACCTGACGGATGTAGTCCACGGCGGCCTGCCGATCGTAGTCCAGGTGCGGCAGAAGGTCGATCTTGTTCAGGATGGCCGCATCGCAGACCCGGAACATGGTGGGGTATTTGACCGGCTTGTCCTCGCCCTCGGTCGTGCTCAGCACCACCACGCGGGCGTCCTCGCCGATGTCGAACTCGGCCGGGCAGACCAGGTTGCCCACGTTCTCGACGATCAGAAGCTCAAGCCCCTCGAGGTCGAGGTCGTCGGCGGCCTTCTCGATCACGTGGGCGGCGAGGTGGCAGTCCCCGCCGAAGGCGTCGGTGTTCACCTGCACCACCGGGGCGCCGGTAACGGCCAGCCGGTCCGCGTCGTGGGTGGTGGCGACGTCGCCCACGATCACCGCCGCCTTGAGCTGCGGCATGAGGCGCTCGAGCGTGCGCACGAGTGTCGCGGTCTTGCCCGAGCCGGGCGAGCTCATGACGTTCACCACGAAGACGCCCTTTTCGGCGAACCGTCGGCGGTTCTGCTCGGCCATGCGCTCGTTGACGGCCAGCACGCGGCTGACCACCTTGATGGTCGTGGTTTTATCCGGTTTGACCGGCATCGGGGGCCCCTTCCTCGGCGACTTCGATCGAAACGATATCCAACTCGCGGCCCGAGAGGATCTCGAGCGACCCGCCCTCGCAGACCCGGCAGGTGAACACCGGCTCGGTGATCTCCCAGCGCTCGCCGCACTCCCGGCAGAGGGCCGTCACCGGCACCTCCTCGATGGCGAGCTCGGCCCCGGCCAGCTCCGTGTCGCGGCTGGCCGCGTCGAAGCAAAAGCGCAGGCTGTCGGGCACCACCGCCGCAAGCTTTCCGATCTTGAGGTTCACCCGCGCGACCTTGACCGGCTTCATCTCCGCCGGAATCGAGGCTGCGGCGATCTCGATGATCTGCAGCGCAATGCCCATTTCGTGCATGGGTAAGGGATGGTTTTAAGTTTAAAGTGTTAAAGTTTCAAGTTGAAAAAATGAGTTCGATTGTTCGATTGGTTGGGTTGTTTCTATTGGTTCCATCGGTTAACCAATAATACCAATGAAACCAATCAAACGCCTCACCCCCCAACGTTCCCAACGATCTCAACTATCCAAACGATCCCAACCTACTTGAACACTTCCTTGCACATCTCCCCCAGGCGGCCCAGGTCCTCGCAGACGTGGATCCCGGCGGCTTTCATGGCCTCGATCTTGGCCCCGGCCGTGCCGCTGCCGCCGCTGATGATGGCCCCGGCGTGCCCCATGCGCCGCCCCGGGGGCGCGGTGAGCCCGGAGATGAAGCCGACCACGGGCTTTTGCATGTGGGCCCGGACGAACTCCGCGGCGGTCTCCTCGGCGTTGCCGCCGATCTCCCCCACCATGACCACCCCGGTCGTGGCGGGGTCCTGCTCGAAGGCCGCCAGGCAATCCACGAAACTGGTGCCGGCGACGGGGTCCCCGCCGATGCCGATGCAGGTGGTCTGGCCGATCCCCTGGCGGGTCAGCTGGTGCACCACCTCGTAGGTCAGGGTCCCGGAGCGCGACACCACGCCGATCGGCCCGCCCGGCTTGTGGATCGGAGCGGGCATGATGCCGATCTTGGCCTCGCCGACGGTGATGATGCCCGGGCAGTTGGGGCCGATCAGGCGCACGCTCCGCCCCTCGATGGTGTTCTTGACCTTCATCATGTCGAGCACCGGGATGCCCTCGGTGATGGCCACGATCACGCCCACCCCCGCATCGACGGCCTCCAGGACCGCATCCGCGGCAAAGGCCGGCGGGACGAAGATCAGGCTGCAATCCGCCCCGGTCTTGGCGACCGCGTCGGCCACGGTGTTGAAGATGGGGATCCCGTCCATGTCCTGGCCGGCCTTGCCCGGGGTCACCCCGGCCACGACCTGCGTCCCGTAGGCCGCACAGTGGCGGGTGTGGAACTGCCCTTCTTTCCCGGTGATGCCCTGCACCACCACACGCGTGTTCTTGTCGACGAAGATGCCCACGGTTTGTTCCTTTGTTGGAGGTTGGATCGTTAGGATGGTTAAAGGTTGAATGGTTTAATTGGTTCCATTGGTTGATCGGTTCGATTGGTTACCAATCGAACGTAATCAAACCAATGAACCAATACGGATCAGCGTTTTGTGAAACGATCCCAACTATCCTAACTATCAAACCATCAAACCATCTCAACTTACTTCGCCACCAGCGCGGCCACCTTGGCGGCGGCGTCCTTCAAGTCCGCGGCGGTCACCAGGTTCAGCCCCGACTCGGCCAGGATGCGGCGGCCCTCCTCGACGTTGGTGCCCTCCATGCGCACCACCACCGGCACCTTGATCCCGGTCTTGCGCGCCGCCTCAACCACACCCGTGGCCAGGGTGTCGCAGCGCAGGATGCCGCCGAAGATGTTGATGAGGATCCCCTTGACGTTCGCATCGCTCAAGATGATGCGAAACCCGTTTTCCACCATCTCGGCACTGGCGCCCCCGCCCACGTCCAGGAAATTGGCGGGCTCCGCGCCGGCCTGCTTGATCAGGTCCATGGTGGCCATGGCGAGCCCCGCGCCGTTGACCATGTTGCCGATGTTGCCGTCGAGGTTGATGTAGTTGAGGTTGAACTTGGAGGCCTCGACCTCGAGCGGGTCCTCCTCGTCGCAGTCGCGATAAGCCAGGATCTCCTTGTGGCGGAAGAGGCCGTTGTCGTCGAAGTTGACCTTGGCGTCGAGCGCCAGCACCTTCTCCTCGGCCGTGATGACCAGCGGGTTGACCTCCACCAGCGAGCAGTCGTAGTCGACGAAGAGCCGGTAGAGGTTCTGGAGCATGGGGATGAAGGCTTTCAGGGGCGCCGGCGGGAGGTTGAGCCCGTAGGCGATCTTGCGGCAGTGGTAGCCCTGGATCCCGAGCAGGGGGTTGACGAAGGCCTTGATGATCTTCTCAGGGGTCTTGGCGGCCACCTCCTCGATGTCCATCCCGCCGGCCTCGCTCGCCATGATCACGATCTTGGCCGTGGCGCGGTCGGCGACGAGGCTCAGGTAGAGCTCCTTGCGGATGTCGAGCCCCTGCTCGACCAGGACCTTGCGCACCAGCTGCCCCCCGGGCCCGGTCTGGTGGGTGACGAGCGTCATGCCGAGGATCTCGCCCGCAACGGCCCGCACCTCTTCGGCCGAGCGCGCGAGCTTGACTCCCCCGCCCTTGCCGCGGCCGCCGGCGTGGATCTGGGCCTTGACCACCACCGGGTAGCCGCCGAGGCCCGCAGCGGTCTTGAGGGCCTCCTCGGCCCCGAAGGCCACCCCGCCGGCGGGGATGGGGATCTGGTAGCGCCGGAACAGCTCCTTCGCCTGGTATTCGTGGATTTTCATCTTAAGCTCCGCCTGCCGCTCAGAAATACAAAGGGTTCCATTGGTTTGATTGGTTCTATTGGTTCCATTGGTTAACCAATTAAACCAATCAAACCCTTCGAACCCTTTGAATGGTTTCTATCCGACCACCGCCAGCACGTCGCCCTTCTGGACCGTGTCGCCGCTGTTGAAGTTGATGGCCTTGACGGTGCCGGAGACCGGTGCGGGCAGGGCGTTTTCCATCTTCATGGCTTCCAGGACGCAGATGGGCTCGCCCTCGCTGACCTTATCGCCGACGTTCTTGAGGTACTTGACGATCATCCCCGGCATGGGCGCGGCCATCGGGGTCCCCGTGGTGTCGGCCGTCGGGGCCGGGGCGGCTGCGGGGGCTGCGGGGGCTGCGGGAGCCGCGGGCGGGGGCCGGAGCCGCGGCGGGGGCCGGAGCGGGGGCCTTTACCGGGGCGGGAGCCGAAGCGGCCGCAGGCCGCACCACGGGCGCGCCGCCAAGCGCGTCGACCCCGACCTCGAAGTATTCCCCGTCCACGAAGACGTTGAATTTGCGCAAGTTCTCGCTCGCGGCAGGCGCCTTCTTCACGGGTTTTTCCACCAGCAGCCCGGCCTTGGCCTTGCGCACGATCTCGTCCTGCTTGCGGACCTCCTCCATGCTGATCGGCATGACCTCGGCCGGCGGGGCCTCCTTGCCGTACTTCCACTTCAGGAACTTCTGGCCGGTGACCGGGTAGAGGGCATAGACCAGCTCGTCGTCGATGTCCTTGGCCAGGCCCTTGATGCCCTCCTTGGCCTTGGCGAGCTCGGGCTCGAGCACCGAGGCGGCGCGGGCGGTGATGGGCTTTTCGCCGCGGGCGTAACCCTTCAAGGCCTTTTTCTGGACCTCCGGGTCGATCGGCACCGCGGTCTTGCCGTAAAGCCCGAAGCACAGGTCCTTGACCTGGTCGGTGATCATCTTGTAGCGCTCGGTCGGGGTGTCGAAGAGCACGTTGTTGACCGTCTGCACGCCCACGATCTGGCTGGTGGGGGTGACGAGCGGGATCTGGCCCAAGTCCTTGCGCACCCGCGGCAGCTCGGCGAAGACGGCGTCGATCTTGTCGACGGCGTCCATCTGCTTCAACTGGTTGACCAGGTTGGAGAGCATCCCGCCCGGGGTCTGGTGCAGCAGGACGTTGATGTCGATGATACTCGTCTTGGTGTCGTCGAGCAGGTGCTTGTACTTGGGCATGACTTCCCTTTCGAGCACCTCGTTGATCGCCGCGAGCTTCTTGATGTCGAAGCCCGTGTCGCGGTTGGTGCCGAGCAGGGTCATCACCAGGGGTTCGAGGGCCGCGTGTGCGGTGCGGTAGGCGTAGGGCGCCATGACCGTGTCGATGATGTCCACCCCCGCCTCGACCGCTTTCAGCATGGAGAGCGCCGACATGCCCGAGGTGAAGTGGCTGTGCAGGTGGATGGGCTGCTTGACCGCTTTTTTAAGGGCCACGATCAGCTCGTAGGCGTCGTAGGGGGCGATCAGGCCGGCCATGTCCTTGATGCAGATGGTGTCGGCGCCCATGGCGTCGAGCTCCTTGGCCTTCTTGACGTAGTAGTCGGTGTTGTAGACCTCCCCGCCCAGCCGCGCCTCGGTCAGGGTGTAGCAGATGCAGCCCTGGAAGTGCTTGCCGGCAGCCTTGATGGCCGGGACGACGACCTCGAAATTGCGGTAGTCGTTCAGGGCGTCGAAGGTGCGGAAGATGTCCATGCCGTTCGCCGCCGCGCGCTCGACGAAGACCTTGGCGACGTCGTCGGCATAGTTGCGGTAGCCGACCAGGTTCTGGCCGCGCAGGAGCATCGAGAAGGGGGTCTTCTTGATGTACTTCTTGAGGGTGCGGATCCGTTCCCAGGGGTCCTCGTTCAGGAAGCGGTGCATGGTGTCGAAAGTGGCCCCGCCCCAGACCTCCATGGCCCAGAAGCCGACCTCATCCATCATCTCGGCCACCGGCAGCATGTCCTCGGTCCGGCCGCGGGTGGCGAACAGCGACTGGTGCCCGTCGCGCAGGGAGAGGTCCTCGATCTTGATCGGGTTCTCGGCCTTGGGGCGCTTGGGGTCGTAGTTCATCTTGGTCATCTTGACGGCGGTGTGGTTGCTCATCTCTTTGATCTCCTTTATAGACTTTGGCGGCGACGGGAGAACCCTGTCCCCCGCGGCGATTCGCGATGGTTCGAACTGGCGCTCAACGGCCGAGGCTGCGCAGCTGCATCAGGTTGCGCAGCTGCATCTGGGTCTGGCGGCCGTTCAGGGCCCACAGCTTCGGGCCTGCCGGCGCGGCGGCGACCGGGACGGCCTCGAGCGCGGCCGACTCGGCCTCCTCCTGCAGGTAGTGCATGACGGCGGCGATGGCCGCGGTGATCTTCTTCTGCTTTTCGTTCATGGTGTCCTCGTCAAAAAGTCTGCGGTCGGCCGGCCCCAGGTCCGCCGGTTCGCCGGTTCGCCGCCCCCCGCGTTCGGAAGGCGACCGGCGACGGGTCGACCCCGACGATCACATGGGGATGTTCCCGTGCTTCTTGGGCGGGCGCAGCTCGCGCTTGGCGCACATGGCCTCGAGCGCGTCGATCAGCCGCGGCCGGGTCTCGCTCGGCAGGATGACCGCGTCGATGTAGCCGCGGCTTGCGGCCACATAGGGGTTGGCGAAGAGCGCATCGTACTCGGCGATCTTCTCCTTGCGCTTGGCCACGGGGTCCGCGGCCTCCGTGATCTCCTTGCGGTGGATGATGTTGGCCGCCCCCTCGGCGCCCATCACGGCGATCTCCGCCGTCGGCCAGGCAAAGGCCATGTCCGCGCCGAGGTCCCGCGAGCACATGGCGAGGTAGGAGCCGCCGTAGTCCTTGCGGGTGACCAGCAAAAGCTTCGGGACGGTGGCCTCGGAGTAGCACCACAGGAGCTTCGCGCCGTGGCGGATGATCCCGCCCCACTCCTGGTGGCTGCCCGGCAGGTAGCCGGGGACGTCGGCGATGGTGAGCAGCGGGATGTTGAAGGCGTCGCAGAAGCGGATGAAGCGCGTGGCCTTGTCGGAGGCGTTGATGTCGAGACAGCCCGCGAGCATTTTCGGCTGGTTGGCGATGATCCCGACCGTACGGCCGTTCAGACGCGCAAAACACACGATCATGTTCTGGGCGAAGTACTGGTGCGGCTCGAAGAACTCGCCGTTGTCGACGATGGCGGCGATCACCTGCTTCATGTCGTAGGCCCGGCCCGGGCTGTCGGGGATGATGGCGTCGAGCTCGGGCGCCGTCCGGCGCGGGTCGTCGCCGCCGGCGACAAGGGGGGGGTCCTCCATGTTGTTGGCCGGAAGGTACGCGAGCAGCCGCCTGATCTGCGCGATGCAGTCCGCGTCGCTCTCGCAGGCGAAGTGGGCCACTCCGCTCTTCTCGTTGTGGGTCTTGGCCCCGCCCAGGTCCTCGAAGCTGATGACCTCGCCGGTGACGGCCTTGATCACCTCCGGGCCGGTGATGAACATGTAGCTCGTGTTCTTGACCATGAAGACGTAGTCGGTCATGGCCGGGGAGTAGACCGCCCCGCCCGCCGTCGGCCCCATGATGGCCGAGATCTGGGGGATGACCCCGGAGGCGGCCGAGTTGCGGAAGAAGATCTGGCCGTAGCCGGAAAGGGCGTCCACCCCCTCCTGGATCCGCGCCCCGCCCGAGTCGTTCATGCCGACGAAGGGCACCCCGGCCTTGAGCGCAAGGTCCATGGCCTTGCAGATCTTCTTCGAGTGCATCTCCCCGAGGCTGCCGGCCCGCGCGGTGAAGTCCTGGGCGAAGGCGAACACCGGCCGGCCGTCGACCAGGCCGTGGCCGGTCACGACGCCGTCGGAGGGGATCTCGACCTTCTCCATCCCGAAGTTGGTGCAGCGGTGGGTGACGAACATGTCGAGCTCGCGGAAGCTGCCCGGGTCGAAGAGCAGGCCCAGGCGCTCCCGGGCCGTGAGTTTGCCCTTCTCCTTGTGCTGAGCCACGGCCTTGTCGCCGCCCATCTTGAGGATTCTGGCTTCGCGCGCCTTGAGGTCCTTGATCTTGTCTTCGGTGATGCCCATGCCCGCGTCCTTTCCTGGGTGAGTTGCCGGAGATTCCCTCGACGAATGGCGGGTTCCGGATAACCCACTTGAATTATGCAACTATATGGCAAGCTCGATCCGGCCCCGCCGAATGGCACACGAGTCGCCGGCCAGCTATTTGATCGGCCTTTGAAAAAATTCAATAAATCCTCACTGGGAATTATTGTCAAGCAAAAAAAGCAGCTGTTCGGCGGCGGCGATCGGCGCGAGGCGGCCGCCTTCCACCTCGCGGCCGATGCCGGCAAGCCGCTGCTTGACCTTCGGGTGGTGGGTGAAGCGCTCCTTGAGGCCCTCCTCGATCAGCGACCACATCCAGCCGAGGGCCTGCCGGCGGCGCCGGGCGCTCCAGCTCGCCGGTGCGCTCGAGTGCGGCGCGGTGGTCGCCCACGCACTCCCAGATCTTTGCGACCCCGGCCGTCTCCAGGGCGCTGCAGGTCAGCACCGGCGGGGTCCAGTCGGGCGAGGAGGGCTGGAGCAGGTGCAGGGCCATGGCGTAGGTCCGGGCGGCTTTTTCGGCCGCCGCCCGGTTGTCGCCGTCGGCCTTGTTGACCGCCAGGGCGTCGGCCAGCTCCAGGATCCCCTTCTTGATGCCCTGCAGCTCGTCGCCGGCCCCGGCCAGCAGCAGCACCAGGAAGAAATCCACCATCGAGGCCACGGCGGCCTCCGACTGGCCGACCCCGACCGTCTCCACGATGACGACGTCGAAGCCCGCCGCCTCGCACACCAGCATGGCCTCCCGGGTCTTGCGCGCCACCCCGCCGAGCGTCCCGCCCGAGGGCGAGGGCCGGATGAAGGCCTCGCGCCGGGTGGAGAGCCGCTCCATGCGGGTCTTGTCGGCCATGACACTGCCGCCGCTGCGCGCGCTGCTGGGGTCGACGGCCAGGACCGCCACGCGGTGGCCCTTTTCGACGAGCAGGGTCCCGAAGCTCTCGATGAAGGTGCTCTTGCCCACCCCCGGGACCCCGGTGATCCCCAGGCGCACGGCCCCGCCGGCGTGCGGGAGCAGCGCGGCCATGACCGCGCGCGCGGCCTCGCGGTGGTCCGGGCGCGCGCTTTCGAGCAGCGTGATGGTCTTCGCGAGCACCCGCCGGTCGCCGGCAAGCACGCCTTCGATGTAGGGCGTCGGGTCGATAGAGTTCATAAAGAACGCAGAAAGAATTTAGTTGGTTGCATTTGTTCTATTGGTTTTAGTGGAACAGTTCTGATTAGTTCTATTGGTTCAATTAGTTAACCAATGGAACCAATCCAAACCAATCCAAACCATTTGAACCAATTGAACCAACCAAACGCTTCATCCCGCCTTCCTCTCGAGGGCGTTCAGCACCTGGTTGGCCGAGTCGGTCACGGGGGTGCCCGGGCCGAAGACGCAGGCGGCGCCGGCGGCGCGCAGGAGATCGTAGTCCTTGGGCGGGATGATCCCCCCCACCACCACCAGGACCTCGCTCACCGCCCTCCTGCTTCAGGGCCTTGACCAGCTCGGGCACGAGGGTCTTGTGGCCGGCGGCGAGCGAGGAGACGCCGATCACGTGCACGTCGTTTTCGACCGCCATGCGGGCCGCCTCGTCCGGGGTCTGGAACATCGGCCCGATGTCGACGTCGAAGCCGAGGTCGGCGAAACCGGAGGCGATGACCTTCATGCCGCGGTCGTGGCCGTCCTGGCCCATCTTGGCGACCAGGATGCGCGGCCGGCGGCCCTCGCGCTCCTCAAACTGATCGGTGCGCTTTCGGATGGCGCGGATGATCTCGCTGTCGCCGTATTCGGCCGAGTAGACCCCGGAGATGCACTGGGTGGTGGCCACGAAGCGGCCGAACACCTTCTCGAGGGCATCGGAGACCTCACCCACCGTCGCCCGCAGGCGCATCGCGGGGATGACGGCCGCAAGCAGGTTGCCCCCGGTCTCGGCCGCCTTGACCACGGCGGCCAGCGCCTGGTCGACGGCGGCGCCGTCGCGTCCGGCGCGGATCTCCTGTCAGCCGCGCGACCTGCTCATCGCGCACGGCGGCCGGCACCTCGAGGACGTCGAGGCTGACATCCTCCTTGACCGGGTACTTGTTCACCCCGACGATGACGTCCAGCCCCTGGTCGATGCGGGCCTGCCGGCGGGCGGCCGCCTCCTCGATCCTGAGCTTGGGCATGCCGGTCTCGATCGCCTTGGCCATGCCGCCGAGCCCCTCGACCTCGGCGATGATCTTGCCGGCCTCGCGGATGATCCCGTCGGTCAGGGCCTCGACGTAGTAGGACCCCGCCAGGGGGTCGACGACGCGGCAGACCTGGGACTCCTCCTGGACCACGAGCTGGGTGTTGCGCGCGATGCGCGCCGAGAAGTCGGTCGGCAGCCCGACCGCCTCGTCGAAGGAGTTGGTGTGCAGCGACTGGGTGCCGCCCAGCACGGCCGAGAGGCACTCGAGCGTCGTGCGGATGATGTTGTTGTAGGGGTCCTGGGCCGTCAGGCTCCAGCCGGAGGTCTGGCAGTGGGTGCGCAGCATCGAGCTTTGCAGGTCCTTGGGGTCGAAGCGGCTCATGAGCCGGTGCCACAGGAAGCGCGCGGCCCGCAGCATGGCGATGTCCATGAAGAAATTCATGCCGATGCCGAAGAAGAACGACAACCGGGGCGCGAATTGGTCGATGCCCAGGCCCGCCTTGAGCGCCGCCTTGACGTACTCCAGGCCGTCGGCCAGGGTGAAGGCGCACTGCAGCACCGAGTTGGCGCCGGCTTCCATCATGTGGTAGCCGCTGATGCTGATGGTGTTGTAGCGGGGCATGTGCTCGCGAGCAGTGCGCGATGATGTCGGAGACGATCCGCATCGAAGGCTCGGGCGGGTAGATGTAGGTGTTGCGGGTCAAGTACTCCTTCAGGATGTCGTTCTGGATGGTGCCGGTCAGCTTCGCCTGGGGCACGCCCTGCTCCTCGGCGGCCACGATGTAGCCGGCCAGAATCGGCAGCACGGCGCCGTTCATGGTCATCGAGACCGACATCTGATCGAGCGGGATCCGGTCGAAGAGGATCTTCATGTCCTCGACGCTGTCGACCGCCACGCCGGCCTTGCCGATGTCGCCGGCCACCCGCGGGTGGTCGGAGTCGTAGCCGCGGTGGGTGGCGAGATCGAAGGCCACCGAAAGCCCCTTCTGGCCGGCGGCCAGGTTGCGCCGGTAGAAGGCGTTGGACTCCTTGGCGGTCGAGAAGCCGGCGTACTGGCGGATGGTCCACGGCCGGTAGGCGTACATGGTGGCCCGCGGGCCGCGCAGGTACGGGGCCAGCCCCGGGAGGCTGTCGAGGTGCTCCATGGACTCGAGGTCCGCCGCCGTGTACAGGGGCTTGACCGCGATCCCCTCCGGGGTCTTCCAGGTCAGCTCATCCGGGGATTTGCCCCGCAGCTCCTTGGTCGCCAGCTCCTTCCAGGTGTCGTAGTCGGGGTGTTGTGCCATGGGTCCTCCTCGCGGTGACTTCGTTACGAGCCCGATTTCGAGCGTTGCGCTTGCATCGCCGCGCTCGCTGCGGCGTATCGAAAAGTACGTCTCGCTCGGCGGGAATCGCGCGCCTTGAACTCGGGCTTCTTACAAAGTCATCGAATTGAGCAGCGTTGCCGAAGCTCACCAATATTGGCCCGAAACTCCTCGAGAACGGCGCTTGCGCCTCAGTGGCCGCTGCGCTCGCAGAGCTCCACCAGCACCCCGTTGGTGGACTTGGGGTGGAGGAAGGCGATCAGCGCGCCGCCGGCGCCCTTTCTGGGCTTTTCGTCGATCAGCTGGATCCCCTTGGCCTTGAGCTCGGCCAGGGCCTCCTCCAGGTTGGCCACGCGGAAGGCGACGTGCTGGATCCCCTCGCCTTTTTTCTCCAGGTACTTGGCGATCGGGCCGTCCGGGGCCGTGGACTCGAGCAGCTCGACCTCGCTCTCCCCCACCGGGAAGAAGGCGGTGGTGACCTTCTGCTCGGCCACGGTCTCGGTGCCCTCGCAGTCGAGACCCAGGGCCGCGGTCCAGAAGTTCTTGCCGGCATCGATGCTCTTAACGGCAATGCCCAGGTGGTCGATTTTGAGAATCTTCATTCCAATGCCTCCCTCGCAGGTGTCTTGGTAAGGCGCCGCCCTCGCGGGGCCGGCTGTCTGCCCCGCCCATCGCGGCGGGACGTCCGCTCTCACATGGAAAAATGGAACTTCGTCTGCGCCGGAAAAACTTGGGGCTTCAGGGTGCCGCGCGCACCTCGACGATCTCCGGAATCTCCTGCTTGAGGAAACGCTCGATCCCGCTTTTGAGCGTCATCTGCGACATCGGGCACCCGGCGCAGGCCCCCTGCAGACGCACGGTCACGATGCCGTCCGCAACGTCGACAAGCTCAACGTCCCCCCCATCCCGCTGAAGCATGGGCCGAACCTTCTCGATGGCCGCCTGGACTTTCTCTTTCATCGCAGGTCTCCTTTATCTCACCTTCCAATTCCGATTCCACCTTCTCCCCAGCCTTCAGCCTTCGGTCTTCCGCCTTCCACTATATCAGATTTCCCGCTGTTCATAAAAGCGCTTTTTAAAGGCCTCGAAGTCGTCCGCCAGGATGGCGGCGCGCATGCGGTGCATCAGGTCGGTGAAAAAGTGCAGGTTGTGGATGGTGTTCAGCCGGTAGGCGAGCAGCTCCCGGGACAGAAAGAGGTGGCGCAGGTAGGCCCGGGAATAGTTCCGGCAGGTGTAGCAGGCGCAGTCCGCATCCGGCGGGCGCGCGTCCTGGCGGTACCAGGCGTTGCTGATGGTGAGGGTCCCCCGGGGGGTGAAGAGCTGGCCGTTGCGCGCGTTCCTGGTCGGCAGCACGCAGTCGAACATGTCCGCCCCGCGCGCGACCAGCTCGACCAGGTCCTCCGGCTTGCCGACGCCCATGATGTACTTGGGCTTGGCATCGGGCAGCCGCGGCAGCGCGAAGTCGGCCATCTCCAGCATGAGCGCCTGGGGCTCACCCACGCTCAGCCCCCCGAGTGCATACCCGCTGAAGTCGAGCCCCTCGAGGGCCTCGGCCGACCGGGCCCGCAGGTCGGTGAACATGCCGCCCTGGACGATGCCGAAGAGTGCCTGGCGGCCGCTGCCGGCGCCCGCGTGCCAGGCGTCGCGGCAGCGCGCGGCCCAACGGGCGGTGGTCTCGGCGGCACGCTCCGCCTCCGGCCGGGAGGCCGGATAGGGGATGCACTGGTCCAGGCACATCATGATGTCCGAACCCAGCCAGCCCTGGATCTCGATCGCCGTCTCCGGGGTGAGCAGGTGGCTTGAGCCGTCGATGTGGGACTGGAAGCGCAGCGCCCTCGTCGTCGACCCGGGCGAGCCGGGCGAGCGAGAAGACCTGGAACCCGCCGCTGTCGGTCAGGATGGGGCGGTCCCAGTGCATGAACCGGTGCAGCCCGCCAAAGGGTTGGATCACCTCGCGCCCGGGCCTCAGGTAGAGGTGGTAGGTGTTGCCCAGGATGATCTGGGCGCCGGCGGCCGTAAGCTCCTCGGGCGTCACCGACTTGACCGAGCCGAGCGTGCCGACCGGCATGAAGACCGGGGTCTTGACCGGCCCGTGGGCGGTTTCGAAAACGCCGGCCCGCGCGCGGCTGCCGGCGCACTGGTGCGTGACTTGGAATTCGAACATGGGTCAACGCCCTATTCCGATGCTTTTTTCACCTGAGCCCCCGAACCCTGCACCTGCACCCTGAACGCCTTGCACCTTGCACCTTGTACCTTGTACCCTGCACCATGACCCTGCATCTGACCCGCGTCCTCACTCGATCAGCATCGCATCCCCGTAGCTGAAAAAGCGGTAGCGGCGGGCGACCGCCTCGCGGTAGGCGGCGAGCACGGCCTCGCGCCCGGCAAAGGCCGCGACCAGCATCAGCAGGGTGGAGCGCGGCAGGTGAAAATTGGTGATGATCGCGTCGACCGCCTTGAACCGGTAGCCGGGGTAGATGAACAGCTCGCAGCTCGCCGCTGCCGGCGCGCAGCCGGCCGTCGTCCGCGCCGGCCTGCTCCAGGGTGCGCACCGCGGTGGTGCCGACGGCGACGACCCGCCGGCCGTCCGCCCGTGCGGCGTTGACCGCGGCCGCGGCCGCCTCCGGGACGTGGTAGCGCTCGGCGTGCATCCGGTGGCTGCGGATATCCTCGACCCTGATCGGCGCGAAGGTGCCGTAGCCGACGTGCAGGGTGAGCGCGGCGACGACGACCCCCCGGCGGCGCAACGCATCGAGCAGCCGGGGCGTGAAGTGCAAGACCGGCGGTGGGGGCCGCCACGGCGCCACGGGCCGCGGCGTAGACCGTCTGATAGCCGGCGCGGTCGGCCGGCGCATCCGGCCGGCGGATGTAGGGCGGCAGCGGCACGTGCCCCACCCGCTCGAGCAGGGTCTCGAACTCCTCCGGGCCCTCGAAGAGGACCCGGCAGCTGCCGGGCTCGACGGCGAGGAAGGTCCCCGTCAACCCGCCCTCGAAGAGCACCCGGGTCCCGACACGCGGGGGCTTGGAGCTGCGCGCCAGGCAGGTGCAGGTGAACCGCCGGCCGCCGGGGCCCTCGCGCTCCCCGCCGGCATAGTCGCTGAGAAAGACTTCGATCCACCCTCCGCTCTTCTTGCGGCCGAGAAGCCGCGCGGGCACCACGGCGGTGTCGTTCACCACGAGCACATCGCCGGGAGCGAGCATCGCCCCGAGCGCATCGAAGCGGTGATGGGAAAAGCGGCCCGTGCCGCGCGCCAGACGCATCAGCCGGGAGCGGTCGCGCGGCACCGCCGGCTGCTGGGCGATCAGCGCCTGCGGGAGTTCGTAGTCATAGTCGTCAAGTGCGTACATGGTCGCTGCCGATAAAGAGGTTGTCGCCGTCGGGTCAGCTCCGGCCCACGAAGACCAGCACCAGCCCGAGGGCCATCAGCGCAAGCCCCACCCAGCGCAGGTTTCCATCGGGGGTCGCGGCCAACCTGAGAACCCACTGCTTCATCCGCTCGGGGAAGGCGAAATACGGAAGCCCCTCCACGATCATGACCATGCCGATGACGCACAGGAAATATTTCATGGGGCGTAAGTTCCGGATGCTCGGTTTCTGGTGTCGGCCCCGGGCCGTCTGCCCGGCGGGTCGGTCGCGCCGCAGCGTTCGTCCCGCGCCCCACCCAAGGTTTGACTATATAGCCTCCGCCCGGCGCCCGTGTCAAAGCCAATCGCCGACACCCGCCCCGCGGGGTCTCGTTTGACACCCATGGACCCGGTCACTATGGTAGAGAAACATGACGTTGACACGACCAGCAGGCTGCGAAAAAGGCAGGCTGAAGACTGAAGGCCGAAGGCTGTTAGCTCACAGACAAAACAAGGGCGACACGAGACAGAGGGATCAGCAGCACGGCTGATCGTTTTTCACTTGAACCCTCGAACCCTTGAACCCTCGAACCCTTTTCTTTACGGTAAACCCCATGCGCATTCTCCTGCACTATGCCTTTGCCGCGGCGGTGTTGACGGTCTACGGCGGCCAGGTCTGACCGTTCATGGCCGAGCTGCCCCCCGTGAGGCTGGGGGCGCACATCCTCGTCTCTTTTGCGGCCGCGCTCGCCCTGCGGCGGCCGATCGCGAAGCGCGTCGCCCGGGCGGCCGAGGAAACGGATCAGCCCCGGCGTCAATTCGTCTGCGAGCTCCTGGCCGTCCTGGCCGCGGGGGGGCTTGCCGCCGCCTTGAACACCTTCTTCCAGGGCTTCCCCCTGGGGAGCGCCGCCATCATGATGTTCGGGGTGCTGGTGTTCGGCTTTTTCATCGGCCTGGACATGGCGCTGGCGCGCGAGCGGGTCATCATCCGGGCCGCCCTGGCCGGCGGCCGGCGGCACGCGCCGCCGCCGCGGCTCTATTCCATGACGCGGCGCTTCGCCCTGGTCGCCGGGACGACGGCGGTCTTCGTCACCGTGGTCCTGGTGCTGGTGATCGCCCGCGACATGGTCTGGCTGACCACCGTGGGCAGCGACCCGGCCGCCGGGGGCAGGGCCCTGATGTCCGTCACCTACGAAATCCTGTTCACCATGGCGGTGCTGCTGGCGCTGGCGGTCAACCTGATCCTCTCCTACTCGCGCAACCTCAGGCAGCTCTTCGAAAACGAGACCGGAGTGCTCGAGCGCGTCGCCCGCGGCGACTTGAGCCGCATGGTGCCGGTGGTCACCCGCGACGAGTTCGGGCTGATCGCCGGCCACACCAACACCATGATCGAAGGGCTGCGCCACCGTCTCCAGCTGCTGAATGCGCTGGAGTTGGCCGAGGAAGTGCAGCGCAATCTGCTGCCGGCGGCGCCGCCCGTGGTCCCGGGTCTCGACCTGGCCGGCACCAGCATCTACTGCTACGAGACCGGCGGGGACTACTACGACTTCGTGCTGCTGCCCGACGGCCGGGCCGGCATCGTGGTGGCGGACGTCTCCGGGCACGGAGTCGACGCGGCGCTCTTCATGACCTCCGCGCGCGCCTTCCTGCTCGCCGCGGCGCTGGAGTACCGGGACCCGGCCCACCTGGTGCGCGGCGTCAACCGCCACCTGGCACGGGACAGTGCCCGCTCGGGTCGCTTCATGACCCTCTTCTTCCTCGAGATCGACCCGGCAACCCAAACGCTGCGCTGGGTGCGCGGGGGCCACGAACCGGCGGTGACCTTCAGCCCGGCCAGCGGAGAATTCCAGGACCTGGGCGGCGAGGGCATGGCGCTGGGGGTTTTGGAGGAAGCCGGCTACCGGGAATACACGCAGCAGGGCTGGGATGCGGGTATGGTGGTGGTCATCGGCACCGACGGCATCTCCGAAACCCGCAACCCCGCCGGCGAAATGTTCGGGGGCCGGCGGCTCAAGGAGGTCGTCCGCGCCAACGCCGCCCTGCCGGCCGCCGGGATCCAGGCCGCCGTGATCGAAACGCTCGACGCCTTCCGCGGCGACGCGCCCCAGGAGGACGATGTGACGCTGGTGGTCGTCAAGTTGCTGTAACAGTTGGGAATCGTTTGGTTGGTTCAATTGGTTCGATTGGTTGAACCAATTGGAACCAATAGAACTAATACGTTACCACCATCACGTCGTGAACGCTCCATCGACTGAACCATCTCAACCATCCCAACCATCCCAACCCTCTAAACGCCCCCAACCCCTTCACCGCCCGACCGGCACCGGTTGGCGGCCGGCGGCGGCGATGGCCGCCCGCGCCAGGATCAGCAGGGTGTCGAAGACGGGCAGCGGCAGGTCGCCGGGCCGCAGCACCAGCGGGATCTCGGTGCATCCCGCGACGATGCCCTCCGCCCCGCGGGCCGCCAGCCGTCCGGCCACCGACCGCAATTCGGCGGCGAGCTCGACGCGGCTGCGGGCCTCCGCATCGCCCTTGATTGCGTAGATGGCCGCCATCACGCGCCGCTGGTCCTCGGCTCCTCCGGGGTGAGGGTGGCGATGCCCTCCCGCGTGAGCCGCTCCTGGAAGCGGCCGCCCGTGATCGTGCCGCTGGTGGCGAGCAGGCCGACCGTCCGGATCGGGGGCCGGCGGCGGCGGATCTCCGCGGCGGTCACATCGAACATGGAGACCACGGGCAGGGAGATCCGCGGGATGAGCTCATCGAGAAAGAAGTGCGCCGAAGCGCAGGGGATCACCAGGAAGTCGGCCCCGGCCCGCGCCAGGGCCTCGGCGGAGCGCTGCATCGCCGCCACCGGCGAGGGCCCGCCGTGCAGGATGGCCGCGGTGCGGTCCGGCACCCTGGGGTTGGAGTCGATCACCACCCGCAGGTGGTCCTGGTCCGCGGCCGCCGGGGTGTTGGCGATGATCTGCCCGTAGAGGGCCAGGGTCGCCTCCGGCCCCATGCCGCCCAGAACGCCGATGGTTTTCTCAGCCATGCGCCACGAAGATCGCGGCGGGGACGCCGCTCCCACAAGAAAAGAACCTGAATTCCTTCACCCTCGACCCACCGAATCTTTGCACCCTTGAACCCTCACGACTTAAGGATCTGCCCCAGGAACTCCTTGGTCCTCCGGCTCTTGGGGTTCTTGAAGAAGTCCTCGCCGCTGCCGCGCTCGACGATGCGCCCGGCGTCCATGAAAATGAT
Source organism: uncultured delta proteobacterium (assembly GCA_963716785.1). Taxonomy (GTDB): domain Bacteria; phylum Desulfobacterota; class Desulfobacteria; order Desulfobacterales; family SpSt-501; genus SpSt-501. Next base: position 13,755 of record CAVQUW010000040.1, on the reverse strand, counting down.
CTCGTCGGCCACCTCGCGGGCGAACCCCATCTCGTGGGTGACCACCAGCATGGTCATCCCCTCGCGCGCAAGCCCGATCATGACCTCGAGCACCTCTTGGATCATCTCCGGGTCAAGCGCCGAGGTGGGCTCGTCGAACATCATGCAGTCCGGCTCCATGGCAAGCGCCCGCGCGATCGCCACCCGCTGCTGCTGCCCGCCGGAGAGATTGGCCGGGAAGGCGTTGGCCTTGTCCGGGATGCCCACGCGCTCGAGCAGCGCCATGGCCTTCTTCTCGGCCTCCGCGCGGCTCTGCTTCAGGACCTTGAGCGGCGCGAGCGTGATGTTGCGCATCACCGACAGGTGCGGGTAGAGCTCGAAGCGCTGGAAGACCATCCCGAGCTTCTGGCGCAGCCGGTAGAGGTTGGTCCGGGGGTCGCTCAGCGAGACCCCGTCGACGACGATCTCCCCCTTCTGGTAGGGCTCGAGGCCGTTCACGCAGCGCAGAAGGGTGCTCTTGCCCGAGCCGCTCGGCCCGCAGATCACCACCTTCTGGCCGCGCTCGATGGTCTCGTTGACGTCGTCGAGGGCCTGGAAGTCCCCGAACCACTTGCTCACGTTCTTGATCTCGATCATTACAGCACCTTGGCCTTGCGCAGCTTCTCCTCGTAGTGCAGACTGACCCGCGAGCCGACGAAGCAGATCACGAAAAACAGGACGGCGACAAAGCTGTAGAGTTGAATCGAGCGCACCTCCATGCTGTCCACGATGGTGGTGCGCCGCACCATCTCCTGCAGCCCGATCACGTAGGCGAGGCTCGTGTCCTGGAAGGTGATGATGCTCTGGGTGATCAGGCTGGGCAGCATCCGGCGGAAGGCGATCGGCACCAGGATGAAGGCGGCCGTCTGGGTGTAGGTGAGCCCGGTGGAGTAGGCCGCGCTCACCAGGTCGCGGCTGATGGACTGGAACCCGGCGCGGAAGATCTCCCCGAAGTAGGTGGCCTCGAAGACGACGAAGGAGATCGCGGCCGAGTAGAACGGGTCGAGCGTGCTGCCGGTCAAAATCGGCATGACGAAGTAAAACCAGAAGATCACCAGGATGAGGGGGATGTTGCGAATGAAGTTCACGTAGAAGGTGACCGGGTGGTAGATCCAGGGGTGGCTCGAGATACGCCCGAGCCCCACCAGGGTCCCCAGGAAAAGCCCCCCGGAAAGCGCCACCACGGCCAGCTTCACGTTGGTCAGAAACCCGCCGAGCAGGTAGGGCAGGTTGTCGATGATCGCGTTGAACATACTCACCTGCTCACCGGCCCATCAGACCCGGTATCCGGAACCGCTTTTCGACCACCCCCATCAGCTTGACCACGGCCATGCCGAGCAGGAGGTAGATGGCCATGGCACCGGTGGTGGCCTCCAGGCCGTGGAAGGTCTGCTCGTCGATCTTGTAGCTCATGAAGGTGGTCTCCGCCACCCCGATGGTCATGGCCACGGCCGAGTTCTTGAAGATGGTCAGAAACTCGGTGGTGATCGGCGGGATGATCAGCCGCAGGGCATAGGGGATGATCACGTAGCGGTACATCTGGACATGGGTCAGGCCGGTGGAGAGCACGGCCTCGTACTGGCCGTGACCGATGGAGGCAAACCCCGCGCGCACGTGCTCGGCCACGCGCGAGGCCGTGTAGAGCCCCAACCCGAAGATGGCGATGTAGTAGTTGAGCCCCGAGACGGAGTTGATCTTGAACTGCAGCGTCTTGCCGAAGAGCATGGGGCCCGCGTAGAACCAGAAGAAGAGCTGGACCAGGAAGGGGACGTTGCGGAAGACCTCGACGTAGAGCGCGCCGACAAAGCGCAGCGGACGGGAGGTGGAGGCGCGCAGGGTGCCGAAGAGCACCCCGAGCGCCATGGCGATCACCCAGGCCAGAAGGCCGATCTGCAGGGTGAGCCACACCCCGTCGAGCAGCCACTGCCCGTAGGGCTGGCGCCAGAGCACGCCCCAGTCGAACTTGTATGCGAACATGAACCCCTATTTCTTCTTCAGCCAGCCCTCGTCCATCGGGTAGACGATCAGCTGCAGGTAGTCATTGTAGGCCTGGGAGCGGGGGATGGGCACGAGCCCCTTGGGGCCCATCCACTTGTCGTAGAACTCGATGAACTTGCCCGTCTTGATGGCCCACAGGATCGTGTTGTTGACGAAGTCGCGGAAGTCCGAGTCGTTCTCGCGCATCAGGTAGCCATAAGGCTCGTAGGCGATGGCGAAGTCCACCGTGCGCCAGGCGTCCGGTTTCTCGTCCTTCATGCGCAGGCCCTCGAGCAGGCTGCGGTCGGTGGCGTAGGCGTCGATCTTGCCGGTCTTGAGCGCCAAAAAGCCCTGGGCGTGGCCCTCGGTGGTGACGATCTCCTTCGGCTTGTACTCGCCGGCGGCGGCCTGGTCCTCGATGGCCTTCAGGTTGGTGGTGCCGCGCGCGCCGCCGAGCCGCATGCCGTTCAGGTCCTTCTTGGTCTTGATCGGGCTCTCCTTGGCCACCAGAAAGCTCGTCTCGGAGAAGAAGAAGGTCAGGCTGAAGTCCACCACGTCCTCGCGCTCGGCCGTGTAGGTGGTGGAGCCGAGCTCCGCGTCGACCGTGCCGTTCAGCACCATCGGGATCCGGGTCTTGGTGGTGATGGTCACCGGCTCGATCTCGATCTTCTTGCCGAAGTACTTGGAGAGGTTCTCCGCCAGGAGGTTCGCCATGTCGACCGAAAAGCCCACCTGCTTGCCCACCTTGGGGTCGATGAAGGCAAAGGGGATCGAGTCCTCGCGGAAGCCGATCTTGATCTTGCCGGTTTTTTCGATCTTGTCCATGGTCTCCCCGGCCAGGGCCGGTGCGGCGACCGCGGCCAGCGCCCAGAGCGCCAGGATGAAGAAACCCCACAATCGAATTCTCCTCATGATCGTGCCCTCCTTTTGCGAAAAGATAGTGTTACGTTTTAAGTGTTAAGTGTTAAGCGAAAAATGCCGTTCTTTCCAAATAGGGTAAATTGAATTCAAGAGTCAACATGTATTTGAGGTGCCGGGGGAGGAGGTGATCGAGCGTTCGAACCCCGGGCGGCGGCCTAAAGGACTTTCACTACCACCAGGGTGATGTCGTCTTCGCTCTTTGCGCCCGGGCCGCGGAAGCGTGCGACCGCGTCGATGACGGCCTCGACCAGGCCCCGGGCGCTTGCACCGGCGTTCTCCCGGATGACCTGTTGGAGCGCCGGGCGGCCGAACATCCGCCCCTGCAGGTCGCGGCTCTCCCAGATGCCGTCGGTGCCGACGACGATGACCTGCCCGGGGACGAGCGGCTGCCGGCACTCCTCGAATTCCGGCGCCGGATCGACCCCGATGGCCATGCCGCGGCCCCCCAGCTCGGCGAAGCGGTCCGTGCGGGTCTCGTAGAGCAGGGCCGGTTCGTGCCCGGCGCGCACCCAGCTCAGGGTCATCTCCCGCAGGTCGGCCTCGGCATAGAAGAGGGTGACGAACTGCCCGGAGTCGGTGTTGTCCCGGGTGAGATGGCGGTTGACGTCGGCGACGACCCGCCCGGGCCCGCCGGGCATGGCGGCCCGCTGCCGCAAAAGCGACCGCACGCTGGTCATCAGGAGAGCCGAGGAGAGCCCGTGCCCGGAGACGTCGGCCACCACGAAGCCGATCCTCCCGCCGGGGGACCCCTCGGGCACCATGTAGTCGAAATAATCCCCGCCGGTCTCCTCGCAGTAGATGCTGCGGCCGGCGATGTCCAGGCCCTCGATCCGGGGGTCGGCCTTGGGCAGCAGGCTCTGCTGGACCTCCTTGGCCAGCTCGAGCGAGCGGCGGAAGCGGTAGCGCTCGTCGAGCTGCGGGCCCACCAGGTTGAAGACTTTGCCCATCTGCCCGAACTCGTCGCGGGAGCGGATGTCGACCCGCGCGTTGAAGTCCCCGTCGGCCAGCCGGCGCGCGCCCTCGGCCAGGATCCGCAGGGGGCGGGTCACCGAGCGGGCGAAGGCGAAGGCGAGGGCCACCACCCCGGCCAGGATGGCCATGATCCCCACCCGGGTGACGCTGAGCAGCCGGTCCACCTCGGTCTCGATGGCCGCCTCGGCCTTCTCGACACTCTCCATGAGGGCGCTGAAGGGCATGACGAGCAGCAGGTAAGCGTCGGGGGGGATGGGGCGGTAGACCCACTGGCAATCGCAGTTGTTGTATCGCAGCCGGCGGGCGTTGCCGAGGCCCTGCGCGAGGTCGGCGACCAGGGCCTCGAACCCCTCGGGGTCGTCGGCGGTCAGCCATTCCGTCGTCGCCGGCAGGCTCCAGCGGTCACGGTCCCCGACCTGCCCCTGCCGCTCCCGGGCCAGGATGCGCACCCCCGGCCGGCCGGTGTCGGGCCGCGGCGACAGGGTGCCCACGATCGCCAGGGTGTCGGCGGGGAGATTTTCCAGAATCGTCGGCCGTTTGAAAAAGCGGTCGATCGGGACGACCATGGCGGTGACGGCCGCCTGGGTGCCGTCGGCGGCGCGCACGGGGGCGGCCAGAGCGACGACCTCCCGCCCGCTCAAGGGGTCGACGTACTGCTTGCTCCACCGGCTGCCGGTCTCGAACGATTCCTGGTACCAGGGTTCGCGGCGCGGGTCGAAGTCCTGCGGGACCCCGCCGCGGCGGGGGTAGAGGCTGAAGAGACCGTCGCCGAACACCGTGACGTGCCAGAGCACCAGATCCCCGAGGAGCTGGGAGAGCCCGCGGTGGAACACGCCCAGATGCATCAGCCGCTGGATTCGGGCGGCCGTGTTCGCGGGCGCGGCGTCCGCCGCCGACCCGTCGCCGGTCCTCGGCCCGAAAACCTCGAGCGACAGCCCCCCGTCGCCCGACAACCGCGGGCCGGGGTCGGGCGCCCCGGCGGGGACCGCCGCCATCGACCCGGCGGAAAGCGCCGCCCCCCGGGCGGGCTCCGCGCCGAAAGCGAGCTCGATCTCCTTGGCCTGAAACATGAGCCCCATCTCGAGCTGGGCCCGGCTGTGCTCGAGCACCTGCGCGTAGCTTTCCACCATGAGCCGCAGGCGGCTCTCGTTTTGGGTGAGGAGGCTGGCGCGCGACTGGGCGATCACTTCCCGGCTGAGACGCCGGGCGTTGCTCACGCCGAGCGTGCGCATGGCGGAGACCGGCAGCACGGCGATGACGACCATCAGCGCGAGCAGCTTCCAGCGAAACCCCATGGCCCCTCCTCCCACCGATTCGACAGCGCGGAAAATTCGAGCACACTTGCGGCCGAGAAGCATGAACGGCGTCCGAGTCCACCAATAGGGGATATCGGATCTAAAATACAACCGCCCGCATTTACAGCTTGTCAATAAAACCCCCTTGAGTGTATGGGTTACCAGGGGCGGACGCTTCAGCGGCCGGGAGCAGCACCGCCCGCAAGAAACCGCCGGGCACCACCGGCGCGCGCACGCAAGGAGACCCCATGGCCAAACCGAAGCGCCCCATCACCGAACGCTCCCTGTACTCCTGGGTGTTCGATGGCAACCTCAAGCTGCAGCTGGCGCTGCTGGCGGTGATCGTCGTGACGGTCTTTACGCGGGTGCTGCCGCTCGAGATGCAAAAGCGCATCATCAACCAGGCCATCACCCTGCGCAAAATCGACCTGCTGCTGATCTACTGCGGGTATTACCTCGGCGCCGTGCTGATCGCCAGCGGCTGCAAGTACCTGATCAACATCCTCGAGACCCTGATCTCCCAGCGGGCGCTCGCGCGCATGCGCACCGACCTCTACCGTCACATCACCCGCCTGCCGCTCGGCTTTTTCCGCAACACCCAGCCGGGCTTCGTGGTGAACGCCCTCGTCAGCGAGCTTTCGGTGCCGGCCAACTTCGTGGGGATGGCGATGTCCACGCCGGTGGTCAACATCCTGACCCTGCTCGCCTTCGCCGGCTACCTGTTCTGGCTCAACCCGCTTCTGGCCGCGATCTCGCTTTCCATCTACCCGGCGGTCCTGATCCTGATCCCCGTCCTGCAGCGCCGCGCCAACGCGGCCAACAAGAAGCGGGTCGACATCGGGCGGGTCCTTCGCCAGCCGGATCGCCGAGTCCATCGGCGGCATGCACGAAATCCACGGCAACGGGGCCTACCGCATCGAGCAGCGCAAGTACGACCGCCTGGTGGAGAAGCTGATGCGGGTGCGGATCGTCTGGAGCCTGTACCGGTTCGCCGTCAAAAGCGCCAACAACCTGTTCACCGGCCTCGGCCCCTTCCTGGTCTTCATCCTCGGCGGCTGGCTCACCATCAAGGGGCAGCTCGAGCTCGGCTCCCTCGTGGCCTTCCTCTCGGCCCAGGAAAAAATCTACGACCCCTGGAAGGACCTGATCGAATTCTACCAAGTCTACCAGGACGGCATCGTCACCTACAACCGCACCATGGAGTATTTCGACGTCCAGCCGGAATTCGAAATGGAGCAGCCGGACCGCAAAGCGCTCGCGCTCGACGCCGGCCTCGAAATCAAGGACCTCGCCTTCGAGACCGACACCGGCATCCGCCTGCTCGACGACATCAACCTCTCGCTCGCACCCGGCGAGCAGCTGGCGCTCGTGGGGTTTTCCGGCAGCGGCAAGAGCACGCTCGCCCTGTGCATCGGCCAACTCAACAAATACACCTCCGGCCAGCTCCTGCTCGGCGACCATGAGGTCGCACTGCTGAACAAGAAGGACATCGTCGCCAACGTGGGGATCGTCTCCCAGAGCCCGTTCATCTTCGAGGGCACCATCGCCGAGAACCTGCGGTATGCCTGCGAGGCGGTCGCCGAGGAGGGCGCCCCCGCCGACAGCCTGCCGAGCCTGGACGACACCATCGCCGTCCTGCACCAGACCGGTCTGTTCGCGGATGTGCTGCGTTTCGGGCTGAACGCCATTCTTTCCCCGAAAAATGACCAGGAGATGGTCAAGGCGATCATCAAGGTGCGGCGCAAGTTCCAGGAGAAGTTCGGCACCCGGCTGGCCGACCACGTGGAATTCTTCGACGAAAGGGCCTACCTGCTCTACTCGAGCGTGGTCGAGAACCTGACCTTCGGGGCGGCCAACCAGGAGGAGTTCGCCAGCGAGAGGCTCTCGCAGAATGACTACTTCCTGAAGTTTTTGGAGGACGAGGGTCTGAACCGGCTGCTGCTCATCCTCGGGGCGCGGCTGGCCCGGCAGACCGTCGACATCCTGGGCAACCTGCCGCCGGAGGGCGTCTTCTTCGAGCAGAGCCCGATCGGCGCAGACGAACTGCCCGACTTCAAGGCGATCTCCGAGCAGCTGCGGCGCCGCGGCATCGAGGCGCTCTCGCCCGCCGACCACCACCGCCTGCTCGATCTGGCGCTGCGGTTCACCCCGAAAGTGCACACCATGGTCGGCCTGTCGGAGGACCTGCGGGAGATGATCCTCGAAACGCGCCGGCGCTTCCGCGCGGCCATCGAGCGCGACCGCCCGGGCGCCTTCACCTTCTACAGCATGCAGGACTACATCTTCTCTCAGACCATCTTGAACAACATCTTCTTCGGCAAGACCAAGACCACCGGCCCCAAGGCCCAGGAGATCATCAACCAGAGCATCGTCCAGCTGCTGATCGAAAGGGACCTGCTCGAGGCCATCGTCGAGATCGGCATGAACTACAACGTCGGCGGCAAGGGGGACAAGCTCTCCGGCGGCCAGCGCCAGAAGCTGGCCATCGCGCGCGTGTTCCTCAAAGCGCCGCGGCTGCTCATCATGGACGAGGCCACCTCGGCCCTGGACAACAAATCCCAGACCCGCATCCAGAACCTGCTCGAGACCCGCTGGAAGCGCAAGAGCACGCTGGTGGCGGTGGTGCACCGGCTGGACATCATCAAGAACTTCGACAAGATCGTGGTCCTCAAGGCCGGCAAAATCGTTGAAACGGGCAGCTACGACGAGCTGATCGCCCGGAAAGGAGCCTTTTATGAGCTCTCTGGAAAAAAATAGCCAAGGCCCGTCCTGCGAGTTTACCGAAAACCTGAACGTCCTGAGGCAGACCTATTTTTTTTCGGGTCTGCCCCTTGAATCGCTCAAGATTTTCGCGTATCTTTGCACCCGGGAAACGTTCCGCGCAGGGGATTACCTGTTCCGCCAGGACGAAGACGACGGCCTGGCGTTTTATCTGGTCTCCGGGCGGGTCAGCGTGGAGCGCACCGACAAGGACCGGACCCGCGAAATACGCACCTTCGACGCCGGGCAGTTCATCGGCGGGCTCACCCTGCTCGGGGAAACCCGCCGACTCTACTCGTTGAAGGCGGTCGAGGACGTCGTCAGTGTCGTCTTGAGCCGCGAGAAGTTCACCAAGGCGATCCAGCAGTTTCCAGAACAAATGGCCCGGATCTTCAAAGCCGTCGTGAACGTCGTCGACGACTGGGAAGAGCGTTTCCTGACGGAGCGCGCGGATGATTGCGGCGGATGCCTGCCGAACCTCGGCGTCAGCCTGCTGTGAGACCCGGCCGGGAAAGGCGCGAAGGGTCATGGCCAAGGCGAAAACCTTCTCTTTCACGCTCAAAAGCGACTTGTCCGAGCTGGAGACCCTGTGCCGGGAGCTGGAGGCCATCGGCGCCCGGCTGAAACTCCCCCAGCGCTGTCTGTTTGAGATCAACCTGGTGCTGGACGAGGTGTTCACCAACATCATCTCCTACGGGTTCAAGGACGAATCCGAGCACGCCATCAACGTTACCATCGCCAGCAACCGCGACACGCTCACCGTGACCGTCGAAGACGACGGAATCCCCTTCAACCCGGTGGATCGCTCCGCGCCGAAGATGCCCTGTGCCATCGAGGATTGCCAGATCGGGGGGTTGGGGATTCACCTGATCAAACGCCTTGTGGACGAGGTGTGCTACAGCCGCCAGAGCGGGCGCAACGTCCTGACGTTTAGGAAATCCATCGAAAGATGATGCGCCTTCGGCGTCCGCCGACGGCCATTGAGGAGGGGTTCCATGGAAATCATCGAAGAGAAACAAGGCGCCGTCAACACGTTCAAACTGCAGGGGCGGCTCGATTCCAACACTTCCCAGGGGTTCGAAAAGCGCCTGTTCGACGCCATTTCGAACGGCAGCCGGCACGTGGTCGTCGACTTCAAGGAGCTCGACTACATCTCCAGCGCCGGCCTGCGGGTCATCCTGAAAGCCACCAAGGCCCTCAAGCGCGAGGAAGGCAGGATCCTGCTCTGCGCCATGCAGGACTACGTGAAAGAGGTGTTCGAGATCGCGGGCTTCGACTCGTTTCTGCCGATCGTGCCCACCCTGGATGAGGCCCTCAAGTCCCTCGAACAAGCCCGCCCTGCCCGCTGAGCCGCCCTCCCCGGCGGCCCGGCCGCTCAGCGCAGCCCGACAAGCCCGCGCCGGCCGAGATCGCGGATGAACTGCGTGACGGCGATCTCCGCCTCCCGCGGCTCCAGCTGATGGGCTTCGGCAAAGGCGGCTGCGATGCGACCGAGCGAGCGGCGGCCGTCGAGCATGTCCCAAACGCTCGGTGCCGAGCCGGTCGAGCTGCAGCCGGCCCATGCGCGGCGGCTCCCCGCCCCGGCCCAGCCAACCCGCCACCCGCGCCACCCAGGGCCGCACCGCCACGGGAAAATGCACCACCACCTCCCCGCTCTCAAGCCGGGTTTCCCGGACGTGGACGTTCTTGACCGGCGTGCCGGCGAGCGCCTCCGCCCGCGTCAGAAGGGGCGGCCCCTGCTTCTTCTTCGCACGAAACATCCGTCGTTAATTTCAAATCTGAAATTTCAAATTTCAAATCCTACGGGCGCCAGCCCGCCGCACCCCACGGGAAAATGCTCCACCACCTCCCCGCTCTCAAACCGGGTTTCCCGGAGATGGACGTTCTTGACCGGCGTGCCGGCGAGCGCCTCCGCCCGCGTCAGAAGGGGCGGCCCCTGCTTCTTCTTCGCACGAAACATCCGTCGTTAATTTCAAATCTGAAATTTCAAATTTCAAATCCTACGGGCGCCAGCCCGCCGCACCCCACGGGAAAATGCTCCACCACCTCCCCCGCTCTCAAACCGGGTTTCCCGGAGATGGACGTTCTTGACCGGCGTGCCGGCGAGCGCCTCCGCCCGCGTCAGAAGGGGCGGCCCCTGCTTCTTCTTCGCACGAAACATCCGTCGTTAATTTCAAATCTGAAATTTCAAATTTCAAATCCTACGGGCGCCAGCCCGTAGTTAGCGCACACGACGTCCATCTCCTCCGCCGCGATCGGCCGGCGGCCGGCCAGCACCACCCCCAGAATGCGGTTGCGCGCCGCTGCGTGCCAGATCCGCACCCTGCGATCCGGGGTCAGCCCGAGCGCGACCCTGGCCCTTGCGAAGGCACCTGCGGGCGCCGGGGCCCGACCCTCGACCCCGGGGTGCCCCGCCGTGTCCAGGGGCCGGAACTCCATGGGCCCGGGACCGGCCTGGGCCTGGGCGAATGCCGCAAGACCGCCCGGCGCCAGCAGCGCCGCGGCCGGGGCCCAACGCATAAGAGTCAAGCGACGCCCTCGCCCGGCGAGCTCCACCCGAAAGCGGCCGACCTCGAAGCGATGTCGCACCAGACGAAGCTCCTGCGGCAGCTCAGCGCGGATGTCGAACACGGCCCAGAGCCGGCGCCCGTCCTCGCGGTGATCCGCAAAGCCGGCCAGCACCTCGGCCGAGCGGGGGTGGGGGGCGGGGGTATCCCGGGAGGCGAAGAACTGAACCAGGCTGGCCGTCCGGCAGTCGCGGCAGTACAGGATCGCCCCGCGGGCGCTCTCCGCACCCGCATCCCAAGCGAAACCGGTGCACTCGAAGCGCGCCAGCGCCCGCTCCCAATCCGTGGGCAGCGGCCACGGACGGACCTTGGCCCCCGCGGCGCGTGGACATCCGCCGCAGGTGCGCCGCGTGTGAAAACCGCCCCCTGACCGGGCCCCACTTGAGTTCCATCGCCGGCCCGGCCCCGGACTCCAGGACCAGGTGCCGGGGTCCGATCCGTCCCGGCTGCCAGCTGCGCGGAACGGTGAACCGCGTCCCGTTCCAGGCGACTTCTTTCCAGCCGGCCGGCGTCACGGGGTCGATCCACCCGCCGCATCAGCGCGGCACATAAAGATCCCATGCGGAGGCATCGGGCTTTTTCGGCTGCGGTTGGCTCCGCCGCACCTTCCCCTTCTGGTCCTGGATGCTGTCGCGGAAGCAACGCTCATCCTCCTCGGCGCGGTTCAAGAGGGTGAGCTTGACGGCGTTGCCCATCTTTTCGTCCTCATCCACGATGTTGTGCTGCAAGGTCAGGCTGACGCGGTGCCCCTGGGCATCGCTGAAGGACCACTTCCAGCTGATGAAGTTCTTGAAGGGGTCCCCGCGATACTCGGAGGGCTCGCCGAACTTGCTTTTGAAGCGCTGCAGAAGCTTCTCGAAGAACTCGACGCTCTCCTCGGCGTACTTGAGCTTGATGCGCACGATGCGATTGGGCTTGAGACAGGTGCCGTAGGCGATCAGCCCGCTTTTGAAGCCGGCGATGGGCCGGATCTCGACTTCCTGGAAGTTTTCCAGGTACCGCACCGGAAGCGCGGTCTCCATGAGGACCCGGTCGGCGAACTCCTCGATCGGCCGGTCCAGGGTGAAGCCGCCCACCGACAGCGGGATCTCGGCCGCGCCCGCAGCGGTGGCGGACAGCAGCAGGGCCATCGCCAGAATCAATTTCGTTTTCATGCGCATCATGAACCTCCCGGCGTTTTTATCGCTCAAGGCCGCGCCCGCGGCCCTAAGGCATAGTACGCCCCCGGAGGTGCTTTGGCAATCCCCCCGCGCCCTTCAGTAGGCCAGCCGGCCGAGTGACTTGAGAATCAGGGTGAGGCCCATGGCGAACATGCCGGTCAGCCCCATGCCGCACGAAAAGCCCGCCAGCAGCACCGGGGCGTACTGCCGCCACATGGCGCCGTAGCGTCTGAGAAAGAAGAAGCGGCCGAGCAGAGCGCCGATCACCTCCAGGACCAGGCCGTGGGGGGTGCTCTGCCCGAGGCCGCGCACCATGCCGTAGACCAGCATGACCGGCAGGCCGAAGAGGGTGAGGATGCCGTAGACGAGCACGCCGAGCAGGGTGCCCGCACCGACGTAGACCCAGTTGAGCGCCTGGAAGAAGAGCGAGTTGCCCTCGAGGGTGGAGGTCTGCATGAGCAGCGTGTTCAGGGCCTGCAGGTGCCACAGCTCCTGGGCGTAGGGGTAGGCCGAGGAGGGGATCGGCGCCAGGCGCCAGATGAACTGCGAGAACAGGAGGCTGGCGATCATCACCACCGGGAAGACGACGATCTCGGACTTGATGATCCCGCGGATGCTCGTCCCCGTGAGCTCGATCTCCCGAAAGCCGACCGTGGCGCTGCCGTAGTTGTGGATGGGGATCGGCGCGTACCAGATCTCGATCCCCTGGTAGCCGAAGTACTTGGCCCCGGCGATGAAGCTCGCCTCACGCACCAGCGGCAGGCTCACGAACTGGCCGGCGATGCCCTCCATGCGGGCGGTGATGTAGCTGACGACCGGCGTGTAGAGGAAGCCGTAGAGCAGGAAGAAGACCACCGGGAAGTTGGGAACCAGCCAGACGCAGAGCGCCACGTAGGAGAGGGTCGAGAAGACGTAGATCCCCACCGAGATCCAGAAGTTGAAATCGCCGCGTCCGGGCGGCGGCCGGAACAGGTCGCGGAAGCTGCCGCGTTCGCCCGCCTCCTTGCCGCTGAAGGAGCGCGCCACGTGCCAGACGCCCACCACGGCGATCGCCAGCCCCAGCCCGATCCCGAAGCTCAGGTAGAAATCGAAGTTGTTGGCGAACACGGTCTCCACCGTGCGCATGCCCGGGTGCCAGCGATTGAGGACCCCGTGGGCATAAAGGAACGGGTTGGCGGCGATCGTGATGATCAGCCCCCCCAGGCCGCCCATCACGGCCCAAAACGGCAGCACCATCCCGATGAAGACCAACCCCAGGTCGAGCTGCAGACCGGTGGCGACCGCGGGCAGCCAGTCCTCGGTGTGGCCGGTCAGCTCGATCCAGGGGATCGGGATGATGCGGATCGGCTCCATCAGGATCAGGCCCGAGACGGCCGGCAGCAGCACGTAGATCGACCCGAAGACCAGGCCGATGGCGCCGCCGATCGAAAAGACCCGCCACTTCCAGCTTTTCTCACGCTCCTCGGTCGACTCCGCCAGCGCCATGGTGCCGAGCGCCGCCACCGGCGCCATGGGGAAAGGCAGCTTCTCCACGTCGGAGGTGATCCGGTACAGGGCGTAGCCGAGCCCGAACTGATCGATGCGGGTGATGATCTGGGTCCCGACCAGGAGCAGGATCGGGATCAGCCAGTCGCGGTGGAAGAAGGTGCGCTCGATCAGCGCGGCGGACTCCGCCCCCGGCGCCACCCAGCTCGGGATGAACTCCGTCAGCCCCAGCATGCGGGCGGCGTCCGACTGCACCAGGTACTGGTTCCACAGCAGCCCCTGGAAGGGCGTGTGCAGGGCCGCGCCGGCCATGTAGTAAAGCAGAAAGATCTCCTGCTGCTTGAGATCGCTGTAGGAGCGCTTGGCGAGCTCGGCGAAGAGGATGATGGTCACCCAGCGCGCCGCGGGCCCGATCCCGGTCCCGATCACCAGCTGCAGGTACATGCTGCCGGGCATCATCAGAAACCCGATGAAGATCGCACCGACGACGGTCTTCCAGTCGAAGCCTTCCTCGAAGTGGCTGGGCGTCTTCAGCAGGTCGCGGTACTCTTGGAGTTCTTTGTCTTCTTTCATGGAAAAGCTCAGGGGGTTAGGCTGGAA
>CAVQUW010000039.1:0-8356 GCA_963716785.1 uncultured delta proteobacterium | reverse complement strand
TTCGGCAAAAACCTTCCAGACCCCCATTTTGCTGTCGCCCGACGAGTAGCCGTGGCTCCACACTCTTTCGCCCGACCGGCTGATGCTGTACGCCCCTCTGGGAATGGCCACATAGCCGCATGAGGGCCCCTGGTGGTCTTTGAGAAGGGTGTTGGCCTGAAAGCACTCCATGTTGACCAGCTCAGCGCCTGCCTCATAAGCCATGGCGTATCCGTCGCCGGCATTTCCTGGAAACTCGTAGCACCCAGCAAGATACCCCGAGCTGGCAAGCCCCATCCTCCCGGCGGCCCCCGTGGTCAAGCACACGGCATTGGTTCTAAAATAATGGTAATGGCCTGTCCTGATGTTAAACCCCAACACACCGGTGATGCGGTCTCCCTCGGATATGATTTTGATGGCGGGTGTGCGGTCGAAAACTTGAGCCCCGGTTTCCCTCACCGCCTTGGCCAGGGCACGCTTCATTTCCTCTCCATCCATCGGCTGGAGGAGCGGCTTCTGAACAGGGTGCAGGTAAAAGAGTCGGTAATTACCGTTCTCATCGACCGGGAACAGATCCCCCTTCCTGCGTTGCATGATTTCTTCAAGATCTTCCACCACCTGGGGGCAGCGTTTGGCAAACACATCGGCGACTTTCTGGTCCAGAACGCCTTCCGTGACCTTGGTCAGATGTTCCACCACGTCTTCGGGGTGGCTGTAGGGGGGAAGTGCCATGGTGTTCAATGCGTCCGATTCCACGACCTGCTGCCCCGGAGGCTCTCTGATTTTGCTCTTGTCGAGGATCGCCACTGTTAAGGTCGGGTTGGTCCTGTGGGCGTAGATTGCGGCCATGGCACCAGCCGCTCCGCCGCCAACGATGACGATGTCGACCTTATGGATGTGATACATTGAAGGTTCCTCCTTGGATGGTGTACGGACTGCTGACCCGCTTATTGAGCTAATGGCCGATATACGGGAAAAAAGACCCTGTTTTGCCTCTGCTGAGTTATTCGGCCTTTGGTTCAATCTTCCGAAGTCATCTTGCTCAACTCGAAAACCACATTGCCCTCGTCCGGGCAGCTGTGCCGGGCCGGATCCCCTGGATCCTTCAGCCAGGGAAAGGAGGCGCCGTAGCGCAGACTGTGGATTTTTGGAACCATGGAGCACATGGAGTCAAAGCACATTTTGCCTACCACCTGATTGTACTTGAAGATGGTCTCGTCGCCCGCCTTGTGACCTGCCTTGCACGCTTTTTTGACGGAGACGACCTTGACCTTGACCCAAAACCTTTTGGCATTTTCGTTCGCAGCCGGTTTCATTGGACAGCCCCTCATTTCGATCGGATCAATTTAAGAGTACATGGAACATCTTATAAACCGCAGCAACGAGTGCATCAAAAAATAGAGCGAATCCCTTACGGCTGAAGGTTCCTTGCAATTTGCTGCGGGGAGCATTCACAATTATTGGCCTTGCGCCATCCGTGCGCGGGCCCCGAGAAGCGGACCTTAAGCCGACGAAGCCTGCCTTGCTGCTTGTCTGACTTTCTTCTTGCCGGCCGGCAGCAGTATACATGCCGCCGCCGCTTTCTTGACCAATTTGACGCATTTCGTCCCGGCGCTCTGACGGCATTCGCTGACTGATCGTCGAAACGGTAATGGCAGCGATGATCTCCCCCTGCTGGTTCATGATGGGAATGCCGATAGATGTTACCCCTTCATGGAACAGGTTTTCGCTGACCACGTAGCCCAATCTGCGCGAAGATGTCCCAAGTGTTTCAGTCTTTCGACGCTCATTTTGAAATAGGCATAGCGGCCGGCATTTTCCGCCAACACCCGGTCGAATCCGTCGTCCGGCATGAAACGCGATCAGCGACAGGCTGCCTGCCCCAATCCCAAGTGGCTTCCTCACTCCCACATCGATCGCGCTCATCATCCGAATCTTGGCGGATTGGCCCTCGACGAGATCCGACTGCACAGCACATCTTTCCCGGATCGAACGAGAAGAAAGCAGTGTCCCGCGTCTCTTTGGCGATCTTCTCCAAAGCGCCCCGGAATTGATCTCGGAGGAAAAACTGTCTTGCCGTGTCGGCGAGCAGATAGACATCCATGCCGAGATGGAAGCATTTTGATTTGGGATTACAGCTGAGAAATCCTTCGTCTACCAAGAACTCGGACAGGATGCGGTGGGTGGTGGCTACGTGGAGGCCGGTTTCGGCGGCGATCTTGGGATAACGTGATGCCGCGATCGTTGTGATTGGCAACACCCCGAATAAGGGCTATCGCTCTCAGAATGCTTTGAGCGCCTTTGCTCTATGGTGCGCTGGGGAGGACTGTCCTGCCGAAGTCGCTCCTTCTTCTTCAACGGGCTCTGCTTTCGGATCATAGTTTGCGCTTAGCACAATTGCAAACCTGGTGCAAATAAAAATTTCATCATTTAAAAAATATTATATCATATTATGATAAATTGTTTGCGGCTCGGATGGGGCGAGAATGCTTTTCTTTGCCGGCCACCGGATGATCCGGCAGGCGTCGGATGTGGCCAGTACGCTTCAATGTCTGTAATCCCCGGATGCTGCTCAGCCCCAAGACCTACGATTGGTTCTTTTTTTTCGAGCTCGAATTAGGGCAAGTCATCGGTTTAGCGACATTGTATCGATCGGTCAGGAGTCGGGTAGACACCCCGGACAGCTTACCCACAATGCACCGGGATGATTTTCGGCTCGGCGCGGGCTGTCGGGATATTTTGCCCAAAACCAATCTCGGATTCTGGGGATGCAAGACCGACTTGCCATAAACCCGCTTTTTTATTATCACCAATGATCCGGTGAGAAAGGCAAATTGGAAGACCGCTCATGCTCATTCTGCACGCCGCCTGGCTGAACGAAAAACTGCACCTCTGGGGCGAGAAGACTCCCGAGGAGGCGCACCCCGGGCCGCTGAAGCCTCGTCGCCGGAAAAGCCCTGCCGCCCCGCCGCCCGTCTCACCCTATGATGCCGGAGGCGAAGGGTTGAGGGCGGCATTGGCCGCCTTCCCGAGCGGCATTCGACCGGGCAATAAGAACCTGGTTACCGCCAATGCCTGGCTGCCTACCGCGGGGAACCGGCCGGTCGCCTCCAGCCCCATGATTGAGGAACCTCCCGAGGGGTCGCCGGACCCGGACCCGGCGCCGTGGCGGGTGAGCGCCCTGGCGTTGGATGAGGCCCAAGGCTTCGATTTGCTGTGCGCCTGCATCGGAAGACAGCCCCTGGCCCACGGTGTGGTCGCCGGCAGCGATCTCGCCTGGTGGTCCGAGGCACTGCGGTTGGCCGCTACCCTCGTGGTCGGTCGCGCCTACCTGCCCGGGATCGCGGAGCGGGGCAGATCCCACGCCGCTTTGTGGCAGCCGGTATATGAAGGCGAAGACCGCGGGCGCTTGGAAGCCCTCGCCCGGCGTATGCCCTCTGCCGCGCGCTGTTTGACCGGCGCCGCGCACCTTGAGCCGCCCCGGGCAAACCGGCAAGCCGTGTTGCGCGGCTTCATCGACCTTGCCCTGGACCGCATGGTGCGCGGAGCAGCGGTCGCGGCGGCCGGCCCGCGCGCGGGGCGCCGGGGCCGAACGAACCCCCAGGCGGAGAGCATCCATGAGGCCTGGGTTCAGGCTCTGCAGCAGCCGAGCCCCGTCATCCGCTGGAAAAACCGCCGGCAGGTCGCCGAACTCCAGAACGAAATCGGCAAATGGCGGCGCCCGGTGGATGCGACCGCCGGGTCCGCCTGCCGGCTGTGCTTTCGCGTGGAAGAGCCGGTGGATGAGGAACCCGGAGACGGGATTCGCGTGCCGGTCGGTCGGTGGACCGTTCGATACCTCATCCAACCGCTGGCGGACCGCAGCCTGATGGTGCCGGTGAGGGAAGTCTGGAACGGGCGCAGCCGCAGGGCCGCTCTGCTGCAGAAGATCGCCGGCGACACGCGTGAATATCTCTTTTCCGCCTTCGGCCTGGCCGCCGGAATCTGCCCGGCGGTGGCCGCCAGTCTCGAGTCGAAGGACCCGGCGGGATGCGAAGTCGACCTGAAAGGGGCGCATGCGTTTTTGACTCGGTTCGCCCCGGCGCTGGAAACCGCCGGGTTCGGCGTGATGCTCCCCAAGTGGTGGACTCGGGGAGGCGCCCAGCAGCGGATTGCCGTGCGCGCCGAGGTTCAGAGCCCGAAGATGCAGGCCGCCGGCGGCATTGGCTTGGACGCCCTGGCCCGGGTGAACTGGCGACTGGCCTTGGGCGATGAGCCCCTTTCCCTCGGCGAGTTGCGCCTATTGGCCGAATGCAAGCTGCCCCTGGTGCAGCTGCGCGGGCAGTGGGTGGAGCTGGACGCCGCGCACATCCGCGAAGTGGCGGAAACCCTGGAACGAAGGGTCCCCACCGAGATGACGGCCGGCGACGTCGTCCGCATGGCGCTCGGGATCCAGACCGGCATCAAGGGCCTGCCGCTTTCCGGCATCGACGCCGAAGGCCCGCTCGGCGACCTGCTCGAGCGGCTTCAGAACCCCGGTCGTTTCGAGGAACTGCCCGCCCCGTCAGGGTTCGTCGGCACCCTGCGGCCCTACCAGGTCCGCGGGTATTCCTGGTTCTCGTTCTTACGGCAGTGGGGGCTCGGGGCCTGCCTGGCGGACGACATGGGGCTGGGGAAGACGGTGCAGTCCCTGGCCTTCTTCGCCCGGATGCGGGAAGCCGGGGAACGGCGGCCGGTGCTTCTGATCTGCCCGACCACCGTGGTCACCAACTGGGTCAAGGAGGCGGGCCGGTTCACACCCGGGCTGCCGGTGATGGTCCATCACGGCCTTCAGCGCGCCAAGGGGAAGCGCTTCGTCAAGCAGGCGAATGCCCACGCTCTGGTCGTTTCGAGCTACGGCCTGCTGCATCGGGACCTGGATTTCATCCAATCCGTGGACTGGTGCACGGTGGTCCTCGACGAGGCCCAGAACATCAAGAACCCGGCCACCAAGCAGTCGCGGGCGGCCCGCGCGCTCTCATCCGGTTTTCGGGTTGCGCTGACCGGGACCCCGGTCGAGAACCACGTGGGCGACCTGTGGGCCGTCATGGATTTTCTGAACCCCGGGTTTCTGGGCAGCCAGGCGTCCTTTCACGCAGGGTTTTTCAAGCCGATCCAGGTCTACGGGGACGACGCGGCGGCGGAGCGGTTGCGGCGGGTGACGGGCCCGTTCATCCTGCGGCGGCTCAAGACCGACAAATCCATCATCGCCGATCTGCCCGAAAAGATGGAGATGAAAACCTATTGCACCCTGACCCGCGAGCAGGCCTCGCTTTACGCCGCCGTGGTGAAGGAAATCGAGGAGGATTTGCAAGCCGCCGAGGGCATGCGGCGCAAGGGATTGATCCTCTCGGCGCTGATCCGGCTCAAGCAGATCTGCAACCACCCGGCCCAGTTCCTCTCGGACAACTCCGCGATTGCCGGGCGCTCCGGGAAGCTGGGCCGGCTGGTGGAGATGCTGGATGAAATGCTCCCGGCCGGCGACCGGGCCCTGGTGTTCTCCCAGTTCGCGGAAATGGGCGCCATCCTCAAAACACACCTCCAGAATGTGTTCGGGCGGGAGGTCTTTTTTCTGCACGGCGGCGTCGACCGCAAGCTGCGGGACCGCATGGTCGACCGGTTCCAGAACGACGGTGAGGCCCCGCCGGTCTTCGTTCTCTCCCTTAAGGCCGGGGGCACGGGACTCAACCTGACCCGTGCCCACCGGGTTTTTCACTTCGACCGCTGGTGGAACCCTTCCGTGGAAAACCAGGCCACGGACCGGGCCTATCGGATCGGGCAGACGAAAAACGTGCATGTCCACAAGTTCATTTGCGCCGGCACCCTCGAGGAGCGCATCGACGCGCTGATCGAGCGCAAGACGGCCGTTGCGGCCCGTGTCGTCGGCGCCGGCGAAAATTGGCTGACGGAGCTTTCGAACGAAGACCTCAAACAGCTTTTTGCGCTGGGCGCGGAAGCCGTGGCGGACTGAAATGGCCAAATCGCGGTATTATCCCGACCACTACTGGTACACCCCCGAACCCCCACGCGAGGTGAAGGGCGGCATCAAGGCAAGCTCGAAGAAGGGAAAATTCGCCCAAAGCTGGTGGGGCCGGCGCTGGATCGAAGTCCTGGAGAGCTTCGATATCGGCGCCCGCCTGGCGCGCGGGCGCTCCTACGCCCGCCGGGGCCAGGTGGCGGACCTCGAGGTCGAAACGGGGATCATCCGCGCCAAGGTCCAGGGGACCCAGGACAGGCCCTACCACGTGGTCATCGAGCTGCGGACATTGACGAAAACCAAATGGCAAAGGGTCGTTCGCGCTTTGCGCCGGCGGCCGATCCTGGCGACCCGGCTCCTGAGCTCCGAGATGCCGCCGGAGCTCGAGGAGGTGTTCGTCCAGACCGGGGTCTCGCTCTTCCCTGAAAAGTACAAGGATCTTCAAACCGCCTGCTCCTGCCCGGACTGGTCCAACCCCTGCAAGCACGTCGCGGCGGTCTATTACCTTCTGGCGGAAGCCTTCGACCAGGACCCTTTCCTGCTCTTGAAGCAGCGCGGCATGAGCCGGGAGGAGCTGGTGGCTTCCCTGCGGGGATCGGTCAAGGCCTCGGCCGCGCTGCCACCGCCGGAAGAGACTCACCCGGTCACGGACATCTCCCGGGCGGTCGAGCCGCTTTCCCTCGAGCCCGGCGCGTTCTGGGGTGCGGCCGACACGGCCCATCCGGATAGCGGGGCGGTCACCCCCCCCGCCGCAGGGGCTTCCCTGGCCGAACGTCTCGGGGCCTTCCCCTTCTGGCGGGGAAAGGGGGGCTTCCTGCCGCTGATGTCGGCGATCTATGCGCGGGGGGTTGCGGCCGGGGAGCGCGTGCTGGGCGCCGGCCTGGACCGGGAAACCCCTTCCGAATGAGCGCTGCCGGGTCCGCGC
The DNA here is from genome assembly GCA_963716785.1 of uncultured delta proteobacterium. GTDB lineage: Bacteria > Desulfobacterota > Desulfobacteria > Desulfobacterales > SpSt-501 > SpSt-501. The sequence continues at coordinate 1,457 of CAVQUW010000039.1, read as the reverse complement.
CACCTGCCTCGTATGGCCGATTTCCGCATTCGGACGGCGATCCATGATCGCGGACCCCGATTCTTGACACCTCCGGGGCTTTTTGACATAGTCCGAGGTCTCAATCGCGACGTGCAGCCGTTACCCCTAACCTCAGGAGGTCCACCATGGCAATCAACAAAAAATGGGTTGTTTTGATCATTTTCGCGGCCGTCTTCGCGCTGGCGGCGCAGCCGGTGGCGGCGGCCGAGAAGAGCTTGAAGGTCGGCGTCTACGGCGGGTATTTCAAGGACTCCTTCGACAAGCACATCTTCCCGGACTTCACCAAGGAGACCGGGATCAAGGTCGAGTCCGTGCCCGAGCCGACCGGCGAGGCCTGGCTGGTCCAGCTCGAGCAGGCCGCCAAGGCGGGGGTCGCCCCGGCGGACGTCAACATGATGGCCCAGGTGGCCATGCTGCGCGGCCAGAAGACCAAGCTGTGGATGCCGCTCGACCTCAAGAAGATCCCCAACCACAAGAACCTGCTGCCGGTCTTCGTGCACAAGTACCCCGACGGCAAGGTGGACGGGATCGGGGCGGTCTCCTGGTACATCACGCTCGTCTCCAACACCAAAGTCTTCCCCGAGGCCCCCAAGTCCTGGGGCGACATGTGGGCCGCCGACAAGAAGGACAAGCTCGGGCTGCTGGCGCTCGCCTCCAACTCCTTCCTGATGGAGATCACGGCGACCACCTTCTTCGGCGGCACCAAGGTCCTGGACACCAAGGAAGGCATCCAGAAGGTGCTCGACAAGATCGCGGCCCTGAAACCCAACGTGAAGCTGTGGTACCGCGACGAGGCCCAGTTCGAGCAGGCGCTCAAATCCGGCGAGATCCCCATGGGCCAGTACTATCACGACGTCGCCACCCTGGCGGGCAAGGAGCACCCGGTGCGCTCGACCTTCCCCAAGGAGGGCGGGGTGCTCGACTCCGGCTCCTGGGCCGTGACCAAGGCCTGCAAGAAGGTCGAGGAAGCCCACATCTTCATCAACTACATGAGCCGGCCGGACATCCAGAAGAAGCTCTCCCTCAAGGTCGGCACCTCCCCGACCGTCAAGCGCGAGCTGACCGGGCTTTCGGCCGAGGACTTCGCGGCGGTCTCGAGCGACATCGCGCCCATCATCCCGCGCTACGACGTCTACACCGGGCAGATGAGCGACTGGATCAACCAGAAGTGGACCGAGATGGTGACGAAGTAAGGAGAAGACAGGGTTCAAGGAGTCAAGGGGTCGAGGGGTCAAGGGTAACGGAAAACCGCCCATCCTTCGGTTCACTCGGACCCTTGGACCCTTCAGCCATCCCCGGCCCCCGATGATGACCGGGCAGAAGCAGGGTTCATGCGGCGAGGGTTCAGGTGGGCAGGATGAGCCAGAACCTTCATCTGGTCGCTTGAACCCTCGAACCCTTGAACCTTTGAACCCTTTTTTTTGCGATGCCCGGCC
>CAVQUW010000038.1:0-16191 GCA_963716785.1 uncultured delta proteobacterium | reverse complement strand
AGGCCCAGGAGCGCACCCCGGACGTGGTCGAACGGTTGCTTGAAAAGCGCAATCCCGCCCGAGGTCCAATTCGTTCCCGGGGAAATCATCGTAAAAATGAGGTATGCTTTCGGGATCCAGGGGCACTGATCTCAGGCGGCTGGGAATACAGGAGAAAGAGAGGATCACATCCGGCGGAGAGATCATCTATAAAATAACCTCGGCACAGCGCGCGACCATGTCATCAGCCCGGCTGCGCGACGAGACCCTCAAGGTATCCGGCCAGTTGAATGCCCGGGCCGATGTGGAATATGCTCAGCCGAATTACATCCTGCGGATTGCCGATACGACCCCCAACAACACGGGCTACGCGCTGCAGTGGCACTACTTCGACAACGGCGACGAGGAGGGCCGCTCGCCGGGGGGCATCCCTCCAGAGCGCCTGGGACCGAACGACCGGCAGCCCGTCGGTGGTCGTGGCGGTCATCGACACCGGCATCCTGCCCGAGCACGAAGACATCGCCGGCTCTCCGGCACTCGTGCCCGGCTACGACATGATCAGCAGCGCGCAGACCGCGAACGACGGCGACGGTCGCGACGACGACCCCACCGACACCGGGGACGGGGTCGCGGCCGGAGTGCGGCCCCGGCGGCGGCGAGGAGCCCAGCAGCTGGCACGGCACCCACGTGGCGGGCACGGTGGGGGTGGCGGACCGGCAACGGGATCGGGGTGGCCGGGGTCAACTGGAACGTCGGGGTCCAGGCCGTCCGCGTGCTCGGCAAGTGCGGCGGCACCATTGCCGACATCAACGACGGCATCCGCTGGGCCGCCGGCCTGCCGGTGCCCGGGGTGCCCGACAACCCCACCCCGGCGAAGGTGATCAACATGAGCCTGGGCGCGCCGCCGATCCCTGCTCGATTCGCCCGCCACCCAGTCGGCCATCAACGACGCGGTGGGCGTCGGGCGCCACCGTGGTGGTGGCCGCCGGCAACAGCGCCACCGACGCCTCGCAGGTCTTCCCGGCGAGCTGCAACGACGTCATCACGGTGGCCGCCAGCGACGCCCGCGGCCACCTCGTCACCCGCTACTCCAACTACGGCGACGGTCGAGATCATGGCCCCGGGCGGCGACGTGCAGCGCGACGACAACGGCGACGGCAACCCCGACGGGGTGCTCCGCCGGTGCACGGCGGGCCTACGCCTACTACAACGGCACCTCCATGGCCGCGCCCCACGTGGCGGGCGTGGCGGCGCTGCTCCTGGCCGAGCAGCCCGGCGCTCACCCCGTCGCAGGTGCTCGGAGTGGCTCCAGCGGGCCGCGCTTCCCGCGCACCTCGGACCAGTGCCCGCAGCCTTGCGGGGCCGGTCTCCTGGCCGCCGCACCACCCTCCCAGCCCCCGCCGCCGCCCCCGACGATCGGCATTTCGCTCACCCTCGACCAGCCGGATCTCTCGACCGCGGAGACCACGATCGCGCGGGCGCGGGTCACCGAAAACGGGGCCCCTTCGGTCGGCCGCGCGGTGACCTTCACCTCCGCCAGCCCCTCGGTTGCGAGCATCTCGCCGGGGTCGGTATTCACCGATGCCGGCGGCCAGGCCCAGACCATCCTGCGCGGGGTGTCCCGGGGCGACACCACGGTCACGGCCACGGCCGACGGGGCCGCGGACACCAAACCCGTCAGGGTGCCGGATCTGTCGCTTCCGGCGGTGCTGCTGATTCTCGCGGTAGTCGCGGCGCTCATTTTGCGCCGCCGGAACACCTCACCGCCGGGGAGATGATGGTCCCCATGCAAAGCGTTAAATCCGACCTATCGCGCCGCCCGGACGTCCGGTTCATCGCGGTTTCTTCGCCCCTGGCGGGGCTTTTTCTGCTCGCCTACCGCGAGGACGTCCTGGCCGGGCCTCCTTCCGCCTGGGTGGAGCTGACCGCCCGGGCGACGACCTGGCTGCTGCACCGGCTGGGGCTGGAGGCCGTCCGGACGGCGGCGGTGATCCATCACCCCGGGGGTTTTGCCTACGAGATCTACTACCGGTGCACCGGCGTGCTCCCCGCGGCCATCCTCGCGATCCTCATCCTGGCCCACCCCGGGTCCTGGCGGCGCAAATGCCTGGGGCTGGCCGCGGGGGTCCCGCTGCTGGTGGCGCTCAACCTTCGTGCGCCTGGTCCATCTCTTTACCCTCGGGGTTCACTCCCCGGGCGTGTTCGACCTGGCCCACGGTTTTGTCTGGGAAGCCGGTTCTCGTAGTCGGCCACCCTGGCGCTCTGGTGGGGTCTGGCGGCGCTGGGCCGGCCGGCCTCGCGCGCAGCCGGCGCTGAGCGTCCTCTTCCGTTTTGCCCCGGAATCCTCTATGGTGTAGCCGAACGAGCCGCCGCGACGGCCGGACGAAGCGGCTCGTCGAGAACGCGCATTCACGCGGAGGCGGCCTCACACGCCGTGGAGTCTGAACGAGAAAACCGGTCACCGCCGTTTGAACGTTTCGAGGGCCTGCTCGACGCGCGCGAGCGCCGGCTGGTGCGGGGGCTGACCAGCCCCTCGAAGATCCAGGCCTTTCTCGACGAGATCGCCTACAGCAGCGATGCGTTTTACCGCTGCCCGCTCAGGGTGCTGCGCGAACGCCGGGCCCATTGTTTCGACGGCGCGGTCTTCGGGGCCGCGGCCCTTGGCCGCATCGGGCACCCGCCGCTCATCGTCGACATGTTTCCCGACGGCCGCGACGACGAGCACCTGCTCGCCGTCTTCAAGATCGACGGCCGCTGGGGGGCGGTGGCGAAGTCGAACTTCGTCGGGCTGCGCTTCCGCGAGCCCGTCTACCGCAGCCTGCGGGAGCTGGTGATGTCCTACTTCGAGCAGTACTACAACACGGAGCGCGAAAAAACCCTGAGGGCCTACACGCGGCCGCTCAACCTGGACTCTTTCAGGGCCCTGGACTGGATGACCACGGACGGGCCGCTCGAGCTGATCGCCCGGCGCACCGACGAACTGCGCCGCATCGAGCTGATCACCCCCAAGATGGCCTCCCGGCTGCTCCCGGTGGATGAGCGCAGCTACCAGGCCGGCCTGTTCGGGTCCGACCCGGCCGGGTTGTATCAGCCGAAATCCTGAAACAGGCACCGGCATCAGAGCCGATTCACCACTCGGCCGGACGTGAGGAAGGGACCCGCGATGGATCAAAGCGCCCCCATCGACCTGCCGCCCTGCCGGTTCTGCCCGCAGCGGGTGCAGCCCGACATCGTCGCCGAGGTGGACGCGGTCTGCGCCATCCTCGATGCCCACCCCGTGAGCGCCGGGCATCACCTGATCATCCCCAAACGCCACTGCGCGGACTGGTTTTCCACCACCGAAAAGGAGCGCCGGGACGCCGACGCCCTGATCATGCTGCTCAAGCGGCGCATCATGGAAACCGACCCCTCGGTCACCGGCTTCAACATCGGGGTCAACTGCGGCGCGGCGGCCGGGCAGACGGTGTTTCACGCCCACCTCCACCTGATCCCGCGCCGCGACGGCGACACGCCCCACCCGCGCGGGGGGGTGCGGGGAGTCATCCCGCACAAGATGGACTACCCGGCCGAAAAAAATGAAAATCAGGCTGAAGGCTGAAGGCGATTAGGCCACAGGCAAAAAAAAGAAGGCCGGCCACAGAGGTTGTCACCTCCGGCCGACCTTCGCTCAGTCATCCCCTGCCCCCGGAGAAAATGAACCGGGTGCGGCTCATAGGCGACCACGTCCATTCGCGGCACCGGCGGCTGTTCGGGTAGAGGCCGCGGCGACGCCATCCGGCTGCCGGCACCATCGTTGATCGGGGGATCAGAGCCGGGCGTGGCGTTCGAGTTTCGATGCCAGTTCTTTTTCGGCCCGCGCCTTGGCGCGCAGCTCGAAGGCCTCGCGCTGGTTGCGGGGGACGACGGGCTGGAGCTCCGGCGGTTTGCGCTCGAGCGTGAGCGCCCCGCTCGGGCAGGTGGAGACGCACAGGCCGCAGCCGATGCAGCGCTCGGCGGCGAGCACGGCGCGGCCGTCCACCATGCTAAGCGCATCCATCTGGCAGCGCTCGATGCAGGTCTCGCAGCCCACGCACAGATCCGCGTCGAGCTGCGCGGAAAACGGCGAGACGAGCGCCGCCGCCGGCGCGGGGTGGCCTTTGAGGTTTTTCAACACCAGGCAGCAGTCCCCGCAGCAGCAGCAGATGTTGACGATGTCCTGGGAGTTGCTCGGCTGGAGCACCAGGCCGTCGGCTTCGGCTTTCTTTAGGATCTCGAGGGTTTCCTCGAGGGTGATGGTGCGGCCGAGCCCGTTGCGCGCATAGTAGTCGGCGCCCCAGCCGAAGACCAGGCAGGTCTCCATGAGCTTGCCGCACCCGCCGCCCTTCAACTCGTGCTCCCGGCGGCAGATGCAGGGGGCGACCAGGAACTGCTTCTGACCGCGGACGATCTCCTCGGCCTGCTCGTAGGGCAGCACCTCGAGCCCCGCGCCGATGCTCTTCCCGACCGGTATGGTCCGCAGCTGGGGCAGCCGGTCGAAGGCCTCGCGGCCCAGGTGTGGCATGTACTCGTCCATGTCACGGATGAACTCCGGGTCGAGGTCATTGACATGGTATTCCCAGATGCCGATCACGAACTGGGCGGCCATGTAAGCGGGCGGGCGGCCGGGGGGTTCGATGCTGAAGATCAACCCCTTGCGGGCCATCGCCTGGAGCCGGTCCGCCGCCTCCGCCTCGGGCAAACCGGCGGCGGCCGCGATTTCCGCGGCCGGTGCGAGCTTCAGGCTGAGCCGGGCGGCCAGGTCGGCCTCCGGCGGCGTGAACAGCCGCTTGAGGATGCGCAGCTCCACACCGCTTTCGGTGGGGGGGAAGCCGGCGGGTAAACGGTCCAGGTGCTCCTGCAATCGGGTGTAGACGTCGGCGGTCATGAGCCTCTCCTTCCGGTTTTTCGGGTGGCGCCGACCAGACCCCTCAGTATCTCCTGCAGCCGCGCCATGTTCTCCGGGCCGAGCATCCGTTCGGCGCCGGCCTGCGCCGCGGCCCACATGGGGAAGGCCTGCTCGAGTTTTGCCGAACCGCTGTCGGTCAGCATGACGATCTTTTCACGCAGGTCGGCACCGGCTTCGATCCGGACCAGTCCCTCGCCCTCCAGCAGGCTCAGGCTGCGGGTCAGCGTGGTGCGGTCGATCACCACGGCGGCCGCCAGGCGCGTGACGCTCATGGGGCCGATCAGCCGGACGGCGTTCAGCAGGGCCAGCTGGGTCGAGCGGATGCCGGCGGGCCGCAGGGCATCATCGTACATCCGGGTGACGGCCCGCGCCGCCCGGCGGATGCTGAAGCAGACGCAGGTGTTGGCCATGGTCTTGGCGTTCGTCGGCGATTCGACGGGTGACCCTGGGTTTCCTTTCGCCACAATAGAAGTATATACACCTATCGCTGTGACGCGTCAAGTTTTCCCTGGGCGTGCCGCTGTCAGGCCGTTACATACAGATACGTTTTTTAAGTTGACTCCACCCCGGCGGTTCATCGAAAATGGATTCCGGCCCGGACGTCTCCGGCGCACGCAACGGGTGCGCGCAGAGGACCGGTACCCATTAACGTTGGACGAATGGTGAAAAAATGAACATCCCCGAGCACCTGCGCTCCTGTTTCCGTTTCTGGCAACCCTCCCTGGCGCGGCGTATCACTCTCTACTTCATCCTCTTCGGTCTGGTTATTTTCGGCGTCACGGCCTTCCTGTACACGCTGTCCACCCAGAAGCATTTCGCCGAGTCCGCGGCGCGGATGGTCCGCAGCCAGGTGGTTCTTCTCGAGGGAAGCGCCGAACCGGATTTCATCTGGAAGCAGATCGACGGCCAAGCTCCCGGTCTGCATGCGCTTTTCCGGACGCTGGCCGGCCTCTCGTCCAGTTTTCACTCGGTCTCGGACATCGCCCTTTTCGCGGCAAGAGGGCGATGGCGGGTGGCATCGGCTGTATTTCGACGATGCCCGGCAACTGCGCTCAAGGCCCGCTGCGGACCCGTCCCTCAATAAAATCGGGCGCCAAGGGCCCCCGAAACTCGTGCGCGCCGTGATGGGCCACTTCAGGTCCGATGATGAAGAGGATGCGTTCACCGCGCACGGCATGCCGGCCATTTTCAGGACCAGGAATGCGCTTTCGCTCTTTGTCGACATCACCGGGAAAAACGACACCCGCCGCTATTTCATGAGACTGACGGCCGGCAGCGAGGGGATGGCCGGCATGGTGCACCGGCAGCTCACCGCCTCCCTTTTTTTCCTGCTCATTGCCCTGCTGGTGTCGCGCGTGCTCGGCTACTATTTCGCCCGCAAGATCTCGCGGCCGATCGAGGAACTCTCCGATGCTGGCCGCCGACGTGGCCCGCGGGGAGCTGTTGCGCAAGTCGCCGATCGAATCCCGGGACGAGATCGGGTCGCTGGCCCGCAACTTCAACACCATGATCGACGGGTTGCGGGAGTGGCAGCGCATCAAGTTGATCGAATTCGAGATGGAAAACGGCCGCAAGATCCAGCAGGAGTTCCTGCCGCGGCGCCTTCCCCAACTGCCGAACTGGGAGATTGCCGCCTGTTTTTCCCCTGCCGGGCAGGTTGCCGGTGATTTTTACGACGCCTTCCTCCTGCCCGATGGACGCCTGGGGCTCGTCATCGCCGACGTGTGCGACAAGGGCGTCGGCTCGGCGCTCTACATGGCCCTATTCCGGAGCCTGATCCGTGTGTTTTCACAGCAGGCCGAAGAAACCCGCATGCGCCCCGCCTTGCCCGGCGGCTCGCAGTCCTTCCCTCACCTGAACGCGGTCGCGGACACCAACCGTTATATCTCCAGCAACCACGACGAGGAGTGCATGTTCGCGACCCTGTTTTTCGGGGTGGTCGAATTGCAAAGCGGGCGGATGCACTACATCAACGCCGGTCACGAGCCGCTCTACGTCAAGGGCGGGGACGGCATCAAGGCGGTCATCCGCCAAACGGGCCCGGCCGTCGGCATGATGGCGGACTCGCACTACCGCATGGGCGAAATCCAGCTGGAGTTGGGGGATATCCTGATCGGGTACACGGACGGGGTCACGGATGCGCGCTCCCCGAAAGACGAGCTCTTCTCCCGGCCGCGGCTTCAGGCCCTTCTCGAGCAGCCCTATCGGTCCGCGACCGATCTGCTGGAGCAGATCCGCTCCTCGGTGTTCGACTTCGTCGACACGGCCCCGCGCCAGGACGACGTCACCCTGCTCGCCATTCAGCGCGTGAGCGCGGGATGACAGCCCAGCGGCCTGCCAAGCAGAATCCGATGTGCGCGCAATCCGGGAGAAAACACAAAAGAAACCCCGATGGCCAGCGAACGGATCGCCCGTCGATCGCTCAGAGCGTCACCGTCACGTAATAGCCCTGATCGGCGCGCTGGATGAGCAGGACCAGGGAGCTTTTCTGACGGAACTTGACGATGGTCTTCTGGAAGTCCTCGCGGCCGGCGATGCCGACATCGTCGATCTGGCGGATCACGTCCCCCGGCCGGGCCCCGATGCGGGCCAGATGCGAGTTCGGCTTGACCTCCGTGACCACGACCCCCTCCCGGGTGGCGATGCGGTAGTCCCGGCGGTTTTTGGCCGTCAGATCCTCCACCCGGACCCCGAGCATGTTCCAGGCCAGCTGATCGGCGCGCTCGATGGGGTAGATGGCGGTCTTGAGGGTCACGCTGCGGGTCTTCCCGCCGCGCCACAGCTCGAGGTCGAGGGTCTCCCCGGCCGCCGCCGAACGGGCGGCGGCGAGGTAGTCGTCAAGGCTTCCGATCTTCCGCGACCCGACCGCGACCAGGACATCGCCTTCCTGAACCCCGGCGCGCTGGGCCGGGCTGTCCGGCTCCACCGCGCGGACCATGGCGCCGCGCCGCGCCGGGGCGTTGAGATACCGGGCCGTGCGTTCGGTCAGCTCCTGGGCGATGATGCCGGTCCAGGCCTGCTTGACCTCGCCGTAGGCGATGAGGTCCGCCACGATTCGCCGGGCCTTGCCGATGGGGATGGCAAAACCGATGCCCTGGGCCTTGGCGTAGATGGCGGTGTTGACGCCGATCAGCTCCCCGTTGATGTTGAGCAGCGGTCCGCCGCTGTTTCCGGGGTTGATGGAGGCGTCGATCTGGATGAAGTCGTTGAAGACCCGCTCCTCGGTGCGGATGCTGCGGTTGACCGCGCTGATCACCCCGGTGGTGACCGTGTGCGAGAACCCGAAGGGGTTGCCGATGGCGATGACCGTCTCGCCGATCATGAGGTCCTCGCTGTTGCCCATGGCGACGGCGGGCAAGCTGCCCTTGGCGTCGATCTTGAGGACCGCCAGGTCCGAATCCGGGTCGGCGCCGACGATCTTGGCCTCGAACTCGCGCTCGTCCATCAGCACGACCTTGATCGTGCCGGCTTGCCGGATCACGTGCGCGTTGGTGAGAATCAGCCCTCTTTGCCCGTCGATGATCACCCCCGAACCCAGGCTGGTGTTCTGCTGGGGCCGTTCGAAGCGCGGGTCGAAGAAGTCCTTGAAAAATTCCTCGAAAAAGGGGCTGCCGAAACCGGAAAAAGGGTTGGCCCGGGCGCGGGTCTCGTAGGCCGAGCTGATGTTGACGACCGCCGGACTGACCCGGCGTACGGCCCTGACCACCGCGCTTTCGCGCAGATTTTCGGCCGCCGCCGGCGGAGCGGCGCTCGCAGCGGCGACGGCCCACAGGAACACGGCGGCCGCGGCCAGGCGCCGCAGCCGCGAAACGCGGTTTTCAGACTTGGGGGTTGGCATATGGGCTTCTTGGCGTTATAGTCAAAAGTTTCGAGAACGTGGGAGCCGACGAAAGATCGACGTTTTCCAAGGAGCCTTGACGACCTGTTCACGAGTGTTCATGAGTTGCAATGACAGGCGATGACATGGCTGAAGCTGATTGCACTTGAACCCTCGGACCTTGATCCCAAACCAACGCTTTATCCGGTGCATCGACCATTATATATACCCCGGCCGCCCGGACGGCAACCCCATAGGTTATGAGCACAGACACCATTCAAGAGCTTCTGGCCCTGATCGAAAAGCCAAGCCGCTACCTCGGCTCGGAAATCAACACGGTGCGCAAGGACCCGCAAGGGGTGAAGCTGCGCATCGCCCTCGCCTTCCCCGATCTCTACGAAATCGGGACCTCCCACTTCGGGCTGCAGATCCTCTACCACATTCTCAACCGCCGGCCGGACATCGCCGCCGAGCGGGTGTTTGCGCCGGCCCCCGACCTGGAGGCGCGGCTGCGGGCGAGCGCCACCCCGCTCTTCAGCCTCGAGTCCCACTCCGACCTTGGCCGCTTCGACATCATCGGGTTCAGCCTGCTCTACGAGCTGAACTACACCAACGTCCTGACCATGCTCGATCTGGCCGGGGTCCCGCTGCTCGCCGCCGAGCGGCGCCGCCGGCACCCGTTCGTCATCGCCGGCGGTCCCTGCACCTGCAACCCCGAGCCGGTGGCCGAGTTTTTCGATGCGATGGTGGTGGGCGACGGCGAACAGGCGGTGCTCGATCTGGCCGAGCGCTGGCTCGATTGGAAAGCCTCCGGGACGGGGGAGCGCCGGGACCTGCTCGAAAGCTGGGCCGAGGTCGAAGGGGTCTATGTCCCCTCCTTCTTCGAAGCCCGCATCGGGGCCGACGCGATCCAGTCGGTGGCGCCGCGGCACCCCGGCCGTGAGACGGTGCGGCGTGCCGTCATCGGGGACCTGGACGCCGCCGCCTTTCCCGACCGGCCGGTCATCCCCTTTGGAAAACCCGTCCACGACCGCCTGCGCCTCGAGATTTCCCGGGGCTGCACCCGCGGCTGCCGGTTCTGCCAGGCCGGAATGATCTACCGGCCCGTGCGTGAGCGCGCCCCGCAAAACCTCCTCGCTCTGGCCGAGCGCGCGCTTTGCCACACGGGCTACGAGGACCTCTCGCTCATGTCCCTCAGCACCGGGGACTACCGCTGCATCGCGCCGCTGATGGAGCGGCTGATGGCGCGCCTGTCCGAGGAGCGCGTGGCGGTCTCGCTGCCCTCCCTGCGGGCCGGCACCCTGACGCCCGAGCTCATGGAGCTGATCCGCAAGGTGCGCAAGACCGGTTTCACCATCGCCCCCGAGGCCGGCAGCCAGCGCCTGCGCGATGTGATCAACAAGGGCATCAGCGAGCAGGAGATCTTCGACACCGTCGCGGACGCTTTTCAGCTGGGGTGGTCGCTGGTCAAGCTCTACTTCATGGTCGGCCTGCCCACCGAGACCGAGGAAGACCTCGCGGCGCTGGTTCAGCTCGTGCAACGGCTGCGCCGCATCAAAGGCGTCTCCCCGCGCCGGGGGCAGATCAATGTCAGCTTGGCCACTTTCATCCCCAAACCCCACACCCCCTTTCAATGGGCCGCCCAGCTCAGCCTGGCCGAATCGCGGTCCCGGATGCGCTGGGTCCAGGATCGGCTCGATCTCTCCGGGGTCCAGTTCAAATGGCAGAACCCTGAAATGAGCCTGCTCGAAGGCGTTTTCGCCCGCGGCGACCGCCGGCTCGGCCGGGTGTTGCTCGCTGCCTGGCGGCGCGGGTGCCGCTTCGACGGCTGGAGCGACCACTTCGATTTTCCCGCCTGGATGGAAGCGTTTGCGGAGTGCGGGGTGGAACCGGAATTCTACACCGTCCGGGAGCGGCGGCTCGACGAACCGCTGCCCTGGGATCACATCGACACCCGGGTCACTCGGGAATTTTTGAAGACGGAATGGGAAAAAGCCGTCGCCGGCAGCCCGACCGTCGACTGCCGCGATGGGCTCTGTCACGGGTGCGGCGTCTGTGACTTTCAAGGCATCGAACCCAGGGTCCACCACGAGATCCCGGCCGATGAGGCGCCCCCGCCGTCGGTCCCGGAGCCGCCCGCCCGCCCGGTATTTTATCAAAAACTTCAGGTTTCAGCTACTCCAAAACCGGGTCGCGCGCGATTTTTCGGCCACCTCGAGCTGGTCAACATCTTCCTGCGGGCCCTCAAGCGGGCGGGGGTGGCGGTGAAGTTCTCCGAGGGCTTTCACCCCAAGCCAAAGGTAGCATTCGACAACCCCCTTCCGACCGGCATCGAAAGCGAGGAAGAACACCTGGTCGTCACGGTGCCCCTGGAGGTGACCCCCGGGCACCTGGTCGACGGTTTGAACGCCCATCTGCCGGAGGGCCTGCACGTGTCCGCATGCGGTTCGGATGTGTGCCGCGCCCCGGCCCGCTGTGTGTACCGGATCCATTTTGCCCAGGCCCTGGCCCAGCCGGAGCGCTTTGCGCCCGCAGCGCATCGATTACTCCCGGAGCCTGGCCCTGAGCTCCCCAAAACGGAAGTTGAAAAAAATCGATTTAAAGGATATCCTGTTTGATATCGGCATGCCCGACCCGCGGACCCTGGTAATGACCCTGGCCTGCGAACCGGGGAAAACGGTCCGACCGGGAGAGGTCTTGAAGCAGGTATTCGGTATTTCCGAGGAAGCCGTCCAAACAGCGCTCATCCGCAAGCTCAGGACCGCCCCGGGCGGCAGCTCGTCCGGGGCTGCCGTATGAGGTCGGCGCCCAACCCGGTGCGAAGATTTATTATTGAACCGACGGATCCCGGATCAAGTCCCGTAGGAATCCAGTAATTCCAGGATGTTCTGGACCCCGGCGTTCGCCGGGGTGACAACGATTGAGGCTTTTTACGAATCCATCAATCGTATCGCGTTCATGTTTTTCAGAAACGCAGGCGTCGCGCGGTGTTTTTTTTGCTATCCCTTCGAGCTTTGAGCTTTCAGCTTCGAGCTTATTTTCGCACTAAGCCATCAGGGATCTCCACTCCATGTACAAACAGCTGATCATCAACGTCACCGAGCACGAGACCCGGGTCGCCCTTCTGGAGGACGGCACGATTGTCGAAATCCATGTGGACCGTGGGGATGACTCCGACATCGCCGGCAACGTCTACAAGGGGCGCGTGCTCCGGGTGCTGCCGGGGATGCAGGCCGCCTTCGTGGACATCGGACTCAACCAGGCCGCCTTTATTTACGTCGACGATGTGGTTCAAAGCAGCTTCAAGGACATCGAGCGGATCTTCACCATGGGGGCTGGTGAGGGCGTGGACGACGGGCAGGAGGAGGCGCCCCCGCCCGCCCCCGACAAGCGTGAATACCTGATCGAGGATCTCCTGTCCGAGGGGCAGGAAGTCCTGGTGCAGGTGTCCAAGTCGCCCATCGGCACCAAAGGGGCCCGGATTTCCTCGCACATCTCCATCCCGGGGCGGTTTCTGGTGCTGATGCCGTCGTCGAACCACATCGGCATCTCCCGGCGCATCGAAGACGAGGCCGAACGCGGGCGGCTGAAGCAGATGGTCGCCAGCCTGCGCAAGGATGATTTCGGGTATATCATCCGCACGGCGGCCGAAGGCGAGAGCGAAGAGAAAATCGCCTACGAGATGGGCTTCCTGACCAACCTGTGGGAAAACCTCCAGCGGAAATACAAAACCGCGCCGACGCCCTCGCTGGTCTACCAGGATCTCTCCATCAGCCTGCGCGCCGTGCGGGATCTGCTCATCCACGAGGCCGAAAAGCTGGTCATCGACTCACGGCCGACCTACGAGGCGGTGCTCGCCTTCCTCGACACCTACATGCCGAACCTCAAGGAGTGCGTCATCCTCTATGAAGGCTCGGAGCCGGTCTTCGACACCTACAACCTGGAGGCCGACATCTCCCGCGCCCTGAAGCGCAAGGTCTGGCTCAAATCCGGGGGCTACATCCTGATCGAGCACACCGAGGCGCTCACCGCCATCGACGTGAACACGGGCCGCTACGTAGGCAAGCACAACCTCGAGGAGACCATTTTGAAGACCAACCTCGAGGCGGTCAAGGAAATCGCCTATCAGATCCGGCTGCGGGACATCGGCGGGATCATCATCATCGACTTCATCGACATGGAAAAGAAGTCCAACCAGGAACGCGTGACCAGCGCTTTCAAGGAAGCCCTGAAACGGGACAAGAGCAAGACCCATGTGCTGGCCATGTCGGAAATGGGCCTGCTCCAGATGACCCGCAAGCGCACGCGCGAACCGCTCACCCGGATTCTGTGCGAACCCTGCTTCTACTGCGACGGCGAGGGGTACATCGTCTCGCGGCAGTCCGTCTGCTATACGGTATTCCGTGAGATCCTGCGCAACTCGCGCGACGTCGCCGGCCGCCGCGTGGCCCTGCGGGTGAACCCCCAGGTGGCGGAATTCCTGCACCGGGAGGAAAACCACCTGATCACCAACCTCGAACGCTCCCTCGGAAAGCAGATCGTCATTTACCCCGAGCCGCAGTTTCACATGGAGCAGTTCGACATCTTCGAGATCCTCGACAACTGACCCCCCCCCCCGACAGCCGCACGGCGGAAAAGGAAGTGCGCCGGCGCCGCCGCGCCCGCTGGCGGCCGAATCAGCGCTTGACATCCTTCAGCTCATGTGATTTATTCATCAAGTTTTAGACTACCGATTTAGAAAAGGAATTGCGACATGAAACGACCATTTCAACCCAGCCGGATCAAAAGAGCCCGCAATCACGGCTTTCGCAAACGCATGTCCACCAAGGCAGGGCGTGCGGTGGTGAACCGACGCCGGGCCAAGGGCCGGGCCCGCCTGGCGGGGTGATTCGGCCCCGCGGTTTCCGGCTCCACGGCTGATTTCGGACAAGGCGTTTCAATTCTTGCGTTTTTTTCTGAACAAAGCCGATCGGATTCTCAAACGGGCCCAATTCATCGAGCTGGCCGAGACCGGGCGGCGTGTGCGCAGCGGCTTGTTCATCGCCGTGGTCTCCCCGGGGCCGACCGGGCGTTCGCGGCTGGGGGTCACGGTCACCCGCAAAGTCGGCGGCTCGGTCGAGCGCAACCGTCTCAAACGCCTGGCACGGGAGTACTTCCGGCGGCACCGGCACCGCCTTAACGGGGAATGGGATATCGTTCTCATCGCCCGCAGGGAGGCGGCGGGCATGCCCTCCGAAGAGGTGTTCCTGTCGCTGGAGGAACTTTTCAGGAAAGTAGCCCAAATTGACCGGTAGAAACTTCTGCATGACCCTGTTGTTGCTGTTGATCAGGGCGTATCAACTGACGCTGTCCCCATTTATCGGCCGCGCGTGCCGTTTCTACCCCTCCTGCTCAGAGTATGCCCACCAAGCGATATCCCGCCATGGACCGGCGCGGGGCTCCTTGTTCGCCGTGAAGCGGCTGTTGCGCTGCCACCCATTCCACCCTGGGGGGCTGGACCCGGTCCCGTGAATGCGTCCAAGGGTCACGGGCGGGTCACAGGGAACCGGGGTTCGATGAGGCGCTTTTTTCCAGAGGCGCCGCGGAGTTGATGGACTCGTACTAAGTCATACCAATTTCAGGAGATCGTCATGGATCAAATGCGATTGCTTCTCGCACTCGTGCTTTCGTTTGTCGTGTTCATGGGCTTCAACATGTTCTTCGGCCAAGACGCCGAGAAGAAACCCGTCCCGAAAGCCGCGCAGGAGCCCGCCGCGCAGGTCAAGGCGGAACCGGCCGCGGCCGCCCCGGCCGGAGAGCGCAAGGCCGAGGCGGCGACGGCCGCACCGGTCGTCGATGCCGGACGCCCCGCGCGTCAGCTGAGCGTGGAGACCCCGCTCTACACGCTCGGGCTGTCGGAGAAGGGGGCGGTCATCAACCGCTTCACGCTCAAGGAATACCGCGAAACCGCCGACAGCAACTCTCCCCCGAAAACCCTCCTTCCGGCCAGCGGCAGTCTGGCGGCCCTGGCCACCGCGGTCGGCGGACAAAGCATTGCCGGCCTCGAGCTGGCACCGTTTCAGACCGGCCTTGAGTCCGATGTCCTGAAGGTTTCCGAGGGAACGCGCGAAATCGCTTTCACCTACAAGACCCCGAACGGGATCCAGGTCGACAAAGTCTACCGCTTCGCGGCCGATTCCTACCTCATGGGGCTTGAGGTCCGCATCTTCAACGGCTCCGACCAACCGCTCACGGACAGCTTGGCAGTGGTCCTGCGTAAGGACTATTCCGAGAAAAAGAACTCCAATGTGTTTGAAGGGCCGAGTGCGCTCATCGACGACAAGCTTGAAACCATCGAAATCGGCGATGTCGCCAAGCAGAACAGCTTCAACGGGCAGTTCAAGTGGATCGCCCTTCAGAGCCGGTACTTCATGACCAGCCTGATCCCCGGCAGCGAGGAGCCGGGCGCCCTCCGGCTCGAGGTTTTGCCCGGCCAGGTGGTTCAGGCCCGTTACAGCGGCCCGGAGCAGACCATCGCCGCCGGCGAGCGCCGGAACTTCCAGTTCCAGATGTTCTTCGGCCCCAAAAGCACCCCGGCGGTCGAAAAGGCCGGCCACGAACTGGACCGGGTGATCGACTTCGGCTTGTTCGACATCCTGGCCAAGCCCTGCGTCTGGCTGATGAACTTCCTCTACGGGGTCATCCCCAACTACGGCGTTGCCATCATCATCCTGACCATTTTGACCAAAGTGCTGCTCTGGCCGCTGGGGACCAAGAGCTACAAGTCCATGAACCAGATGAAAAAGCTCCAGCCGCTGATCCAGGAGATCCGGGAAAAATACAAGGGCGACCGCAAGAAAAATGAACGAAGAGATGATGCGGCTGCACCGCACCTACAACGTCAACCCGCTGGGGGGGTGTCTTCCCATGGTGCTGCAGATACCGGTCTTTTTCGCGCTCTACCGCATGCTGGACGAAGCGATCGAGCTGCGGCATGCCCCCTTTTTCGGCTGGATCAACGACCTCTCCGCGCCGGACCGGCTGTTTCAACTTCGATTTCACCATCCCCTTCATGGAGCCGCCGTACGGGATCCCGGTGCTGACCCTCATCATGGGCGCCACCGATGCTCCTGCAGCAGAAGATGTCCCCTCCGCCCGGCGACCCCACCCAGGCCAAGATGATGATGTTGATGCCGATCGTGTTCACGGTCATTTTCATCAATTTTTCCTCCGGGCTGGTTCTGTACTGGCTGATCAACAATGTGCTCTCGATCGGGCAGCAGATGTACACTCAGAAGAAATTCGCATGAGCCAGCCGCCCGGGCGAGGAGCACGGGGGGCGAGAGGCCAAGCGGGCCACCCGCCGCGGCGCCGCGGCGTTCGAACGCCGCCGGCGGTCGAGGTCCCAAGCCTTCGGCGTTGCCCTTGCCGCAACTGATCAGCACTCTCGGATGATGGACGATTCCACCATTGCTGCCGTTGCTTCGCCGGC
>CAVQUW010000037.1:0-192591 GCA_963716785.1 uncultured delta proteobacterium | reverse complement strand
GGGGCGATATGCTGACTTGCATGGCGTCTGGCCTCCTTACTCTATGCTCTGTATTATCCAAGATAGCCCCAATTCACAGGCTGCAAACGGGGATGCTTATTGCCAGCTTTGTCTTTTTCCCTTTCAAGTGAGTCGATGCCGTTAAAGAGTCACGACCCTAACTCCCAACGACCTTCTTGATCTCGCCGATCTTTTTTTGAACTTTACCTGCGATCTCTTCATTGGCACCCTCAGTTTCCATCTTGGAATTATCACTAACCTTCCCGGCGATCTTCTTGATCTTACCTTTCACTTCATGCCACTTTCCTTCTGCCTCGTCCCTCGTGCCTGATTTCATGTATTGTCCCTGTAGTTATTTGGTTTGACTAATGCTCCGTTGGCCCCGGTCATCCGGGTCATTAAACCACTGACTGACTCCGCGCTTTCGTCCTCTTTTTCCTCGGTGCTATCGTGTGGACAAGCATTTTACAGGGCTCTCGGAGAAGGTTCATCGCCCCTCGAAGTACTTTAAAATGCTCCGACTTCAGGTGGCTATCAAGGTTCTCCCGCGTATCCCACTCTTCAAGAACACAGAGTTCATTTTCATCCTCCATACCCTGGCAAAAGTCGCAGCGGAGGCATCCCCTCTCGGCCCTCAGGGAGCCGATCAAGGATATGATCGTCTGGGACAGTTCCTTGCGCTTCTCAGCAAGGACCTTCATTCGTATGATAACCAGGATCATGCAGATGGTATTTGCAACAGGCCTGCCAAAAAACCGAAAACGGCAAGAGATTTGAATCCTGCATTAAAAACGAGGGATTAGATGAAATGGAGAGAAGGGTAGAGAAGGGTGGGGAGATCTATTTGCCCTCAACATTTGGTGGAACCTCAATAGACTGAGGGGGCCAGTGAGGTAAATCGGGCAGCTTACTCTGACGCCTTGGCCTCCGGGCGAAGTATCCCGAGCTTATGCATCCTCGCTCTCAAGGTACTCGGGTGCAGACCCAGGATCGCTGCGGCCCCGTCTTTTCCCTCGATGCGCCATCGGGTTTCCGAGAGGATTTTATGGATTTGATTTCGCTCCACCTCTTCCAAGGTTCTTATGGCGGATGATAGTGGGGGGGATGAAATATCCAGTTTATCTGCGAGCTGCAAGGCCGGCCCCGAGCACAGGATCACGGCCCGCTCAAGAACGCTTTCGAGCTCCCGGATGTTCCCGGGCCACGGGTAATCCTGGAGTATCTTCATGGTCTTCTTCGGGACCGAGGTATCTGTCTCCCCAATTTCCTGGCATATCTCTCGATGAAGGCCTCGACCAGCAGCGGAATGTCATTTTTCCGCTGCCGCAGTGGGGGCACCGTGATGGGGAAAACGTTGAGCCGATAGTAAAGGTCATGCCGGAACCGGCCCTTGCGGACCTCTTCCTCAAGGTTTCGATTGGTCGTTGCCACGATCCGTACATCGACCTTGATGGTGCGGGACGAACCCAGGCGCTCAAACTCGTTGTGCTGAATCACCCGGAGCAGTTTGGCCTGAAGCTCCAACGGAAGTTCCCCGATCTCGTCTAGACAAAGGGTGGAACCGTCGGCGATCTCGAACCGGCCGACTTGCCGTGTATCGGCCCCGGTAAATGCCCCCTTCTCCCGGCCGAACAATTCGCTTTCAATTAAATTGGCCGGCAGGGCAGCACAGTTGACCGTGATCATGAGCCGATCTTTACGAGGGCTCATGTTGTGGATGGCGGCCGCTACCAATTCCTTCCCCGTACCGGTCTCACCAAGGATGAGGACTGTTGTGTTCAAAGGAGCGACCTGCTCCGCTCGATAGAGAACATACTTGAGACCATCACTTTGCCCGACAATATGACCGAGTCGATGTTTCATTTTGGTCTCTTGACGGAAGTAAATATTCTCGGCTTCGAGTTGGTCTTTCATTGTTATTATTTCAGAAAGCGCCGTCCGAAGTTCGCCCGTCCGTTCTTCTACCTGCCGTTCGAGCTCGTCATGGGCCTTTTGAAGCGCCTCCTCTACCTTCTTGCGCGCCGTGATGTCCGCCCCGTAAATGTGAACGCGCTGGGCATCTTCCACTAAATGCATCGTTTGATGGTACCACTTCTCGTCGAAATGCACTTCCCGCACAATTGGCTTTGACCCACCCTCGCGGAGGGTGCGCAGCGCCGATTCCCAATCTGCAAGCCACGGATGCGCCAATCCGCTCTGACAAAGATCAGGGAACATCTGCGTGGCGGCGGGGTTGCAGAAATGCACGTGCCCGGCCACATCCACTTCAACGATGGGTCTGGGGTTGAGCATGGCGAAGCTGGCCAGGCGCTTCGTCTCGGCCTCCGCCTGCTTGCGCTCGGTGATGTCCTCGATCATGACGCGGCATTCCTGCCCGTCCTGCGAAACCGTGGCCGCGACCTGCAGGTTGAGTGGCCCCTTTCCTTTCTTCAGGAGCGTTACCTCGCACACCTCTTTCGCCTGGCTCGAAAAAACTTTTTCCAGGAAGGCGTTGAAGACCGGCCGGTCCGGCGCGCCAACGAAAACCCCAAAAGTCCGACCAACCAGCCGGGCGCGATCCACCCCCAGCAGACGAGCCCCGGTCAGATTCACCTGGCAGATCACTCCGTCGCGGCCAAGGGTCAAGTAGCCCACCGGGGCAAAATCGTAGAGCTCGGTGTAGCGCTCCAGCCCCGCCTCCACCTCCGCCCGCGTTCGGCGCAGCTCCTCGTTTTGCATCTCCAACTCGATCTGGTGCACCTGCAGTTCGTGCACAAGCCGCTGCGCATCGGCTTCCGTCTGTGACGAGATGCGCTTTTCCCCGGCCGATCGCAGGAGCCTTTCCGCGCGGCCGCGAAGGTCGGCGGCTTCCGCTGAAGTGTTTTTGTCTTTTTTCATGGTGGGCCTTTTTTCACACGCATTTCCATCTCAGACTAAGTCTGCCGCAGTTGCACCTCTACCGTCTTGGCCGGGGAGATGTTCGAAAAGGTGATCACAACACCGTCAATCCGGTTCTCCAGAGCGCCGTAACTAGGCGCATCAGGCATTATTTACATACCACAGAATTCATTCCGAAAAATAGTCCCATGCCATCCGCGGCATTCCTCCGAAATTTGTGAATTACTGAGCGACGCCTGCGATATTTCAGTGACTCCAAAATGGCGGACTCCGCGCCTGCACCGAATCTTGGCCGGCACGAGATGGGCTTGAGGTTAAAGGGCCTAAGGAGAAAATTTGGTTCGGATTCGCAGGGGTGTCAGGTCAATTGAGCTTTGGTGCATTCTCTAACAACGACCTCCATCTTTGACTAACGGCCGCTGGGTGGGTTGGAAGAAACGTTTTCGTGTCGGATCAGGCAATCGACGGATGTTCACTGCCCTGGTCGCGATGCGTTTCATCGCGCCCCCCCGAAGCGATCATCACCGGCCTTCCGATGAGATCGGCGAGCGGCAGGACCTCCAGGCCCTTCTCCCGGATCCCCTTCAGGATGAGATCGACCTCGTTGACCCAATAAGGCAAAAGAGAGGCGGGCGTGGGCGGCAGATCGTGCAGGAGGAGGATGTCGTCGGCGCGGACACGCTTGAGGATCCTCTCGGAGAGATTCTTAATCCACCGGTTGCCCCCGTCGCGGGCCCGGCAGCTGAAGTTGACGACCACCATGCCTTTGGCTTTCATCAGCCGCCCGAGCCGGGGGCTGGTGATGCCCATCGGCGGGCGATAGGCCAGGGCCTCGACGCCCACCGCCTTCAGGGCCGCCTGGGTGGCCTCGATTTCGCGTGCCATCGTTTGCGTGCTTTTGAAGGCGCCGAGCATGTCGTGGCTGAAGGAGTGGTTGGCCAGGGTGTGGCCCTGGGCAAGGATTTCAGCCGTCAGCTCGGGGTGGCGGGCCGCTTTCCCGCCGTTCACGAAAAAGGTCGCCGTGACCCGGTGCCGCTCCAGCAGGGAGAGCAGCACGGGGGTGGTCAGGGGATCGGGGCCGTCGTCGAAGGTGAGCGCCACGGCATTTCTCCCCGAAGACCCGCGGCTGATGACGGGCAGGAAAAAACTGGAGCTCGGGATGAACGGCGCGGTCAGGCACAGGAGCAGATACCCCGCCGGAGGGATCATCGCCAGGCGAAGCGTCCACGAAAAGCAGGGCGACGGCGAGCCCGATCGCACCGAACCCGAGGCGCTCGCCCACGGGCCGCAGCCTGAAGTTCGCGGCCATCTTTTTGTACGAGTCCATCAACTCTGAGTCACGCTTTTTGCCCGACCAGCCACACGAGCTCCCCGTGGACCCCGGAGGGCAGGGTGTTCTCGATCCGGAAGCCCGCCTGCGCGACGATCTCCCGCAGCCTTTCGGCGGAGCGGTAATACGCAGGCACCCCGGAAAAACGATGTTTCACCTGCTCGACCCACCAGTACCAGGGGAATTTCCTTTTCGGGGGCAGTGAGGCGCGGATGAGGAGCCGCGCGCCCGGCCGCATGCGCGCCTGCAACCGTGTCAAGGTGGCGCCGAGCTCGGCGTCCCCGAGGTAGTGCACCATGTCAAGCATCGAGGCCAGGTCGACTTCAGCGGGTGTTTCGGGGATGTCCGGCGCCTGTCCCTCGATCACGAGCCCCCTGTCGCCCACAGCCGTGGATGCCGCCTGAGCTCTTTGGCCGCGGGGCTCGATGCCGTAAAGGCGAGCCTCGGGAAACCGTTCCAGGAGCCAGCTCGCCGGCACGCCGTACCCGGTGCCGATGTCCACGATCGTTTCGATCCCGTCGCCGGAGTGAAGGATTCGCTCCAGCTCGGGAAACATCGGGTCAAGCCGCATTTTCATACGCGCAAAGATTCGGGGGTAGGCCTCCATGCCCCGGTATCGGCTCAGCACCCGCTCCCGGAGGGTCACGCATTTCAAGGCCGCCGCCTGCCGGCCCTGCCGGATGCGCTCCAGCACGGGCGGCAGGATCACGAAGGCGCCGATCAGGGAATAGGCGATCCCGAGAAACGCGGTGATGCCGGTGCTCTTGAGCAGGGAGTGATCCGCGAAGCCCATGGCCCCGAACCCGATCAGGGTCGTGGCGCTCGACAGGAAAACGGCCATGCGGACCTGGCTGAAAGAGGGGTGGTCCAGGCGGCCGTAGTGCTGATAGGAGCGCACGAAATACACGGCGTAATCGATCCCCATGCCGAAAATGATGATGGAGAGCATCAGGGCCGGGATGTCCAGGGCGCGGCCCATGAGCTTGAGCGTCCCGAGCGTGCTGATGAAGGCGAAGACCACCGGCAGCAGGCAGGCCAGGGTGAGGGCCCCGTCGGCAAAAAACAGGGCGAGCAGGACCGCGACGCTGAGGGCGATGACGAGAAAGAGCTTCGTCGAGGTGTGGAACAGCAAGCCGCCGAGGGTTTCGGAAAAATAGAGGGGGTCGAACAACCGGGCCGAGGAGCGGTACTCCTCGTAAAACCCCTTGGCATCGTAGGCCGGGCCGGTCGTCAGGGTCGACACCTGGACCCACTTCGAACCGTCCGCGCTGCGGGAAACCCCCAGGAGGCTCAAGAAGGGCTCGGGGATCGGGGAGCCCTCCGCGGGCAGGGACTGCGCTTCCATCAGGTCGTAGAACCCGGCAAAGGCGCGGTCGGAAAACCCCATCGGCGCCGCCAGCGTCTCGATTTGCCGCCGGGCGGTTTCGGCCTTGCCGTCGGCCCAGAATTCTTTCCAGGCGGCGAAGTTCTTGCGCCGCAGCTCCGGGCCGGGAAAAATCATGGACGACACGAAACCGGACGCCAGGGCCCCGGAGCGCAGGTCCCGGTCTATCTTTTCAAAAACCAGGTCGCCCTTGTCCTGGACCTCCGCGATGCTTTGCCCCTCGACCAGCAGATAGACCTTGTCGAAGATGCCGCCCCACGTTTCGGTCAGCAGCTTTTCGGCCGCGAGCGTCTCACTGCCCACGGTGTTCATGGCCTGAAGGCTGACGTTGAAGACCGGCTTGGCGAAGATCAGCATGACGCCGGCGAAGGCGGCCGCGACCCACAACCCTTTGTTTCCCGTCGCCGCGAATGCATCCACGATCCTCTGCAGGCGCTGCGGCCCCCGGCGGCCGGGCGGCATGCCGGGGAAAATCCGGGGGAAGACCGTGTGCACGAATAAGAAGCACAAGCCGAGGCCCAGCATCGTGAACTGCCCGAGCTGGACGAAGATCGGGAACCCGCTGAGACCGAGCGCGCCGTAGGCCCCCATGGTGGTCAGGACCGCCAGCAGGCTCATGCCCCACACCTCGGCCGATGCCTTTTTCCCGGTGGTGGCGTGGGGGCGGTCGAGAAAGAGCAGATAGGCGATGCCCTGGTCGACGGTGAGGGAGATGATCGCACCGCCGAAGCCGATCACCATGATCGATATGGACTTGTGAAAAAGCGAAAAGGCGAAGAAGGCGAGCATGGTCCCGGCCACGGCCGGCAAGCAGGGAAAAAAGGCCGACGAGGGGCCGGGAGAAGGCGAAGAGCAGCAGCACGGCGATCCCGACGGTGGAGAGGGCCACCGCGAAGGCCACGTCGCCCTTGATGATCCGCTCGTTGTCGAGCGCGGCCCGGTAGGCCCCCACGGGGGTCAGGGTGACGCGCTGGCCCGCCTGACCGTGGACACGGTTCAGCTCCGCGGACAACACTTTGATCTGCTCCGTGATCGAGGCGCCGAACCCGGTGGCCGTGCTGGAGGCCGCGGGGCTCGCGATCAGCAAAAGGTGCCGCCCGTCGGCGGAGACGATGTTGCCGCGGGGATGCGGGCCCCGGTCGAGGGCGCCAGATGGGACAGACGGGCCAGGACAAGGCTTCTCAGATTCAACGGGTCGCCGGCAATCAAGGCCGCCTGTCCGATGCCCTCCAGCCCGAGCAGGCTGGTGTGGACGTGTTCCAGGCTCTCCCTGACGGCTTCCGGCGTCAGCAGCGGCCTGACCCGGGCGTTCAACTCCTCGGCGGTGAACAGGACCGGCAGGTTCAGGGCGACGTGCTCCATCAGGCCCGGCATGAGCCCCATGGTGTCCTCCATGCCGACACTCTTGAACAACCCGCTTTCCTTCAGCCGGGTCTCGGCCAGCCGGCCGCAGGCGAGCAGCGTCTCCAGGTCGGCCTTCTTGAGGCCGACATCGACGACCACCTGGTTTTGCATGGGGTGGTTCAAGAGGAGGTAGGTGGCGTCGGAGAGGACGGGGTCCGTCTTGGGCAGGGAGCCGATGATGTCCGTGTCGAGCTCGAGCCGGTGCAGGCCTAAACCGAACAGACCGCAGGTGACCAGGAGGGTCAGCAAAAGAAAACGCCAGTTCAACGGCAGTGCGCGCATAGGTCGGTTATCCGCCGGTCAGCGCCGGAACGCAAGCATCGTCAGCATCAGCAGGATCAGGATCAGGATCAGGTGGGCCCCGATCACCAGCCGCCGGTGGCGATGATACCACTCGTTCATCTTCTGGATGCGCGCCAGACCGCCGCACCAGCGCCGGAGCCGATCCAGGTTCCGGAAGCGGCGGTTGTCCGTCGCGGCGTTGCTCTGGAAGGCGAAGAGCGGGCAGGCGGCATAATATTCCCTGGAAAGCGACCGCAGCAGCATGTCATAGGGGATTTTGCGCCACGGCATGCCGAGCAGGGTTTCGGCGAAACCGCGCTCGATGGCGTAGGCATGCGAGAGGCTGCTGTAGCGCACCTGCGCCACGGACGGGTGGGCCGTAGCGCGGCTGCCGGACACCAGACACCCGAAGAACAGGATCTTCCAGTCGGTGGCGGCCGACAGGAAACGGACGCATTCCGCCAGGGCCTCGGGGCGGAACCGGTCGAAAATGACGTCGTCCTCGAATATGACGATGCGGCGGGCGTCTTCCCGCACGGCCTTGCGGAAACAGCGCATGTGGGCTTCGTAGATCCCCTGTTCGTTGTCGGTCGGGTGCTTTTTCTCGATGACGAACTCGACGCGCCCGGCCAGACCGACGCGGCCGAATTGCTTCCGGGCCTCCCGGCGGCGGTCTTCGCGCTCCTCGAGCGAGATGCAGTAGACCCGGTCGAAAAATGACCACGGGCCGGGCGGCGATGGGGAGTGCATTGTTTCCATTCGAGCTGACGTCCCTGCCTGAAAACCAGGGTTTTCTCCCAACCCCCGCAAGAGCTGATAAAAAAGACGCCGGAAGACGTGGTTCCGCGATGCGCGGCAGCGGCCGGGGCAACGGTTCCATACCAGTTAAACCGCTGCCTTTCAACCATTCCTCTTGTCCGCGGCCCTTCTGCCGCCTGAATTGAACGCACCGGCCCGGCGGCGGGGTTTTTCTTTTTACCGGTTTCATGGTATTTTTTAGGTGAGCGTATGGAGCCTGAAATGGCATTGTCGGCGGCGGCTGGAAGTTGACCTGATTCGCACGGATGCGCGAAAGGAGAGCGAAATGCGGCCTTACCGTAAGGGGATGTTCTATTTTTCGATGCTGGCGGTCACACTGATGCTTTGCGCCTGTGCCGGTGGGCAGAAGGGCACCGCGGCCAAAGACGAAACCGCGAAACCCGCCACCGTCGAATCCGTGCAGCAGGCCAAACCGCTCGAGACCGGCTTCAACAATGTGCTCTTCGCTGAGCTCAAGACAACCGACGTGATCCGGCAGGACTACGGCGAAGCCCTGAAGGAGTTCGAGCAGAGCGTGGTCTCCCACCTGAAAGGCAAGAATGCCTTTGCCCAGGTGGAGCGCGACACGGGGGCCAAGCTGCCAGGCAAATCGCTGCGGGTGGGGATCAAAATCCCGGACATGCGGATCGCCAGTTTCGGGGCCCGGTTCTGGGCCGGGGCCCTGGCCGGCAACTCCTTCATGAACGTGGATCTTGACCTGGTGGACGCGGCCACGGGCAAGACGCTCAGAACCGAGACGATCTCCTCCAGCAACAACGCCTGGGGCGCCGCCTATGGCTTCGGCGCAAGCGACCGGTCGCTGCCCGCCGACATGGGCCGGATCGTGGCGGAGTACCTGGCCACGGTGGTGCCCGGGAAAAAATAAGGCCGGGGAGGGTCATGGCCCTGGATCGCGCCTGCGGACAGGATGAGAGCCGAATGCGGTCACGCGTCGTCCGCAAAATCGCCGCCACCGCCTACGTGCGCCGCGCGCTCGCGGAAAAGGCGGACCTGAGCGCCTTCAAGAAAAAACCCTCGGCGCGGATCCTGCTGGGGGTTTTTCTGATCGGGTTCAGCTACGTCATCGGCTGGCCGGCGGTAGCCGCCCTGGGGGCGCTGGCCGTCTATTTCGACCAACCCCTGGTGGCCTTGATCGGCGGACCGTTGACCTACGGGCTCTCACACCTGGTGTTCATCGCGGGGATGGCCCTGTCCGGGGCCGAGTACTCCGCGATCTTCCTGCGCTGGGCCACCCGGGTGCTCATGGAGAAGCTGATGAAGAGATACGCATGACCCCGCGGCGGTGCGCCGCCGCGGGGCGTCACCGGCGGGGGTGGGATTTGAAGAACCCCCAGATGATTTCGGCGGCGTCGAAACCCCGCAGCGGGTCATCCGCCGCCAAGGCGGCCGTGAAGCCGGCCCCCGGCCAGACATGGCCCCAGCCCTCGAGCAGGTAAAGCGCCACGTCCGCGCCGTTCCGGCAGCCGGACCAGGTCTTCACTGAAACCTTGTCCCCGTAAAGCTGCCGGCTGACGGGGTCGGGGCCGCAGCCGTTGCGCCCGACCCAGAACTGAACGGACTCCTCGACCGGCAGATAGGTGCGGGTCCCTCCCCGGTGACGGCTGACGCCCCCCTCGTAGCGGACGTCGTCATCCGCAAGACCGTGCATGACGAGAAGCGGCAGCGGCGTGACGGGCTCGGGGATGCGCCACTCCGGCACCTCGGCCGAAGCCCGGCCGCCGAGTGAGGCGGCCAGGGGGGCCGCGGCCGCCAGCAGCTTCCCGCGCTCGGCGGCAAACCGGTAGACCAGCATGCCGCCGTTTGAAAACCCCGTCATGAAGACCCGGTCCCGGTCGATCTTGAGGCGAGCGCACACCTCCTCGATGGCCGCGGCCACGAACCCCACGTCGTCCCAGCCGTCTTCGGCGGCTTTCCCGCAGCAGTGCCCGGCATTCCAGTGCTGCAGAAACCCGAAGATCCCCGCCCCGTTGGGATACAGGACGACAAACCCCTCGCGGTCCGCCACCCGGCTGAACCCGGAGACCCGCTCGATCCCCTCGGCCGTGTCGAAGGCGCCGTGGATGACGACGACCAGGGGCAGAGCGGTGTCGGGCCGATAGCCGGTGGGGACATGGACCAGGTAGGTGCGGCGGAAACCGTTGACGGTGATGTCCACGCTCTCCTTGTAGGTGTTGGGTCCGGAAACACGCTCCCGTGGCAGCCCGGCCGCGCAGCCGCAGGCACCCATGCCCAGGATCAGCAGCCACAACATGGCCCGTCCCTGATTGGTCACAGCCCCCTCCTTTCTCATGCCGGGTCCGCCGAGGAGCTCCCCCCGGCAGCCCGGACCCATGGCGGGGGTTTCAATCTCCCGCCGCTGACATCCCGCATGCGAACCCCCGAGCAGACTTCGTGCAGGCGCCCTTCGGGTCCGAAAATCCGCAGCTCGAACACCAGAGTGCCCGCATCCTTCCGAACCGGGATCACGTGCACGGAATAGGTGTGACCGGCCCGGGTCGGCGCGTGTACCCGCCGCCGGTCCATGGCGACCGGAAAGGCGACGATGCCGGCAAAACGCTGGCCCCAGACACAGGCGGCGTGAAAGGCGGCGTCCAAGGCAAACGGGGAGCCGAGCAGGTTCGCGCTCCGCGCCGCGGGGTCTTCGATCGGGGTCCTGATTTCGGCCACCGCCCCTTGCGCGCCGGCGCGCAGGGCGACCAGGTTGCGGTAAAACGGCCCGAAGGGGATCAACTCCGGGTAGACCCGCGCGTTTGAAACGCTGAAGCCGCCCTCTTCCAGCTGCAAAATCCGAATACGCGCACCGGCTCCGGCCGCACCGGCCCCGGCCGGGGGAAAACCAGCGTGGCATGCTCTTTGACGCGCGTCACCGCGGACTTCTTCGCCGTCGTCCGGGTCGCCAGCACGGCCTTGAGGTCCCCGTTTTCATAGCGGGTGAATTCGCAGAAGGCCGCGAGCCGGTCCGCATCGGGCGCGATCGCCAGGAACTTGTCGAACTGCAGGCCGCTCATGGCGTCCACGGCGGTGTCGGGGCGAAAGCGGCCGGCGGCCCGGGCCAGCACCTCCATGGCCTCCACGGCGGGCAGCACGGCGCGGCCGTCGAACCGGTGGTCCATCAGGCAGGGCCGGACCGGGATCTCCAGGGGCACCTGCACGGACTCCACGATCCGGGTCAGCGCGGGAAGATCTTCCATAGGTGGGCCGTCTTCGGGTCGACTTCCACGGGGACCCCCTTGCCGTTGACCGCGCAATGGCGCGTGAACCCCTTGCAGGCGATCGCCCGGGTCTGCTTCGTGGGTGATCACGTAATCGAACCGCAGCCGCACCCTTTCGATGACCGCGGGCCGGGTGTAGATGCACATGGGGTCGTCGTAGTACACCGGGCTGAAGTAGTCGACGCCGATCTGGATGATCGGGTAGATGGTGCCGCCGTCTTCGATCTCCTTGTACGGGTAGGCCGCATCGCGCATCAGGGAGGCCCGCCCGAACTCGAAGTAGCGCAGGAAATTGGCGTGGTAGACCACCTGCGAACGGTCGGTGTCCGCGTAGAGGGGCCGCATGCGGCTGCAGTGCCAGACGAGACCGCCGGTCTTGTCCCGGAAGTAGGCCGCGTCGCCCTCGAGGGCCTCCGGGGTGAAGGGTTTCGGTCTCAATTCACACCCCCCTCAAGACGATGCAGCAGTTGGTGCCGCCGAAGCCGAAGGCATTGGACAGGAAGAACTCGTAGCTCTGGCGGCGCGCGGAGTGGGGCACGACGTCCACATCCGCCAGGTCCGGGTCGGGGATGTGGTTCACGGTCGGCAGGATCACCCCCTGCCGCATCGCCTCGATCCCCAGCGCGGCCTCGATCGCCGCGGCCGCCCCCAGGCTGTGCCCGATCTGGGACTTGTTGGCCGACACGGGGATCTTTGCCAGCCGGCTGCCGAACACCTCCCGCAGGCACTCGATCTCCACCTTGTCGCCCTTCTGGGTCGAGGTGCCGTGGGCGTTGACGCAGGCGATGTCCGCGGGCGCAAGCCCCGCATCGTCGATGGCCTCGCGGATGGCGCGCACGATCGTCCGGGCATTGGGCAGGGTGAAGTGGTGGGCGTCCGAGGTCCAGCCGACGCCCATGACCTCGGCCCTCGGCCTCAGCCCGAAACGCGCCAGCGTCTCCTCGGCCGCGAGGACCAGCACCCCCGCCCCCTCGGAAAGAACCATGCCGCGGCGATCGACGCTGAACGGGCGCGAGGCCTGGGTGGGGTCGTTGTAAGCGCGGTCCTGGGGGGTGATGTAGGCCGTCGCCAGCATGTTGGCGAAGCCCTGGACGATTTCAGGGACCAGGCAGGTGTCGACGCCGCCGACCAGGGCGAAGTCGCAGTCGCCGTCCCGGATCATCCGCGCCCCGATGCCGATCGCGTGGTTGCCCGAAGCGCAGGCCCCCTGGGGGGAGAATATCGGCCCGGTGAACCCCATCAGGATCCCGGCCTTGCCCGAAGGCAGGTTGGCGCAGAGGTTGGGCAGCAGGTAGGGGCTGACTTTCAAGGGGCCGCGGTTCTGGTAGTTGTCCATGGCGACCCGGAAGGCATCGGTGCCGTTCAGGGCGGAGCCGATCAGGCAGGCGGTCCTGGGCCCGGTCTCGCCGTCGATCACGAGCCCCGAGTGCCGCAGGGCTTCCCGGCAGACGGCCATCGTCAGGAACACATAGGCGGCGTTCCAGTTGTAGGCCTCGCGCGCGGCCACGAAGTCAAGGGTCGCGGGGTCCCAATCCGGGATTTCGCCGACGATGGCGGAGCTCGATTCCATCCGGAAGCGGGTCAGGCGGCGGAACCCCGCCTCGCCGTTGACCGCCCGCTGCCAGGTCGCCTCGAACGTCCGCCCGAGCGACGTCGCCGCCCCATACCCGACCACAAAGACGCGTCTGTTTAATGGTGGTTTCATGTAGTAAACTCAGGTGTATTAGGCTGAAGGCCGTTAGGCTGAAGGTAAAAGATGTTCGCGGAGTGCCGATGAAGCCTTTCAAGACTCCCTCGACATGTCCTGAAATTCTTAAACCTTCATCCTCCCCCCTTCAGCCTAACAGCCTTCAGCCTGCTTTCCCTTCAGCCTTCAGCCTACGCCTTCAGCCTGCTTTCCCTTCAGCCTTCCGCCTTCCGCCTTCCGACTTCTTTTATACCCTCCTCAACACCACGCAGGCGTTGCAGCCGCCGAAGCCGAAGGAATTCTTCAACACGAACTCCTGGGGGAGACGCCGGGCCCCCTCGGGCACGCAGTCGAGGGGCAGTTCCGGGTCCGGGGTGTAGTTGATCGTCGGCAGCAGCAGGTCCCGGCGCATGCCTTCCAGGGCGAAGATGGTCTCGATGGCGCTCGAGGCCCCCATGGCGTGGCCGATCATGGACTTGTTGGCCGTGACCGGCGGGATCTTGTCCCCGAAAACGGCCCGCAAGGCCGCGTATTCCACCTGGTCGCCGATCTTGGTGGATGCCGCGTGGGCGTTCACGGAAGCGACATCATGCAGGGATACCCCGGCGTTGTCAACACTGTCGGCCATGCACCGGGCGACCGTTTTCAGGTACGGCGCGACGAAGTGGTGGGCATCCGAGGTCATGCCCCACCCGGCGATTTCGGCGACCGGCGCAAGGCCGTGGGCCCGGGCGAAGGCAGCCGTCGTCAGGATGATGCAGCCCGCGCCTTCGGAGACCACGAACCCCCTGCGGTCGAGCGAGAACGGCCGGCTGGCGCGCTGCGGCGGTTCCTCGCCCCGCCCCGCCTTGGCCTGATAGGCGCCGTTCATCGTCGCAAACCCGGCGACGATCGGCGCCACCAGGGCGAAATCGACCGCACCGCAGATCGCCACGTCGGCCCGCCCGGCATCCAGGAGGAGCCCGCCCATGATCACCGAGGTCACACCGGTGGCGCAGGCCGTGATGGTGGCGGTGATGGGACCGGTCGCACCGGTCAGGATGGCGACCTTGCCGCCCACCATATTGATGCAGGAATTGGGGTTGGCGCAGGGCGGCGGCAGTTTGCCCTCGGCCCGCATGCGCCGGTCGGCGGCCAGGACGGCGTCCTGGCCGCCGATGGCGGAGCTGAAGGTGACCGCGACCCGGGGCGCCAGCTCCGGGGTGATCTCGATGCCGCTCGCGGCGAGCGCCCGGTGGACCACCAGCAGGGCGTATTTGAAGACCGGCGAGGGCCAGAGCGCCAGGCTGCGGGCGCTCAGGAAGGGATAAGGGGCGACATCGATTTCCGCCACCTCGCCGGCGATGTGAACCGGGAAATCGGGCGCGACGGGAAACCGGGTCAGCCGCCCGATCCCGCTCTCCCCCTTGACCGCCCGATCCCACTGGCCGTCAAGGTCCGTCCCGAGCGCGGACACGGCGTCATAGCCGACGATCACGTTTTTTTTGGCTGTCATAGCGACAATTTATTTGCGTGTGGAAGCGGCACCCCATTGCCTGTCGGAGACCGGCCGTCCGCCCCCGGGCATCGGCCCGCCGCAGCACCTGATCCCCTACCACGGGATGAACTGGTAGAGCTTGGCAAACATCTCGTAGACCTCGATCCAGTTCTGCAAATCCTTGGCCGTGCGGATGTGGGCCCGCTTGTTCACCATCACCCAGCTCATGTGGGCGGCGCCGTCCTTGCAGGTGCCGCAGTCGCGGGTTTCCGAGGTGCAGCAGCGGTGCATGGTGTGAAGGTCCGAGGCCCAGCGGATGAATTCGATCAGGCGCTTGGGCGGGGGGCTGCGATGGTCGAGCGGCTGGGTCACCGAAGGGCACTCGTCCCAGCCGAAGCGGCGTCCCAGCATTTTCCCCGTGGTGATGATCTCGTGGTAGTACTTCGAGGAGATGACGGTCTGCGGGTAGCTGTCCAGCATCCCGTCCATTTCGACGCGGATGGCTGCGAGCTGCTCCGGGGTCCATGAAAACCCGTTGACGCCCTCGTCGTTGGAGAGCAGCTGCATGTGCACCTTGAGACCCGTGTCCCGGATTTTTCTGACGATCCGCTCCGTCTTGCCGATCTGCCGCGGGGTGATGGTGTAGAGATAGTAGACGTTGGGGTCGCCCGCATAGTTGCGGCTCGAGATGCTGAAGGTGTCCTTGCCGCGCAGGAGCTTCTCGTCCTGTTCGTCGCCCCAGAGCGAGATCCCCAGCATCAGGTCCGGAAACCGGTCGCGCGGGATCTTGATCAACCCGTTGGTGGCGCAGAAGCTGGACAGGCGCGTGTAAAAGGCCTCGATCCGATCGAGGCAAAGGGTGGGCTCCCCGCCGATCAATATGGCCAGGTTGACGCCGCGCTCTTTTTCGCGGTCGACGAACGCCTCCCACTGGCGGATGTCCATCTCCTCGGGCGCCGCCTTGTGCTCGTCGGAGGAAAAAAAGAAACACCCCTTGCAGCGCAGGTTGCAGCGGTTGGTCACATCGTAGATGGAGCTGCGGATGTTGAGCTTCGAGATCCTTTTGTAGCGCTCGTGCCACTCCGGGCTGAGCAGTGAACTGACGGTCTGCATCAACGGTACTCCCTAATAGAGGCAAGGCTAGGCTGAAGACTGAAGGTCAAGAACTGGCCTCGACGTGTGCCGGCCTCGCCCTTGCCACGGATTGTCGTCCAACCCACCTCGGTCCCCTCCGCACTCTTTCCGCTTCCTTCAGCCTTCCGCTTTGCCTTCAGCCTTCAGTCCGCTTTCCGAATTCCGCTTTCCGAATTCCGCCTTCCGAATTCAAAACAGCGTCTGCCCTGGCGGGGCGACCGGGGAATCCGAGAGATTGGCTCCTTTTTCATACCCCATGACCCAGACGGCCAGGTAGGTGTCCACATAGTCGAGCCAGGCCCTGAAGGTTTCGGGGCTCGCGGCGTGGCGGAACATGCGGGCGGTGACGACGGCGCTGCCCGAGGCATAGTGGCGGCAGTCCGGGCAATCGGTGTCCGGAACGCAGCAGGCCGCGCCGCGGTCCCAGGACAGGTCGGCCCGGTACTGCCGGAAAGAGCGCCCCAGGCCGATGTCCGTCGAGGGGTTCTGCCGCGGGTAGGAGCAGCCGAACAGCTCGTTCAACCCCAGGCGGTGCGTGTGGGCCACGGCGCTGTAATCCGAGAACAGGACGGTGCGCGGGTATTGCCCCAACAGTTCGAGCATGGCCGTGCGGCATCGCCTGAGCGAATCCGCGCTGTGGCGCAGACTGCCTTCGTAGCCCACCGGCGCCGAGAACATGTTGAAGGTCATGCGGCAGCCTGCGTCCGTCAGGGTCCGCGCCACTTCCGGGGCCTGGTCGATGTTTTCCCGGGTGAAGGTGTAGACGAACACAGCCCGGGGGTCGTCGCGGTAATTGTCGATCTGCCGCACGAGCATGTTCTTGGCCTTGCGGATTTGCCGGCTGGTCTCGTCCGAGCCCCACACCGAGATGTGGATCTTGTATCGGATCGTCTCCGGCATGGGGATCAGCCCATTGGTGGCGATCGCCCCCAGGGGCATTTCCTGGAAGCAGGCCTCGCAGAGCTCGGGCACCAGCGAGGGTTCGGCGCCGGCCAGCACCACGTAGGTGATCCCGCGCGCCTTTTCCGCCTGCATCAGCTGGTGCCAGGCCTCGGGGTCCCGGTTTTCCTGCGCAAACTGCTTGTCCCCCTCGTAGTAGTAGCACCCGCTGCAGCGGATGTTGCACCGGTTGGTCATGTCATAGGTCGATTCCCGCAGGAAAAACCATTTTTTGACCTTCCGCCAGCGTTCGAGAACCACCGGGTCGGCAAGAATATCCGAAAATTTCAATTCTTTTTCGGGCATTTGATTTACCCCGCGGCCGGTTTTGCCGGCCGCAACGGTCATGGCCGCCCTCCGGCGGTCAGGCCGCGGCGCTCTCGGCCGCCTTTTCCTTCAGTTTTTGTTCGACATATTCCGCAATCAGCCGCACATTGGTCAGCTTCGGGTAGTCGTCCTCGTCGATGCGAATCGCGTATTCATCGCGGATCACCAGGGCCACGGTGGCCAGATCCATGCTGTCGATACCCACTTCATCGACCAGGTCGAGCGCCGGGTCGAACGTCTCCGGCGTTACATCTTCGAGCTTCAGCTCCTGGATCAGGATTTCCGCGACCCGCAGAAGGATGTCATCGATGCTGGTGCCCCTCATCGTCATTTCGTGCTCCTCGTCCTCTGAATTTGATGATCTCAAAAAGTTAGGCGTTCCGCTGCTCCAGCCGCATCGTGCCGCTGCAGGCGAGGTCTTCGCCGGTGAGGATGCGGAACGCATACGAGCCTTCCTTGTCCTTGCCGGGCACGATGGCAATCTGCATGCGGTCCCCCGGCCTGATGATCTTCTTGAACTTGACCCGGCTGAAGCCGGTGATTCCGAAGTTCCCCCCCTTGGCACGGCGGACGGCGTCGAAGACGATCCCCAGCTGGGCGATCCCGGGCAGGATCGGCTCACCCGGAAAATGGCCGGAAAACCACAGCGACTCCGCGGGCACCTGCACTTCGGTGCGGATTTCGCCCGCGTCGGATATCTCGATCTGTCCCAGCAAGTGCCACATAGGGGTACAATTGTAACGCGGTTTCAGCAAAATTCAAATAATATCCGGTACACGCTCGGGATTCAAGTTAGCCGAACAGGAGCCTGGCCTGGAGAGAGCCCTTTCCACCTTCCGCCTTCCGATTCCGCCTTCCACCTTCCGATTCTTTTTCACCTCACCAAATACTCCCACAGCGGGCCGGCGTGGCCGTGCGCGTGCAGGCGGGCAACGACGTCGGCGGTTTTCTCCCCGCCGTCGCCGATGACCCAGTTCGGCCGCCCGCCGGCCTGCCCCTCGACGCGTTCCAGGATCACCCGGCCCTCGAGCCCCGGGGGGCGGAAAAAAGTCGGCGCCAGAAGGCTCCGGGTATCGCCCGCCTGCCCCTCCCGGCGTGTCAGCTCGCAAAGCCCGGTCCGCGGGTAGATCCGCATCCCGCAGAAAAAGAACAGGGCGCACCGGTCCAGCCGTTCGACCCGCCCCAGGGTTTCGTTCACGGTGTCCGAGGTTTCGCCCGGCCCCCCGAGCAGAAAGTAGTGCGCGACATGCAGACCGGCGCCGACCGCCGCCGCGTGGGCCGCGAACACGTGTTCGGCGCGAAAATGCTTGTGGTAAGCCGCCAGCACCGGGTCGGAAAGGGATTCGGTGCCGAACTCGACATGGGTCAGCCCGGCGGCGGCCAGGCTCCGGAAATACCCCTGGGGCGGGTCGATCGGCGCCAAAAAGGCGCCCCAGGGGATGGACACCCCGGCCTGCCGGAAGGCCTCGGCCACCTCCAGGCTGTGGGAGACGCTCGAGTTGAAGGCGGAGTCGGTCACGAAAAAAAACCGGGCCCCGGCCTCCTGGAGCCGGCGCGCCGTCCGCGCCACCTCCCGCGGGTCGAAAAGCCGCTGGTCCTTGCCTTCGATGTGCGGATAGGTGCAGTAGATGCAGTTGAACCGGCACCCGCGTTTGGTCTGCAGGTTCAGCATCGCGCCTTTTTCGAGGTAGTAGGCGACGTGGGGCCGGCGCGGGTCGAAGCTTCGGCGGATGGGGCGCCCCCAGGGGGCCGGCACCAGCGCCGGGGAGTCCGCGGTGATGATGCCGGGGGCCGCCGGCACCTCTTTCCCGTCCGCCATGGCATCGAGGAGCTGGGAGAGCCGCTCCCCCTCCCCGATGATCCCGTAATCGGCCCCCAAGGCGCGCATCAGCTCGGCCGGGAATATGGTGAAGCCGCTTCCGCCGAGCACCAGCACCGCGCGCGAGCGCCGGCGGATGGCTTCGGCGAGTTCCCGGTGGGCGGCATAGAAACCCCTGGGCTGGCTGGCGTCGGAGTTGTCGACGTTGCGGATGGAGACCCCGATGACTTCGGGGGCAAACCCATCGATGAGATCGAACAGGGCCGCCTCCCCGCGCGGCACGTTCAGGTCCACGATGCGGACCTCGTGCCGCTCCTCGATGGCGCCGGCCACATAATCGAGCCCGAGCGGATAGACCGGGTAGGGCTGGGTCAGCGTGTTGGCCGAGACCAGAAGCACTCTCATCGGGGCAGGACCTCCGTGGCGGCCACCTGTCTTCCGAGCCCCAGTACCAGGCAGCCTTTGGCCTTCAGGTCGACGGCCCGGCCCTGGCCGAGCAACGCCGGGGCGTGCCCCGCCCGCACGAATTCCGCGGCCAGCGCCACGGCCACGGCCGATGCGGAAGCATGCTCCCCGATGTGTCGGCGATACTCGCTCACCGGGCCCCCGAACCCGCTGCGGGACAGAAAGGACTCGAGCTGGGCGCGGCCCGGCCCCCGCTCGGCCCCGGGGATGCCGGCCAGCACGAGGCCGAAGCGGGCCCTGATCCGATCCGGGCCGCCCAGGCGTTCGATCAGCGCGGCAACGACGTCGGAGTGGGTGTGGGAGAGGGCATAGAGCGCCGGGAACACCGTCACCGCGGCCGCGGATGGGTCCGATGCCAGGAGCAGGGCCGCCCCGCCGGCCGAGGGGACCGGGTCCGTGCGCACGGAGGCGTCGAAAAGGGCCGTCAGGGGCTCCTGGTATTCGTCGGCGCCGAGGACCAGGGCGGTCCGGCCCGCCCCGCGTTCCAGATGACAGGCGGCCCAGAGCGCCTGCTCGAAGGCACAGTCCCCGCCGCCGGTCGTCACGTTCGCGCCCGTGGCGCCCAGCATGATCGCCACCTGCCCGGCGGCGGCATTGTGCACCGAGCCGACGAAATCCGTCGGGCTGGGGAATTTTTCGCCGGTGTCGAAAAGGCTTTTCAGAAACCCGTGGGTCTCCGAAAGCGCGCCCCAGCCCGTGCCGTAAAACACGGCGGACGGCGGCCCCGCGTCCCCGGACCGCGCCCGGACTTCGGCGGCGAGCGACAGGGCGAGCCGCGGCAGGTATTTCAGCCGCCGGACCTGGTGCGCGGCGAGATTGGCGGAGATTTCGTCCACTGCGCACACGCCCCGGCAGGACTCCCCCGCCTCAAGGCGCGCCAGGCTCGGCAGCATGCCGCCGGCGCCCGTGACGCAGGCGCCGGCCAGCACCGCCATGGGACCCGGCTCCGTGATCTCGGCGGGTGGCGGTTCAGGGCCTTGCGGGGCGCCGATGACGAGGCAGGCGTTGTTGCCGCCGAACCCGAATGAGTTGGAGAGCACCGTGCGGACGGGGGCGCCGCGGGGCTCCGGAACGGGTTCCAGATCGAGGCCCGGGTCCGGCAGACCGGTGCCGACATTGCCCGGGACCATCTGCTCGCTGATGCAGATGCCCGCCATCACGGCCTCGATCGCCCCGGCGGCCGCCAGCGTGTGTCCGCAGGCCCCCTTGACCGAGGAGACCGGCGGCCGGGAGGCCCCAAACAGCCGGCGGACGGCCCGGGCTTCCGCCAGATCGTTGTCCGGCGTGCCGGTGCCGTGGAGGTTGACGTAGTCGATCGCATCGGCCGACAACCCGGCGTCCGCCAGCGCCGAGGCCATGGCGGCATAGGCCCCGCGGCCTTCGGGGTGGGGGGCGGCCGGGTGGTGGGCGTCGCAGGAAAGTGCGGCGCCGAGCAGCTCGGCCACGGCACCGCGGGGGTCGCCGGCCACGAGCAGCAGCATCGCCGCCCCTTCGGCCACGGACATGCCCCGCCGGTCCCGGTCCAGAGGGCGGGCGCCCCGCGGGTCGATGAGCTGCAGGGCGTTGAACCCATGATAGGTCAGGCGGCAGAGCGAATCGGCGCCGCCGGCCAGCGCGCGACGGGCCTTGCCGGCCCTGAGCATCTCGAGCGCGATCTTGATCGCCACGGCACCCGAGGAGCAGGCGGTGGACACGGTCAAGACGGCGCCCGTGCACCCGCAGCGCTCCGCGATGTCCTCGGCCACGGAACCGACGGAATGCAGGCGATAGGCCGCGGGGTCGGGATCGCCTTTTCTCAGCAGGGCCTCGGTGGTCGCCATCCCGCCGGTGGTGGTGCCGACCACCACGAGGTCCGGGGCCTGGCGGCTGTTCGCCAGGGCCTGGTCCGCCGCGATGCGGGCGAGCTGGTGGGTCCTGGGGAGGGAGGGGTCGTCGAGTGCCGTGCCGACCTGGCCCACGGGGTGCGGGCTGCCTCCCGGGGTTTGAAACAGAGTCAGCGGTCCGAGGGCGCACCGGCCCTCGATCAAGGCGGATCGGGTTGCGGGAACACCGGCGCCGAGGGGGCTGATGACCCCCATGCCGGATATAAACACCCGCTCCCGGGTCATTGACTCAACTTCGGAGAGGTTTCAGAGAGATACGCGGCCAAAGTGGTCAGGCTGGCAAAGACTTTTTCCCCAAGCTCGCGGTTGTCGATGCGGACCCCGTACTCTTTTTCGATCATGATGACCATTTCCAGCACGTCGATCGAATCAAGCCCCAGGGCACCGCCCACGAGCGGGCCCTCGGCATCCATGTCCTGGGGCCGCAGATCCTTCAGGTCCAGGATGTCGACGATCTTTACCTTCAGCTCATTGATCAGTTGTTCCATCTATTCCGACCTGTGGTGCGCTTGGAGGGTTTCCGGCTCCCGGCGATGCCGCCCGGCCGGCGGTTTCTTTACACCCCCGGGGAATTGTTGTATCGTCCCTGCGTTGCGGAACGAAGGCCCGATCGGCTTTCCCTGCCGGAACGGTTCCCGTGCACGGTGCCGGGGCCCGCTGGCGATCCTGACCGGTGCAGTGCCGCGCCGACGTAAATATTACACCTTATTGGATGGCCGCCCTCTTTTCAATCTTTTTTTCGGCGGAACAAAGGCCTTCCATGAACCTTTCCGATCTTCACCCTGAGAGCATCCTGCCGCACCGGGGGCGGATGCTGCTGATCGAATCCATCCTCGAGCTGAATGAGGACGGGGCCGCGACCCGCTCGGTGGTGACGCCGGAGTGGCCCTTCTGCGACGGCCGCGGCGTTCAGGCCATCGTGCTGATCGAGCTCGTGGCCCAGACCGCCGGGATCCACAACGGGTGGATCCGGGACAAGCGGCACGGCCCCGCGGCCGACAAGAAGGGCTGGATCGTCGGGATTCGCCAGGCCCATCTCTCAGTGGACACCCTCCCCCTTCACACCGAGCTGGTCACCCGGACGGAAAACCGGATGGAGTTCGAGGGCTTTCGCGACATCTTCGGAACGGTCGCGACGGGATCCGGGATCGTGGCGGAGATCACCCTTCAGCTGCTGCGCTCCGAACTCATTGCGGGGACGTGACCGATCACCCCTCCTCACCCGCACCCGCCAGGTCAGGGCCAAGTCGGGGGCGGGGGGATCAGGGTCAAAAAAAAATTGAAGCCTGAGGCGAAACCATCAGGCAGGGACGGAGCAGGGACGATGGACCAACCGGCAAGAAAGCTGGCAATCGTGACCGGGGCGAGCAGGGGCATCGGCCGGGCCATATGCGTGGAGTTGGCGCAGTGCGGCTATTTCCTGATCGTCAACTATCGCTCCGACCGCTCCGGGGCCGAAGAGACCCTGGCGATGGTCAGGGCCTGCGGCGCCGACGGTGAGATCGCGGCATTCGATGTCAGCGACTTCGACGCCGCCCAGGAAGCCGTCGGACGGGTCATTGCGCATCACGGACGCATCGACGTGCTGGTGAACAATGCCGGCATCACGGCCGACGAGCTCTTCGTGATGATGTCGCCCAAGGACTGGCACTCGGTCATCGACACGAGCCTGCACGGGTTTCACAATGTCACCCGGCCGGTGCTCGAGAAGATGGTGGTCGAAAAAAAGGGGCCATCGTCTCCATCGCCTCGGTCTCCGCCCTGATGGGGAACCGGGGCCAGGCCAACTATGCGGCCGCCAAGGCCGGCCTGATCGGGGCCAGCCGCGCGATCGCCTCCGAGGTCGGGCGTCTGGGGGTGCGCGTCAACGTCGTTGCGCCGGGGCTCATCGAAACCGACATGATCAAGGATTTCCCTCTGAAGAACCTCAAGTCCCTGATCCCCATGGCCCGGGTCGGACAGCCGCAGGAGGTGGCCAAGGTCGTCCGGTTCCTGTGCTCGGAGGACGCCTCCTATGTGACGGGGCAGGTCATCTGCGTCAACGGAGGCATGTGCTGATGGCGTCGCGGGAGCTCTGGTGCGAAACGCGAAGGTGTTGATTGCTCGTCACTTTTTTTGTGGGAGCGGCATCTTGCCGCGATCGCCGTGGCTGGAAGCTCCTCCCCCGGCAGCAATCACTCCATTGCCGACAAGATGACACCGCGCCATGAGCGGCTTTTTTGGATCACGCAAAAAGAAAAGCCAAGCACCTGTGACGTGAGGCTCCTGAATGCAAGAGCATGATAACGATGTGAATCAACGCGCCGGGGTGGACACGGATCTGATCCGGTTTTTCCTTGAAATGACGCCGGAACAACGGCTCGCAGCCAATGACAATGCCGTGCGCGCCATCGAAGAGCTGAGAAATGGCTTCAGAAAGGCCAAACCCGCAGCCCCCTGATCTGAGTGCGCTGATAAAAAGCCTCAGTGAAGCCGGCATCGAGTATATCATAGTCGGTGGGCTGGCGGCTGTAGCCCAGGGTGCACCGGTCACCACTTTTGATCTCGATATCGTTCACCGGCAGACAGGTGAAAATATCAGGAAACTGTCAGCGGTGTTGCAATCGATCGATGCCCGTCTGCGGCGTCCTGATGACAAGATCGTAAAACCAACGGCGCGGGATCTGGAAGCCAAAGGGCGCCTTCTGATGCAAACGGTGCTCGGCCCTCTCGATGTGCTCGCCTTCATCGAAAAGGGACAAGGGTTTGAAGACTTGTTGCCGAAGTCGGTTGAAATCGATTTCTTCGGGTACAAGGTCAGGGTTCTAACACTGGAAACGATGCTGGAGCTGAAACGCGATTCCAAGGACCCGAGGCATCTGCGGCGTTTGCCCCTCTACGAGGAAACGGTGAGGCTGATACGCGAAAAGTCAGGAGCCGATGAAATTTAGACCGAACGGTTTTCGCGCCTCTGCTTGACAGCGGTTTTATAAACAACATCAGTTGTCGGGATTATCCCCATGGCAGATCATCGCATCAGAGATCTCACCCGAACCGCCGTGCTGATCCTGTCCACCTGCTTTCTGGTCGGGTGGGGGTCGAGCTGGCAGGAGCTGAAATCGGGCGCCGGGTCCGTGAAGTCGGTCAGCGCCGAGTTCGTCCAGGAAAAGCACATGCCGATCCTCGCCCGCCCGCTGGTCTCATCGGGGGTTTTTTATTTCCAGGCGCCCGCCTCCCTGCGCTGGGAGTACCTGAAGCCCCTGCGGAACATCCTGCTGATGAACGCGGAGGCCACGGAGCGCTACG
Source organism: uncultured delta proteobacterium (assembly GCA_963716785.1). Taxonomy (GTDB): domain Bacteria; phylum Desulfobacterota; class Desulfobacteria; order Desulfobacterales; family SpSt-501; genus SpSt-501. The sequence continues at coordinate 168,267 of CAVQUW010000037.1, read as the reverse complement.
TCGAGACCAAAGAGGGCCTGGTCAAGGAGGCCGGCGCCAACCTGCAGGCCATGCAGGTCGTGCTGGAGCAGATCACGCAGTGGCTGGACGGCCGGTTTGACGAAAACCCGATGTTCGCGGCGACCCTGGAACCCGGCCCTAAAATCGTCCTGGTGCCGAAGGACAAGGCCTTTGCCAAGATGATCCAGCGCATCGAGGTCCGGCTCGCCGATCGGGCCGGGGTCATCGACAGCGTCACCATCCAGGAGAGCGAGACCTCCTTTACGAGACTCGTGTTTAAAAACGTGGTCCTCAACCAGCCGATCGACGAATCCATTTTCAGGCAGGTCCTGTGAGCACGCGCGCTCTCGTATTCGCGCTGGTGTTTCTCTGTCCTGGCCTGCGCTCGGCTCCCGTCGATCACACCGGTTGCCGGCGGCCCCCCGGCCGGGACCGGCTGGGGGCCCTGCAGCGTCTTCCCGCAGGGCGACTGGCAGTTCCTGCATTCCATCAAGGCCGAGATGCCGGGCGGCGGCAGTTTCGTGTCGATGGGGGTGACGGTGATCTCCTCCCGGCTCCGAACCAACCGGAGCGTGATCATGACCTTCGAGGGGTTTGTGGTGTTCGACGGCGAGTATGACGGCCGGCTGATCGTCCACCGGGCGCTCCCGCCGTTCGACTCGCCGCATTTCGCGGAAGGCCTCATGGAGGACATCCGGCTGATCTTTTTCGAGCCGCAGGGGCCGGTGATCGGCGCGGGAGACGCTCGAGAACGGATCGGCCGTGTGCCGGCACGAAACTCCGGGCGGCGGCTTCATCGACATCGCAGACGCGCGAACGGGACTTGGGAACTGCACCGCTACAGTCCCGACCGGACGCCTGACCCGGACCGTCAGGGCCCTGCCGCCGGTCGGGCCCGTTGCCGGTATCCCGGAAACGATCGCGCTGACGGCGCACGATGGCCGGGCTATAAGCTGGTAATGACCCTGGTGGAGGCGGTACCGGTCCGAAAAGAAGGTGGTTAGGCTGAAGGCTGAAGGCTGTTAGGAAAAGACCATGCGCGAAACGTTTGAATTTCATCCCGGCCGGGAATTATTTGTTTTGTATTTTTTTTACCTTCAGTCTTCAGCCTTCAGCCTAATCCCCTTCCCACCAGCCTTCAGCCTAACCCCCTTTTCAAACTCAAAGGAACACCATAGATGAAATTCCTGCTGATCTACCCCAAATGGCCCCGGCTCGACCGGCAGACGGAATTTCACCTGCCGCCGCACGGCCCGGTCGTGTTCGCCGCCACCCTGCCGCAAGACGTCGAGGTGAGCTTCGTCGACGAGAACGTGCAGTCGATCGATTTCGACGCCCCGGTGGATTTCGTCGGCATCTCGGTCATGCTGACCCTTCAGATCAAGCGCGGCTGGGAGATCGCCGACGCCTTCCGGAAACGGGGGGTCAAGGTCATCTTCGGCGGCATCGCCGCCATGCTCCACGCCGAGGAGACCGCCGCCCACGCGGATGCCGTCTTCCTCGGCGAGGCCGAGGGCAGGATGGCGGGGGTCATCGCCGATTTCCGCGCCGGGACGCTGAAAAAAGTCTACGACCACATCGAGGACCACCCGCCGATCGAGAGCGTCGGCCCGGCGCGGCGCGACATCCTCGACCGGGGCCTGTACAACTACCGGGGCATCCAGATGGTCGACCTGGTGCACGCCTCACGCGGGTGCCGCTACAACTGCTACCCCTGTGCGGTGGCCTACCTGGGGGGCCGCAAGTTCCGGCCGCGGCCGATCGAAAAGGCGATTGCCGAGATGGCCGGGATCGACAACAACCGGCTGTTCCTCGTCGACAACTCCCTGGCCCAGGACACGGCCTGGGAGATGGATCTGTTCCGGGAGATGATCCCCCTCAAGAAAAAGTGGATCAGCCACCCGATCGAGGACAAGCCCGACGTCCTCGACCTGGCGGCCCGGGCCGGCGCCTGGTACGTGTACCAGGCGGTCTTCGACACCTCCGATTACATCCGCGAGCGGATCAAGCGCTACCACGACCACGGCATCGGCGTCGAGGGCACCATCCTGCTCGGGCTCGACGACCACACGGAGGACGGCATCCGGCGGCTGGTCGACTTTCTCCTGGAGATCGAGCTCGACCTGGCGGAGTTCACGGTCCTGACCCCCTTCCCCCACACCCGCGCCTGGGCGGAGCTGAAACAGCAGGACCGGATCCTCTCCTTCGACTGGAACGACTACTCGGCCGACAAGGTCGTTTACCGCCCGAAGCACATGCCGCCCGAAAAGCTCCAGGAGCTGCTGGACTACAGCTGGAGCGCGTTTTATGCCGACGAACCCCAGCGGATCAAGATGTTCAAGCTCTTTCAGCAGGTGGTGCGCAAGGAAATGGACGACGGCACCTTCCGGCCGCGGGACCGCGCGCTGGCGAAAGCCGCGTTCGGGAAACCGGCCGAGCCCCAGGCCCCCTGAGAAGGCGCCCCTCACCCAAACAGGTCCAACACCGAGACGATCCTCCCCCCGGGCTCCGAGTACAGCTCCGAGCCCTTTTGCGTGATGGCGGGGGTATCGCGCCGCGCCGGCCCGGAGGAGAGCACGACAAATACCGCGCCGCGCAGCCCGTCGTCGTCGCCCGCCCTGGGCCGGAGCAGCCGGTTCTCGGCCTCGAGCCAGCCGGCGAGGACCGCGGGGCAGGCCCCGGCCGCGAGCAGGTCGACGGCGATCTCGAGGGCGCGGAGTCCGCGCTGCCCGAGCGGGTCGCCGACGGTGAAGGTCGGCCCGGTCAGCCGGAACTGGATGGCCGCCTCGCCGATCGCGATCCCGGGCAGGGTGTAGGAGAAGAGCCCCGGGCTCGCGTAGAGGCCGTCGTTCTCCGCGGTGGTCGCATGAAACGCGAGGTCCGTTTCAAAGCAGCCGTAGCGGGTGGAGGCGATGATCCCGACCGGGCGCGCGGTCTCGGCGCGCTCCATGCCGGCATCCTGCAAGGCCAGGGCGATCGCCGCGCACCCGATCCGGCAGTAGCGGTCGAAGCGCCGGTAGCGCGGCGGCGGCTCCGCGTAAACCTCGCCTGCCGCCGGGACCGATGGCAGCCCCGGCGTCAGGACCGGACGCCCCCCCTCGCCGCTGCGACCATACCCCGCGGCCGTGACCCAGCCGCCGCCGATGACGTGGATTCCCATGATGTGCCTTGACGGCTCCGACCGCGATCTACAAGGCGCTCAATAACAGCGCCGCATTGACCCCGCCGAACCCGGAGTTGGATGTCAGTATGTTTCGACCGTCGAAATCCTGAGCCCGGCTCGAGACCCGGCCTTCCGCCCCGGGCTCGGGGGTTTCCAGCCCGGCGGTGGGCGGGACTTGCCGCTGGGCCAAGGCCTGAACGCACACGGCCGCGTCGATGCCGCCGGCCGCCCCCAGCGTGTGCCCGACCGCCCCCTTGATCGAAAAAACAGGCAGGCGCCGCGCGCCGAAGACCGCCTCGACCGCCGCCAGCTCCATGCGCGTCGTTGTACACCGTGCCGGTCCCGTGGGCGCAGAATGCCCCGACCTCGGCCGGTGACACGCCGGCCATCCCCAGGGCCGCCGCGAGCGCCCGCACCAGGCCGGCGCCGTCCCCCGACGGCCCCGTGATGTGGTTCGCATCGTTCGACATCCCCCACCCGGAGATCCGCGCCAGCGGCTCCAGGCCGTGCGCGGCCGCGGTCTTCGCATCGGCCAGCAGGATCGCGGCCGCACCGTCGCCGATGCACATCCCGTCCCGGGCGACGTCGAAAGGCCGGCACCGGGTCGGGGTCAGGGCCTTGAGAACCGAGAACCCGGCCACCACGAAATCGGTGACCACGTCCCCGCCGCAGACGAGGGCGCAGCCGTATTCGCCGCGCGCGATCTTCTGCGCCGCGATCGCGATGCCGACGGTGGAGGAGGCGCAGGCCGCGTTGATCTCGAATCCGAGGGGGGGGATGCCGAGGGTTTCGGCCGCCCACCGGAGATAGTGCTCCGGCAGCCAGGGCATGCCGCCCGCCTGACCGGCCTCGATGAACTCGGCGTTGCCCTTGATCCCGGTCCAGATGACACAGGTGCCCTCAGGGACGGGCCGGATCGGGTCGAGCACCCTGCGGGTCAGGGCGCAGACGCGGTTTTCACCGGCGGCCGGCACAAGACCGGGTACGCGGCAGGCCCGCGGGCCGCAGAACCGATCCGCGGCCTGATGCGTGCCGGCAACGAAGGCGCTCTCACCGGACAACAGCTTCTGCCAGCTCGCCTCGAGGCTGCTCCCCGAGGACGGTGGCGACGGCCTGCTTGACGATATAGACTTCCCGCATCAGATGGCTGCCTTGGCTGTGCCGTCGATTGAAAGACATGCGCGCGTGTCGAAAAAGCTTTTTATTGGTGCTCTGAATCCGGATCGCGATTCATCCGGCGCGCTCTGGTTGAAACCGGCTCCTTCTCGACGCAGAGAGGTACCCGATTGAAGGCGCAACGCTACCCCGCCCGCCCCATGATTGTCAACGGCCGATCGGCAGAATCGCCACCCGTACCGCCAGTTATAAACGAGTGTAAGAGAATTCCAGCGGTGCGAGGGGGAATATGCCCGGGTGTGAACGCATGGTTAAAGAATATTGCAGATTGACGAATACTGCGGGCATTTGCTATTCTGTCATCGAATTTATGCACTTCCTCAAAACTGAATGGACTCGTCCTCTACCATCGCCCCTGCCCCTCTTTACCAAAGAGGGTGATCCCTCCCTTTGGTAAAGGGAGGTCAGGAGGGATTTTCGCAGAGCGTCTTGATGATTATGTGACCATCAGCAAACGAGGGACAATATGACACGCGCCCGGCCACTGCTATCGTAAAGCTTTTGGCCGGGTTTTTTGTTTGGTGAGTGCGATAGAATCCATAACGGATTTCTGCTTGATTCAATGTGACATGATTTCCGTATCTCAACTTGAATATTTAGTGAATACATCCGACCTGTATCTGCAATTACGGCAAATTTGTGATAGTATCAATGTGGCTAAGCCGAATCCCCAATAAATTACAGGCAATCGTCCGAGTATTTTTTGATTTAGCCAACGCGGTGAAGATCGGAGCACGGTGTTGAGAACGAACTATGTCCTGATCGACTATGATAATGTCCAGCCTTCCGATCTTGCGATTCTTCGCGCCGGACCGTTCAAAGTCAAAGTGTTTTTGGGAGCGAATCAAGCGAAAATTCCCGTTGCTCTTGCTACCGCAATTCAAGCGTTGGGGGCGAACGCCGAGTATGTTCTTCTTGAATCTTCTGGCTCAAATGCGCTCGACTTTCATATCGCGTATTACATTGGTGCGCTCTCCACTCAAGAATCGGTGGCCGCTTTTTATATCATTTCAAAAGATGCCGGATTCGATCCTCTGATAAAACATCTCAAGACTAAGGGGATATCTGTGCAGCGTTCCGTCTCCATCGCCAGCATTCCCTCTTTCAAAGCCACCCGCCCATCGTCAAGCGATGCTCAAATTGAAATGGCGATTGCCCATCTGATCAAACTCAAGGCGGCCAAGCCACGAGCCCAGAAAACTCTATTGGGTACGTTGCACGCTCTCTTCAAGAAAAAACTCTCAGAGCATCAGATTTTCATCCCTGTTCGCGTCTCTGTGTAAACGGGGCATTGTAAAACTTGAAGGCACCAAAGTTTCCTATGAACTACCTTCTGGGACCTTACCAGGCCAAGATAGGTGAAACTTTGCAGCCTATATGATCGACAACGTTGGACATACGAAAGTGCTACAGATATAGACTGGCCGAAAAGTATATTCACAGAAAATCGTCATGACGTTGATTTTTTTCGACAAATCGCCGAAGCATTAAACCTGTGACATTCGCCTTTTGTTGGAGGCCGTTAGCACCAGGATCTTATGCTGATAACATGCCGTGCTAAATGGAGCGACCAGCGGAAATGCTCTGTTTCTCAGGTGGTTAAGTCATCTTTGACAGAGTATCTGAAGCCGTTTTATACGGACAGAAACGAGAAATCCCGCATCTTATGCGGGTCAATCTAATTATTGTTGGGCAGCGCGAGCTCGAGATGGATAGCTTCTCTCGCAGACACGGATACGCACCAAACGACGCAGACATCGTCGTGCGCGAGGAAGCGCCCGACGAACTCCGCGGAGTTATCGTAGACATCGCGTACGAGGCCGGGCTCGAGCCCCATGGCGCACGATCGACCGTCTGCCGAGTGCTCAGGCGTCGCGAGGATCCGAGCAATTGGTCTGCGTTCCCAAACGTCGATGGAGAAGCCAGGGGCCACCTCGACTCCTGCGAATGGTACGAGGTTTACGACGTCCTCGAGGCCCTCGCATCGGCAGTCAACGATCCGGCCAAATTCGAGCACGAGATCAACGAATACTTCCGAAGGCGGGGTATCGGTTGGCAGCTTGCGGAGGGTCGCGTTGAGACCCGAGGAGCTGAAGCGTTCGAGCGAACGGTGCGCGACGCCCGCGAAGCGCTTTCCGCGGACGATCGCGCCACTGCCGCCCAGGAGATCCACGAGGCCCTCCACGACCTCTCTCGGCGACCGAGTCCAGATATCACGGGGAGCATTCAACACGCCCTGGCCGCGCTCGAGTGCGTTGCGCGAGACGTCACCGGCGATCCCAAGGCGACCCTGGGTGCAATCATTAAGAAGCGGCCAGGCCTGCTGCCACCTCCGCTCGATGCCGCCGCGGATAAGCTCTGGGGCTTTGCATCAGAACAGGGAAGGCACCTCCGCGAGGGCCGAGTACCCGAGCGCGAAGAAGCAGAGCTTGCAGTGCATGTCGCGGCTGCAGTCGCGACGTATCTGTCCAAAAAGGCAAGGGGGTAGGTGATGAACGCGCTGCCCAACAAGCCCCTGAAGCTGACGGCCGCGGGCTTCAGCCCTGCGGGCGATCGTGATCGACACGCGGCGAGTTAGCATCGCGCGCGGCCGCAGCTCAGCGGCCGTCCGTCGGGCAACCATGAACAAGGATCACTCGGCTCAATAGGAGATAAGGATGGCTGACATAGTGTCGAATCTGACCGGAAGGCTGAGCGAACCAGAGTTGAGCGAACCGCTGCAAGCGGCCAGTCGGGAGTTGACAGCGCTCGTTGAAGACAGCGCCTACGTCGGCGAAGTCTACTCGCTTAGGATACGACGAAGCCCTTGTCCAGATACACGACTTCCACCGTCAACGGGTCGGCGGCATCCCCGCACTCTCCTTCCTGATCGCCACACGTGTCGGCCCTGGAGCCCTAGCCGACGTTCGACAGGAGGACGCATCCATCGTACTCCTGCGTGTCCTCGACAAAGCCGATCTCCCCAACGCGGACGAAGCTTTGCGCGTCCGCGTGGAGACGGCCCAGCGAGTCAGCGGCGAAGTCGCTCGGCACTGGGACGACCGGGCCGTCATGGACCCGACAACCCACAACCTGCTCAGCTACGCCGGCGTCCGATGTCGAGTGCTCGGCACCTACTACATGGTCAACACCGGGTCCGACGCACGCCCCCGTGTTCCGCCTCTTCTTCGGCTCGGACCTCAGCAACTACTACCCCAACCGTGGACTTAAGGTCTTCAAACCGCGCGGCAACGTGCTGGAGGCCATCGTCAACTTCCGCGACCCCCGGCTATCTGTTTCCCCGCAAGATGGCCATGTACCTGTCGGGCAGGTTCGCTACGCTTCCAGCCACCGCCCCTTCCAAGGCATCGACGGCGTACCCGTACAGATCACGCCGACCGACCTGCTCGGCCAGAAGACTGCGCTCTTCGGCATGACCCGCACCGGCAAGTCGAATACGACGAAGATCGTCCTCAAGTCCATCTTCGCCCTCAGATGGAGCCAGAACCCGATCCGCATCGGGCAGATCGTCTTTGACCCGAACGGTGAGTATGCAAACGAGAACGAACAGGACTCCGGTGGCCATGGCCTCAATGCTGAAGCAATCAAGAACGTTTGGAAATGCGGACCAACGGACCAGCACCCGAAATTGCAGGCCGATGTCATCACCTACGGCATCACAAGACACCCAAACGACCCTAATCGGCGGCTTATGCTGCTTAACTTCTATCTTGATAGCAACCTTCAGGTCGGGAAAGAAATCATTAACGATGCCCTCGGCGACCAAGGTGGCGTGAAGTACCTCAGCAACTTCCGCGACGTTGTCTTTGACCCGCCTGATCCCAGCGACCGCTCGGCGCTGACTAGGCACAACCGTCGCGTTCTCGCCTACCGAGCGCTGCTGTTCAAAGCCGGACTGCAAGTCCCGAACAGTCTGAACCCGGACACCCGCAAGCTATTCAATGCGATTCTGCTTGCAGCCCTGAATACAGATGCACAGAACGGAACTGGCAAGTCGCCCGCCGACTACCGTGTCTGCGCAACTATTCTCGCCAAGCATGCACCGACGTGGGCTGAGCTTGCTCAAGCGTTAGAGATACTGCGCGACTACATCGCCGATAGCGGCTCCGGCTGGGGTGCGTTCAACGCGGAGTACGTCCAGACAAGCAGTTCTGGCTCATGGGCAGACGACGACCTCAAGAAGATCCTGGAGATGTTTGCCTATCCCAATGGCTCCCGCCTGATTGGGCGGGTGAAGGAGCAGCATACGCCGGACACAAGCTCCGACTATGCCGCTGACATCTACGAACAGCTCATGCAAGGCCGGCTGGTGATTGTCGATCAGTCGAGCGGCAACCCTGAAATCAACAAGGCGGCGGCGGACCGGGTGATGCGGTTGATCTTTGAGGGGAATCAGCAGCAGTTTCGCACGGCGCAGACACCGCCCGAGGTGTTGGTCTATGTTGAAGAAGCCCACAACATCCTGCCGTCATCGCGAGAGCTTGATTTCCAGGACATCTGGGTCCGCACGGCGAAGGAAGGGGCCAAGTATCACATCGGCCTGGTCTATGCAACGCAAGAGGTGAGTTCGATCCAGCAGAACATCCTGCGAAACACGGCTAACTGGTTTATCGGCCATCTCAACAACACGGACGAGACGCGCGAAATCCGCAAGTTCTACGACTTCGCCGACTTTGAGGGCAGCATTCTCCGAGCTCAGGACAAGGGCTTCATCCGCGTCAAGACGCTATCAAACCCGTATGTAATACCCGTGCAGGTGGACCGTTTCCTTATCGAAGACACCTCGAACTCTCGGGGGGCGTGATATGCCATACGACGGCGAATACGCGACATACCGCCCTCTGCATCGCATCTCCGAATGCCAAAGGGTCACGAGCCTTCTTGCTAGGTCCAAGCTCTTGGAGGCGACACGGGCGACCTATGCCCCCAATGCCTGCCGAAGCGCCGCCACAGGCGCCAAGCCTGCCGAAATTCATCCTCGCAATAGACGGCAGCTACGCCGAAGTGGACGTAAAGAACGGGTATCCGGGAGCCAAAGTCGGCTACTGCACCGCGGCAAGCGTCCTTCTTGACCTTCACCTTATCGGTGAACTGGATGCCGAACGCCCGGTTGATCCCGTAGAGTTCCGCAAGACAGAGCAGGCCGCAAGCGTAGATGCCGCGCTGCCCGGCAGCAACGTAGTCACGCGAAGACAGAACTCCGCGCGAGCGTCTTTCCGCGAGGAGTTATACGACCTCTTCACCGACATCGTTGTTGACGAAGACGACCGGACCAACCTGCTTTCGACCTACGAGGCGTTGCTCGCCCTGAAGCCCACGGCCAATCCCCAGAGTTGCCCGTATGGGGAGTCGCACGGTTGCACGGCCGAGTTCGCGATTGGCCCCGGCTGCACGACGTGTCCAACCTGTAGTCGTCCCGTCTACTCGACCGACGCCCTTCGCATCCATGAGCGATTCCGAGACATCGGAACGAACGGCGAGGCGTTCGGGCTCGTGATGCAGGTCATGGAACGGCTGCTAGTAATCCATTTCCTCCGGTGTTTTGAGCGCCGGAATCTGCTTCAACGCCTTTCGTCGCTTGCCTTCTTCATCGACGGCCCACTGGCGGCATTCGGTCCGCCGGCCTGGTTGAGCGCCGCCATCAGCCGCGAACTCAAACGGCTCAATCAGAAGGTGCAGGCGTCCACTGGCCAGGACTTCTTGATTCTCGGTATCGAGAAGACCGGGGCTTTTGTGCAGCACTTCGAGGAAATCGACCAAACAGAAACGCCGGGGCAGCAGCTCTTCTCCGCACGGCAATACATGCTTCTCACAGACAGCTACATCAAGAGTCGCATCCTGCACTCCGACAGCCACAAGCGGTACGGCGAAGACACCTATTTCGGCCGCAAGTTCTTCTACAAGGCCCAGAGTGGGGCGAGGATCGTCGCCAGCATCCCGTTCCTATCCGACGCTCAAGACACCATCGACAGTGACGACATCTCCCTCTATCCGCAGTTCGCCGCCGTCTGCACGCTCCTGGACCGTTTGGTGTCTTCGCGGTACGCGAACTCGGTGTCTCCGTTGATTGCGGCCAATGCGCAGGCCGCTATCCCGCTGCAACTCGGGTCGAAGGTGTTGACGCAACTGGCCAGGGCGCTTCTATGGACGGCTGAGAATGGCAGGTAGCGGTAAGACTTTCGGCACCGCGGCGAAGAGGTGGGAGGGAATCGGCCCATACTACGCCATGTTCCCGATCCGTTTTGCCGACGCCGTTATCAAAGAACACACGGCAGCGGGTGACACCGTGCTTGACCCGTTCGCGGGCCGCGGGACCGCGATCTTCAGCGCGGCGGCACTGGCGAGGCGAGGACTCGGCGTTGAGATAAGTCCCGTCGGATGGGTCTACGCGAAGGCCAAGCTCCACCCTGCGCCTCTGGAGCAAGTCGAGGAACGGTTACAGGAGATTGCCGACGCTGGCAGCGAATATGCCGAGAAAGCTCGGTCCCTGCCGAAGTTCTTCAAGAAGTGCTTCTCTCCCTTTGTCCGGCGCTTCCTGCTCGCCGCGCGAGACGGACTCGACTGGCGCAGATGCAGTTGCGACAGGACGCTCATGGCGATCCTGTTGGTTTACCTCCACGGCAAGGAAGGCCAGGCCCTGTCCAACCAGATGCGGCAGACGAAGGCCATGTCGCCGCACTACGCCATCAAGTGGTGGGCTAAGAACGGAACGAAACCGCCCAGACCTCGATGTGGTGGACTTCATGCAGCAGCGAATCCGATGGCGTTACGCGAAAGGCGTGGTCGAGGCGGATGGAAGCCGGGTATGCTTAGGCAACAGCATCACGCTCCTTCCGCAACTGGCACAGCGCATGCGCGAAGAGGAAGTCCCAAAGGCGAAGCTCTTGCTCACATCGCCGCCGTACTTTGGCGTCACGAACTACCACTACGACCAGTGGCTTCGGCTCTGGCTGCTCGGATTCGAGACCGACGCCTATGTCACCCGAGGGCCATACCAGGGCCGGTTCACGCACCCGGTCCGCTATCGGAGCCTGCTCAAAGAGGTTTTCTGCCGCGCGGCCACGCTGGTCGCGGACGACGTCGTGGTCTACGTCCGCACGAGCAAAGACCCGTTCACCAGACAAGCCACGCTCGACGCGATGCTTGCGGCGTTCCCGGACAAAAGGCTGGATGAAAAATGCCAACCCTTCCGAAATCCGACACAGACGCACCTTTTTGGCGATAAGACACCGAAGGCGGGCGAAGTAGACCTGATTTTGCTCCCATCATGAAACGCGAAGCGCTGGACATATACCCTAAAGACCATTGCCCACCAACAGCATGCATTGGACGGCGCTCGCGCCGCCGCTGATGGCGAACGTTGAGAATATCACAGCAATTCGACTCCCAAGAACAATGTGCTTGTGACAGCTTCTGGCATCTTATCATTTTCCTAAAAACGTAAGGTTTACGGACCCTATCCACAGAACAGAGTAAAAATTCGCTGTCAGAAAGACGAGGACGGGGAAATGGATCAAATTATTGCCTACCTTGGAGGCGCTTTGTTGATTGTAACAGTAATAGTTTCAGGATGCGCCTTGTTGTTAAGAAAAATTGATGTCAAGAGATTAGTTGCGTTCGCAACGATAGGATTTTTCTCTGGTACAATATTGTTACTAAGTGAAAGAATAACCAATATCCGTCTGCCAATTTTGGGAGAAATAGTCACCAAGGCGCGCGAAGACGCAATGGAGATCAAGCAAGTACGCGAAGAAGTTGAAGGTCAGAGGAAAATGGTAAGTGGAGTAGTCGAACAAGCCAAGAATCTGCAAATAGAGATGGAACAGCTCACGGTGAGTTTGCATACACAGAGACGAAACGCCAGAAAAGAGTATTTGCAAGAAAGAATAAATGAGATAAATAACGATATTAGTGAGAGAGAACAGAATGAAACATATAAAAAGATGAGCGGTTATTACAATGATGCGCTTCGGACTAATCAAGAAAGAATTGGTGCAAAAATGCACATTTTACAATTGCGTACTTTGGCGGTTAAATATTCTCAAGAACTCAAAAATTTAGAGAAAGAATAGGGCGCACTAAGCAACAGTCTTATAGAAGACGATTAGTCCTGCTTCATATGTCTTTATAAACACAGGTTTACTCTTTCAAATTTCTTTTTTTCGGTTGTATTGTTTAAATGTGATTCAATACTGAATTATAGTTTGCAAACACACCAAAATATTTAATGTTTCATACACTATCTATCACAGAAAATCGGTAGGCCTTAGTTCGCGATATTGACAGCCAACCGGGCAAAGTATTGGAATTCGAAAAATCTTTGGATATCGACCGATCAGAGGAACTATTCACAGATGGTCGATTTCCGGCTGTTATCAACCGGATCATCCCAATAGATACTGTCGTTTTCTCGGCGGTCATGATAGACTGAGATACTTCTGGATTTCTCATTTGCAATAAAGGCCGGTTTTTTCAATGGGGCCGGCAGGTGCATTGAAGGGCGGACCACTGCCTGAAACCCGCAACCTGATGGTGAGGAGAGAATGGATTTTGCCTTTTCGCCCTGGCTCGTCTGGTTCCTGGCCGGCATTGCTCGTCATGCTCGCCGAAATGGCGGTCCCCGCTTTTGTGATCTTCTTCTTTGGGCTGGGGTGCTGGGGGGGCGCGATCGCGGCGGTCTTCGCCCCGGGGGACTATACCGCGCAAGTAGCCGCATTTTTAGTCGTATCGGTGGCTTCCCTGATTGCGCTGCGGAAAGTGGCGATGCGGGTCTTTGTCGGAAAAAGCGAAGGCCCGGGGACCGGGGATCTCGGGAATATCCCCGTCGGGTCACGGATCACCCTCGACCAGGATCTGGAAGCGGGACGGGTCGGACGGGTGCGTTTTCGCGGCGCCATGTGGGACGCCGTTTCGGAAGAGCGCATCCCGGCCGGGTCCGATGCCGAAATCACGGGTGTCGACAAGGCCAATCGATCCTGCCTCAAGCTCAAGGGCATCGCGCGTGATTGAAGCAGCGACGTTGCGTTTTTATGACTCCGGCAATTTAATCTGCCACTATTCGTCAGTGCAGCGGATCCCGGATCAAGTTCGGAAGGAATCCAGGCCGAGTGTGGATGCCGGATCAAGTCCGGCATGACGACCTTTGCGTATTGGGCTGCCGGTTTAATAAGCGCATTGTTCATACATCTTCCCTTCCTCGGGTGGGGCCCGCGACGGCGGTCGTCACCTGAATGCCAACCATGTCAGCCAAACAAGGAGAACTATTTCTTATGACCCCGATGCTCGTAGCCTTGATCGCCATCGCCGTGTTGGTCTTAGTCGTGCTCATCAAGGGCGCTCTCATCGTCCCCCAAAAAAGCGCCTACATCGTCGAGCGCCTGGGGAAGTACCACCGCACCCTCGAAGCCGGCTTCCACGTCCTGATCCCCTTCGTGGACCGGGCCGCGTACCGCTACAGCCTGAAGGAGCAGGTGACCGACATCCCCGCCCAGATCTGCATCACCAAAGACAATGTGAGCGTCGAGGTGGACGGCCTCATCTACCTCGAGGTCCAGGACGCCCACAAGGCCGCCTACGGCATCGACAACTACATGCGGGCGGCCACGCCAGCTGGCGCAGACCACCCTGCGCTCGGCCATCGGCAAGATCGACCTCGACAAGACCTTCGAGGAGCGGGAGAAAATCAACACGGAGGTGATCGACGCCATCGACCAGGCGGCCCTCTCCTGGGGCGTCAAGGTGCTTCGTTACGAGATCAAGGACATCACCCCGCCCGTGTCGGTGAAAGAGGCCATGGAGGCCCAGATGACGGCCGAGCGCCAGAAACGGGCCAACATCGCCACCTCCGAGGGCTTGCGGCAAAGCATGATCAATCAGTCCGAGGGTGAAAAGCAGAAGCAGATCAACGAGGCCCAGGGCAAGGCGGCGCAGGTCACGCTGGTGGCCCAGGCCGATGCCAAACGGATCGAGCTGATCGCCAAGTCGACGGGCGAGGGGATCAACATGGTCGCCACCGCCATCAAGGCCGACGGCGGGATCGAGGCCCTCAACATGCGCCTGGCGGAGCAGTACATTTCACAGTTCGGCAACCTGGCCAAGGCGACCAACACGATCATCATGCCGAGCAACGTCGCCGACGTCGCCGGTCTCATCGCCACGGCCATGTCGACGGTGAAGGAAACCAAATAGGTAGTCCCCGTCAATCGCCGCCCATCGCAACGGCAAGCGTTTAATGCGGGTCGCGGCAAAGCGCCCATGCGGGGAAGAGAGGAGCTCGTCAAGTGACCGTACGAAAAAAGAGATCAAAGCGCGACATCGAGAAAAGCTACCCGATCGGGCAGTTCGCCGCCAAGCTGCGCCGGCTGGCCGACTGCGTCGAAGAGGGCAAGCGCTTTCAGATTCAGGTGGCGGGGGAACGCATCTCCATACCGCCGACCGCCGCCATCAGCATCGAACACGAACGCGGGTCCGGGCAAGAGGAAGTGGAATTTCAGATCAGGTGGCCGCTTGAAGCAAAGACCAAGAAGGCCCGCTGAATGAAGCTCGACCGCTTTCGACTCGAACGATACTTCGCCAAACACGAGTTCGCGGCCCCCTATCTTTTGTGCGCCTCGGACTGCGAGAGCATGGGGCTGGGAGATCTGCTGGCGCTCGAACCCGGCGCCGGTGAGCGGCTTTCCGCGCTCCGGCTCGGTTACACGGAATCACCCGGCCACCCCGAGCTCCGGCAGGCCATCACCGCGCTTTATCGGCACATCGCCGCCGAGCAGGTGCTCGTCCACGCGGGCGCCGAAGAGGCGATCTTCAACTTCATGAACGTGGCCTTGAGCCCGGGGGATCACGTCATCGTCCACGCGCCCTATTACCAGTCCCTCGGTGAGGTGGCGCGCGGCGTCGGCGCCGAAGTCACCGCGTGGCCGGGGGACCCGGAACGCGGGTGGGAGCTCGACCTCGAGGTCTTGAAGAAGGCCCTTACCGCCCGGACGAAAGTGGTGGTGGTCAACTTTCCCCACAACCCGACCGGGTTTTTGCCCGCGTCGGAGTTCGTGCACGGGCTTTCGGCACTCTCGGAGCGGCACGGCTTCGTCATTTTCGCGGACGAAGTCTACCGCGGGCTCGAGCTGGACCCCTCCGACCGCCTGCCCGCCTTCGCCGACGTGAACGCGCGCGCCGTGTCCCTCGGGGTCATGTCGAAGGCCTACGGCCTCGCCGGGCTGCGGATCGGCTGGATCGCGACCCGGAACGAACCGCTGCTGCGGGAGCTGGCCGCGTTCAAGGACTACACGACCATCTGCAACAGCGCCCCGAGCGAGTTCCTGGCCACGCTCGCGCTGCGGCATGCCGAGACGATCGTCGAAAGAAACCGGCGGATCATCCGCGGCAATCTCGATCGGCTCGACCTCTTCTTCGCCGCCCACTCCGACCTGTTCGCCTGGCAGCGCCCCAAGGCGGGCTCCATTGCGTTCCCGAGGCTGCTGCGCGGGGAGGTGGATGCGTTCTGCGCCGATCTCGTCAGGCGGGCCGGCGTCCTGCTGCTGCCCGGGACCCTCTACGACCCCGGGTTCAACTCCTTCCGCATCGGCTTCGGCCGCAAGAACCTGCCGGATTCGCTCGCGCGGCTCGAGGAGTATCTCCGGGACCCGGGACAGTTCGGTTGAAAAAGCCCGAAAAAGCGAGCGCCCCTCACGACCGGTCCATTGACAACCCATGATGCGACCCTACTGTAACGGCGGCTAAGAAACCCGATACGTGACAGGCGGGTTGTGGCGCGCAGCGCCATCCGATCACGCATGCGGCGACAGCCCCTTGGGGAGGTGGCGTGCCATGGGCGCTATGGCATTCGGCGAAAATCAACAGCCACACAGCCACGACCGATCGCGGCGGGACGCCGCTCCCACGAAGAAGAAATTGAATCTCCCCTGCAGCGCTCCGAGATTTGATGACTTCGCAAGAAGCCGGTCATGGCGTGCGACGCCGCCTTGTCGGCAATGAAGCAACAGCCCCTGTGGGAGCGGCATCTTGCCGCGATCGTCGCGGCGGGGACGCCGCTCCCACGAAGAAGAAATTGAATCTCCCCGCAGCGCTCCGAGATTTGATGACTTCGCAAGAAGCCGGTCATGGCGTGCGGCGCCGCCTTGTCGGCAATGAAGCAACAGCCTCTGTGGGAGCGGCATCTTGCCGCGATCCTCGCGGCGGGGACGCCGCTCCCACGAAGAAGAAATTGAATCTCCCCGCAGCGCTCCGAGATTTGATGACTTCGCAAGAAGCCGGTCATGGCGTGCGGCGCCGCCTTGTCGGAAATGAAGCAACAGCCCCTGTGGGAGCGGCATCTTGCCGCGGTCGTCGCGGCAGGATGCCGCTCCCGCAGTAAGAAAAGGCAACTTTTTTGGAAGGAGACAAAATGAAAATCCTGATCATCGGCGGGAACGGCACCATCGGCAAGAAGGTCAGCGCTCATTTCTCGAAAAAGCACGACGTCATCGTGGGCGGCAGGAGCGCCGGCGATGTGATCGTCGACATTGCCGACGGCAAATCCATCGAAGCGATGTTCCGGTCCGTTCGCAACATCGATGCCGTGGTCTGCATCGCCGGCGAGGCCAAATGGGCGGCCTTCGACTCGATGAGCGAGGAGGACTTTTCCATCGGTTTGAAAAGCAAATTGATGGGCCAGGTGAACCTTGTCCGGATCGGGCAGAATCATGTGAACGCCGGCGGTTCTTTCACGCTTTCCACGGGGATCCTGGCGGATCACCCCGTGGTGCTGACCACCAGCGCCGCCATGGTCAACGGCGGCATCCACAGCTTTGTCAGGGCGGCCTCCCTGGAGTTGAAAAACGGGCTCAGGATCAATGTCGTGTCGTCGGGGCTGGTCGAGGACGCCGTCGAAAAATACGAGGCCTATTTCCCGGGCCACAACCCCATCCCCATGAAAAAGGTGATCAACGGCTATGTCAAGAGCGTCGAGGGGAAGGGGACCGGCGAGATCATCAGGATGTACGACAACGCTTGAGCGCCTCTTTCGATTCAGGCGCGGCAGCGTGCGCCGACCCCGCCGCCGGGGTTGAATCGCCCCGCGGGTCTCACGCGCCCGGCCGGGGGGCGGCCTTTTGAAAGACACGGACCGTGGCAGCCCTTCCGCCCCCCATTTTGAAGCTCCCCGCAGCAAGCTGCGGGGAATCTTCGACCGTGTGGAATTCTGTCTGTTTGTGATTCGCTCGCTTACCCCGCCGCAAGCGGCGGGGAATGCGCTCGCTTTCGCGGTTCAAACGAGGTCAAGGTCGCGGAACCGGTTCACCTCCGGGATGCGCGCAAAATGCTTCTCGTAGCGGCCCCGCCAGCCGTGTTTCCGGAGGCTTCTCCCCAGGTAGACTTTCAGGAACGGTCTGAAAAAATAGACCCAGATCCCCGTCCACAACGGGCCCCGTTTGCGCACCCGCTCCGAGGGCTCCCACCACCCCATCACCTTCTGCTGGTGGTACCAGACCAGGTACTGCAGATCCTCGGCGCTCAGGTGACGGGTCCTGACATTGGCCCACATCCCGTTGTAGCGCGTGAAGTCGTCCGCGTTGGTGACCAGCCCCTCGTCCAACAGGTACTGGCGCATGGCGGTCTTCGGGTAGGGCGTCAGGATCTGGCAGTAGGAGGTGTCCGCCTTCGATCTCCTTCAGGAAGCGGTAGTTCTCGATGATGTCCTCTTCGTCGTCGTCGGGGAAGCCGAAGATCATCCCAGCCACCACCATGATGCCGTACTTGTGGCAGATGGCCACCGCCTTTCGGGAGGCCTCGACGATATTTCCCTTTCCAGCCGCTTTCAGGTTCTTCTTGGATACGTTTTCGATGCCGAGAAAGACCGTCTTGAACCCGGCCCGGGCCATTTTGCGGACCATCTCTTCGTTTCTGGACATGGTGATGCAGTCGGCCTGCACGACGAAGTTCAGGCCCCGGAACTTCCGGGCGATGATGGCGTCGCAGAGCGCCAGGACGCGGTCCGGGTCGAGCACGAGGTTGTCGTCGGCCACGAAGATCCAGCGGGTTTTGCGGTTATAGTAGATGTCCTCGATGTCGGCCATGATCCGTTCCATCGGAAAGGGCCGGAAGGTGCGGCCGTACATGTGGTTCATGCTGCAGAAGTTGCAGGTGCGTGTGCAGCCCCGGGAGGTCTCGATCACCTCGACCTTGTCGTTCATGATGTGGTAGCCCCAGGTCAGCCGCCGTTTGTCGCGGATCGGGAGCTTGAGCTTGGACAGGTCGAGCAGCTCGCCCCGGGGGTTGTGGACGAACCCGTGGCCGTTCTTGTAGGACAGGGAGGGGATCTCCTCGAACCGGTCCTTGCCGTCCAAGGCATTGATCAGCCGCCGGAACGCCTCCTCACCTTCGCCCCGGACGATGAAATCGATCAGCGCGGACTCGGGCGAGGCCGCGATCTCCTCGAACATCAGGGTCGCGTGGTAGCCGCCGATGACGATCTTGGCGCCCGGCAGCAGCCTCCGAATCAACCGCGCCAGCTTGGTGCAGGTCCGGTACTGCCAGGCCATGGCCGAGAGGCCGACCACGTCCGGCCGGATCTTGAGCAGCGTCTCGGTCACATAGCGTCTGACCCGGCGCCGCTTGCGGATCAGGTCGATGATGGTGACCTCGTGCCCGGGATCGACATTGGCGCCGATGCTCGCGATGCCGTTGTTCGGCATGTGAAAGGCGCTCTCGTGCATGATCACCGCGGCCACGTCGGGCATGGACATCAGAACAATTTTCATCTTCTTCTCTCCTTTTCCGCCTTCCGCCTTCCAACTTCCGCCTTCGACACCATCCTTCTCCCTTCAGCCTTCAGCCTTCGGCCTAAACCCCTTTCCTTCCCCTTCAGCCTTCAGTCTAAACCCCTTTCTTTATCCTCTTCCAGCATCTCCCGCACCCGGTCCATCACCCGGGACAGGGAGCCCTCTTCACTGTCGGCGCCCGCATCGATGCTGCCGATCAGCTCGAGGGTGATGGTGTTGGGCCCGCGGGTGTCGAAGGCGAACTTGCCGGGACGGAACATCCGCTCGGTGTGGCGCACGAAAAGGACCTTGACCGGCGCCCGGCAGCGCCGAGCGATTTTGAACGCCCCCTTGTTCAGCGGCCCGATGCGCCCGTCCTTGCTGCGGGTGCCTTCGGGGAAGACGATCAGGTTGCCTCCGTCGGCCAGAAAGGCCTGCATGCCTTCGAGGCGCCGGATCATCATATCGGCAAACCGCCCCTCCGCGGAGGAGGGGATGTAGCCGGACCACTGGAGCATGCGCCCGAAGACCGGGATGTCGAAGAGCCGGCTCTTCACGATCGTGTTGTGGCGGGCATAGAGGGAGATCAGAAAAATCGAATCCAGATAGGACCTGTGGTTGCAGACGACGACCGCAGAGCGGATCCGCGCCACCTCGGGGGCGACCCGCCAGCGATGCCCGGGCATCAGCCGGCGGACCAGGAAAAAGAAACCGCGGTAGAACCTGCTGTTCAGCCGCTGGAACGACTGCTCCCGGCTGGCTGAAAACAGACCGGCCCAGAGGTAAAACGGCGAAAACAGGACCACGAAACCGGCCGTGAAATAGGTCCATATCACCAGGGTGATCAGAAAATCGATAATGGGTTGCAGCGGCCGCCGCTCGGCGGAGGTCATCTTGGTCGCCCCGATATTTTAAGACTTCGCAAGAAAGTGGTTATGGCGCGCGGCGCCGCCTTGTCGGCAATGAAGCAAAAGCCCCTGTGGGAGCGGCAGCTTGCCGCGATCGTCGCGGCGGGGACGCCGCTCCCACGAAAGAGAAAACGCCGAAAGCGGGTTTCCCGCGAAGTCACCGCCCGTCGAATTTCTTGAAGATCAGGCAGGTGTTGACACCCCCGAAGGCGAAATTCTGAACCGCGGCGACCCGGATCGGCTTTTCCAGAAACCGAACCACGTGGCGCACCATCGCGCAGCGCTCATCCACCTCCTCCAGGTTGAGCGTCGGCGGAATGAACCCGTCCCTCAGCATGTGCAGGGTGATGATCGACTCGATCGCGCCGCAGGAGCCCATGGTGTGGCCCATGTAGCTCTTCAACCCGCTGACCAGCGGCCCGTCCCCGTAAATGCCGCCGATGGCCTGGGCCTCGACCACGTCGCCCATCTTGGTCGCCGTGGCGTGGGCGCTGATGAACTCCACATCGGCCGGGCCGATGGCGGCGTCCTCGAGCGCCAGCGTGATCGTCGCGCGGATCCCCTGGACATTCGGCAGGATCAGGTCCCCGCCGTTGTTGGTGCAGGCAAACCCGATGAGCTCCCCGAGGATCTCGGCCCCCCTTTTGCGGGCGTGCTCGTACTCCTCGAGCAGGACCGCGCCGGCCCCCTCGCCGACCACCAGCCCGTCCCGGCGCACGTCGAAGGGGCGCGGGGTCAGGTGCGGGGTGTCGTTGAAATCCGTGGAGCAGGCCAGCAGGTTGTCGAAGACCGCCACGGTGGTCGTGTCGTACTCGTCGGCGCCGCCGCACAGCATGGCGTCCTGCATGCCGTACTTGACCGCCTCGTAGCCGAACCCGATGGACTGGCTGCTGGTGGTGCAGGCCGTGGAGGAGGAGATCACCCGGCCGGTGATGCCGAACATCTTGGTGATGTTGACCGCCGTGGTGTGGACCATGGATTTGAGATAATCGACGGCCCCGATGGAGGTGACCCGCTGCGGCGATTCGCTGAAAAAGGTCTTGTAAATGTCGCGCTGGACCGTGGGGCTGCCGTGGGTGGAGCCGAAAGCCACCCCGAGACGGCCCGAGGTGACGAAGTCCGGATCGAGCCCCGAGGCCGCCAGGGCCTCCTTGGCCACCTGGCAGGCGTAGAAGGACACCGGCCCCATGGTCTTGCGGTGGCTGCGCTTGAAGTCGTATTCGATGGGGTAATCCACCGTGCCGAAGACCCCGGAGTGGATGTGCTCGGTCAGGAGCCCGTCGTCACGCAGCTTCTTGACGCCGGAGAGGCCCTCGACCAGATGCCGGAGGATCTCCTCCCGCGTGCGGCCGATCGGCGTGATGGCGCTGAATCCGGTGATGACGACTCGTCGCGGCGTCATGGTTTCGCAGCGGACAGACAGTGACGGGGATCGGGGGACTCCTCACGGCAGCGGGCCGCCGACAGGGCTTCGATGTAGTCCACGATCTGGTTGATGGTCCGGATTTCCATGGCGTTCTTCTTCTCGTCCCGGGTCAGCTTGGTGTCGAGGAGGAGCTCGATCTCGTGCAGCAGCTCGACCGCGTCGATGCTGTCGAACTCGTGGGCATCCCCCAGGTGGTCATCGACATTGGGGTTCTCGATTTCGAATCTCTCCGCGAAGATCCTGATGATGGCGGACAGGATGGCGTCACGTTCCATGAAAATGTCTCTTCGCCTTGGTTTGAGGTGGTCGGCCACCCTACACCAGGGCGGGGCTGAGTTCAAAAACAATCGGCGGCACCCGGGTCGGTCGACCCGTCGGCCGGTCGCCGGTCTGCCTGTTCGCCCGAAAAACCGGTGGCGGTGTGTTCAGCTCATTTCAGCCGCGGGCCCAGGAACTGCTCGAAATGGTACCATTCCAGGGGGTTTTCATAAAGGCTTTTTTCCAGAAGGTCGGCATAGCGCTGCGCCGCGCCGCGGATGGCCTGCGCTCTTTCGGCGCGGCGGGCTTTCTCGATGCGGATCGGCTCCGACATGGTGAGGTGATAGCGCCGATTGCCGGTGCGGCGCGAAAAAAAGACGAAGAGCGGTGCGCCGGAGAGCATCGCCAGCAGATGGGGCGCTTCCGGCAACTCGACCCGATGGCCGAGAAACGAAACCGCAACGCTCCTCTGGGACGAATGCCAGACCTGGTCCCCGGTCATGGAGACCAGCCCGCCCTCCTGGATGAACCGCAGCCCCTCCAGGAGGTCGAAGTGCGCCCCCCCGTCTTTTTCGACACCGATGATGCGGACGCCCTTCTGGCGAAGATCCTCCTTCTGGAGGCGTTCGATTTGCGCCTTGGCGCGCATCCCCATGAAGAGGATCAGCCGGGCCCCCTCCTTGCGGCGTTTCAACATGTGGGCCGCGATCTCCCAGTTGCCGAGGTGGGACATCAGGAGGATGCCGCCCGTCT
This sequence comes from uncultured delta proteobacterium, assembly GCA_963716785.1. Classification (GTDB taxonomy): domain Bacteria; phylum Desulfobacterota; class Desulfobacteria; order Desulfobacterales; family SpSt-501; genus SpSt-501. Next base: position 145,830 of record CAVQUW010000037.1, on the reverse strand, counting down.
TCCGGTCGAGTGCGTCTTCAAGATGCTCCCAGCCGCTGTGGGTGCAGGTGATCTCCCCCCCCTCGACGAGCAGGATCCGGTCCAGGTACACGGAAGTGAAATTCAGATACTGTCTCCAGGTGCAGCCCAGGTGGGTGAGGCGGCTGCGCCCGGGGAACATCGCCGCGTAAAAACGCAGGCTGACGGCCACCCGCCGCGGGGAGAACAAAAAATAACCGGTGGCGATCCCCTTGGCGACGAGACCGAACAGCCAGGGCCCGACGAGCCGGGATGCGAAGACCATGGAGCGATAGAACAACGACAGCATAGGCACCGGGGGAGCATCACTCCCTGAGAGATCCCGGCCTCAGGACGCGACGGGTGATGAGCCGGGTGAACATCCCGAAGTTTCGCAAGAAATCGAAAAAAGGATGAAAATGGGAAATCCGCGGGGTCCCCGGCCGGTAGGAGACGCTGACGGGGGATTCGATGACCGGGATTCGATGCCACCGGGCCTTGACCAGGATTTCGACCTCGAACTGAAACCGCCTGGATTCGACCCCCAGGTGCAGGCACTCGGGCAGGGGGTAGACCCGAAACCCGCTCTGCGAGTCCGCCACCGCCGGCCCCCCGGCCATCCGCACCCAGAAATTGGAAAACCCGCGGCCGAACCGGCTGGTCCAGGGCACCTCCGCCCCCTGCATCCCCAGGCGGCGGCCGACGACGATCGGTCTCTGGTCGGCAGGGATCGCCCGGATCAAGCCCCTGGCGTCCTCGGGCTCGTGCTGGCCGTCCGCATCTAGGGTGACCGCCCAGCCGGCCGACCCCGCGAGCGCCGCGAAGCCGGTCATGAGGGCTGCGCCCTTGCCGCGATTGGACCGGTGCCGCAGGACCCGTGCGCCCCGGATGCCGCCGATGCGCTCGGCGGTCGCATCCGTCGAGCCGTCGTCGACCACGACGACCGGCAGCCCGAGCCCCATCGCCCGCCGCACCACGTCGACCACGGTCGCCGCGTGGTTGTAGACGGGGATCACCACGGCGAAACGGTGCGACAGGCGGGGGTCGGTCCAGGGCTTGGGCAAAAAACCGTCCTTCACGGGTCAACCCGGGGCGGGCAGGAACGCGACCCCCCAGGTCCCCGGCCCCATGTGGGCCCCCGAGGTCAGCGAAAGGGGCTGGAAAATGACCTCGGCCGCGGCATGCCGCTCCCTTATCCTGCCGAGGACATTCTCCTCCACCCATTGCCGGTTGTCGGTGTATTCGAGCATGATGAGCGACCCGGGCCCCTGCCCCAGGCCCTGCTCCAGTTTGCCCAGCGCGAATTCGATCTGCTCCCCCTGGTTGCGGACCGTCCCCGCCTTCACGACCCCTTCGGCCGTCGGGGTGATGATCGGCTTCAGGTGCAGCATGTCGCCGAAAAAACCCTTGGTCTTGGAAATCCGTCCGCCCGCGACGAGGTACTGGAGCCGTTCGACAAATATGAACTCCCGGCTCCTGCCCAGCGCCTCGGCCGCAAACCGGACCACCTCTTCGGGGTCATCGACCGTGCCGGCGTGACGGGCCGCGGCCAGGGCGACAATCCCCAGGCCGCCGGCCGCCAGACCGGTGTCGACGACCGTCAGGCGGCCGGACGGGTCGTTTTGCTCTTTCCAGGCGAGAGCGGCCTGATAATTGCCCGTGTAGACCGAGCCGACGCACAGGTAGAGCGCGCGGCCGAACCGGCTGACGATGCTCTCGTAGCGCTGGTGGCGTTCGAAGACCGAGGCCTGGGCCGTGCGCACCTTGACCCCCTGGCGCATCAGGGCGTAGAGCTCGGCCGGGGCCAACAGGGTTTCGGGCAGCGATTTGGCGCCGACATTGATGTAACTGTCGAGCAGGGTCATCCCCAGCCTTGCGGCGTCTTCGCGCGTGACCGAGCCCGCCGCGTCGGTGACCACGTGAATCGCCTGCCGGCAGGCGGGATCCGGTTTGAGGCCGGCCTGTTCCGCCATATCCTGCTCGGTCCACTGGACGACCCGCCCGAGGCCCTCCATCTGCCGGCGCATGCCCTCCCGGTCCTCGGTGTGGATATGGATCTTGACCCGGTCCTGCTCCTGGAGCACGATCAGGTTGTCCCCGCCGCCGGCCAATTCCTTCAGCGATGAATCGAAGCCCTCGCCGACCTGCAGGACGGTGTCGACGCAATACCCTTTTTGGCTGGCCGGCGCATAATCGTCGGCCAGTTGCAGTTTCTGCTTGAAGGTCTCGGTGATGGGGCGCAACCCCTCGGTTTGCCCGGCGAGGCTGCCGAAAAAACCCTCCATGAACAGAAAAAAGCCCAGCGCCCCCGAGTCGACGACGCCGGCCGCCTTCATGGCCGGCAGGGTCTCGGCCGTCGAATGCACGGCCTTGACGAGGGCGTCGATCAGGCGGGGGTAGGCGGCAGCGAGCTGGTCCGAGGACAAATTTTCGACCTGGTTCAGCAACTCGTCGATCACGGTCAGCATGGTCCCCGGCTTGGGGTCGGCAATCGCACGCCAGGCCTTCTCCCGTCCGGCCCGGGTGGCACGGTGAAAATCCTGCAGGGGGTTTTCGACGAAAAAGCCCGAGAAAAAGCCGGAGGCGATGTTGCCGGAGTTGCCCAAGGCGGAAACAAGCAACTGCCGGACGGTGGCATCCGGGCCGACGTCGGCCTGGTGCAGGGGCGCCAGGCTGATCATCAAATTGGTGCCGGTATCGGAGTCGGCCACCGGGAACACGTTGATCCGGTCCAGCAGGTCCGCCCAGGCCGAAAGCCTTTCGTAGCCGGTCGCGTAGGCACTGTGCAGTTCCGAACTCATCAGGAAAACCCCAAAGCCCGCGTGATGTCCCCGGGAATCTCGAACTGCATCTCCATTGCGGGCGTTTTCACGGAGAGCTGTTCGCTTTTGCCCCGGGTGCAGATCTGTCCGCTTCCCGCGCGCCTGATTTCAAAATCCAGGGCGATCTTGTACACCGCCTCGGTCACGGTCGCCTTGCAGATGAACTCCTCGTCGAACCGCAACGGCACGATGTGCTTGATGGAGGAGCGCGTCACCGGGAAGATGATCTGCCGATCGAGGAAATATTGGTAGAGGTCCACGCCGGCCTGCTTGAAGAGCCCGAACCTGGCCACATCGAAATATTTGAAATAGTTGCCGTGCCAGACGATCTGCAGAGGGTCCAGATCGTGAAAAGGCACCCGCATGGTATACTCGTAGCTCATCATAGGTGCACGCAATGAAGGCGTTTAGGCCGAAGGCTGAAGACCGAAGGCCATAAAATCATCTTGCCCGCCACAAATCAAGCCTTCCCACTTCCGCTTTCCGAACTCCACCTTCCACCTTCGCCTTCCGAATTCCGACCTCCGAATTCCGCCTTCCGAATTCCGAATTCCCCCTTCAGCCTTCAGCCTTCAGCCTAAACCCCTATCTATTCTCCCTCCCGAATGCCGCCCAGGCGACCAGCAAGGTTGCCGCGAAGAAGGCGGCCAGATACCCCAACTCGGGTCGGATCGACCCCAGCGTGCCCTCCCGCGCGAAAATCTCCACCAGCGCGTTCAGGCCCCAGGCCAGCGGCGAAAACAGGCTGATGGTCTGCATGACGGGCGGCATGGCATAGACCGGGACCATGATGCCGCCCAGGGCGGCCGCGCACACGACCGACACCGATCCGAACACGGTAGCCTGCTCGTAGGTGCGGGCCAGGGTCCCGATCATGACCCCGTAGCCGCAGGCCGCCAGGGAGATGAGCGTCACGGTGACGACCAGGGCGGGGAGGTCGGAGCCGAGGCTGAGAACGGTGGTGCCCAGGAGCGGCAGGAGTGTTTTCCCCACCAGCACCACGAACAGGAATTGCCCCCAGCACACGATGACGAAGGCCGCCAGCTTGCCTGCGAGCAGGGCCAGGTGAGACACCGGCAGGGTCCGCAGGCGGTCGAGGGTCCCGTCCTGCCGCTCCCGCAAAATGACCCCGCCCAGCGGCAGGACGATGAAAAAAATACCGAACACGGCCCAGGCGGGCACATTGTGCTGGACCGAGGTCGGCAGCTTTTTCAACCGGCCTTGCTCGGCGACGACCTCCATCAGCCGCCGGGTGGCCCAGCCGGAATCGATCGGCGCCGCCATCCCCTGCCCGGCGGTGCGGCCGCTCAAGGCCGGCAGCAATTCCGCCAGCACCTTGGCCTTGATCTCGATCTCCATCGCCAGGAGCATGTGTCTCAGACCGCTCAGGACCGAGGAGCGGAAGCTCCCGTGGGCCAGGGGGTCGAAATGGACGGAGACCCCGGGCAAGGCCGCCGGGTCCGCCCCCCCGGGACCGATAAACGAAGCCGAGACCTGGTCGATGGCCTGCCGCCGGACGGCCGCGGTGGTCCCCTCCGGGACCACGATGCAGACCTGATAGCGGCCCTTTTCGATCAGGGCCCTGGCCTGCGCCGCGTCGAGCGCCTGCCCGTCAAGCTCCGTGACCAGTCTGTTAGGGCCCGAGGCCTCCAGGTTTTCGCGGATGGCCTTCCCGAACTCCTGACCGTCCTGATCGACGAACAGAATGTCCACCACGGTTTCACCGGTCGCCTTCAGCACGTTTTCCTGGACCAGTGCGACCACCACGACCAAAACGGCGGGCATGACAAAGAGCACGGCCAACCCGGACCGGTCGCGGGCAAGCAGCAGCAGCTCCTTGAAAACCGTGGCCCAGAACGCGCGCATGCCTAATCCCTCAGCTCCTTGCCGGTCAGCTCGAGAAACAGCTCGCCCAGGTCGCGGCACCCCGGCCGCCCGCGGGTCAACTCCCGCGGGGCGCCCTGGGCGATGATGCGCCCCTTGTCGATCACCGCGACGCGCCCGCAGATCCTTTCGGCCTCTTCGGTGTAATGAGTCGTGTAGAGCATGCTGACGCCGGAGCGGCCCAACGCGGAAAGCCGATCCAGGATCATGTTGCGGGACTGGGGGTCGATGCCGACCGTGGGCTCGTCCAGGAAGAGCATCCGCGGCGCGTGAATCAGGGCGGCCGCCAGATTGGCCCTGCGCTTCATGCCCCCGGAATAGGCCGCGACCCGCACCGCGGTGTGGTCCGCCAGCCCGACCATTTCCAGGCAGGCGCCGACCCGCGTCTTCAAGTCCCGGCCGCTCAACCCGTGCATGCGGCCGAAGTAGGAGAGGTTTTCAACGGCCGTCAGGTTCGCGTACAAGGCGATGTGCTGCGGCACGAGGCCGATCCAGCGCAGCGCCCGCCGGGGGTTGGCGCGCAGATCCTCGCCGCAGATCCGCACACTGCCCGAATCCGGCTTGAGGAGCCCGGTCATGAGGGAGATGGCCGTCGTCTTCCCGGCGCCGTTCGGCCCCAGCAGGCCGACGATGTCACCGGCCGCCAGGGAAAGGTCGAAGCCTTCCAGGGCGGGGGCTTCCGTGCGCGGATAGGTCTTGGCGAGGCCTTGAGCCAGGAGTGTCGGCGGCTCTGGGGGCATGAGCGTCATCTTCCCACGTCGATCACGCCGGTCTCGCCCGAAACCCCTTGCTTCAGGCAACGGATCCGCGTGTTCCCATTCAACACCCGTCCACCGCCCCAAGGCAGCGGCAACCCGCGCAGGAGGGATTCCTTTTTCAGCAAAAGCGCCGCCACGGCGACATCGAGCGCCATGCTGGTGGGAAAGGCGCCATAGACCGGCGTGAACACCGCCTGCCGGCCATCCGACCCGGCCGGCGCCTCTCCCGCGCCGCCGCCGTCGTGCAGCCACAGGGTCCCGGACGGCGGCAACGCCTCCTGCGGGTCACGCCCGCCGATCCGCACCCCTTGGATCAGGGGGTAGCGAGACTCTTCGGCCGCGGGGCGGGTGAGCACGAAAAAACCGCTGCCCTCGCCGGCCGGGACCTGCCCGCCGTCCCTGTTTCCGCCGTCAGGCGCCCGACCCCGGCGGCCGGCGTCAGCGCTGGCGTTCGAAAAACAGTCGATCCCACCGACCAGCACCGATGCGGCGCGGCCCTCCTCGAGCCAGTCGAGGGCGGTCTGGAAAGCGAACGCGACCGACATGTCGAAGTGATTGATGGAGAGGTTGGGTCCCCGGATTTTGAGCAGCATCGACATGTAGGCCGCTGCGGCGTTGTGCACCGAGTTGGCGAACTGGATCGGCGAAAGCCTCAGCTCCTCGGCATCCGCGTCCGGGGATTGGGAGTCGAGCGTGCTCGCCGTCGGCCCCATGCCGGTGGCGACGATCACCCCCGTGGGACCCGGCAGCCCGCCCCCCATGCCCGCATCATCTAAAGCCAGACGGCCGGCGAGAACCGCCATCCGGGAATGCTGATCGACCCGGCGCAGGGCCTGGGGCGGGAGAAGCCGCGCCAGCATCGTCGTGTCGGCCTTAAGGGGGGGGGCGGCCGACGCCGCTTGGCCGGTGGCACCGGCCGCTGCCGGTGGTGCCGCGGAGCACCGCCCGGCAATCGCCTGTTCGAGGCTGGCGCTGCCGCAGCCGAACCCCCCGACGACGCCGACACCGCGGATCAGGGCCTTCATGCGCCACTTCCCGCGGTAAAGACGAGGACGCTGTTGTTGCCGCCGAAGGCCAGGGTTTCCGAGAGCGCCGCGGCCCCGCGCACCGCGGTCGGCTGCCGGACGGGGTGCGCCGGCAGGTCGGGGTCGGGTTCGTTGAACCCGGCGCTCGCCGGGACCTGCTGCCGCTCGAGGCCGGCGATGGTAAAGGCGGCCTCGATGGCACCCGCGGCGCCGAGTGTGTGGCCGGTGTACCCTTTGGTCGAGGTAAAGGGGGTGTTCGGGAACCGGTCGTAAAACATCCGGGACTCGATCCGGTCGTTGTCGCGGGTGCCCGTCCCGTGGGCGTTGATGAAGGCGATGTCCGCCGCGCTCCTGCCGGCCGAGTCGAGGGCGTCCTGCACCGCCAGCCGCAGCCCTCCGCCGTCGGGGTCGGGGGCGGTGAAGTGGTGGGCATCGCTCGCCGTCCCGTAACCGGCGAGAAAAGCGCGGGCCGTCCTGCCGCGAGCCGCCATCAGGGCCTCCGACTCCAGCACCAGGACGGCGGCCCCCTCGCCGAGGTTGAGCCCGTTGCGGCGGGCGTCGAAAGGCTTGCAAGGTGTGGGGTCGCTGTTCATCAGGGCGATGAACCCGTAATAGGTCACTTCGTAGAAGGCATCCGCGCCGCCGGCAAGGACGGCATCGCAGCGACCCGAGCGGATCCAGGACCCGGCCAGGCCGATGGCGTCGCTGCCCGCCGCACAGGCATTGACGACGGTCTGGCACGGCCCTGAAAAGCCGAAATGCCGGGCGATCCACTCGGCCGGGTTGACGGCCAGGAAGCGCTCCGCCGGCGAAAAACGGCCCCCCTTGGCCCCGACCCCCTGATTCCGGAGCTCACGGTTGCTGACCCCGCCGGAGACATTGGTCCCCATCAGGACACCGACCCGTTTGCGCCGCAGCGCGTCCGGCTCCAGGCCGGCATCCGCCAGGGCCTCCTGCGCGGCGGCCAACGCCAGGCGCACGACCCGGGCACCGGAGTGGCCCCCGGCGCCCCCGTGCGCCAGAAAACGATCCGGCACTTCGAAACACCGGGTGCTGCGAGCCCGGGCAGGCGTTCGGCGGGGCCGGCACCGGGGGCCGGCCGTAGAGAGTGCCCACGCAGTCGGCAAGGGTCCCCCCGGCGGCACAGACACACCCCACGCCGCTGACGGCAACCGGTCTCTGGCGATTCATGCCGCGCGCCTTTTTTCGATGAATTCCGACAGCGAATTGATGCTCTGAAGGACCGAACGGCCCTCTTTCATGTTTTTGATTTTGACGCCGAAGTGGGCCTTGACCTGGAACACGATTTCGACCGCGTCGATGGAGTCCAGACCGAACTTGTCGCCGAACAGGGGGTCGTCGTCGCCGATGTCTTCAGGCAGAACGTCCACGAGATTGAGGTTGTCCACAAGGATCTGCTTGAGCTGGTCTTTGGTTGTCATGTCTAGTGTCAGGTAGTTAGGCCGAAGGCTGAAGGCTGAAGGTAAAAGACCCCGCCTTCCACCTTGATCATTCGACCCCCACCCTTTCCCCTTCAGTCTTCAGTCTCAGTCAAAATACCTCGTTCCACCCTTCAGCCTTCAGCCTATCTTCCTTCAGCCTTATCTATCCTTTCCAACAGGTCCCGATACAGTTGGGTTTCCTTGTCGGCGATATCCCGCAGGATGGCCCCCATGGCGGGGTAGGTCTCTGTTTCCGCGGCCCGCTGCTTGCATGTGCGCGATGCGACCAGCGCAAATTCGCGCCACTGCTCGCCGATATCGGTCATGCGGTCGGAGAGCGCCCGCAGCCGGTCGTCGCCCAGGACATCGGCGGCCTCCTGCAGGAACGCGGCGTACATGAAGCGGAAACCGGCCCCGCCGGTCCCGATCTCCTCCTGCATGCGGATGATCTGCCCGAGGTGAAGGGCGGCCTTGCGGGCGTCCATTTTGCGGGGCCATGCCTCGACTTTCTTGGAGAGGTACCGGATCCCCTTGACGCCCAGAAACGGCCCCGGCGCCTTCAGCATGCTGCGGCAGACCTCCTTGATCCCCAGGCTCACCGCCCGGCGCATGTCGGGCCGCGCGGGCACGTGGCTCAGGTAGTACATCCGGCCCTTGGGGGGCATCGGCCCGCGCGCGAACCGGGCCTTCATCAGGTCCTCCTGCGGGCACTGGACCGGGTCCGGGAACACCGGGTCGCTGATGAGATAACTGCCGTTTTGCTTGCCGTAGACGACCAGGTTGTGCATGTTGAAGTGGAAGCGGAAGCGGCGGGGAAAATAGGTCAGCCAATAGGCGCCCGTCAGGCAGCCGACCGGGACGGCATCGTCCAGCTTGCGATCCAGAGCCGCCATCGCCTTTTCGGGTTTCCTGAACTTTTCGCGGGTCAGGGTCACCCCGAGGCGCTTGACGACCCGGTTCAAAATGCCCCCGGTCCGGATGCGAAACGCGGTCAGCGGCAGCTGATTGAGACGGATAAAGGGGAAATAGCCGAAAAAAAGGCCCGAGCCGATCCCCAACACCATCGCTTCACTGATGTTCAAGCCGTGGTGGCACAGGAGGTTGGAGACCACGCCGGTTTCGCAATGAGCCGACTGGCGGTGGGGAAAAGCGATTTCCATTTCAGGGCACGTCCTCGTCCGGAAAGGGCCTGTCGGCGTCCGGGATGTGGTGGAGTTCCTCGGGGGTCAGCCCGAACAGGTCCGCATAGCGTTGGATGATCTCCGGCTTGAGGCGGTTGAAAACGGACGGCTTCAGGTGGCGCTTCACCCGCCAGCGGGGAAGGTGGACGTAACTCGCCAGGAGTCCTACGGTCATCAGGTTCCTGGCCAGGTGGTAGGCGATCGGGCTGCGTTGGCCGTCCCGGACCAGCCGGATCTGGGTCCGGACATCTTCGGTGATGACCTCCCACGCCTGGGCGTTGGCGATGTTCTTGGGCTCCCAGCCCAGACTCGGCACCTTCACGTAACGACCGTCTTCGTCGAGGGCGTAGGCGATCTCCTTCAGACCCCTGTTCATGCCGTTGTCTTGCGGCACGTCTTTTTTCCGCATGGCCGGTCCCGGTGGCTCTGAAACGTTTAAAAAAGCGGCAGAATCTCCGCGATCATGCCGCAAACCGGTTCAATGCCTGGTTGCGTGCTAAAATATTTTCCAAATCCTACTTTTTTACACGAAATCGATCGTTTGTTCAAGCGCTAAGCGTCGCATGGCACGGACGCAGAGCGCTTTGGTGCTGATGCGCATCGCTAGGGCGGGACCGAAATTCGGCTGAAACGTGGTGAACGGGGGCGGAAACAGGGGTCGCAGGGCCGTCGCGTCCCTTTGGTGAGGCAGTCGGGGCGTTGCAGACAGGGAAGCCTCACGTGCGGAACACCCGGGACCCGGCACCATGCGGGCCAAAAAGCGGGCAGACGGCCAACCGGCGCCGGCACCGACACCGGCACGGAGTCAGGCAAGGTCCCCGGTGCAGCACTTCCAGAAGGGGTTGAGAAGACCCTCGTAGCAATCGACGCACATCGTCTTTTTCCCGCTGCGAATCCACTCGGCCGGGTCTTTGATGATGCGGTTGCAGCTGCCGCAAATCGCCCTGTCGGCGGCAGGGCTGCCGGCCCCTTCGGTTTCAACGACCGTCAATTCGGAGACCATGGCCATCCCTTTCGGCAAATGTTTTTATCCTTGTTTCAGGAGCACTGCTTCCGGATTATAAAATCAAATTCCGTGCCGCTTCCCGTGCGCCGGGCGGTTTAAACATTAATATCCATGGAATCAATTCGATAAATTGCCCCACCCCCCAACCGGGCTCCATCGGGCTTGTGACAAAATATTACGTTATTGCAATATTTTATATCATGTTTATGACAAAATAGTCAGATACGGTTGCCTGCGATGAGGGTCCAACGAAACGACACGAGCTGCCTCCCCGCCGGCCCGGGGCGCCGGCGGCGCGCGGGCTCGGGGCCGTCCGGGAAACGGGTCCCTGTTTTGACAGCGCCGGCCGTCCATACTATTAGATTGAATCTCCCCGCCGCAAGCAGGCGGGGAATGCGCACGCTGTTCAGGTTCAAGTCCGGCGGTCGAAGGAGGGGCCCGTTGCGGTGAACGGGCTTGCCCCTTGTGATGGACCGCCGCGGGCTGGTTTCGTTTTACCGACGTTCACCCAAAGGTCATCGGTCCCGCATGATAGTCCGAACCGGAAAAATCCCTTGGCGCCGGGGGCGTGGCGACGGCCGGCATCGTGGTCGTCTCGCTCTACATCGCCGCCCAGATGCTCGCGGACATCGCCAGTCTGAAGATCACCCTGCTGGCCGGGTTCAGCATCGATGCGGGCACCTTCATCTACCCCCTGACGTTCACGCTGCGGGACCTGGTCCACAAGAGGCTCGGCATCTCCGCCGCCCGCACGGTGGTCGTCCTGGCCGCCGCCGTCAACCTCTTCATGGCGGCCTTTCTCCAGGTCGCCGCAAGGCTTCCGGACGACCCCGCCTGGGGGCTGGGCCGGGAGTTTGAAGCGATCCTCGGGCCGGTGTGGCGCATCGTTGCGGCGAGCATCGTCGCCGAGGTGGTCAGCGAACTGATCGACACCGAGATCTACCGGCTGTGGGTCGCGCGGGTGACACCGCGTTTTCAGTGGCTGCGGGTGCTCACGAGCAACACCTTCAGCATCCCCGTCGACAGCCTGATCTTCTGCTGGGGGGCCTTCGGCGGTGCGCTGCCCGCCGATGTGGTCTGGTCCATCTTCGCCGCCAACCTCATCCTGAAGGGAATCGTGACCCTGGCGAGCCTGCCCGGCATTTACCTCGTCAAAGACCAACACCCAGCCGAAAGGAGGATGACATGAGCCTCAAAGCCACCTGGTACGGCCACGCCTGTTTTCTGATCACCACCGGCAAAACCAGGGTCCTGATCGACCCGTTCCTCACCGGCAACCCTCTGGCCCCGGTCACGGCCGGCGAGGTGTCGGCCGACTTCATTCTTGTCTCCCACGGCCACGGCGACCACGTCGGCGACACCGTCGCCATCGCCGAGCGCACCGGCGCGACGGTGGTCTCCAACTTCGAGATCCAGAACTGGATGGTCGCCCAAGGGGTCAAGAACGTCCACCCCCAGCACATCGGGGGCGGTTTCGACTACCCCTGGGGCCGGGTGAAGCTGACGCTCGCCCTGCACGGCTCGGCCATGCCGGACGGCACCTACGGCGGCAACCCCTGCGGCTTCCTGCTCACCATCGAGGGCAAGAAAATCTACCACGCCTGCGACACGGGCCTGTTCGGCGACATGAAGCTGATCGGCGAGGAGGGGATCGACCTTGCCATCCTGCCCATCGGCGACAATTTCACCATGGGCCCGGATGACGCCCTGCGGGCGGTCAAGCTGATCGAGCCCAAACAGGTGGTGCCGATCCACTACAACACCTTCGACATCATCAAGCAGGACCCCATGTCCTGGGCCGCGCGGGTTGAAAAGGAGACCCGCGCCAAGGTGGTGGTGATGAAACCCGGGGACACCATCGAGCTATAAAGAAATCAGGCCGCCTGCTCCCACAGACGGCCTGATTCTTTATTTTGTGGACGGCTTTGTAAGAAGCCCAAATTCAAGGCGTGCAAGCTTCGCCGAGTGAGGCGTACTGGTCAGTACGCCGCAACGAGCGCGGAGCGCCGCACAACGCCGAAGTTGGGTTTTTTTGGAAGTCGCACTGCAAGCGGTTTCAAAACCCCGGATCACGCCCGAGGGCAAGGCGCCACGCGGGTTTGGAACCGGAGCTAGTTTGGGCTGGACGGCTTTGTAAGAAGCCCAAATTCAAGGCGTGCAAGCTTCGCCGAGTGAGGCGTACTGGTAGTACGCCGCAGCGAGCGCGGAGCGCCGCACAACGCGGAAGTTGGGTTTCTTACAAAGTACGTCCCCTCGGACCGAGGGGGTCAGATCCGTCACCCCGAAGGCTTGCAGGAAGGCGAATTGAAGCCGCCCGAGCCGGTGGCGATGCCCTGCGCCCGCACGCAGCCGGCGGACATGAGCTTTTGGACGTCCGCGCAGTCGCACTGGGGGCATTTCGGCGCCGGGTCGTCGCTTCGCAGCGTCAACTCTTCGAAGCAGTGGCAGCAGGCGCTGCACTGGTACTCGTAGATCGGCATGGAACACTCCTTTCGACACAAAGTGCCCCAATCATAATCGCGGAACGTGTTCAAGTCAAGGGGAACAATCGGCTGGAGGTGAGGCCTCCTGACCGCGGCACCCCTTCCCGGGCCGGGTGGTAGTGGACGTGCACGCGCTCCAGGAAGTCGATCTCGTCTCCGAGGATGTGCTCGACGCGGGTGGCGATCCGGTCGCCCTCGGCCACCGAAAGGGAGCCGTCGATGCCGATGGTCACGTTGACGACGAGGCTGGGGCCGAAGCGGTGGGCCAGGATCTCCTCGACCTGCTCGACCCCGGGGATGTCTTTGTCACCGCCACGATCCGGTCGTGGAGCTCGCGGCCGGGCAGGGTGTCCATCAGGTCCTTCGAGGACTCGCGCAGGATCTCCACCCCCGTGCGCAGGATGACGAGGGCCACCAGTGCGCCGGCGAGCGGGTCCATCCAGGGGGTATCCCATGCGGCCCAGAAAAATCCCCAGGCTGGCCGCCGCCGCGGCGAAGATGTCGTTGCGGTGGTCGTAGGCGAGGGCGAAGACGGCGGGGTTTTTGGTCTGCCGGCCGATCCGGCGCGTGACGGCGGTCAGCACCACCTTGAAGGCGACGGTGAACAGCGCGATCGCCAGCGTGACCCACTCGGCGTCGGTGCCGGCGACCCGGCCCCGCCCAGAGGTCGTAGACCTTGTTGACCGCATCCCAGAAGATGGTCACGGCCGTGGTGATCACGAAGGCCCCCACCACCAGGGCGGCGATGTTCTCCAACTGCTGGTGGCCGTAGGGGTGCTCGTCGTCCGCGGGCTTGCGCGCCAGGCCCATGAACACGCGCACGACAACGTAATAGGCCACGTCCGAGGTGGAGTTGATGCCGTCGGCCAGCAGGGCCGGGCTGTGCCCGAGGATGCCGACCGTCGTCTTCAGCGCCGCCAGGAGGATGTTGGAGACCAGGCCCAGGTTGACGGCCAGCAGGCTGCGGCTTTCACGCTTCGCGATTTCCATGGCTCGTGTCGAATGAAACGGATCCGGGCCGAGTGTGGCTGCCGGCTCAAGTCCGGCATGACGACCTTTGCGTATTTGGCTGCCGGTTTAACCACCGGGCGACCCAGGCACGGTATCGGGCTTACGCCCATCCGATTCACTTACCCCGATCGGGCCGGGCTTGCAAGCGTGGTCGCCGGACCAGCGTCGGGGATCCCCGCCCCGCTGAAGGACGTCATCGGCGGCCGTGCCCGTAATCCAACACCTGGTGCGGCATACTCGTCCGGAGCGGTCCGCAGCGTCCAGCGCCGCTGCAGCGCGACATCGGCGAAGCTCAGGTGATGCCGCTCGGCCGCTTCCCGGCCGAGGCGGTCCTGCCAGGCGCGGGTCTGCGGGCGACCGACGGCGCTGTCGACGAGAACGCCGTCCAGCCCGGCCAGACGCGCGAGGTCCCCGAGCTCCGGCAACTCGGGCGCGCGCCACCAGAACACCTGCCGCTCCATCTCGCCCTGAAACACCGCCTTGCGGCGCGAGGAGACCGCCGTGAACAGGACGGCGCGGTTGCCCGGCCGGGGGAACAAAAACCGCAGGTCGCCGTCCAGAAAGTGCGGCCGGCGCAGCCGGACGGCGGAGAGCAAATCGGCGGAGCGCGGCATCTCGACCGGCTCGAAAAAAACGACCTCGAGCGGCGTGAAGGGATTGGCGGCGGTCAGAAGGGTCAGCACCCTTTTGAGATAGGCAGTGTCGCCCAGACCCGGCCCGACGAGAATTTGATAAGGGAGGGTGAGGCGCCGCGCCAGCCCTTCGATTTCCGCAAGCGGCCTTGCGGTGCTCAGATTGAGCTTGGCCACATAGCCGTCGCCCGCCAGGGTCACCCGGAGGTCGGGGGAGCGCTCGGGCCCCCCGCTTCCGGACACCCGGAAGGACAGATCCAGGTCGGGAAACGGGAAGAACACCGCGTCCAGCCGTGTTTCGGCGTAGTCGTAGGCCAGCAGAAACTCCTCCGGCGCAAACCCCGCGGTCCGGGTGACCGTGTACGGCGGGTGCGGCTCGTGGACCAGGCCGAGCTCGGCGCGGCGGCGCCGGAAATCGGTCCCGGGGAGAACGGCCAGCGGGAAGATCTGCACGTCGTCCTGCAGGCCGTTGTCGGCGACGAAATCGACACTGCGCATGAACCCCGTCAGATCGTCGCCCGGCAGCCCGATGATCAGGTCGATGCTGGGGGTGATCCCCCGCGCCTTGAGCAGCCGGGCCCCGGCCAGGAAGCGCCCGAGGTCGGTGGGGCGCTTCATCAGCCTGAGGGCCTGCGGGTTGGTGCTCTGCAGCCCGATTTCAAACCAGTTGAACCCGGCGGCCGCAAAGAGGTCGGCCAGTTCCCCGTCGATGGCCTCGGCTCGGATTTCACTGAAAAAAGCGATCCCGCCGCCGGCGTTCATGCGCGCCAGTTCGGCCAGCAGCGGCCTGAGCCCGGGCCGGGTGTTCAGCGAGGGGTCCAGCAGGTAGACTTCGGCGATCCGCTGCGCGAGGGCCCATTCCACGGCCCGCAGGAGGTGTCCCGCCTCCGCGAAGACCAGCCCGGAACGGGCCTTGTTGTAGTGGCAGAAACCGCAGCGGTAGGGGCAGCCGCGCTGGGTTTCGAGCAGCATGAGATTTTCCAGCTGCGGCTCGAGCAAACCGGCCAGGTAAGGGCTCGCCGCGGTACGGAACACCTCGGCCGCACCCATGG
Source organism: uncultured delta proteobacterium (assembly GCA_963716785.1). Taxonomy (GTDB): domain Bacteria; phylum Desulfobacterota; class Desulfobacteria; order Desulfobacterales; family SpSt-501; genus SpSt-501. The sequence continues at coordinate 130,537 of CAVQUW010000037.1, read as the reverse complement.
AAGCGGTTCCCCGGAGCCAATAGTCGCTGTCCGTCAGCAGCCGCCGGAAGACCGCCTCGCCTTCGCCGCACACGGTGAAGTCGACGTGCTCGGAGCGGGCCGCATGGTTGTCGGGGGTGATTTCGGGGCCGCCGAAGACGATGCGGGGTCCGTAGGCCGCTTTGAGCGCCGCGGCGAGATGCAGGCTGCGCTCGAGATTCCAGCTGAACACGGAAAACCCCACCACATCGGGCTTGCGGCTGAGGAGCAGGTCGACCAGCGCCGAATCCCCGAGATAGGAGGCGAGGCTCTCGGGCAGGATTTCCACCCGGACATCGCGGATCCCTTCCGCGGCCTGCTTCAGGCAGGCCGCCGCCAGCGGGACGTTGCCGGTCTTGCGGCCGAAGTTCTGGCGCGGGATGGGAAGTTGAACCAAAAGTACGGTCGTCACGGGATCACGTTCGCATCCGAGGTCGTTGGGGGTCCGCCCGCCGCGAGGACGGGGCGCAGCGGCCCCTATACCACACCGCCGGCCCCTTTGCCACGACGGCGACCCCTTTGACAATCCGGTGCCGGTTGACTATGACACCGGCAGCCGGACACCGATGCGAGATCCTGAACGACATGCGCCAGATGATTCTCATCACCGATGCCCACGTGGGCGAATCCCAGGGCAATGCGGCTGAATTTTTCGAGATGCTCGGCCGCCTGGAGGCCGACGGCCGCGACCTCGTCTTCCTGGGCGACATCTTCGATTTGTGGATCGCCCTGCCGCGCTACGAGAGCCGTATCCACCGGGAATTCTGCGCGTGGTGCCGCCGGCAGAAGCCGCAGCGCCGGATCGGCTTCATGGAGGGCAACCATGAGTTTTTCGTGGCGCACGAGCGGGCCGAGGTCTTCGACTGGTGCACGGAGGCCCCGTGCCGGCACGCGGACGGCGGGCTCCTGTTCGTGCACGGCGATTTGATCAACCGCCGCGATTTCAGCCACCGCGTTTTCCGGAAGCTGGCCAAAAGCCCGCTGGCCCGGTACTTCCTGCGCCACGCCCCCCGCGGCCCGGCCGTTGCCGATGCGATCAAGCGCCGCCTGCGCCACGCGAACCGCAAATTCCGCTCGGGGCTGCCCGAGGGCGAGATCCGCCGCTTTGCCGAGGGCCGGCTTTCGGCGGATGTCCACACCATCCTGGTCGGCCATTTCCACACCCGCCACAGCTACCGGGGCGCCCGCGGCGGCAGCCTGCACCTCCTGCCCGACTGGCACTCCTCACGGTCCGTCGCCGTCCTCGACCCCGCGGCCGGAACCCTGGCGCACGTGCACTGGCGCGCGCTCAAGGGGTAGCCCGGGTATTGCAGATATCCCGGTCAGGTCCAGAGCAGGTAGATCAGGAAGATCTCCCAGGCCACCACCAGGCCGAAGGCGATCAGCGTGAAGGAAAACAGGTGGCGGGCGGAAAAACGCCAGCGGGGCGGAATGCTGTGGGCCACCGCCAGGAATACGAGGACCGCGGCGCTGGTCAGGAGATACTTGGCCACGGTGAAGGTGAACGGGCCGTGCTCGAGGAAATAGCCCATCACGGGGTTGAGCTCGGATGAGCCGTGCTCGATGAGGTAGAGTGTCAGCAAGGCATCGATCAGGCTCAAAAAAAGAATCCCGACGATCGCGGCGAAGAGCCTCGGGCTGTAGCGGTCCAGCAATACGATCCGGCGGTGGTCCTCACGGCGGCGGACGGCGCGGCGCCGACCATCGCCGAGCAGGATGCGCAGCGGGGGGACCCGCCGGCGGCGGCGGTCGGCCCCGCCGCGCCTCAAGTCCCCGGAGCCTTCGGATGAATCCGGAGCAGGGCTGTTCCCTTCCCCTCGGAGCGGATGTGTCATGCCCTTTCGTCCCCCTCTTCGATGCCGGGCCGGCGCATGCGCGCTGTCGGAAACGCCCCCGGGGTGTCCCTAACCCGTTCCGCGCGCATTGCCGACCGGCGACGGCCCATTAAGACGGTATCGGCAATGGCGGAAAGAACCTTTAGGCCGAATGAATTGACATTTTTCCTGCAGTCCGGTACGAATTTTGAAGCGAACACCTTCCGCCGGCGGTGATGTGCCGCGCAGCGCGCCGCAACCGCAGAAAGCTCTGTCGGGCATGGGTCTTGTTCAAGGCATATCCTACAACTTGAGGGGGCTTCGGCTGGGGTTGAAGACCCCCAGGCTGCTGCTGCTCGGGCTGGTGCGCTTTGCCCTGACCCTCGTCATCACCGGCATCGCGGTCTGGTTCGCCGCCGCCACCCACCAGGAACTGCTGGGCCTCATCTGGGCCAAGCCCGCCAGCCCCTGGATCGTCTGGCTCTGGCACGCGGCCTCATGGCTGCTCATGCTGCTGCTGATCGGCGCCTCGGCGATCCTGGCCTATCTGGTCGCGCAGGTGTTGTTCAGCGTGCTGATCATGGACCTGATGTCCCGCATCACCGAGAAACTGGTGACCGGGAGCGTGCGGGCCCCGGTGCGGATGAGCCTCCCCGCCCATTTTTTCTACCTGGTCAAGCAGGAGATCCCGCGAGCGGTGGTGCCGGTCCTGCTGACCTTGGTGCTGGTGGTCCTCAGTTGGACGACGCCACTGGCGCCGGTCGTCACTGTAGTGCTTTCGGTGACGGCCGCCGCCTTTCTGGCCTGGGACAGCACGGACCTGACCCCGGCCCGGCGGATGGAACCGTTCGGGCGGCGCCTCCGCTTCCTGCGAAACGCCTGGGCCTTCCACTTGGGTTTCGGCCTGCCGTTTCTGCTTCCCCTGGCGAACATCCTCTTCCTGGCCTTTTCACCGGTGGGGGCCACCTTGTACTTCATCGAAACCCAGGACGACCCTCCGGAGGGGAACCGCTCGGCGCCGGAGGCAAGAGGGTCCTCATCCAAGCCGAAACGCTGACCGCCGGCCGCCGGCCGAACCTCTTCCGGGTCAGCTGCGGGCACCGCGCCGAAACCGAGGAACCCCATGCGGCTTTTTCGGTGGCACCGGCGCCGCTGCGCTCATATCGACTCCGTCGGGGCCGACTCCAGGTCGCCGCAGTCGAATCGCTCCCCACAGCCGCCGCAGATCAGCGGCTTGTTTTCGTCCACCGAAATGCGTGGGACCGTCAGGGGTCGATGACATCCCGGGCATTTCATCTCTAAACCCGGACAGACGTTTTCCGGTTCGCGCTTCGCCATGATCCCTCCTTTGACGAGTTCCGTGTGAAAAACAGGCTGAAGACTGAAGACCGAAGGCTTTTAGCTTGATGGTTCGGGCCCCATCAAGATAAGTCGGCGGCCGGGCCCTGTCCAACGACGTTGACTTGAGCAAAGGAATGTGGTGTAGGGTTGGCATGATCCCGGACGATTATTACCGCACCTTAGGCCTCGAGCCGCAGGCGGAACCGAATCACATCAAGGAGGCCTACCGGCGATTGGCTTTCGAGCACCACCCGGACCGCAACCGCGGCAACCCCGCGGCCGCGGAAAAAATGAAAAGCATCAACGAGGCCTATGCCGTTCTCTCCAACCCGGCCAAGCGCCGCAAATACGACGGCCTACGCCGCCGGTTCGGCGCGGCCGCCTGCGGTCATTTCCGCACCAGTCACTCCGAGCAGGACATCTTCAGCGGGTCGGACATCAATGCCGTTTTCGAGGAAATGGCCCGTGCGGCAGGCTTCCGGGGCGTCGACGACATCTTCCGGGAGTTCTACGGGCAGACCTATCAAAGCTTCAGATTCAGCCGACCGCGGGTCACGGTGCGCGCCTTCGGGTTCCGGCGGCCGGCGGCGAACGCGGGAACCCGGGGCCGGCCGGCCGTGAGGGAAAGACTCCTGGAACGTCTCTTCCGGCTCGCGCTGGGCGGCCTCGCCGGCCTGAGACCGCCCCGGAAGGGGAACGACATTCGCGACCGCATCCGTCTGGACCCGAAGTTGGCGGCAAGCGGCGGTCCGTATGCCTACTTCCACCGGCAACGATCCAAAAAACTGGTGGTCAAGGTTCCCGCCAACGTGCGCGAGGGGCAACACATCCGCCTGACCGGTATGGGGGCGGTGGGCAGATCCGGCGGCAACAATGGGGACCTCCTGCTGGAAGTGCGCTTCCGTCGATCAGTCTGGGGACGCCTGCAACAGTGGGCCCGGCGTGTCTTAAAGGGGCGCTAGGGCAACCGATTCCCCTTGCAGGCGACAAAGCCCCTCGACCCCGCGGCCGCCACCCAGTTGTCGCCATCCCTGCCTTACAGGTCGTCGTCAAACAGCCGCTTGATCTCGGAGGGGATGCCGGCGGAGTGGTACTCCACCGCCCGGGTCCCCCCCGGCGGCACCACGCTCAGGGACAGGGCGTGCAGCGCCAACCGCACAAACCCCAAACGCCGGCGCACGAGGGCGACCGCCCGGGTAGGGCCGTAGCGCCGATCGCCGACCACCGGATGGCCTGCCAGAGCGGCATGACGCCGGATCTGGTGCTTGCGCCCGCTCTCAGGTTCGCAGTCGATCAGGGTGTGGTGGCGACTGAAGTCGCGGACCCGATATTGCGTCCGGCACTGTCTGAGGACCCCACGGCCCTGCGGGAGCCGGCGCCCGCCGCCTTCGTCCGCCAGCGGCCACTCCCAGGCCCGCCACCCTTCTGCACCGTCCGCGTTGGGGATTGACCCCACCCGCCCCTGCACCAGCGCGATATAACGCTTGCGCACCACTCCGGATTCAAACTGCCTGGCGAAGAACCGGAACGCATCGGGATCGGAGCAGAGAATCATGACACCGCTGGTTTCCTTGTCCAGGCGGTTCACCGGGTGGAGCCGACGCTTCGAAGGTCGTGCGGCCCGCTCGCGCCCGACACCGCGCACGCGCTCCAGAAGGGAGCACAGGTCCGCCCCGGGGTCGTTGTGGACACTGATTCCGCTCGGCTTTTCGACCACAAGCCAGCCGTCGCCCGCGGCGACGACCGGGATTTCACGGACTGCCGCGGAGTTAAGGTCTGCGGACGGACTCATGGGTGGCTCCCTCATCCTACTTGACGGGTCGGAAATATTTCTATAGACATTTGATGACGTTGCAAAAAAACCAGCATCAGCCGCTCAAGTCGACCACCATGTCCGACGGCAGCCGCAGCGCAACCACTCACACCTGCGACGGAGAGCCTCCATGAAATTGTCAACCCGCAGCCGGTACGGAACCCGCTTGATTCTCGACATGGCCCAGAATTACAGTGACCACCCCATTCAGCTTGGCGAAATCGCCAGACGCCAGCAGATTTCGCTGAAGTATCTCGAGCAGATCATCCGTCCGCTCAAGCGCGCCAATTACATCAAAAGCTTCCGTGGGTCCAAGGGCGGGCACATGCTCACCAAACACCCGCGGCAGATCACCGTGGGCGAGATCGTCGCCTTGCTGGAAGGCGGCTCCTTTCTGACGAGCTGCCTGAAAAACCCCGCGCAATGCGACCGCCTGGACGAGTGCCTCACGCGCTACGTGTGGCTCGAGGCCTCGGAGGCCATGTTCTCCCGGCTGAACCAGATCACGTTCGCCGATCTCCTCGCCAGCGGCAAGACGGCTAAGGCCGAGAAGTGCCTGCAGACCAATTAGCAGAGAAGCCGGCTCGGAAACAAGCAGGACTGAACTGCTGCGGAGTGCCGCATCCCGCTCGCTGACTCCTGGAAGACGAACCGGGCGCGCAGTCGAACGGCATAGGCACGTTCAACCGCGAAAGCGAGCGCATTCCCCGCCGTTTGAGACGGGGGGGCTAATCGGGGACCCGAGGCCCGATGGCACGCAAAAAAGGAGGGGCGACCCCCGCGAGGAGGCCGCCCCTTTGAGGAGGAGGAGAAAAAAACCACCGTGTGGTGGGAAAAAATCCTGGGCACTCCCCAAAAGGAGGTAAAAAGGAATGCCCAGGCGGATACCACCCCGGTTCCGGGTGGCAGGGTTTTTTACTTAACCCGATGATATAGAGACACCACAGGGAAAAATGTTACACGAGCGTGCCCGTAGACGCTTTCGCGACCCATGAAAGCACTCTCCGCCGTTGACGACAGGCTTCGTTCACTGCTTCAAAAGGCCGTGCGCCGGGGGCACACCGAACTGGTCACCACTGTCAGCGCCCTGATCGACGGCCAGGGTCCCCAGCCCGAAGAGTGGTTCGAACAGCGAACGGCCGTGATCGTGTTCGCGGAATGTTGGCCTCTCGGCGGGGCGATGCGGCTCACCGGCGGGTTTGCCGGCAAGGTGGCCGCCCTCTGCCGGGCGACCGCCGCCCCCAAGCTTCGGGATGCCACCGGTTTGGGCCTCCTGGCCTATGCACTGGCCGGAGGCGACGCCGGCGTTCTGGACGGATCGGCTCAGGACAGGGCCGTCCGGCTGGTTGCACGGGGCATCGAGCATCCTTCCGACTTTTGGAACTGGGTTAAGGACCAGCCGGTCGACGACCTCGGAAAAATCCTGATTGCCAACGCCCGGCGCTGCAAGCGCAGCCCAAGGCCCCACGACAAAGCGGTCGCCCAAGCGGCGGCATACCTGGCCGCGACCACACGCCCCCCCGAGATCAAGCCGCAGCCGGAACACCGCCAGGCCTTCCCTTACTGGGTGGTGTTCGACCGCCACACGCCCGAGGGCAAGCGGGTGCTGAGCGACGTAGCCCGCGACCTTCACATCCCACTGCCTCAGCTCGAGTGGATCTCCTACTTTTTCGAAGGCGCCCGGACCAATGCCGAGATCCCTTCGGTGTGGTGGCAAAAATATTGCCGGTGGCGTTTCGGTCGCATCGGCGTCCTGCCGGAGGAGGCTCCCCTGTTGTGGGAGCCGGCCAAACTGCAGATCGCCGATGCCTTGGCCGAGGAGAGCCACCGGCTCCAGAGCGAAATTTATCGCTGGAAACTGTCCAACCTGGAACGAATCGAGGCGCTCAAGCGCCAAGTGACCCTGTTCGGGGAGCACACTGCCGCCGCACGCCCTGACCAGACCCATCTGTTCTGAAGGAGGAACCATGTCCCGCATCGTCACAGACCCCGAAACCGTTTTCCGGCAGCTGGTCCCGGGCCGAGACCCGCTGCTCAGGTGCCTGGAAGACGAAGCCGCCGCCGAAAAGATCCCGATCGTGGGCCCGGTGGTGGGGGAGCTGCTGTTCATCCTCGCCCGCGCCACGCAGGCCGCCGCCATCCTGGAGCTGGGAACCGCCACGGGCTATTCCGCCATTTTCCTCGCCCGTGCCTGTGCCGCCGCCCGCGGGCGGCTGGTGACCATCGAGCTCGACCCGGGCATGGCCGCCCGGGCGCAGGTTAACCTGGAGCGCGCCGGATTAGGAGCGCATGCGCAGATCATCGTGGGGGACGCCCTGGCCGAATTGACCCGCCGGCAACCAGCGTTCGACCTCATCTTCTTGGACATTGAAAAAAAGGACTACGCGCCTGCCCTGCCCCATTGCCACCGGCTGTTGCGGCCGCAGGGACTGTTGATCGCGGACAATGTCGGCTTCGTGGAAGCGGCCGAGTTCAACCGGCGCATCCACGCGGACCCCGGCTGGCGCCCCGTGTCCCTGTTCGGCTTCCTGCCGGAGCATTCCCCGGAACATGACGGCTTGTGTCTGGCGCTGCGCTGCTGAGGACCACGCAGATGGCGCTGGTTTCAGTTTGCCCGGGAGCTCTGCGAATGGGCGGCGGGTCTGGGGCCCGCGACCATGGTGAGCCTCGGCAGCCTGTACGACAACGTCCTGCACTCGGACCGCGTCGTCTCCGGCATCGCCTCGGAACCACGACTCAGCCGGCTCCTGCGAGACCTCGGGGCCGCGCCCGTGTCCTACCAGGGTCCCGGCGCCATTCACTCGGTGATCATGTCCGAAGGCGGGCAACGCGGCATCGGGTGCATCAGCCTGTGGTGCCACTGCCCCTTCTACCTGCAAGGCGCCACCCGACTTCGGGGTCATGTGTCGGCTGGCGGAACTGCTGACACGGCTGGGGGGCTTTGATCTGGACACCGCGGAGCTCGAAGCGAACTGGAGCAGGCTCGACGATCACATCGGCGGCCTGGTGGAAAAAAACGAGGATCTCAAGAAGCGGGTCGGCGGATGACGCCGGCAAAAAAGGCGCGGCACATGGTCCGAAAGCGGACCGCCCCCCCGATCCGACGGCAAGGTGATCAACCTGCTCGATTTTCTGGAGCCGCACTGAGACCCGATGCCGGCCGCGCCCTGCGCGGCTTACTGTCGAGCGGGCGCCGCGCCGGCCGGCCGCTGGTCCTTCAGGGGCTCCTCACCGGCGACGGGCGGCGGCTTGTGCGCCTTCGCTTTCTTCTTGGGTGCTGGGTCCTTCGACTTGTCCGGCCGGTCGGGAGGCTTCGGGGGCGATGGGTGCGGTCCGGGCCTCGGCTTGCGGGGGTCCTCGGTGTAGAGGTTGCCGCCTTCGCGATAATAGCCCCGGTAGAGGTTCCCGTCCCCGGGTCGATTGAAATAGTAATTTCTGCGGGCCGGGCCATAGGTGCCGTGCCGCAGAAACGCCGTCGTCGGGCTCGCCTTCCGCCGCTGATTCCCGCGTCTGCTGTTCGGCCTCCTCCAACCTGCGGCTCGCCTCATCCAGCTTCAACTGGGCTTCATGCTCCCGGGCGGCCAGCGCGGCCTTGCGCTCCTCGAGCGCCAGTTTCTCGCGCTCGAGCCTCAGCCGGCGTTCTTCTTCCAGCCGTCGCCGGTCGGCCTCGGCGTCGTAAGGCGTCTCCTCGGTGACTTCGATGAGGGTGGCACCGTCCGGCGGGACGGCGTTGGTGAAGTGGGTAACCCCGGCGGCGTCCTTCCAGCGATAGATGTCCGCCTGAACGCCGGCGGTCGGTGCGACCATCAGAAGCAGCGCCCACAGCAAACCGGATCGAGCCATATCGACCCCCTAATGTCATTCTTATTCGGTCATGAAGTGATATCACCTGCGGGAGTACCTTCCAGCCACGACGATCGCGGCAGGATGCCGCTCCCACAAGAAAAAGATGCAACGTCATCGGAAGCCCGCGTCTCCCGCTGAAGCGGGGCCGGCGAAGCGCGTAAATCCCGCAGCGGTTTGTGCGAGGCGCACTCCCTGTACCCCGCGGCGACGAACCCGCCTTGGCGGGAAAGCGCAACGCCGAAATCGGGGTTCTTACGAAGTCATCGAGATTAGACGGTGCAAACCCCGGCTCGGTTTACACTATCCCGTTCCGTTTTCGGCCCTGTCGATGACGGCCCAGGCCTCCTCGGCCGTGTCCGCGAAAACGAACAGCCCCAGGTCCTCCTCGGAGATGGTACCTTCCTCCACCAGGAACTTGAAATTGATGACCCGCTCCCAGAACTCACGGCCGAAGAGGATGACCGGGAGCCGCTGCACCTTGCCGGTCTGGATCAGGGTCAACGTTTCGAACAGCTCATCGAGGGTCCCGAACCCTCCGGGAAAAGCCACCAGGCTCTTGGCCCGCATGAGAAGGTGCATCTTGCGCAGGGCGAAATAGTGGAACTGGAAATTCAGCTCCGGGGTGATGAACGGGTTAGGCACCTCCTCGCGGGGCAGCACGATGTTCAAACCGACGCTCACCGCGCCGATATCGTGGGCGCCGCGGTTGGCGGCCTCCATGATCCCCGGGCCCCCGCCGGTCATCACCACCAGGCGATGGTCATCGGAGTGGCGCGCTATCATCCGGCCGAGCTTGCGGGCCTCCTCGTAGTAGCGGCTGTTGTGCTGCATGCGCTCGGCCCGCTTCAGACGCCGGGCGGCCTCCGGGTCGCCCTCGCGGCCGCGCAGCCACTCGCGGGCCGCCTGCAGCTCGGCGGCGGCTTTTTCCGGTTCCGGGATGCGCGCGCTGCCGAAAACCACCACGGCGGACTCGATGCAATGCTCCTGAAGGGCCATCTCGGGCTTGAGCAGCTCGAGCTGCAGGCGCACCGGCCTGAGCTCGTCCTTCAGGAGGAATTCAGGGTCCTGGAACGCCAGCCGGTAGCTGGGCGATTGGCAATGCGGGGCCTCCTTCGGCTTTCCGGCGATTTGGGCATCCTCGCCGGCCGAGGGGAAAATCCTTCTGCGCGGGGGCTTGACGGCCATCGGCACCTCTCTTCTTATTCCGACCCGCTTGAGGGAGGGCGGGAGTGCTTGAGTGCGTCGTTATTAGCAGAAACTCGTTGCAGAACGCAACAGGAACCCCATCCGGACGGGCAACGGTGACTCGAAGGGTCCCGGCTTTACCGGGAGCTCAAGCCAGCGCGTTCAGAAGATGACCCAAGACCTCGTCCTGGGCTTTGACGGTTTTGAGGTTGGCCCTGAACCCATAAACCGTGGTGATCAGTTCGGGGATCTCTCCTTCGAGGTTGACGGTCGGGGGCTCCTGGGCAGCAGGACCCTTTTCCACCCCGGCCGAAAGCGGGCCCCTTGGGTTGTCAGCATGCTCTTCCTGCGTCTCGACCCCATCGTTTCGAGCTTCCCGCAGCGGTGTCTTGACTTTTTTATCGCCGTCGGTGCCGGCGTTGGCGATGTTGGCGGCAACACCCTCCAGTTTCTGACCGAAGGCCTGCAGGGCCGTGCTGGCGAGACTCAACGGGGAATTCATACTCCGCCCTCCGGCATAGAAAAACTTCCCATGATGCCGTTGTTCCTTGACGGTGCACTCCTCCAGTCTTGGTTTTCGAGAGAGACCGTCGGGGAAGATGCACGCACACCCGAGAAGTTAATCGCTATCTAATTCAATACCCATGCCAAAACGCCAAAATATTCATATTTTATTTTTATTCAGAAAGTTACATCAATAACCGGTTTCGCCGCAACCCGGCCGATGCCGCTTTTCGTCATAATTTCGGCTGAAACGCGTCACCGGGGCGTCAGCCGGGATTGAACCCGGCGGCGCGGGGTGCTATGGGTGTCCCAATGCGCTTCGAATTCGCCACTGCCACCCGTATCGTCTTCGGGACCGGGGTCGCCGACCGGATCGGCAGGGAGGCCTCCGGGATGGGAAGACGGGCCTTCGTCGTGACCGGCGCCGCGCCCCGCCACTCCCAAACGCTGCTGCGCCGACTCGACAATCACCACGTGATGCACCGGTCTTTCAGCGTGGCCGCCGAACCGACCACCGACCTCGCCCTGAAGGCGGCCGCCCAAGCCCGGGACGCCGGCTGCGATCTGGTGATCGGAATCGGGGGCGGCAGCGTCCTCGACACGGGCAAGGTGATCGCCGCCCTGCTCACCAACGGCGGCGACCTGACCGACTACCTGGAGGTGGTCGGCGGCGGGCACCCTCTGACCCGACCCTCGGCCCCTTTCATCGCCGTGCCCACCACGGCCGGCACCGGAGCGGAGGTCACCCGCAACGCCGTGCTCGAATCGCCGTCGCACCGGGTGAAAGTCAGCATGCGCAGCCCCTTCATGCTGCCGCGTCTGGCGCTGGTGGACCCGGAGTTGACCTATTGCCTGCCCCCTGCGCTCAGCGCCACCACCGGGCTCGATGCCCTGGCCCAGCTGCTGGAGGCCTTTGTTTCGCCGAACGCCAACCCGTTGACCGACGGCATCTGCCGCGAAGGTCTGCGACGGGCCGCCCGGTCACTGCCCGCGGTGGTGGCCGACGGCGGCAATCGCAAGGCCCGGGAGGACATGTGCGTGGCCAGCCTGTTCAGCGGGTTGGCGCTGGCCAATTCCAAGCTGGGCGCGGTGCACGGGATCGCCGGGCCCTTTGGGGGCATGTTCAAGGCCCCCCACGGGGCGGTGTGCGGTCGACTCCTGGCCCCGGTGACCGCCGTCAACATTGCCGCGCTCAGGGAGCGGGAACCCGACTCCTTGGCGATTGCCCGCTACACCGAAGCGGCCGGGGTCCTGACCGGCAATCCCTGTGCCACCGCTGAGGACGGCATCGCGTGGCTGACGGCGCTCGGCACCGCGTTCGCGATCCCGCCGCTTTCCGCCTACGGGTGCTCCGCGGCGCAGGCGGAAGGGTTGGCGGCCCAGGCGCCTGAAGTCGAGCAGCATGCACGGCAACCCCGTGGCGCTCACCCCCGAGGCGCTTGTGGGAATCCTCAAAAAGGCGATGTGACGACCATGCGCCGTTTTTCGATCTCAGCCTCCTACCGGCAACGCTACCCGGCCCTCGGGTTCGGGCTGGCATGGGTCCGCGGTTGTCTCAACCCGCAGAACCCGCCGGGGTTTGATGCGTTCAAACGCAAACTCCTGCGGCAGATGCGCCGGCGCGAGACCCTGGCCGGCATCACCGCCCGTATCGACACGTACCGGCTTTTTTTCGAGGGCTTCGGCCACCCTTGCCCCTTGCCCCAACACCTCAACCGCACGGTCAACAGCGGGTTTCCGCGCTACTCGCTGATCCTGGACGCCCATTTCCTGGCCGAGATGTGCGCCGGGATTCTGGTGGCGGCGGCGGACGCGGATCGCTTCCACGGTGACCTCACGCTGGATGTCGCCGCCGAAGGTGAAACCTGCCGCGGTTTGGGCGACCGCTTGTTCCACACCCAACCGGGTGAAATCGTGCTGCGCGACGAGCGCGACATCGTCTGCGTTCTGTGCCAGGGGGCGGATGAAAAGACCCGGGTCCGGGAGACGACCCGCAACGTTCTTTTTTACGCCTATGCCGTGCCCGGGATCGAGCGCCGGCATCTCAAGGAAGGCCTTGCCGTGGCGGCGGAGGCGGCCACCGCCTTCGGCGGCGGCAGCCTGGAAGAGCTGACCACCCATTGAGGAGAACGGCATGCAGGCCATTTTGCGCACCGGACTGGTCGTTTGCCTGGCCGCGTTGGCCATCGGTCTGGCCGCTTGCGGCCGGCCCGATCCGGAGATCCCGCGAATATCGGTCGCGGCCGCCTTCACGCAGCACGGGGACCCGCACACGGTCTTCGTGGACGTGCGCACGGACAGGACCTGGCTGACCAGCGCACAAAAGATCGCCGGGGCGGTGCGTGAGGACCCGAATGCGGTCGAACAGTGGGCCGGCAGATACGACCCGCAGACCACTTTCGTCTGCTATTGCACCTGAAAGAACGAGCGGACCAGCGCCCGGGTGGCGCGTGACCTCGTCGAACAGGGCCGCCCCAAAGTCTATGCGCTTGAGGGGGGATGGGAGGCCTGGCAGCGGGCCGGCTACCCGGTCGAAAAAAAATGAACGGCCCGGCTCCCTTTATAAACCGATCCGGATGAATTATAGTGGTATCTGGCGCAGGCGCGCGCACGGTGGCCATGCGGCCCCCGCGGCAACGCCTGCCGTGACACAGATAAGGGGTTCCCATGATCAGCCGTCTGTTTCTGATTCTGTTTTCTGCCGCCTGGCTGCTGGCGAGCGCTTTACCCGTCCGGGCCCAACCGAGCCTCACCCGGCTGGTGAAAAAGATTCAGCCCGCGGTGGCCACGGTTATCGTCTACGACGCGGAGCGCAACATCGCCAACATCGGGACGGGCTTCTTCATCAACCCGAAAGGACACCTGATCACCAACCACCATGTCCTGGCGGGTCGATATGCGGCCGATGTCAGGACGCTCAGCGGCAAATCCTATCCGGTCCGGGCCGTGCTGGCCGAAAACAAAGGCGCCGACCTGCTCAAGGTGTTGGTGGACATCCCCGCGGATGAGGTGAAATGGCTGTCGGTCAACGAGCGGATGCCCGCCATTGCCGAACGCGTAGTGGTCGTGGGGAGCCCCATGGGGCTCGAGCAGACCGTCAGCGAGGGCATCGTCTCCTCCGTGCGCGAGACCTCCCCGGTCGGACCGGTGTTCCAGATGTCGGCGCCCATCTCACCCGGGTCGAGCGGGAGCCCGGTGGTCGACCCCAAGGGGGAGGTGATCGGCATCGCCACCTTCCAGTTCATCCAGGGGCAGAACCTGAATTTTGCGGTGGCGGCCAAGCAGATCCTGGCGCTCAAAAAGACCGACGGCACCCCGAGCGTGTCGGAGTGGACCTTCGCCCAACTGGGCCGCAAGCCGCGTCAGGCCGAAGAGCTGTGCCAGAAGGGCATCCGTTTCTCGATCAAGGGCGAGGACCGGCAGGCGCTGCAGTATTTCGAGCAAGCGGCACAGCAGGACCCGGAAGACCCCGCGGCCTGGAGCGGCCTGGGTAGCTGCTACGCCGGGCTGGACCACCGGGAAGACGCCGTCGAAGCCTTCAAGAGGGCCGTTCAGGCCGACCCGGAGAACGAAACCTCCCACTACCACCTGGCCAACTACTACGGCAAGATCGGCCGCTACGAGGAGGCCATCGCCGCCTACCGGGAGGCCATCCGCATCAACCCGCAATTTGAAGCGGCGCATTTCAACCTGGGCATGGCCTACGTCAGGCTCGGCCGGCACGACGAGGGCCGTCAGGCATTCGAGACGGTGGCCGGTTTGAACCCGGAGGCCGCCCCGGCCCACTACAACGCCGGGGTCGCCTACAGCCAGATGGGACGATACGAGGAGGCCATCGCCGCCCAGTTAAGGGTCATTCGCATCAACCCGGAATTCGCCCCCGCCTACTTCGCCCTGGGGGCAGCATCCGGCAAGCTCGGCCGTGCCGACGAGGAACTCAACGCCTACAAGGAAGCCATCCGCGCGGATCCCGATTTTGCACCGGCCCATTACGCGATCGGCGAAGTCTTCCTGCGGCAGGGGGACCGCGGGGCCGCGCTCGAGGAGTACAAAATTCTGAAAAAAATGAACCCGGACCTCGCCCGGGAGCTTTTCGACCAGATCTATCGGCCGCATGAACCCACTTAAAGACCTCAAGGAGCTGCCGAACAGCCGCAATCACAATTGCTTCGGCTGCAGCCCGACGAACCCTGCCGGACTGCGGATGAAATTTTTCACCGACGGCCACGTGGTGTACTCACGCGTGCAGGTGCCGGAGCATCTGTGCGGCTGGAGCCACATCGTCCACGGTGGGGCGATCACCACCATTCTGGATGAGGTCATGAGCTGGTCGGCCATCCACCTTCTCAAACGCATCGCCCTGACCCAGACCATGAGCATCGAGTTCGTCAAACCGGTGCCGATGGCAGGCCTGCTCGATGCCGAGGGCCGGGTCAGGGAGACGAACCACCGCAACGATGCCGTGACCGAAGGCGCCCTTTACGACTCCGCCGGGGACGTCTGCGCCCGCGCCACCGCCAAGTTCAAGGTGTTTTCCCCGGCCGTGGCCCGTCGTCTGCGGATCGCGGACGAGGACTCCATCCGGTTTTTCGAGCGCATATTCAGTGCGGGGTAGGCCTCGGGGGCGTGTTTTTACCGGTTGTCGCGTGGCGGGTGCGGGGCAGGAGGGCTTGAGCGATCGCGGCGATCAGGTTCGGGGGTCCAGTTCTTTCAAGTCAAGCCGCAGGGCCTCACCGATCGAATAGTGCCGGTTCAGGGTCAAACGGCCGGCGCACTCATCGACGAACATCCGGTTGGCCGCCGCCAGGGCCCGGTTGAGGCCGTTCAAATCCATAAGCGCATCGGCGGGGATGGGCCGCAGCTGCTGAAAATTTTTCTGACAGCACCCGACGCTGCGGTGGCCCCTGTATTCCGTCGCCATCGGAAAACCGTGGGTCCGGCAAATGATCAGCCGCGAGGCGTACATGCGGCAGGCGCCTTCTTCGAGCAGCGGGCAGGGGCCGAAAGTGCCGGTGCGAGCGGCCTTGCGGCGGAGGTGATCGGCTTTTTCCCGGGGAAGACGCGCCAGGGCCAGGGCCAGGACCACCGCTTCGATCGGGAAAACGGAAAGATGAATCCGGCAGCAGTTGCCGGCACACCCCTTCCGGCAGGCAAGATGCTCCGGATACCGCTCCTGGATCCGTCGGCAGGCCCGATCGACCTGGTCGACAAGCGTCTGATAGTGGTCGAGCGCGTTGGACCGCAATGGTGAGCGCTTTCCCCGCCGCGGTATTGACCTTCCTGCGGGAATGAGACAACGCCCGCCTTCCTCCCCACAGCGCACAGCCGCAACCGGACCGACCGCCGGGGCCGCTGCGGCCGAGGTCATTTTGTCGCCGGAACGGTGTTCGGCAGCAGGAGACGGTCGATTTCCAGCCGCAGGCACTCCAGATCGCCCAGGAACCGTTCGCGCTGGTCCTCGAGGAGCTGCTTGGCGACGTCGCGGTAGTAATCGATCCCGGCGATGAGGTTTTCCCTGAAGCTCTTGAAGTAGGCCTGGGGACGGCGTGACAGGCCGACAGAAAACTTCCTGGCCTCCTTTTGCAGATGTTCCACGTACAACCTGAGCTCCTGCACGAACATGTGCGGGCGGTCTTTGCCGGCCACCAGGCACAGCCGTCCGTAGATGTGCCCGACCATTTCCTCCAACGAGGCGATCTTCGAGAAGCTCACGATGTTGGGGCCGCAACAGACCGCGGGGGTGGCCTGCGGGTCGAGCCCGTAGTTGAGTGCGACCCCGCCGGCGAGGTCATGGCAGAGGCAGGATTTTCCGAGCACGCTCTCCTGGACGAGGGGCAGCTGCTCCTCCGTCAGCCCTTCCCCGAGAAGCTGCTCGAGCTTGCGGCGGATATAGGCCCGGGAGGAGAGGCAAATGGGGACCTGGGTGAATTCCGTGTTGAAGCTCGCAAACCCTTTCGGGCAGGGGCTGCCGGGTGTGCCGGCTTCGTTGCGGCGCCGGCGGTTCTCCTCGCTCCCGGACGTGCGCAGATTCCAGAACGGCACCCCCAGGGGCGAGCTGTCGCTCAGATAGACGTCTCCGGGTTGCAGCGCCAAAAGCCGTTCCATCTGTGCCGGATCGACGTTGGTCGCCTCCGGGACGAGCAGGAAAGGGGTGCCCCAGCCGGCTCCATCCAGGCGATAGTACTTCAGAAGAAAATCATGCTCAGCCGACGTCCCGATGCCGCCCTGGACAGTGACCCGGGCTTGGCGCGGGACCCGGTCCGCCGGGCGTCCCAGACCGTCGAGGGCCTTGAGGTACATGCCCCCGAGCGTTTCCAGAAGCTCCTCTTTTTTCCGCTTGAACTCCTCGAGCACCGGTCCGATCAGGTGGCCTTCGGTGGCGAAGGCATGACCCCCGCAGTTGAGCCCCGACTCGATCCGGAATTCGGACACCCACAAGCCGCGCTTGGCGAAAAACTTCCCCTGGACCTCGGCGGAGTGGAAGTCGCTCACCTTGAGGACGATTTCCTTCCGGAACCGGCCGTGCTCGTCCGGGAAAAAGTCTTCGAACGAGGCGGCATAGCGGTAGAGCCGTTGGTTGATGCCGGCCGAAAAGATGATCGCGGAGGAGAGCGTGCTGTTGGCATAGCCGCGCAGGGCCGTCATGGCGCCGGCGAACTCCGGCGGCTGCTTTTGCCCGTTGCGGTAGGCGTCCCCGTCGAGCTTGGTCATGATGTTCACATCGATGCTGCCCGGCACCGCCTGGGGGCGGAGCAGCGCCTGGCGGCGGGCCCTCTCGATCGGGTCGGGTTCACGCAGCATCTCCTCGTAGGCCTGCTTCAACGGCGAGTCCGGGAGCAGCCGGAAGTACCGGGTGATCTCGCTGCCCTCCTCGAAGGCCGAAGACTGCAGCAGCTCCACCTGACGCCGGACCAGCCGGTCGACCAGGTTGAGATAGGCCGTGATGCGGCGGGCGCGGGCGTCCTCCTCGCGGTCCCCGATCGGCTCGAAGGGCTCCCCCTGCCGTTCACAATGGAACCGGCGCACCTGTTCGATGAGCACATCGTCCACCAGGGATAGGACCGAGGAGATGCCGTAGCGTGCGATCTTAAGGGGGGTGTCGATGGTGAACCCGGTGCCCATGACCGGGATGTGGAACGAATGCGGATGTGGATGCATGAACAGGCTCCGTCTCGTTTTCGACCTTGGGTGATCGCGGCACCGCCGCCGCCCCCGGTCGTTGGAAAAAAAGTTTAAGCCCTATACATATCAGATTGCGGTGAGAAGGCCCAGGGATTTTACGGAAAGAGGTAAAGAATTTTTCGCTTTCGACCGAAATAGGGTTTGAAGCCGCAACCAATTGAACTCCGATGGGGCGGACCTGCAGGGCGAGGGGTCGGCCGCTCGGATTTCCTCCAGCCGGCGGTTTTGAGGTTTTGCCGGAAACACTTTGCTTTTAATCCCGGATGTTGAGGTGAGTTCGAATCATGGAGCAGGTTCAGGTCTGCGAAAAATGCAAGTACTGGGTGGAAACGGGGGGTACGGATTCGGGTCTGGTCGGAGAGTGCCATCGCAACGCCCCTAACCCTGAGCTGATCGATGCCGCCGCCGCATCCCGCGTCCGTTGTGCGGTCTGGCCCGCCACGGCGGACAGGGACTGGTGCGGGAGCTTCGAGGAGCGGCCCATGGCCTCCACGGAAATCCTGGCCCGCGTGGCCATGATCGAAAAACTCGAAGCGGAGCGCAAAGCCAAGCTGAAACCGGCCTGAGCCGCGCGTCAATCGCGCATCGAACCCGCCAGCCGCAGCAGGGTCGCAAGCTGCGCGCGCACCGGGTTTTCCGCCAGGCCGTCGGCTTCCTGCAACTCCCGGGTCAGGCGCGTGAAGGCCCGCTCGCGATGCGCTCGGAGCCCGCCGCCAGGCGGATGACGACCTGCAGGAAGAAGAAGCTGAGCAAGAGGACGATGGCGATCACCCACAGGGCGTGGACAAAAAAGTCCCCGGCCAGGTATTGCGCGCTGAAGAAGCGCCCCACCGTCAGCCAGCCGACATATCCCAGGACGACCACCACCGGTGCATTGACCAGGGTCTGCAGCCCGCCCCCCCCGAGGCGGCGCCCCACCCGCTCGATCTCCTCTTCGACGGCCTGCTCCCACAGGGCGCAAAGCTTGCCGGCGAACCGATCGGCCGTGGCCGCGGCGGTGTCCGCCCCGCGCACGGCAGGGTCGAAGCGGCCGCGCACCATCGACTCGGCCGCCTGCGGCCAGCCCCGCAGCAAGGCCAGGCGGTAGCCGCGCAGGGCCGCATCCAGCCTTGCGGGGGCCCGCGTGTCCGCGGTGTCACCGGCGGGCGCGCCGGCCGAACCCCGCGATGCGGCCGTCGCCGCTTCGAGCAGATGTTTCGCCGGTCGCCCGATGCGAAACAACGATGCGATCCCGCTGCCGAGCGTCATCAGCCGCGTCCACAGGACCAGCATCCACCCGACCGGCCCGACCCACCGCTGGGAGAGCCTCTGGTAGACCGTGGCCCCCACCCCGAGCAGGCGCCCCGCGCTGCCCTGAAAAGCGGCGGCCGCGGCCGTGACGGCCTCTTGCTCCGCATCCGCCGCCTGGCGCCCCGCGGCCTCCAGTGCGTCACGGTCGGCGGTGAGCTCCGTGCCGGCCTCACCCAGGACGTAGGCGTGCAGACGGCGGGCGTTTTCGACCCGCCGGTCGATGACCACCCCCCGTCGGCTCATGCGCTCGAAGACCAGGGCGCGCAGTTCTTCGAACTGGTCGAAGTCGTGGCGGGGGCCCGCCGCAGGGTCCCACCCCGGGTCCTCGAGGTGCCGCCGGGCCGACAGGCACAAGACCTGATCCACGACGCCCTGCCAGGCGGACTGGATATAGTCGCGGAAATCCGGCAGAATGCTTCGTTTGAGCTCCCCTCGTCCAAGCGGTCGCACTTGTTGAGCACGGCCACGAGGGACTGGCCGTCGAAGCGCCGGATCACCGGCGTGAGAAAATCCGCATGGTCCCGGCGCTTGGGGTTTTCGGCATCGAAGACGCAGATCAGAACATCCGCGTGGGCGACGGCCTGCCCCAGGGCGGCGGCGTGCCGGTGCATGGCCATGCTGTCGGTGTCCGGGGTGTCGATCAGGCAGACCCGCTCCGGGAGCACCCCTTCACTCGCGGTGCGGATCTCGACCGAATCCGGGTCGAGGTCCCGGCTGAGTTCGACGGCGTCTTCGCCGCCGGAGCCGAAGACGATGAGCTTTCCGGTGGTGGGCCGCTCGCGACCGGCGGGGGAGACCTCCCGGCCTCCGGTCAGGGCGTTGACCAGGGTGGATTTCCCGGACCCGGAGGGTCCGATCACGACCACCACCAGGCTGCGCTCGAGCCGCGCGGCGATCTCCTCGATCATCCGCAGGGCCTCCGCGCACTGTTTGGCAAGCCCGGCCGCCGGGCGCCACAGGGGGACCGCGTCCAGATGGGACTTGAGCTGCCCGATGTCCGTCTTGAAGGTCTCGATCCGGCCCGCTGCCCGCAGGACCGCGGCCCGCCGCTCCCAGGTCTTCACCGCACCCTCCCTTCCGTCGCCCGATTGAGACACTCCCCGATGTCGGTGATGAGCGGCGCGGCGTCCGCCGCCGCCCGGGCCATTTGCTTCAGGCTCTCCCCCGTGAGTTCGGCTTCGAACAAGTCCTGGACCTTCTTGAACTTGTGGCTGAGCCAGGTTTGCGCGACCGGGCCCAGCATCTGCTTGAGCTGCTTGCGGTCGGCCTGCTTGAGACTGCGGGTGACCGGGATGGCCACGAGGGCGTAGAGGTCTTTCACTCCGAGCAGACCGGCCAGCTTGACCTTGATGGTGGCCGCGCCCACCGGGTCGCCGGTGGAGAGCACGTAGGTGACGGCGGCGGTGGCCGGCAACACGTTTAAAAACGCCCAGAAGGTCTGCCCGACCTTGTCCCAGAGATCCATCCGGCTGCGGAAGTGGTCGGCCAGCGCCCGCAGCTCCACGTCGATGTCCCGGCCGATGCTGCCGATCTCCTCGCTGACGGTCGAGGATGCGCTTCAGGATGTCGGAAACCGCGCTTTGCTGCAGCTGCGCCTGGGCCGCGAACACCACCGGGTGGGCGCCGACGGCAACGGGAAACACGCCCCCCCCGCCCACCGGTGTCGGACCGGCGCCCCCCGGCGAGGCGGCATCGGGGGCCTGCAGGTGGGGGCTCAGCACGTGGTGGTGGAGCGTGGTGGCGGCCGTCGTCAGGTTTTCCTCGAGCTTGCGCGCAAATTGCGTCCCGGGGTCCGCGGGGGACCCGGCGCCGAAACGGTCGCGGGCCCAGCCGGCAGCCCCCAGCACCGCCTTCAAGGGAAGCTCGACCAGGCTGCCGGTGCGGCGCATCAGTTTTACGGCCGGAGGGTCGGAGGCGGCCCAGATCTTGGCGAACCGGCGCATGACGCGATCCACCGGGAAATACCGCAGGGCCTCCTGCACGCCGCGGGCCTGGGCGGCCGTAAGCGCCGCCTCGTAGCGCCGCAGGTCCTCCAGGGAGGCCTTGCAGCGCTCCAGCAAGCCGGCGGCGTCCTCGAGGACGTCGGCCACCATCGAAGTGTGCAGCTCAAAACGCACCTGCGCCACATCGAGCGCCGCCAGCGCCGCGCGCAGGTCCTGCCCGTCCGGCGGCACCGGCCGCAGCGCGAGCATTTGCTCCCCGGCGGCCACCCGGTTGTCCTCGTCGGCCCGGAACACCCCGAGCACGTAGCGCGCCGCATCGTTTCCGTAGATGTGGCGCGCAGCGGTCATGGCATGTTCACTCACCTCCGCATCGGTAAAGCTCGGATAGCAGCGGTAGACCAGGAAGCATTTGCGCCGGCCGATCCCGGTCAGCATGCGGGCGATGAAGTCGGTGTTGTCCCGGTTGTTGTAGGTGGCGTTGGTGAAGATGTAAACCAGCACGTCGGCGGCCTCGAGCGCACCCTGGGCGCTTTGACGGTTGGTGTAACGCCCGCCGGCGCCCGTGTCGAAATCCGGCGTGTCGAGAACGATCAGGTTCCCATCGCCTTCCGGGGCCGTGACATGCAGCGGGCCGCCGGGGACGAGCAGGTCCCGGGGGTCCTCGAGCGGCGCGGTCCCAACGGCAAACGGCGCCAGCAGCTCGGCAACGAACTCCGCATGCGCGGCAAACCCCTCGGGGATCGAGAACAACACCCGCCGGTTCATCCCCGCCCGGCCGCCGGTGGGGGACACGCTGCGGCCGATCAGCGCATTGAACAGAGTGGACTTGCCGGTGGACCCGCCGCCGCAGACGGCGACCACCAGCGGGAACCCCGGGTCGAAGCGGGTGAGCAGCCGTGTGTCCAGGACCTTGGCCCAGGATTCGATCTCCGCACCGGCGTCAAGCCGCAGGACCTCCGCCAGCCGGGGCAATCCGGCCCGGATTTTTTTCAGATTGCCGTGCAAGGTTGACGCCGCCACTGTCCCTCCGCCCCACACAGGGCTGCTCCAGATTAGCGCCAGGATGGCACCGCGCGCCAGAGCCGGTTACAAGGTAAGCCCAATCGGTTGAAATCCAACCCCCGGAACCTTGGAAGCGGGTTCGTCACCGCGCCCGGCACCTGGAGGCCCCGCCGCGGCGGGATGGCAGGCCACCCGAAATGCCCGCCACCGATCCGGGCGGCCCGCGTTCGAATCGGTACGCGTCTCTGCGTCTCTCTTGCCGGCCCGATGCGCGGTTGCCATGCCATTTCTATTAGCACAGCGGGAGTTTGAAGACAAAAGGGCCTGCCGGTTGCCGCAGGGAAGTCATTCGTGGTAGAGACAGGATGAGAGGCGGCCACCCGATTGCGCGAGCCCTGAAAATCCGCCACCCCAACAAAGGAAGCCTTGATGGACTTCACCCCTTTGTTCCAGCCGGAGACCATCGCCGTGGTCGGTGTGTCGCTTACGAACGAACAGCACCCGGCCAATGTCATCTACAACAAGATCCACCTGCGCTACCCGGTCAAGGTCTACCCGGTCAACCCGAGGGGCGGGGTGTTCCGGCGCGACCGGGTCTACCGCAGCGTGGAAGAGATTTCCGGCCCGGTGGATCTCGTGGTGATCGCGGTGCGGGCCGAGCTGGTGCCGGAAATACTTGCCGGCTGCATCCGCAAAAAAGCCGGGGGGGCGGTGATCGTCTCGGGCGGGTTCGCGGAGAGCGGCCGCGGCGACCTTCAGGACCGGGTCGCGGACACGGCGCGCGCCGCGGGGTTCCCCTTCATCGGCCCCAACTGCCTGGGGATCTACTCCCCGGGGCGCTTCGACACATTTTTCCTGCCCGGCGAGCGTCTGGTGCGGCCGCACCCCGGCAACGTCGCTTTCGTCAGCCAGAGCGGCGGGGTCCTCGTGGACCAGATGGTGCGCTTCACCGAGCAGGGGCTCGGTCTGAGTCTCGCGGTCTCCATCGGCAACAAGGCCCTGATCCGCGAAACGGACCTCTTGCGCCACCTCTCGGCCGACCCCGCGACCAAGGTGATCGCCTTCTACATCGAAGGCTTCGAGCGCAACGAGGG
The DNA here is from genome assembly GCA_963716785.1 of uncultured delta proteobacterium. Lineage (GTDB taxonomy): Bacteria > Desulfobacterota > Desulfobacteria > Desulfobacterales > SpSt-501 > SpSt-501. The sequence goes on along the minus strand of CAVQUW010000037.1, from coordinate 107,505 downwards.
CCGGGCCTTCGTGGAGCTTGCCGCCGCCGCCGCCAAACCGGTGGTGGTGCTCAAGGCCGGGAAAACCGAAGCTGGCGGCCGCGCGGTGAGCAGCCACACGGCCTCGCTCGCCGGCGACTACAAGGTGTTCGCCGACATCCTCGCCCAGCACGGGGTGGCCGAGGCCCGCAACGAGTACGAGCTGGTCTCGTTCTGCGAGTGCCTGAGCCATTACCCCCGGGGCATCGACGGCAACGTGGGCATTGTCACGGTCAGCGGCGGCCACGGGGCGCTGGCCACCGACATCTGCGCCGAGATGGGGCTGCGCGTCCCGCCCCTGTCGGAGGCGGTCAAGGACGAGATCCGGCAAAGCCTCTCCGACAATGTGCGGGGCATCGCCTCCCTGGAAAACCCGGTCGACCTCACCGGCAGCGCGGGCGACGAGGATTTCCTGGCCGCGGTCAGCGCCCTGAGCCGGGCCCCCGAGGTCGACTGCGTGCTGGTCCTGCTGCTGCCGTACTCGCCGGGGATCAGCTCCGACTTGAGCGCCCGGCTGAGCCACGTCCAGCAGCAAAGCGGCAAACCGCTGGTCGCCTACGTGCCGCACGTCGAGAAGTACCGGATCCTGATCGAGGGTTTCGAACTCAACCATGTGCCGGTGGCCTCCTCGGTCGACGGCGCGGTGTTCATGGCGGAAGCCATGCGGAGGTGCCGACCATGCTGAGCGGACCCGTCACTGTTATTCTGGACAATGCCCGGGCTGCCGGCTGGGTCACGGAGCCCGAAGCCCTGCGGCTGCTCCAGGGCGCCGGCGTGGAAGTCCCGCGCTTCACCTGGGCCCGGTCCCCGGCGGAAGCCCTGCAGGCGGCCGCCGCCATCGGGTACCCGGTGGTGGCCAAAGTCGTCTCCCCCCGCATCGTCCACAAGTCCGACGTGGGCGGCGTCGCGACCGGGATTGCGGACGAGGCCGGTCTCGCGCAGACCTTCGCCCGCATGAGCCGCCTGCCCGGTTTCGAGGGGGTGGTCGTCGCCGAGCAGCTCTCCGGCTGCGAGCTCATCATCGGCGCCAAAAACGACTTCCAATTCGGCCCCGTGGTCCTGCTCGGCGTCGGCGGCACCGGGGTCGAGATCTACAAGGACACCGTCACCCGCCTGGCGCCCCTCAGGGAACGCGACGTCGGCTCCATGCTCGCCTGTCTGCGCGGCGGGCGGCTGCTCACCGGCTACCGCGGCAAACCGGGCGTCGACACCGCGAAGCTGACCGAGCTGATGCTGAAATTCTCCGAGCTGGTGGTGCGGATCGCCGACCGGATCGACTCCATCGACCTCAACCCGGTGTTCGGCACGGCCGAGCGCTGCGTCGTGGCCGATGCCCGCATCATCCTGGCCGGCCCGCCCGACGGCACGCCGGCGGCGACCGATGCCCGGCCGGCTTGAGGAGACGACGGTCCTGATCGTCGACTGCCAGGCCACGCGGGCAAACCCGCGGAGCGGGCATCTGCTCGAGATCGGCTGGGCCGTCGCCGGGCCGCAAGCCGAGCCGGCCGAGGTCGAATCCCTCCTGGTGCGGCTGCCGCCCGAGGCGGTGGTGCCGGAGCCGGTTCGCCGCATCACCGGGATCGCCGACGACGAGCGAAAGGGTTCGGTTTCGGAGTCCCTCGCCTGGAAGCGGCTCTCCCGCATGGCGCTCCAGGTGGCCGCCGCGAACCGCACCGCCCTCTGCCCAACCGTCATCCACTTTGCCGCCTTCGAGAAGCCGTTCCTGCACGATCTGCATGCCCGTTTCGGCGGGGCGGCGCCGTTTCCCCTTCAGATCGTCTGCACCCACGCCCTCGCCCGACGCCTGCTGCCGGGGCTGCCGCGCATAGGCCTGCGGGCTGTCGCCGGGTTTTTCGGCCACCCATTGGGCGAGCACCGGCGCAGCCGCGATCACGTCCGGGCCACGGCGGCGGTCTGGCGCCACCTGATCCGCCGGCTGGCTGACGAGCAGGGCATATCGGAGTGGGAAGCGCTGCGCGCATGGATTGCCCGCCCGCCGGCAGCCCGCCCCTCCGGAAAGACCTACCCGATGGGCCCCGACCACCTCAGGGCGCTCGAGGATCGCCCCGGCGTCTACCGCATGCGGGGACGGCACGACCACCTTCTTTACATCGGCAAGGCGGCCTCCCTCAAGAAACGGGTCGCCGGCTATTTCCGGCCAAGGGCCACTCACGCCGAGCACATTCTCGAGATGCTCTCCCAGGCCTTCCGCCTCGACTGCACCCCGACCGCCACCGCGCTCGAGGCGGCCCTGCTCGAAGCCGACGAGATCAAGCGCGCGACCCCGCGCTACAACATTGCCCTGCGCGCCGGGGTGCGTCGGCTGGGGTACTGCGCACCGGACCTGCACCACTGGGCGCCGGCGGCCGATGCCGCCCACCCGGTCGGCCCCCTACCCCTCGGCCGGACCACCGAGGCCATGCGCCACATCGGGGCGTGGCTGAGCGCCGACCACCCGCCGGAAGCCCACCCGGGTTCCGGGCTGCTCGCGGTCCCGCTCGAACACGCACCCGACCCCGATTGCCTCACGGCCGGGGCCGAGCTGTTTTTGCGCCGTCACCCGCCGGCGCCGGCCCGCTCGCCCCTCAGTGCCATCCTGCGCATCGGCGGCCGCCTGACACTCGCCGGGCAGGGCACCCGGACGGCGCAGGCCGGGGAGGAACCCGAAGCGCCCGCAGCCGCGACGGGCTGGACCCCTGAAAAGGTCTGCGGGGCGATCGAGGCTTCGATCCGGCACGCGGCCCTGCTCGTGCGCCGCGCGCGCTGGCTCTGCCTGCTGTCGGAGTCCTCCATCGCCTGGCGGGGCCGGGGGGCCGGCGCCGTCCGTTACAGGGTTTTGGTCCTGAAACGGGGCCGGGTCCGGGACGCACGGGAGCACACCGCCACCGCAGCGCCGCCGACACTTCCGGGGGCCGACCGCACCCGCCTCAGACGCCAGGCAATCATCGACCTCGCCGCTTACGACCGCCTGCGGGTCCTGACCACCGAGCTGCGCCGCCTGGTCGCGGAACACCGCGGGGTGCGCGTGCGCTGCGGGCCGCGCCGGGTCCTGGATGAATCCGGGCTGAGGGCGCTGCTGCGCTGGGTCTGAGAGCCCGCCCTCAAAACCGTATCGAACCGGGCACGGCGCCGGCCGGGCGCCGTCGTCGCGCGGGTTCAGGCGGTGAGCGGTGAGTCGATGAAAGCTGCTTGACAAATGCAGGCGCATCTCTGTATACGCCATGTATCCAGACAAAGCCCGAGGCTCTGACCCGCGCCGTCTTACGCCCTGAAAGAGGTTTGCGATGCCGATCCTCAAAACCGGCAAGCCCGCCGACGGTTCCCTGACCGACCGCGTCTACCGGCGTCTGCGCCAGGAAATCATCACGGGGTCGATCCCCAGCGGCACCCGCCTGTGGGAGACGACCCTGGCCGGCCGGCTGAAGGTCAGCCGGACACCGGTCCGCGAGGCGCTCCACAAGCTCGCGCTCGAAGGCCTGCTGACCTTCTTCCCACGCGCCGGGTTCCTCGTTGCCGAAATGTCGGTCCACGACATCACGGACCTGTTCTCCACGCGCACGGAAATCGAACTGGTGGCCGTCAGGTGGGCGATCCGGAACATCAAGGCCGAAGAGCTGGACAGCCTGGAGCAAAACATAAAAAAAACCCAGGCAGCGCTCAGGAACAACGCCACCGGTTCGATGATCGATCTGGACGCCGAATTTCACGCGATCATCTACAAGGCGGCCAGAAACAAAACCCTGTACCTCATCGCCGACACCCTCAGCGACCACACCCTGAAGTTCCGCAAGGCCTGCATCCACATTCCCGCCGTGGCGCAGCGGGCCAAATCCGGGCACAACGATATTTTCCAGGCCATCAAGGCCAAAGACGAACACCGGGCCGAGGAGGCGGTCAGGGCCCACCTGGACCAGGTCCAGGAAGACATCCTGGCTTGCCTCGAGCGGCTGCGGAAGGATTCGATGTTTGTCTGACCGTAGTGTCTGAAAACCGGCAGAAGTCTTTCACCACCCGTCAACCCGAACGTCGCGACGCAAAGGAGGGAAGCCCCATGGTAAAGAAGAACACGATTCGCCGCACGAGTATCCTCATCCTGTTCGTGACCCTGTTTCTTTGGGGGGCCGGCGGTCTCTGCACCGCTCTCGCCGCGGAAAGCCCGGTCACCCTCAAGGTCGTGACGGCCTGGGCCAAGAACAACAAGATGAACGACGCCCTGTGGGTGCTCCAAGCCAAGGTCAAGGAAGCCACCAAGGGTAAGGTGGAGATCGTCTACGGCGGAGGGCCCGAGGCCATTCCCGCCTTCCAGCTGGTCGAAGCCCTGCGCAACGGCGTCGTGGACATGGCCTGGACGGCCCACACGTACAACGTGGGCCAGCTGCCGCTGGTTGAGGGTGCGAAGCTGTCCCATCTGACTCCGGCCGAGGAGCGCTCCAAGGGCGTGCACGAGTTCTACCAGAAGGCCTACCTAGAGAAACTGAACGCCTACTATTTCGGCAAGGGTACCCCCGGGCTCACTTTCAACCTCTACACCACCGAGCCCGTCAAGACACTCGAAGACTTCAAAGGCATGACGGTCCGGGTGACCCCGGCCTACAAAGCGTTTGTGGAAACCCTTGGCGCGGCGCCCGTGACCACCGACCCCGGGGAGGTGTTCACGGCCCTGGAACGCAAAATGGTCAAGGGCTACGGCTGGCCGTCGCTTGGAATCGGCGACTTCGGCTGGGATACCGTCACCAAATATGTGGTGGAACCCGCCTTCTACCAGGTGGACGTAATCGCGCTCGTCAATATCAAGGCCTGGGACAAGGTGCCGAAGGACCTGCAGAAAACCCTGGTCGCCTGTATGCAGGAGACCGAAATAGGGGCTCAAAAGCATTTCGAGAAACTCATCAAGGAAGACCGCGACAAGATCATCGCCAAGGGGGTCCAGGAAGCCCGCCTGTCTCCCGCCGAAGCCAAGAAATATCTCGACATGGCCTATGAGTCCGCCTGGAAAGAGGTGCTGAAGAAAGACGCCGACGGGGGCCGGAAGCTGCGCAGCCTGATCAGCAAGTGAGCCGTGACGGATAACCCGACCCGCCGAGCGTCGTGCCGGCGGACCGCTCACCCCTCCGCCGGCCGGCGGAGGGGTTGAGCACGCCCCGCCGGGTTCCGCCCCAAACGCCCGAAGCGGCAGAAAGGAGTCTCTGAGTGTCCAGATGGCTGAGCCGCATCAACCGGATCATGGCCGGGATCGGCGCCGTGATGATCGTCTTCATGATGATCGCCATCGCCTGCTCCGTCCTGGCCCGGTTTGCGTGGAACACGCCGGTGCCATGGGTGATCGAGATCAGCAGCTACTTGATGCTGTACATCACCTTTCTCGGAACCGCCTGGCTCCTCGAAGAGGATGGGCACGTGGAAGTCGACCTGCTGGTCGGCAACATGCCTGAGCGCTACCGCTCCCTGCTGAAGGCGATCACCTCCGTCGGCGGCGCGGGGGTCAGCCTCATCCTGGCCTGGAAGGGCACGGCCGTCACCGTCGACTATTTCCTGAGAAAGGTGACCGTGATCGGCATCCTGGACATACCGCAGTTTCTCCTGATGGGGATCATCCCGATCGGGGGCGGCCTGCTGTTCCTGCAGTTTGCGCTGCGCGTCGCACGGTTCGGCAAATCGGCCCTGACCCCCACCCCGCAACGGGCCTCCGACTGATGGAATGGTATTTCATTCTCATGGTGCTCTTCGCCGCCCTGATCGCTCTCATGCTGAGCGGGCTGCCGGTCGCCTTCGCGTTTCTGATGGTCACTTCATCGGCGATGTACTTCCTGATGGGCGGGGTCCACGGCTTCACCATGCTGACGGTCAGCATTTTCGACTCCCTGACCAAGTTCAGCCTCACGGCCATCCCCTTTTTCATCATGATGGGGGAGATCCTGTACCGGGCCGGGCTGGTCACCAAGGCGCTCGACGTCTTCGCGAGCTGGGTGGGGTCCATTCCCGGACGGCTGAGCATCGTCACGTTTCTGGTCGGCGGCCTGTTCGGGGCCCTCAGCGGTGCGACGGTGGCCAGCACCGCCGTGCTGGCCTCCCTCATGGTGCCGGAGATGCGCAAGCGGGGGTACAGCAAGGAGATGACCCTCGGCCCGATCATGGCCTCCGGGGCCCTCGACATGATCATCCCCCCGAGCGCGCTCACGGTCCTGCTCGGCACCCTCGCCGAGGTGTCCATCGGCAGCCTGCTGATCAACGCCATCGTCCCCGGCTACCTTCTGCTCGCCATCTACATGATCTACGTCGTCATCCGCTGCGTGCGCAACCCGTCCCTGGCCCCCCGCTACGAATTCGTTCCGGTCGGCTTCAGGCAAAAAGTGGTTTCAGGGGTCCGCGACCTTTTCCCGCTGGGTGCCGTGATATTCATCGCCCTGGGACTGATCCTGCTGGGGGTGGCGACCCCCACGGAGGCGGCCGCCCTGGCGAGCGTTGCGGCCTTCATCGTCGCTGCGCTCTACGGCCGGCTGACGTTCGCGGTCACCCGGGATTCGGTCATGAGCTCCCTGAAAGTGACCGTGATGATTCTGACCATCATCGCCGCATCGGCCGCCTTCAGCCAGGTCATGGCGTTTTCCGGGGCGAGCAGCGGGATGCTCGAGGTGGTGCTCTCCCTCAGCACCGAGCCGATGGTAGTCATCGCGATCATGCTGATCGTGGTGACGATATTGGGCTGTTTCCTGGAGCAGGTCTCGATCATGATGATCACCCTGCCCATCTTCATGCCGATCGTCAAGGCGCTGGGCTTCGACCCCGTGTGGTTCTGCATCCTGATGCTGATCTGCCTCTCCATCGGGCAGCTGAGCCCGCCCTTCGGGCTGGCCCTGTTCGTCATGAAGGCCGTGTCGCCCCCCGACATCACGATCCGCGACATCTACAAGGCGGCCTGGCCCTACTGTGTGATGGATATCCTGTGCGTCGCCCTGGTGATGGTGTTCCCCGGCCTGGCGACCTGGTTCAAGGGGTAGCGCCTTGGATCCCATCGATTTCCGACACAGGCAAGAACGCCCGTTTTTTCCATCCCTTCAGGTGATTGAGAACGGCACTCCAAACTCGGCGTCCTTCGCTCACGGCGAGACGCCGCTGACCCGGTTAAAGAGCAGGTGCCCATGTACGAGGTGAGATTCCACGGCAGAGGCGGCCAGGGGGCCGTGCTCGCCGCCAAGATCCTGGCCAAGGCCCTGACCGAGGAAGGTCGCGTGGCCAAGGCCATCCCCTCCTTCGGTTTCGAACGCCGCGGGGCGCCGGTCGCGGCGTTTTTGAGGTTCGCCGACCACCCCATCCGCCAGGTGACCAACATCTACCACCCCGACTGCATCGTCTGCCTGACCCGACCCTGCCCCGCGCCGTCGACATTTTCGAGGGCATGAACCCGGACGGGCGTGTGTGTTCAGGCCACCAAGAAAGGCCTCGACGCAGCTGACGATCCCGGGGACCGTCGCAGACGGTCGGCCTCTGCGACGCCTTCGGTCTCGCGCTCGAGAGTGCTTCGGCCGCCCCATCACCAACACCATCATGCTGGGGGTCTTTGCCAGGACCACCGGGCATCGTCTCGGTGGCCATCGCTCAACACCGGATGGAGTCGGTCGCCTTTCGCGATGCCGCCCTCTGGGAAGAAACATCGAGGCCGTTCAACGGGGCTACGAGGAGACCCGTGGTTCATGCGGTCGACTGGAAAGGATGCGTCATGAAACGAAGTGTCAGGCAAAAAAACCCTTTGATCAGTCCACCATCCCCAACGATCCTGTGCCCGATCGCCACCGAAGCTTCTCGGCCCTCAAGACCGGTGACTGGCGGGCCGAGCAGCGGCCGGTGGTTGACCGTGACAAATGCGTGAAGTGCGGCACCTGCTGGCTGTACTGCCCGACCCAGTGCATTGTGGAGAAACGAACCCATTTTGAGGTCGATCTGGAAATCTGCAAGGGATGCGGCGTCTGTGCCCAGGAATGCCCGCATCATGCCATCCTATGGTAGAAGAGGCAGAGGATTAGCCGTCATGCCGAAAACCATCGTATGCGATGGAAACGAAGCGGCGGCCTGGGGCGTCGCCCGCCCGCCCCGATATGGTCGCGGTCTATCCCATCACGCCCCAATCGTCCCTGGCCGAATATATTTCCACAGTTGTGGCCGACGGGATCATTAGGCGGATCTGATGGACGTGGAAGGCGAGCACAGCGTGCTCTCGGTGCTTCAGGGGGCCTGTCTCGCCGGGGCGCGCACCTTCACCGCCAGCTGCGGCCAGGGGCTGGCCTTCATGTTTGAACCCTACTTCCGGACCCCGCCCGCTGCGGCTGCCGATCGTCATGTCCATCGTCACCCGCGACGGGATCACCCCCCAGTGCGTCTGGGGCGGTCAGCAGGATGCCATGACCGTTCGCGAGGTCGGCTGGATCCAGATGTACTGCGAAACGAACCAGGAGATCCTGGATACGATCATCATGGCCTACAAGATCGCCGAGCACCGCGAGGTCATGCTGCCGGTCAACGTCTGCCATGACGGCAACTACCTTTCCTACGGGGTCGAGAAGGTGGAGATCCCGGACCAGGAAGAGGTGGATGCCTTCCTCGGGGTAGAAAGACACCAACTGGCATGTGCGCTCTGACCCCGGAAAGCGCCCCATGGGCGTTGATCCCCTGACCGGCGGGGCCGGCGGCGACGGGCCCCGGCTCTGTTCTGTGCGCTACCGCAAGGGCACCTGCCAGGGCATGCAAAACGCCCTGGAGGTCATCACCGGAGTCCACGCAGGAATGGGGCAGAACGCTTCGGGCGCCATTACGCGCCGCTGGTCGAGGAATACCGGCTGGACGACGCCGACTACGCCATCGTGACCATCGGCGGCATGACCGGCGCGGCCAAAGATGCGGTGGATGCCGCGCGCAGTAGGGGGAGAAGGTCGGGCTGATCAAGATCAAGACCTTCCGGCCCTATCCCCAGGCCGCGCTGTTTAAGGCCGTCTCCAAGGTCAAGGCCGTCGGGGTGGTGGACCGCTCCGTCAGTTTCGGCTGGAATACCGGGCCGGTGTACCAGGAGCTGCTGGGTACGCTCTATCGGCTGCCCGAACGCATCCCGGCGTTGAGCTTCATCGGCGGTCTGGCCGGCGCCGATCTCACGATCCGCCACTTTCGCCGGGTCATCGCGACCACCCGGGCCGCGCTCTCCGGCGAGGTGCCGGATGACCCGATCTGGGTCAACGAAAACGATGCCGATCCCGCCTGACCGGGAATCGGAAACCGCCACTGAGCTGGATTGACAAGACGGACATGGAAATGACGACGGACCCGACCCATGCCAAATACCTGATCGTCGGCTGCAGCCACGCCGGGCTTGCCGCCATGGAGGCCATCCGCATGGCGGATGAAACTGGCCCGATCACGATCCTCTCCCGGGAGGACGCCCCGGTCTACTCCCCCACGATCCTGCCGCAATGTGATCCTCGGGGAGAAGCAGCCCGACGACATCCGCCTGCGGGAGACCGGCGAGTTCGAGCGCCTCGCGGTCGAACGCGTGACGGGGGTGTCCGTGACCGGGTCGACGCCGCCCGCCGAAGAGTCCTGTGCGACTCCGGCCGGGTCATCCGGTACGAAAAACTCCTGATCGCCACCGGCGCGGACGCGACCGTGCCGGCGTTTCCGGGGGTCGAGAGCGTCCCGTACCTGGTGGTGCGCACCCTCGAGGACGCCCTGCGCCTGCGGGAACGCCTGCACACCGCAAAGTCCGCGATCGTGATCGGCGCCGGCCTCATCGCCATGCACACCGCCGAGAACCTGGCGCGGGCCGGGCTCAAGGTGGCCGTGGTGGTGCGCCGACAGGTGTCGCTGTTCGCCTATTTCGACGGCGCCGCCGCCGGCATGATCGAGCGGATATTCGCCGCCAACGGGATCCGTCTTGCCACGGGCAGCGCGGTGGCGGAGATTGCACCGGCGGACGGCGGCTGCACCGTGACGCTCGAATCCGGGACCCGGATAGCGGGCGACCTGCTTTTGCTCGCGGCCGGCGTCCGGCCCCGGACCGGGTTCTGAAGGACTCGGGCCTTGAGACCGACCAAGGGGTCCTGGTCGACGCGCATGCGCACCAGCGCCCCGGCATCTGGGCGGCCGGCGACGTGGCCCAGGCCCCCGGGTTCTTCGACCCGGGCAAGACCGTCAACGCCACCCTGCCGAACGCCTCGGTCCAGGGCCGCATCGCCGGCATGGACATGGCCGGCGACCCGGCCTTGAAGCCGTATGCGGGCAGCAGCGGCCTGAACACCTTCAACTTTTTCGGCAACCACGGTTTTTCTCTCGGGATGGGCACCGTCACCGAGTCCACCGCCGACATCGAAGTCAACACCATCTATCAGCCGAGCAGCCGCCGCTACCAGAAGCTGGTGTTCCAGGACAACCGTTTGGTCGGCGTTTCGGCCATCAACGCCGAGCTCGACCCCGGCGTGCTGCGCGAGCTGATCCAGCGCCGGGTCGATCTCGGCGCGGTCAAGGAGGAATTCACCCGCGACCCGCTGAACACCGGGCGCCTGCTGATGACGAAACTCTGGCGCTGAAGTTTTCCGTGGAAATTGTGCCGATCGAAAATCGAAATCCCCCCCGCCCCCTTCGCAAAAGGGGGAGACGGAGGGGCGGTAGTTTTTTCACGCAGGGATTTTCTCAAAACGACGCTGCAGTGCGTACAGGATCGGTATCGGCGTGCGATCGTTGGCTGGGTGGACCCACATTTTTCATGACAGTGGATTTAGTGTAAGCCGTAATCCTATTTCGGCTTTGTAAAGGAGCAACACCAACCATGGCCTTCAACACCATCGCTTTTGATCCTCGGAAGTGCGTAACGGGCTGCCGCGACTGCGAGCGGGCGTGCGCCTACCTGCATGAAAAGTCGGTCGACCCGACGCACGCACGCATCCAGATCGTTCCGGACGCCACCCCGGGCTCCTACGGCATCGCCCAGTGCCGCCAGTGCGGCGATCCGCGCTGCGTGCTGGACTGCCCCGCCCGGGCCCTCACCAAAAACGAAGAAGCACGGCGTTATCGTCTGGGGACGCCAACCGTTGCGTTAACTGCCAGCTGTGCACCCTGGCCTGTCGCTACGCCGGCATTACCCATAACGCCATAGCGGACAGGTCATGAAATGCGATCTCTGTGAAGGAGACCCTGCCTGCGTCAGGGCATGCAAACCAGGGGCGCTCGAATAAGATCCGGATCGCCGAGCATCTACAACCTGGGGCGAACTGGAGGATCTCGTTGTCCCGGGAATCGCCGCCTGTCTGGGCTGCAACTCCGAACTCATCGTGAGGCATACTCTGCGCCGCATGGGGCCGAATATCGATCTGGCCACCCCGCCGGGCTGCATTTCCGCGGCGGGCATTGTGGGGTATAACGGTATCACCGCCGCGAAGATCCCTGTTTTCCTCCCACTGCTGACGAATACGGCAGCCATGCTCGCCGGCGCAAAACGTTACTATAACCGAATTGGCCGCGACGTCACCATGCTCGCGCTCGCAGGGGACGGGGGCACCGCAGATGTGGGGTTTCAGTCGCTTTCCGGTGCAGCCGAGCGCGGGGAGCAAATGATCTACATCTGCATCGACAATGAGGGATACATGAATACAGGGGTCCAGCGGTCAAGCACCACCCCTTATGGCGCGTGGACCTCAACCACGCCGGTAGGAGCCACCCTGCGCGGCAAGACACGCGACGCGAAACCCCTCCCTCTTCTCATGGTCATGCATAACTGCGAGTACGTGGCCACGGCGTCAGCCCGCATTCATGGAAGATTACTACGCGAAGCTGGACAAGGCGATCGAGGCATCCAAACGCGGCATGGCCTATCTCCATGTGTTTTCACCCTGCCCGACCGGCTGGCGTTTTCCGCCCGAGCCACTCATCGAAGTCGCCCGCAAGGCGGTGCAGACGAATATGGTACCCCTGTGGGAATTCGCCGCCGCCGAAGGGGAAATTCGCTTCACCCATCCTGTGGACAATCCCCTGCCGGTCGAAGCGTTCCTGTCCCTCATCGGCAAGTACCGCCACCTCAGCGAGGAGCAAGTGACCCACATCGAACAGACGATCGAGCGCCGGCTCCAGATCATCAAAAGCTTTCAGAAACCCGCGGCGGCCGCGGCCGGCCGCGGATAGCCACCGAGCGCCTTACGGCTCGGCCGGCGCCGGGCCCTTTGACCGGAGGCATTCACCCCACCGGGCGGTTCCGCGCGGCACCAAGAAGAAATGAGCCGGACATTCGACCCGCTCTGTCATGAAGCGGAAGCCGAGCGTCTCCCGGGTGCCGCTCTCGCGGCGGCCGTGCGGGTTTCCGCTGAAGGAGCCGCCGGGGTCTCCCGTCACGTGTCCACGCCGACCGACCCCTGCCCTCGTCCACCCTGTGAACGGGCGCCCAAAAACTGCGCGCACACGTAGATGCCGGAGCGGATGTGGCCGGTGATCCGGTCGGTTTTGAGGGCGCCGCCGCAAAGCGCCAGCAGCGGCAGGATGTTGCTCCGCCAGGGTGGGCGTCCACGACCGCTCCGGCATCCAGCACCCGCGTGAGCTTGCGGCGAGCTTCCCGGCCGACCTCCTCGGCCGGCTTGCCCCTTTCCCCCAGGGCGTCCCCGCCCAGGAGCGCCCTGCCGGCGCGGTCCACGGCCCACAGCGTGATCACCGACCCCGGCGAAGCCGCCTGCCCGTACTCCGCGCGGATGTCGACCGGAAGCCCCCCGCCCAGGGCCGCGGCGGCCGACTCGGCCTGCCGTTCGGCCACCCGGGCCGGCGCGAGGCGATTCGGCGGCCGCCGAAACCCCTTCGATGCGGGTCAATTCGAAGACGCCGGCTCAGATCGAGCGGACGGAGCCGAGACCGCGCCGCGGGAAAAAATTCTGCGCCTCGGGGTGTCCACGGAATCTCCACCCCGCGGGCAGATCGCCAGCTCAAGGTGCCCCTGCCCCTTGGGGTAGAACCCGCGCCGCCGGCCGATGATTTCGATCTCCGCGAATTGGGTGTAGACCGGCAGCACCAAGCGGGTGCAGTAGTCGAGCGGGATGCTCCAGCGGGTGTCGGTGCCGCCCCGGATCCGCAGGCGGGTCTCGGCCCGGGCGAACAGGCCAGGCAGCAGCAGCGCCTGCAGCAGCAAGGTGTCCGCATCCCGCCGTGCCGATGTCTATCAGGTGGGTCCCGCCCCGCAGCCGGCCGGGGTGGAAGGCGACCGCGGCGGAACCGGCCTTTGCCCTTCGGCCCGGCCGCGCCTCATCCGGGCGAGTGCCTGGATGCCGCTCAGGTGCTGGGGTTTCAGCCCGGGCCGGGGGCGGTTTTCACGGATCCGCTCCGCGTGGAAGGGCGTTCCGGTCAGGGCCGAGAGCGCCAGCGCCGTTCTGAGGATCTGACCGCCGCCCTCGGCGTGCGCACCGTCGATGTGGACCATGATCGACCTCCAGTTCAGGTGGCGCCGATGCGGGCCGGCGGTTTGCGCATTCGATGATAGTGTAATATAAACTTGGCGATGCGAAGTCCCATGCGAACGGTCCGGCGCCCGCATCGTCACCCGGGGGGTGGAGACGGAAAGGATCACAAACCACCGGATTCATCATACCACGAACAAGAGGCTTGCAGATGAAAATCAATGCGGAATTGGCGTATTTGTGGTTGACCGGCGTTGAGCGCCGGGATGGCGGCCGCGGTTTATGCGGACGATGCCAAAGGGCCGTCAAACGGCAAGGAGCCGCCGTCCATTTCCGTGTCCCAGGACCTGGACCAGGTCCTCGTCAAGGAGGCCGCCCAGGTCAAGGCCGATATCCAGAAACAGGCCCTGAGCCTCTTCGAGCGCAAACCCCTCGGCTGGGACCTGAAGACCATCGACTACCTGACGAAGTGGGCCCTCGAGCTGCCGCTGAGGGTGCCCGAGCTGCTCGAGCAGATTCTGGCGCAAGGCCGGGTGCTCGGCATCGCCGGCTCCCTGGCGGTCCTCACCTTTATCGTGGCCGTGCTCTACAGCCTCATCGGCCAGAAGCGCGTCATGCGCCGGATCGCGACCGGCCTCGAGCCGCTGCGGCCCCGCATCCCCGAAAACGCCTTCCCCCTGTTCCTGGCGGCCGTGCGGGTGGTGGTGGCCGCCGCCATCCCGCTCCTGCTGCTCGGGGCCTACGAGGCGATCAGCGCCCTGATCGACTACCAGGCCGTCTGGTTCACGCTGACCGGCCGCCTGCTCATCCTGTGGGCGGCGGCGTCTCTGGCGTCGGCCTGCTGCGGGAGCTGCTCACGCGCGACCTCTTCCCCGTGACCGCGGCCCACGGGCGCACCATGTTCCACCTGACGCGCCTGGTGCTGCTCTTCGTCCTCATCGGGATCGCCCTGTTCTGGGCGGCGGAAGCCTTCCGGTTCCGCAAGGACGTCCTGGCCTTCCTGCGCTTCGCCATCTCGGTGTCGGTGGTGTGCGTCTTTGTCCTGCTGGTGCTGAAAAAGCGGGCGCTCCTGTCGTTTCTGCCGGAGCTGCCGTACCGCGCCTATCAGCGCTACGTGCGGATGCTCGACAAGTTTTACTACCCCCTGATCGGCTTTTCCTTCGTCCTCGCCCTGCTGTGGTGCTTCGGGTTCCGGGAACTCGGCCGGGTGGTCCTGGTCAAGATCTGGGCCACGGCCGGGGCCCTGCTGCTGCTCACCCTGGTCTACCACGTGCTGCGCAACGCCCTGCAGCGCTGGGCCGCGAGGCTCCCGGCATCGGACGACTCGGCCCTGTACCTGGTCGGCTCCCTCAGATCCTTTCTGAGTTACGCCGCCGTCGTCGCCACCGTCGGGCTGCTCTTGAACATGCTGGGCCTGATCGGGCCGATCGAGCGGCTGCTCTCCTTCCCGGTCGTCGAGCTGGGGGAGTCCGCGCTCACCTTCTGGACCATCATCAAAGCGGCGCTGGTCGTGCTGGGTTTCGTCTACGCCGCCCGGCTGCTCCAGGCCTACCTGGACTACAAGATCTACCCCGCCCTCGGCGTCGACCCCGGGCTCGGGCTTCGCCATCAACACCATCATCCGCTACGGCCTTCTCGCCATCGGTTTTCTGATCGCCCTGCGGACGGTCGGCGTCGACCTCAGGTTCCTGCTGGTGTTCGCCGGCGCGATCGGCATCGGCATCGGCCTGGGGCTCCAGAACATGGCCGCCAGCCTGCTGGCGGGTTTCACCATCATCTTCGGGGGCAAGATCCGCAAGGGCGACTGGATCGAGGTCGAGGGCAACCTCGGCGTCGTCACCGACATCCACCTGCTGGCGACCCGGGTCCGCACCCGCAGGAACGTGGAGTACCTGGTGCCCAACGCGACCCTCGTCTCCAGCACCATCGTCAACTACTCGCTGACCTCGCCCATGATCTGGATCGCCGTGCCCGTGGGGGTCTCCTACGGGGCGGACCCCCGGCAGGTGGAAAAGATCCTGCTCGAGATCGCCCACCGCGAGCCCATGGTCTCCAAGCAGCAGGCCCCGCGGGTGATCTTCACCGAGTTTGCCGACAGCTCGCTCAATTTCAGCCTGCTGGCCTGGATCGACGTGCGCGAGAACGCGGAGCGGATCGTCAAGAGCGCTCTTTACTTCGCCATTTTCGAAGAGTTCGCCAAGGCCGGGATCGAGATCCCCTTCCCGCAGCGCGACATCCACATCCGCAGCGTGGCGGGAAAGGAAGACGCAGCGCTGCCCGGCGTGGCCCCCCCCGATCAGCAAGGCCCGGAGCACCCATAGGCGAAACACGGAAACCGAATCAGCGAACCCAGTGGCCCGCGAGGGGTGTCTCCCGGTCTCGCATTTTACGGCCGGAAGCCGCTCCCCGATCCGCAAACGCCTGAATCAGGGGATGAAACCCCTGCCCACATCACTGAAAGGAATTCAGATGGCCACCAAAAGCGGAAAAGAATACAAGGACTCCATCCGCAAGCTCAACTTGAAAGCCAACGTCATGGGCCGGGCGACGGGCGACCTGCCGGAGCACGGGCTGGTGGCGCCTTCCCAGAATGCGGTCGCGTTCACCTTTGACGCCGCTCAAAACAGCGAGACCAAGGACCTGTTCCGGGTGGAGTCTTCGCTGTGCAAGGACGTGGTCAACCGCTTCACCCACCTGCACCAGAGCACCGACGACCTGGTCAACAAGGTGAGGATGCAGCGCTACTGCGGCGTTCAGACCGGCTGCTGCTTTCAGCGCTGCGTCGGCCTCGATGCCGCCAACGCCATCTTCAGCACCACCTATGAGTGCGACCGCAAACACGGCACCGAACTACCACGAGCGCTTCAAGGAGTACTGGAGCTGGATCCAGCGCGAGGACCTGGTGGTCGACGGCGCCATGACGGACCCGAAGGGGGACCGCGGCAAGCGCCCGGCGGAGCAGAACGACCCGGACCTCTATCTGCGGGTCAAGGAGCGGCGGCCGGAGGGGATCGTCATCTCCGGCGCCAAGCTGCACCAGACCGGCGTGCTCAACTCGCATGAGATCCTGGTCATGCCGACCCTCACCATGCGCCCCGGCGAGGAAGCCTGGGCGGTCTGCTGCGCCGTGCCGACCGACACCCGCGGGGTTCACTACATCTACGGCCGGCAGACGAGCGACACCCGCAAACTGGAAAAATCAAAACTGGACGTGGGCAACCCGGTCTACGGCGGGCAGGAGGTGATGACGGTGTTCGAGGACGTGTTCGTGCCGAACGAGCGCGTCTTCATGAACGGTGAGGTCGACTTCTCCGGGGTCCTCGTCGAGCGCTTCGCCTCCTACCACCGCCAGAGCTACGGCGGGTGCAAGGCGGGCGTCGGCGACGTCCTGATCGGCGCCACGGCCCTGATCGCACGGATGAACGGCGTGGCGAAGGCCGAGCCACATCAACGACAAGCTGGTGGAGATGATTCACCTGAACGAAACGATCTACTCCTGCGGGATCGCCTGCTCGGCCACCGGCGAGACGCACGGCGGCGGGGAACTTCCAGGTCAACATGCTGCTCGCCAACGTCTGCAAGCTGAACGTGACCCGCTTCCCTTACGAATTGGCCCGACTGGCGACCGATGTGGCCGGAGGGCTGCTCGGCACCATGCCCTCGGCCGCCGACCTGGAAGACCCGGTGGCCGGCCCGTACATCCGCAAGTATCTGGCGGCCAACCCGGAGTACGCGACCCTCGACCGCATGAAGGTCCTGCGGCTGATCGAGAACCTGGTCGCCGGCGCCGGGGCGGTGGGCTACCTGATCGAGTCCATGCACGGGGCCGGCCCGCCCACGGCCCAGCGCATCATGATCGGCAGGCAGGCCGGCGTGGATAAAAAAATCGAAAAAGTCAAAGCCATTCTCGACATCCAATGAGAGGCCGTATTATTAGATCGGCAGCCGGATACGCAATGGTCCGTCGGATGCCGACCACATCGATCCTTGCGGATCACGACAGAGATGACCGCAGCGTTGGCAATCAATGAATTGCCGGAGTAATGATTAGGACCAACGAGGGCTTCGGCGCCGCCCGTGTTCCGGCGGGGCACGATCACACCGATCCTTTGCGGGTGACGACACCGATCCGAAGACCGGGCGGCGTTGAGCTCAAATGATACTGAACCATTTGAAACGGAAATCAATCCGGTCAAGGAGGAGAAGGTGGACATTCGAGATTCGGTCGCACTGGTTACCGGCGGTGCCAATGGGATCGGGGAGTGCTGCACCAAGGCGCTGGCTAAAGCGGGTGCCCGGGTAGCGGTCTGCGACATCGCCCAGGATCAAATCGAGCGCGTGGTGGCGGAGATACGGGATGCCGGCGGTGAGGCCGTCGGCGTCCAGGGCAACGTGGTCAAGGAAGCCGATCAGGCCCGATTCATCGCCGAAACGCTGAAGGCATTCGGCAAGCTCAATATCGTGATCCCCTCGGCCGGGATCATCCGCGACGGCATGGTGGTGACCACCGACCGCGACACCGGCAAGGTGGTCCGCAAAATGAGCCTCGCGCAGTGGCAGCAGGTGATCGACGTCAACCTCACCGGGACCTTTCTCACGGTGCGGGATTCGATCGAGGCCATGGTGAACGGCGGCTGGCCGGGGATCATCTGTCTGATGTCCTCGATCAACAAGGAGGGACAGATCGGCCAGCTGAACTACAGCGCCACCAAGGCGGCCGTGGCCCTGATGCCGAAGATCCTGGTGGGCGAATTCATGGCCCGCAAGATCCGGGGCATCCGCGTGGTGGCCATCGCCCCGGGCTATGTCAACACCGCCATCCTGAAAGGCATGAACCAGGAAGCGCTCGCCGCGATCCTGAAAGACGTGCATCTCGAGCGGCTGGTGGAGCCGGAAGAAATTGCCGCCTGCATCCTGCATTGCATCGAGAACGAAGCCATCAACGCGACCACGATCGAGGTGACCGGCGGGCTGACCTATGCCCGCAGCCGCGCGAAGTAAAGAGGCGGAGACGCGGAACTCGGGCGGCGTGCGGCGGCCTCGATCGATCCTCTTGGATTTCTTTGCCGCGGCCCTGCCGCCGTCCTTTTTCCGCGATTCAATTGTCAGTCGATGCGCGCCCCTTTCGCGCGCAGGAACTCCTCGAAACGCTCTCTTTTCGGCGCTTCGAAAGGAACGTCATTTAAGTCCTTCGCAATGGGCAGTCGGCCATAGGCACGGCACGCCGCCACGGCCGCGTGGATGTGTTCGGACGGGGTCTCGGCCGGGATCTGGTTGAGGTGAATCATGCAACGGCCGTCTCGCGCCAGCGTGTCGATGTAGCTCTTGATCCGCTCCACGATCGCCTCGACCGGCCCATCCTGAAGCAGCTTGGCATCGACACCGGCGGTGACAAAGGCGTGGTGCGCATCGGCGAATGCCTTTACGCGCCCGGGCCCGACGGCGTGCAGGTCCGGATCCAGCACACTTAACGCGCCGGGGCTGCAGCGCAGTTTTTGGGAAAAAAAACGTTCCGGGTCCCGGCTCCGGGCATCCCCCCAGTTGCCCCGCGTGACCAGATTCTCCCCCAATCGGCGGCGCAGCCTCTCCGTGTAGGCAACGACATATTCATCCATCATATCCAGCGTGATCAGCGGCGGCGAGGCCCAGGCGTCGCGACCGTCCATGAGCAGGTCCGGCATACCCGCCGCGCTGCGCATCGCTTCGATGTGCGGAACAAGGACCTCGTCACAGAGAAAGCAGAAAAGCCGATGCGCAAAAGCCGGCCGCATATAGATGTCCTGGACAAGGTTCTCATACCCCCGGACGTTCGCCGCCAGGCTGAAGGGGGCCGTAAAATAGGCCCGCTCCAACCGGCCGGTCATTTCCAGGTAGTGCGTGTTGACCTGCTGGATCCAGGGCAGCCGTCCTGATCGATACGGATCGGGGGGCGTGAGGCGATCCAGGTCCGACGGGGTGCGGATCAAGACCTCGGAGCGATCGATGTCCGGCAACCTCCCCGGAGGGTATGCGATCTTCTGCCCCATGGCCTCGGCTTCGACGTTGTAGACATCCCAGAAATTAAGCGGCGCATCGAACCGGTAGTATTCGGTGACCAGGAGTTGCACGCGTGCAAACAGGAGGGCATCGGTGAAAAAGCGCTTTGGCGGGATACCGGCCAGATGTGCGGAATGATCGTTGCTTTGAGCGCCGATGGTCACGTGGGCGGCCGCCATGATTCTCCCGATCCCTTTCCGAGTTTGGGCCTTAAGGCCCGGTGCGGGCATCTGAAAAACGACGA
Source organism: uncultured delta proteobacterium (assembly GCA_963716785.1). Classification (GTDB taxonomy): domain Bacteria; phylum Desulfobacterota; class Desulfobacteria; order Desulfobacterales; family SpSt-501; genus SpSt-501. Next base: position 87,798 of record CAVQUW010000037.1, on the reverse strand, counting down.
TGGATTCTTCCAACCCGCGACCCGATCCACCGGCAGATCAGCGCCACTCCGGGGAATATCAGCAAAAAACCGACCCGGGTGTGGTAGCGGCTGAAAACGCCGCTGAGGTTGGACATGAAAAAAGCGTTCAGGACCACGGCGATCAGGGCGAACATCGCCAGTAGAATCAACGGGTCTGCATGCCGCGTGTGCCGGCACGTTATGACGGATATCAGGCAACCGAGGGTCGCCACCCAGAACAGGACCGTCAACGGCAGATCCAATGGTTTCAAAAAACCCTGGAGTCGGCCGCCGCCCTGCCATGATTTCAGGTATTGTTCCGTGTCCTTGGGGAAACACGCCTGCATGGATTCCAACACGTAGGAGTCCTGCGAATTAGGAACGTGTCCGTCCGAAATTTCGAAAAAAGAGAATAATTGGATCGTATTGCGCACGGCGGCGGTCAGATGTTTAAAGTAATACCCCGGAAACCCGGAGACGCTGGTGGCAATGATCCTGCGCGACAGGCCGTTGAACTCCGGGAAGTCGATGCCCAGATTTTCGGACACAATCCAGATGAAAGACCCGGGGTCCGTCTGGTTCCACTGGCGGATTTCTTCCTTCCTGCGGCACAACCCGAATCCCGGTTCGTCCCGGCACAAGTCTTCCAACAACTCGGGCATGTCATGCAGAATTCTGGCGGCGAGGAAGATGGGCCCATTTCCCGAGCTGAGTTTGAGGACCCCGCCGAACGAATTCGCCGCCACCACAAAGACAAGGGCCGCAATGATGCACAGCGCGGTTCGCACGGCAAATTTGGCCTTCTCGCGCACCAGCGGCAACACCATGAGCGCCGCGGCACAATAGGTGGGGAAGTTACCGAAATGAGTCGAACACGCGAGCGACAACAGCAGGGCTATGGAGGGAAAGGCATAGCCGGCCGCTATCGCGAAAAGGCAGACCAGCCCGATGAGGGTCCAGATGTCGGCCAGGATCCAACCCGCGAAGATGCCGGCGCCGGATACCAGCACGGAGACGACCAGCGCGACGGTGTGCTTCCGCTTCAGGACGATGCCGGATAAAAAAGTGAACGCAAAGGCCGCGGCGGCGCATTGAAAAACGACATAGCCCCAGTTGCCGGCGGCCAGCACCACGGGGCGCAGCACACACCCGAGGACCGGGCTGCGCGTCCCATCCGGACATTTGCAGACATAGGCCCAGGAGTCGCCGAAAAGGAACGGGTAGCCGTTTAGCAAAGGGTGCAGCAGCAGCAACCCAAAAGTAAAAACGAAAAAAAGCCACTCGGGTTTTTCCCACCCCCACCGGTGCCGCGTCCAAAGGCCCATGTCAACCGGCGCCTCGGGATGCGTTCTGAAAAACGCCGTCACCTGCCATCGACATCCTTTCCGATTTCCGTGATGATCGTATGATCCCTGATCAATCTGCCGGGGGGAATGGACACGGGGAAGGCAAGCAGCGCAATCGCAAAAAGCGGCTACTCCTGAAACATCCGCATGAACCGGCGGTCCAGATAGTTTTTCAGGGCAAAGCCGAGCCGGCCGTCAAAGACGAAGGATTTCCAGCTGACGATGGCCGTGCCGTCGCCCATGTTGAAGGCCAGGAGGTAGCGCGGCTGGGGGGTGAAGGGGATGAGTTCCTTGCCGGCCAGGGCCCGCTGCAGGTTCTGAAGCAGGATCGGGTTCTGGCGCACGGCATAGACGCCCACCTTGGCCAGCGGCCGCGGGTCGAAGCTGATGCAGTCCCCGCCGCCGAATATCTCGGGGTGCGCCGCGGATTGGAGAAAGCGGTTGACGCGCAGCCCCCCGTCCTCCCCGGTGGGCAGCCCGGAATCCGCGAAGAGCGATGTCGGTCGGACACCGACCGCCATGAGCATGAAGTCGAACGGCAGCGTTCGGCCGGTCGACAACCCGACCCCGCCGTCGTTCGCCTCTTCGACCCGGCAACCCTCGACCACGGTGACCCCCAGACGCTTGAGCCCGCTCAGGGCCCGCGCCCGCACGCGGTCATCGAAACCGTCCAGCAAGCGCCCGCCGGCCACCAGCGTGATCCCGGCGCGGCCCGCGGCGTCGTGAACCAGCCGCCGCAGGTTGGCGGCGATTTCGAGCCCGGCGGGGCCGCCGCCGGCGACGACCAGGGCCAACTTTTTTTGATCCAGCCCGGCGAGGATTCTGCGGCGGGCGTCGAGGAGGTTTTCGATCGGCTTGACGGGGATCACGCGCCCCCGCACCGCCAGCGCCGGGGCGAGAGGGACGGAGCTGCCGGTGTTGAAGGAGACCACGTCGTAGGCGACCGTCCCCCCGGATTTCAAGTGCAGCTCCCGGCGCCGGGGGTCCACCCGCACGACCGCATCCTCGATGAACCCGGCCCCCCGCGCCAGAACCATGTCGCGCACCGCGAAGCGGATCTCCTCGGGTCGATAGATGCCGGAGAGCATCCCGGGCCCCATGCCCGAGTAGTAGTGATGCGGGTTGGGGCCGATCACGCTCACGCGATGCCCGGCCGCGGCGAACACTCCCAGGTTTTTCAGCACCGTCATGTGGGCATGGCCGGCGCCGACGATGACCAGGTGCTTGGGCATGGGGTTAACGGGCATTCATGATCTCTTCGATTTCCTCGGCCTCGCGCGGGATCCCGGCCGTGAGGTCGGCCGGCCCGTCCGCGGTGATCAGGATGTCGTTTTCGATGCGCACCCCGATGCCTTCCTCGCGGATGTAGATCCCCGGCTCGCAGGTCAGGACCATCCCGGCTTCGAAGGGGCGGTATCTGTCGCCGTAGTCGTGGACATCCAAACCCAGGTGGTGGGAGGTGCCGTGGGGGAAATATTGTTTGTAGAGCGGCTTGTCCTTAGGCTGAGAGGCCACGGCGGCGGCATCGAGCAGACCCAGCCCGATCAGCTCGGATTCCATCACCCGGCCCACCTCGGCGTGGTAGGCCTCGAAGGTGGCTCCCGGCCTCAGCATGCCGATGGCGGCCTTCTGCACGTTGAGGACGGCCTCGTAGACGGCCTTCTGGCGCGCTGTAAAGCGCCCGTCGACCGGCACCGTGCGCGAGAGATCGGCGGCATAGTGGGCGTATTCCGCCCCGAAGTCCATCAGCACCAGATCGCCGGGGCGGCATTGCTTGTCGTTGGCCACGTAATGCAGCGTGCAGGAATCGCCGCCGGAGGCGACGATGGTCTGAAAAGCCGGTCCGCGCGAACGCCGGCGCAGGAACTCGTGGACGATCTCCGCCTCGATCTCGTGCTCCCAGACGCCCGGCCGGATGAAGCCGAGCAGACGCCGGAAGGCCTGGCCGGTGATCTCGGCCGCCTTTCTGATCTGCTCGACCTCGATGGCCGACTTGACGGCCCGCAGGTGGTGCAGGTGAGGCGCCAGGCGCTCGGTGGCGTGCAGCGGATAGTTCTCCCGGCACCATTTGACGAACCGGGCATCCCGGGTTTCCACCAGCACCGCGGCCCGCGCGTGCTCGTTCGTGTTCAGATAGAGGCGCTCCGCCTGAACGGCGAGACCGCGAAAAACGGTCTCGAACTCGGAGTTCCAATACACCGTGCGAACCCCCGCGAGGTCGGCCGCCTCCTGCTTGGCGTATTTCCGGCCCTCCCACAGCGCGATCTGTTCGTTGGTCTCCCGCAGGAAGAGGATCTCGCGATGTTTTTCCTCCCGGGCGTCGGGAAAGATCACCAGGGTGCTCTCCTCCTGGTCGATGCCGCTGAGGTAGAACAGATCGGTCTGCTGCACGAACGGGAACACGCCGTCCGCGCTCGTGGGCATGACGTCGTTGGAGTTCAGCACGGCGATGGAACCGGGCTTGAGACGCACGGCGAGCCTTCTGCGGTTTTCGACGAACAGTGCCGGATCGATGGGGGTGTATCGCATCAGGGCCCTCATAATCCCAGAGTTCAAGGCCGTCAGGTGGGGTGCGCGGCGCATCCGGGTGGACATGCCCCACGCACCTTGAATTTCATCACTCCTTGTGTTTCAAACCGTGGGCTTCCTTGAACCGGTGCCACTCGTCGTGGTCGATCGATCCGTCCTGGTTCAGATCAATGGCCGCGAAGACCTTGGGGTCGGCTTTGGGGAAGTACGCCTTGAATTCCGGCCAGTCGACCTTGTCATCCTGGTTGGAATCCATGTCCCCGAAGTGGGCGTTGTAACCCTTCGGGTCGGGAAGATCGGTGTTATGATGTTTGCTTTTGGAGCCGCAACCGGCCACGAGGGCCAGGACGCAAACCGCAACGATCGGAAGAACCCACTGCTTCATCATTTACTCCTTTTTCAGATGATTTTAAATAAAAAAACACTGGGCCATAGTAACCACTGGCTCGTTGCCGTCAAGCCGGCGTGAGCGCGACTGCCGTCGCGGCGCTTGCGGGCCGGGCCGGGCGGCGGGCTTGACCTGACGCGCAGCCTGGGCTATGGCAGGATCCTTGCTCCTGGAGTTGGCGGATGCGCCGCGCGAGCCCGGTTTTCTTCGCCGGCGCGACCCCCTGCGGCTCGCGGGGCTCACGGAGGTCAAGGCCGCGTGTTCAGCAGCGCTGACTGTTCCAGTCGGCGAATATCGGGTACTCTTTGGGAAACAGCGCCAGGCGATCGCCCGGGTGAATCAGGGCGTCCGGGGCCACCGCGCGGTGGTTGACCATGGCGAGTTGGACTTGTCTGGAGGGTATCCGGAGGAGTTTTAAAACGCGCGCCAGAGACTGTGGTTGCGCGAGGTCGAGTCCCGGCGACTCGTCCGCGCATGCCCCCCCCGACCCGTGGCGCAGGCTGCCGTAGAGGACCACTCGAACCCGCTTTTGCATTAAAAACCCCGTGAGGCCGAATGCCTCCGGTTAAAAAAGGACCAGGGGATAGACCTTGACCACGGCCTTGAATTTGACGGGGGCCCCGCGGGCGCCGGTGTCGACGCCGCCTTCGCCCTCGACGATGGTCAGCAGCGTCCGCAACGGGAACGTGAACCTGAGCTGCTTGTCCTTGACCAGCACGCTGAAGTACTCGCTGTTGACATGGGTAAGCACGGCTTCGCGGATCTCGGCCGAATTGTCGTAGTTGATCCCGATCGGCTGGCCTTCGTATTTTTTCAGCAACGCCGCGGTTTTTGGGGACGCCGCCACAGACGACATCGGCGTTCCGGTCTGCGGCCGGGCGGCGGCCGCCCGGGCCGGAACGGCCTGCTGCGGCCGGGCGGCAAGGATCCTCTGCTGGTTCACGGCCTCGGCGGATGCGGCCGCCGGGGGCCGGGCTCCAAGCGATCCGGCATCCTGGTTGAGCTCGATCGGCGCATCGGCCTGGGGGACCGGGGCCGGCGCGCCGCCGGGGTCGTTGGGGTTGGGGTCCATGCCGTCGACTCCTTGCGATGGGATTGGGTCCGCTGGTCGGGACACAAGGGCCATTTTATGCCATCGGCCCCGAAGAGTCAACGCATCTATTGTTTTTATGTGCAATATCAGACTTTTTCGGCAAACCACCCGCCTCTTGCCGATGACACCGGCGGTTCCGGGAGCCATGGGTCCGAAGAGACCATGGAATCGGTAACAACCTTTTGGGGCTCCCCGTCGCAAGCGGCGGGGAATACGCCCGCTTGTGCGGTTCACCCCATCCCCGCATGAGACGATAGCACCGACCGATGCAAAAAAACACCACCGCCACCCTCGTCGCGCGCATCGCCGTCACCATTGCCTGCCGCATCACGCTGAACACGGCGCGGCGGTTCATCTACCCGTTCGCGCCGGATTTGAGTCGCGCACTGGGGGTCCCGCTGACCTCCATCACCAGTCTGATCGCGGTCAACTGGGCCACCACCCTTCTGGGTCTCGCGTTCGGGCCGGTGGCGGACCGGTTCGGCTATCGGGCGATGATGATCGGCGGCATGGCCATGCTCACGGTCGGCATGTGCGCCGGCGGGATCTTCCCCTACCTGGGGGTCTTGATGGCGGCCCAATTCCTGGCCGGGCTCGGGAAAAGCATCTTCGACCCCGCCGTCCAGGCCTACTTCAGCGTGCGGGTGCCCTACCGGCGCCGGGGTCTCGCCGTGGGGTTTCTGGAGACGGCTTGGGCCGGCAGCACCTTGCTGGGCATTCCGGCCCTCGCGCTTCTGATCGATCGGGTGGGTTGGCGCGCCGCCTTCCTGGCCCTGGGCCTGGCCGGGGCCCTGGGCCTGATCCTGCTGTGGTTCGCGCTCCCGGCCGAGCCGCATCCGCACGGGGCCGGCACCACGCGGTTCGACTACCGCCGGGGGTTCAGGGAGCTTGCGGGCAACCCGGCCGCCTGGGGCCTGGTGGTCTTCGCCTTCCTCCACAACGTGGCGATGGACAACCTCTTCGTGGTCTACGGGGTCTGGCTGGAGAGCGGTTTTCAGCTGAGCCTGCTGGCGGTCGGGATGGGCACCGCCGTCATCGGGGCGGCGGAGCTCGCCGGGGAGTTCATCGCGGCGGGGGTGGCCGACCGGATCGGCCTGAAACGCCTGACCATCGGCGGGGTGGCGCTGTGCGTCCTCACGTATGCCGCGCTGCCGGTGGTGGCCACATCGGCGGGGCTGGCCCTGGCGGCGCTTTTTGTCCACTTCTGCGTCTTCGAGATGACGATCGTGACCGTCCTGTCGCTGACGACGGAGCTGGCACCCCAGGCCCGGGCCACCATGCTGGCGGCCTACTACGCCGCGGCGGGGCTGGGGCGGGTGGGCGGCGCGCTGCTGGGAGGCCCTGTCTGGCTCGCCGGCGGGATCGCGGCCACCGCCCTGACCTCGGCCGCCATCACGACAGTCGCCTTAGCCGCCCTGGTTTGGGGACTGAGGGGATGGAAGCATCACTAACCGGCGCGCCTCTTCCTCGGGGGCCCGGCCCAGGTGGACTTTCAGGGTCTCCAGCACGAGCACGGACTCCATTTCCTCCCGGCTCATCCGCGCCCAGTGGCCGTCGTCCCAGAACACCTCCGGCAGGTTCTTGCGGGCGCCGCCGTTGAGCTTATCGCCGCGCGCCTCCAGCAGATTCCGGTAGGCCCTGATTTTGTCACGGATCTGGGCCTCGGAGAGAGTGGCGATGCGCTGGCAGGCCTCCTCGAGGGTTTTCACCGCGGGCAGCCGCGGGGATTCCAGGACCTCTTTGGAGGTCTGCGCAAAACGCTTGAGCCCCTTGTGGATGTGCTCGCTCTGGACGACGTTGAGTCCGGACCATCCGGCCCGCAGCCACTTGAAGTTGGCGATGCGCACGCCGGGCGCCCCTTTGGCCGTCTCGGCGATGACGGAGATGCTGACGGAGTCGAACATGTAGGACTTCACCCAGCCGAGGCCCGTGGTGGTCAGCCCGGGCTCTCCGGAGTAGAAATAGTTCCAGTCGCCGTCATCGCCGATGATGTAGCCTTTCTTCCCGACCTCGGACGCATCGACCTGCCGGGCCAGGGAGAGAAAAACCCGCCGATCGTTGTGGCGGAAAAGGATCAGGGTCCGGTGCGTGTCGTAGCGGTGGTAGCCCCCGGAGGACAGGTCCGGGGTGTTCTCCACGGATTCCATGCCGCGGATGACGACCGGAGCGGTCAAATCACCCAGCAACTCCCAGACCCGGGGCAGCGCCTTCCAGGGCTGCTCGGTTTTTGTCCAGGCCGTCGTCCGCAAAGAGGACGGCGTCGTGGCGAACCAGGGGATCTTCGGGCTGAAGGTGTATCGCAGCAGATCCTCCAGCCCCATCCGCACGTCGAAGTCGAGGTAGCTGGCGGCGCCGCTGTCAAGGGAATCGGGCACGTACATCGCCCGGCCCGGCTTGGGGCGATCGACGAAATCGAGCATCCGGGCGACCTGCTCGGGCTGGAAGACCCCGCCGGTACCCGGTCCCACCAGGCGCAACAGGTGGGCCAGCCCCGGGGTGACGTCCTCCGGCACGCGGACCTCATCGGCGGCGAGCGTCGCGCCACTCGGGCAAAGAAGAAAAACGGCCGCGATCAGTGTCAGGAACATACGGTGGCTCATCGGTATCCTTGTGTCCGCCGGGGCCGTGAATCCGGCCGTGAAGCGGAATGGGGATTTAGTCGCGTGCACGAAAAAGAGTCTACGTACATTAACCACTGGCGTCCGGATTGGCAAGCACGAAGACCCGTTTGCAAATCCGACCACCGGGAGTTACCTTATCGCCTCCGAGTCGATGCGACCCGGGCCGTTGAATCCGGCTGCCGCCCGCGGCAGGGAATATTCGACCGTAAGGATTGATATGAAGCATCAAACCATTCACGTCGTCGGTGCGCGTCAGCACAACCTCAAGGACATCGAGCTCGAGATCCCCCTGAACCGCTTCACGGTCGTCACCGGTGTCAGCGGGTCCGGGAAATCCTCGCTGGCCTTCGACACGCTCTATGCCGAGGGGCAGCGCCGCTACATCGAGACCTTCTCGCCCTACGCCCGGCAGTTCCTGGACCGCATGGACCGGCCGCAGGTGGACCGGATCGAAGGCATCCCGCCGGCCATCGCCATCGACAGCAAGGACCCGGTGCGGACCTCGCGCTCGACCGTCGGGACCATGACCGAGATCACCGACTACGTCAAGCTGCTCTATGCGCGGCTCGGGCGGCTGCACTGCCGCGAGTGCGGCCGGGCGGTGGAACCCGAGACGCCCGCCCACGTGTGGGAGATGCTGCAGGGCCTGCCGGAAGGCGCGCTGGTGATCATCGCCTTCCCCCACCCGGTGGATGACGCCCCGGCCGCGGACCAACGCGCCGCCCTGATGCACCTGGGCTTCGACCGCATCACCCGCGAAGGGCGGGTCGACCTGCTCGAGGACTGGCGCCCGGCCCCCGGGGAGCGGGAGATCGCGGTGGTGGTCGACCGCCTCGCACTGCGGCGGGATGATCAAGCAGCGGGTGCTCGATTCGGTCGAGCTGGCCTTCCGTTTCGGCAACGGGCGTCTGGAGGTCCTGACCCCGCCGCAGGGACGCCACGCCTTCAGCAGCCGCCTGGAGTGCGCCGCCTGCCACATCGCCTACAGCGCGCCGCTGCCGAACTCCTTTTCCTTCAACAGCCCGATCGGCGCCTGCGACGACTGCCGGGGCTTCGGCCGCACCATCGGCATCGACCTCGAGCTGATCATCCCCGACCCCGGCCTGTCGCTGGCCGAGGGGGCGATCAAGCCCTTCGGGGGCGTAAACGGCGGCCGCACGGAGTACGACGATCTCGCCGCCTTCTGCCGGCGCGGCAAGATCCCCATGGACGTCCCCTTCCGGGACCTCACGCCCGCCCAGCAGGCGGAGATCGTCCAGGGGACGCCGTCCTACTACGGCGTCGAGGGCTTTTTCCGCTGGCTCGAGACCAAGACCTACAAGATGCCGGTGCGCGTGTTCCTCTCCCGCTACCGCAGCTACGACGTCTGCCCCGAATGCGACGGGGCCCGCTTCAAGCCGGAGACCCTGCTCTACCGCCTGAACGGGTTGACCATCGCCCAGGTCTATGCCCTCGACGTCGCGGCCGCCGCGGATTTTTTCGAAGCGATCCCGGTCCCCGCTTCGGACGAGGCCAGCCGCCTGGTGCTCACCGAAGTCCGCCACCGGCTCAAGTACCTGAAGGACGTGGGGCTTGGCTACCTCACGCTGGACCGCCAGTCCCGCACCCTGTCGGGCGGCGAGGTCCAGCGCGTGGCCCTGACATCGGCCTTGGGCTCCTCCCTGGTCAACACGCTCTACGTGCTCGACGAGCCGAGCATCGGGCTGCACCCCCGGGACAACCACCGGCTGGTCGGCATCCTCAAGGGCCTGCGGGACCTCTCCAACACGGTGGTGGTGGTCGAACACGACCCGGAGATCATCCGCGAAAGCGACTTCATCCTCGACCTCGGCCCCCAGGCCGGCGAAAAAGGGGGCCGGGTGATGTATTTCGGCCCCACCGCCCGGATCGACGGGTCTCTGACCGGCGAGTACCTGCGGGGCGTGCGCCGGATCCCGATCCCCGCCCGCCGGCGGAAACCGGACGGGGCCTGGCTGACCGTCCTCGGGGCGGCGGAACACAACCTCAAGCAAATCGACGTCCGCATCCCGCTCGGTCTCTTCGTCTGCCTGACCGGCGTCTCCGGCTCGGGCAAGTCGACCCTGGCGGAGGAGATCCTGTTCAAGGCGCTCCGGCGCGCCCTGGGCGCCCCGGAGGGCCGGCCCGGCCGGCACCGCGCCATCGAGGGCGTGGAGTTCGTCGACGAGGTGGTCCTGGTGGACCAGCGCGCCGTCGGCCGCACCCCGCGCGCCAACCCGCTGACCTACACCAAGGCGCTCGACCCGGTCCGCAAGCTGCTCGCGGACACCGAGGACGCCCGGGAGCGCGGGCTCGGCCCGGGGCATTTTTCGTTCAATGTCGCCGGCGGGCGCTGCGAGACGTGCAAGGGCGAAGGCTTCGAGAAGGTGGAGATGCAGTTTCTCTCGGATGTCTTCATCACCTGCCCGGACTGCAACGGGCAGCGCTTCCGGCCGGAAGTGCTGGAGGTCCGCTACCGGGAGCACAACATCAGCGCCATCCTGGGGCTGACGGTCGACCAGGGGCTCGCATTCTTCGAGGACGCGCCCAAGGTCGCGGCGGCCCTGACGCCCTTGTCCGAAGTGGGGCTTGGCTACATCCGCCTCGGCCAGCCGCTCAACACCCTCTCCGGGGGGGAGGCCCAGCGGCTGAAGCTCTCGCGCTTCCTGGCCCCCGGGGGCAGTGAGAAGACCCGCAAGCTCTTCATCTTCGACGAGCCCACCACCGGTCTGCACTTCGAGGACATCGCGACCCTGCTGGCCGCCCTGCAGCGGCTGGTGGACGCCGGCCACTCCGTGCTGGTCATCGAGCACAACATGGACGTCGTCAAGACCGCCGACTGGGTGATCGACCTCGGCCCCGAGGGCGGGGAGGCCGGCGGCGAGATCGTGGCGGCCGGCCCCCCGGAGAGCGTCGCCGCGAACCCGGGCTCCCACACGGGCCGATTCCTGAAGGCCTACCTCCACGAACGCGGGCGGCTGAAGGCATCCGGGGCGGACCGGGCGGGTGTCGCCGAGGCCGCCGCCGCTTACAGCGCCCCGCCGCAGATGAACACGATCGAGCTGCGCGGCGCCCGCGAGCACAATCTGCGCGACATCCGGCTCAGCATCCCGCACAACCAGCTCGTCGTGCTGACCGGGGTCTCCGGGTCGGGCAAGTCCACCCTGGCCTTCGACATCCTCTTCGCCGAGGGCCAGCGCCGCTACCTCGAAAGCCTCGCCCCCTATGTGCGCCAGTACATGAAGATCCTGGAGCGGCCGGACGTGGACCTCGTGACGGGGCTGCCGCCGACCGTGGCCATCGAGCAGCGCATCAGCTATTCCAGCCGGCGCTCCACCGTGGCGACCCTGACCGAGATCTACCACTTCCTGCGCCTGCTCTACAGCAAGCTCGGCACCCAGCACTGCCCCGGCTGCGGCCGGCCGCTGGCCGCCCAGAGCGAGACCGCCATCGCTCGGCCAGGTCCGCGCGCGCTTCGGCCGCCGCAAGGCCAGGGTCCTGGCGCTGAAGGTGCTCGGCCGCAAGGGGTTCCACAAGGAGGTCATGGAGCGCGCGTTGAAGAAAGGGATGGGTGAGGCACGGATCGACGGCAAGTTCACCCGGCTGACGGCGGGCATGGCCTTGAGCCGCTACCACGAGCACACCATCGAGGTGGTCACCGGCCGCCTGCCGGCCAAGGACCTGGAGGCCCTGATCGCCCGCAGCCTGGAGGAAGGCGGGGGCCACATCAGCATCGTCGACGGCCGCGGCCGGGAGGAGGTGTTCAGCGTCCACGGCATCTGCCCGGCCTGCCGCATCGGCCTCGACCCCCTGGACCCGCGGCTCTTTTCCTTCAACAGCAAGCAGGGCGCCTGCCCGGCCTGCCACGGCCTGGGGGTCGCCGGCGGCGACGACCGACGAGGAGGAGCCGCGCGAAGCCCCGGTCTGCCGCGGCCTGCGGCGGCAGCCGGCTCAAGCCGCAGGCGCTGGCGGTCAAGATCGGCGGCCTGTCCATCTGGGACCTGGTCGCGCAACCCTGCGCCGAGGTGGCGCGGCGGGTGAGCGGCCTGCGCTTCGCCGGGCCCCAGCAGCCCGTGGCCGCGCCGATCGTGGCGGAGATCACGACCCGCCTCGCCCTGCTCAACCAGCTGGGGCTCTCGTACCTGTCGCTCGGCCGCAGCGGCAACACGCTCTCCGGCGGCGAGGCCCAGCGGGTGCGGCTGGCGGCCCAGCTGGGGTCGAACCTGACCGGGGTCTGCTACATCCTGGACGAGCCCACCATCGGCCTCCACCCCCGTGACAACCGCGTTCTGGTCGAGGCGCTCAAGACGCTGCGCGACCGCGGCAACACCATCCTCGTGGTCGAACACGACGAGGAGACCATCCGGGCGGCCGACACGATCATCGACCTGGGCCCGGGGGCCGGCCGGGAGGGGGGCCGGGTGGTGGCCGTCGGCGCGCTCGCCGACATCCGACGCACCCCGGATTCGGTGACCGGCGCCCTGATCGACGGCCACACCCGCGCCCTCACCTCGCGCAGGCGCTTCACGGCGGAGGGACCGGGGATCGTCGTGGCCGGCGCCCGCGCGAACAACTTGAAGGGGATCGACGTCCGCTTCCCCCTGGGGTGCCTGATCGCCGTGACCGGGGTCTCGGGTTCGGGCAAATCCACCCTGCTCAAGGAAACCCTCTTCAAGGGTCTGAGAAACCGCCTGCTCAAGCGCCGCGGACCCCGCCGGCGCCTGCCGGGACATCACGGGCTGGAAGAGCGTGACCCGCGTGCTCGAGGTCGACCACAGCCCGATCGGCCGCACGCCGCGCTCGGTCCCGGCCTCCTACATCGGCTTTCTCGACGACATCCGCCGGCTCTTTGCCGCCACCCCCGCCGCCCGCGCGCGCGGCTACCTGCCGGGGCGGTTCTCCTTCAACGTCGCCGGCGGCCGCTGCGAGGCCTGCCAGGGCCAGGGCTGGCCCAAGGTGGAGATGAGCTTCCTGCCGGACGTCACCGTGCCCTGCGAGGTCTGCGACGGGGCCCGCTTCAACCCCGAGACCCTGGAGGTGCGCTACAAGGGCAAGACCATCGCCGACGTGCTCGCGATGACGTTCGCCGAAGCGCTCATCTTCTTCAGCGCCATACCGCCCGTCCGCAGGGCGGTTCAGTTCGTCTGCGACGTGGGGCTCGGCTATCTCGCCCTGGGCCAGCCGAGCCCGACGCTTTCCGGCGGCGAGGCCCAGCGCATCAAGCTGGCCGAGCAGCTGGCCAAGCCGTCGAACGGCCACACGCTCTACATCCTGGACGAGCCCACCACGGGCCTGCACCTGGCCGACGTGCGGCGGCTGATCGACGTGCTCCAGGCCCTGGTCGCGGCCGGCAACACGGTGGCCGTGATCGAGCACAACCTGGAAATCGTCAAGGAGGCCGATTACGTCATCGATCTCGGCCCGGAAGGCGGGGCGGACGGCGGGCGCCTCGTGGCGGCGGGGCCGCCGGGCGCGCTGCTGAAACTCGCCCACAAGTCTCACACGGCCCGCTGCCTCGATGATTACCTCTCGGCGCGGCCGGCAGTGCGGAGGCGGGCTAAATCCTTTTGAGCAGGTCGGTCTTGCAGCGGTCGTAGGCTTCCTGGGTGATGACCTCTTGCTTCAGAAAGAGGCGCAGCCGCTCGAACCGGTCTTCGGCGCTTTCCTCATGGGCGAGGATCGACGGCAGGTCGATCCGCTGAGACAGCTTCTCCCGGAAACGCTGCACCTCATCGGCCTCGATCAACCCCTCTTCGGCCAGAGTGCTGAGCTGAGCGTACTCCTCGGTGATCTCGACAGCGCTCTTCGGGGAAAATCGACGGGCGTATCTTTCAAGGAGGTCGGCTTTTTTGGCGGCATGATCGTCGGCCTGGATCAGTTCCTTGGCCAGCAGGGTTTTCAGCTGGGACAAGGTCGCCCGCATCTCCTGGGTGGGCACTCGATCGAGGCCGCCCGACCGATCTCCGCCCGCGGCCGTCTCATCTCGGAAGCGCTTCATTTCAGCGCCGATTTTGACGTCCTCCTTTTCGATGTGATCGACCACCCAGTGTCTCAGGAAGTCGATCAAGTCCGCGGGGGACATCGTTGTCCCGCCGCGGAGGGCGAGCAATATCCGGCGCACTTCCTCGATCAGGTCCACGTGCAGCTTCTTGTGCTCCGTTTTCCCCGAGAACCTGATCTGTTCCATCAAGTCTTCTTCGTCCTTGAAGTGGTAGCGGGTGTACTCGACCAGGGACTTGATGATACGGCCCATCTCCTGCAGCGCGTCACCCCGGCCAAGGGCCTGCTCCAACTGGGTGATCATGTTCACCAGGCGTTGATGCTGGCTGTCGACCTTGGCGACCCCGATGGCCAGTGACTCTTTCCACTTCATGGCATTCTCCATCGCCGGGCGCCGCACCCGGCTTTTGCGGAACCCGCTTGCCGGTTGCCGCCGACGGAACGCGCCGCCGCCCGATCGCTTGTCAGAAAAATCAGATTGGGCTACAGTTCAAATCTGAAAGCCCGAACCCACTCAACCCCACCGCTGCCAGGAGCCGGTCATGTCCACACATTTCGCGCTCAAACCCTCGGCGCTGCGCCGGGTCTGCGACCCGAAAGTCTTCGATTTCAAGCTCACCTCCGAGCTCAAGCCCCTCGACGTCGTCATCGGGCAGGAGCGCGCGGTGCAGGCCATCGAGTTCGGCCTGACCATGCCGAGCGGCGGGTACAACATCTTCATCACGGGCGAGGAGGGGACCGGCAAGTCCACCATCGCCCGCGAGCTCACCGGCAAACACGCCAAAGCCCAGCCCGTGCCCGACGACTGGTGCCTGGTGAACAACTTCGAGGACGAGTTCCGCCCAAAGGCCATCGCCCTGCCGGCCGGCCGCGGCAGCTCTTTTTCAAAAAAGGTCGGCCGTCTGATCGGCGACCTCAAGCGGGACATCCCCAAGGGCTTCGAGAGCGAATCCTACCTCAAACGCTTGTCGGAAATCAAGGCCCGGCACAATGCCCGCCAGACCGTGATTTTCAAGAAAATCGAACGCGTGGCGGCCGAACACAGTCTGCACATCGACTCGAGCCAGGGAGAGTACCCGGTGGTGCCGATCATCGACGGGAAAATCCTCTCCGCCGAAGACTACCAGAGGCTCCCCGAGCAGACCCGCGCGGAGATCGACGCCCGCGCCCGTCTGGTCCAGGATGAGATCGAGAAAGCCGGTCGCAAGATCGAGAAACTCAACACCCAGCTGCACGCCGACATCGAGCGGCTGATGGACGCGGTCGTCCGGCAGCTGGTCCTGCGGCGCATCGAACCGCTGCAACGGGACTTCAAGGACTGCGCGGGTATCCTGGAGCACCTGGAGCGCCTGCAGGCGGACATCGTCGAGAACTTCACCCTGTTCCTGCCGGCCGAGAAAAACGAGACGGCGGCCGCCCCGGACTGGGCTCAGCCGCCCCGGGCGCCCTTTCAGAAATACAAGGTCAACGTGCTGGTCCAGCGCGAGCCGATGAAAGGCGCCCCGGTCATCTTCGAGACCAACCCGACCTACGCCAACGTGTTCGGCCGCATCGAAAAAAGGGCGTTCATGGGCGCGGTCAACGCCGACTTCAGCCTCGTCCAGGCCGGTGCGCTGCTGAACGCCAACGGCGGGTTCCTGATCATGGAGATCGAGCCCCTGCTCACCCACCCTTACGTGTGGGAAGCGCTCAAGCGCGCCCTTCAGACCAAGTGCCTGACCATCGAGGACCTGCCCGACGACGCCGGATCGGGCACCACCGCCCTCAAGCCGCAGCCGATCCCGCTCGAGGTGAAGGTCATCCTGCTCGGCAGCTACGAGACCTTTGAAGTACTTCAGAATTTCGATTCCAAGTTCAACAAGATCTTCAAGGTGCGGGCCGACTTCGACCAGGAGGTGTCGCGCACGCCCGAAACGGTACAGCTCTACGCGCGCTTCATCGCCCGGGTCTGCGACGAGGAGAACCTGCTGCCGTACAACCGCCAGGGGGTGGCCGCCATCGTGGAGTTCGGCGAGAAGTACGTCTCCGACCAGAACAAGCTCTCGGTGCGCTTCGGCCCGCTGCTCGGCGTCCTGAAGGAGGCCGACTACTGGGCCCGCCGGCAGAAGGCCAAGGTCGTCTCGGAGAAGCACGTGGTGAAGGCCTTCCGCCAGCACCGGTTCCGCTACAGCCTCTACGAGCAGAAGGTCCACGAGTCCTACAGCGACGGCACCATCATGATCGACGTCGCGGGGGCCGTGGTCGGCCAGATCAACGGGCTGGCGGTCTACCAGATCGGCGATTTCTCCTTCGGCCGGCCGGTGCGCATCACGGCCGAGGCCTTCATGGGCAAGCCGGGCATGATCAACATCGAGCGCGAGGCCGAACCTGAGCGGCAGCACCCACGACAAGGGCGTGCTGATCCTCTCCGGCTACCTGGGGAGAGTGTTCGCCCAGGACTACCCCCTGAGCCTGGCGATCAGCATCACCTTCGAGCAGAGCTACAGCGACATCGACGGCGACAGCGCCTCCTCCACCGAGCTCTACGCCATCCTCTCCAGCCTCTCCGGAATCCCGATCCGCCAGGGGATCGCCGTCACCGGCTCCGTCAACCAGAAAGGCTTCATCCAGGCCATCGGCGGGGTCAACCAGAAGATCGAGGGGTTCTTCGAAGTCTGCCGCGACAAGGGTTTGACGGGCGAGCAGGGGGTGATCATCCCCGCGTCCAACGCCCGGCACCTGATGCTGCGTCGGGAGGTCATCGATGCCGTCAAGCGCAAAAAATTCCACGTCTATGCGGTGGCAACGGTCGCCGAAGGGATCGAGATCCTGACCGGGGTGCCGGCGGGCGTGCCCGACGAGAAGGGGGTCTACCCGGAGGGCACGGTCTACGGGGCGGTGCAGCGCCAGCTCAGGACCTACTTCGAACGCGCCCAGAGGGTCAAGGCCGACTTCCGGGGAGAACTCAGTATAATTTGATTTTTCCTTGAGCTGACAGCCTTCAGTCTTCAACCTTCAACCTTCAACCTTCAACCTTCAACCTTCAGCCTTCAACCTTCAACCTTCAGCCTTCAGCCTTTTTTATTTCATAATCCATCAATTCTCGAGCCGGACGTGCTGGGCGTAGTACGCCGCCCCCCGGCCGTCGTCGGTGGCCGTGTCGGCAATGAGCCGGTTGACCCCTCCCCCCAGCTTGAGCCAGTCGCCACGGCGGCAGACCGCCGCTTCCGGGTGGAGGCCGGGCAGCTCCGCCAACCGGACCGCAAGCCGCCCCAGGGGCGAGACCAGGTAGACCGGCCGCGAAACGTCCAGGTCGGCCCGCGCCGGGCTGCCCGGGGCCAGGTAGACCTCGGGCGGGAGAGTGTGGTCTTCGGGCAGAATCTGGGAGTGGGTCGCATCCAATCGGATGAGGCTGAGCAGCCGCAGCGGGAACCCCTCCGGCGCCGGCGGCTCGGGGTTGAGCGCCTCCGGGAAGCGGTAGCGCCCGTCCGGGTGGGCGAAGCGCAGGCCCGCAAACGACACCGGGGGCCGGCCGACCTCCACGTAGCCGCGACGGCGAAGCTCCTCAAGGCCGCCGGCCGCCGAGGGCGGCAGGCTCGCGGTCATCAGCTCCTCCATCGACTCCAGATCGACCGGCGGGCTGAGCCGCCGCCCCACCTGGGTCGAGGATCCAGTGATCGCTGCGGGCGCCGGCCGGCGGCGTGAAGGCCGGGCGCGCGTAGTTGATGAAGTCGTGGAAATAGGACGGGTTGAGGTTTTCCTGCTCCAGGTTGAGGGTGCAGGGCAGCACCAGGTCGGCCAGCTCGGCCGTGTCGGTCATGAAGGCGTCGACCACCACCTTGAAAGGCGACCGCACCGGAACGCCTCGGCCACCCGCGGGGAATCCGGCGACTGGTTGACGGGGTTGGTCGCGTTGGCCCAGATCATTTTGACCGCCGGGTCGGCCGCCAGGATGTCACGCCCGATCGTGGGCTTGAAGAAACGGCCGACCTGAGAGGGCCCCGGCCGGGCCTGCCAGGCGAGGTCGAGGTGCCGGTGGGACGGGGCGATCACGTAGGACCCGCCGCCGGGGCGGCCGATCTGGCCGGAAACCAGGGCCAGGGCGTTGATGAAGCGCACGTTCTCGGCCCCGAAGAGGTAGCGCTGCAGCCCCCAGCCGATCAGCGTGGCCGTCGGCCCGCCGGAGCCGTAGACCTCGGCCAGGCGCGCCACCGCGTCCCGACCGACCCCGCAGGCCCCGGCCAGTTCTTCCACCGTCTGCGCCATGACCAGGTCCTGGAACACCGGCCAGTTGGCGGCCGCCTCCTTCAAGCCCTCAATCGACGTGCCCGCCCTCGATCAGCGCCCGGCACACCGCCGCCGCCAGAAAGCGGTCCCGTCCGGGGCGCACGCGGATGAACTCATCGCTCCAGGCCTCGTGGCCGTCGCCGCCCGGGGAGAGGGTCAGCACGCGGGCGCCCTGCTTGCGGGCCCGTCGGACCAGCGCGGTCAGGTGAACGGAAGTGCGGGCGATGTCCCGGCCCCAGTTGACGATCACCCGGGCGTTCAGCAGATCGGCGGGCGTGTGGTGTTCCACGGCGCCGAAGTCGGCCTGGCAGGCCGCCATGCCGGCCCCGACGCAGAGGCTGCCGGCGGCCCGGCTGGCCCCCAGGCGGTTGAAGAAATGCTGGACCGCCAGGGACATCAGCCCCATGTTGCCGCTGCTGTCGAGGTGCAGGATGGAGAGCGGCTCGGCCCGCAAGGCCTGGATCCTCCGGGCGCAGACCTCCAGGGCCTCCTCCCAGCCGATCGCGCGCCACCCGCCCCCCTCGCGCAGCAGGGGGGTGGTGACCCGGTTCGGGCTGCGCCAGCCGGCGGTGCCAGGCCTTGAGCTTGGCGCAGCAGAAACCGGCCGTGAAGGGGTGATCGGGGTTGCCGTCGATCCGCACCCGGCCCGCGGGTGATGTCTCCACCACCAGCGAGCAGGTGTCCGGGCAGTCCTGGGAGCAGGCGGTGATGGTTCGCATGGTCACCTCGACGTTATGGGAAACGGTTCCATCAACATTGAGCCTATCAGAAACAGGGCCGGACGGCCACCGGTCCCGCCGCGCTTCTCTTCCCGGGACTTTGTCACCCGCGGCTCGCTTGCGGATCGGGGTGAAACAACGAATAGACGGCCGGGATCAGCACCAGGGTGATCAGCGTCGAACCGGTCAGACCGCCGACGACCGCCCGCGCCAGCGGCGCCTGGGCGTCGGCCCCCTCGCCGATGCCGAGCGCCAGCGGCAGCAGGCCGAGGATCGTGGTCAGGGTCGTCATCAGGATCGGGCGCAGCCGGCGGCGGCCGGCCTCGACCAGGGCGTCGCGCGTGGGCATCCCTTCGAGGATCAGTCGACCGGCCTGGTCGACCAGCAGAATCGCGTTGTTGACGACGATCCCGCCCAGCATGATGCAGCCGATGTAGGACTGCAGGTTCAGCGTCGTTTCGGTGACGAACAGCGTCACCAGCACCCCGACCGCCGCCAGCGGCACCGAGAACATCACCACCAGCGGATCGCGCAGCGACTCGTACTGACAGGCCAGCACCATGTAGACGAGGACCAGCGCGAGCACGAGCGAGATGACCAGCTCGCTGAAGGCCTTCTGCTGTTCCTCGAAGTTCCCGGCGACCGTCAGATCGTAGCCGACCGGGCGTGGGATTTGAGCCAAGCGCCTGCACGTCGGCGGCCACCGAACCCAGGTCGCGGCCGGCGACGTTGGCCGCACCGTCACCATGCGCTGCTGGTCCTTGCGGTCGATCAGGATCGGGCCGCGGCTCGCTTCGGTGGTGACGAGGTTGCGCAGCGCCACCTGTTCGCCGGATGCCGTGGTCAGGGTCAGGTCGAGAATTTCGTCCAGTGAGCGTTTTTCGGCGTCCTTGAGCTGGACGAGGATGCGGTAGGAATTGCCCCCCGTCGCGGTACTCGCCGGCCTTGGATCCGGCCACCGCGGTTTCCAGGAGCCTGGTGACGTCGCGCACGCTCAGCCCGAGGTCGGCGACCTTCTCGCGGTCGATGCGAATCTCCTGCTGGGGGATGCCGGCCTCGAGGCTGGTCTGAACGTCGGTGATGCCCGGCACATCCGCAATCACCCGCGCCACCCTCCCGGCCAGGGCGTCGAGCGTCGCAAGCTCGTAGCCGCGGATCTCGACCGTCAGCCCCTCGTCGCCGCCGAGGAGCCGTTCCAGCAGAAACTGGCCCTGCGGCGCCCGGACCGGATCTCCATTCCCGGCATCTGGCCGTCCAAAAGGCGCCGCAGGTCTCGGGCGATCTCCACGTTGGAGCGTTCGCGTTGCGCGGCCGGCACCAGCGACAGGCGGATCTCGCCCTCCGAACCGGCGTCGGCCCGCCAGCCGGAGGAGCCGACACTGACCACCGAGGCGACGGCCTCCGGCACCGCCGGCGCAACGATTCTCTCCATCACGCGCGTCTGCCGGTCGACGAGCTCGAGCCGGGTGCCGATCTCCATCTCGCCGGTCACGCGCACCTCGCCCTCGTCGCTCGGGGGCAGGAACTCGGTGCCGATCAGCGGCAGGAGCAGCAGGCTGGCGCCGAGCACGGCCGCGGCCGCAAGGACGGTGGCCAGGCGGCGGTCGAGGACCCAGCGCAGCAAGCCGCGGTACTCGTTGTCGAGGCCGGGAAGAGGGAAGAGGCGGCGGCGGCCCAGCGGTGGGGCGGCGACGCCGGGGCCTCGCGCGGCCGGCCGCCCGGCGCCAGCAGCCTGGAGGCCAGCATGGGCACCAGGCTCAGCGAGACCATCAGCGAGCAGACCAGCGAAAAAATGATCACATACGCGAGCTCCTTGAAGAGGATGCCGGTGACGCCGCGGACGAAAATCAGCGGCAGAAAGATCACCAGCGTGGTGATGGTGCTGGCGACGATGGCGGGCCCGACCTCGCGCGCCCCCTCCACCGCGGCTTCCGCCGGCGCCTCGCCCTTCTCGCCGCGGCGGCGGAAGATGTTTTCGAGCACGACGATGGAGCTGTCGACCATCATGCCCACCCCCAGGGCCAGCCCGCCGAGGGTCATCAGGTTGAGCGTGAAGCCGCCGAAGTAGATCAGGGCGAAGGTGGCCACGATCGAGATCGGGATCGACAGCGAGATCACCAGGGTGCTGCGGAGGTTGCGCAGGAAAAACAAGAGCACCACGATGGCCAGCCCGCCGCCGTAGAGCACCGAGTGGGCCACGTTGGCGATCGAGCGCTCGATGAAATTGCCCTGGTTGATGACCGGGACGATCTTGATCTGCGGAAAGGCCCGGTTGACCGCCTCGATTTCGGCCAGGATGCGTTTGGACACCTCGACCGTGTTGGCATCGGCCTGCTTGCGGATGGCCACGCGCAGCCCGCGCTCGCCGTTGACCCGCACGATGCGCGTCAGCTTCTCGTAGGTGTCCGTGACCTCGGCGATCTGGCCGAGCGTGACAGCGGCGCCGTCGCGTTGGACGATGACCGTGTCGCGGATCTGATCGAGGTTGGCGAACTCGGCCGGCGCGCGCAGCGTGACCTCATAGCGGCCCTGTTCGATCTTGCCCGCCGGAAGATCGAGATTGGCGTCGCGGATGGCCTCGAGCACCCGGTCCAGGGGCAGGCCGAGGGCCTTGATCCGGTCGGGGTCCAGCTCGATCCGGACCTCGCGGTTGAAAGCCGCCCCAGACGTCGACCTGCGCGACGCCCGGAATGCGGGCAAAGCGGTAACGGATCTGGTCCTCGATCAGCTCCGTCAGCTCCACCGGATCGAGGTTGCTGGAAATCCCCAGCAGCACGACCGGAAAACTGGCGATGTCGAACTTGCGGATCCGGGGCCGGACGATGTCATCGGGCAGCTCGTTGATCTCGTCTTCGAGCTTGCCCTGCACGTCGAGGGCGGCCGTGTCGATGTCGGTACCCCACACGAAGCTGACCCGGACCGTGCTGCGGCCCTCCGAGGAGGAGGAGGTGATCTCCTCGACCCCGGGCACCGTGGCGACGATCTCCTCGATGATCTGGGTGACCAGCCGCTCCATCACCTCGGGGCTGGCGCCCTCGTACTCGGTGCGGATGCGTCAGCGTCGGCAGCTCGATGTTGGGCAGCAGGTCGATCTGCAGCCGGCTCAAGGAGACGGCCCCCAGGACGACCAGATCAGGGTCACCATGGTCGTGAAAATCGGGCGCCTGACGCTGAATCTCGGCAGATTCATTGGGGGTCCGCCTTTTCGTTGGCGGACGGCGGGGTTGTCCGGTGCGGCCGGGATCGTGATCGGCGGAGCCGTCGTTTACCAGCTGCTGGCCGAGGGTGACGACCCGGCCGGACAGCCCCTCGCCTTCCACCTGAACCCGGTCGCCGTCGCGGATGCCCACTTTTACTTCGCGCCAGGCGACCGATCGCCCCTCCGCATCGACGATGAACACACCGCTCCGGTCGTCACGGATGGTCAGCGCCTGCTCCGGGACGATGGTGGCATCCGGCACCTGATCCAACACCACCGTCAGCCCGGATGAACATGCCGGGCTTGAGCCGCTGCTGCGGGTTGTCGATGGTGATCTCGATCCGCGCCTGCCGGGTGGACTTGTTGAAGACCGGGGCGATGCGATCGATGCGGCCCGCAAAACGTTCCTCCGGATAGGCGTCCGTGGTCAACGCCACGCTCTGCCCGGGTTTCAGCTGCGCGTAGTCTTTCTCGGTGACGAACACCACCCCGACGATGGGATCGAGTTCAACGATCAACAGCAGCGGCGCGTTGGCGGCGACGGTCTGGCCTTCGTCCACGTAGCGCTCGGCGACGACGCGTTCCTCCCCGCCGCCGGTCCAGCCGGCCGTCACCTTGGTGTAGCCGAGCCGGATCCTGGCGGTCTCCAGCGATGACTCGGCCTTCGTGACCTGGGCCGCGGCGACCTTGAGCTGCGCCTCTTTTGCCAGCTGACTCTGCCGGGCGGCATCGAATTCGGAATCGGAGGCGATCCCGCGCTTCAGACAGCGACTCGGTGCGCTTGAACTCGCGACGGGCAATTTCCAGGGCGCTCTCCGCCTCGGACAGGTTGGCCTTCGCGACCAGCAGATCGGCCCGGGCCTGGGCCACGGCCTGGACGTATTCGTCATTGTCCAGCTCGGCGACCACCTGGCCGCGCCTTACCGGGTCGGCGATATTCACGATCACGCGCTCCACGCGGCCGCTGACTTTAGGCGCCACCACGAACTCGGCCAGGGCCTCCAGCTCACCGCTGAAGGTGCGCCGCAGCGCGATCGGGCCGCGCTGCACCGGGGCCACTTCCACCGGCACCGGCCGCAGCACCTGCCTGCCTTGCCCGAACCGGACCGGTCTTGATACCGGCTGAAAATCATCCAGCCGGACCCCGCTGCCGCGCCGATCAGAAGAACCGCAAGAAGAAAAATTTTGGGACCGCCCGATTTCATGGTAAAACAACCTCGCGGTGGACATTGGGATGGGTGCTGCCCGAGCGCGCGGGCGGCTTGACCTCTCAGGGGAACTTTGCTTTGTTAAGATCGATATTGCAATGAAAAAATGGAGGGAACCGGATTTGCAGGAATCGGACATGACGGTGGCGAACTGCTGTCTGCACCTGCTGGGGTGCCTTGCCGTGTGCGGGTTGCTCCTGGCACCGGCCTCCTGTGCGCGGGTCGAAAGGCAGATCGATCGTGCGGCCGGGGGACCGAATGTGCCCGCCGACACGGCGGTGCACATGCGCCGGGAGTCCACCGCGCCCCCGAGGAGGCCGCCGCGCGAGCGGTACCGCCGGGGCCCTTGAAGGTCACCGTCACCGAAGCCATCCTGCTCTGTCTTGAAAACAACCACTCCTTGCTGGTGGAACGCTTGGACCCCTCGATCCGGCAAACCTTCGAGGACCAGGAAAGAGCGGTTTTCGACCCGGTGGCCGGTGCGGAAGTCTCCGCCGGCCGAGTGAAGGGCGAGCGACTCGCCAGGGTCGGATCCCAGACCGAAGGTTTCACCACCGATGCTGCCGAAGGCGTGATTTCCCTCGAGCAATATTTCCCGACCGGCACGCGCATCGCCCTGGAAGCCGGGACGCAGCTAAACGACTCCTCTCTTTACGATGACGAATTTTACACGACCCGGCTGGGCATGACGGTCACTCAGGCGCTGCTCAGAGGGTTCGGAACGGAGGCGAACCTGGCCCGGCTGCGGCAGGCGCGCCTGGACACGCGCATGTCCGAATACGAGCTGCGGGGTTTTACCGAGTCGCTGGTGGCGGAGGTGGAACGCACCTACTGGGACTATGCGCTGGCCCGGCGTCAGATCGAAATCGTCGAAGAGTCGCTGAAGGTCGCCCGTCAGCAGCTCGACGAAACCGAGGAGCTGATCGCCGTCGGCCGGCTGGCCAGAGCGGAGCTGGCGGCCGTCCAGGCCGAGGTGGCGTCACAGGAGCAGGCCCTGATCGAGGCACGCGCCAACAAGGAGTCGATCCGACTGCAGCTGCTGCGGCTGCTCAACCCCGCGGGACCCGGGATCTGGCAGCGGGAGATCGATCTGATCCACCAGCCGACCTTGCCCGAAATCAAGCTGGAAGACGTCGAGCTGCATGCGGCCGTCGCGACTGCGCATGCGCCCCGTGATCAACGAGGCCCGGTTGAAGATGCAGCGCGGCGACCTGGAGCTGGTCAAAACCCGCAACGGGGTGCTGCCGCTGATGGATCTTTTCGTCACGCTCGGCAAAAGCGGGTATGCGAATTCCTTCGGAGGGTCCGTCGGCAACGTCAACGACACCAGCTATGACGCCCTGGCGGGGGTCAGGTTTCAATACCCGGTCTTCAACCGCGAGGCGGAAGCCCTGCACCGACGGGCGCTGCTCGAGCCGGGAGCAGGCGCAAAAAGCCCTGGACAACCTCTCTCAGCTGGTGGAGGTCGATGTCCGCACCGCCTACATCGAGGTCAACCGCACCAAGCAGCAGATTGCCGCCTCATCGGTCACCCGCAGGTTCGATGAGGAGAAGCTGCGGACCGAAACCGAGAAGCTGCGCGTGGGGAAATCGACCAGCTTCCTGGTGGCCCAGGCGCAGCGGGACCTTCTGATCAGCCGGATCGCCGAGGTGCGGGCCCTGGCCAACTACCTCAAGGCGCTGATCGACCTCTACCGGCAGGACGGGTCCCTGCTGGAGCGCCGCGGGATTTCCGCCCCCGGGCGCGAACCCGCCGCGTGACGGCAAGGCCCCGGGGGAGGTCGAGACGGACCCGCCCCAGGCTCAGGCCAAAGGCGGAGGCGGAGGCGGCAGCTCGCCGCGCTCCAGGAGCTCACGGGCGGCCTTGACCGGTATGCCCGCCTCGCAGGGAACCCCCACCTGGCACAGGCCGCAGCCATACCCCTCGAACTTGAATGTTTCTTTGACGTATTCCCTGGCGCGGGCCAGGTGCCGGCGGCACTTCTCCTTGTCGTGCCCGGCCTCGGTGATGGCGCGCACCGGGCAGCGGTCGATGCATTTGCCGCAGGTCCCGTCGGCGAAAAACAGGCAGTAGGCACGGTGGTCGGTATAGGGCCGGGGCGTCGGTTTCATGGACAATCCTGGCCACCACGGACCCGACCCGCATGGCTTTGCCCTTGGCGGTGATGAGCCCGTCGCACAGGCCGAAGGTGCCCAGGCCGGCCGCGTGCGCCGCATGGCGCTCGGACCAGGAGGAGGCATAGGAAAACCGCTCGGATTTGACGATCGTCCAGTTGGGGACGAGCATCGGCGCGACGGCGGCATGGCCGGCCTTTGTCAGGCAATCGGCCACGTGCCGGCGCAAGGCCACGTTGAAGGCCTCGCCGTAGACCCTGATCCGGGCCCACTCTTCGGACGGGAACCTCTTGGCCTTGCGGTTGGCCTTGCGGACCGCCTCCCGCTGGGGCAGGACCCATGAAATGACGGTGAGCTCCTCGGCGCCGGCGGGCGCCCCGGGGCAGTGCTGGTTGAAGACCTCCCAGGGGGTCCAGTGGAAGGGCCCGACGTATTCCTTGTACTGCTGCCAGATCGGGTCCGCGCCGGAGGCGAACCCCACCAGGGCCTCCTCCCATGCCGGCTCCCCGGTCGGGCTTTGCATGGTGTTGTCCGGTGATGTGGCAATGAAATCGCGGATCAGCCCTTTTATCCAGTCCGCTGAAGCCTCGGTTTTGATTTTCACTGATCGCCTCCTGTCCCATCTTTGGGTTTCACCCTTTTGCGAAGGCTCAATGTAGACCATTTCATGCACCGCCGTAAATACCAATTCCCCGCAATGCGAGGTCCCGGTCCGACACCGCATCTTTCGCATCCGTTCGGGTTCGATCCGCCACCCCTATTGAATGCGCCGGGATGTTCTCCTGTGGATTCCCCGGATGAGTGCTTGCCTTCCTGTTCTCCCGTGTTATCTTGACCCCCATGGCCCTTGGGGCTCAGCGGCCCCGGTTGACGGGCACCGCTTCCAACTCCATTCAGGAACCCACGAGGCATGACTTCCCTCAACCAACACCGCCCGATCCTCGAGGTCACCGCCGGTGGTTGTTACTGCCCGGCCGGGGATTTTTACATCGACCCCGCGCAGCCGGTCGAGCGGGCGGTGATCACCCATGCCCACCTCGACCACGCCCGGACCGGCTCCCGCAGCTACCTGGCCACCCCGGAGACCGCGCGGTTGCTGAGCGCCCGCCTGGGGCCCGGGACCCGCGTCCAGGAGGCGGCCTACGGGGAGGCGGTCGACATGAACGGGGTGCGGCTTTCGCTGCACCCGGCCGGGCACATGCTCGGCTCGGCCCAGGTGCGGCTTGAGCGCGGCGGGGAGGTCTGGGTCGTCACCGGCGACTTCAAACGCGAGGCGGACCCCACCTGCGCGCCCTTCGAGCTTCTGCGCTGCCACGGCCTGGTGACCGAGTCGACCTTCGGGCTGCCGGTGTTCCGCTGGCCCGCGCCGGCCGATGTGCTGGCCGACATCGGCGCATGGTGGCGCCGCAACGCGCAGAGCGGGGGCGCCTGCGTCCTGTTCGCCTACGCCGCCGGCAAGGCCCAGCGGGTCCTGGCCGCCGTGGGCGAGGGGCCCGGGCCGATCCTGGTCCACGGGGCGCTCGAACGGATGAACCAGGTCTACCGCGAGGCCGGCGTGCGCCTGCCGCCGACGCAACCGCTCACGGACGATCTGAGGCGCGAGGATTTTGCCGGCGCCCTGGTGATCGCACCGCCCACGGCCGACGGGGCGCCCTGGATGCGCCGGCTGCCGGGGCCGTCCAAGGCCTTCGCGTCGGGCTGGATGCAGATCCGGGGCCTTCGCCGGCGGCGGGCCGTGGACCGGGGGTTCGTGCTCTCCGACCACGCCGACTGGGGCGGGCTGATCGACACCGTTTTCGAAAGCGGCGCCGAGCGGGTCTGGGTCACCCACGGGTACACGGACGAGATGGTGCGCTACCTCAGAGAAAAAGGGCTTGCGGCCGAGGCGATCGGAACCACCCTCGGCGGGACGGTTGATAAAGGAGACGGATAAGAGCAAAAGCATGTGCCCCCGGAGAAATCTTTTTCTTTTGTGGGAGCGGCATCTTGCCGCGATCGTCAGAGGACGGGGATGAGTGGGAAGGACCTCGCGGCGGGAAGCCGCCCCAACCGGGACCAAAACAAAAACGGGCGCCCAGGCGCCGGAAGACACGGAAGCCCCCACACGAGCAGATGAAGCGCTTTGCCGATCTCACCACCGCGCTCGACGAGACCACCCGGACCGACGCCAAGATCGAGGCACTGGTCGGCTACTGGCGCACCGCGCCGGCCGAGGACGCCGCCTGGACGGTGAACTTCCTGACCGGCCGCACGCCGCGCCAGGCGGTCCCCGCCGCGCGGCTGCGCCGGTGGGCGGCGCAGGCGGCCGGGATCCCCGACTGGCTCTTCGAGGCCTCCTACCAGGCGGTGGGGGACCTGGCGGAGACCATCAGCCTGGTGCTGCCGCCCGCCTCCGGCCTGAGCCGGTTTCCGCTTCACCGCTGGGTCACGGAGCGTCTTCTGCCGCTGCGGGGGCTTGCGGAACCGGAGCAGCGCGACGCCGTGGTCGCGGCCTGGCGCGAAATGGACCACGGCCAGCGCTTCGTCTGGAACAAGCTCGTCACCGGCGGCTTCCGGGCGGGTGTCTCCCAGAACCTCGTGACGCGCTCCCTGGCCCAGGCCGGCGGGGTGGCCGAAGCCGTCATCGCCCACCGCCTGATGGGCGACTGGGACCCCGATCCGGGCTTTCTCCGGCGGCTGTTCTCGCCTGAAACCAAGGATGCCGACGTCAGCCGCCCCTACCCGTTCTGTCTTGCCACCCCGCTGGACGGGGATGCGGCCGGGCTGGGCGACATCGCCCTGTGGCAGGCGGAGTGGAAATGGGACGGCCTCCGCGCCCAGGTCATCCGCCGCGGAGGGCAGGTGTTCATCTGGTCGCACGACGAGGGGCTCGTCACGGAGAAGTTCCCCGAGATCCGCGCCGCGGCCGACAAACTGCCCGACGGAACCGTGATCGACGGTGAGATCCTGGCCTGGCGGGAAGACCGGCCGCTCGGGTTTTCACACCTGCAGCGGCGCATCGGCCGCAAGAACCTGGAGGCCCGGCTGCTCGCCGACGTGCCGGTGGTCCTGATGGCCTGCGATCTCCTGGAATCGGGTGGGGCGGACCTGAGGGAAAACGCGCTGACCGCACGCGCCGCGGCACTCGAGCGCCTGGTGTCGCTTGCGGCCGACCCCCGCCTGCGGCGCTCCCCGCCGGTCGCGGCCGGCTCCTGGCAGGACCTGGGGGCTTTCCGGCATGGAGGCCCGCCGCCGCGGCGTCGAGGGGCTGATGCTCAAACGACGTGCCTCATCCTACCATGCGGGGCGGTGCCGGGGCGACTGGTGGAAGTGGAAGGCCGACCCGCTCAGCGTCGATGCGGTGCTGGTCTACGCCCAGGCCGGGCAGGACCCGCGCTCCGGGCTGTTCACCGACTACACCTTCGCCGTCCGGGACGGGGAGGCGCTGGTGCCCTTCGCCAAGGCCGATTCCGGTCTGACCGACGCCGAAATCCGTGCGGTCGACCGTTTCATCCGCGAGAACACCGTCGAGCGTTTCGGGCCGGTGCGCTCCGTCCGGCCCGAGCTTGTCTTCGAGATCGCCTTCGAGGGCATCCGCCGATCCGCCCGGCACCGCTCGGGCGTGGCCGTGCGCCTCCGCGCATCGCGCGCGGCAGGCCGGACAAGAAGGTCCGCGACGCGGACACCCTGGACACGGTCAAGGCCCTGCTCCGGAAACACTGACCCGCAAGGTCCCCGGGGTGAAGGGGCTTGACGGGACATCCAGGAAATGCATAATGGACCAATAGTTGAAATCCTGTTCCCCTCAGGGAAACACCACTGCCGGCCAGCGCCGCGGCCGTGCCCCGTAAAGACGGTCGGCCGCGAGCTGTCCAGGACGGGTCAAGACCATGACCACAGCGCCCCAAACATCCGAAACGCTGGCCAAGGGCCTCAGGATCTGGGAATTGTTCAGCGGCGAGGAACCCGGCCTCGGACTGACCGAGATCGCGCGGCGCGTGGGGCTCAACAAGACTTCGGTGTTCCGCTACCTGAGCACCTTTTGCGAGCTCGGCTACCTGCGCAAGGACGAGAAGACCCGGCGCTACACCATCGGGGCGCGGACCATGGCCATGTCCTACGGCTTTCTGCAGCGGGCGGACATCGTCCAGCGGGTCAAGCCCCTGGTCGACGAGGTCCACAGGCGCTGCGACCTGCACGTGGACGTGGGCATCCTGCAGGGGGACTCGATCTACCTGGTCTACCGCCGGGAATCAAAGGACACCCTGGCCTTCCGCCACTTCACCACCGGTTCGGGGCTGCACTATCTGGCCACGGGCAAGGCCGCCCTGGCCTTCGGCGACGAGGGGCAGACGGAGGCGCGGATCGCGCGCCTGCGGCTGGAGCCCAAAACCGACCGCACGATCACCGACCGGAAACGGCTGGCGCGCGAACTGGCGGAGACCCGGCGCCGGGGCTATGCGTTCAACGACGAGGAGTTCGTGCCGGGCCTGGTCGCCATCGGGGCGCCCATTTTCAACCGGCACACCTCCAGGGTGGTCGGCGGGGTGAGCTTCGACGCCGCCACGACCCGCTTTTCCTTGCACGAACTGGAGGAACAACACGCAGCGCTGCTGGTCAAACTGGCCCGGCAGCTGTCGGCCGTGCTCTCCCAATGAGGCCCGGGCAGGGTCTTGGGAGGGCGCCGGAGCAACGACTGGAATCGGGAGAATTGCCGCCTTTGCCCTCAGCCTTGTTGACAGTCGATGCGCTCGCAAAGCATTTCGGCGGGATCACCGCGCTGGACGACTACGCCGTGGAGATCCGGCCCGGGGAGCTGCTCGGGCTGATCGGCCCCAACGGCGCCGGCAAGACCACCGTCTTCAATCTTCTCAGCGGCGTGCTGAAACCGACCCGCGGCCGGATCGTCTTCGACGGGCGGGACATCACCGGGCTGCCCCCGCATCAAAGCGCCGCGCTGGGGATCTCGCGCACGTTTCAGAACATCCGCCTGTTCAACGACCTTTCGGTCGTGGACAACATCAAGGTGGCGCTTCACATGCACGACGGCAAGGGGTTCTGGCACACGGTCGCCCACACCGGGGCCTTCCGGCGCGCGGAGGCGCAGATGGGAGTCACATCCGGCGCGTTCCTCGATCTGCTCGACCTGAGGACGGTCGGGGAAGAACCCGCCGGCAACCTCCCCTACGGCCTGCAGCGCCGGGTGGAAATCGCCCGCGCCATGGCCGCCCGACCCCGCCTGCTCCTGCTCGACGAACCCGCGGCCGGGCTGAACGCCACGGAGACCGCGGAACTGGTCACGGTCATCCGGCGCATTCACCAGGAGCACGGGATGACCATTTTCCTGGTCGAGCACGACATGAAAATGGTGATGGCCGTCTGCGAGCGCATCCAGGTGCTCGACCGCGGCCGGGTCCTGAGCGTGGGGACGCCCGCGGAAGTGCGCCGGGACGCGAAGGTGATCGAAGCCTACCTGGGCAAGGCACCCGGAGACCGTCATGCTCAGGCTTGAGGACATCCATGTGTTTCGGGGCCGGACCTGCGTCCTGCAGGGGGTCAGCCTGGAGGTGGGGGCCGGGGAAATCGTGGCCCTGATCGGCGCCAACGGCGCCGGCAAGACCACCCTGCTAAGGACGGTCTCCGGCCTGCTGCACCCAAGCCGGGGAAAAATCCACTACCGTCCCGGGGCGGACGGTCCCGAAATCGAGATCTCCCGCCTGCCGGCCGAGGCGATCGTCAAGCTCGGGGTCTCCCACTGCCCCGAGGGCCGCGGGGTGTTCGCCCGGCTCACGGTCCGGGAAAACCTTCTGCTGGGGGCCTATCTGCGCACGAACAAGACCGAGGTCGCGGAGGACCTCGGCCGGATGGAACGGCTGTTTCCGATTTTGAGAGAGCGGGCGGGCCAGACTGCCGGAAGCCTTTCCGGCGGCGAGCAGGAGATGCTCGCCGTGGGCCGGGCGCTCATGAGCCGGCCGAAGCTGTTGATCCTGGACGAGCCCTCCCTCGGCCTCGGCCCGATCATCGTCGAGAAGCTCTTCGCCGTTCTCGCGCAAATCAACCGGCAGGGGGTGACCCTGCTGCTGGTGGAGCAAAACGCCATGATGGCGCTCGAATTGTCCACGCGCGCGTACGTCCTCGAAAACGGGCGCATCGCCCTGTCCGGTGCCAGCGGCGAGCTCGCCTGCGACGAAAACGTGCGCTGCGCCTATCTGGGAGGCCAATGATGAGCCCGGGGTACATCGCCCAGCAGATCGTCAACGGCCTGATTCTCGGCAGCATGTACGCGCTCGTGGCCATCGGCTTTTCCATGATCTACGGCATCGTGCGCCTGATCAATTTCGCCCATGGGGACATCGTCATGATCGGGGCCTTCGTCACGCTCGGCCTGCTGCAGGCCGCGGGGGCGCCCCTGCCCGTCGTCGCCGCGGCGGTGCTCGGCGCGGGCGCCCTCATGGGGGTACTGATCGAAAAGGCCGCCTTCCGGCCCATGCGCGGCGCGCCCCAGGTCACCGGGTTCATCGCCTCGCTGGCGGTCTCGATCATGCTCCAGAACCTGGGGGTGTTGCTGCTGACGGCCCAGCCGCGCAATTTCAGCTTCCCGGACTATCTGCAGGGCCTGATCCAGGTCGGCGCCGTCAGCTTCAGGGTGATCGATGCCGTCATCATGCTCTGCGCCGTTTTTCTGATGTGCGCCCTGCTCCTCCTGGTCCACCGCACCAAGCTCGGCATGGCCATGCGGGCCACGGCCGAGAACCTCGACGTGGCCCGCCTGATGGGCATCGACATCAACCGGACCATCATGTCCGCCTTCGCCCTGGGCAGCGCCCTGGCGGGGATGGCCGGGCTCATGTGGGGCGGCAAATTCGGTCAGATCGACCCGCTGCTCGGCTACGTGCCGGGGCTGAAGTCCTTCGTCGCCGCGGTGATCGGCGGCGTCGGCTCGATCCCGGGGGCGATCCTGGGGGGCTACATCCTCGGTCTGGCCGAGGTCCTTTTCGTGGGCCTTCTGCCGCCGATCTACTCGGCCTTCCGCGATGCCTTCGTCTTCTCCACCCTGATCCTGCTGCTGCTGCTCATGCCGAACGGGCTGCTGGGCGTCAAAACGGAGGACCGCGCCTGATGAGGACCTTAAAACCCCTCCTGGCCTGGGCCCTCCTGTTCGCCGCCGGTGCGGGCCTGATCCTGCTGGCGCACGCCCGCCTGGACGACTACGTGCTGTCGATCATCAACTTCGTCGGGATCTACGTGATCCTCGCCGTCAGCCTGAACATCACCAACGGCTTCGCCGGGCTTTTTTCCCTCGGGCACCCGGGTTTCATGGCGATCGGCGGCTACGTCACGGCCATCCTGACCCTTCCCGGCGGCGCGCAAGGAGATGTTCCTGGCCCTGCCCGCCTGGCTTGCGACCACCGAACTGCCGTTTCTACCGGCCCTTCTGGCCGGCGGGCGCGTGCGCGGCGCTGACGGCCCTGTTGCTCGGGATCCCCGTGCTGCGCCTGCGGGGCCACTACCTGGCCGTGGCCACGATGGGCTTTCTGATCATCGTGCAGGTCCTGATCACCAACTGGGAAAGCGTCACCCGCGGGCCGCTCGGTCTGAACGGTCTGCCGTCGTTGACCAACCTGTGGTGGGTGCTCCCCTGGGTGGCGGCCACAGTTTATGTCAGCTGGAAAATCAAGTTCTCCTCCCTGGGCCGCACCATGCTCTCCGTGCGCGAAGACAGCCTGGCCGCGCAGTGCCTGGGGGTGAACTCGTTCCGGACGCGGATCGCGGCCCTGGTCATCGGCGCCTTTTTCGCCGGGGCCGCCGGCGGGCTGTGGGCCCACCTGGTGACTGCGATCACCCCGACCTCCTTCTCCCTGATCATGGCCTTCAACATCGTGGTCATGGTGGTGGTCGGCGGGACGGGCAGCATCACCGGCGCCTGCCTCGGTGCGGTGTTCTTCACGGTGGTGACCGAGTTCTTCCGCCCCCTGGAGGAGAGCTTCGAGCTCTACGGCCTGGCGGAGATCATCATGGCTTTTTTCCTGATCCTGATCCTGGTGTTCCGTCCGGCCGGCCTCTTCGGGACCCGCGAGCCCCGTCTGCGGCCGGTGCGGAGGAGATCGTAGGCCTTCAACCTTCAACCCAACCAACATCGAAAGGAGACAGCGGATGAAACGTCAACAGTGGATTCGGGCGGCATTGGACTGCGGCGATTCTCGTTTTCATGGTTTCGCCGGCATGGGCAGAGGACACGATCAAACTCGGAGGCCTCTACAACCTCACCGGCGGGATGTCCTCCATCGACGCCCCGGCGCTGAACGGCGCCAAGCTCCAGGCGAAGCTGATCAATGCCAAGGGCGGCGTGCTGGGCAAAAAGCTCGAAGTGATCGGCATCGACACCAAGACCGACCAGAAAGCCGCCGCCACCGGCGCCCAGAAAGCGCTCTCCATGGGGGTCGTGGCCGGCACTCGGCTACGGCGACACCACCTTCGTCATGGCGGCCGCGCCCCTGTTCCAGAAAAAGGGCGTCCCCTTCGTCACCTCCGGGGCCACCCACCCCGATGCTGCCCAAGTGGGTCGGCGACTACATGTTCATGATGCCCTTCGGCGACGACGACCAGTCCTTCGCCATCGCCGACTTCACGGTCAAGAAGCTCAACGCCAAGAACGTCGTCATCTGGACCGACAACTCGATGGACTTCACCAAGGCGCTCTCCAAGTTCTACAAGGCAGCGCATTGAGGAACTCGGCGGGACCATCGTCCTGCTGGAAGACTTTTTCATGATGGGCGACAAGGATTTCTCGGCCCAGATCGCCCGCCTCAAGACCGCCAACCCCAAGGCCGACGCGGTGTTCATCTCGGCCATCCCGAACGAGGCGGGCCTGACCGTCAAGCAGATCCGCGAAGCCGGGCCTGACCCTTCCGATCGTGAGCGGGGACGGGTTCGACACCGAGCTGGTCGATCACGGTCCCGGGCGACAAGCTCGCCAACGACGTCTACTTTCTCCACCCACACCTACCGGGAGGACAACCGCCCCGAGGTGCTGGCCTTCGTCAAGGCCTATGAGAACGAGTACGGACGTCCCCCGAAAACGCCTTTGCCGCCCTGGGGTTCGACGCGGTCGGCCTGATCGCCGACGCCATCAAGCGCGCCGGCAAGCACCGACGGCAAGGCGCTCGCGCGAAGCCCTGGCCGCCACCAAGGGGTACAAGGCGGTCACCGGCGAGATCAGCTACTCGCGGCCGAGCAGGTCCCGCTCAAGGGCGTCTCCATCATCAGCGTCAAGACGGCAAGTACAAGGTCGAGGAAGTCTGGTACCCGAAGATGTAGCTTGCGGCCGCGGCCCGGCCCCGTCCGCAAGGCCGAAGGCCGGGCCGCGGCACCCGCCACCCCCAAACGGACAAAGGACACGGATCTCATGAAAAGAGTCAAACTCGAGGAGTTCACCGAGCACACGTTCAAGGAAGCCAAGATCGACAAGGCGTTTCTGGCCATCGGCTCGACCGAGAGCCACGGCGGGCACCTGCCCTTCGGCTGCGACACCTTCGTCGCCTACGACATCGCCCTGGAAATCGCCCGGCGCCTGGAGCGCACCGTGGTGGTCCCGCCGCTGTGGTACGGCATGAGCCTGCACTACCGCCACAAGCCCATGTGCATCAGCCTGTCGAGCGACACCCTGACCCAGGTGCTGCGCGAGGTCATGGAGTCGCTGATCCGCTGGGGCGTCAAGAAAATCGTGGTGATCAACGGCCACGACGGCAACATCGCCTCGATCGAGATCGCCGCCCGGGACATGAAGGTCAAATACCCCGAAATCGGCCTCGCGGTCCTGGACGCCTGGTGGGTGACCGCCGGCAACCTGCTGCCCAAGGACACCTTCGAGGTGTGGGGCGGGCTCGGACACGGCGGCGAAGGCGAGACCTCCATCGCGCTCGCCATCTTCCCGGACCTCGTGCGACATGGCGCGGGCGCAGGGGATGATCCCGGACATGGACCCCAACGTCAAGCTGATCTGGAATTTCGAGGAATTGACCGACTTCGGGGCGAGCGGCGCGCCCGACCAAGGGCACGGCCGAAAAGGGGCTTAAAATGAAACAGGTCCTGGTGGACTACCTGGTCGATTTCGTCAACCGCATGGACCGCCAGGGCTGGAAATATGCCAAGGCGTGAGGCCGGCCGCACGGTCGTGATCTTCTTCACCGGCGGCACCATCACCATGCGGCCGCAGGCCGGGGAGCGCGGGGTCGTGCCGGCGGACGAGTTCGCGCGCCTGTCGGCCGAGCTGCGGCCGCACATCCGCGGGGTGGAGCTCAGGCCGGTGCTCTGGTCGAACCTGCCGAGCCCGCACATGACCCCGGAGCACATGTTCCGGCTCGCCCGCGACATCGACCGGGCGCTGGCGGACCCGGACGTCGCGGGTGCGGTGGTCATCCACGGCACCGACGTGCTGGTGGAGTCCGCCTACATGGCCGACCTCACGCTCGCCTCCGCCAAACCGGTCGTCTTCACCGGCTCGATGCGCTACTTCAGCGAAACCGGCTTCGACGGCATCCGCAACCTGTTGAACGCCGTCAAGGCCTGCAGCCTGCCGCTGCCGCCCGAGACCGGGGTCGTGCTCCTGATGACCGACCGCATCTTCAGCGCGCGCGAGGTGGTCAAGATCAACTCGCTCAACATCGACGCCTTCGAGGCCCCCGAAAGCGGCCCCGTGGCCTATGTGGCCGGCGACGACGTCCGCCTGACCCGCCGCCCGGCACCGGCGCCGGCGGTCACGCGCCCGCTCATCCGTACCCGGCGCATCGAGCCCGACGTGGCGCTGCTCGCCTGCTACACCGGCATGGACGGCGCGCTGATCGAACACCTGGTACGGGACGGTGTCAAGGGTCTCGTCGTCGAGGGGTTTGGAGCCGGAAACGTCCCGCCGGGCGCGGTCGCGTCGATCGCCGCGGCCGTCGGCGCCGGGCTCCCGGTGGTGCTCACCACCCGCTGCCCCGAGGGCGGGGTCTGGCCGATGTACGCCTACCCCGGCGGGGGTGCGGACCTTGTGAAGAAGGGCATCATATTGGCAGGAAGGCTCTCGGGGCCCAAGGCGCGCATCAAGCTCATGGCGGCCCTGGGCGCGACCCGCAGCCTCAAAGGCATCCGCAGAGTTTTTGAAAGGGAAATCTGACATGAAACGAACGACAATAAAGGAAGCCTTGAACCGCGAGACCGCGCTGGAAGAGATCCGCGTCAAGGGCTGGGTGCGCACCCGGCGCGACGCCAAGGGGTTTTCATTTCTCGAATTGAACGACGGCTCCTGCCTCAAAAACCTTCAGGTCATCGTCGACGAGACCGTCCCGGCCTTCGCGCAGCTCAAGGACGTGTCGACCGGGGCGGCCGTGGCGGTGGAGGGGGCCCTGGTGGAGTCCCCCGGGGCGGGCCAGAAATGGGAGCTGCGTGCCGCCGGGCTTGACCTGATCGGGGCGGCCGACCCGGAAACCTACCCTTTGCAGAAAAAGCGCCACACCGACGAGTTCCTGCGCACGATCGCCCACCTGCGGCCGCGCACCAACAAATACGGGGCGCTCTTTCGCATCCGCTCCGAAAGCGCCTTCGCCGTGCATCAATTCTTCCGCGAGAGAGGCTTTTACTACCTGCACAGCCCGATCCTGACCGGCTCCGACTGCGAGGGGGCCGGTGAGATGTTCCGGGTGAGCACCCTGCCGCTCCGCCCGCCGGAACCCCCGCCCGGGGAAAGCCCCTTCGCCGGGGATTTTTTCGGCAAGGAGGCGAGCCTCACGGTCTCCGGGCAGCTCGAGGCCGAGCTGTTCGCCTCCGCCCTCGGCAACGTCTACACTTTCGGGCCGACCTTCCGCGCCGAGAACTCCAACACCCCGCGCCACGCGGCCGAGTTCTGGATGATCGAGCCCGAGATGGCCTTCGCCGACATCGAGGACAACATGGACCTGGGCGAAGACCTGGTCAAGGCCATGACCGCCCACGTGATGACGCACTGCCGCGAGGACATCGAGCTCTTTGCCCGCTTCGTGGACAAGAACCTGATGAAAAGCCTGGAGACGATCGTGGCCGAACCCTATGCCCGGCTGCCCTACGCAGAGGCGGTCGCGATCCTGAACGCCTCCGGACGCGCCTTCGAGTACCCGGTCCACTTCGGGGCCGACCTGCAGACCGAGCACGAGCGCTTCCTGTGCGAGGAGCACTTCAGGAAGCCCGTCATCGTCTACAACTACCCCCGGGAGATCAAGGCCTTCTACATGCGCCTGAACGACGACGGCAAGACCGTGGCGGCCATGGACCTCCTGGTGCCCCGGGTCGGGGAGCTGATCGGCGGCAGCCAGCGCGAGGAGCGCCTCGACGTGCTCGAGGGCCGCATCCGGGAGGGCGGCATGCAGACCGACAACTACTGGTGGTACCTGGACATCCGGCGTTTCGGCTCGGTGCCCCACGCCGGGTTCGGCCTGGGCTTCGAGCGCTTCCTCATGATGGCTACCGGGGTCACCAATATCCGCGACGTGATCCCCTTCCCGCGCACGCCGAAGCATCTCGAATTTTGACGGCCGGGGCGGGGAAGAGGCGCCGTTTCCTATTTCACGAACGGCTTTCCGCGCCCCGGGGACGGCCTCTTCCCGTAGGCCACCCCCAGACGGTTCATCCGGTTTCGAAGGGTGCTGGGGTTGACGCCGAGCAGCTCGGCCGCGCCCCCCGGCCGTGGACCTTCCCGTCCGTCAGCTCCAGCACGGCGCGGATGTGGTCGCCGATGACCTGATCGAGGTTGAGCGCCGCGCCCTGAAGCCCGCCGACCGGCGGTGGGGCCGCATTTGTTCGGTCTTTGACCAAATCATCAAAGGAGAGCGGCTCCCCATGGCTGAGAATCAAGGCCCGCTCGACCACGTTCTCCAGCTCGCGCACGTTTCCCGGCCATGAATAGGCCAGCAGCGGGTCGATCGCCCCACGGGTGAGCCGGGCAGGTGCGGGCAGACGGAGCTCGCGGGACTTGCGCGCGACAAAATGATGGACCAGGGCCGGGATGTCGGCCTTTCTTTCCCGCAACGGCAGGATGTGGATGGGGAAGACATTCAGGCGGAAAAACAGGTCCTGGCGGAAGAGCCTCGCGTTGACCATTGCCTGCATTTCCCGGTTAGTGGCCGCAATGATCCGGATGTCCAGGGGGACGGGGCGGGTACCGCCCACGCGCTCGATCTCCTTGTATTGGAGCACCCGCAGCAATCTGACCTGGGCCTGGAGCGGCAGTTCGCCGATCTCGTCCAGGAACAGGGTCCCGTGATCGGCCCGTTCGAAACGCCCCCGGCGCTGGGAAAGGGCCCCGGTGAAGGCCCCTTTCTCGTGGCCGAAGAGCTCGCTGTCGACCAGGGTTTCCGGGATCGCCCCGCAATTGACCTTGACGAACGGTCCGTCCTTGCGTGACGAGAGACGGTGGATCGCGCCGGCCACGACGTCCTTGCCGACCCCCGTCTCCCCCAGCAGCAGCACCGGGCTCTCCAGCGGGGCGACCTGCCGGATCATGGCCATGACCTTCTTCAGCCCGAAATCCGCTCCGACGATCTCCTCCCCGGAGCGGCGCAGCAACTCGCGGTTGAGATAGCGGATGTCGTCCGCCAGCAGGTCTTTCAACCTCAGGATTTCCTGGTGTTTGAGCGCGTTGGCGAGCGCGATGGTGAACGGCTCGTCCAGCAGGGAGAACAACCGGGCATGCCCTTCGGAAAAGCGGTCGCGGCCGGCGGCCAGCAGAGCCAGCACCCCGATTTTACCTTCCTCCACCCTCAGGATCCGCACGAGCGCGGAGGTGTCCGGCCGGCCGTGGTAGTTCAGCATGAACTGAAAGGCCGGCTCCGACTCGGGCTGGTTGACGACCCGCGGGTTGGGCGGCCCCGATTCCAGCCTGGCCCTCAGCTCGGGAGGCAGCGGGGTGATGCTGTCCATCCGGCGCCCTTCCACGGCCGTGGCCCCGGCGATCGTGTGCATGGCCCCGAGGCCGCTGCGGTAGAGGTGCAGGTAGATCTCGTCGCCCGGGATGTACTCCCTCAATACCTGCAGGCACCCCCACAAGGAGGCCTCGATGTCCAAACTGCCTGAGATCCGCAGGGTGGCCCTGCGGAAAAACTCGTTCTCGTCGACCTGCATGGCGCGCCCCCACGAGTGAATGGCCGGGTTTCATTATTAATTGTCTTATACGGCAATTCTGAATCGAATTGCCTCATAAGGCAACTTATTTTGTCAAAACCGGCAACCTGGAACGCATGATTTATGCAACCGACTTAAATCATAAGTTTTATCAGCCTGGCACGTTTGCTGCTCAAAGTAAGGTCAAACTCATCCACGGGAGGATCGAAATGAGCACGGTCATGGCAGTCAAGACACCCTTTTTCGTCATCGCGGTCGTTGCCGTGGTTCTTGGAATCGGAACCGGCGCCTGTGCGCTTCACCGGAAATTCGGCGGGCAGAAAAAAGCGTCCGCGTTCGGTGTCTATCACGGCTATTCGGAGGCAACCTACGACGGCAGCACCCGCATTTCGAAATACCTGCCGCTCGCCAACGGGACGCGGCTCGCCTACGACCTCATCCTCCCCACGCGGAAGGGCGTGCCGGCGGACGCGCCGCTGCCCGTGCTGTTCAAGTACACCCCCTACCTGCGCACCTTCACCATTTTCGACGCCAACGGGAAAAACATCATCGCCGAGCTGACCGGCCTGGGGTGGAAAGAGCGGGCCATGCTGCGCGTCCGGTACTGGCTCTCGGACCGCGGCCGCATCATGGACCCCCTTTTCAGGACCCCCTGGCTCGAACCCATGGTCGCGCACGGCTACGCCGTCATCGTCGTGGAGCGCCCCGGGACGGGGGCCTCCTTCGGCACGTTCGACCCCTCCCACGAACCCGGGGGCAGGGAGGCCACCGAGATTATGGACTGGATCGCCTCGCAGCCCTGGTGCAACGGGAAGATCGGCATGTACGGCGACTCCTTCCAGGCCATGATCCAGATGGCCGCGGCCGCCATGGGCAACCCGCACCTGAAAGCGATCTTCCCCACCTCGGCGCCGATGGAGATGTACACCGCCATCAGCTACCCGGGCGGGGTGTTCAACAAGGCGTTTGCCGCGTTCTTCCAATGGTCGACCGCCTTTCTGCAGTCCGGTGCCGTCACGCCGGTGGACGGCGACGCGGACGGCCGCCTGCTGGCCCAGGCCCGCCAGGAACGAACCCGCCAGCTTTCGGAGACTTCGGCCATCATCCAGGCCTTCCCGTTCCGCGACAGCGCCGCCGCGAGCGGCCGCAAGATCTACCTGGAGAACTCGGCGCTCTACCCGTTCAGTGAGCGCATCAACCGCAGCGGGGTCCCGGTCTACATGACCAACGGCTGGTATGACCTTTTCAGCGCCGACATGTTCTTCTGGTACCGGAACCTCACCGTCCCCAAGCGCCTGACCGTCCGGCCCCTGGACCACAGCGAGGTGGAGAAGAAGAAATTCGACCTCGACTACGGCGCCGAGGCGCACCGCTGGTTCGACCACTGGCTCAAGGGGATCGACAACGGCATCATGCGGGAGCCGCCCGTGCACTACTATGTCATGGGTGCCCCGCCCAAGGAGGCCTGGCGCTCAACCGACCAATGGCCGATCACCGGCCAGGCGCCCACACCCTATTATTTCGGAAAAGGGCGGACCGGCAGCATCGATTCGGTCAACGACGGTTCCTTGTCCGCCGTTCCGACCGGCACCGCGGAGGGGTTCGACGCTTACACCGTCGACTACACGACCACGACCGGCAAGGGTTCGCGCTGGACGGCGGTGAACTGGCCGCGAAACTACACCGACATGCGTCCCAACGACAAGAAGGCGCTGACCTACACCACGGCGCCCCTGGCGGCCCCGACCGAAATCACGGGACACCCCGTGGTCCACCTGTGGCTTGAAACCGAAGCGCCGGATTTGGACGCTTTTGTCACCCTGGAAGCCGTGGCCCCGGACGGCCGGGCGGCGTATCTGACCGAGGGAAACCTGCGGGCCTCCCACCGCAAGCCGGCCGCGGCGCCTTTCGACAATGCGGGGCTGCCCTTCCACTCGCATTTCGAGGCGGATTGCATGCCCGTCCCCGCCGGGGAGCCTTTCGAGCTGTCCCTGGCCCTGCTGCCCACCTCTTATCGATTCCCGGCCGGCAGCCGCATCCGCGTCAGCGTCTCTTTCGCGGATG
This sequence comes from uncultured delta proteobacterium, assembly GCA_963716785.1. Lineage (GTDB taxonomy): Bacteria > Desulfobacterota > Desulfobacteria > Desulfobacterales > SpSt-501 > SpSt-501. The sequence continues at coordinate 46,141 of CAVQUW010000037.1, read as the reverse complement.
CCGACAACTTCGAAACGCCGGTGATCAGCCCCGCGCCGCGCCTGCGCCTGCTGCGCAACGCCCGCCACCCGTCCTTTGTCGCGCTGCCGGTCGTCCGCCCCGGGTGACGCAAGCCGCCCAGCCGTTGAGTTGTCCCCCGAAACGTCTTATGGTGGTGCAGGCCGCGGAGCCACGGCTCCGCGGCCTGCACCACGAACCTGATAAGGCGTCCAATGGAAAAGAAGAAACCCTACGGGGACACCATCAAGGAACAGTACCGGGCCGGCGCGCGGGACAAACTGCACAGCTTCCTGCTGGCCGACGGCGCCGTGCGGGGGGCGGTCCTGAACGGCACCCGCATGGTCAACGAGATGCGGGCCAACCACGACCTTGGCATCCTGGAGACCCTGGTGCTGGGACGCGCCTATCTCGGCGCAGCGCTCATGGCGGGAAGTCTGAAGGGCAATGACCGGCTGGCGCTGCGGATCGACTGCACCGGGCCCATCAAGGGCCTGGTCGTGGAGGCCAACGCCTTCGGCGAAGTGCGCGGGTACTTGAAACAGGTGCCGATCCCCGTGGAGCAGCCGATGGAGGATTTCAATCTCTCGCCTTTCTTCGGCGCCGGCTTGATCGCGGTCACCCGGTTTCTCGAGAACGCCAAGCAGCCGTTCACCGGCCAGGTGGAACTGCGCCACGGCAACATCGCCCAGGATCTGGCGTACTACTACCTAACTTCCGAGCAGACCCCCACCGCCTTCAACCTGAGCATCAAGTTCGACCGTGAGGGCGAAGTCACCGGGGCGGGCGGGCTGTTCCTGCAGGCCATGCCCCAGGCGAAGGACCGATTGGCCGCCGAGCTTGAGCGCCGGGTGATCGCATTGGCGTCGATCGGGGAGGCGTTCAGCGCCGAACAATCCGCCGCGGAGCTGGTGAGTGAGGAGTTTGCGCCCTATGCGCCGAGGTTTCTCGGCGACCGGCGCGTCGAGTTCATGTGCCACTGCAACCGCGAAAGATTGCAGAGCGTCCTCGCCATGCTGCCCATCGAGGACTTGAAGGACATGCTCGAGAAAGGCCCGTTCCCGATCGAGATGCGCTGCCACAACTGCAGCACGGACTATGCGTTCGACCGGCGGGAAATTGAACTGATCTACGGCAGCCGCTACTCAAACAACTGAGAATTCATTGTAGCGCTTTTTTACCCTCGGCCCCTTGAACCCTTTTTCCCTCATTTTTTCTCCGGAGCCCCGGCGGCCTGTTTTTTCAGCGACTGCACGAGCTGGTCGACGGAATGACCGCCGGGGGCCATGGCCATCGGGTTGATCTCCAGCAGCCCTTCCCAGGCACGGATGGCGCCGGCCGTGTCTTGTAGGTCATGCAGCAGAACGATCCCTTTGTTGAGCCGGGAGACTTCGTGCTTGGGGTTGACGGCCGCAGCCTGGTCGAAAGCCTTGATCGCTTCCTGTGGTCGCCCGGCCTTGCGCTGCATCACCCCCATGTCGGTCAGGACGTCGGCGTTGTCCGGTTTGATCTCGAGGGCTTTGCGGTAGGCCTGGATCGATTTCTCGAACTGATCGGAGTCGAAGTACAAGTTGCCGAGCTCGATCCAAGCCGTGAGGTTACCCGGGCTCTGCCGGGTTTCCTTTTCAAGGGCCGCGATCTGCTCGGAAAAATCCCTCTGCGCCGGCGCGCCCGCCCCGGGTTTCACCTGGGTCGACGGCCCCGACTTGTAGATGCCGAAAAAGACGCCGCCGAAAAACCCCACAGCCAGCGCCAGAAGCGCGATCAGCAGGGCGGTTTCCTTGCGCATGAGGCGGGTCAGGTCCGGGGGAGCGGGCTTCGCCATTGAAGGATCCTTTGTGCTGGATTGAAGAGCATGTGATCAAATTTACGGCAGACAGTAATGATCGAAGGGACTCAGGTCAAGCGGAACGTTTAGAGCGGGGGATTGGATTCCCGGCCGGATGCGATTCTGGAATTGGCGGTCTTCCCGACAATGGCTGCCTTGAGGCGGCCCAGCCATGCGACGGGCCCGGCTGCTTTGAAGCTGCAGCCGGGCCTCCGCTGAACCCGTCTAGCGTCGGACGACCTGGGTGGCGACACCCTTGGCTTCCAGCTCCTGCCTATAACTCTCTGCCGCCTGGGAAGTCGCAAACCCGCCGACCACCAGCAGGACCGAATCGGACGAACCGTTTACCGGGTATGGGTGGAGGCCTTTTTGGTTCAATTGTTCGGCCGCCTGGGCGGCATCCTTCTCGGAAGAAAACTCTCCGACCAGGTTGGCATAGGGGGTCTTCACCACGACGGCATCTTTCAACTTGAGCCGATTGATTGCGGCCAGGGCTTCCTGGAGGGTCTTGAACGACCCCATGAGTGTGCGCCACCAGACCCCTTTTTTGGGGACCTCGGTGCGGACGATGTAGGGCGAAAACCCGGGCCGGCGGTATTGGGACAGGGCCGCCTGCGCGTTTTCCGGCTCGCGGCAGCTTGCAAGCAAGACGGAGTAAGGATGCGCTTGGCGCGGACCTTGGGTCGGCACCGCGGCGATGACCGGCTTGGGTGCGGCGACGGCCGGCTTGGCCGCGGAAACCGCTTTGGGAGACGTGGAAGGTTTGGGCGCGGCGACCGCAAACGGTTTAACGATGGGCGGGGCAGGTGGCGGCGCAGCCGAGGCGGCGGCGGTTTCAGGCTTCGGGGCTGCCTCCGGCGGTGTCAGCGCGGCGGGGGCCTGTGCGGGGGGCGCTTCGGGTTTCGGAGAGGCGACCATGGGCCTTTGCGGCACGGCCGGCGCCGCCGAAGGCGGGACGGGAGTCTGGACGGAGGGCGTTGCTGCCGGGGTCGGCGCAGGTTCCTTTGGCGGCTGGACCGCCTCGGTCGGGGCCGGGACGGCGGCCGCTGGTGGGGCGGCCGGGGCAGCCTGGGCCCCGGGTGCGGGTGAGGCGGCCGGCAACTTCTTGCGCACCACCGACGGCGGCACCGGTTCGGCGGCGTGGGCTTCGCCCGCCAGCGACTCCGCAAGTATCTTCACGAGGACGACCGGCTGCTGCAGAACCCCTTCGTTGATCTGGTAAACTTTCGAGGTGCTTTGATCCGGCGCGGACGAGGCGTGGATGAGTTGACCGGCACTCCAGATCCCCCCCGGGACCAGAAAGATCAGCAACCCCATGACCATCGTCTTCCGTTTTCTTATTCTAAGCTCCTTCATCGGGATTTCCTCTGGGTGAGGTTTTGGCCGATGCCGTACACGGGGGAAACGGCGCTCTGAGGCCCCGTATACATCAGAGAGGGGGGCCGGGTCAAGTCGGCTGCGGGCAGGCGCAGGCTGGCGACCATCGCATCCGTCGCCCATTACCCTGGGGGGCATCAAAACAGGCGCGTGCCGGAGAGGGGAGAGGTTTTGACATGCGCCCGCAAGAACTTATTCTTTTCTTCCTAGAAAGAAAACCAGACCATGACGGAGGAGGACTTACGGTGAAGGCAAACGCCTGCAGAGGGAAAGCCGCGGTAGCCGCCTGCCTGATAGCGGTCGGGGCCGCTGCGTTGAGCATCGTTCCCTTCCGCGTGCAGGCCGCTCAAATGCACGTCGCGCACCGCATGGACCTCGAACTGGTCCCGGCGACGCAGATGCTCGTCGGCCACGACCGCATGCGCATCCAGACCGATGGCCGCAGGCAGCTTGCGTTTTCTCTGTCGGAGCGCGCCACCCGCGTCCAGGTCGCCATCGACGGTGACGCCTGCCCCTTTGAATTCCGAAATGCCCGGGTCCTGGTGCCTCTGCCTCCCGGCGGGCAGAAAGACCGGATCGAACTGTCCCTCTCCTATGCCGTGCGCTTCGACGACCCGGTACCGGTCAACCCGCTCAACACCGACAACCCCGGCTTCGGGGTCAGCGGCTCCATCACCGCGGCCGGAACCTTCCTGTTGGCCGGCGCCGGCTGGTACCCGGAGCTTGAAGACGCCCGGGCCACTTTCCACCTCTCGGTCAAAGCCCCCGTGGGGATCATCGCGGTGACCGCCGGCCGCAGCCTGGGCCGGCGGGACGAGGGCGGGTTCACCGTCTCCACATGGCAGATCGACCACCCGGTGCGGGGTCTCGCCCTTTCGGCCGCGGCGTACGAGGTGCAGGAGCGGAGGGTCGGGGACATCGTCACGGCCACTTATTTCCTGCCCCATAACCGGGACCTTGCCCCAGATTACCTGAAGGCCGTCGCCCAATACCTGGACCTCTATGCCCGGCGCTTCGGTCCCTACCCTTTTCCCAAATTTGCCGTGGTCGAAAACTTCTTCCCCACCGGGTACGGGTTTCCCTCCTACACGCTTCTCGGCGGCAGCGTCCTGCGCCTGCCCTTCATCATCGCCACCAGCCTGGGTCATGAGATCGCCCACTGCTGGTGGGGCAACGGAGTGCTGGTCGACTACGAATTCGGCAACTGGAGCGAGGCGCTCACAACCTATGTCGCCGACTATTGGGCCAAGGAGCAGACCTCCGAGGCGGAGGCCCGGGACTATCGACTTCAGGCCCTGCGCAGTTACGCCGCTCTCGTCCCGCCGGAAAAAGACGCCCCCCTCTCCCGGTTCGTCAGCCGCACCGACCCGGTGTCCAAGGCCATCGGGTACGATAAAGGGTTCATGGTCTTTCACATGCTCCGCAACACCATCGGCGAGGAGGCCTTCCGGGAGGCCCTGCGGGACCTCCAGCGCGAATACCTCTTCCGGCCGGCCTCCTGGCACGATTTGAGGGCGGTCTTCGAACGCCGGTCGCAGCGCCCGCTGGGGGCCTTCTTCGACCAGTGGGTGTTTCGCAAGGGGGCGCCGCGCCTGCGCCTCGAGGGTGTCCGCCGCGAGAAAAGCGGCGGCGGGTGGCAGGCAAGCGGCGAGGTGCATCAAGAGGCGCCGGCTTTCGATCTGGCGCTGGACCTGACCCTCGAGTCCGGCGGGCGGCAATCGACACAGACCATTGGCTTGAACGGCACCTCCGCCGGCTTCCGGATGACGGCCCCCGCGCAGCCGACGCGGCTCGTCGTCGATCCCGAAGCGCACGTGTTTCGCCGGCTCGAGCCGTCCGAAATACCGCCAACCGTCAATTCGCTGAAGGGCTCCGACTCGGTTCTGATCGTGATCGGGCGGGCGTTGGGGGCGCAAGGCGGCGTTCTGGCCGAAATCCTGGTCCGATCCCTTGGCTTGAAAAACCCTAAGGTGATCGCCGCCGCCGAGTTCGACCGCTATCCGGCCGCGGGGCGCGACCTTCTGCTCATCGGGCACCCCGGCCGAGCGGATCTGCTGTCTCAGGCGCCGGAGGGCTTCGATCTCGGCCAAGGCGGTCTCGTGCCGGACGGCACGCCCGGGGCGCCGGCGGACAGAGCCTTCTTCGGCGTGTTCGAGCACCCCGAAAGCGTGGGGCGGGTCGTTGCCGTCTTCCTGCCGCCCGCCGCGGGGCAGGCTGAGGCCGTCGCCGCCAAGATCACCCACTACGGCCGGTTCAGCACCCTGGTCTTCGTCGACGGACAGAACCGGGAAAAGCGGGTCCTGTTGCCGCAACACTCGCCGGTCGTCCACCGCTGGCCCTGACCCCGCACAAAAGGAGTGTGACCGAAATGCGAAAATCTTGGGTGCTGATCCTGGCCGGACTGTGTGCCGCCGGCGCCGTGGCGGCCGGACCCGGTTCGCCGCAGGTGTTCGACCTGCACCGGGCGCGGAAAATGAGCCTTGCGGAAATCGCCCCGCAGCTGATAGGTAACCGGATTGTGATTGTGGGGGAGCACCACACCGAGGAGGCCCATCACCAGGCGCAGCTGCAAGTCATCCGGGCCTTGGTGGAGGCCGGGGGGCGAGTGGCCGTCGGGCTGGAAATGTTTCGTAAAAACAGTCAGGCCTCCTTGGACCGATGGGTCGCGGGCGAAATCGACCCGCGGGACTTCGAGCGGATCTACGCCGAGAATTGGAGCTATCCGTGGCCGCTCTACCGCGGGGTCTTCGAGTATGCCCGTGAGCGGCGGCTGCCGATGATCGGCCTCAATGTGCCCCAGGAGATCACCCGCCAGGTGGCGCGCGGCGGGTTTGCCTCCTTGGACGATGCGCAACGCGGCCGGCTGACGGATGTGACCTGCAGCATCGACGCGGAGTACATGGGCTACATACGCAGCGTGTACGGAGCGCACGCGCACGGCGGGATGAACTTCACCCATTTCTGCGAGGCTCAGATGGTCTGGGACACCGCCATGGCGGTGCACGCCATCGATTATTTGAAATCGCACCCGGGTACCGTCGTGGTGATCCTCGCCGGTGTCGGCCACGCCAGGAAGGGGGCGATCCCCCGCCAGGTGCGCCAGCGGTCGGAAGTGCCGGTCACGGTGTTCCTCCCGGAAGTGGCGGGAAGCATCGACGCGCAGACCAGCGACAAGGAAGACGCCGATTACCTGATCCTGGGCCTGAAATGAAACCACTGATGAGCTATTGCAGCCGGTGCGGCGGCGCGCTGGGACTTGAAACCCCATCGGGCGACGACCGCCCCCGCGACGTGTGCCGGTCCTGCGGAGCGATCCACTACCAGAACCCCCGCATGGTGGTCGGCAGCATCCCGGAGCACGAGGGCCGCATCCTGCTCTGCCGCCGGGCTATCGAACCCTGCTACGGGAAGTGGACGCTCCCGGCCGGTTACCTCGAAAACGGCGAATCCATGGCGGACGGTGCGGCGCGGGAGACCTACGAGGAAGCCCTCGCCCGGGTCGCCGGCCTGACCCCGTACCTGATGTACAACATCTGTCACATCAATCAAATCTACCTGATGTTCCGGGCCCGGTTGACGGACATGAACTTCGGCCCGGGCAAGGAAAGCCTAGAGGTCAGACTGTTCACGGAGGCAGAAATCCCCTGGAAGGAGATCGCGTTCCGGGTCATCGCGGCCACCATGAAAACCTATTTTCAAGACCGCCGCCGCGGCGAATTCCCCTTCGCCATCGGCGACATTCTACCGCTCGCCGAGCCAACCGCCGGGCGGGACGGGTAACTGCGTCGCCCGGCCGTGTGTCGGCTTCGGCACAAACGACGGCGATGAAACCGCTTCTACCCAAATCGGCCGGTTTTTGCTATACTTTGAGTTTATGAAAGCCAAAAGCAGGTCAACGACACTCAAGGGCGCCATCGCCGAGTCGATGCGGATGGCCGTCTTCATCGCGGCCCTGATGACGGCCGCCTGCGGCGGAAACGGCGACTCCGGGAGCCCGCCGCCGCCCGGCGCCGGCGGCGACGGCTTCACCTTCTTCGACATCGGCCACGACACCCCCTATTCCGAGGCCATTCGGGAGGGCTTGGCCGCCAAGCTGGGCAACGACGCCTTCGAGCCGCGCAGCATCATCAACCTGGAGACCTACTACACGGGATTTCTGAAAACGCACCTGCCGGAGCTGGCCGAGCTGAACCGCGAGCTCAACGACCCGCCCGGGGAGCGCGTCGATCACGCCGTCGTCAAGCTGATGTACCGGTACGCGCGCAAGAAAAACACCCCCTTCGACTACATCGAGGTCGTGTTCGGCGAAACCTCCCGCAAGCCGGTCCTGATCCGCACGCGGTTCAAGACCGACGAAGCCGGCACCCTGGATGCCCTGCGGAAAAAATACGGCACGCCGGAGGAGATCCCCTGGGCCGTCGAGGACGGCCGCTCCCTGGTCTGGCGCAAGGACAAGAATTTTCTGGTGGCGTCGCTGGTGCCGAACCAGTTCGGCCGGGTCGAATACCGGGTCGACATCTACTTCACCGAAAACCTGGCGGCGATGGTCGCCGCCGAACAAAGCCGCAAGAGGCAGAATGCCCGCCAGAAGTCGCTGACGGTCAAAGACGTCTTCTGACAGGGTGCGCCCGCGATTCGAGGACGCGCCTCATCCGCCCGGCCAAGGGAATCTTCGCTTGAAGAACCGAGTCTCTCTCTCGGGACGCATCTGCGCTCTGGCGCAGCGCCTGGTCGCTTCGGCCCGGCGGCTCCTGGTCCGGCAAACGGGTTCCGCGCACCGGCTTGAAAAGGCAGTGGAGGCCCATCGGCTGTGGTGCCGGTCCGGCCGCCGGCAGGGGGTCCGGGCCGTCCTGAGCGGCGAGAGCCTCGCCGGCGCAAACCTGGTTGCCGCCGAGCTGTGCGGCGCCGATTTGAGCCGGGCGGTCCTCAGCCAAAGCCGGATCAGCGCCGCGGATCTGCGCGAGGCCGACCTGAGCGGCGCAGACCTCACCGCCGCCGATCTGAGCGAGGCCGACCTGCGCGCGGCCGACCTCAGCCTGGCGGTCCTGACCGGCGCGAACCTGACCCGGGCCAACCTGGCCACCGCCAACCTGAGCCGGACGGTGCTCGTGCGGTGCCTCCTGCGCGACGCCAGCCTGGTTCAAGCCGACCTGCGCGGCGCGGACCTCACCGCGGCCGACCTCGCCGGGGCCGATCTCAGGCAGGCCGGTTTGAGTCAGGCGGAGCTGGGCGGGGCCGACCTGCGCCGGGCCGTCCTGCTCAAGGCGAACCTCAGCGCGGCCGGTCTCGTCGCGGCCGACCTGAGGGGCGGCCTTTTTTTCCGCGCCGATCTGAGGGGCGCGGACCTGAGCCGGGCCCGGCTCCTCGGGGCCGACCTCACGGGCGCCAACCTGAGGGGGGCGAACCTCTTCGAGGCCACAGTCCAGGCAGAGCAACTGGCGTCGGCCATCGTCGACGCCGCCACCACCCTGCCGGATGGGAGCCATCCGGCAACGGAGTGACCGATGAAGACGGCAGAGGGGCACATGCGGGTCCTCGGGGTCCATCCCGGTGTCGTGGGGGCCGTCACCGAGCTCCACGCGACCTATTACCACGAGCACTGGGACTTCGACATCAGCTTCGAGACCCAGGTCGCCCGTGAGCTCGCCGAATTTGCCGGCGGGTTCGACCCCGCCCGCGACGGATTCTGGGCGGTGCGGACAGGCCCTGCCCTGGCCGGATCGATCGCCATCGACGGCCGTGAGGCACCTTCCGCCGGCGCCCGGCTGCGATGGTTCATCGTCGCCCCGCCGTATCAGAGGACGGGGATCGGAAAAGAGTTGATCGCCCGCGCCGTTGGGTTCTGCCGGGAGCGGAAGTACAGGAAGGTCTTCCTGTGGACCTTCAAAGGCCTCGATGCCGCCCGCTGTCTTTACGAGCGCACGGGGTTCAGATTGAGCGAGGAGCACGCACTCGACCAGTGGGGCCGAAGGATCGTCGAGCAGAAATTCGAGCTGAACCTGTTGACAAACTGACGCGAAACCGCCATATGGGCAGGTTCAAACAAAACCGGATCCTCATCGGCCGCTTGCCGGCCGACACGGGGTTCCGCTAGAACAGATGGACTCGTAATAGTCCTACGGACCGATGGCTTTGGAATAAGCCCAAGTTCCCCGCTGAAGCGGAGCAGGCAAGGCGCGCGAACCCCGCCGGGTGAGGCGTTTTTTTTCTACGCCGCAGCGAGCGCGGGATGGAGCGCAACGCCCCAATTGGGCTTATTACGAAGTCATCATAAAAGGAGCATCAAATGAAACGAATCATCCTGATCACCGCGGTCGCGCTGGCGCTTTTCCCGTTTCCGGTGGGGGCCGCCGACAAGCCGGCCGCGGCCGCGCCGCAGATGAAAACCTTCGACGAAAAGGCCAGCTACGTCATCGGCCGCCAAATCGGCCAGAGCCTGGAGGGTGCCCCGGCCAAGTTCGATCTCAAGCTGCTCATGCGCGGCATCGAGGATGCCATGGGCAAACGCCCCTCGCTGGTCAGCGCCGAGGAAGAGCAACAGGTGAAGTCCGAGTTCACCGCCAAGGTCAGGGAAGAGCAGACCAAAAAAATGGCGGCCGTGGCCGAGGCGAACCTTAAAGCCGAGGAGGCCTTTCTCGCGAAGAACAAGTCCGAGAAGGGCGTCGTCACCACGGCGAGCGGACTCCAGTACCTGGAACTGAAAAAGGGCAGCGGCCCCACGCCCAAGGAGAGCGACCGCGTCAAGGTCCACTACCGCGGCAAGCTTCTCGACGGCACCGAGTTCGACAGCTCCTACGCCCGCAACGAGCCGGCGGTGTTCCCGGTCAACGGCGTCATCCCGGGTTGGACCGAAGCCCTGCAGCTGATGGCGACCGGCAGCAGCTACCGGGTCTTCGTCCCCTCCAAGCTGGCCTACGGCAACCGGGGCGCCGGCCAGGCGATCGGGCCGAACGCGATGCTGGTCTTCGAGGTCGAGCTGCTGGAGATCGTCAACTGACCCGGTGCTTGCCAAAGAACAAACAGTGAATATACTACCGGCTGCTTCCAGTGACCCGCAACAAAGCAAAAGGAGGTCAGCCGATGAAAGAACAACGCAACCTGCATCTGAAAGTTCAGGAGCTCTGCGACTGCTACGCCACCGCCGACCCGCTCAAGGAAATGTCGGTCGTGGGCCAGGACAAGGACAAGGAGGAGGCCGCCCTCAAGTGGCTGGCGCTGGCCGCCCTGCACGGCGTCAACCAGCAACGCCGAGCGGATCGCGATCCGCCGCGGCAAGGACGGCACGCTGCGCGTCAGCGCCGAATACCGCGAGACGGAGCTGCCGTCGCCGGGCGCCGAGGTGGCCGCGAAGATCTTTAACGCCGTGCGCGAGATCACCCACATCGAGGGCGACAAGGGCAAGACCCCGCTGGCGCTCGGCATCCGCAACGACAGCCTCGAGCTGAAGGTCAAGCTGAAGGTCAAGGGCGATCAGGAAACCGTCAGCATCGAGTTTCCCGGCTGAAGCGCAGAAACGCCGCTGATCCCAGCCAAAGGAGCCGCACCGCAGGCGGCTCCTTTTTTGTTTTGGCCGGCCGTTCGGCCCGGCTGAGCGCAAGGGGAGTTGATCCCGCACCGCAGACCATGTAAACTTGAACCCGGCGGACCGGCCGATGAGGCCCGCACACTGATTGAGCCCCGAGGTCGCCGCGCCGCTGAAAGCGAGGCCGGCCCGGCGGGCAGCACCGCCCGAAGACCCGTGAACGAACCATTGGAAGGAGACCATCTGCCATGAGCGACCAGCCGAACAAAATCATCTACTCGATGATCGGGGTCAGCAAATACTACGACAAGCGCCCGGTGCTGAAAGACATCTCCCTGTCCTATTTCTACGGCGCCAAGATCGGCGTGCTGGGGCTGAACGGCTCCGGCAAGAGCTCGCTCCTGCGCATCCTGGCCGGGGTCGACCAGGAGTTCGACGGCAAAACCGTCATCAGCCCCGGTCTGACGGTGGGTCTTCTCGAGCAGGAACCCCGGCTGGACGATGCCAAGACCGTGCGCCAGATGGTCGAGGAGGCCGTCCAGGAGACGGTCGATCTCGTCGAGGAGTTCAACCGCATCAACGAGAAATTCGCCGAGCCGATGTCCGACGACGAGATGGACCGCACCCTCGAGCGCCAGGGCGCGGTCCAGGAGAAGCTCGACGCCCTCGATGCCTGGGACCTCGACGCGCGCCTCGAGATGGCGATGGACGCCCTGCGCTGCCCGCCGGGCGACACGCCCGTCAAGGTCATCTCGGGCGGTGAGCGCCGCCGCGTGGCGCTCTGCCGGCTGCTGCTCCAGAAGCCGGACATCCTGCTGCTCGACGAGCCCACCAACCACCTGGACGCCGAAACCGTCGCCTGGCTCGAGCACCACCTGCAGCAGTATCCCGGCACCGTGATCGCGGTGACCCACGACCGCTATTTTCTCGACAACGTCGCCGGCTGGATCCTGGAGCTCGACCGCGGCCAGGGCATCCCCTGGAAAGGCAACTACTCCTCCTGGCTCGAGCAGAAGCAGGCCCGGCTCAAGTGGAGGAGAAGCCGAGAGCAAGCGCCAGAAAACCCTCGAGCGCGAGCTGGAGTGGATCCGCATGGCGCCCAAGGCGCGCCAGGCGAAATCCAAGGCGCGCATCAGCGCCTACGAGAAACTGCTGGCCCAGGACAGCACCAAGCACCAGGAAAACCTCGAGATCTACATCCCGCCGGGACCGCGGCTGGGCAATGTGGTCGTCGAGGCCGAGAACGTCAGCAAGGGATTCGGCGAGCGGCTGCTGGTCGAGAAGATGTCCTTCAGCCTGCCGCCCGGCGGCATCGTCGGCGTGATCGGCCCCAACGGCGCCGGCAAGACCACCCTGTTCCGGATGATCACCGGCCAGGAGCAGCCGGATTCCGGCACCATCCGCATCGGCGACACGGTGCAGTTCGCCTATGTCGACCAGAGCCGCGACAGCCTGCCGGCCGACAAGCAGGTCTGGGAAGTGATCGCGGACGGCAAGGACGTCATCGAGCTCGGCAAGTCCGAGGTGAAATCGCGGGCCTACGTGGCGCGCTTCAACTTCTCCGGCTCCGACCAGCAGAAAAAGGTGGGGATGCTCTCCGGCGGCGAGCGCAACCGGGTCCATCTGGCCCGCATGCTGAAGGAGGGCGCCAACGTCCTGCTGCTCGACGAGCCCACCAACGACCTGGATGTCAACACCCTGCGCGCCCTGGAGGAGGCTCTCGAGAACTTTGCCGGCTGCGCGGTCGTGATCAGCCACGACCGCTGGTTTCTCGACCGCATCGCCACCCACATCCTGGCCTTCGAGGGCGAAAGCCGGGTGGTCTGGTTCGAGGGCAACTACTCGGACTACGAGGCCGACCGGCGCAAACGCCTCGGCACCGAAGCCGACCAGCCGCACCGGATCATGTACCGGCAGCTGACGCGGTAAAAGATAGTGTTAAGTTTTATGTTTTAAGTGTTAAAGTGAAAAACTGGCGTGGTTGGCTGATAAAGTCTCTCGATTCGTCCAAGCTGTCGACTTAAAACCTAACACTTAAAACTTAAAACTTTTAAACTATCTTTATACTCCTCCCAATCCCAGAGCGGCGCCGCGTCGGCGGGTTCCGGGGTCCGCCACGGCCACCCGGCCGGCAGCGGGGCGCGGAAGGTGAGCGTCTCGGGCCGCGTGGGATGCTCGCAGGCGATCTCCCTCGCGAAGAGGGCGATCCGACGCGCCGGCAGGGGGGCCGGGGCGCCGTAGCGCAGGTCGCCCGCGATCGGGCAGCCGAGGTGGGCCAGCTGGAGCCGGATCTGGTGCTTGCGCCCGGTCTCGAGCACGATTTCGACCAGGCTTCGGTCGCCGTCCGTCTCCAGCACGCGGTAGGCCAGGCGGGCCTCGCGGCTGGCGCCGGTTTTTTCGGGCACGATGCGGCTGGTGGTCTCCGAGCGCTCGATGTGGTCGACCAGGCGCCGGAGGCCGGCGCCAAGCGGCCCTCGACGACGGCCAGGTAGACTTTGCGCATCCGGCGGTTCCTGATCTGCTCGCTCAACCGGGCGGCGGCCTTGGAAGTGCGCGCAAACAGCATCACACCCGCCACCGGGCGGTCCAGGCGCTGGACCAGGCCCAGGAAGACCCGGCCGGGTTTTTGATGGCGCTGCTTGACCCAGGCTTTGGCCAGCTCGAGCAGACAGGGATCCCCGCTGCGGTCGGCCTGCACGAGCAACCCGGCCGGTTTGTAGACGACCAGCAGGTGGTTGTCTTCGTAAAAAACGGGCCAGCGCGCGTCAAAAAAATGCATGCACATGGGGCTACTGGAAGATCCCAATGGAAGTTCGCCGAAACCACCCCTCGCCGGACCCGGCCGCACCCGCCAGCATGGGGGCGATGGCGAGCATCCTGCGCTCCTGCGGCCTGAACCTCACGGAAACCCAGCTCGGGCAGCTCTGGGACTACCACAGCCTGCTGCGCGAGCGCAATCCCGATCTGAACCTGACCCGCGTCCACAACTTCGCCAACATGGTCCTCAAGCTCTACGCCGACTCGATGCTGCCGGCGAACATGCTCGACCTGCCCTCGCCCCTGCTCGACCTCGGCACGGGACCCGGGATGCCGGGCATCCCGCTCAAGATCTACCGGCCCGGGATCGAGATCATCCTGGCCGAAAGCCGCGGGAAACGGGTCGAATTCCTGAATGAGGCCGTCGCGCGCCTCGAGCTTGCGGGGGTGCGGGTCCAAGGGGGGCTTGATCTCCGAGCGTTTCGAGGAGCCCGTGGCCGGGGTGATCACCCGCGCGGTCGAGGCCGTCGGTAAAACCCTGGAGCGGGTCCGGGGGTGCCTGGACAGCGGGGGCCGGGTGATCTTCATGAAGGGTCCCGCACTGCGACCCTGAAATCGCCGCGGCCGAAACGCAGCACGCCAACGCCTTCGCCCTCGAAGCCGACCAGCCCTATCTCATTCCCGGCACGCGCCACCAGCGGCGCCTGCTGGTCTACCGGCGACTGGATGAGCCCCCCTACCGCCGCATACTGGCCCACATGGGTGCCGAGGCCGCAGCCGTTCCTGCTGCAGTACCTCGAGGCGCAGCCGCTGTCACCGGCGGATCGCGTGTCCGGCATCATCGGCTACGCCATCCCCGAGGGTGTGGTCATCGACTCGGTCGTGTACAACCCCGAGGGCAACCGCTTCCTCTCGTTGGCCGACCTCTAGCGCGGACCATTCGGCGGCCGTTCGCCGGCGACCTGGCGGCCGTTCACAGGCTGCAGCGACTCGCATTGACAGCGCTGCGTGCGGCCGCTACTGTCCGTTGCCAGATGACGCGTTACTGGTACTTTAGCTAGCGGGTACGGGGCGGCCGGGTAGATCCCGGCGGCAGAGGCACTCGTGCCCGCGAACGCAGGACCCTCCGGGGGCCCTGCGTTTTTTGATGCCTCGAATGCCGGACAGCAAGAGACCCGAGCCAGGGCACCGAGACCGAAAGACGAGGGTGGTAGCGAGATGATCATCGTGATGCGCACCGGGGCGGCGCAGGAGGAGATCGACGAGGTCCGCAAGACCGTCGCCGACGAGGGCCTCGAGACGTACGTGATGGTGGGCACGGAGCGCATCGTCATGGGTGTCGTGGGCGTCGGCGTCGAGCGCGTCCAGCACGTCGAACTCATGCCCGGCGTGGAGCAGTGCATCCGCGTGAGCAAGCCCTACAAGCTCGCGTCGGTCGAGCATCATCCGGACCGCACGAGCATCCGCGTCGGCGCCGTGGCGGTCGGGGCAGGGTCGCCACTGACGGTCATCGCCGGGCCGTGTGCGGTCGAATCCCGCGACCAGCTGCTGGCCACGGCCCGCTGGGTCAAGCGCGAAGGCGCCACCATCCTGCGCGGCGGCGCCTTCAAGCCGCGCTCGTCGCCGTATGCCTTCCAGGGCCTCGGCGTGGAGGGCCTCAAGCTGCTGGCGGAAGCCCGCGAGGAGACCGGCCTGCCGGTGGTCAGCGAGATCACCGACCCGGCGGACGTGCCGGTGTTCGACGCAGTACGTCGACATGCTCCAGGTCGGTGCCCGCAACATGGCCAACTTCGTGCTGCTGAAGGCGCGTCGGGGCAGTCGCGCAAGCCGGTGCTGCTGAAGCGCGGCCTGTCGGCGACCATCGATGAGCGGCTGATGGCCGCCGAGTACATCCTCGCGCTCAGGGCAACCCCAACGTCATCCTCTGCGAGCGTGGCATCCGCACCTTCGAGACGGCCACCCGCAACACGCTCGACCTGTCGGCCGTGCCGGTCATCCAGGAGCGCACGCACCTGCCCATCGTGGTCGATCCCTCGCACGGTACCGGCCATCGACCGCTGGTGCGGCCACTCGCAGTGGCGGGGGCGGCCGTGGGTGCCGACGGCCTCATCATCGAGGTCCACCCAGACCCGCCCACCGCCCGCTCCGATTCGGAGCAGTCGCTCTCGTTCCCCGAGTTCGGCGACCTCATGGATGACCTTCGCCGTCACGAGTACCTGCGGCAGCCCACCGCGCCGCGTGCGCAGGCGCCGATCGAGCCTCCGGTCGAGCGCCAGCGCCTGCGCGCACGCATCGATGACGTCGATGCCCGCATCGCGTCACTGCTGGAGGAGCGCGCCGAGCTGTCGGTGGCCGTGCAGCAGACCCGCGAGCAGGGTGATCATGGGCACGACGTGGGGCGCGAGCGAGAGCTCATCGAGCGCGCCGCGCACGGTGGCGAAGGCGTGCTCACGCCCGAGGAGGTCGAGATGGTCTTCGGCGCCATCCTGCGCGTCTCGCGCTCGGCGCAGCGCCGCAATGCCGCTACGACGCCGCCCTGGCGGGCGGCGGCAAGCCCGAGGCCGGCACGGTCTCCGCCAACGGCGCCGGCTCGTGAGCGACGAGGGCACCAGCTCGTCCGTAGGTGGGCCCGTGCGGGCAGCCGCGGCACTGTTGGGATCGCTGCGCCTGCCGGTCGACAAGTCGGTGGCCCACCGCGCCCTGCTCTTCAGTGCCATGGGCAGCGGCGAGGCCGAGATCAGGCTGGACCGCCCGGGTGAGGACGTGCTCTCGATGGCCGGCGCGCTCGGGACCCTGGGGGCGGTGCGAGCGATCGAGCGTGACCCCCGGGGCGTGGTGCGCGTGTCCATCCAGGGTGGCGGCAGCCCGGCGGCCGCCTGCCTGCCGGGACGCGGCGACGAGATCCTCGATTGCGGCAACGCCGGGACGGCCATGCGCCTGCTGACGGGCGCGCTGGGAGCCCGCGCCGCCAGCGCCACGCTGACGGGTGACGACTCCCTCTCGAGCCGGCCCATGGAGCGAGTGGCGGGGCCGCTGCGTACGATCGGCGTCGACATCACCACCACCGCTGGCCACGCGCCGCTCACCATCAGGGGGCGGCGTCCACTCAAGGCGCTGGACCACCACCTGCGCGTCGCGAGCGCGCAGGTCATCGGCTGCCTGACCTTGGCAGCACTCGCTGCCAAGGGGCGCACCACCATCACGTCGCCCGGGCCGACCCGCGACCACACCGAGCGGATGCTGGCCTGGCTTGGGGCGCCCGTCCGCCGGGAGGGGCCCGTCACCACCATCGATGGTCCGGCCGGCTTCCGCAACCGCGACATCTCGGTGCCCGGCGACATCTCCTCGGCCGCCGCCTGGCTGGTCGCCGGAGCCGTGCACCCCGACTCGCACATCGTCATCGAGGACGTGGGACTCAACCCGTCGCGCACCGGCATCATCGACGTGCTGCGCGACATGGGCGCCGACATCAAGGTCGCCTCCGACGGACCGACCCACGACTGTCCCGAGCCGGTGGGCACCATCACCGTCTCCGGCGGCCGAACACTCCACGCCATCGACCTCGCCGGTGACCGCGTCGCCGACGTCATCGATGAGCTGCCCCTGCTCGCGGTGGCCATGGCTGCAGCCGACGGTGTGAGCACACTGCGCGACGCCGCCGAGCTGCGGGTCAAGGAATCGGACCGCATCCGATTGGTGGTGCAGAACCTGCAGGCGGTGGGGGCACAGGCCGAAGAACGAGACGATGGCTGGGTCATCGGGCGCGGGACGCCTCGCGCCGCGGCCATCCGCACCGATTCCGACCACCGCATCGCCATGGCCTTTGCCGTCGCCGCACTGACCGGCATTGCGGGTACCGTTGACATCGACGATCGCGACTGCGCGGCCGTCTCCTATCCCACGTTCTGGACGGACATGGAGCGCCTGGCCCGATGACCCTGCGACGACTACGACTGCTCACCGCCGGCGAGTCCCACGGTCCCGGTCTGTCGGGCATCCTGGACGGACTGCCGGCCGACCTGCGTGTCTCCACCGTCGAGGTCGACCAGGAGCTGGCTCGGCGCCAGCACGGCTACGGCAGCGGCCGGCGCATGCTCATCGAGCGTGACCGGGTGGTGTGGACGGCCGGCCTGCGCTTCGGTCGTACGCTGGGCTCCCCGCTGGCCTTCAGCATCCCCAATCGCGACTGGGCCAACTGGCAGGAGCGCATGTCCGTGGAGCCCGTGGCTCCCTCTCGCCGGCCCAGGCCCATCACCCTGGCGCGCCCCGGCCATGCCGACCTGGCGGGCGCCATCAAGTACGACACCGGCGACATCCGCAACGTGCTCGAGCGTGCGTCGGCGCGCTCGACGGCACCGCGCGTGGCCGCCGGAGCCGTCTGCCGGCAGCTGCTGGAGTCCTGCGGCGTGCGCATCTGGTCGTTCGTCGACCAGCTGGGCCCGGTGCGCGCCTTCGACGGTACCGATGAGCCGGCCTCACGCGTGCCGGCGGGCTGGAGTCTCCGGGATCGCCTGGACCCCACCCCGTTGCGCTGCCCCGATGCCGCGGCTGAGGCGGCCATGATGGCCGAGGTCGACGCTGCCATCGCGGCCGGTGATTCGGTCGGTGGCTCGTTCGTGGTGGTGGCCGAGGGCATGCCCGTGGGTATCGGCTCCAACGCCGAATGGGACACGCGCATCGACACCGCCATCGCCGCGGTGCTGATGGGCATCCAGGCCGTCAAGGGCGTGGAGATCGGCATCGGCTTCGGGGCGGTGGGGCGGCGCGGCTGCGAGGTCCACGACGAAGTGGAGCCGGGCCAGCCGGGCTGGGAGCGCAAGACCAACCGGGCCGGCGGCACCGAGGGCGGCATGAGCAACGGTGCGGCCATCGTGGCGCGCGTGGGGGTCAAGCCCGTCTCGACGCTGCGCAAGCCGCTCGACTGCGGTGGACCTCGAGACCGGCGACGTGCGCCGGGCCCACATCGAGCGCAGCGACGTGGCCATCATCCCGCGGGCCGCCGTCGTCGGCGAAGCCATGCTGGCACTGGCCCTCGCCGACGCGCTGCTGGCCGACCTGCGGCGGCGACACCATCGCCGATGTGCGCGCTGCCGTGCGCCGGCGACGGCGCCGTTCGCACGGGCCCCCGGGGTCGGCACGCGGCCACGACGGGCAGCGTGGAGGCGCTCCCGACAACGCGGCCGAGGAGGCCACCGTCGTCGAGCGGCACGGACGCCTGATGGCGGCGGCGCTCACGTTCCGCCTGCTCGGCCAGGGCATCGCCTACTCGGCGTCGCCGGCGATGATGACGGCCGCCTTCGGGGCGCTGGGCCTGCCGCACCGCTATGTCCTGACCGACGTCGCGCCTGACATGGTCCCCGCGACCGTGGCACGCCTGCGCGAGGGTGACAGCGGCGGCGCCAACGTGACCGTGCCCTACAAGGCCGCCGTCGCGGCGCTGATGGATGACGTCTCCGACATCGCCCGCGAGGCGGGGGCCGTCAACACCGTCGTCCGCGAGGGCACCCGGCTGGTCGGCCACAACACCGATATGCCCGCCACGGTCGAGGCCATCGAGCGGCTCTGCCCGCGTGGCATCGGTCACGCCCTCGTCCTCGGCGCCGGTGGAGTCGGCCGCGCAGTCGGCCTCGGCGCTGTCGAAGGTCGGCGCAGAACGCGTCACAGTGCTGCAGCGCTCCGATGGCTCCCTCGGCCGACTGGTGGCGGAGGTCGGCGCTGCCGACCTGCTCGTCAACGCCACGCCGGTCGGGACCGCATCGGAGCAGAGCCTGGTCCCGGCGGAGCTGCTGCGACCGGAGCTGGCGGTGCTCGACCTGGTGTACCGGCCCAGTCCTACCCGACTGGTGCGCGAAGCCCGAGCTGCCGGGGCACGCGCCGAGAGTGGTGACGGCATCCTGCTGGGGCAGGCGTGGCGCTCGCTGGAGCTGTGGCTGGGCGTGCCGGCGCCGGTCGATGCCATGCGCGCGGCACTCGCCGCCGAGCTGGGGGGCCCTGGCGATGGCTGACGCCATCGTCCTGGTGGGTCTGTCGGGCAGCGGCAAGTCCACGCTGGCGGCCGCGCTCGCCGAGCGGCTGGGTCGCCCGCTCATCGACCTGGACAGGGAGATCGAGCAGCGCGAGGGTGCCCATCCGGCAGAGCTTATCGCCGGTCGTGGAGAGGCCGCCTTCCGTGCCCTCGAAGCGGCCGCCGTGGAGCGGGCCTGTGGTGTCGACGGTGCGGTCATCGCCACCGGTGGAGGTGCGGTGGTCGATCCGCTCAACCGCTGGGCCCTGTGGCATGCCGGCGTCGTGGTCTGGCTCGATGCGCCCGACGACGTGCTCATCAGCCGCCTGCAGCAGCATCGGGAGCAGCGGCCCATGCTGGCCGGCGACACCCGCGAGCGACTCGCGGGCATGCGAGCGGCGCGCGTACGCTTCTATCGCGCCGCGGACGTCCGGATCGACACCAGCGGGTCCGCGGACGGACTCGTCGCGGCCGTGGTGGAGGCGGCCCCCGCCCGGCGCTCCGACGCGCGGCGGCTGTTGGACGCCGTGGTTCGCCGTGATCACCTCATGGGACCCGATCACGCCCGCGTGGTGCTGGGCGGCAGCCTCGATCGCGCCACCTTCGACGACATCCTCGCGCCGACCAGCGGCGGCACGCCGGTGGTGGTGGCCGATCGGCGCGCAGCCGACGCCCTGCCCCAACTCATGGCGGCGCTGCCGGGCGGGCGCCAGATCCGCATCGCGACCGGGGAGCGCCAGAAGCGCCTGCGCAGCCTCGAGAAGTTGCTGGAGGCCGCCAGCGCCATGGGTGCCGAGCGTGGTGATGCCTGGGTCGGGGTCGGCGGCGGCACCGCCACCGACATGATCGGCACCGCCGCCGCGCTCTATGTGCGCGGTGTGAACTTCGTGGCCGTGCCCACCACCTGGCTGGGCATGACCGACGCGGCGGTCGGCGGCAAGGTGGCGGTGGACCTGTCGGCTGCCAAGAACGCCGCTGGCGCATTCTGGCCACCGGTCGCCATCATCGGGGACGTGGCCACGCAGCGGACGCTGCCGCGGGCACGGCGCCTCGACGGCATGGCCGAGTCGCTCAAGAGCGGCATCATCGGCGACGCTGCGCTGTGGCAGCTGGTGGAGACCCGCGGCAGGGCGGCCCTTCGCGACGACGAGGCGGCCCGCTACGCCATCATCGACCGTTCGGTCCAGCTCAAGCTTGACGTGGTGGACCGCGACCCCTTCGAGCGCGGCGAGCGACGCACGCTGAACCTGGGCCACACGCTGGGCCACGCGCTGGAGATCGAGAGCGGCTACCGCCTGCCACACGGCAAGGCGGTCGTGCTGGGCCTGCGGGCCGTGGCCCACATCGCCGGGGCCCGCGGCGCCGAGCAGGGCCTCGCGGAGCGCATCGACGAGGTCGCGAACGGGCTGGGCTACGAGCTGCGCCGCGACTTCGACCCGGCCGCCGTCAAGGCGGCCCTGGTCAGCGACAAGAAGCGGGTGCAGGGCCGCCAGCACTGGATCCTGCCCATGGGCGTCGGCAGCGTCGTCGACGTCGACGATGTCACCGAGGCCGAGCTCGATGCGGCCATCGGCGCCATCCACGCGGGAGGTGCCCGATGAGGATCCTGCTGCTCAACGGGCCCAACCTGGGCCGGCTCGGGAGACGCCAGCCCGAGATCTATGGCTCGACCACGCTGGCCCAGGTGAAGGATGCCGTGTCCGCTCACGCCGCGGCGCTGGGCCATTCCGTCGCGGCGCTGCAGTCGAACCATGAAGGCGTGCTCATCGACCGCATCGAGCAGCGTGACTACGACGCCATCGTGATCAACCCCGGCGCGCTCACGCACTACGCCTACTCGCTCCACGACGCCCTGCTGGGGGCCGACTGCCCCATCGTGGAGGTCCACATCAGTGACATCATGGCGCGCGAGGTGTGGCGCCACGTCTCGGTCATCGAGCCGGTCGTGAGCCACCGCATCCTGGGGCATGGCTGGCACGGGTACCTGGAAGCCATCGACCTGCTTCACGCGCACGCCGAGGGGCGTGCCGAGCCCTCGAGTCACCCAGAGGACCGATGATGACACCCCAGCTTCCGCGCCCGGGCCTGGCCGGCGTCGCCGCCGTCGAGATCAGCGCGGACACCATCTCGCCGGTGACCGCCGCCCTGCGCCTGCACGACCAGCAGCGCCTGGCCTTCATCCTCGAGTCGGTCGAAGGCGGCGCCCGCTACGGCCGCTATTCGATGGTCGGGGTGCGTGGCCGCTACCTGAGCTACGAAGACGGCGTGGCCACCGTGCACAGCCACGACTATGCCGAGATCGACCGCTTCACCGACCCCGATCCGCTGGAGGCGCTGCGCCGCTTCCTGCCGCAGATGCCGGCGCAGGGACCGCTGCCGGTGTCGCTGGCATCGGGTGTGGGCTACCTCTCATACGAAGCCGCCGCACGCTGGGAGAAGCTGCCCGTGCCGGCGGCCGACCCGATCGGCCTGCCGGAGGCGCTGTTCCACCTGCCCGACGTGCTCATCGTCTTCGACCACCTGGGTCAGACAGCCACGCTGGCGACCATCGAGACGACAGGCGCCGAGGAACGGCTGGCCGATGCCGCTGCCATGCTGGCGCAGCCGTCGAGCATCGAGGGTGCGGTGCCCATACCGTCGCTGGCGTCGCGACCACAGCCTCCGGCAGCCGAAACTCGCTACGAGGCCGGCGTGGCGGAGCTGGTGCGTGACATCCACGCCGGCGAGATGCTGCAGACCGTGCTGGCGCGGCGGTTCAGCCTCCCCTGCTCGGTGGGGCCGCTGGAGATCTACCGCTCACTGCGACGCATCAACCCGTCGCCGCACCTCTTCGCCATCGACCTGGGGCCCGACCGCTCGGTGCTGGGTGCCTCGCCGGAGCTGCTGGTGCGGGTGCGCGATGGCGTGGTGGCGACGCGACCCATAGCCGGCACACGTCCCCGCTCGGCCGACGCGCTCGTGGACGCGGAGCTGGAAGCGGACCTGCTGGCCGACGAGAAGGAGTTGGCTGAGCACGCCATGCTGGTGGACCTCGCGCGCAACGACGTCGGCCGCGTGGCCACACCGGGCAGCGTGCGCGTACCCTCGCTCCACGCCATCGAGCGCTACTCGCATGTGATGCACATCGTCAGCGAGGTCGAGGGTGACCTGGCCGCGGGTCGCGACGGCTTCGACGCGGTGCGCGCCGTGTTCCCCGCCGGCACGCTCAGCGGCGCGCCCAAGGTGCGAGCGATGCAGGCCATCGCCGCCCTCGAGCAGGAGCGGCGGGGACCGTACGGCGGCGCCATCGGCTTCCTCGCTCCCGACGACGTGGAGGTCGCCATCACCATCCGCTCGATGGTGCTGAAGGACGGGATCGCCCACGTCCACGCTGGTGCCGGCATCGTGGCCGATTCGGTGCCTGAGCGCGAATCGGCGGAGGTGGCGGCCAAGGCTGGTGCCGTGCTCGCCGCCCTCGCCGAGGCGGAAGCCCTCTACGGGCAGGAGCGACAGGAGATCGAGCGATGACCAGCGACGTGACCGAGCGGCCGGGCGCCGGCCTGCGCATCCTGCTGCTCGACAACTACGATTCGTTCACCTACAACCTCTACCAGTACCTCTGCGAGCTGGGCGCCGAGGTGGAGGTCGAGCGCAACGATGAGATCACGCTCGACGAGATCGCCGCTCGCGGTCCCGATGGCATCGTCATCAGCCCGGGTCCCTCGCGGCCGGAGAACGCCGGCATCTCGCTGGCGGTCATCGAACGCTTTGGGCCCACGGTCCCCATCCTGGGGGTCTGCCTGGGGCACCAGTCCATCGGCCTGTTCTACGGCGGCGATGTCATCACCGTCGAGCCCGTGCATGGCAAGAAGTCGGCCGTCGACCACCGTGGGCAGGGCGTCTTCGAGGGACTGCCGACGCCGGTCGAAGCCGGGCGCTACCACTCGCTGGCGGTCGACCGCGCCACGCTGCCGGAGGTGCTGGAGGTGACCGCGACCGCTCCCGACGGCCTGATCATGGGGCTGCGCCATCGCGAGTATCCCGTCGAGGGCATCCAGTTCCACCCCGAGTCCATCCTGACCGCGGACGGCATGACCATGCTCGGCACCTGGCTGCGCTCGCTGCGACACTGACGGCTGGTCAGGAGGAGACGCCGGCACGACTGGGCCCGCCGCTTGCGCAGGGACCGTGGAGACCGGTGGCAGGCGTGTCAGACTCGTCATCTGTGAGCTTGACACGCCCGGTGGCGCGCAGTAGACGATGGCAGCTTGGACTTCGGACCCGGCCGCCAGAGGCACTCGCCCATCGCGATGGGGGCACGGATCAGGCTCGATGAGGCCGCCTGTCCGGGCGGATGATAACGAGCAGCCGGGATCATCCCGGACTCGCACAACGGAGGAGGTCACCGTGACCAGAAGACCATCCACAGCCACCGGCCGACGCTTCACGGCCCTGGCCTCGAGCGCCGTGCTCGTGGCGGCCCTGGGGGCATCGGCGGCGGCGCCCGTGACGGCGCAGGACGTCCAGACCGATGGCTGGGGCGACCTCGGCGACGTGACCATCAGGATCGCGGCGGAGGTCGCCTCTCAGGACAGCCTCACGGCCCTGAGCGAGGCCTTCATGGCCGAGTACCCCAATGTCACCATCGAGACCCTGTTCAACGGCTGGGACGATCACATCGCCACGATGGTGAACGTCGCCGACCTGCCTGACGCGCCGGACATCATCTGGGGCAACCAGGGCTACGTCCACGATGGCCTGCTCGTCGAGGCCGGGCTGATCACCAGCCTGGAGCCGTACTACGAGGCCTACGGCTGGGACGAGTGGCACGGACCGGGCGCGATGGACCAGTGGCGCTTCACCGAGGACGGCACCTTCGGCGAAGGACCGCGCTGGGGCATCTCGGAGTCCGCCGAGATCGTGGGCGTCTTCTACAACAAGGAGAAGCTGGCGAACCTGGGCCTCGAGGTCCCGACCACGTTCGCCGAGTTCGAGGAGGCCCTCGCCGCTGCCGCTGAAGCGGGCGAGGTGCCCATCAAGCTGGGCAACATCGACGGCTGGCCGGCGATGCACGTGGCCAGCATCGCGCAGGGCGCCTATGTCGACGCCGACAACCTGCGTGCGTGGGTCTTCGGCAAGGACGGCGCCGACTATGCCGCAGCCGACAACCTCGCCGGCCTGCAGGCCTTCGAACGCTGGGCCCAGAACGGCTGGCTCAGCCCCGATGCCAACGGCAACGACTACGACACCGCCTGGCAGCAGTTCGTGGAGGGCGACGGCGTCTTCCTGCCCACGGGCAACTGGCTCACCGCCGACCTGCGCGACGGCATGGGCGACAACGTGGGCTTCTTCGCCCCGCCTCCGGGCGAGTCGGGCAAGGTCGTGGCCACGGCCGCGAACTCGATGCCGCTGCACATCTCGTCCAAGTCGCAGAACCCCGACCTGGCGGCGGCGATCATCGACTACGTGCTCGACCCTGACAAGGGCCAGGTCTACTTCGACGCCGGTCGCATCCCGGCGGCGGCCGGTTCCGTGGGCGAGGCGGCCGATCCGCTGACAGCGGAGACGTTCGCCGGCTGGAACCGCATCGCGCAAGACGACGGTCTGACCTTCTTCCAGGACTGGGCCAGTGACACGATGTACGACACCATGACCGGCGGCCTGCAGGAGATCATCGGCGGCCGCACGACGGCCGAGGAGTACGTGAACGAGGTCCAGGCCGACTGGGCCGACTTCCACGCGAACCGGTAGCGATCGCGTGATCTCGAGGCTCACGGCTCGCTCGGGTGGACCCCCGGGCGAGCCGCGCCTCGTCGGCTATCTCTACGTCGCCCCGGCGCTCGTCGCGTTCCTGGTCTTCGGGATCTGGCCCTTCATCCAGACCATCGGGATCTCGCTGACCAAGTGGCGGGGCATCGGCGAACCCGAGCCGGTGGGGCTGGACAACTACGTCCAGGTCCTGACCGACCCTGATCTCTACTCAGCCTTCGTTCGGTCGTTCGTCCTCATCGTCTTCTATTCGCTCTTGCCCATCACCATCGGGCTGCTCCTGGCCGCGCTGCTCTCACGCGTCCGCATCCGGGGCATCGCGGGCTACCGCGTGGCGCTGTTCCTGCCGCAGACGATCGCGATGGTCGTCATCGCCATCGCCTGGGTCTGGATCTACTCCCAGAACGGGATCGTCAACGAGTTCCTGCGACTGGTCGGACTCGACGGGCTGACGCGCGCCTGGCTCGGTGACTTCGACTGGGCCCTCCCGGCCATCGGCTTCGTGGGCACCTGGCTGAACGCCGGCCTGTGCATGGTCCTCTTCGTGGCGGGCGTGCAGAAGATCCCCTCCGACCTCTACGACGCGGCGCGCGTGGACGGTGCCGGCCCGGTGAAGGAGTTCTTCGCGGTGACCCTGCCCAGCCTGCGCAACGAGCTGGTGGTGGCGCTGACGCTGACGGTCATCTTCGCGCTGCGCAACTTCGACCTCATCTGGGTCTCGACCGGCGGCGGTCCGGGTGATGCCACGACCACGCCATCGGTGCTGCTCTACGAGCTCGGCTTCCAGGCCCGGCGACTGGGGACCGGCTCCGCCATCGGCGTCATCCTCACCGGCCTGATCCTCGTGGTGGCCATCCTCATCGTGCGCATCGGCGAGCGCGGTGAGCCGGAGCCCGGTCGATGAGCACCACCACCGAGCGCGTCGCCACCCACTTCCTGCTCATCATCTTCGCGGTCGTGGCCGTCTACCCGCTGATCTCGGTGGTGGCCCTCGCGCTGACCCCGTCGACCGAGATCGTGACCGGCTTCAGCCTCCCGTCCCAGATCACGTTCGACAACTTCGCCACCGCCTGGCGTGACGGGCGCTTCGACCAGGCCCTGGTCAACAGCGCCATCGTGGCCGTCACGGTGGTGGTGGTGTCGGTGGCCCTCTCGGTCCTCGCCGGCTACGCCCTGGGCACGATGCGCTTCCCGGGTGCGTCGCTCATCTTCTTCATCCTCATCACCGGGCTGATCATCCCGTACGAGTCGCTGATCATCCCGCTGTACCAGATGTTCAAGGACTGGCGGATGCTCGACAGCCTGCCGGCGCTCATCCTGCCCCAGATCGGCGTGTCCGTGACCCTGGGCACGTTCTGGATGCGCGGCTTCTTCCGCTCCACGCCGCGCTCGATCACCGAGGCCGCCCGGGTCGATGGTGCCGGACACTTCCGCACGCTCGTCGGAGTGCTGGTGCCGTCCGCCTGGCCGGCCATCCTGACCCTGTCGGTGCTCATCTTCATGTACACCTGGAACGACTTCCTCCTGGCCCTGGTGATGAACCCCTCCGGACGGGTGTTCACGGCGCCCCTGGCGCTATCCTTCTTCGCGGGCGCGCAGCGCGTCAGCGACCAGACCGTCGTCGCGGCTGCCGCAGTGCTGGTCGCCATCCCCGTCATCATCTTCTACGTCATCCTGCAACGGCAGTTCGTGCGCGGGTTCCTCACCGGCGCAGTCAAGGAGTAGCGATTGGCTTCCATCCGCCTGGCCTACCTGGGAGGCGGCTCCACCCGTGCCGCCGGCACCATGGCCGCGTTCATCCACAACCACGGCGCCCGCTTCGCCGGCTCGGAGGTGGTGCTCATCGACCTCGACCCCGATCGGCTCGAACGTCGTCGCGCGCATCTCCGAGCGCATGTCGACCGCGCGAGGGCTCGACCTGCGCTTCCGCACGACGACCGATCAACGCCAGGGGTTGACCGACGTCGATGCGGTCCTCAGCAGCTACCGGCCGGGCGGCTTCGAGGCCCGCGTGCTCGACGAGAAGATCCCCCTGGCGCACGGCATCATCGGCCAGGAGACCCAGGGCCCGGGCGGGTTCTTCATGGCGCTGCGCTCGATCCACGTGCTGCAGGGCGTGGTCGAGACCCTGGCCCAGGTAGCGCCCCGGGCGCGCATCTTCAACTACACGAACCCGGTCAACATCGTGGCCCAGGCGGCCACCCGACACACCAGCGTGCCCTTCGTCTCGTTCTGCGAGGGGACCTATGACTTCCCCATGGAGCTCGCCGACGCCGCCGGCCTCGACCGCAGCCTCATCAAGGCTCGCATGGTGGGGCTCAACCACACGACCTGGAGCATCTCTTCCGAGTACGACGGTGCCGACGACGCCATGCCAGCCATCCGTGAGGCCTGGGCGGCGATGGAGCAGCGGTCCGATGTCAGGCCCGCCGACCGCCGCTTCGTGGAGCTGGCGGTGGCGATGGACGCCATCCCGGCGCAGTACCTGCGCTACTACTACTTCCGCGGCGAGATGCTCGCCGAGATGCAGGCGGCACCGACGACGCGCTCGCAGGACATCCTGGCGCAGGTGCCCGACTACTGGGACCACTACCGCGAGCAGGCCGAGCAGGCCGACCCGGAGCTCGATCCGGCGCGCTCACGAGGCGGCATCTTCGAGCTGGAGCTGGCGCTCGATGCCATCGATTCCTTCTACAACGACCTCGGCCTGGTCCTGCCGGTCAACGCGCCCAACGCAGGCGGCGCCCTGCCCGGGTTCGACGAGGACGTCGTGGTGGAGAACTTCGCGCGGGTGGACGGGAAGGGCTTCCATGCGCAGTCATCTCCGCCCATCCCCAGGCATGTCCACGGACTCATCGGGCAGCTCGCGGAGTACCAGTACCTCACCGCGGACGCCGCCTGGAGCGGCACGCGCCGCGACGCCGTCCGCGCCCTGGGCAGCCATCCATGGCTGACCGAGACGCGCGTCGCAGAGGCGATCTACGACGAGATGGCGGCCGCCCACGCTGCCTACCTGCCAGCGCGATTGCTGCGGTGACGGTCGCGGCCCCGTGACGATGCTGCTGGGCGTCGATGGCGGCGCCACCAAGACGGTGGCGCTCGTGGCCGACCAGGCTGGCGATGTCCGCGGCGCCGGTCGGTCGGGATCATCGGACATCCACGACGCGACCTCCGCGGGACCGCGGTCGACAACGTGGTCGCCAGTGTTCTCGAAGCGTTGGGGGCGGCGGCCGTCGACCCGGGCGACCTGGGCGCCTGTGTGTTCGGGTTGTGCGGTGCGGATTGGCCGGAGGACGTGGCCTTCTACGTCGACGAACTGCGCACGCGCCTCGGGCTCGAGATCGAGCCGGTCGTGACCAACGACGCCTTCAACTCGCTGCGTGCCGGCACCGCCGACGGCCTCGGTGTCGCGTTGGTGATGGGCACGGGCGCCGGCGATCGCGGCACGAGGGCCGACTGGGCTGAGCTGGTTCTCAGGCGAGCGCATGGAGCGGGCCGGGGCCCTCGAGTTCGGTCGGCAGGTCTACGACATGCTCCTCCGCGGAGAGTACGGACTGGGTCCTCGGCCTGCCTTCGAGGCGGCGGCGCTGGAGGCATTCGCGGCCGATTCGGTCGAGAGCATGGTCTATGCCATCTCGCGGACAGGTGGTCTCGGACCGCGCAGCCTGGGCCGCCTGGCGCCGGTGCTGCTGGAGGCGAGTCACGCGGGCGACAGTGCGGCCCGGCGCGTCGTGCAGGACCTGGCCGCGTCGATGTCGGGCTATCTGCGCCGGGCAGCAGAGCACGTCGGGCTGCCAGCCGAGGAGGCCGTGGTGGTCCTGGCCGGAGGCGTCTTCCGACACCACGGCACGGACCTGCGCGACGCGATCGCCGCCGCCCTGCCCCGCTTCCGCCTGCAGGCGACGCGCCTTGAGCCTGCCTTTGGCGCGCTGCTCCTGGCCGCCGACGAGCGGGACGAGCGCCTGGACGTGGAGCGCTTGCGGGCGACCGGCCCGGACCACTCGTTCTTCGACACCGAGGAGGCTGCCTGAGGCGCCAGCGCGACGGCGCCGGCGCGGGGGGCCTGTCGTCAGGGGTGCGCTGGTACCGAAAGGTGGTGAGCCGTCGGGTCCGGTGTCGTTAGGGTGCGTCACGGAGCGTCACGCGAAGTAGTCGGCTTCGCGGTGCTCCCGGAAGCCTGCCTTGAAGATGACCGCCGTCGGCCTTCGATCTCGCGACACAGCTCACGACGTCACGTGGCTGAAGCGGTTCCTGCTGGGCCTCGCCGCGATACTCGGTGCCGTGTCCGCCGCGGCCCTCGCGCTGGGACTCCTGAGCCGGGCCGACTTCTTCGTCAGCACGGCGCTGTCCGCGGCGTTGCTGGGACTGGTCCTCGCCATCGGGCTGCTGCGGATCGGCAGGGGCCACGAACTCCACGTGTTCACCATCGCGAGCGTGGGTCACTACGTGTTCATGCTGGCGCTGCTGCCGCTGGTCCCTGAGCTGGCACCGGCCATCCTGCCCACGGCGATCATCCCGGTGCTGGTGGCCACGCCCTACCTGCGGCACCGGGGACTGGCGCGGTACTCCGCGGCGGTGATGGTGTTCAGCCTGCTCTACGCCGTCCTGGCGATCGTCCTGGCGCACACCAGCCACGTCGAGCAGCTGGTGGCGGTCGTGGCGACCACGGCCACGGCGGCAGGCTCCGAGCGCCCCGCTGGCCGAGCACGTAGGCCGCATGGACGTCGCCTTCGCAGCCCAGCTGCTGGGGGTCATCGTGGTGGTCGCCATCATCCTCACGCTGCTGCTGCGATACGCGACGGCCGACGGCCAGGTCAGGCACCTCGCGCTCCACGACAGCCTCACCGGCCTGGCCAACCGCGCCCTGTTCATGGAGCGCGTCGTGCACGCGCTGGAGCGCGGGCGGCGGCGGGGCGGCGGGGCGGCCGTCTTGTTCCTCGACGTGGACGGGTTCAAGTCCGTCAACGACCAGCACGGCCACGGCTACGGCGACGAGCTCCTGCGCCGCGTTGCGCGGCTCATCGACGAGTCCACCCGCGCAGCGGACACGGCCGCGCGCATCGGGGGTGACGAGTTCGCTGTCCTGATCGAGGACGTCGGCCAGCCGAGCGACGTCCACGCGGTCGCAAAACGCCTGCGGTCGCTGCTGACGCGGCCGTTGGAGATGCCGGACGGTGGCATCCAGGTCAAGGTCAGCGTGGGTGTGGCGTTCGCGGCCGAGACCGCGATGACCCCGACGCGCTGGTCCGCGGAGCCGACGACGCGATGTACGCATCCAAGCGCCAGGGTCGTGGAGAGCTCGTGGAGTACCGTCCGGCGATGAGCGCGGCGTCGGCCGAGCGGCGCTACGTCAAGCGAGCGTTCCGCGGCAGTCGTGGAACGTGGTGAGCTGCGTCTGCAGTTCCAGCCCATCGTCCGCATCGGGCACCCGTCAGCCGAGCCCGGGTGCAGCCGGTGGGCCGGGGCAGCGTGGTCGGCGTCGAAGCCCTCGTTCGCTGGCAGGACCCCGAGCATGGCTGGCGCATGCCGGCCGAGTTCGTGAGCCTGGCCGAGGAGACCGGCGACATCGTGCCCATCGGGCGTTGGGTGCTGCAGGAGGCCGCGAGCCATGTCGCCCAGTGGCGACCGCTGGCGGGCCTGGAGCAGCTCCGACTGGCAGTGAACATCTCGGGCCGCCAGCTGCGGCTACGGACGTTCGGAGGACGACGTCACGGACGCGCTGAGCAGTATCGGGACTGCCCCCGGACGCGACCATCCTCGAGATCAGCGAGAGCGTGCTCGCCCGCGCCGAACCCGGCGCGGGCGAGCTGCTGGCGCGTCTTCGCGGCGCGCGGCGTCCGCGTGGCACTCGACGACCTCGGCAGCGGTCACGCCTCCTTCGGCACACTGCGAGACAACGCCGTCGACTTCGTCAAGCTGGACCGCACGCTGGTCCGGGACGCAGCGACGGGCCGACGAACACGGCCGTCCTGCGCACCGCCGTCGAGCTGGGCAAGGCCGTCGACGCGACGGTCGTGGCGGAGGGCATCGAGACTGTCCAGCAACTTGACCTGCTACGACGGCTCGGCTGCGAGCTGGGCCAGGGCTACCTCTTCACAGCGCCCCTGGACCCGACCGCCACCACCGAGCTGCTCTCGGCGGCGACCTACCCCTGGCGGGCGCTCCTGAGCGTGCAGCGACCGGCCGAGCCGGCACGACCATCCTCGCCCGGCCGCCGACGCCCCAGCCGTTGACCCCGCGCTCCACCACGTGTTCGCCTCCTGAACCCCGGGCGCGCAGCATCTGGCCGGGCCGGCAACGTCGTGGCGTCCGTCAGGCCTCCTCCTGCGGAGCCACGGCTCAGAGCGACGCCCTGAGCGCGTCCGCGGCGGCGTAGGGGTCGAGCTCGTGGGCCGCCACCCGCTCCACGAGCGCATCGGTCTCGCGCGTCGTCGTGCCGACCACAAGCGCATCGGGTGCGATCGGCGATGATGCCTTCGACCTGGGCGCGCGCCCGCGCGATGCGCGCGGCATGGGGGCGGTCGGCGCGTCGCGAGCAGCGTGGTGCGCATCGAGCGCAGCCAGCAGCTCCGGCACCCCGCTCGCCTCGAGACCCGACGCGAGCAGCACCTCTGGATGCTTGGGGCGGGGCCGTGCCGCGTCGGGCGAGGTGGGGCTCGCCCCCAGCGAGAGCATGGACCGCAGCTGCGCTGCGGCCCGCTCGGCACCGGGTCGGTCGGCCTTGTTGACGACGACGAGGTCGGCCACCTCCAGCAGACCGGCCTTCATCGCCTGGACCTCGTCGCCCATCTCCGGCGCCTGCACCACGACCGTCGTGTCCGCGATGGACGCGACCTCGACCTCGCTCTGGCCGGTGCCGACGGTCTCGATGAAGACCAGGCCGAAGCCACACGCGTCCAGCACCGCCGCCGACGTCCGCGGTCGCGCCGGCGAGCCCGCCGAGGTGACCGCGGGAGGCCATCGAGCGGATGAAGACATCGTCGTCGCCGGCGTACTGCTGCATGCGGATGCGGTCGCCCAGGATGGCGCCGCCGGTGACGGGGCTGGACGGATCGATGGCCAGCACCGCGACCGCTCGCTGGGCCGGCGCGCCTCCGCGACGAGCGCCGCGACCAGCGTCGACTTGCCACCGCCCGGTGGACCGGTGATGCCCACGAGGTGTGCGCCGCCGGCGTGCGGATACAGCGCGCGCAGGGCCTCCTCGGCGCCGGGCGTGCGCGACTCGATCGCAGTCAGCAGGCGCGAGAGCGCGCGCCGTGAGCCGCTGCGGGCCTCGTCAGCCAGGCGCGTGCCGGTCCCGCGCTCCGCGGGTGAAGCACGTCAGGCCCGCGGCCGCGCGTGCTCGCGCATGAAGTCCGCGACCTCGCCGATGGGGGTGCCCGGCCCGAAGACCTCCGCCACGCCGGCCGCCTTCGAGCGCCGGGATGTCCTCGTCGGGGATGATGCCGCCGGCCGTGACCAGCACGTCGTCCATGCCCTCGGCGCGCAGCAGCTCGCAGATGCGCGGGAGCAGGGTCATGTGCGCGCCCGAGAGGATGGACAGCCCGACCACGTCCACGTCCTCCTGCAGCGCTGCCGTCGCCACCATCTCGGGCGTCTGCCGCAGGCCGGTGTAGACGACCTCGAAGCCCTCGTCACGCAGGCCGCGGGCGAGCACCTTGGCGCCGCGGTCGTGGCCGTCGAGGCCGGGCTTGGCGATGAGCACCTTGAGCGGTCGGTCGGTCATGTCCAGATGGTAGGCGAGCCGCGTCCCTAGGGTGCGCCCGGCGAGGGCCGCTGCAGATGGCTCGAAGAACTCGGCGCGCGTCTTGTCGGAGCTGCGGAACAGGCCCAGCACGGCCGATGTCGTCATCACCATGCCCGGCTTGCGCACGCCCCGCATGCTGGCGCACAGGTGGGTGGCCTCGACCACGATGCCGACGCCCTTGGGCGCGAGGTGCTCCATCAGGAAGTCGGCGACCTGCTGGGTGAAGCGCTCCTGGATCTGCAGGCGGCGGGCGTACATGTCCACCACGCGCGGGATCTTGGACAGGCCGATGACGCGACGGTCGGGGATGTAGGCGACCGCGGCGGTGCCGGCGAAGGGCAGCAGGTGGTGCTCGCACAGCGAGTGGAAGGGGATGTCCTTGACCACCACCATCTCGCTGTACTCGACATCGAAGACGGCCTCGTTGAGGACCTCGTCCGGCTCCATGGCGTAGCCGGCGGTCAGCTCCGCGTACATGCGCCGTACGCGCGCAGGGCGTGTCCACCAGGCCGGGGCGATCGGGGTCCTCGCCGATCTCGCCGCGAGGATGGCGCGGACCGCAGCCTCGATGGGGTCCCGCTCGCTCACCGGCTCAGGCGCCCGTCTTGGCGTTCGTGTCGTCGGCGTTCGAGGCGTCGGGGGCCTGGCGGCGTCGGCCTCGGCCGTGCTCGGCGCCTCGGCGCGGCATCGGCGTTGACGTTGTCGCGCACGCCCTTGACGGCCTTGCCCAGCGCCTGCCCGAACTGGGGCAGCATGGACGGGCCGCGCCAGACGAGCACGACGATGAGGACGACGACGAGGACGAGCAGGATATCCACGATGGCGCACATGGTACCCCCGCCAGGGCGTGGCAAGTCGGAGCTCAGGAGGCGGCGAGACGCTCCAGCTCGGCGGCCAGCTCGTCAGGGCGGTAGCGCATCAGGTCGTGGCCGGCGCCCTCGAAGACGCGCACGCGCATCGGGAGGCGCCGGCCTCGGCACGGGCGCGCTGCGCGTCGTCGATGGCCAGCCGGCGCTCGCGCTCGTCCTCGTCGTCAGCGCTGGCGGCGCCCGCCACCAGCAGCGTCACCGGCACGGCAGCCTGGGCGAGCGCCTCGAGTCGGCTGGTAGCGGTACATGGACTCGACACAGCGGCGGATGACCGAGCCCTTCGTCACCGGCCCGACGTGACCGGCGTGGCGCTCGCTGACCTGTGCCCGGGCTGCCAGCTCCTGGTCGAGATCCCAGCTGGCGGCGTCGAAGTCGCGGCGATCGGCGAGATACGTGTCCATCGAGGCGAGCACCTCGGGCGGGTCGGCGATGGCCTCCACGAGCTGATCGGGGAGCAGCCGGGTGGCCTCGACCATCTCCTCCCAGCCGCCGTCGACCAGCGCCAGCGCGGCCACCGATGCCGGCTGCTGCCGGCACATCTCCACGGCGACCATGGCGCCCATGCCGTGCCCAGCGACGACCACCGCGGGCCCGCCGACGGCCTCGCCCCAACCGGCGCCGGCGACCACGGTCAGCACGTCCAGCGCCAGCGACTCGAGCTCGTAGCCGGTCAGCGGCGCGTCGCTGGCGCCGTGGCCGCGAAGGTCCGGTGCCACGACCTGGATGGCGCCCGGCGAGACGGCGACCGATGGGCAACCAGGTCCAGGCGGTCCGGCCCAGGCCGTGGACGAGCACGATCGGGACAGCGCTGGCGGCATGCTCGGTCGGCCAGGCGAGGTAGTGGATGCGCTCGCCGGACTGCAGCTGCACCACCATCGGTTCGGGGTCGGGGCCGGGCTGCGACCACAGTGAGCATACGGTCCGGCGGCCCGTGCCATCTTTGAGCCGGTCGTGCCATCCTCTTGCGCATGCCCTTGCGACGACGCGGCCAGCTCGCCCGACGCCACCCCGAGCGGCGAGTGGTCTGCCGGCCAGGGAGCACGTGCCCTTCGAACAGCTCGTCGAGCGCGCACTCGACGAGCCTGCCGCCGAGTTCGCACGCCTGCTGGAGGACGTCGCCATCGTCATCGAGGAGGTGCCTACGCGCGAGCAGGTTCGCCTCGGCGGGTCGCCCGCGGACGACTGGCTGTACGGGCTCTACGAGGGCGTGCCGGCGATCGAGTGGGGCGCCGACTGGGCTCCGCTGCCCAACAAGATCTCGCTCTTCCAGCTGCCGCTGGAGACCGACTTCCCCGATCCCGACGAGCTGGCCGAGCAGGTGCGCATCACGGTCATCCATGAGCTGGCCCACCATGCCGGCATCGACGACGAGCGCCTCCACGAGCTGGGCGTGGGCTGAGCCGCGGCCCCGCGCCCGCGCGACCTCAAGCAGCGCCCGGCAGTCCAGCACGCGGCTCCGCTCGGGCAGCGCTCCGACAGCCAGGCCCACTGGCGCTCCAGCCAGGTTCTGGTCATCTGTCCGCCTGGGGCCCGTACGGCAGGCAGCAAGTCCGCTGGCGTCCCCTTGGCTGGCCGACGGCGGCGATTGCACGCACGGTCGAGGGCCCCGTCGTCTTCGAGCGCCTGGTTCCTGCCCTGCCCCACCCGATCCAATGGCGCCTGGGCGGACATCTGACCAGGAACTGGGCTCTTGGGCCTCGGTCACGCGAGATGCCCCAGGCGCTGTCTCGCTGGCGAAGTCGCAGCAGCGAGGGCCCAGGCTGCGACCGCGTGCGAGCAGCCGCCGTCCGAGCGGCACGCGGAGCCCAGCGGCGGCCCAGCGCGCCGCCGCCGTCATCCAGGCGTCACGAACCTATTTGCGTAGTTGCGCAAATGATGACATGATGGCGGCATGACGACAGCAACCCAGACCGGTGCGGTCCACCCCGACGGCGCCGAGCTCACGACCGAGGACGAACGCCAGCGGTACGCGGCCATCAGCCGTGCCTTGGCCGACGCGAAGCGGCTGTGCGTGCTGGAGTGCCTCTCACGGGGAGAGCGCTCGGTGAGCGATCTCTCGCGCGAGGCCGGTTGCCATGTCCCCAACATGAGCCAGCACCTCGCGGTGCTGCGCTCGGCGGGACTGGTCGAGTCAAGGCGGGAAGGCAACACCGTCCTCTATCGCCTCAGCGATCCCCGGATCCTGGAGGCCTACCAGTTGATCAAGTCCGTCGCTGACTAGCGTCGGTGCACCCGCCCCGCGGTGGAGCGGTTCCGCCAGGAGCGGAGAAAGGAACGAGCAGCCAATGGCAATCATCGAAGTCACTGACGCCACCTTCGAGGAGAAGGTGCTCAAGAGCGACAAGCCCGTGGTCGTCGACTTCTGGGCCGAGTGGTGCGGACCCTGCAAGATGGTCGCGCCCGAGATGGAGAAGCTGGCCGCCAAGTACGACGGCAGGGTCGACGTGGCCAAGGTCGATGTCGACGCCAACCCCGGCCTGTCGCAGGCCTACCAGATCATGAGCATCCCCACCATCGCCTACTTCAAGCCGGGCGACCAGCCCAAGGGTGTCGTCGGCTTCCAGCCCATGGAGCAGCTGGAGAAGAAGTTCGGCCTGGACGAGCTGCCCGCAGCCGGGTCGAGGCGGCCACCGCCTACGGGCACACGGCCCAGCGGGCACCGCCGCCGACGGGGCTCGACCCGACATACCGACGCCCCCGTGGCCTGGCCGCGGGGGTGTCCTGCTGTCTGCCCTAGCTGGCCGCGTGCCGCCAGGCCGTCTGGAACCAGGCGGCCGCACGGTCGGTCACGTGCCGCTCCGCGTCGACGGGCTGGAAGCGGATCCAGCCGGGCTCTCGCCCCGCGGTGGTGTCGGTCGTGCGCAGCGCAGCCTCCGCGATGTCGGCCGGCAGGCGTACCTCCAGCGTCGCGGCCGTGACCCGTGCGAACTCAGCGTTCCCGCGAGGGCGTAGACGACGGCCCCGCCGGCGGTGACGGCGGATACCGTCGAGCTCGTCGGCTACGTCAGCGCACAGGCGAGCGAGATCGAGTCCAGCACCTTCCGTCATGCCATGAGAGTAGCGGTCCAGAGCTAGCGGTCCGCGCCGCCTCCAGCCGGCTGGCTAGCGCTGGAAGCGGCGCTGCAGGACCGCGTGGATGCTGATAGCGATCAGGATGATGGCGCCGTAGATGGCCTGGGTCCAGAAGTCGGTCAGGCCAGAGGCCACGATGCCGGCCGGGATCGCGCCGATCATCAAGGCACCGATGAACGTGCCGTAGACCGATCCGCGGCCACCGAACACCGACGTGCCACCCACGAACACGGCGGCCAGTGCCGGCAGCAGCAGGCCCGTGCCCACGTTCGGATAGAAGTTCACCACCTGCAGGCTCAGCATCATGCCTGCCAGCGCGGCGGCCATGCCCGTGAGCACGAACAGCATGATGCGCGTGCGCCTGATGGGCACCCCCATGAGGCGCGCGGTCTGCGCGTTGTCACCGATGACGTACGTGTTGCCACCGAGTCGGTGCCGGTTGAGCAGGACCCAGGCCAGGACGGTGATACCCAGGAACCAGACGAACTCCATGGGGATGTCGAAGCGGCTTGCCCACCAGCAGCTCGCGTGCGGGGTCACCGCGGGTGGCCGCCAGCGCGAAGGAGCTGCCACCCACGAGCACCAGCGTCAGGCCACGGAAGAGGAACTGCGTGCCGATGGTGACCACCAGCGAGGGCAGCCCCACGACGGTGATGACCAGACCGTTGAAGAGTCCGGCTGCAGCACCGACGCCGATGGCCGCGATGACCCCCAGCAGGACGATGTCGGTGGCGTCCCAGACCCAGACGAAGCCGACCATGCCCAGGCCCATGACCGAGGGGAACGACAGGTCGATGTCACCGGACACGATGACCATCGTGAGCATCATCGCGATGATGCCGAACTGCGGGACGGTCTGGCCGAAGGACTTGTAGATGCGGTCCCCGCCGAAGGTGTCGGGCGCCAGCGCCAGGAAGATCACCCACAGCAGCAGGAAGGCGAAGGTGATGCCGATCTGCCCCGCCCACTTGGTGGTGAACACGGCCAGTCTCGAGCGCTGCGCCTGCTCCTTGGTGCTCGGGGGCGGCGCCGGGCTCACAGCCTGGGCGCTCACGACTGGACTCCGTGCATCGCGTTGGCGTCCGCGTCACCCGGGCCGCTAGGCTGCGGTCAGCCTCGAACAGCCCCGTGGAGGCGATCTCGCGCATGATGTCCATGAGCTCGTTGAGCGTGTAGCGCGACTTGGGGAAGTCGGCGGCCACCTTGCCTCGGTCCAGCACGACGATGCGGTCGGCGACCGAGTACACGTGGAAGAAGTTGTGGTCGATGAAGATGGCCGACTTGCCCCTGGCGCGGATGCCGTCCACGAACTTCAGGAGCTTCTCGGTCTCCTTGAGCGAGAGGCCCATGGTGGGCTCGTCGAGGATGATCATCTGGGCCTCGAAGTGGAGCGCGCGCACGATGGCCAGGCCCTGGCGTTCGCCGCCGGAGAGGCCGGTCACGGTGGTATCCGGCGTGAGCACCGCGGAGGTGAAGCCCATCTCCTCGGTCATCAGCCGCTCGGTGATGCGGCGCATCTCGCCCACGTCCATGAGGCCCAGGCGGTTGCTGATGTAGCGGCCCACGAAGATGTTGCGCCAGAGCGGCTGCTGCTCGGCGAGCGCGCGTTCCTGGTAGACGGTCTCCACGCCCAGTGCCCGCGCGCGGGGCACGGTGAGGTCGCTGACCTCCACGCCGTTGAAGAGCAGCTGGCCCTCGTCGGGCTGGTGGTAGCCGGTGATGATCTTGATGAGCGTCGACTTGCCCGCGCCGTTGTCCCCCAGCAGCCCGACCACCTCACCTGGTTCGAGATGGAAGTCGACGTTCTGGAGCACCCGCACGCCGCCGAAGGACTTGTAGACGCCCTTCATCTCGAGCTGGCGGGTTTCCGGCTGGCGAGGGCCGGAGCCCTCGCCAGCAGGCGCGTCGCCGATGGCGGCGCGTCGTTCGGTCATCTAGCGGATCTGCTGCTCGACCAGCGGGGCGATCAGGTCGACGTTGGACGCGTCGAGGAAGCCACCACCGGTGTTGATGTTGAGACCGCTGAAGCCGTAGTTGTCGGTCAGGCAGATCTGGGCGACCGCCTCGAAGCCCTGCAGCCACTGCTGCTGGTCGATGACGAGGTCGGTGAACCCGTTCTGCACCGCAGCGACGGTGGCCGGTGAGAGGTCGAAGCCGGCGACGTAGAGGTCATCGGGACCCAGGCCCGCGGCCTCCAGGTAGGACTGTGCCGTCGAGGTCAGGTTGCCGTGATCGAAGAAGGCAGCCTTCAGGTCCGGGTTGGCCGAGGCCATGCCGGTGAAGGTCGGGATGCCCTGGGCCGGATCGGCGTTGGTGGCATCGTCGATCTCGAGATAGACGACCTCGATGCCCGAGTCCTCGAGCCCTTCCACGACACCCTTGGTGCGCTCACCGCGGCCGGCCTGGCTCAGCAGGCCCCAGACGAAGGCCTGGTCGCCCTCCATCAGGCCACCACGCTTGACGGCTTCCTTGGCCAGGTCGCAGCCGGCCTTGTAGAGGACGGCGCCGACGTAGCCCGTGCCGGCCGGTGCATGCTCGGCCTGCGTCGCCGGCAGCTCGGTGTTCATGACCGTGACGATGATGCCCTGCGAGATGGCATCGTCGATGAGTGGCTTGAAGGCCTCGTCGCCGGGATGGCCCATGACCGCGATGCCGTCCGGCTGCGTGGCCACGGCCTCGCTGAACTGGCTGATCATCTTGGCCGGATCCCAGTCCGACCACTGGTAGTCGACCGACGGGCCGAAGAGGGCCTGCGCCGCCTTGGCGCCGTTGTAGACGACCGTGGCGAAGCCCACCACCCTCGGGGCCACCCGGGAAGAAGACGATGCTGGTGTCCTTGCAGAACTGCGCGTCGGCATCCTGCGCCGCGACGGCGGCGGACGTGCCGACGGCAGCTGGGACAGCGATCGCCAGCGCGGTCACCAGTGCGAGTGAGCGGCGTGCTCGAGTCTGTTCCATCCTTGCGGATCCTCCTTTCGGACGGGTGGTCACCCGTCCCTTCGTGCTTCGCGTGGTCCGCGAGTGCGCACGATCTCCACGATCGACGATGCGCCCTCGCGGACCCTCTGGCAGGTGCTGTTCGGACTACTCCTCCGGGACCGTGGGCTCGCCGTTGTCGAGCTCGGGCGCGCCGGCCACGGGCTCCGTCCACAGCTCACCCGCGAGATAGGCGTCGAGGTTGTCCGGGGTCACCACCACCGATGGGGTCAGGGTGATCTGGGGCACCTCTTCGCCGGCGAAGATCTTCTCCAGCGTCTCGATGGTGGTCACGCCCATGTTGTAGGGGTCGACGCCGAGCGTGGCGCTGAACTTGCCCTCGGCGAGCAGGTCGAGGGTCGGCGGGTTGCCGTCGATGCCGACCGCGAAGAAGTCCTCGTTGATGACCTTGCCCAGCTGCTCACCGGCGAGCGCTGCGCCGATGGCCATCTCGTCACTGTTGCCGTAGAAGACGTCGATCTCGGGATCGGTCTGCCAGGCCACCGAGGCCACGGCCTGACCGTCCTGGCGGACCCAGTTGGCGGTCTGCTCGCCGACGACCTCGACGTTGGGGCAGTTCTTCTCCAGGCCGGCCTTGAAGCCGCCGGTGCGACGATGGCTGAAGATGGAGTCGATGCCCAGCAGGATGTAGACCTTGCCGGGCGTTTCCGCGGCGGTCGTGCCGTACTTGCCGGCCAGCAGCTCGCAGGTGTGGGCAGCCAGCTTCTCGGCACCGCCCCACTGGTCGTAGCCGATGTACGAGAGCACCTCGCCCTCGGAGAACGGCGTGATGAAGTTGTGGGCGATGATGGGCACGCCCTTCTCATTGGCCGACTTCACCGCGGTCACGGCCGAGTCGGTGCCGATGGGGTTGATGCTGAGGCCGTCGACGCCCTTCTCGAGCAGCTGCTCGACGGTCGTCACGAAGGCCGCGAAGTCGCCCTCGGCCGTGGGCGCCTGGACGTCCACGGTCCAACCCCGTTCCTCGCCCGCGGCGACGGCGCCGTCGCTCATGGAGACGTGGAACGGGCTCGTCAGCGCCGGCGGCACGAAGCCGACGGTCTTGCTCTCCTCGTCCTGTGCGGCCACGGCGGCACCACTGGCGGTGATCGCCAGGGCCGTCACGACGGCAGCAGCCTTGATGTGGGTACCAAGGGTCCGCATGTGGACCTCCTCCTATCGTGTCCCCGCCGACGCACGCGGCACCGGCGACTCCCTGTGGCTGGCGTGTCGCGATGGACACACCACTCCTCTGGCCTAGTCCCCTGGATCACCTCCCCTCAGTCTCAGCGTCAGCCACGGGATCTGGCCGCGGCGAGCTGTGTCGATGAGCACGGCCAGGACGATGATCGCGCCGATCATGATCTCCTTGGCCTGGGACGGGAAGCTCATGTAGACCAGCCCGGCATCGACGAGGCGGATCATGAAGACGCCGATGAGGGTGCCCCAGATGCCACCGACGCCCGCCGGTCAGCGAGGTGCCGCCGATGACCACCGCGGCCACCGACATCAGCGTCAGGTTGGTGCCGTTCTGGTAGGCGCCCGACTCGAGCCGGCCCATCACCAGGATGCCCGCCAGGGCGGCGAGGAAGCCGGAGATGCCGTAGATCGAGAGCTTGACCAGG
Source organism: uncultured delta proteobacterium (assembly GCA_963716785.1). Classification (GTDB taxonomy): domain Bacteria; phylum Desulfobacterota; class Desulfobacteria; order Desulfobacterales; family SpSt-501; genus SpSt-501. Next base: position 4,619 of record CAVQUW010000037.1, on the reverse strand, counting down.
TGCGTGCGCACGCCGGACAGGCGTGCCGAGGTCTCGTTGCCGCCGATGGCGTAGACGTAGCGGCCGAACTTGGTCTGCTTGAGCACGATCCAGCAGATGATGTAGATGATGACGGTGAGGATGAGCGGGATGGGGATGTTGATGCCGAGGATCTCGATGCGGCCCGTGATGAGGCCCAGCAGGTCGTCCTTGCGGATGTAGATGCCCGACCCGCGCGACAGGACCAGGGCGAATCCCAAGAGGATCGATCTGACCCCGAGGGTGACGATGAGGGGGTTCATGCGGAAGGCGGTGATGAGCACGCCCTGTCCCGAGCCGATGAGCAGGCCCAGCCCGAGGGCGATGGGGATGGCGATCCACGACGGGAAGCCGCCCGCGATCTGGCCACCGCTGACGTTGGTGCCGGCGATGAGGATGGCCGCGATGACGCCGCTGAACGAGACCATCGCCTCCACCGAGAGATCGATGCCGCCGGTGAGGATGACGAACGTCTGGCCCGCAGCCACGAGGCCGAGCGCCGCGGCCTCCAGCCCGATGAGCATGAGGCTGGTGGGCGAGCGGAAGGCCGGCGACATGATCCAGAGAGCGACCGCCATGGCGATGAGCACCAGCGCGGGACCGGCGCCGGAGATGACGCTGCGAACGAACGCGCTGGAGCGGTTCGAGGCTGTCCGCGCCTCAGTCATCCGCGAGCTCCCCTGCCGCGGCGTCGCCCGGGCCGTCGAGGCCGTGGCGAAGTGCATGATCCGCTCCTGCGTCGGCCTCCTCGCGTGCTCAGCTCCCCGCGGATGCGGCCACCCTGCATCACCAGCACTCGGTCGCTCATGGCCAGGATCTCCGGCAGCTCGGAGCTGACCATGACGATGGTGTCGCCCTGCGCCACCAGCTCGTTCATGATCTCGTAGATCTCGGCCTTGGCGCCCACGTCGATGCCGCGCGTGGGCTCGTCGAAGATGATGACCCGCGCCTCCGCGGCCAGCCACTTGCTGAGCACCACCTTCTGCTGCGTGCCGCCCGAGAGGTTGAGCGCGTGCTGCTCCTGGCTGGAGGCCTTGATGGCCAGCCGGTCGATGAAGCCGGCGGCGATCTCGCGCTCCCTGCCCGTGTCGGTGAGCTGTCCGCGCGTGAGCCGATCGAGGATGGAGAGGGTGATGTTCTCGCGGACGTCGAAGAGCAGGACCAGGCCCTGCCCCTTGCGATCCTCGGTCAGCAGCGCGATGCCGTGGTCGATGGCGTCGCGCGGGTTCCTGATGCTCACCTCGTCGCCGTCGATGAAGACGCGCCGGCATCGAGCGGGTCGGCCCCGAAGATGCCACGCACGACCTCCGTGCGTCCGGCGCCCACGAGCCCGGCCAGGCCGATGATCTCGCCGGACCGGGCCGAGAAGCTGACGTCCTCGAAGACACCCAGGCGAGTCAGGCCCTCCACGCGCAGGATCTCCTCCCCGATGGGGCCGGCCGCTTGGGCTGATGGCTGGCCAGGTCGCGACCGACCATCAGGCGGATGAGCTCCTGCGTGTCCAGCTCGGCCGTCGGCAGCGTCGCCACCAGCTGGCCGTCACGCAGCACGGTGGTGCGGTCCGACAGCTCGAAGGTCTCGTCGAGGTGGTGGCTGATGAAGATGGTGGAGACGCCGTGGCTCTTCATCTCGCGCACGATCTGGAAGAGGTCGCCGATCTCGCGCGGACTCAGCGCGGCCGTGGGCTCGTCCATGATGATGATGTCGGCCTCGTGGAGCAGCGCCTTGGCCACCTCCACCATCTGCTGCTGGCCGACACCCAGCTTGCCCACCGCCGTGCGCGGGTCGAGGTCCAGGTGCGAGGCGCTCGGAGAGGAGCTGGCGCGCCCGGCGATGCATCGCGCGCCAGTCGAGGAAGGGCCCGCGGGAGAGCTCCATGCCCAGGTACATGTTCTCGGTCGACCGACATGTCGGGGACCAGGTTGAGCTCCTGGTAGATGGTGACGATGCCGGCGTCGCGGGCAGCGCCGGGCGTGTGGGGCGCGTACGGCTGGCCCTTGTAGACGATCTCGCCGGCGTCGAGGCTGTAGACGCCGGCGAGGATCTTCATCAGGGTGGACTTGCCGGCGCCGTTCTCACCCACCAGGGCGTGGACCTCGCCGGGGAGCACGTCCATCGAGACGTCGGCCAAGGCATGCACGCCTGGAAAACGCTTGTCGATCGAGCGCATCTCCAGGATCGGCTTCGGCGCGGCGAGCGTCGTCCCGACGGCCCGCGGCGAGGTGGCAAGCATCCCCTTTCCTCATCCCCGACGTCGAGCCGGGCTTGTCGCCCGTTCGCCCGGCGCCTGTGCAATCGAGTGTATGCACACGTATGCTTTACGTCAAACAGGAATGCCCACACCCGGAGGCCAGGCACCGTGCCGCAGGCAGCAGACAAGCCCAGGGCGCAGCAGGCCCGAACCACAGGTAGAGCAACGCGACCGCCTCGCAGCTCGCCCACCATGCGTGACATCGCCGATGTCATCGGCGTCTCGCAGTCCACGGTGTCGCGTGTGCTGAGTGGGACGCCCACGGCGGTACCCATCGCAGAAGCGACGCGGCAGCGGGTGATGGAGACTGCCGAACAGCTGGGCTACCGACCCAACCCACTGGCGCGAGGCCTGCGCGGCGCACCCACGATGCTGCTGGGCGTCATCGTCCGCGACATCACCGATCCGTTCTTCGCCGCGGCCATCGAGGCCGCCTCGCTCGAAGCCAACAGGCGCGGCTACAACGTCGTTCTCGGCCACGCTCATCGGAGCGCCGACGAAGCCGAGGCCCTGTGGGCCATCCTGGAGGCGCGCCACTGCGACGCCCTCCTCTTCCTGGGCGACCTGCGTGACCGTCCCGACCTCATCGAGGACCTGCAGAGCACCAGCATCCCGGTGGTCGCGGTGTGGCACGGCTCGCGCGAGACCGGCATCCCCACCGTAAGTGTCGACAATCGCGGTGGCATCGCCGCGATGGTCGATCACCTCGTGGCGCTGGGCCATCGCCGCATCGCCTTCGCGGGGCCGCGGCGCCTGGGTGACATCACCGAGCGCGAGGAGGCCTACGTAGCGTCCGTGCACGGGCACGGCCTGACCATCCCCGAGGCGTACCGCCTGGAGGCGGCCAACGACTACGCTGGCGGCGTGGAGGCATTCGACCGGCTCATGGAGCTGGACCAGCCACCGACCGCCATCGTGGCGCCGACCGATGTCATCGCCATCGGCATGCTGCACGCTGCCCAGCGCCGCGGGCTGCGCGTGCCGCAGGACGTGTCCGTCAGCGGCTTCGACGACATCCCCGTGGCCGCCGTCAGCGTGCCGGCGCTGACGACCATGCGCATGCCCACCGAGGCGATGGTCCGCGCCGCGATCGATCTCGCCATCGGTGACGATGAGGAGATCACCGAATTCCACCCCGTCCTTGAACCCGAGCTCGTGGTGCGGGCGTCGACCGGCCCTGCACCCAGCCAGCAGCACGAAGGAGCCTGATCGTGTCCAGCTATGTCATCGGCGTCGACTTCGGGACCGAATCCGGGCGCGCCGTCGTCATCGACGCCGCCGATGGGTGCGAGCTCGGCAGCAGCGTCTATCCGTACTCCAACGGTGTCATCGACGAGCGCCTGCCGGCGCCCGACGATGACGTGCGGCTGGCGCCCGAGTGGGCGCTGCAGGACCCCGACGACTACCTGCGCACCTTCAGCGAGGCGGTGCCCGCGGCCATCGCTGCCGCCGGCGTCGACGCGGCCGACGTCATCGGCGTGGGCATCGACTTCACCGCCTGCACGATGCTGCCGACCAAGGCCGATGGCACGCCGCTGGCAGCCCTGCCGGAGTTCCGCCGCAACCCGCACGCCTGGGTCAAGCTGTGGAAGCACCACGCCGCCCAGCCGGAGGCCGACCGCATCAACGCGCGTGGCCGAGAGCGCGGCGAGGACTGGCTGCCGCGCTACGGCGGCAAGATCTCATCGGAGTGGTTCTACTCCAAGGCGCTGCAGATCCTCGATGAGGCGCCCGACGTCTACGACGCTGCAGACCGGCTCATCGAGGCGGCCGACTGGGTCGTCTGGCGACTCACCGGGGTCGAGAGCCGCAACAGCTGCACCGCCGGCTACAAGGCCATCTGGTCGAAGTCGGAGGGCTTCCCCGGCCGCGAGTACTTCGCCGCCCTCGACCCGCGTTTCGCCGACGTCGATCGACACGAAGATGTCGCGCGACGTGGCGTCGATCGGGCAGAAGGCCGGAGAGCTGACCGAGGAGGCCGCCGCCCCGATGGGGCTGCAGCCGGGCACGGCGGTGGCCGTCGCCAACGTCGATGCGCACGTGTCGGTGCCGGCCACGACGGTGACCGAGCCCGGCCGCATGGTCATCGTCATGGGCACCAGCAACTGTCACATGGTGCTGGGCGCGAAGATCGCCGCGGTCGAGGGCATGTGCGGCGTGGTCGAGGACGGCATCCTGCCGGGCCTCTTCGGCTACGAGGCGGGCCAGTCGGGCGTCGGCGACATCTTCGCCTGGTTCATCGAGAACCTCGTGCCCGCCGAGTACTTCGCGCAGGCCGAGCGCGAGGGCATCGACGTCCATGCGGTCCTCGAGCACGAGGCAGCCCGGCTGGTTTTCCAGCGATACGTCG
>CAVQUW010000036.1:0-132173 GCA_963716785.1 uncultured delta proteobacterium | reverse complement strand
ACTCACAAGGAGGAGGGAAGCTCATGCAAAGACTATTCAAGGCAACTGTATTGGCGGTGTTTTTGGCAGGCGTTTTCGCCGCGGGGATGAACAGCCCGCTTTTGGCCGCCGACGAACGGCTCGCCATCGGCACGGCTTCCACCGGCGGGACCTGGTACCCGCTCGGCGGGGGTGTCGCCAACATGATCAACAAGTACGTCAAGGGCTATTACGCCGCCGCCCACCCCTCGGGCGCCTCCATCGAGAACATCCGGGCGATCGTCAAGAAGCAGGACGCCCTGTCCCTGTCCATGCCCGACACCGCCTTCCAGGCCTTCAACGGTCAGGAGGCCTTCGCCGACAAGCCGACCAAGGAACTGCGCGGGCTGATGTCCACCTACCCCATCGACATCCAGTTCTTCACGACCGCCAAGGGGAGCATCAAAACCATCAAGGATCTGAAGGGCAAAAAAGTGGCCGTGGGGGCCCCGGGAAGCGGCACCGAGGCCATGGCGCGCTACGTGATGAAGGTCTACGGCCTGACCTATGACGACATCGACGAGCAGTTCCTCTCCGCCACGGAGACCGCCCAGGCGCTCAAGGACGGCAACATCGACGCGGGGATCGTGACCCTCGGCACCCCGGCACCGGCGCTGATGGACCTTGCGACGCAGCGGGACATCCTCTTTCTGGACATCGAGCCCGCGGTCGCCGAAAAAATCAACAAGGATTTCCCGGCCTATTTCCCGCGCACCATCCCCGCCGGCACTTACAAGGGACAGGACAAGCCGCACCACACCCTGGCCTGGATGGGGATCTTCGTCGTCCATCAGGACATGAGCGAGAAACTGGCCCACGACATCCTCGCGGCGCTGTTCGACCACAAGGACGAGCTTGACAAGATCCACGCCCAGTTCAAGAACATCACGCTCGACAACGCGGTCAAGGGCATGCCCGTCCCGTTCCACCCCGGGGCCCAGAAGTTCTTCAAGGAAAAGGGCCTGATCAAATAAGCCCTCTGACGCACAGCATGGGTGAGGGGGGCGAATGAGCAGACGGCGCGCGATCGGCGCCGGACGTCTCGCGTGGCTGACCGCCGCCTTGGCGGCAATCGGCTTCCTCGGGGTGTGGCTGGCGGCGCCGCAGCCGCGGCTGGAGGTGGCGGCTTGCGAGTCGGGTGCGCGCCTGCTCAGCCTGCCCGTCGCGACGGGAGTGGAATTTTCGGTCTGGTTTTTCCACTCCTACGACCGTTCGTATTTCGAGGAGCACTATCGCGTTCGGCCCGGGGGGCGCCTGCTGCTCACCCACATGACGTTCAAGTCCGCGCTGAACGGCCAGGGCTTCGAAATGGGCACTTATCGCCCCCGCCCGGACGGTTCTGCGGAGCTGGCCGACATCAACCGCGAGATCGGCGAAATCGTGTTTCGTTTGGGCTCGCCGGATCTGGCGAACCACACCCTGATTCTCCAGGGGCGACGCCTGCCTCTGCTGGAATATGCCGCCGCCGGCGACCTGCTCTGTATCCGCATCGCCTCCGGGGCGCGGTGGCGGGGGTTGCGGGACAGACTGGTCTCCGGCCGGGGTGAGGACCACCGCTAATGGGCGACCATGAACAGGAGATGCAATGACAGTGACTGAAAAGCCCGCCGGCCGACCCCCTGTCGTAGCCCGGATGGTCCGTGTCGCGGCCATCGGGATGGCCGTGTTCCAAATCTACACCGCCCAGTTCGGACTTTACTCGGCCCTGGTGCAGCGCTCGATTCACCTGGCCTTCGCCGGCACCCTCGTTTTTCTCCTCCTCCCGCTGCGAGCGCACTACAAAAAGGAGAGCTACCCCTGGTCGCTGCGGGTCTGCGATTGGGGGCTTGCCCTGGTGGGTGTCGCGACCCTTGCGCACCTCGCCATGACCTACAAGGACCTGGCCCGGCGCGGAGGGGCGGCCACGGACACGGATCTCTGGATGGGGGGCATCCTGATTCTGCTCGTCCTCGAGTGCACCCGGCGGCTGATGGGCTGGGCCCTGCCCATCATCACCCTCGTGGCGCTTGCCTACACCCTCCTCGGCGACCGCATCCCCGGCCTCTGGGGTCATTTCCCGATCGACCTGGAGCAGCTCATCAGCTACCAGTACCTGACCACGGAGGGGCTGTTCGGCATCCCGCTGGGGGTCAGCGCGAGCTTCATCTTCGTGTTCATCATGTTCGGGGCGTTTCTGGTCAGCTCGGGCACCGGTGAATTCTTCATCAATTTCGCCAACGCCCTGGCCGGGCACTTTCGCGGCGGTCCGGCCAAGGTGGCCGTGGTGAGCAGCGCGTTTTTCGGGACCATCAGCGGCTCCGCGGTGGCCAACGTGGTCAGCACGGGCTCCTTCACCATCCCTTTGATGAAGAAGATCGGGTATCGCCCGGTGTTTGCCGGCGCGGTGGAGTCGGTTTCCTCCACCGGAGGTCAGTTCATGCCCCCTGTCATGGGGGCCGGGGCCTTCATCATGGCCGACATGCTCGGGGTGCCCTATCTGGACGTGTGCAAGGCGGCGATCATCCCGGGGATTCTCTACTTCCTGGCGCTTTTCTGGATGGTTCACATGGAGGCGCTCAAATCTGGCCTGCGGGGGCTCAGCCGCGAGGAACTCCCACCGCTCTGGCAGACCGTCAAGAACGGGGGGCATCTGATGGTGCCCGCCTTCCTGTTGGTCGGCTTTCTGATCCTGGGCTACTCCCCGATGAAATCCGGGCTGTGGGCCATCATCGCGGTCTGGGTGGTAAGTGCCATGAAGAAGGCCACCCGCATGGGGTTGAAGGCGGTGCTGAGTGCCATGGAGAAAGGGGCCACGGGCTGTCTCGAAGTGGCCCTGGCCTGCGCCTGCGCCGGTATCGTGATCGGCTGCGTCACCCAGACGGGTCTGGGGCTCAAATTCTCCGGGCTCGTGATCGACGCCGCGGGCGGACACCTGGGGCTCTCCCTGGTGTTCGTGATGGGGGCGTCCCTGGTGCTGGGGATGGGGCTGACCACATCCGCCGCCTACATCCTGACGGTGATCCTGGGCGGGCCGGTGCTGGTGGAGCTGGGGGTGAACCCGCTGGCGGCGCACATGTTCGTCTTCTACTACGCCTGTCTTTCCACGATCACGCCGCCGGTGGCGCTGGCGGCATTCGCGGGGGCCGCCATCGCCGGTTCCAAACCGTTTCACACCGGGTTCGAATCCATGCGCCTGGCCGCCGTGGCCTATCTGGTCCCCTTTTTTTTCGTCTACAGCCCGGTGCTGATCTGGAAAGGCAGCCTGGCCGAGATCGGTTTCGCCACCCTGACGGCCACCGTCGGGACGCTGGCCCTGGGCTCCGGCATGATGGGCTACCTGATGGACCGCCTGAACTGGTTCTCGCGCCTCCTTCTGCTGGTGGCCGGGTTGGGCCTGATCAAGCCGGGGTTGTTCTCGGACATCTTCGGTACGGCCGTGCTCGGCGGACTGGGCGCTTACCAGTACTGGACCGGCCGCCGGTCCGTGGCGGCGAAGACCGCCTGCCGGCTGAGGAAGGCTTATGAATGACTTCGGCGCGTTGCTCGATGCCCGGGCGTTTCAAGCGCCTGAACGCGTTTACCTGATCTGCGACGGGCAGGAATGGAGCTTCGCGCAGGTGAAGCACCGGGTCGACCAGTGCGCCGCGGGCCTGGCGGGTGTCGGCGTCCGCCGTCAGGAACGGGTCGCCATGCTGGTGGGCAACTGCGCCGAGTTTCTGTTCCTGTGGTGGGGCATGTGGCGTCTGGGGGCGGTGATGGTGCCCGTCAATCTGCGCCTGACGGCCCGCGAAGTCGCCTACATCCTCAACCACAGCGAAGCCATCGCCGTCGTCACGGGCCCCGAAAGCGGCGGAATGATTGCGGAGCTTAAAAAGGAGTGTCCCGGGGTCAGGCAATGGCTGAGCATCGGAACGGCGGCATCCGGTCGGACCACACCCGTCGAGGGGTTTTTCGATATCCGCGACGCGGTGTCGCCGCCGCCCGTCGACCCCGAGGCGCCGGCCTCCATCCTGTACACCTCAGGGACCACGGGGTTCCCCAAGGGGGTGGTCCACAGCCAGGGCAACTACCTGAGAACGGCCGCCGCCTTCGCCGCCAGCACGCTCCTGGTGCCGGGTGATCGCCTGCTCACGGCCAACCCGCTCTTCCACGTCAACGCCCAGTTCTATTCGGCCATGGGCACCCTGAATTCCGGGGCCGTCTTCATCCTCATGGACAAGTTCAGCGCCTCGCGCCTGTGGGAATGGACCCGGCAGTTCCGGGCCAACAAAGTCGTCCTGCTGCTGGCGCTGACCACCATCCTCTATCAGCGCGAGCCTCGAGGCGGACGACGCGGACAACCCGGTCGAGGTCGTCGTGGCCGGCGGCGCGCCCAAAGGCTGCTATCGCGACTTCGAGCGGCGTTTCGGGGTGCGGCTTCAGACCCTCTACAGCTTGAGCGAATCGCCGCTGGCCGTCCTCGGTATGCCGGATGAGCCCTGTGTCGACGGGGCCGTCGGCCGGCCGATGCGCACCCCGGCGGAGGAGCCCAACCAGGTCAAAGTATTCGATGACAAAGACCGCGAATTGCCGGCGGGGGTCAGCGGCGAGATCGTCATCCGCAACGCGGCGTTGATGAAGGCCTACTACAAGAACCCCGAGGAGACCGCCCAGGCGCTGCGCGGCGGGTGGCTGCACACCGGCGACCGCGGGGTCACCGACGCCGACGGGCGGCTCTATTTTCTGGGGCGCATCAAGGACGTGATCCGCAAGAAAGGCGAAAACATCTCGGCCGCCGAGGTGGAGGCGGTGCTCGCGATGCACCCCGATGTGGCCGAGGCCGCGGTGATCGGGGTCGAGACACAGGACGCGGCGGGGGAAGAGGAAATCCTGGCCTGCATCGTCTGGCGCAAAGCGCGCCGCACAAGATTTCGGCGTGCTGACGGCCCACTGCGATGCGGCGCTGGCCGACTTCAAGGTCCCGCGTTTCTGGCAGGCCTGGCAGGAGTTTCCGAAGAACCAGATGAACCGGGTGGTGAAGGCCCGTCTGAGGGAAAAGAGCGCCGGGGCCGGACCCGTGTGCGATCGGAGGGAAAAATGAGCGTAAAAAAAAGCCGGGCGATGGTGGTGACCGGACCGGGACGGATGGAGCTGCAGGAGTTTCCGCTGCCGAAGATCGGTGAGAACGACGGGCTGCTCAAGGTCGAGTTGGTCGGTGTCTGCGGCTCTGACCCGGGGATTTTCATGGGCAAGCCGGCCCGCGCCCCGCGTCCTTACCCGCTGATCCTCGGTCATGAAATCGTCGGCCGCATGGCCGCGGTGGGGCCAAAAGCCGGCGCGCGCTGGGGGGTTGCGGAAGGCGAGCGGGTCGTTGTGGAGTATGCGTTCGGGTGCGGGGAGTGCCCGGCCTGCGTCGCCGGCCGCTACACGCTTTGCGCGCGGATGCACTGCTACGGCTCCATGATCGGCTGCAAGGCGCCGCCGCACCTCTTCGGCGCCTATGCGGAGCACCTCTACCTGCCGCCGCGCGCCATGGTGCACAGGATCGGCGAAGACATCACCCCCGAGGTGGGGGTCCTCGTCGGTGCGGTTCTGGGCAACGCGGTGCGCTGGCTGAGCCGGATCGGCGGCCTGCGCCTGGGGCAGGCCGTGGCCGTCGTCGGGCCCGGCCAACAGGGGATGGCGGCGACGGTGGTCGCCAAGGAAACCGGCGCCGCTCCGATCATGGTCGTGGGGCTGGCCCGCGACCGAAGACGGCTCGAGCTGTGCCGCCGGTTGGGGGCCGATCTGTGCGTGTGCGCGGATGAAGAGGATGCCGCGGAGGCCCTGAGTCGGGCGACCCACGGCAGGATGGCGGATCTGGTGATGGATGTCACCGGGCACCCGACCGGCGCCGCTCAGGCATTGAATCTGGCCGGTACCGGCGCCACGGTGGTTCTGCCCGGCCTCTACGGCGCCGCCACGCAGGTGCCGCTTCTGATGGACAAGCTGGTGTTCAAGGAGATCAAGCTGCTGGGGGCGTTTTCGCAGGATTTCGCCTCGGTCGAGACGGCGATTCAACTGGCGCGCCGCGGCGCCTATCCGTTTTCGGAGCTCATCAGCCACCGTTTCCCGCTGGAGCGGGCGGAGGAGGCCGTGCGCATGGTCGGCGGCGAGTTCTCCGGCGAACCGCCTCTCAAAGCAGTCATCGACCCTGCCTTGTGAAGTCGATATTATTTTGCCGATAAATGTCTTGATTTTTGTGTCATGGTGCTGATAATAGAGCGCACAATGAATTAACACTTTGTTCCAAAAATAATCTAATAAAGGAGAGTGGAAATGCCGAAGAAAAAAGTGTTTGACGCGAAAAAGCTCCTCAAGATGATCAAGGATGAAACCCCGCAACCGGAAATCATGAAGGCGTTCGGCTTCAAAACCGCTGTTCAATTGAAAAACGCCCATTACCGCTCGCTGCTCGAGACGGGTGTGGTGTCCAAAATACGGGGCGGCCGCAAAGCCGGCAAAGCCGCCGCTGCCAAGGCGGTTGCGGTCGGAAAACGCGGCAGCATCATCATTCCCAAAGAGATCGTCGCCGCCTGCGGGTTCAAGGAGAAAGAAAGTTTCACGGTGCGAAAAACAAAGGCGGGAATCGCCCTGAAAAAAGTATAAAGTTCGTGTGACATGGCGTGCGGATCGCCAAGGGCAGGAATGAACAGATGCGTTCGTTTCTGCCTTTTTTTTTGCGTCGAAACGAATTGAATGCGGTCGTTGTTTTGCGCAAACCGGATTTTATCGGCAGGCCTCGACGTATGGGCGAAGCGCCAGTTGGATGCGACGGCGGATGAGGGCCGTCGGGGTGAGGGGGAGCTCGCCGGAGCGCACGGCCTCGAAAAGATCCGGGAAGAACTGGCGAATCAGGCTGCGGGGGATGGGGGTGCTCAGGTTCTCCAGCAGCCGCGTCTGGGCTGCCGCCACATCGGGGCTCTCCCAATAACAGCGGATGCGGTCCCGCAGGCTGTAGGAGCGCAGGAAGCGGCGCTGCGGGCGCGGGCCGTGGTAATGGGAGCGCCACTGCCCCGGGCTTTGCTTCATCGTGCGCTCGAGCACCTGGCGCAGCATCGAAGGCCGGTGACCGCGCCGGCCCGCGAGCCATTCGGTCTCGATCTGGGCGAGGGCGAACAGGGCCTCCCGGAAGGCGTTGGTCAGACCCGGGCCGACTTTGAGCAGGGGGAAGTGATCGGCCACCATCCGCGCCAGGCTCCCGGCGTCCTGATAATCGGTCGAGTGGACCTCGAAGGTCATGATGCCGGGCAGCTTCGCGTGCTGTGCGGACAAGGCGCGGGCCTTCCGGGGGTCGTAGGACGCGATCACCTCGTCCCCGAAATCCACTCCCGGTTGGACCACCACCGCCAGCACCCGCTCCCAGGCATCTTCAAGGCCCGCTTCCCGGAATTTTTCCTCGGCCAGGCCGATCATCTCCAACAGGACCTCGACCGGGGTGGCCGTGAGCGCGTCCGGGTCCTCGAGCGCACCGCCCGGCGGTGGGACTTCGGCGCCGATCACGTACAGCGGCCGAACCGAGGTCTTTCCGCGCCGGGTGGACTCCTCCTCCGCCGCCGCGCACAGGTCGGCGGCGCGCTCGGCGGCGAGTTCCAGCGGGACCTCATCCACCCCATCGTCCGCGCACCCGAACCCGGTGTCCAGGTGGATTTTGACAAACCCCGCCGCCACGCACAGACGCGCCAGCGCAGCGGCTTTGGCCATGGCCGCCGAGGAGGTCTCACGGCGCCACACGTAGGGCCCCAGATGATCGGCGCCGATCAGGAGCCGCTCCGGCGGAAAACCCATCGCATCGGCCAAGGCGCGCAGGGCGGATGCGAACGCCTCAGGGGTCATGCCGGTGTACCCGCCGAACTGGTTGACCTGGCTGGCGGTGGCCTCCACCAGGAGGGGGGCTTCACCCGATTGGATGGTTTCGATGGCGGCCGCCAGCACTTCGCGGTGGGCCGAGCAGACGGCGAACAGTCCGCCGCGGCGGCCCTCGAGGTGGTCGCGGCGCAGATGCGACAGGCAATCGTGTCGTCCGGGTTCCATGGGGGTCCTGTGTGACGCGCCGAACCGAGGTGGCCCGGCGTCGCGTCAGGCGGCATGATAACTCAAGGCCGCCATCCGGGCAAACATTTTTGAGGCGCCCGGCGCAAGCCGCGGCGCATGCGCCTGCGATTGGTGTTCAACGGTCTGAATCTCGGGCGCTCAGCCCTGGTGAGCAGTTGACACCGGGCAGGGATTCACCTTACTGTTTCGGTTGCTTCGAAGCTTTTGACACTTAAGATCACGGAAAAAATGCGATGCACCGGGACCGGGTCAAGTGGAACGAAAAATACGGCCGCGGGGATTACCCCGCCCGGCCGTCCGCAATCGTGCGGGCCTTCAGCCGCCTGATCGGTCCCGGCCGGGCCCTGGACCTTGCGGCCGGAAGCGGGAGGAACGCGGTGTTTCTGGCCGGGCAAGGCTTTGTCGTGGATGCGGTGGACATCTCCGATGCCGGTCTGGCGCTGTTTGCCGGGCGCCACCCCGGCATCCGCAGCGTCTGCGCGGACCTCGACACTTACGAACTCCCCTCGCAGCGCTATGACCTGATCGTCAACACGCTTTATCTCAACCGGCGGCTTTTCCCCCAGATCAGCGAGGGGCTGAAACCCGGCGGGCTCCTCATCTTCGAGTCGCTGCTCGAAAGACCCGGTCAGGCCAATGAAGAGGGGACCTGTCGGGACTACCTCCTGCGGCCGAACGAACTGCTGCACGCCTTCCTGCGCCTGCGGGTCATCCACTACAGGGAGTCCTGGGGGCGGACGGCCGCCGGGAAGAGGCCAACGGCGGCGCTGGTGGCCCTGAAGCCATAGCACCGGCGTGCCCCTTCGGCGGCTTGACAGGGTTTCCCCCATCGCCTATGTTAGGCCCATCCGGTGCCAACGGCCGGCCTGATTGGTGAGCCGAGCGGCGTGCCGCCACATCATATTTCGAGGAGGGGTAGATGTCTGTTTACGAGTGCGAAAACTGTGGGAAAAAAAGCGAAACGACGGGCGCGGGAGCCAAGGTGCCGGAGTGCTGCGGGAAGCCGATGCGCGGGACCGAGAAACTGCCGGTGTGCGAGGTGAGCGAAACGGCCGAGCACAGCCGCTTCGGCGCCAGCAGCGACGCCTGCGACGACGGGCGCGCCGGGGAATGAGCGGCCGGCGGTAACCCCTTTCGACGATTCGATGCCCCCGGGCTTTGCAAGGCAGAGCTGAGATTCGGCACGCGTGCAAAGCCCGTCTTCCCCCTCACCTCCATCTCCTGTTGCGCGCTGCTCGAGCCGAAGCAGACGGTTGCAAGGCGGCATGCGAAGAAACCCTTTATCCGAAACTGCAATACAATTAAGTTGAGGCTGGTTCGCGACCCCATCGGGCCGACGTTCCGGATCACCAAACGGGCCCGAGCGCCGGTTGTCGGACGAAACGAAGGAGGCAGGCATGTTCAAGAACATCCTCGCGGCTCTGAAGTTCGGTACGGCCGGCGAATTCGCCCTGGTGAAGGGGGCCGAGCTGGCACGCCTGCATGGGGCCGCTCTGCACATCTTCCATGCTCTGGATTACACGCTCCAGGACCGGGCCGAGGACAATGGGGTGTTGAAGCAAACCCGGCAGGATGTCGAGCGGAATTTCGACGCACGGGTCAGGCCGCTGCTCGGGGGCCTGGAGAACTTCAACTTCAGCTGCCTGCCCGCAGACCCGGCGCTCGAGGTGTGCAAGATGGCCCGGCGCGTGAAGGCCGACCTCATCATTCTGGGCTGTCACCAGATCCCGGAAAAGATGTGTCTGGGGCGGGTTGACTATATCGGGATGACGATCCTGGAAAAGGCGCCTTGTCCTGTGCTGCTCGTGCCCCTCTGCGAATAGCCCCCATGGGCCTAATCCGGCTCAGAAAGGCCAGAACTGGTTGTCGAACCAGATTTCCTCGGTGAGCTCCTTGTCCAAGCGCGCCAGGAAATCGAGGTGCTGGGCTTCCCATTTGGCGAGCCAGTCGTAAAAAGCTTTCTCATTGGCGTCTTGGGCTTCGGCGGCGCGCTGCGCATAGACTTGGATGGCCTTCTTCTCCATGGCCATGGCGGCTGCGATGGCCGCGGCTTCGAAGTCGGCAGCGGAAATCTGCGCTTTGAGGTCGGCGGTGAGCACTCGGGAGGCCGATTCGAATCCCGTCCGTTCGCTATAGTCCCCGGAGTCGAATTGGTGATTTTTAACGTAGGACTTGAACTTTTCCGATAGGACCCGCACGTGAGAGGCTTCCTCTTCGGCCATCAGGTTGAAGAAGTTCTTGACGGCCTCTTCGCGGGCCTGCTCGGCGACCTTCGCGTAAAACGCCTGGCCGCGTTTCTCCAGCAAAATGGCACTTTTCAGAATCTCAGTCGTCCGGTCCTCGCCCATCTTATCCTCCTCACTATACGTGGTTTTCCAACCCTGTCTGACGCCCGGGGGCGGCGCTGCAGGTCTTTCGAAATGCTCACAACCGATAAAGGCTGCTGCGCTTTCGAATCGGCCTGCGCCCTGCCCGCAGGCGTGATCCGAAGTCGTGAAACCACTTCTGATCAGTCGCGACAACGATAGGCACTGGCATCGATAAAATCAAGCATGCAAAATGTCGGCTGCGAAGATGCGCGCAAGGCCCGTCTCGTAAAAACCGGACCGCCCGCTGCCGTCCAGGAACCCGTTGTGGCCGCCGTGGCGGTGGACGATCACCTCGGTCGGCGGATTGGCCGCAAGCTTTTTGAAATCCGCGGCAGGGATGATCGGGTCGTCGGCCGCCGTGATCAGGGTAGTCGGGACGGTCAGGGTGCTCAACGCCGCGCCGCGCAGCGCGTAGGCCTCGAAATAATCGCGCGCCGAACGGAATCTGCCGTCCCGGCGCAGCAGGCACTCGGTCATCGCCATGATGGATCCCAGGCCGAGGACTTCCCCGAAATCGTGGAGACCCGGGAAGAGACGCTGCTTGGTCGCCAGCGAACGCCGCCACTTCCGGATAAAATAGCGGCGGATCAGCGGATGACGGTCGATGCGGCGCGTGGAGGTCTCCGGGTCGAGCACGGGGCTGACGGCCACCACCCGGCGCAGGTTGGGGATCGGGCGGGCCGCGCAGCGGCGGCTGATTCGCAGCGCGAAATTCCCCCCCAGCGAAAAACCCGCCAGGAACACGGGTCGGTCGCCGGCCGAAGCGGCCACTTCGGCCACGGCCGCGAAGACCTCGTCCAACTGCGCGGCATAAAAGAGGCCCCGGTTCAGGTGGTGGCTTGCGCCGTGGTCCCTGAAGTTGAGCCGGAACACGTCGAACCCGCCGGCGAAGAGCGCGCGGCCGGTGCAGCGCATGTAGGTGGACTCGATGCTGCCCTCCCAGCCATGGAGCAGGATGGCGAGCCCCTTGGCCGGGGCGTCCGCCTGAGCCGACCGGGCGCCGAGCAGACGCACGCCGTCTCCGGCCGCGATGATCTCATCGCGCGCCGCCGCGCCCATCGGGTTCGGGCCCCAGGCGCGAAAACCGCTGCTGGCCAACACCGTCTGCAGCTGCCCGTTTCTCAGGAAGGGCGGGGGGTGGTACCGGTGGTTTTGCATGGCATACGCTCACTGTGAATGCAGCCGCTGCCGCCTTGTCCAGGGACGCCGATTGCCGGCGGACTTGAGAAGCCGTCAGCCGCTCGCCGGTCGGCCGGTCGATGGACGGATTACCGTCGAATTCGCCCCGCATTCATATCAGTTCCGGCCGATCAGTCAACCGCCTCCCACCGCGCTGGTCCTGTTTCATGCGGCCTTCTCTTGCATGGCCGCCGCGGCCGTCAGGTAGCCGAGCACGGCGGCGAAGGCGATGGCGGGGAGACCGGCGGAAATGGCCAGCTGGGCGCTGAGGATCGCGGCCAGCACCGAGGCGCAGCCGTTGACGGCCCAGGCGAAGGTTTTGTCGATCGGCCGGTCGAGCAAGTGGCGCATCCCGAGCGGGAAGGGCAGGCCGAGCGCAAACCCCGGCGCAGCGACCGCCAGACAAAGCACGAGCCGGCGCCAGCCCTCAGGCAGGGCCAGAATCCAAGGCGCCCAGAAGAAAAGGAAGACCGCCGCCAGGACGACCCCGGACGCCGCGGCCGCCAGCGCCGGTCTCAAGGCCCGCGCACCCAGCCGCTCGGCCCAGAGACCGCCCAGGCCGGAGGCGGCGAGCGTGGTGGTGACCGCCAGCGCCAGGCTGACCACCGGCGCCCCCAGGAAAAAAGTCCCGGCGTAGACGAAGAACATCTCCGCGAACATGAAGCCGGCGCCGATGCCGGCGAAATAAAGGGTGTTGGGCAGGCCGGCGGCCGCTGCCTTGCGCCGGGCCGCGACGGCCGGGAGCACCAGGAGAAGCGCCGCCACCACCAGGGCTTCGGCCAGCACGGCCGCCACGATCACCTCGCCGGCGAGGAGGAGGGCGTGCAGCCGGGCGCCGAGGGTGGTGTAGAGGTCCCCGACCCGCGTCCATTTGAGAAATCTTCCCGGAAACGGGCGCCGGTCGGAGACGGGCGCCACGTCCAGCAGGTACTCGTCGAAAAAAGCATTCCCGGTGCCGGCACTCAGGGCTGCGGCGAGCTGCCGGACCCGGCGGTAGTGGTAGGGTTCGTCGTAGACGTTGAAACGGTTGGCATCCTTTTCGTCCGCGCCCCTGAGGGCGACCACGTCGAAATTGAGGCGCCGCGCGAAATCGAGCAGGGCAGCCGGTGTGTCGATCGGCCGGGGGGTCGCGAGCAGGGTGAACGTGTCCCAGTTGCGCAGGATGGCGATGCACTCCTGCGGGTCACGCACACCGATGGCCGCGAGCGCCCGGTAAGCGGTGGCGAAGAGGCGCAGCAGGTCAGCCGGGGGCAACAGCAGGCGTCCCGACACGACGAGCGTCCCCCGGGGCGTCAGGCGCTTCAGGTATTGGGTAAAGGCTTCGATGGTAAGCAAATGGTTTTGATGCAGGGCATCGGCACCGGGCAGGGTGGCGCCCCAGCTTTCCACATGCACGACATCAAAGGTCTCCGGGGAGGCGGCCAGAAGCGACCTGGGGTTTCCGGGGACGACCTCGAAGCCGTAGTTGCCGCGCAGGGCGTCCGCCAGGCCCGGTGTGGTCGGCATCGCCCGGACCCTGGCGGCGCCGGCGGCGATCGCGCAGGCCGGGGCCAGCCCGCCGCCGTCGGTGACGATCAACACTGTTTCGGGGGGCGCCTCGGACAGGTAGGCGGCGAAGGAAAGCGTGAAGCGGGCGAATTCCCGGTTCTCGTCCGTCCGCAGATCGTAGAGATAGAGCGGGCGGTCGCCGTCGGTAAACACCGCCTGCGCGGTCGGCACGGCACCGGTGAATTTGAGGCTCAGGCCTGGTGCGAAGCGCAGGTGCGGGCCCCGCACCCGGTCGCTCCGGCCGTGGATCGTCGATGACCGTGTCGACCACCCGGGTTCCGGGAAAACGCAGGGCCTGTGAAAGGGCCTTGTACTCGGAGGGGTTTTCCCCGAGCCCGCCCCGGGTCGCCGGGATCAGCGTCCCGATGCCGACCCCGACAGCCAGCAGGGCGCCGGCGGCGATCCACACCGGATGGGTGCGGCGGACGGGGACACCCGGGGGCGGTGACAGGGCGTGCTTCTCCTCTGAGCCCATCGCGAGGGCGGCGAGAGGGGCCCAGGCCGCGAACACGACCAGAACGACCTCCCCGCACCAGGGGAGAAGCCACACCGGCGCCAAGGCCCCTGCGGCCGAGCCCGACATGGAGGCGCAGTACACCGCCCCGGGCCGCCGCGGGAGAAGGACATAGGCCGCCGCGGCCGCGGTGCCCGCGCACAGAAACGGCAGCATCAGCAGCAGGTACACCGCCAGCAGATAAAGCGCCTGGACCGGTTCGACCAGCAGTCGGTAGGAGTCGAGTGGTATGAGCTGCAGACCCCAGAAGGCCGAAAGCACCGCCAGGCCCTGAAGGACGCAGGCGGCCGTGACCAGGCGGTGCGACAGGCGCCGGGGGCGGGCGGGCCCGCTCAAGGCCTCCACGGTGCTGAGCAGGGAACCGCCGGCGGCGAAGCCGAACAGCGAAATGCTGATCACCATGAAGGAGAGATGGTTCCACTGGCTGATCGCAAACCTCCGTGCCAGGAGGACTTCGAAGGCGAGGGCGGAGAGGGAGGACAGGAACACGGCGGCCAGCAGCGTGGCGGACCCCCGGCCGGTCTCAGCGTTTTTCGAGAGCATGGCCCGTCAAGGGGACGAAGAGCACCCCGGTGATCTGCCGGACGGTGACATCGCCGGCGCGCTTGGTGACCACCACCAGGTTCTGGTAGCTGAAAGGGCTTCCGAGCGGCAGAACGAGACGGCCGCCGTCCTTGAGCTGCCTGAGCAGGGGAGGGGGCACGTGATCCACCGCCGCCGTAATCATGACGGCATCGAAAGGGGCGGCGTCCTCCGAGCCGAAGTATCCGTCGGCGTGGCGGCAGTCGACGTTTTTATAATCTAACGTATTAAGTAAATTACGAGATTTTTCATAAAGTTTTTGTTTTATTTCGACCGTGGTGACCCGGGAGGCAATCAGCGACAGGACCGCGGCCTGGTAGCCTGAGCCGGTGCCGATTTCGAGCACGCGGTCCGTCGCTTTCAGCTCGAGCACATCGGTCATGAGGGCCACGACATAGGGCTGTGAAATGGTCTGACCCTCGCCGATGGGCAGGGGGTGGTCGGCGTAGGCTGAGGCGAGCGCTTCGGCAGGCACGAAGTGATGGCGCGGGACCGTCCGCAGGGCTTTCAAAACGGCCGGGGTCGTAATGCCGCGGGCCTCGATCTGCTCCCGGACCATGCGATTGCGGGCCTTCTGGGTTTCTTCAGTGTCGCGGGCAGTCTGGGCCGCAGAAGTCGCGGGCAGCAGCAGGATCAGGACCCATGCGAGGAAGATCCTTGACATGGTAACCTCCACAAGAGTGATTCATATCACAATCGGCCGGTTTTGTGACGGCAAACACAAAGCCGGTTGTTTTTTTCATTTTTTTGGCTATACTGGCAGGGTCGGAAGGCCGGTCGGCCGCCCGCAGGGGGGCGGGAATCGGCGCTTCGGGCCTGTGAAGAACCGGTTCGGACCAAAGGAGGCGGAGCATGGCCCTTTTCGGAAAACAGAAGCAACAAACGCCGGTTTCTCAACCCGCGGCCCGCGGCGACAAGGAGACCGCCTATGTCGGCAACAAGCTTGCGATCAAAGGCAAAATCTCCGGGAGCGGCAGCCTCATCATCATGGGCACGCTCGATGGCGATTTCGATTTGACGGGTGAGCTCGTCGTGGCCCCGCCGGCAACCGTCAACGCCGAAGTCAAGGCATCCTCCATCACCGTGAGCGGCACCGTGACCGGCAACCTGACGGCGGCCGACAAGATCCATCTCGAGAAATCCGCCCAGGTCAAGGGCCGGATGACGGCCCAACGCATTTCGATCGCCGACGGGGCCTTGTTCAACGGCGAAATCGAGATGCAGAAGGCCGGGCCCGATATTCACGTTACAGGCGCAAAGCTCAAGGCTGAAAGCGCAAAGGAAAAGAAAGCAAACGAACCGAGCACGCAAGCCTCGACGTGACCGGGGGAATGAGCCCACATGAACTGCCACCGAAGGAGAAAAAGACATGGCCAAGTCCGCCGCCGTCGACTCCACCTCCCTGGTGAGTCGTCAGATTGTCGTTGAAGGGGATGTCAGCGGTGATGAAAATCTGCACGTGGACGGCCGCGTGAAGGGGACCATTCGTTTGACCGGCGACCTGTTCATCGGGACGGACGGCGTGGTGGACGCGGAAGTGGACGCCAGAAATGTCGTCATCCAGGGCACCCTGAGCGGCAAGGTCATCGCACGCAACCAGCTTGAAATAAAGCCCTCCGGCCGTCTCATGGGCGACTGCTCGGCCGCGCGCATCGAGATTCAGGAAGGGGCCGTCTTCGAGGGCACTTCCCGCATGCTGACGGGAACGTCCCCGGCCCCCCTCTCTTCGCCTGCCGCACCCGCCCCCAAAAAGGGGTGATGACACCGGCGCTGCCTGCCCCCGGTGTCCCACCTGCACTCTCTTAATTTTTTTAATAGCCGCCCTGGATTTTTTTTAAAAAGAACCCTGGGAACCCGCCGTTGGGATTGCGCAGAGCCCGCTCAGTACACATGGTAGAATTGTGATTTAGATATAAATACGGAATTTTGCATCGTCTTCAAACGGTAACCCCCTCCTTTTTCAGTTTCTGGCGCACAATTTGCTTTACTCTGGCCAGACATCGCCTGGGCCGGGCGGCCGCGCCGTCACCAGGCAAGGCCAGGAGGAAGGATTATGCGCCGCAAGTCGTTCGTCTCGATTATCCCGATCGTCGTGTTCGTCGTATTCGCCGGTTTGGCGTCTTTCGTCCCGCAGATCGCTTGGGCAGCGGCCGGTACGGTAGAAACCCGGGTCGCCGCCAGCGACGACGACGCCGAGGAGAACAGCCTGGGAGTGGTCACCCTCGCGGAGGAGACCCTTGATTTCGGGGGGGCCTATCGCTCTACCGGGCTGCGTTTTGCCGGCCTCGCGATCCCCAAGTATTCCAAGATCACGCGGGCCTACATCGAGTTCACCACGGCGGCGGCGGACTCGGCCACCACGACATTTACGATCGAAGTCCAGGGGAGCGCCGCCGCGCCGGCCTTCGCCACCACCACGGGCAACATATCGAGCCGCGCCGTCTACAACCAGGCCGTGGAGTGGACGGTCGACTACGAGTGGCAGGACATCGGCCAGACGCACCAGAGCGCCGACATCACGTCCCTCGTGCAGTGGATGGTCAACCGCAGCGACTGGGACAGCGGCGACGCGATGGCGTTCGTCATCCGCAGCAAGGAAAACGAGAACGTCTACCGGCGCGCCGTTGCCTGGAACGGGAATGCGGGCCAGGCGCCGCTTTTGCACATCGAGTACTCGGACTGCGCGATCGATGTCCGGGTCTCGAGTTCGACCGACGACATGTGCCAGTTCTACCCGATCGGGAGCGCCATCTTCAACACGGACTCCGTTTCGCTCGGCTACAGCAACCTCTACCTCTACACCGGCTTCCGGTTCCAGAATGTGGACATCCCCCAGGGCTCGACCATCAACAACGCCACCCTGGTCCTCACCCCGAAGAACAACTATTCCAGCGCGAGCTCGACCGTTTACATGTACGGCCTGAAAAGCGTCGACAGGCCTACTTTTTCAACCAATACGGCTTCTAACGACACCCCGTACAAGCAATACCTGACCAACAAGACCGTCGCAGTCTTCTGGAACACGCACGCTGCCGCAACGGCGAACCAGCCGCTCAGCTCCCCTTCGATCCAGAACATCATCCAGCAGATCGTCGGCCTGTCGACTTGGAATAGCAGCAGCAAGTCGCTTGCCTTGGTTTTCCGGTCGAATGCGAGCTCGACCTTCAAGCGCGACTTCCACTCCTTCGACAGCGACCCGGCCAAGGCGCCCCTGCTGCACATCGAGTACACGCCGCCGCCGCCCTCCGGCGGGGCGCCCTACGTCAGCCTGAGCGCGGCGGACCTGGGCCGATCGTGCTTCGAGGGCACTGCGGCCGAAAACCAGGCATTTTCACTCAGCAACACCGGCTCCGGGAACCTCCCATACACCGTACAGACGACCTTCCTCTCGGGGTCGGGCTGGATGTCGCTCACCCCCGACGTGACGGGGGAGGCCAACCTGCCGGCCGGGGAGGAGCAGCCGTTCACCGTCCGGTTCAACACCGCCGGCCTGGCGGTCGGCACCTACGAAGCCACGGTCAAGATCACCAACAAGTACGACAACTCCTTCCGCACCGTTCGGGTGGCCCTGCAGGTGATCCAGGACGGGGTGCTCAAGTGCGGGGATGTGCCGCTCTACACCAAGAACGCGGTCAGCCCGGCGGTGATGGTCCTGCTCGACCTCTCGTCCTCCATGACCTGGGAGATCGACGTGATCCCGGAGAACTACGACTTCTCCGCTGCCCGGACCCCGGACATCAGCAGCGTCCTGCAGGAGCTCGTCAACCGCGACGGCTGGAAGTCCGGCAACGCCATGGCCTTCTATCTCGAAAACGCCGGCGGTTCGGGTTACCGCCACGCCCGGGCGTTCGACGGCTACAGCGGCAGCGCCGCGACGCTGAACGTGTTCTACGACGCCGGCAGCGGGCCGCAGGGTCTTGCGGTGCGCGTCAACAAGTCGAGCGACGACGGGGCCGCCTACAGCCCCTTCACCTTCAACGACACCGAAAACAACATCAAGATGGCGCAGGCCGGCAACGGCTGGGCCGGGGCCGTGCGCTTCGAAAACATCTCGATCCCGAAGGGCGCCGTCATCTCCAATGCCTTCATCCAGTTCACCCCGGGCAAGTCCGAAAGCGACGCGCTCACCCTCAAAATCAGCGGCCAGGCGAACGACAACCCGCCGACGTTCGTCGCCGGCGGCTCGCTGCTCTTCCACCCCAAGACGAACGCTTCGGTCAACTGGGCCGTCCCGCCCTGGACGAGCGTCGTCATCGAGCGCAAGATCGACATCGCCAAATCCGTCATCAGCGAACTGGTGAAGGACCAGAGCATCGCCTGGGGCTTCGGCACCTGGGCCAACGAGCCCCCGTGGGACGGGCTGGTGGAGAACCCGAAAACCTACACCCTGATCGATGTCGGCTGCCGGCCGTACTCGGCCGATCAGCACGCGCGGCTGCAATCGGCCATCGCCGCGGTGGACACCTACGACAACACGCCATTCTCGCCGTCGATCGTCGGCGCCACGCGCTACTTCACCGGGCAAAAGAAAGACAACGACCCGACCAAAGAAGGCCTCGAGGACGGGGATGTGTTCACGGAAAGCGCTTGCCAGCCGAAGTTTTTGATCGAGGTGACCGACGGCCAGGGCAACGTGGACTCGACCGTGGAGAATGTGATCGCACGCACCCACGCCCTGGCCGACGCCGGGGTGAGCGCGGTCGGCATCGGCTTCGGGCTGGCCGAAACCGAAACGGCCCAGCTCTACGCCTATGCCGACGTCGCCAACACGCGCGGCAAGGCGTCCTCGAGCGACAGCCTCTACGCGCTCCACCCCGAGGACGAGAACAAGAAGGCCGTGCCCTACATGGCGTTCAGCCGGGACCAGCTGATGAACGCCTTCCGCACCATCATGAGCAACGTCAAGGGGGCGGTGTTCTACGGCTCGGCGCCGGCAGCCGCCACCTCCACCGACCTGGGGGACATGGTGCTGCTGGCCTCCTTCGACGCGAGCAACTGGACAGGGGAGCTGCAGGCGGTCGGCAAAGCGCCGGACGGCAGCTGGAGCTCGGTTCTGTGGGCGGCGACCGAAAAGCTGCCGGCGATCCGCAGCGCGTGGACCGTCAACGACGCCAACCAGGTGATCCCCTACACCAGCGCCACCCTGGCCGGCGACAACTACCTGTGCAAGAACCTCGGGGATATCGTCAACTCGACCCCGCTCGTGGTGGGGATGCCGCCCTTTTTCTATTCCTTCGACGACTACGCCGCCTTCGTCCGCCATCGGGCGGTCAGCCAGCCGCGGGATTCCATGGTCTACGTCGCCGCCAACGACGGGCTGCTGCACGCCTTCGACCTGAAGACGGGCATCGAGAAATGGGCCTTCCTGCCGAAGAGCCTCCAGGCGCGGCTCGACCAGGCCGGCTCCAGCAACTCCTTCGACATGTGCTCGACCGACTACTGCCGTCAGACGTACCTGGATGGCTCACCGCAGGCGGCCGACGTCTACGCCCGCTTCGGTGCCGTCAGCAAACATTGGCGCACCATGCTCGTGGTCGGCCAACGCGAAGGCGGAACGCACTACACGGCGCTCGACGTCACCTCCGGCAAGTCCTTCGACGACGCCAGGGACCCGGCCAGGCACCTCTGGGAGTTCAGCGACCCCGACCTCGGGGAGACCTGGGCCAACGTGCAGATCGAGCGCGTCAAGGACCTCTACGGCGATGCGAATGCCACGGCCTGGGGGGCCTATTTTTCCTCCGGCTACGCCGAGAACGACAACGAGCAGGCGGACAAGTCCTCCTACCTCTATGGGGTCCAGGCCGACACCGGGGGGCCGCTGTGGTACCCCCGCAACGAATACCAGGACCTCAACCCGCCGAACACCCACAAGATCCTGATCCGGGGGCCCGGCCGCAGCGGGATGATGAACCTCGGCACCTACGGGCTGGGCGGCTGGCCGAACCTCCATCCTTTCGTCAAAGGCGAAATCGTGACCGGTCTGACCACCGGGGCCACCGGGGTCGTTTGGTGGCATCTCCCGGGCACCTACACGCTCGGGCTCGGCTACGTCCAGGGCAATTTCACGCACGGGGAGAAGCTGAGCGGAAGCCAAGGCCACCAGGGATGGGTGCAAGGGTTTTTCATGCCGGTGCCGGCGGGGTCGGAGCAACTTTACGATCTGCCGCCCCACGCCACCGGAAGCGGGGACGCCCTGGCCTCCCCAATCGTGGTGGACGTGGAAAAGGACCACAAGGCCGACCGGGTCTACGTCGGCAATCTGTACGGGACCATGTACCGGGTAGTCAATATCGGCATGGGCGAGAGCCCCAAGGTGAGCAAGCTCTTCGATTTCTCCCCGGCCCTGACCAGCCCGGACAAGAAGCCCATCCGCGGGCAGGCCAACGTCGCCTACACCGAGACCGCCGGCAGCATCTGGGTCTACTTCGGCACCGGCCGCTACGAGACCGACGCCGACAAGGACAGCACCGAGCAGCAGTATTTCTTCGGGCTGAAGGACGCGACGACCCCGGTGGCGACCTATGACCAACTCGGCCTGGTCAATCTGAGCGCCGTGCCGGTCGCCACCACGGTGAACGGGGAAAGCCGCACGGTGCGGACCGTCAGCGGCAGCAACCCGTCCGCCGCCTCGTGGATCCTCTCCCTCGTTCCCAGCCAGGTCGTACTGGGCCAGACAGCCGGCAGCGAGCGGGTCTTCACCAAGCCGCTCGTCGTGGGGGGGATCGTGTTTTTCACGACCTTCATTCCCGACGCCGATCAGTGCACCGGCGACGGCGACACCTGGCTCTATGCCCTGGACTACAAGACGGGTCTGCCGCCTGCAAACGTTGTCTTCGACCTGAACGGCGACGGCAAGTTCACCGATGCCGACAAGGTGGAGGTCAACGGGCAGAAAGTCGTCCCGGTCGGCATCTACGTCGGCCGTGGCGTCGGCTCGCAGCCGGTCCTCTTCAAGAAAACGATCTTCATTACTACCACCAACGCGGGCTTGGCCGAGGACGTAGGCGGCGGCGACCTCGGCGGCCTGCACTCGTTTCTGGTCAACATCCCCGTAAACAAGATTCGAGTGGAGTCTTGGAAGCACAATTGAGAGAATTCGGAGTGAGGAAGGCGGAAGGTGGAATTCCGGGGGAGGCGGGCCTCATTCGGCTTTACCATCAGCAATCACTCACCTGTAGGAGAGCTCACATGAACGGCCTTAAGGTTGCGGTCTCGATGGTCGTGGTTTGGATTCTGTGGGGCCTGATAGCGGCAGCCCCGGCCTGTGCCGCACCGACGGTGGTCAACACCCGGGTGGGCGCCGGTTCGGACGACGCCCGCGAAAACTACCTTTACGCGGTCAGCCTGGCGGATGCACCGCTCGACATCGGTGGGGCGGACCACCGCGTCGGCCTGCGGTTCGCCTCCGTGAACATCCCGCGCAACGCCAAGATTCTCACCGCCTACGTCGAATTCACCGCCGCGGCGAGCGACTCGGCCGCGGCCACATACACCATCACCGGGATTGCGGAAGACAATCCGGCGACGTTCTCCACGGCCAGCGCCAATATCTACACCCGGCAGGTCTACGGGGACCCGCCGCCGGTCAGCTGGACACCGGCCGCGTGGACCACGGGAGGCGTCTATCCGACCGCCGAGCTCAAGGACATCGTCCAGAAGATCGTCAACGACGACGACTGGAACCCGAACGACCCCATGGGGTTCGTCATCGCCAGCACGACCGACGTCAAACGCCGCGCCAAATCATACGAGCAAGGGGCCGCCACCGCCGCCAACCTTCACATCGAGTGGGAGGGCAACGTTTTGGAGGTGCGGGTAAACCTCGCCAGCGACGACCTGTACCAGAACGGCACCAGCACGATCTACTCCAGCACGACGCTCTACATTTCCTATATCCTGAGCGGGTACTGCGCAGGGCTGCGGTTCCAGAACGTCGACGTGCCCCAGGGGGCCGAGATCATCAAGGCCTGGATCGATTTCAAAGCGGCGGCGAACTCCAGCGCGGGGACCTCGACCAAGGAAGTCATGATCCGGGGCGAGAAGCGTCTCAGCCCGCCGACCTTCTCGACCACGATCAACCACACGGATTCGGTCGGCAAGCGCAAGGCCCTGAACCAGACGGCCGCCCTGGTCACCTGGAACAACATCCCCGCCTGGACGGCCAACACACGCTACCCGTCCGCCGACATCCGCGACATCGTCCAGGAACTGGTCGGACAGACGGGCTGGGGGACCAGCTCCAAGTCGATGGCTTTTTTCCTCTACGGGGACGAAACCCGCCGGGTGGTGCCTTACAACACGAGCACCACCGAGGCGCCCCTGCTGCACATCGAGTACCTCGACGCCGCCGCCGCCGGGGGCGGCACGCCGGTAATGGTGGTGAACCCGAGCAGCGTCGAGCCGTCCTGCAACCCCGGCGAAAACGCCGTGTCGCGCATCTTCGAGCTGGAGAACCAGGGTTCCGGCGATCTCAACTACAGGACCGAGATCCAATACGAGTCCGGCGCCGGGTGGCTCGGCCTAAGCCCGGCTCCGGGCACGGCCGGGCTGACGGCGGGTGGGAAGCAGGTCTTCACCTTGAACTTCAACACCGCCGCGCTCGCCGCCGGGACGTATGCGGCCAGGGTCAAGATCACGGACCTTGACTCACCGCCTTTAACCCCGACCGTGCGCGAAGTCGTGGTCAACCTTTCGGTAGGCTCCCCGCCGGCCCCCGTGAGTTGCGGCGACACCCCCTTCGACGCCCGCGAAACCGAGAGCCCGGCCGTGCTGATCCTGCTCGACCTCTCCCAGAGCATGTTCGACAAGGTCCCAAGACTGCCCGAGGGAGTAGTGCTGCCCCAGACGCCGGAGATCAAGAGCGTCGTTCAGGAAGTCATCAACCAGGTGGGTTGGCAGTCCGGCAACGCCATGGCCTTCTACATCGAACGCGTCTCCGGCAGCGTCGTCCGCCGCTTCTGGTCCTACGAAGGTTTGAGCGGTTGGGCGGCACTGCTCCACATCGAGTTCATCGAACCGGGGGGGACCGAAACCAAGACCCTCGAGGGCCGCATCATTCAGGCCAAGGACGACGGCGACGGCAGGACAGGGGGGTGGTCGACCGGGTGGGGGGACTGTGCCATGAGTTACAACGGAGGCGGGTACGGCGCCGCCCTGCGCTTCCAGAACATCACCATCCCCTTCAACAGCAACATCACGAAGGCCTATATCGAAATGGTGCCTTCCCAGACGAGCACCGGCGCCCATTCGGTGAAAATTCGGGGCGAGAAGAGTCTCAATGCCGCGGAATTCTTCAGCTCCGGGATGAGCCCAATTTCAACCCGGCCGAAGACATCGGCCGAGGTCTCCTGGGCCGTCCCCGACTGGACCGGGATCATCCCTCAGACTAAGATGGACATCGCCAAGGAGGTCATCAGCGACCTGGTGAAGGACACCGAGATATCATGGGGCTTCGGCACCTGGGCCGAGTTCGCCCCGTACCCCGAGACGGCCCTGCCGGACGCCGAGAAAACCTACACCATCGTCGACGTGGGTTGCAAGGCGAGCACCCCCGCCCACCTGAGCAACCTGCAGGCGGCGATCTCGGCCACCACGCACCAGAGCGGGTCGAACACGCCCTTTGCGCCTTCCATCCTGGGTGCCAAGAAGTATTTCTCCGGGCAGAAGGCCGACAAGAGCGGGGCTTTCTTCACGGCCACCGCCTGCCAGCCCAAGGTGGTGATCCAGGTCACCGACGGCAAGGGCAACGTGCCCGTGGCGGCTTCCTCCGAGGAATACCTGCAGTGGGTGGAGGCGCATGCCACGTCCCTGCTCCAGTCCGGTGTGAGCTTGGTGGGGGTGGGCTTCGGCATCGGCCCGGAAGGGGACGTGCGCGCCCAGCTTCAAACCTGCGCCAAGCTCGCCAACCAGGCCGGCGAGACGGACCCGGACGACATGGTCTATGCCGTCCATATGACCGACGCGGACGGTGTGGCGACACCCTACTGGGCCGATGACAAGGCGCAGCTCAAGGAGGCCCTCACCACCGTCGTGGGCGCGATCAAGACCGGGGTGTTCTACTCCTCCGCGCCGGCGGCCTTCAGTTCAACGGACCTTGGCAACACCGTGCTCCTGTCCTCCTACGACTCGACCGACTGGAGCGGGGATCTCGTGGCCGTCGGCAAGGACGGCAGCGGCAAGTGGAAATCGGTCCTTTGGGAGGCCAGCGCGGAATTGCCCGCCAACCGCAAGATATGGACGGTCAACAGCGCCAACCAGCTCGTGCAGTACACGGGGTACAATTTCTTCTGCAAACCCTTCGGCGACATCATCAACTCTTCCCCGGTGGTTGTCGGGGCGCCGCCGTTCTTTTACACCTTCGACAACTACAAGACGTTTAAAATCAACCGAACCGTGAGCGTTCCGCGCGACACCATGGTCTATCTGGGTTCGAACGACGGCCTGATCCACGCCGTGCGCTTGTCCGATGGTGTCGAAAAATGGGCCTTCCTGCCGAAGAGCGTCCGCGAAAAACTGGAACTGGCCGCCGATCCGAGCCTCCACGACCGCTGCTCCCCGAACTACTGCCACAGCTATTTTATGGACGGCTCCCCCAAGGTGGCCGACGTCTATGCCCACTTCGGCAGCGTCAACAAGCAGTGGAAAACGGTCCTGGTGATCGGCAAGCGCTCGGGCGGCGACAGCTACACCGCGCTCGACGTGACGGACGGCGAGTCTTTCGACCACACACCGCCCTACAATGCCAAGTATCTGTGGGAGTTCACCGACGCCGACCTCGGGGAAACCTGGTCGGAGCCGAGTATCGAGCGGGTGAACTCGACCGACACTTCCTGCTACAACACCGGGGCCGCCTGGGGAGTGTTCTTCGGCTCGGGTCCGGCGGTCGTCGACGGCCAACAGGCGACGAAGCGGGCGTATCTCTACGGCATCAAGGCCGACGATGCGAGCCCCATGTGGAAAAACGCATCCAGCCTTCCCGTCAACAAATGGGAACTCCTGGCGAGCGGTCTGCGGCAGAACAACGCTGCGGGCCCGCCCTTGGTGGTCGACCTGATGGACCCCAACGCCGACTGGGCGAATTTCCCGGGCGCCTGCCAGAGGCATCGGATCTATGTGGGCGACAGCTACGGAACGATGTATCGGCACACAAAGGTCGGACCGGGGGAAACACCTCATCAGACCCGACTCTTTCAGTTCGATACGGTCCCGGTGACCCCCGACGTCAACCCCATTCGAGGCAAACCCAACTATGCTTTCAGCGCCGACAAAACAGTCGCGTGGATCTATTACGGCACCGGGCGCTACGAGGGCGAGGCGGACAAGGCCAACACGGCCCAGCAGTATTTCTTCGGGTTGAAGGACCTGACGAGCGGCACCTTCACCAATGTCGCCCCGACCTACACACCGAGCTCGAGCACGATGGCCACGTTGACGACCGCCATCGAAACCGTGACCATCGGTGCGGCCACGAAAACCGTGCGCACCGTCAGCGGCAGCAATCCGGACCTCAAGTCCTGGATGCTTCAGCTCTTCAAGCCGGCCTCCGGCGGCAGCGAGCGCTCTTTCACCAGACCGCTCGTGGTCGGCGGGGTCGTCTTTTTCACGACTTTCATCCCGGAGGCGGGCGCCTGCGGCGGCAGCGGCGACACCTATGTTTTGGCCCTGGACTACAAGACGGGCTTGCCTCCGTCCTATCCGGTCTTCGACTTGAACGGCGACAAGAAATTCAGCGATGCGGACAAGGTGACCATCAACGGGGTGAAGAAGGTCCCGGCGGGCATCCACGTCGGGAAAGGGCAGGGCTCGGCACCGGTGCTTTTCATGAACACGCTCTTTATCACCACCACCATCGCTCAAAGCCAGAGCGCGGGGGAGGGCAGCGGCGGTTTGCACGCCATCCCGGTGAATCTCCCGGAAGTCAGGGTGCGGATCGAGTCATGGAAGCATAACTAAAGCAGGCTGAAGACTGAAGGCAGGGGGCTAAAGGTGACATTTTTTAAGGCGGAAGTGGGAATTCGGAAATCGGAAGGTGGTAGGTTGAAGGCGGAATAAGAAAGAAAAAACAGCAGAAGGGGGCGACTCAAATGGCGGGGCGCTGTCGGCGCCCCGCTATTTTATCGGCACAGGGGGTTGGTCGGGTCGCCTTCGGAGATCATGGCCCGGAGCACGGCGCGTTCCGTCTCGCCGGGAAGGATGCCGTAGAGCTCGGCCGTCAGGACCGTTTCGCCGTCCGGGTTCTTGAACAGGGCCGCGGCCCGGGCCCTGCCGTCCGTGCCCGCCTCCAGGATGGTGAGCGTGCAGGTGATCGTCTGGCCGAAATAGACGGCCTTGTGGAAGCGGAAATTCATGCCGGAGGCGAGCCAGCCGATCTGGCCGCCGATTTCGGTCAACATGGACCCCACGAGGAGCCCGTGGCAGACACGGCCTGCGAATCCCTTGGCGGACGCGAAGCGTCCCTCCAGGTGGACCGGGTTGTAGTCGCGCGTCACGGAGGCGAAGACGTGCACCTCCTGCTCGCTGAATGTGCGGCGCACCGCGAATTGATCCCCGGCTTTAATCCCCTGGATCGCCCGGCTTCTGATCCCGGACACCCGGCCGGCCCGCTCGGTATCCATCCCGGTTCTCCTTCAATCGCCCGTCATCAAAGATGTTCTTCGAAATGCTGAACCCTATAGGTCGACACTTCCAGCGCTTCGGTTTTCCAGGCATCCCGGGGCAGGCCGGCCTTGAGGCAGAGCTGGTTCAGGAACTCCTCGGGCCGCGGCAACTGCTCCCAGACCTGGGGCAGAAAGGTGGCGCTGGCGTGGCCCCTGCGGATGACCGCCCCATCGATGCCGGGTCGCAGGCGTCCTGCCAAATCAGCTCCGCCGCCGTGTTCGAGAGGCATGGGTTCGGTGAGCACACTGACTTCGATTTCCACCCGGTCCAGTTCCGCATCGGTCAACGGCGTGAAACGGGGGTCATGAAAAGCGGCGTTGAGCGCGTTGCGCCGGACGCCCTCGGCCATCGGTTCGGATGTTGAAAGATGGCCGATGCACCCGCGCAGTCGGCCGCTCAGCTTGAGCGTGACGAAGGTTCCGCATTGGCGTTGAAAGGCCTCCGAGGCCAGGGCGTTGTTCAGCAGATCGGTTTCGGCGGACGGGAGCCGGCGGCCGAATCTCTCCATCAGGGTCGCACGGGCCAGCCTCACCAGCGTCTGGCCCTGCTCCGGGTTCAGACCTCGGGCGAATTCGTCGGGTGTCGGCATGGCATCGAGTGTCATCAAAAGGGCAGGACGGTGCGTGAAATTCTTCCGTATGAGGGGCTTCTACACCGGGCAAGGGGTCGATGTCAATTTCCAAGCGGGACGGTCGACCGTCGTGAAGGCGATTCTTACAGGGTGGTGGCCAGGGACAATTCATCGTCGGGCCGGCAGGAGTCGCCGACCGCTTCCTCGCCATGCTCCCGCCACTCTTCCCGATACATGCTGCGCAGCACGCTGTTGAACATGAACAGCAGCAGGTCGTAGGCACTCACCCGGGCCGTCTTGCGCCGCAAGACGGCCGCTAGTTGGATTTTGCGTTCAAGCAGCGCCTTGCGGCCGGCCAGTTGGCGCAGAATGGGGCCACCAGCTCGGAGCGCCTCCCCCGCCGGGCTCGCCGCAAGCGCCTGGGAATCGACTTCCGCCACGATCCGGCAGATTCGCTGCGATGATGTCTTGAGCAGGCGCTCGCGTGCCGAGGGGCTGGCGAATATGGTTTGGGATGCCACCAAATTTTCGACGGCCGCCGTCATCGTTTCAATCTCGGTGTCCAGGACTTCAAGGAACAGGACTTTGGCGTGGGGGGGGATCTCGGTTTCCACTTGCTTCAGAACCAATTCCCGGGCCCGTACTTTGGTTCGGAACTCCTCGGCCGCGCTCTGCCAGAACTCGCGGCTGATGCCTTCGATGTGACTCTCCAGGCAGTCGGCCCGTTTCATGGCGCTGAGAATCCGCGCCTTGATCTCAACAAAGAGCTTGGCGGTGCGGTCGAAGAGCAACTCGCCGGTGACGACCTTGTAGACCATGACCAGCACGGCCTGCCAATCCTGGAAATGAAGGATGCGGCCGGCATCCCCAAAGCAGACATCGAGCGTCGCATTCGAGAAAAGATGCGCGGGAGTGGCGAAGTAGGGCGTGCCTCCCAAAAGGGGTTGGTTGATCTTTCGCCCTTCGACACGCGCGAGGTCGGCCGCGGTCTCGACGTCGATGAATCCCAGGGAATACTCCGTGACCGTTCTGAGAAAAGCGGGATAGTTCTGCGGGGAACCGGCCACCAGGATGTTGTCGGGCTTCAAATCCCGCATGGCGACCTCCTTGGCGGCCAGCCAGCCCAGAAGATCCAGCAAATGCGTGAGGATCCCGGACATGATGGCCTTGTTCTGCTCCAGCGCCAAGCCCTGGGTGAATTTTCGGACCCCCTCGCGGTAAGCGTCCACGGAGTCTCGGTACTTTTCGAAGAGACGCCGGAAAATGACCTCGACATCGTTCGACAGCTCGGGGGAGACCTCGTTGCCCGCATCCCCCATCTCTCCCTGCTCCAAATACTTCAGAAACCAGGACTGGATCCGATAGGCCGCCACCGTGTCCGATTTCCCCTGCCGTCGGAGCAGCTGGCGGACTTCCGCCTCGCACTGATGAAACAGATCGCGCATGGCGAAGCCGGCCGCTTCGTCCATCTCCTCATAACGCTCCTTGAATCGTTCCGGGTAGCGGATGAGCTCGGTGGTGGAGGCGATTTCGCTGTGCATCGCCGCGCTGAGGTCGTGCAGGCTGTCGATGATGTGACTCAGGAAGTAATAGCGTGAAAGATCCATGAAGTAGGCGAAAGTGCCTCGGATTTTCAGGTGTTCCTGCCACTCGGGGAATTTGTGAAGCAGGGCGACGTAGTGCTCTTCGATCTGGTCGACGGGAACAACGGTGTCGGAAGGCAGCTGATGAACCTGACTCAGGATGACGGACACCTTGGGGACGATGCATTCGCGCGGGGCCAACCGCGCCACGATTTTGCCCTCCGTCTTGATGCTTGAAAGGTAATCTTCAAAATCCGCCACGCGCCGAGGAGGGATTTTAACCACCAGATGTTTGTCGAAAATAACCCAGTAGCACTTGCTGCGACTGCCGCTCTCCTCCCCCAGCGGCCCGATCGTCATACGCCGTTTGACCCAGTCGCCGCAATGGCGCACGCGCAGTTCATAGACCAGATTCGATCCGGACACGGGCGAGGGCAGTTGAAAATAGTCCATCGGCGCACCGGGCGAGGCCCCCAACTGGCGACGAAAGAGATTCAGGAAAAAACGCACGACATCCACGCGATTGGGCAATTCCTGATCGTGATCCCGGTGAGGGGTGTCCGATTGGGGCGGCAATTTTTTTTCTTCCGGGCGGCGGCGCACCCAACGCCTTGAAACCAACAGCGCGCCGCCTCCCACCACGACCGCCGCCACCAGAAGTGGATTGACGTCGACCTGTGCCGCGCGCGCTGTCCCGTGCTTCAGGATCGACCAGAAATCATCGCCCGCCCGCCCGGCCCAGCCGAGGGTTTTTGACCCCAGCGCCCGGAGCCGGTAGGGAATATCGCGCTTTTCGATGGCCCGTATGTCGCCCCGATTGACGAAACGCGTTTCCTTGGCGTTCTCATAGATCAAGTCGTTTCCGGAATCCCACAGGCGATCCACGGCAATGACGCTCCCGTCGTTGAAAACGATGACCGTCTGCTCCGGCTCCACCCCCAGCGCCACGGCCAGAAGCACCCCGGCGGCCAGAACAGCTAAGGTGAACTTGGTTTTCCACATACGGACGAGGCTCCTCGATTGTGTGCGTCCTCGTGGATTCCATCGGTAAATCTCTAAAAATCTTAAGCGAATATTGAGGGTTGAGGGCTAGCCGCCGCCGTATCGCCCCCCCGCCGTGCGGCGGGCGGACGGGAGGACCCGGTGGTGCATCCAGACCTTGCCGAGCGAAATCGAGCGGTCCGGGGCGGCCCCTCGAGCGGCTTGACAAACCGCCTGCTTCCTTTTAGGCTCTATCGTCAATCAAGGCGCCGCCGCGGCAACTTTGGAGGAAGGCATGCAGTCATCCGATTCCGTCTCGCTCAAGGGCAATTTCATCATGGCCATGCCGGGGATGTCCGACCCCAACTTTGCGCAAACCGTCACCTGCATTTGCGAACACAACGAACACGGGGCCATGGGGATCGTCATCAACCGCGTTCACGACGCCTTGAGCGGCAGGGCCATTTTCGATGAGCTGAACATCCCGTGCAGCGCCCGCGCGGGAACCGCAGCGGTGTTCATCGGGGGGCCGGTCCACGTCGGGGAGCTGTTCATTCTGCACGGGCCGCCGTTCGAGTGGGGGGCATGTTTGAAGGTCACGGCCGCCTTGGGCCTGACCAACACGCGGGACATTCTGGAAGCCATCGGTCATGACGCCGGACCCGAATCCTACCTCATCAGCTTGGGATGCGCCGGGTGGGGACCGGGGCAGCTGGAATCCGAGCTCCTGGAGAATGCCTGGCTGACCCACCCGGTGTTCGAGGACAACATCTTCAAACTGCCGGTGGAGGCGCGTTGGGAGGAAGCGGTGCGGAAATTGGGGATAAACCCGACCCTGCTCTCGGACACCGCCGGTCATGCATGAGGCGGGTTCACGCCTTTTCTTTGGGTTTGTCCTTGGGTTTCTTTTTTAGGCAGGATTTGTCCTTGCGGACGAAGGCGCACAGTTTCGGATTATAATATTCCTTGCAGTTCATGGGGTTGTACAAAGGGCATTCAGGATTCTTATCGGACATGCATCAAAGTCCCATTCGCTGTCGATGTTCGGCCCAAGCGCCCGTGGTGTGATGGCGACCCGGCGGGGTGGTGCCGTGACATCGGGTCAGGGACGCTTATAGCACAATCCCGGCGTCGTTACAAGGCGTCGCTACGGCTCGGTTCGCGGCGGATACCGGTATCCACACGCTTCGGGCAAAAGGATGGCACCCGACACCATGGACGGATTCAACACCCAAAAACAGTCGATCACCCGGATCAATGCCGACTTGCTCAGCCTCTTCGATACGGCGAAAACCATCCAGGGGATCCCCGACGACAGTTTTGCCGATTGGGAAAAAACCTGTGCCGCATTGCCCGGGCAGCTTGCGGAGGAAACCGTACGGGTGGCCGTGATCGGCCCGATCAAGTCCGGCAAGAGCACCTTCTTGAATTCCGTGCTGCGGGGCGACTACCTCAAGCGCGGTGCGGGTGTCGTCACTTCCATTGTCACCCGGGTACGCAGCGGGATCAATCCGAAGGCGACCCTGTATTTCAAATCCTGGGCGGAGGTGAACGAGGACATGGCGCAGGCCCTCGTCCTATTCCCGGCCGCCAGTTGGCAACCGTCGGACGAGGGTTTCGACCTTCGCCGCGAAAGGGATCGGCAGGCGTTGAAGCGCGCGCTCGATGAGTTGAACGCCGACCAGGTCATTTCAGACGATGGCCGCAACCGCAACATGGTGCTGCTCTCCTGCTACCTGCAGGGCTACGACACCGTTTGCGGCTTTATCGCCGACGAGCAGGTCACCCGGCATTACGAAAACGAGCAGTTCATCGAACACTGGAAGTTTTCCGGCGACGAGAGACTGGCCGTTTATTTGCGGGACATCCAGCTCGGGATCGACTCGGGGGCTCTCGGCAGCAACATCGAAATCGCCGACTGCCAGGGCAGCGACTCCTCCAACCCCCTGCACCTGGCCCTGATCCAGGACTATTTGAGGCTGGCCCACCTTCTGGTCTACGTGATCAGCAGCCGGACCGGGTTGCGGCGGGCCGACATCAAATTTCTGTCCATGATCAAGAAAATGGGTATTTTGGACAATACCCTTTTTGTGCTCAATTGTGATTTCAGCGAACACCCCTCCTTTGAAGAACTGAAGCGGCTGATCGACCGGGTGACCGAGGAGTTGGGCCTGATCAAACCCGGAGCGGAGACTTTCGCTTTTTCAGCGCTGTACAACCTGTTTCACTCCAATCCGGGGAACCTCGCCGAACGCGAGCGCCTGCGGCTGGAGCAGTGGGCGGCTGAAAAGGAGTTCGTCGCTTTTTCGGAACGGGAAACCGGCCGTTTTTCGGTCACCTTCGAGGAAACCCTCAATCGCAAGCGTCACTTCCTTCTGTTTCAGAACCATGTCGAAAGGCTGAACGCCGTCATCAGGGGGATGACCCACTGGATTGCGGTCAGCCGCGACATTCTCACCCGGGATGCCGGCGGGGCCCAGCAGATCGCCGAACGGATTCGAAGGCACCGGCAGCGTTTCGGGCAGATTCAGTCGGCGCTGCAGAACGCGCTGACCGGAACCGTGCCCAAACTCAAGCAGGAACTGGGCTCCGATGTGAACCGATTTCTCGACACAGGCTCCG
The DNA here is from genome assembly GCA_963716785.1 of uncultured delta proteobacterium. Classification (GTDB taxonomy): domain Bacteria; phylum Desulfobacterota; class Desulfobacteria; order Desulfobacterales; family SpSt-501; genus SpSt-501. The sequence continues at coordinate 99,497 of CAVQUW010000036.1, read as the reverse complement.
GCGACGTGGTGGCCGGGCTCAAGCGGTTCATCAGCGGCTATCGCGTCGCCACCGAAAATTACGTCGAGGCCTTGAACACCACGGGCTTCACCCAGGTCCTCTATCATGCGTTCCAGGAGTTCCGACAGGCGCTCGACACCTATATCACCGAGCAGATCAACCCGGAGATCATACGGTTCACCGCCTCCGAGGAGGTCAAGATACGCAAAGAGCTGGAGTCCATCGCCGAACCGTACAAAAGCCTGATCGAAGACGCCTACGTGGATTTCTGCACGCTCATCGCCGACCTGGGCGTCACGGTGGACTGCAGCAACACCGGGGCGCCGTCGCTGCCGAGCGTCGAGACCCTGGTGCGCGACTCGGGGTTGGCCCCTCACCCGCTGGTGAGCTCGATGCGCTACACCGCCAAGATCCGCACCGAGGCGGTCTTGCGCTTAGGGTTCTATCGCCTGCTGACCGGTTTCAAAAAAATGTTGAAAAAGCCCGTGAAGAGCGGCGAGGAAAACACGCGCGCCTTGCAGGAAGGCATGCAGCGGATCAAGGCCGAAACCCAGCAGTCGCTCGACTTCCTGTTAAAGGACTACCAGGAAAACCTCAAGTTCCGATATTTATATCGCTTGGTCGAGTTGGCCGCAGAGCGGCTTTCGGAGGCGGTCGCCCAGCAGCTCAAAGCGTATTCGGCAGACTTCGGCTCACTGGCGCAAAGCGTCAATCTCACCCGTGAGGACAAGGAGCGGGCCACCGCGCTATTGCACGACATGGACCGGCGCAGCCTGCAGCTGACCGAGGGCATCACGCGGCTCAAGCGGGAGATCGCCGCGGCGGTGCCGGTGGCTCCCCAGGCGAGCTGAGTTCGGGCGGTGTCACCCTTTTTGCAAGGCCCCATCGGACTTCCGGGCCGGGGCCGCACCGTCTACGGTTCCAGGCCGGCCAGATGGTCACGCGCGAAATCGATCCCCGGGTCGAGGCGCAGGGCCATCCGATAGCAGTGGGCGGCTTTCTCCAGGTCGCCCAGCGCCTGGTAGTTGACCCCCAGGTTGGCGTAGTCGATGGCCGATGACGGGTCCAGTGCGACCACCCGTTGGAAGGCCGCCACCGCCTTATCGTGTTCGCCGAGCTTGTAGTGGCAGTATCCCATCAGATTGAAAAGGTCGGTGCGCTCGCTGTCCAGCCGGGCGCCTTCGGCCAAGGCCTCCAGGGCCTCCGCATAGCGGCCCAATTCCTTCAGCGCCACCCCGGTGTAGCTGTAGATGCTCGGCATTTCCTCGGCGTCGGGGTTTGCCCCCAGAGCCCGCCTGAAATAGGACAGCCCGCCGTCGGGATCCCCGGCGTTGAGTCGGCACAGCCCCCGGTAAAACGGCACATAGTAGCTTTGCGGAACCTCCTGCTCGAGGGCGGCAAGCGTCTGTTCGGCCTCGAGCGGCCCCATTTTTTCGACGATCAGTTTGGCGGTGAACATGCCGACGCTGGTCCCGCGCGAGCGTTCGCGGAAATGGGCGCCGGGGATGATGGTGTAGAAGGCGGGGATCTGCAGCTGCGGGTGGGTGGTTTCCACCAGCAGCACCTCGAACCCGCGCACCGACAGGGCCTGGATGCAGTTTTCGATCTCGACGCGGATGTTGGCGTGGGAGAGATCCGGAAGGTCCGCCAGATCCACGGTCTTGCTCGGCCGGGTGACATACTCGGCCTCGGCCAGCCGGGTGAACTTGGGCAGACCGCTGGCGACGTAATTCGCTGAGGTGTTGAAGTCGCCCGCCAACTGGGCGACTTCGGTGAGCGCCCGGCTCAAGGCCTTTTGGGGGTTCGGCGTGGTGCCGGCGGTCCAGACGATTTCGCTCATCCCCGGGAAGGTGGAAGGGTCATAAGCCAGAACACCGACCGAGGGTATCCCCATTTCGAGCGTGAAGTCGGACACCGCCAACTGAATACCGCAATCTCTGTATTTCGCCAGCATGGAGACCACCATCGGGTCCGTGGCGCCGTCCGTGGCCAGGCGCGGGACGTCGCGCCGCTCGCGGCTGATGATCGCACACACGTGGCGCTCGACGATCTCGCAGATTCCCTGCAGGATGGCCTCTTCACGGCAATTTCCGGCCGAAGGCCCGTTGAACTCGTTGATGGCGAAAAACCAGTCGAAAGGAATCAGGCACTCCGTGCCGCGGGTCAGATTGAACCCCCTGGTCCACTTCAGCGGCAGCGATTCGAAGGCCCGGCGCCCGGCGGCCCGTTCGCCGGCGGAATCATGGACGGAGCGGGCGATCATCTCGAAGGAAACGGCCTGGTCCCGCAGATTGGCAAACGTGTCGACGACGAAATTGTCCGGGTTGCGCGCAAAACTGAAAAAACTGAACCGCTCGGCCAACTCCATCACGGCGCTGGCTTTGGCCTGCTCGACGGTGGCGCCTTTGCCCATCTGTTTTTTGGTTCCGGTGACCGCGGCGGCGTCTTTGCCGCAGGTGCTGATGTAGACCGGTATGCCAAGCCGTCCGGTGTCGATGCGCATGGTTTCTTTCATGATGTCCAGCCGGAGGCTTTTCAGCTGTTCCATGAAGCGCCGAACCGTTTCCTCCGGTGTCCGGGCCTTGTCCTGGTCGAGTGTGTATTGCTTGAACGCATCCTCGATGACGAGTCTGGCCATGCGAGATTCCCCCTAAAAGATGAATGATTTTGATTGACCTGCCGAACTCAATCTGTTAAAAATAAATTTTCTGTGGGGATGTAGCTCAGCTGGGAGAGCGCGGCGTTCGCAACGCCGAGGCCAGGGGTTCGAGCCCCCTCATCTCCACTTTCTGCTTCACTGAAACGATCCGCACTGTGGGCGGGCAATCACATAGCATGCCGCTATGAAAAAAGAAAGCCTCGCTGCCGGCGCGGCGTGCCGGTGGCAATGCAGCATGCACGGTGACGGGAAGACCGCTTTGGGGTGGTTCCGCATGGGGACCCCCCCAATTTTTTTTCCCGCGGGTCCCGGCCGCAGCCCGCTCGAAGCAGGCACCACCTTTGGACGGAGGAGCTCGCAATGGCGCAACAGCGCAAGGCCGAATTGGAGCGCCGGACCCAGGAGACCTTGGTGAAGGTCGTCCTCGACTTGGACGGAAAAGGCCGGCCCGACATCGCCACCGGCATCCCTTTTTTCGATCACATGCTGACCCTTTTCTGCATCCACGGTTTTTTTGACCTCACCGTGCGGGCCCAGGGCGATCTCGAGGTCGACTCGCATCACACGGTCGAGGACGTGGGGATCGTGCTCGGTGACGCCATTGAAACGGCGCTCGGGGACCGCAAAGGCATCCGGCGCTACGGACATGCCGTGACGCCCATGGATGACGCGCTCGGCACGGTGACCGTCGATCTGTCGCGGCGCCCCTACCTCGTGTTCCGCGTTCCCGTCGGCACCTCGGCGGAGCGTTCCTTCAACCGCTCGCTGGCCAAGGAGTTTTTCAAATCCCTGGCCAACCACTGCGGGATGAACCTGCACATCGATGTCCCCTACGGCGAGAACGAACACCATGTGTTGGAGGCGATTTTCAAGTCTCTGGGCCGGGCGCTCTGCCAGGCCGCCGGTCTCGATCCGCGTGTATCCGGGGTGCGCTCCAGCAAGGGGGCCTTGTGAGGGAGCGCTTGCCGTGCTGATCATTCCCGCCATCGACCTCAAGGCCGGACGCTGCGTGCGACTGCGCCAAGGAGACATGCAGGCCGAAACGGTGGTCGCCGAAGAACCGACGGAAGCGGCCTTGCGCTGGGCCGAGGCCGGGGCCCGGATTCTGCACGTCGTGGATCTTGACGGGGCCGTCGGCGGCAAACCCGGGAACCGCCGGGCGGTCGCCCGGATTCTGAAGGCAATCCGGATCCCCGTTCAAGTAGGAGGCGGGATACGCACGGCTGAAACGGTGCGGGACTACCTGGAAATGGGGACCCACCGGGTCATCGTCGGCACGGCGGCCATCAAGGACCCGGGATTCGTGCGGGAGATCTGCCGGGACCACCCCGGCCGGGTGGCGGTCGGGATCGATGCCCGCCACGGCCGCGTGGCGGTCGAGGGGTGGCTGGAAGCCACGGACATGCCGGCGGTAGAGCTCGCGCAACGACTGGAAGACTGCGGTGCGGCTGCCGTTATTTTCACGGACATCCTCCGGGACGGCATGCAAAGCGGCCCGAACATAGCCGAAACCCGCAGACTGGCCGAAGCGGTCGCCATTCCGGTGATCGCCTCCGGCGGGGTGGGCGGCATCGAGCACATCCGGGAACTGTTGCGCCTGAGGTCGGCGGGGGTCGTCGGGGTCATTACCGGAAAGGCGCTCTACAGCGGTGCTTTGGATTTTAGCGCGGCACAGTCCTTGGCCGATTCGCAGACTTGAGTGGACAAAGGGTGAACCGCAAAAGCGAGCGCATTCCCCGCCGCTTGCGGCGGGGTTAGCGAGCGAATCAAAAACGACCCCATTCCTTACGGTCGAAGATTCCCCGCAGCTTGCTGCGGGGAGATTCAATTCAGGATAAAAAACTTGACAAACAAATCGAGATATCTTATTTTTTTCGTTTAAGAAAATTCAGTGCGGTCGCATCGTGCCGGTGGGCTGCGATCGACGTGCCCGGCCCCAGTGAGCCAACTCGGCAATCAGCGAAGCGTCATTCCGTAGTGTGTCCCACCATTCGGCTGCGTCCAGTTTCCCCGTTCCGCGACGATGGAGGTTGGTATTATTGGCCATTCGCATCCCCGACGAGAAGGTGGCTGAAATTCGCCACGCCGTGGACATCGTGGACGTTGTCTCAGAATCCGTTCTGCTGAAAAAGACCGGCAAGAATTTTACCGGTCTTTGTCCGTTTCATGCCGAGAAAACACCTTCCTTTACGGTCAGCCCGGACAAGCAGATTTTCTATTGTTTCGGGTGCGGCACCGGGGGGAACGTGTTCAGTTTCGTCATGAAACGCGACGGGTTGGCGTTCGGGGAAGCCGCGCGCCAACTTGCCCGGCGCAGCGGGGTGGAGGTGCCGGAACGGCCTCTTACCCCCATGGAGCAGCGCCGGGTCGGCGAGCGGGAGCGTCTCTTCGAAGTCAACCGGATGGCGCTGGATTTTTTCCGCAACGCCTTGGTGAAACATCCCGAAGGGCGGCAGGCGTTGGCCTATATCGAGGGTCGGGGGCTGACCCGGCAAAACATCGATAATTTTCTGATCGGCTATGCCCCGAAAGGCTGGGACACCCTTTTGAACTCCCTGGCGCGAAAACGCGTCAGCCCGGAACTGGCGAACCAGGCCGGACTGGTCATCTCCCGCAAGGACGGATCCGGGTTCTACGATCGGTTCCGGGAACGCATCATTTTTCCGATATTGGATGAAAGCTCCCGCGTGGTGGCTTTCGGCGGCCGGGTTCTCGACGACTCGACGCCGAAGTATTTGAACTCCCCCGAAACGCCTATTTACCAAAAACGGCGGGTCCTCTATGGGCTGCAGCGTGCCAAGGATTTCTGCCGCGCCACCGGGTCGGTCTACATCGTGGAAGGATACCTGGACCTCATTGCCCTGCACGCGCACGGGATCGAAAACTCCGTGGCCACGCTGGGAACGGCGCTCACCGCCGACCATCTTCAGATTCTGGCGCGTTTCGCCGAAAAAATGGTTCTCGTGTACGATTCCGACGAAGCCGGGATCCGGTCCGCGCATCGGTGCGTCGAGCTTTTCTGGAAGGAACACGTGGATTTCCGGCGGGGGGACGTTTTCCGGGAGGAGCAGGCCGACACCCACATCCTGGTGCTGCCGGCGGGGCACGACCCGGACTCTTTCCTGGCCCGCCACGGTGCGGATGAATTCAGAACCCTGGCGAAATCCGCCCCGGGGATCGTCTCCTTTTTGCTGGATGCGGCGGTGGCCCGTCACGGTTTGGCCACGGAGGGGAAGATCCGTATCGTCACGGAACTCCTGGACCCCTTGGCGGCCATCAATGACAGCGTGGCCCGTGCGCTCTACGTCAAGCTGCTGGCCGAGCGTATCCAGTTGCCCGAAAGCGTCATCCTGCAGCGCCTCAGCGAGCATGCCGGCCGCGACGGGCATAGGCCGCCGGAACCTTCCGCCCGCCCCGCGAGTCGTCCCGACACCCGGAGGGGGGGGGAACACGCACGCTTCGAGCAGCGTATCATCGCTATGATGATTCAGTTTCCGGAGGTCATCGGGGAGATCGAAGAACGCGGGATCCTTTCCTATTTCAGTGACCCGGTCCTGAGGTCGATCGGTGATCTGCTCGTCGGCCGACAGTACCGCGCTTGCGATCAACTCCCCGAGCTGTTGAGCAACGTCGAGGATGAGGGACTCAAGCAACGCGTTGCCTCGCTTGCGATGGGAGAGGCCTCCTGGAGCCCGAAGGGGTGTCAAGTTCTGCTCAACCGATATCTTGAACTGCGTCAGCAGCATCGGATCATCCAACCGCTCCAGCGGGAGATCGAAACCGCCGAGCGGGCCAATGACGATGCCGAACTGCTCAGACTGCTGGGCGAAAAACACAAAATGGCCTTGAAAAGAGAAAAGCGCAAGGCGACCGTGCTGCGCGACAAGTAGCGAGAGCGCAGAGACTCTTGCTCGGGGGCGGAAGCCGGGCGCACCGTTGCAGAAGGTATTCACTCGCGTCACGCGACATGACAATGGGCACCCGCCGGCCCCGTAAGGCGCTGCGGCCCCACATATTCAGATCACCACCACGGAGTCATCGGGGAGGCACAACACTATGGCCAAGAAAACGGCACCCAAGAGCAAACCCGCCAAAAAAGCCCCTAAGGTCGAATCGAAGAAGAAGCCGACGACGCCCAGAAAAAAGGCGGTCAAACCGAAAAAGCAAGTCGTTCCTGAGCCTGTGGTGCCGGATAAAAGCGCATCCGAAAAGCCTACCGACGTCAAGGCCATCAAGGAGTTGCTGGCGAAGGGAAAAAAACAGGGCTTTCTGACCTATGACGAAATCAACACCCATTTACCGGAAGACATGCTCTCCCCGGAGCAGATCGATGAAACCCTGATGCTGTTTGACGACAACGGCATCGATGTGGTGGATGAGAAGCAAAACAAAAAAATCGTTAAAGTGAAAACCTTGCCGAAAGCCGGTTCCCTGGGCGAGGAATCCGATGCCCCGGATTACGGAACGGTCACCGATCCCGTCAAGATGTACCTGCGCGAGATGGGGATGGTGACCCTGCTCAGCAGGGAGGGCGAGGTGGAAATCGCTAAAAAAATCGAAGCCGGAGAGCAAGAAGTTCTGCGGGCCCTGCTCGAATCCACCAGCGGCGTGGAGCACCTCATCGAGCTTGGCGAAAAGATCGAAAACGGCACCCTGCGCTCCAAACACGTCCTCAGGGACCTCGACGAGGGCGACACCTACAACGACGAGATGGAACAAACCGAGAGGTTTCTGCAGACCATCCGGGACATCAAAGCCAATCATGTCGAGTGCCGCAAGTTGCGGGAAAGGGCATTCGCCGCCGACGGCGACCCGGAGGCGTTGCGTAAGATCAGGCGCACGCTTCAGGGTAGGATATCCCGGATCTTCGAGCTGCTTAAGGACTGGCGTCTGGAAGGCACCGTCATCGAGGAGATCGAAGGCGGGATTCAGGCCCAAATCGAATGGTTCGATGCGTCCACCAAAAAAATCTCCCGTTACGCCGAACGCTTCGGCTCCTCGGTCAAAGAACTACGCGAGAACCTCGGCTCCAAGACGGCTTTCGCCAAATGGGCCGCGGGACGCAGCGATTCGACCCGAGAAGAACTCTTCGGCACCTTCGCCGAAATCAAGGGGCTCATCACCAAGACCGCCGACATCGAGTTGGCGCTGTGCGCCAACAGCCGCGCACTGAAACGCATCATGTCGAGCGTCGCGGAAGGTCGTCTCAAGGCCAAAATCGCCAAAAGCGAATTGACCAAAGCCAATTTGAGGCTCGTGGTGAGCATCGCCAAAAAATACACCAACCGCGGTTTGCAATTCCTCGACCTGATTCAAGAGGGCAACATCGGCCTGATGAAAGCCGTGGACAAGTTCGAGTACCGCCGCGGGTACAAGTTCAGCACTTACGCCACCTGGTGGATTCGGCAGGCAATCACCCGTGCGATCGCCGATCAGGCACGCACGATCCGTATTCCGGTGCACATGATCGAGACGATCAACAAGCTCATCCGCACCTCCCGCTACCTCGTCCAGGAGCAGGGGCGTGAACCCACCCCTGAGGAAATTGCCGAGAAGATGGAAATCCCGCTCGAGAAAGTTCGCAAGGTGCTCAAAATCGCCCGCGAACCGATTTCCTTGGAAACCCCCATCGGCGAGGAAGAGGACAGCCACTTGGGGGATTTCATCGAGGACAAGAAATTCATGCTCCCGTCCGAGGCCGCCGTCGGTATGAACCTGGCGGAGCAGACCCGCAAAGTACTGGCGACGCTCACCCCGCGGGAGGAAAAAGTGCTGCGCATGCGTTTCGGAATCGGGGAAAAAGCCGATCACACGCTCGAGGAGGTCGGTCAGGATTTCGCCGTCACACGCGAACGCATCCGGCAAATCGAGGCCAAGGCGCTGCGAAAGTTGCGTCATCCGACGCGCAGCCGCAAGCTGAAGCATTTCATCGACACCTAGTGCGGTGGAACGCTTGACAAAGATTCGTTCAGCCGATAGATGTTGCCGTGACAATGGGCCCATAGCTCAGCTGGTAGAGCCACCGGCTCATAACCGGTAGGTCCCTGGTTCGACCCCAGGTGGGCCCATCAATGTTATCTCGATGCATGATCGATTTTTCAGCGAAGCCGGATCCAAACGGCGTGGGTTGCGAGCAACCACGCCTTTTTCACTTCAACAGGCCGGGTGATTTTAAAAACGGATTATCCGGCCGCCACGGCGCGCAAAAGCCATGAGTGTGCGGCTGGCAGAAATCATCCAGGTGCTCGAAGGCATCGCCCCCGCTTCGCTGGCCGAAGAGTGGGACAATGTCGGACTGCAGTTGGGCGACCCGCGGGCGTTGGTTCGCTCGGTCTGGGTAGCGCTGGATCCCTCGCCCGCCGTGGTGAGCGGCGCCTGCCGCTCCGGCGCCGATCTGCTGATCACCCATCACCCCCTTTTTTTCAGACCGATGGAGCGGATCGACCTGCAGACCCCGCTCGGGGCGATTGTCGCCCAGGCGGTCCGCGACGGTCTGTCCGTGGTGGCGGTGCACACGAACCTCGATGCGGTGTCGAAAGGACTCAACGACCTGCTGGCGCGCCGCTTGGGCTTGCGCGGGCTGCGGCCGCTGATTCCCAGCCGGTCAGCCGCGGCGGGGGCCGGCCGCCACGGCATCGGGCGGGTCGGAAGTCTGCGTAGTGCCTCGAGCCTCGGAGAACTGGCCGCCGAGGTAAAGCAACGGCTCGGTCTGGACGCACTGCGGATAGCCGGCGACCCCTCTCTGAAGGTGCGGCGGGTGGCCGTGTCGACCGGCAGCGGCGGCAGCGTCATCCAGCACTTTTTCAACTCGGGCGCCCAGGTCTTCATCAGCGGCGATCTGCGCTATCACGAAGCCCGCGACGTTGAATCGGCCCGACTCGGGCTGATCGATGTCGGTCATTTCCACTCCGAACATCTCATGAAGGAAGCGCTGGTAGAGCGGTTGCAGAAGGAGTTCACCCGGCGACGCATGGCTCTGCGTGTGATGGCCTGCCCGCTGGAGAGGGACCCTTTCGTGTTTCTCTAATCCCCATATCTCAGGATCAAGGGGCTCGTTCCAGGCAGGGTGAAGGCCATGACAGAAGGATTCCGGCATCAGATCGATATGCTGGTGAAACTCCAGAAACTTGAGCTCGAGGCAAGAAAAATTGAGCGGGTTTTGAGCCGGATCGACAGCCGCACCGGCGATCTGGATGCCCGGCTCAATGCCTTCACGGAGGCCGTCGAATCCGGGAAAGCGTTTGTCCAGGAGCTGAACCGGCGGTACCGTTCCCTGGAATCCGATCTGAAGACGGGCCAGGGCCGCATCGAAAAAGCCAATGAAAAACTGCGCCTCATCAAGACCAACAAAGAGTATCAGTCGGGTCTCAAGGAGGTCGACGAGCTGAATGCCATGGCCTCAAGGATCGAAGACGAAATGCTGGCGTGCCTGGACCAGATTGAAACAGCCGATGCCGAGCTCAAGAAACATCAGCAGAGACTGAGCTCGCAGGAAGATGAGATCCGCAGGGAAAAGCAACTCGTGCTGAAAGGCGCCGAGAAAGACCAGGCCCGGCTGCGGCAGATCGAATCGGACTGCGGGGAGCTGGCCACTCAAATCACATCGGAGGTACTGGCGCGCTACCGCAGGGTGCGCGACGCCAAAGCCGATGGCGTCGGCATCGCGACGGTCTGGAACTCCGTCTGCCAAGGGTGTCACATGAACATCCAACCGCAGATGTACAATGAGTTGCAACGGGCGGACCGCTTGAAGAATTGCCCCAATTGTGACAGGATCATTTATTGGGAAGATCAGGAAGGCCGGTCGGAGTAGTTCAGACGATCGCCGGCTTCAACCGAAGTCGGAGGAAAGTCCGAACACCACAGGGCAGGGTGCTCCATAACGTGGAGTCGTGGCGACACGAAGGAAAGTGCAACAGAAAGCATACCGCCTGCGGGGCCGTCACCCGAAACGGGTGGCGTTCGCGCGGGTAAGGGTGAAAAGGTGCGGTAAGAGCGCACCAGCTTCCCGGGTGACCGGGAGGTTCGGTAAACCCCACCCGGTGCAAGGCCAAATAGAGGAGCGTTCGAGGGTTGCCCGCCCAAGCTCCCGGGTAGGCCGCACGAGGTGCCGGGCAACCGGCATCCCAGATGAATGATCGTCGCCCGTTGCGGGGCAACCCAAAACGGGGACAGAATTCGGCTTACGAACTGCTCCGACCGGCTCTCGTTTAGAAAGGGTTTCATGATCTTGTCTGAGAACCGGGGACGCTCCCTTGTCCGCCGAAGGTGTGATCCGAGGTTCTGATACGCCCACTTGGCGCAGGCGTTTTCCATTCTCAAACAGACCCCTCTGTTTTCCATACCACCGAGTCACCGATGATGCCGGAGGTTGATCGAGTTTATGGACACCGAATCCCCGCCGACCAGCGGCGATGCCCCGCAAGCAGATGGGGCGAGCTTCTCCGAGAAGGTCCGCATTTTCTCCCATGATTTCCTGAAATTCAGTCTCTACCTCCAGAGTCGCGAGAATTCGGAAGGCAACTTCACCCAGAAATTCTACTCCAGTCTGGCTTCGGCATCGACGATGCTCGAGGACCTTCTTGACTTTCACGGCGCGAAAAACAATCGCAACTGGTATCTGTACCGGGAGCTGACGGCCGCCATCCGCCACGTCAGTCTGGCGGCGAATTTTCAGAAACATATCACCAACCGCCTGCGCTACTACGATCTGCCGGACAGCCGTGATTTCAGCCAGGAAGGAGAGGTCGCCCTCGGTTTTTTGAACGACTGCCTGCGCAAGATGGCGCCGGTGGTGCTGGCGGAGGCCGAGCGCCTCGGCATCAACCTGCCTGAGGATCGATACCGGTGTTCCGATTTCCCGAGCATGCAGACCTCGGAGCTCCTGGAATACGACATCGACGACCAAAACAAGGACCTGCAGAAAAAAAACATCGTCAAGATCGCCAGCGACTTCCTCAACATCATTCAAAGCTTCGATCAAATCAAATTTTATGAGCGCCACAGCCTGCAGCAGATCCTCAACATCGTCCCCGACAAAGTCAACGAGGTGGAGATCCGGCGCTACGAAATGCTGGTCCACAGCCTGCAATCATCGTTCGACACCTATGTGATTCACGGTGGGTTCCGATTCGGGAACCGCAAACTGAAACAGCTGCGCGGGTACTTCTCGGCGGTGTTCCATCTGCTCCAGATGATCGGCCGGCTGCTGCACTTCTACGAGCGCCACCTGCATCAAGCCGGTTACAAGAACACCTACAAAAAAGTACAAGATCAACTGGCGGCGCTCGTCAACCCGGACAGGCTTTTGGACTGCACGATCAATTACGGCCTCTATTTCGTGTGCCATTTCATCGCTTTGGGCAAGGAGCACGCGCGCGACATCCTGAACGAGAACATCGAACGCACCTCCATTCGGGTCGGTGTGCCGCAGAAACTCGGTTTTCACGCACGCCCCAGCCTGTTGGTAGCCAAGATCGCCCAGCATTACGGCGGGCAGGTGGAGCTGGTGGTCGGCGAGGATCGTTTCGACGCCAGCAGCGTTCTGGACATACAGTGGGCCGGCGGCAAGATCCAGAAGGAGAACCGCAAGGAAGTCATTTTCGAGGGTGACGCGCGCACCTTGCGTGACATCCAGATCCTGGCCGGCATCAACTACGGCGAAGATTCGATGGGCAAGGGGATTCCCCTGCCCAAGGAGTTGAAGTATCTCAGGTGAGCGCGACGCCGGGTCATCCCGGCGGTGCATTCACGGGATGGCCGGCCGCCCACGGCGGCGGCCTGCCTCCTGCAGCCAACAGACTTTCCTGGAACTATCCGTATGGCCTACGCGCTGATTGCCGCCGGCGGGAGCGGTATGCGTTTCAGGGCTTCCCGGCCGAAACAGTACTTCCCTCTCGCCGGGTTGCCGATCCTCACCCGCACGCTGCAGGTCTTTGACCGATGCGAAGCGATCTCCCACATCGTGCTCGTGGTCCCGGCGGACGACCTCGGCTTTTGCCGGGAATCCATCGTGGAGGGCGCCGGCTTCGGCAAGGCGATCACTATTACGGCCGGGGGCGACACCCGTCAGGAGTCCGTGCGGCGCGGGCTGATCCTGACCGGCGACGATGATGCCATCGTCGCCATCCACGATGCCGTCAGGCCCCTGGTGTCCGTTGACGCCATCCGCATCTGCGTGGACACCGCGCTTCGACATGAGGCCTGCGTCCTCGGTGTCCCCGCCTGGGACACCTTGAAACGGGCCTCCCCATCGGGGAACGTCATCGACACCCTGCCGCGGGAAGGGGTCTGGCTGGCCCAAACCCCGCAGACGTTCCGGGTCGGCCTCATTCGGGCCGCGCATGCGAAAGCCCGCGCGGAGGGGTACGTGGGGACGGATGATGCGTCCCTGGTCGAACGCATGGGCAAGCCGGTGCGTCTGGTGGCCGGCAGCAGGATGAACATCAAGATCACCACCCCGGAAGACTTGATGCTCGCCGATGCCTACTTGAATCTTGAGCGGGCCGCTCCCGCCCGAACCCCGTGAGGCCCGGGCGCCGGGAGGAATACCCTGTCGCCGTCTCCCCGTCGCCGGTTGACAGCCCGAAGGAGCGAAATTAATTTAAGGGCTTGATCCGATACCGGAGAGCGCATGATTTAAACGATCGCCACAGGAGTGACAATGTCGGACCCAATGATGAATGCCCAGGAAAACGACCGGGAGATGGCCAGCGCGGAGTACCTGCGCCAGCTCAAGAAGACCTTCGAACAACTGCCCAACGACATCCCCCTGGTGTTGTTCACCAAGCGGGGTCAGGACGATGTGTTCGTGGACGGGGCGCGGCAGGTGATCCGGGCCTTTCGAGAACTCAGCACCAAGATCACGCTCAAGGAATACGATCTCGGCCATTCGCTTGCCGCAAAGTGGGGGGTCACCAGTTCACCGACCCTGCTGATTGCCCCGGAGCGTTATGCGATCCGCTGGTTGGGGGCGCCGATGGGCGAGGAAGCCCGATCTTTTTTGGACACCCTGCTGCTGGTCGGGCTCGGCCGCAGCCACCTCACGGAACAGTCCCTGAAGGTGATCCGGCGAATCGACTCGCCGCGGCAGGTCAAGGTGTTCGTCAGCCCAAGCTGCCCCTACTGCCCGCAGCAGACCCTCAACGCCGTCAAGGCGGCCATCGAGCGGCCCGATCACGTTTCGGTCGAAATCGTCGACATCCAGAGCGAACCCGAACTGGCCAACCAGTATTCCGCCCAGAGCGTGCCGCAGGCGTTCGCGAACGACATCCTCATCGGCCACGGCGCTCAGACCGAGGAGGTGTTCGCCCTCTCGCTCGAAAAGCTCGAGGCCCAGACGATTTTCATCCCCGAGAGCGACGCCGAGCAGGTCGAAACGGATCTGCTCATCGTGGGCGGGGGGCCGGCGGGGCTCACGGCGGGGATTTACGCGGTCCGAAGCGGCCTGCGCACGGCGATCGTCGAGCGCCAGGCCCTCGGGGGGCAGGTGGCCACCACGCCCATCGTCGAAAATTACCCCGGTTTCACGTCGGTGGGCGGCAAGACCCTGGTGGACATCATGGTCAGCCATGCCCTGCAGTACGTGCAGATCTTCCAGGGGGAGGGCGTGCTGGATATCGAACTCGGCAACCCGATCCGCGTCCAAACCAGCCGGAGGAAATTTCTGACCAAAACCGTCCTTCTGGCCACGGGCGCCACCCATCGGCACCTCAACGTGCCCGGGGAAAAGAGGCTGGCCGGACGCGGGGTGAGCTACTGCAGCACCTGCGACGGCCCTCTCTTCAAAGGCAAGAGCGTGATCATGGTCGGCGGCGGAAACAGCGCCGTCACCGAAGCGCTGCACCTGCACCACATGGGGGTCAAGGTCACCTTGGTGCACCGGCGCGACACCCTCAGGGCCCAGGATTTTTTGAGCCGTCAGCTGTCCGAGAGCAAGGTCCCCGTGATGTGGAACACAGAAGTCAAGGAAATCCGGGGCGAGGACCGGGTGCGGGAGGTGGCGCTCCTCAACAACACCGATCAGAGCATCTCGACGATAAAGACCGACGGCGTATTCATCGCCATCGGCTACGAACCGGCCGTGGAGCTGGCTCAGAAACTGGGGCTCGAGATGAACGCGGACGGATTCATCAAGCACGACGGCAAGCACCGCACGAAACTCCCGGGGATCTACTCGGCCGGGGACGTGGAAGGCGGATACAAGCAGATCGTCACGGCCTCGGGGCAGGGGGCGGAAGCCGCGATGACCCTGTTCGAGGACCTGATCCACCCTTACTGGCTGAACTGAACGTGTGATGACCCGGCGGTGAGAAGCCCCCCGCCGCCGGAGCCGATTTCCACCGCGGGCTCCTTCAAGACCAGCCGGCTGCCGATTTCGCGGCCGGCCGAGAGCCACCGCGGGTCGGCGTGCCGAGTGGAACTGGTGACGCCGACCGTGCGCGGGTAGCGCCGGTCGGTGTATGCCGCCAGCTGCGGGTCGGCGACACGCACCAACGGGTACCTGCCTTCCGGTCCCGGGTACGCGGCGGCCAAACCGGCTTCCAACTTGGAACGAAACCCCTGCAGAATGCCGACGGAGAAGTCGAGCGGCGGACGACGTCCGCGGCGCGCAGTGCGCCCATACCCGGCCCACGCCTCGATCACCACCCGGCGCATGAACCCGGCAACGAAGAGGGCGGTTCGCAGATTACGAGGAGTGCCGCTCAGCTCCAACACGCGCCCCATTTTCTGCCGATCGACCACATAGGCCGACACCCACATGGGCACCACAAAATAAAAATCCTGCAGGAGCGCCGCCAGCAGGTAATCGAAACGGCTGTGACGCAGAGCGGGGTTTCCGGAAAAGGCGCTCATGAACTCGCGCGGTGTCCCGGCGGCGATCACCTCGATCGTGTGGCGCGCCATCAGCTCGTGGGCCTTGAGCATGGCGGCTTCGGCTTCGTGCCGATTGGCGCTTTCCGCCAGAGCCAACAGCTTGCGGACCCGGACCAGATGTTTGTCCTGCGATGCACGCACCGCCAACTCCAGGCGGTCGGCCAGCGGCGGGAAGCTGCCGGAGGCGGCGGGATTGGCCCCGAGAAGGTCGCAGGCCTTGCGGAAGAGGGGGCCGTGGGCGGTTTCGTGGCGGGCACCGAAGACCTCTTCGGTCATCTGGTGGGCCATCTCGTGGAGCAGCACCTCGCGCACGGAGTCCCAGGGCCGAGTGAGAACCAGCCTGCGGCTCAGCCGAATTTCACGCTTGGCCCCCGACCAGCTTCCCCACCTCGCCCGCATGTCGCCCAGCGCGAACAGCGGGGGGGACATCGCCCGGCGGTAGGCGGGGTCGATCGCGGCGGCGGCGGCGTGCCATTCGCAGGCCAGCCCGTTCAGAATGCGGCGCTCGAGTTCAGCTGCCTGCAGCGCCCCCCGGTCCGGTCTCTTCCTCCCGATCACCGACCCACCTCAGACCCGGCACAGGCGTTCGGCGGCCGCCTCCAGGGTCGTCTCTTTTTTCGCGAAGCAAAACCGCAGCACCCGGTGGTCGTCGCGGCCGTGGTAGAACACCGAAGGCGGGATGGCGGCCACCCCGTGCTCAACCGTCAGGCGCTTTGCGAATTGGAGGTCCGGTTCGTCCGTGATCTGCGAATAGTCGAGCATCTGGTAATAAGTCCCGCGGCACGGCAGCGGCGTGAAGCGCGAGGGACCGATCAGCCGCAGGAACGCGTCGCGTTTGGCTTGGTAAAAGGACGGGAGCTCAAGGTAGCGTTGCCGGTCCTGCAGGAACTCGGCATAGGCATGTTGGATCGGCGTGTTGACGGAAAACACCAGGTACTGGTGGATCTTGCGCAATTCCTCCGAAAGACGCCGCGGCGCCAGGCAGTACCCGATCTTCCAGCCGGTCGTGTGGTAGGTTTTGGCAAACGAATTGATCACCACGCTGCGCTCGCGCAGCTCCGGGTGGCGGGAGAGGCTCTGATGCGTCAGACCGTCAAAGACGAGGTGTTCGTAGACTTCGTCATTGACCACGATGATGTCGGTGTGCCGGACGATCCCCGCCAAACGGTCCAAGTCCGCGGTGGAGAGCACCGCCCCGGTCGGGTTGTGCGGCGAGTTGAGAAGGATCAGTCGGGTTCGCGGGGAGATCAGTCGGGCGAAGGCCTCCCAGTCGATGCGATAGGAAGGGAAGTCCAGAGCGCAGAAAACCGGTACCCCGCCGTTCAGACGGATCATCGGCACATAGCAGTCGTAGGCCGGTTCCACCACGATCACCTCATCACCGGGGTGAACCAGCGCGGCAATGGCGCAGAACAGCGCCTCGGTGGCGCCCGTCGTGATGGTGATTTCGGATTCAGGGTCATAGGCCGCGCCATGGAGTCCCGTGACCTTCTCGGCAATCCGCTCGCGCAGGGCCGGCACGCCCGGCATCGGCGCATATTGATTGCAGCCGGAGCCGACGTATTTGGTGATGAGCTCTTTCAGCTCCGGATGAGTGTCGAAGTCCGGGAATCCCTGGGATAGATTGATGGCCCGGTGTTCTGTGGCCAGGTTGGTCATCTCGGAGAAAATGGTGAGGCCGACTTCAGGCAGCTTTGATGCGAGGTCCATTGGCAAGCGGTTGGTCCTTGAGTTAATCGTTGCGTGACTGTCCCCTATAGGGGAAACACCCGTCACTGTCAATGGCGCTGCGTGAGAAAAATCCCGGACCGGGTTCGAGGTGATTCCGGACGGCGGGGGAAGGGCACGCCGGAAGAGTTTAAGGGGATGCCGGTTTGGCCGGTAGGATCTCCACCCGACGATTGCGTTCTCTGCCCTCGGGAGTGTCGTTCGAGGCGATCGGGTCCTTAGGTCCCAACCCGATGGCGGTCAATTGTTGGCTGTCTACGCCTTTTCCCACCAGGTAGCTTTTGATGGAATTGGCCCTGAATTGGGACACGCTGACATTGTAGGAGGTGTTCCCCACCGAGTCCGTGTAGCCTTTGACCTGAATCGCGATGCCGGGGTTGGCCAGAAGGTACTCGGCGATTTGATCCAGGAGATCGTAGGATTCCTGCGGCAGTTCGTTTGAGTTGTATGAAAATCCGATAATCACCTTGCCTTGCGCGAAGGGGTTTGGGAGGGTCGCGGTTTTCGTGGGTGCCGGACCGTCTGCGGCCGCCCCGGGCAGCGGCCTATTGGTTATGGGGGCCGTCACCTGAGCCGGCTCGGTTTTCGGTGCCGGGGGCTCGTCGATGGCGCCGGGTCTGCCGGAGAGGCCTTTGTAAGTCTGGGGTGCGATTTCCTCGACCGCCCAGCGTTGGGACTCCCCCGCGCGGTATTGATAGAGCATGTACCCGGTAAAGGCGAGCAGCAGCAAAAAGACCAGCACCGTCGGCGCCCGCCGGCCGGTGGCGCGGGTTGCCGGCTCGGTGTCCGCAGCGGGACTTGTCCCGAGATCAAGGCTCGGCGGGGTGCCGGGTCTGAAGCGGCGGCTCGGTGATTTTCAGCTCTGTTTCACATTCGCGGATGATGGCGACCTCGATGTTCTTTTCGCCGCGGGCGTATCCGGTGAGCAGGGCATGGTCGCAGATGATGTTGATGAGGCGCGGGTAACCGCGAGAGAAGGAGAAAACCCGCCGCATGGCATCTTCGGAGAAGATCTCGCGCTTGGCGCCGGCCACTCGCAGCCGGTGGCGAATGTACTGCTGGGTTTCCAGTTCGGTCAGCGGCTGTATGAAGTAGCTGACGGTGATGCGCTGCCGCACCGCGCGGTTGCGATCGTCGAGCAGCATACGGTTGAATTCGGTCTGGCCGACAAAGAAGATATTGATCAGTTTGCGGTTGTCGAGTTCGATGTTGGAGAACAACCGGACCTGTTCGAGCAGTTCGTGATTCAAGCGCTGGGCTTCGTCGATGATCAGAAGCACTTTCTGATGCAAAGAGTACGCTTTCAGCAGCATCTGCTTGAACTCGATGAGGAAATCCCCCTTTGAGGTAAACCGCTTCCCCATTTTGAATTCTTCGGACAAATAATTAAAGAAGTCGATCGGGTCAAGACCCGGGTCCGGGATGGTGGCAACAAGGGCGGCCACATCGATCGTCTTGACCAGACTCTTGATCAAGGCCGTCTTGCCGGTGCCGACGTCGCCGGTGAGCAGCAGAAACCCCTTGTCTTCCAGGATTCCGTATTTGAGCGTCGCCATCGCCTCGGAGTGCTTGTCCCCGAGCCACAGGAACCTGGGGTCGGCGGTGATCTGAAACGGTTTCAGGCTGAGCTGGTAAAATTTCAGATACATATTCAGATCACGCTGGCCTTCCGGTTAAGTTCCCGGAAAACCTGTCAGGGGGAACCCCGCGGGTCGCCTTCCACCGGTGCACTTGTCCGCCGATCGGACGGACGATGGGACTTCCGGGTGTCATGCGCGCAAGAACCCCCGGCTGTAGTAAAAATAAACGGCGATCCACAGGATGAAGAACAAAATGATGTAGGCGGTTCGCTGGCGAATCAGCTTCTCCTTGCGTTTGTCGATCAGATTCGCCGAATTCTTGAGCTCCCGCTTGACGATGTCCAATTCATTGTGCAGGCCTTCGACGTCGCCCGCCTCGGAATGGGCGACCAGGCGTTTGGACTTGCTCTCAAAATCACGCACATTGAACGCATCGAACATGATTTTCTGTTTTTCGGTCAGGTACGAGATTTCGTGGATTTCCTTGGCAAACTCAGCGGCGTAGAATTTTCGGTAGGGGTTGCGTTTCGGCGCTTCGCCCAGTTGGCGAATGCGCTTGTCGATGCCGCCGTTGAGCGCGAGCGAAATTTCGTTCAGGATGCCATCCAGGTCTTTGATGCCGCTGTGATTCTTGAGCAGATCTTCCCCTGAGAGCGCTGAAAAGAAAAAAATCAGAAAGCCGGCCGTCAGGCAGCTGGCCACGACTTTAAAGACAAGGACAAGGTCCCGGTTCATGCTGGGCATGCTGGTGCAATCCTTTCACCCCCCGGACCCCGAAGCGGCAGGAGGGCGGCTTTTGAAGCTAACTACTCCATATCACATGGCATACAATCTTTCATACTAACGAAAAAGCTTTGCCATGTCAAGCCGTTGTCCAGGATCGGCAGCAGATCCGGAAAGGGGGCGGTGTCAGTTCGTTTCAGATTTCGCGCCTTCGGCTAGCCTGGCGCAGGTGCTGCCGGATCTGCTCGAGGTCGTTGCTCTCCCCCATGTGGGCTTCGACCCAGCCGGGCGGACGGTCGAATTCCCTGGCCAGCGCCTCCAGGGCTTCCTGATAAGTGTTGTGTCTGGAATCAGCACCGGTCCAGTACTTCTGCGCGCGCCGCGGGTTGTAAAACTCGATCGCCTGCGCCGGGGCGGTTTGCGGCGCGGAGGCGGCCAAAGAAGGATCGCGTGATGTCAATGCGAGGTTCGTGCGCAGTTCGAGCAGGTCGTTGGTCTCGCCCATGTGCGCTTCGACCCACTCCGGAGAGCGTTCGAGCTCGGCCGCAAGCGCGGCGACGGCCTCGCGGAAGGAGTCGTGATGGCGGGTCTCGCTGCTCCAGAATTTTTTCGGCCGCCGGGGGTCGTAGAACAAAATTCCGGAATCCCGCCGAGCGCTCGGACCGGCAGGCGCGCCCTGCAGTCCGGCCGGCGGCTTTGAAGTCGCCGGGAGAGGCGCGGGGGGGGAGGGAGTAGGAGAAGAGGGGGCGGGAGCTGCCACACCCTTTCCTGGGGCGACGGTTTTTTCGATGTGCTGAACGTCGGCCTTGGAATAAATTAGAACCCCATCCTGGTATTCACAGTGGATTTCGCCATTCTCCTCCCAAGCTTTCTCCTGGCAAACGGTGCGCCGGCCGTCCGTAAAATAGATGATGTCCGAGGCGGCCGGTCCGGGACAGATCAGGACCCCAAGAAGCAGGCCGAACCACCACGCCATGATTCCAGCGCGCATGAGACTCAAGCCGGTGAGGAAGGGGGAGGGGCGGGCGGAACGGCGGCTCCCTTGAGGGTGTCTCGGACCACGCGCAACAACTCCTGGCGGTTGATGGGCTTTGCGAGCGTGCAGGAAGCGCCCAGCTTTTTTGCGCCGAGCAGATACCCTTCCGGTCTGTTCAGGCCACCGCCCGACATGGCAACCACTTTGAGGTCGGGGAACTCTTTTTTCAGCTCGATGATCATCCCGATCCCGTCCTTATTCGGCATGATCAGGTCGGTGATGATCAGATCCGTGGGGGACTCGCGAAAGCGCTGGATCCCCTCGAGCCCGTCGTTGGCTTCCATCACCTTGTACCCATCTCTTTCTAGAATAAGACGGATCATTGACCGGATCTGAGGCTCGTCATCGATGATCAAGATGCTTTCCATGAATCATTCGTCCTGTCGTGGTGGGTTAGCGTTGATTTCAGGCAACGTTGGCCGAACGCAAAACCTCAAAATCGTTCATGTGCCATAATTAGACCACAACTTCAGGCGATTTTCAATACCTTGGAAGGTGAGATCAATAAATAACAATATTATTACAGATTGTTATAAAAAAAACAAAGAGGCGCACGGGTCTTGAGACGGATGGGGGTTAATAATTCTCTGAGAACGGGCCTGGCCGTCGAACGGTCGCGTCTTCATTCGGCACCTTCCCAGTCGACCCAAACGGAAAGCACCCCATGGATTCCCCTCAATTGAGATCTCTTGACTTGTCAGCCACAATATGTTGAATAGGCACAATTGGTTGAACGGACAAAACCTCTCCCGCACGCATATCCATCACCGGGGTCAAAGCCGTGGTTTGTAAGCCACAGGGCGGAGCTGCACCGCGGATCGGCCAAGATTGAGAATTTCGAAAACTACCCTAATTTCCGGGATTTGTTTTTTTTTGGATTTTATTGTTTCTTACCAAAGATTCAGGCTTTGCAATGAGGCCGGCACGAAACAAATTGACCCTCACCGCCACCGTGCGGGGCCTTATCGCTTTGGTCACGACCAGGGGGGGGCTTGATTAATGGAGTTTCAGTTCAGGTCGCTGAGCATTCCGGAAGTTCTCTTGGTCACCAACGGTCTGATTAAAGATTCCCGCGGATTTTTTGCGGAAACGTTTCGCGAGGAGCCGTTTCTTCAGGCAGGGATACCCCGCTTCGTCCAGGACAACCACGCCCGTTCTGACCAGGGAGTCTTGCGCGGGCTTCACTACCAAATCCGGCCTGCCGGCATCGGCAAGCTGATTCGCTGCGTGCGCGGAAAATTATTCGACGTCGCGGTGGACATCAGGCGCGGCTCACCCACTTACGGGCGTTGGGTGGGGGTCGAGTTGTCCGAAGCGGACGGACAATCAGTCTATATCCCCGAGGGTTTTGCGCATGGGTACTGCGCGTTGACCCAGACAACGGAGGTTTTCTATCGCACATCGGGCTATTACTCACCCGAGCACGATCGGGGCATCCGCTGGGATGACCCTGCAATCGGTATCGTGTGGCCGATTTCAAACCCGATTCTCTCGGAAAAGGACCGAAAAGCGCCTTTTCTAAATAAGGCGGACAACAATTTCGATTGATCGTATATAAAACTATTTCCTTTACCAGAGACAACTTGGAACAAGAAGGGGCCAGTCATGACCTGTTCGAATTCGGCTGAAGAGCAAAATGCTGATGAAATTGATTTCAGTGAAATTTTTGCTATTTTGTGGAAACGAAGAAAGCTGATCGTGTTTGGAACGTTGGGGGCGACATTGCTGTCGATAGGGATCAGTTTCCTGCTTCCTCGAGTGTATCGAAGCGAAGGATTTTATCAGCTGGGTAATCCGACAAATGAGATGGTCACCGATAAAGACGATTGCAGATAAAAAACCATCGACAACAAAAAAAACTGCATCCATTGGTGTTCCAGTGCCTTTATACAAGAGCGGCTCTATCACAGTTTTTCAATCCCAATCGTTTTCAATTATTTGGCCAGTCAGATACAAATCGTTTAAGGAAGAAGACTTAAAAGAAATACGGACAGATTTCAGGACGGCGGAGATATCAGCAAATGGATAAAGCCGGTGTACGCTTTTGCCAAGGAAGATGCGCGCGAATTTGCCCAGCTGCCGCAGGATGAATCGAACTCCGTGATCGGTTTGAACCTGGCCTATGAGACCGATTCGCCTGAAAACGCCTCTGCCCTTGTCGAATTTTTTGGTGACTATATCCGCGATTGTCTTATGTATGTAACGTTGTACAATTACATCATGGAGGGCTACAGCAGTACGATATCCACAGTGAATAAAAATGAAAATGAGATAATTGGATTTCAGTTCGAACTGCTGCAGAACACGAACAAACTGAAAGATATCCGGGCCATTCTCTCCAACTATCCTGAATCGGAAAAACTGGAAAACCGCCAACTGGTGTCCGTCCAGGAAGGTGGGTCTCGTTTTCTGGCGCCAGTCACCCAGTTGGTCGGAATCGAATCCACCCTGGCCGATGTTCGCCGGGACCTCGCAGAGTTGGAACGGGACAGGGAAAAACTAACTGTCCGTTCCGAGTATTTTTCACGCTGCTACAGCGAGTCAGCAAAAATCGGCGAGGACGGCGAATTGTTATTCTAGCATGCTGAAATCAATCAAGAGACGATATTTTCAAAAACAAGGACCTTAACAAGGATGAGGTCAAAGAAGTTTTCAACAATCTGAGCATCGACTTGCAGGCGTTTGATCTCAATTTTTTCAGCAATTCCCGTTTCATTTCCGGGCCTACCTTCCGACCTCGACCATCAAACCGCGAAAAAGCATCATAGCCATCGTGTCTTGCTTTGTTTCCTTTATCCTATTGGTTATTTTGACATTTGTTTCGCACTGGTGGCAGAGCAACAAGAATACGATCATGTCAAATCCCTCGTTGTAGGACAAGATTTGATTTGACATTGCGAGATCAACAAACTGATTATTCTGGTTTTGTTAGTTGATGGCGTTGCTAATAGAATCCACTCATCAGGGGGAAACATGCAATTTGTAGATTTGGCGTTTCAGCAGAGACGAATTCGAACAGAGCTTGAAAAAGGAATCATGGGCGTTCTTGATCACGGGCAGTACATCATGGGGCCGGAGATCAAGCAGATTGGAAACGCAAGCTCGCGCAGTATTGCGGTGTACGCCACGCCGTTTCGTGCGCCTCAGGAACCGATGCCCTGCTGCTCGCCCTGATGGCCTACGGGATCGGGCCCGGCGATGCGGTCTTCACCTCGCCGTTCACCTTCATCGCCACTGCCGAGGTCATTCAATTGCTGGGGGCGACCCCGGTCTTTGTGGACATCGACCCTGTCCACGTTCAACATCGATCCGAATCGGCTTGCGGATGCCGTGAGCAGCTGTCAAAGACGGACGATGCGAAGCGCCATCCGCTTCCGAAAAACAGCAAGGGGCGGTTGACACCTAAAGCCGTGATCGCCGTCGATCTCTTCGGTTTGCCGGCGGACTACCCGAGGATCAACCGCATCGCCGACGAGCACGGAGCTAATCGTCATCGAGGATGCCGCGCAGTCGTTCGGCGCGGAACTCAATGGCAAAAAAGCCGGTGCTCTGGCGGCCGTCGGCTGCACCTCCTTTTTCCCGGCCAAACCGCTGGGATGCTACGGCGACGGCGGCATGTGTTTCACCGATGACGCTCAATTTGGCGGCCGTGATGGACTCCCTGCGCGTGCACGGCAAGGGCAGCGACAAATACGACAATGTTCGCGTCGGCATCAACGGCCGCATGGACACGCTCCAGGCGGCGATCGTCCTTTCCAAATTTTCGATTTTCCCCGAGGAGGTCGAACTGCGGCAGGAGGTCGCCGGACGCTATGGAACGTATTGCTCGGCGGTTTGAACGGCGTGGAGGTGCCCCGCGTGCCGGCCGGGATCAAGTCCGTCTGGGCGCAGTATTCGGTCATGGCGGCTTCGGGAGAACACCGGCAACGCCTGCAAGAGGGCCTCAAGCAAGTCGGAATCCCCACCGCGGTCTACTACCCGAAACCGCTGCATCTGCAGACGGCCTTCGCCCACCTCGGCTACGAAGAGGGCGACTTTCCTCACAGCGAGGATGCGTCGCGCCGAATTTTCAGTCTTCCGATGCACCCCTATTTGAAACCCGAGGAACAGGAAACAATCGCCGAAGTCTTCAAACGGAACCGCCAAGTGAGGCGGAAATGATGGAATCGACCACGAGCAAAGACATGCCTTCGGTGGCGGTGATTGGGACCGGCTATTGGGGAAAGAACCTTGTGCGGAATTTTCACCAGATTGGCGCGCTCAAAATGATCTGCGACAAGAAGCGAAGCCGTACTGAGCGCTTTAAAGAGCCAGCACCCCGGCGTCGAGGTCTGCTACGCGCTGACCGACGTTCTGAAGCGTGACGACATCCAAGGTGTGGTGATCGCCACCCCGGCGGAAACGCATTTTTTCCTGGCGCGCGAAGCCCTTCTGGCCGGCAAGCACGTCTATGTGGAAAAACCGCTCGTTTTGAACGAATCGGAAGGCCAAGAGCTGATCGAAATCGCCGAAAAACGCGGCAGGGTCCTGATGGTGGGGCACCTGCTGCAGTACCACCCGGCCTTCATCAAGCTCAAGGAACTTGCCTCTTCCGGGGAACTGGGGCGGATCAACTACATCTACTCCCACCGGCTGAACCTGGGCAAGATCCGGCGGGAGGAAAACATCCTCTGGTCTTTCGCCCCTCACGACATCTCCATGATTTTGTCGCTGGCGGGGGACGAGCCGGAGAGCATCCAGACCACCGGCGGCTATTACCTGCATCAGCGCATCGCCGATGTCACCACCACCCATTTGGAATTTTCCGAGCGGGCTCAAGGCCCACATTTTCGTGTCCTGGCTGCACCCGTTCAAGGAGCAAAAATTGGTGGTGGTCGGCGACCGCAAAATGGTCGTATTCGACGACACCTTGGATTGGCCGGACAAGCTTCTGATTTTTCCCCATCGCATCGAGTGGCACAACAACATGCCTGTTCCGGTGAAGGCGAACCCGGAGCGGGTGGAATACCCAAGGGATGAGCCCCTCAAGCGGGAATGTCTGCATTTCTTGAACTGCATTGTGAATGGTGAGAGACCCTACCACGGATGGGAACGAAGGGCTGCGGGTACTGAAAATTCTCAACGCAAGCCAGA
Organism: uncultured delta proteobacterium; assembly: GCA_963716785.1. Taxonomy (GTDB): domain Bacteria; phylum Desulfobacterota; class Desulfobacteria; order Desulfobacterales; family SpSt-501; genus SpSt-501. The sequence goes on along the minus strand of CAVQUW010000036.1, from coordinate 73,762 downwards.
TGTCGATGGACCAGCAGGGGAAACGAATCCGGCTCGACGGGAAGAAGGGTCCAGGCTCGCCGGAAGATCCGAGCCGCCCGAAAGCCGCAACCCTGGCGCCTGAGGTGGCTGCCGGGGCATTCGTTCACGAGACCGCCATCATCGATTCGGGCGCAGTCGTTGGGACCGGCACCAAAATCTGGCATTTTTCCCATGTGCTGCAGGGCTCGAAAATCGGAGAGCGCTGCAACATCGGACAGAACGTGGTCATCGGGCCCGATGTGAGCATCGGCAGCAACTGCAAAATTCAGAACAACGTGTCGGTGTTCAAAGGTGTCACGCTTGAGGATGGGGTGTTCTGCGGACCCTCCATGGTCTTCACCAACATCTACAACCCCCGGGCGGAAATTTCGAAGATGGACCAGGTGCGCCCCACATTGGTCAAGAAGGGGGCCACCATCGGCGCCAACGCGACGATCGTTTGTGGGGCCACCCTGGGGCGATACAGCTTTGTCGGGGCCGGGGCGGTGGTGACGCGCAACGTTCCCGACCACGCGCTGGTCCTCGGAAACCCGGCCAGGCAGATCGGGTGGATGTGCGAGTGCGGCGAGAGGCTTACGGACTTCCTCGAATGCGTGGCCTGCGGCAAGACTTTCACCAAGAGACCCGAAGGCCTCGAGTTGAAAAAATTGTGATAGGCAAAACCCGGACAGCCTTAGCCCTCTCACATCACCCGGCATACGGGACCGTACTGGGCGATTCATGAGTGTTACGATCAACACCATGGCCTTGGGTTGCGAGCCACCAGACCCTGATAGCCTGTGACCGTGCAAGAAATTTTTTGTGTGACGAGTATGTACAATTACAGATTCGGTGCAAAATTCAGGTATTCTGTCATCCGAAGGTGGCGTATGCGGCATAGCTGTCCTAATTCATTGCCGGTTTACTAGCATTATCCCGGTCCTCAATCGAACTGAACAGCCTGGAGACCGTTTGGTGCTCAATCATATCATTTTTGCCTTTTGTCTGCTTGCGGGATGCGGGGTTTATTTCCAGCCTATTGGCGTGCTGGTGGCTCTTGCACTTAAGAGCGAGCTATACTCTCACATTGGGCTGATTCCATTGGTATGCTTTTTTTTTATATGGACTCGGCGCAAAGCGATTTTTGAAGTGAATAGCCGGAGTATCATCGCCGGGGCTGCTGTTGTGGCGGTAGGGATGGTTCCATATGGCATTGCCTTGGCATTTCAAGAGCAAATGTATTTTCTTTTTGTACGAAACGGCTCCTTGCCGAACGACTACTTGTCACTCTGCATGGCCGGATTTGTGGCATGGGTGATTGGGTGCTTTATTGCTGTGTATGGGGTTAACGCATTTATAAAAGCAAGGTTTCCGCTTTTATTCCTGGTGTTCATCATTCCAGTTCCGATGGCCCTCATGACGGCGGTTATGAGGTTATTGCAGTACGCATCTGCGGAAGCGGCAGACATCGTTTTTAGTCTGGCCGGAGTCCCTTATCACAGAAATGGAATGACCTTCGAACTCCCCAATGTGGCGATACTGGTAGCGGAGCAATGCAGCGGGATCCGGTCAAGCCTTTCCTTGATTATCCTGAGCATCATCACCGGCTATATGTTCCTCGGCACCGTGTCTCGGCGGGTTGGTCTGGCGCTTGCGATCTTTCCGATCACGGTGGTCAAGAATGCCTTCCGGATTGTGACAATCACACTGCTCGCAAACTATGTGGACCTGCGTTTTATAGAAGACCACTGGATCCACAGAAGCGGTGGGATTCCTTTTTTTGCGGTGGCATTGGCCATGTTTATCCCCATGGTGTGGGTCCTCCGACGGACGGAAGCACCCAGTGACGGGCCCAAGGTGCAGTAATGGCGGAATATGTGACTGATTCTTGCGCCATGCAGTGGCGGAGGCGGATGACGATAGCTTGCCTCCTCCTTGCACTGGGTCTGCTCACAGTGGGACTCTGGCCTTTCAACTTCAGGGCGGACAACCATGTAGCCATAATTCCGGAGGGCGGCGGTCTGAGGTTCAAAGCCCCGGTAGAGCGGTCCAAGAGTGAATCCGGCGGTTTGGTGTACACACCGGGCTCCCTCACCGGGGGGCTTGGGGAAAAAGGCACGGTGACGCTCGAAATCGGGCTGAGGGCCGCGACCGAGGAAAGCAGTTGCCTGAAGAGGATCGTCGATGTAAAGAAAGCAGATGGCTCGGAGGCGTTTTACATCGGGCAGTGGCAATCCTCCTTAATCGTGAGGACGTTCAACTCCGTCCATGCCGCCGGAAAGGCTTATCGCGAAATCGGCATTTCCAACTTGCTGGCCGCCGGTCGCCCGGTTTTCGTGACGATCTCCTCCGATTCAATGGGCACCAACATCTACCAATACGGCAAGCCCGTGGATCAATTCCCCGGGGTTCAACTGCTGCACGAGAACGATACTGTCAAGGGACATCGGATTTATGTGGGCAACGCGCCGGACCTTCCCTGCCCCTGGGACGGCGATGTTTTAGCACTCGCCCTCTACAGCAGGGCGATGAACCCGGTTGAGGTGGCCGGGAGCCATGATCTGTGGGGAAGAGACGGTCCTCGGTGCGGGAGCGCGGGGATGGGTGCAATCGCCTGCTACAGATTTTGCCGTCTGGATGGAAAATCAATCGCCGATTTATCCGGATCCGGTAACATCCTCTGTTTGCCGTTACACTTGGTGTTTAAAAAACAGTTTCTTGGAATCCCAGCGGCTCAGGGCTTTTTCGGATCCGACTTGGTCTTGAACGTCGCAGGTTTTGTTCCTTTCGGTTTTTTGGTGTACCTTAGGCTTCTTCTATCGGGGAAGCTGTCTCAGCGGGCTTGCATCATCAGTTCAAGTGTCTTGGGGTTTGCCGTCAGCCTGATGATCGAAACGTCGCAGGTCTGGTTGCCGGCCAGGGACTCCTCGTTGCTCGACTTGGTGGCCAATACGGCGGGAACAGGCCTGGGATCGCTGAGCGGCTTTTTTTACCTGGGGCACTCCTCCCTAAGAAGGCGGTTGGTATGCCCCGGATTCAGTACTGACGGCTCACGCTCCTGAACGCTCTTAAGGGTGGACCAAGGCACCTGCCGGTGATTTTGACATCGGGCATGTGTGTGAAAAAAAATTACCACCAATGGGAGCTAATGGTTTCAGTGCTTGCTGTACAGTTTTCCATAATTTCAAATAATCAATGATTTAAAATAGTTAAATTTTTTCAGGCTGGCATATTATTTGCTTTTCGCAGACGGGGGCCGTTGCCAATCCGTGGGTAGCTTGACGCTTGAGGATTTCAGTAACCTTCCATTTGGTTTTGTTCCACCGGATAACCCGTTTGATACAAAATGAGAGACGTGTGCATGAATGAGGGGATCGCCAGGGCCGACCTGACATCGGCTGTAGATGAAAACACCCTGGGCGCGCAGGCGCCAGAAGCGCTTTTCCTACAAGCTTGCCCTTTTCATCGTTGATGGAACCGTCTTCTGGCAAGTGCCGTGGTGCGGTGCCTGGATTGGCGCAATGGAGTCATACCCTGCATTGAGTTTCGTTCAAAAGGCGGTTCTGTTGAGCCTTTGCTTCCTCCCCCTCGCCTTTTTTCCGAATTTTCATCTCTACAGCTACCACTTGAATTTTTTACCTCGAAATCACTTGTCGAACATACTGAAGGCTTTTGGTTTGGGCTCGTTTGCCGTCGGTTCAGTTATTTTGACCTGCATGTGGCCGGGGTCGTCCGTTCCGGAGTTATTTGTCGCCACCGTAGTCGGAGCTAGCCTGACGGTCCTGGTGGCCAACCGTCTGCAGATCAACCGCTTTCTTGAAGATAAGATTGTTTTTCTGCTCAAGGCCATTGGGTTGGCTTTTATGGCGGTCGGGTTACTCGGGGTTCTGGCTGTCGAGGAAGAAAAAATGCTTTCAGAGCACTACCTCGGCGTCCTTGCCGGTTTGCTGATCGGGGGCTTCTGCCTGGGAGCTTTGCGCTTCGTCATTGTGCATTTCGTTTTCAACCTTTGGTTCCGCCGGCGTTTTCGGCGGCAGGTCCTTCTGATCGGCAACAACCGGGACGCGGAAACGATCACGAATCTGATCATCCGGCAAAGCGCCCCGTTCTGGATTGCCGGCACGGTGAGCCCTCTTCCAAACGATCGTCTTCTATCGGCGGTCCCTAAAACCAATCTGGGCCGTGTCCAGGACCTCCAGGTCATTCTCGGTGAACACTTTTTCCATGAGGTCATCATCACGGATGAGGGCCTCGATAAGGCCGAGCTTATAAACCTGCTGGAATTTTTCACCAGCCGGGGAATCAACGTCTGGTTCACCCCCAAGCTCATGCCGATCATCGAATTGAAGCTTGACATCGACAGTTTGTGCGGCATCCCGTTGATTCGCCTGGAGAGTCGCAACCACCAGTGGCTTTTCAGCAAGGCCAAGCACGCGCTGGACGCGGTGGCGTCCTTTATCGGCACCACATTGCTGCTGCCTCTGTTTGCGGCTTTTGCCATGGCAATCAAGATGACCTCCGATGGGCCGGTTTTTTACAAGGCCAAGGCGGTGGGAAAGGGGGGGCGTCTTTTCAGCCTCTATAAATTCCGTTCGATGGTCACCAACACGAGCAAGGACATCCACAAGGACTATGTGACCCGGCTGATCTCCGGCGAAATCACCCAGGACGGCTCCGGGGCAGTCTTGAAGATAACGAACGACCCGCGCGTCACCTCTGTCGGCCGCATTCTGCGCAAGACAAGCCTGGACGAACTGCCCCAGCTGATCAACGTGCTCAAGGGTGAGATGAGCCTCGTCGGCCCCAGGCCCTGCCTGCCTTATGAATTCGAGATCTACAAAGACTGGCACAAGCGTCGCGTTGTCGTCCGGCCCGGGATTACCGGCCTCTGGCAGGTGGTCGGGCGCAGCGAGGTCAGCTTCGAGGACATGGTTCTGCTCGACCTCTATTACATCTATAACCGCAGCTTCGATTTGGATTTCAACATCCTTTTCGAGACTATTTTTGCGGTGCTCAGGAAAAAGGGAGCCTATTAAGGTTTATCCTCTTCCGCGTACAAAGTGAGACCGGGCGTGCTCCCAGCCGATGATCTTGTCGAGGTTCCTCCCGACACCCGATAGGCCCATGAGGCCTGCGAGAATATAGAAAGCCGTCCCGCCATTGTCTAAGGCAGGACGACATTTTGCGTTTTTTCTTGATCCGGGCGAAGGACTATAGTATAAAGCTATCATTATAACCTTGTTCTGGTTATCAGGAATTATTCCTGGCAAGATATTATCCCTTTCAATTTCTCCGTCACATCAAAACGGTACCTAAATAATGCTAAGATATTCAAATTTTTCGGATATTTTATTCAAGATCAGCAGTTGTTCTTTTCTTATTGGCAATCGGCGGCGTGCCTGCCGGGGCCGTTGATCTCACACTGGGGTGGGACGCGAACACCGAGAACGATCTCGAAGGCTATGCCGTATACAAGAAGATCGGTTCTGCCCCTACCGACAAAGACCTTGACGGTCACGTGGCGGTGAGGGATTTGATCAATCCCTCTTACCCTGCCTACACCATTACCGGGCTCCAACCGGGGGCGAGGTACTATCTGGCGCTCAAGGCTTACAACACCGCTGGGACCTACAGCGCTTTTTCAGACGTGTTGTGCGTCCAGGTCGGTGACACGATCGGATTGTGCTCTGAATCCACCGGTGACGGCGACACCGGCGGGGGATCGAGTGGTGGCGGCGGTTCGAGTGGTGGCGGCGGTTCGGGCGGTGGCGGTGGCGGCAGCGGGAGTGGGTGTCTCATCAGCTCGGCGGGTGAGAGCCCTTTCTTCGGCGCATGGGGTGCCGGCATCACCGCGCTGATCATCGGTGGTCTGATGACCGTCGGCGCTTCGCAAAATCGGGAATAAGCCGGATGCACTGATTACATTGATGTAATACGAGCATCGTTTTCGCAACACCTGGACGGCCGCCATTTCTTGGCGGCCGTTCTTTTTTTAAAAATACAAATAAATACAGAATGTTGAATAAGACGTACGCGGGCCGAAGACCTGGCACCTCTGGTTGCTACGTCACCCGCAGGAACTCGTTCTTTTTCTATCGTGATTGCTTGATAAAGGCAAACCACCCGAAAGGGTGGGACGCAAAGCCACCGGCCTAAGTCCTGAATCCAGGATATGGCGGCGGGGTTGCCGGGCAAACGCAGCACCTTTGGGTCGTGCTGAGCGTTGCGCGGTCAAACCATCGGGGAAGGTGCTGTGATGAAGACAAAAGTATCGATAGCGCTCCGGCTGTTCCCAACCCTCCTTGTTTTCGCGGTCCTTTCGGCAGTTCTGCCGGGCCCGCAACCCGCGTTGGCCGAAAGCGTCTCCCTGGCCTGGGACGCCAACAGCGAGGCGGACCTCGCGGGCTACCGCATCCACTACGGCACCACAAGCCGGGCTTACACCGCCTCCGTGGACGTGGGGCGGGTCACCACCACCACCATCCCCAACCTCGCCGCCGGCCAGACCTATTATTTCGCGGCCACCGCCTACAACTCCTCCGGGACCGCGAGCGGCTACTCGGCCGAGGTGAGCTGCAGCGTCCCGGTGCCGAACGGCGCCCCCACGACCCCCGCAACCCCTTCCGGCGCGGCGAGCGCCCTGGTGAACACGCCGCTCGCCTTCAGCACCTCGGCCACCGACCCCAACGGCGACAGCCTGCAGTACCGTTACGACTGGGGCGGGGGGGCGCTTTCGAGCTGGGGTGCCTCCAGCCAGTCGCGCGCCTGGTCTGCGGCCGGGCAGTATGCGGTGAAGGCCCAGGCGCGGGACAGTCTGGGGGCGGAGTCGGCCTGGTCGGCGGCCAAGACCGTCACCATCGCCAATCCGGCCCCGTCGTCCACCCCGACCCCTACCCCGACCCCTACGCCAACGCCGGCCCCGGCCCCGACTCCAGCCCCCACCCCGGCCCCGACCCCGACTCCGGCCCCCACCCCGACGCCGACGCCGAGCCAGTCGCCAGCGGCACCCGTGATATTGGCGCCGTTGGACGACGAGGTGGTGGGTCTGACCCCCGTACTCCAGACCGCCTCCTTTTCCAGCCCGGCCCCGGGCGGACGTCATGCCCAGACCCGCTGGCAGGTGTTCCGGGACGACGACAGCGTCTGCGTGCTCGACGTTCAGAGCGACGTAGCCCTGACGTCGCTGAGCGTTGCCAAGCTGGTGCTCGAGGAGGAGACCGCTTATTTCTGGCGTGTCCAGTTCATCGATGCCGCGGGTGCCGCCTCGCCGTGGTCCGACTACGAGTATTTTTCGACCGCGGCGCTCGGCATCGACCTGAACAGCAACGGTGTTCCCGATGCGCAGGAAGTCGGCTTTAGGGTTGATCTGGACCGCAACGGGGCAAGAGACTACCAGCAGTCCGATTTGAGGGCCATCGTGGTGGAAGGGAAAAAAGCCAAGATCGCCTTGAGCATCGCCGGCAGCCCTACGGCGATCGCCATCGAGGCACTGGAATCGGAGGACCCGAATCAAGCGAACCCCGAATCATCGGGCACTTTCGCCAAATTGCCTTTCGGCCTGATCAACTTCAGGGTTGCCGTACGAAACCCCGGGGATGAGGCTGCGGTGAAAATATATTTCTCAAAGGCGGCCCCGCGGGGCAGCAAGTGGTACAAATTCGATTCAACGACCGGCACCTGGTTGGACTTTTCAGATCACGCCACCTTTGCCCTCGACCGCAGGTCCATCACCCTGTTCCTGCGCGACGGGGGGGTGGGGGACGCGGACGGCATTGCGAACGGTGTGATCGTGGACCCGTCCGGGGTCGGAGTCGCGAAAAAGGAGAAACGCAAGGGCCGGCACCAATAGATCGGAATCAAATCGGCCCGCCAAACGGGTGGGCGAAGGACCGCGGGCGGTGTCCGGCTGGGTCGACCGGCGGGATTACCGCCCGTTTCGCTTGCGGCACGGAGACCGCAGCCATGGCCCGGTTGCGGGAATGACGCGCTTCGACCTTCCAACCTTCCAAGTAAGTTTATCTTTTTTGTGAGAGCGGCATCTTGTCGCGAAATGATCGCGGCTGGAAGCCGCTCCCACAGAGCAAGACCTACTTGATGATAAAGTGACGCTGCGCGCCATGCGTCGCTTATTTGTTCTTGCGCCAGCGGGCGTGCGCGATGCCCAGTTTCTTGACCCGGTAGTTGAGCGCCCGCGGGGAGACGCCGAGCTGGAGGGCGGCATCCTTCTGGATCCAGAGGTTGTCCTCGAGGGCCGCCAGGATGATCTCTTTCTCCTGGTCGGCGGACAGCTTCAGACCGGCCGGCGGCTCCTCCCCGGCGCGCGGTGCGTGAAGCTCGGGCAGGGAAACGCTGTCGGGCCCGATCAGGGGGCCATCCTCGACCAGGAGGGCGCGCTCGATGGCGTTGGAAAGCTGGCGGATGTTTCCCGGCCAGGAGTAGTCCTGGAACATGCGCAGCACCTCGGGGCGGAACCCGTCGATCCTCTTCTTCAGCGAGCGTTGCAGTTTCCCGAGCAGATAAAGGGCGAGGGGTTCGATGTCGGCCCGGCGCTCGCGCAGCGGCGGCAGGTGCACCCGCAGCACGTTGATCCGGAAATAGAGGTCCTCGCGCAGTTGCTTCTCGCGCACCAGCGCCTCCACGTCGCGGTTGGTGGCGGCGATGATCCGGACATCGGCGCTGATGGTCCGGTTGCCCCCTACGCGCTCGAAGGACTTGTCCTCGAGCACCCGCAAGAGCTTGGACTGCAGTCCGAAGGAGAGCTCGCAGAACTCGTCCAGGAACAGGGTGCCGCTGTGGGCCTGTTCGAAACGTCCGGTGCGGGTCTTGTCGGCCCCGGTGAAGGCCCCTTTTTCGTGTCCGAAAAGCTCGCTCTCCAGCAGCGTTTCGGGAATGTTGGCGCAGTTCACCTTGATGAAGGGCATCTTGCGCCGCGGGCTGTTGAAGTGAATGTTGCCCGAGACGAAGCTCTTGCCCGTCCCGGTCTCGCCGGTGACCAAAATGGTGGATTCGGTCTGGGCCAGCTTGCGGATCGTGGCCATGGCTTTTTGCATGGCGGGGCTGACCGCGATCATGCGGTCGCTGTCGTAGACCACGTCCTGCTCCCGCCTGAGGTAGTCGACCTCGTTTTTAAGCCCCCGGTTCTCGATCGCCTGCCGCACCGAGAGCCTGAGCTTCTCGGCCGCGAACGGCTTGGTCACGAAGTCGGCCGCCCCGGACTTGACCGCCTCGACGATCAGCCGCGGGTCCTGGATCTCGGCGGTGACGACAATGGGCGTGCCGGGCGCAAGCTGCTGGAGGGTCCTCAGGATTTCCGCCACCTCCGGCCCCTCGTCCCTGATGTTGAAGATGATCAGGGCGACCCCTTCCTTCTGAAGGCGCCGGCCGGCGTCCAAAATGTTGGGGGCCAGGCTCAGGTGGTAGTCGCCGGCGAGCGCGTCGGCAAAAGTGCCGGCTTCGCGGTCGGTGCCTCCGATGATCAAGATGCGTTCGTTCATTTCAGGTCCTGGTTGTTCGCCTGAGTCGCGCCCGGCTGTTCCGTTTTAATGGTCTCATAATAATCCAGACGCTCTCCGAAAATCCCTCCTGGCCTCCCTTTACCAAAGGGAGGGATCACCCCTCTTTGGCAAAGAGGGGCAGGGGAGATTTTACAGAACGTGTCCGTTCAATTTCGAGACCGTCAATAAGACAAAAGTCCCTGGTGCCAGCGCCAGGCGGAGCCGATGACTTCCTCCAGGCTGCTGTGCACCGGGCTCCAGCCGAGCACCCGCCTGGCCTTCAGGTTCGAGGCGATCAGGACCGGGGGGTCCCCCGGGCGGCGCGGGCTTTTTTCGACCGCGATCTCCCGGCCGGTGACCTCGGCGGCCTTGCGGATGACCTCCATGACGGAAAACCCGCGGCCCTGCCCGAGGTTGAAGCAGCCGCCGGGTTGGCCGGCGACCAGGTGCTCGAGGGCCAGCACGTGGGCGCTGGCCAGATCCGACACGTGCACGTAGTCCCGGATGCAGGTCCCGTCGGGGGTCGGGTAGTCCGTGCCGTACACGCGCACCGGGGCGCTGCCGTCGGCGGCGGCCTGCAGGATGCGCGGGACAAGGTGGCTCTCCGGGCGGTGGTTCTCCCCGATCCGCCCGCCGGCATCCGCCCCCGCGGCATTGAAATACCTCAGGGCGGCCCACTTCAGCCCGTGGGCCCGGGCGCAGTCCGCCAGGATGGTTTCCACCATCAGCTTGCTCCAACCGTACGGGTTGATCGGGCGGGTCGGGTGATCCTCCGCGATCGGCACCTGCTCGGGGTTGCCGTAAACGGCGGCCGAGGAGGAAAACACCATGACCCGGATGCCGCACCGCTGCATGGTTTCGAGCAGCCGGATGGTGTTCAGGACATTGTTGCCGTAGTATTTCAACGGGTCGTCGACCGACTCGCCGACCTCGATCAGGGCGGCAAAGTGCATGACGGCATCGATCCGGTAGCGCGCAAAACAGGCGGCCAGCTGCTCGCTGCTGCCGGTGTCGCCCTCGACCAGGTCGCCCCAGGCCACGTGTTCCCGGTGCCCGGTGGAGAGGTTGTCGAACACGACCGGGGTGAACCCGCGCGCGGCGAGCTCCTTGCAGCAGTGAGGGCCGATGTACCCGGCGCCCCCGGTGACGAGCACGTTCATAGGTAGCCCTTCTGCCCCAGGAAGAGCAGGATCTCCTGGGCGGCCTCGTCCGGCGCGGAGTTCGTGGTGTCGATCCGCACCTCGGGGGCGCGCGGCTCCTCGTAGGGGTCGTCGATGCCGGTGTAGCCCTTGATCAGGCCGGCCCTGGCCTTGGCGTACATGCCCTTGCGGTCGCGCTGTTCGCAGACCTCGAGGGGGGTCGCCACGAAGACCTCGATGAACCCGCCGTAGGCTTCGATGGTCCTGCGGATCTCCGCGCGGGTCTTGGCGTACGGCGCGATCGGGGCGCAGATGGCGATGCCGCGGTTCTTGGTGATCTCGGAGGCGACAAAACCGATGCGCAGCACGTTGATGTCCCGGTGCTCCTTGGAGAAGTTGAGCTCGCTCGACAGGTTGTGGCGCACGATGTCCCCGTCGAGCAGCGTCACCGGGCGGTCGCCGAGCTCGAGGAACTTGGAGTAGAGGATCTTGGCGATGGTCGACTTGCCGGCCCCGGAGAGACCGGTCATGAAGAGGGTGAACCCCTGCCGGCGCGGCGGGGGGTAGGCTTTCTGCAGCTCCGTGACCACCTCCGGGAAGGTGGCCCACTCGGGGATGCGGCGCCCCTCGCGGATCCGGCGGCGGATGTCGGTCCCGGAAAGGGAGATGTACTGGGCGCCTTCGGGGATCTGGTCGGCGGCGCGGAACTCGTCCTCGTACGGCAGGTAGACCATTTCCGGAAACGGCACGAGGGTGATGCCGAGCTCGCCGCCGAACTCCTCCACCATCCGGCAGGCGTCGTCGCTGCCGTAGTAGGGCTTGCCGCTGGCGTCGCAGCCGGCCCCGGCGTGGTCCCGGCCGGCGATGAAGTGGGTGCAGCCGAAGTTTTTGCAGACGATGGCGTGCAGCAGCGCCTCCCGCGGGCCGGACAGGCGCATGGCGAGCGGCAGCAGGTTCAGGAGATAGGAGTCCGGCGGGTAGTGCTGGACGACCTGGCGGTAGCAGCGCACGCGGGTGTAGTGGTCGAAATCCCCCGGCTTGGTCATGCCGGCCACCGGCAGGATCAGCAGGTTCGCCTTGGCCTCGCGCATGGCGTGGACGGTCATCTCGAACTGCGGCCGGTGGATGGGGTTTTCGGTGATGAAGCCCACCATGCGCTTCCAGTCGAGCTTGCGCGCCGCGGCGCGGGTGTCCGCCGCGCTCATGCGGATCTGCTTGAAATCGAAGTGCAGCGGCAGGCTCACCACCTCGAGCTTGCCGCCCAGGTAGAAGTCGCCGGTCCGGTGAAAGAGGTAGTCGGCCCCGGGGTGGGCGGCGTCCCGTGTGCCGTAGACCTGGATCGCCTCCTTTTCGCGGTCGACCGGCCAGATGTCCTCGATGTGCATCACCGCCAGCAGAAACCCCTCGCCGTCCCGCAGGGCCACCGACTGGCCGGCCTCGAGCTGCCGCGCCCGCACCTCGCGCACATCCAGGCAGATGGGGATCGGCCACAGGCTGCCGTCCTGAAGCCGCATGCGGTCCAGGACCGGCTCGTAGTCGGCGCGGGTCATGAAGCCCCGCAGCGGAGAAAAAGCGCCGCTGGCCAGCAGCTCCAGATCGCACAGGTGGCGTTCGTTGAGGGTGATATCGGGCAGGTCGTTCGCGATTTTCTTTAGCAAAGCGGCCCGTTGCTCGTCGACCACCAGGTTCGTGAGCGTGCCCCCGTGGGGGTCGGTGCCATGCGCGGGCTTCATATCGTGGTTCAGCTCCTGTGAGGACAATCGGTTGAAATTAGAAAAGCCGCCGAGTGGGCGGTTATTAAACCGGCAGCCAAATACGCAAAGGTCGTCATGCCGGACTTGATCCGGCATCCACACTCGGCCTGGATTCCTCCCGGACGTGATCCGGGATCCGCCGGAATGACGAATATTGGCATATTGAACCGCAAAAGCGAGCGCATTCCCCGCCGCTTGCGGCGGGGTTAGCGAGCGAATCAAAAAACGACCCTATTCCTTTCGGTCGAAGATTCCCCGCAGCTTGCTGCGGGGAGCTTCAATTGCCGGAGTAATAATATCTTAATATACCAGATTCCCGTTGGATTAAACAGGCTTTTCCCCGCCCGATTAGCTCAGAGACGATGCCAACCGGTTGAACCCCCGGGCGGACGCTCTTCCTGAAACGGCGTCTTTCAGCCCATGTTGGCGTTCTCACCCTTGGCTGTAAAACTTCCTTGATAAAAGTGCGGCTGGTTCATATATAACTGTACGAACAACTGCATTTTATCGGAGTGGTTGTCTGCCTGACTATCCCCGAAAAAGCTGTTGGAGGCCATGGAAAGCCAAACAATGGGATCAGCGATCAATCGAAGACAGGGGGGAGGCGATGATAAGGGAAACCGGTATCGGTGTGTTGGCTCTTGCTGTGGCGGCGACCCTGACCGGCTGCGCGAACCAGCAGGCGGCTGCCCCGCAAATGGTGGTGCCCTCGGTTGCGGCGCCTCAAGCCTATACGATCCAACCGGGAGACACCCTGGACATCAAGTTTTTTTTCAACCCCGAATTGAACGAGACGGTTACCGTCCGGCCGGATGGAAACATTTCCTTGCAGCTGATCGACGAAGTCCATGTCGCCGGGATGGAGCCGCGTGAGCTCGACGCCCGGTTGACGGAGAAATACGCGCATGAACTGAAAGAGCCGGTCATCACGGTGATCGTTACATCCTTTGCGGGGCAGCGGATCTACGTCGGCGGCGAAGTCAACCAGCAAGGGCTGATCACCATGGGTTCGAGCATGACCGCATTGCAGGCGGTGATGCAGTCCGGCGGCTTCAAAACGACGGCCCAGCCGAGCGAGGCCCTTATCATTCGCAAGGGACCGGACCGGAAACCCGTTCCGATCAGGGTGGATCTTACCGCTGTGCTGGCAGGCCAGGGCGGCGTCGACGATTTCAGGCTTCAACCGGAAGATATCGTCTACGTGCCCAAGTCCGCCATTGCCAAAGCCAATCAGTTCGTCAATCAATACATCGAGCAGCTGCTTCTGTTCCGGGGGGTCAGCTTCGGATTCAGCTATCAGATCAACGAAAATACCAATTAGAAGGAAATTAAATGGTTCAAGTCCCGTCCATTCTGGCCCCCGCCGGAAGCAAACCGTCGTTTTTGGCCGCCCTCGCCGCCGGGGCCGAGGCGATCTACTGCGGGCTGAAGCAGTTCACGGCGCGGATGGAGGCCAAGAATTTCACCTTGGCGGAGCTCACCGCGCTGGTCGAGCTGGCCCACGCCAAGGGCACCCGGGTGTTCGTGACGCTCAACACCCTGATCAAGCCCGACGAGCTGGACGAGGCCGGGAAGCTGCTCGACCGGTTGCGCCGGCAGGTGAAACCCGATGCCGTCATCGTCCAGGACCTGGCCATGGCCCAGCTCGTGCGCCAGAGCGGGTTTGCGGGGCAGGTGATCTGGTCCACCCTGGCGAACGTGACTTTCCCGGCCGCGCTCCCGTCCCTGCGGGGGCGCCTGCCGATCGACAGCCTGGTCCTGCCGCGGGAGCTCAACATCGACGAGATCAAGCTCATGGCGGCCGCCTGCCCGCCGGAGCTGGGGCTTGAGGTGTTCATCCACGGCGCCCTCTGCTATGCCGTCTCCGGTCGCTGCTACTGGAGCAGCTTTCTGGGCGGCAAAAGCGGGCTGCGCGGGCGCTGCGTCCAGCCCTGCCGCCGGAATTACGCCCAGGAAGGGCCGGCCGGGCGGTACTTCTCCTGCCTGGATCTGAGCGTCGACGTCCTGGTGAAGGTGCTGCGCGCGATCCCTCAGATCCGCGCCTGGAAGATCGAGGGGCGCAAGAAAGGCCCCCACTACGTCTACTACATCGTCAGCGGCTACCGGCTGCTGCGCGACCACCCCGGCGACCCCCAGGCCAAGAAGGACGGCCTGCACTTCATCGAGCGCGCCCTGGGCCGTCCCGGGACCCACTACCACTTTCTGCCCCAGCGCCCGCAGGTGCCGATCGACGTCGGCGAGCAGACCGGCTCCGGCCTGCTCCTCGGCCGGGTCAAGGGCGCCGCCCGGCACCTGTCCTTCAACCCGCGCGAGGAACTGCTGGCCGGGGACCTCTTGCGCATCGGGTACGAGGACGCGCCCGGGCACCGCATCGAGCGCATCGGCCGCGGGGTGCCCAAGGGCGGGCGCTACACGATCGCGCCGGCGGCCGGCCCCATCCCGAAGGGCACGCCGGTGTTTCTGGTCGACCGGCGCGAAAAGGCCCTGGAGGACCTTCTCGCCGGGCTCGAGGCCGAGCTGCCGGCCGCGCCGCCCGAGCCCTCCCGGCCGTCCGCGTTTCAGGTCAGATTGCCCCGGCCGGCGCGGGTCTCGCACCCGGCCGTCGAGATCCAGGTCTTCCGGTCTGCGCCGCGCTCGGCGCCCGCCGGCCGCACCGGTCTGTGGCTGAGCGGCAAGGCGCTCGAGGGGCTCCCCTCCGGGGCCTTGCGCAGCGCCTGGTGGTGGCTCCCGCCGGTGATCTTCCCCGACGACGAGCCGGAGACGATCCGGCTGATTCAAACCGTCCTCGACCGGGGCGCGCGCAGCTTCGTGGTGAACGCCCCCTGGCAGACGGCCCTCTTCACCGGGTTTCCCGGCCTCAAACTCTGGGCCGGGCCGTTTTGCAACCTGGCCAACCCCCTGGCGCTGGAGACGGCGGCGGGGTTGGGGATCGTGGGCGCCATCGTCAGCCCGGAGCTGGGCAGTGGGGATTTGCTGGGTCTGCCCGGCCGGAGCCCGCTGCCCCTGGGGATCGTGGTGTCCGGCCACTGGCCGCTGTGCATTGCGCGGACCGTCGCGCGCGAGCTTGAGCTCGAGCGGCCCTTCCGCAGCCCGAAAGGCGAGGAGGCCTGGACGGCCCGCTACGAATCCCTCTACTGGGTGTTTCCCAACTGGCGGCTCGACTTGAGGGATCGGCAGGAGCAGTTGCTCCGCGCCGGTTTCTCTCTGTTCGTTCAATTGGAGGAGCCGGTGCCGAAATCGGTCACCCTCAAGGAGCGGCCGGGTCTCTGGAACTGGAACATCGGCATGTCCTGATGACTTTGAACCGCAAAAGCGAGCGCAATCCCCGCCGCTTGCAGCGGGGAGCTTCAAAAATTATCCTGCCCCTGTCGGGGACATGATAATTTAGTCGGTCCGTCAACCCTTAAAACCGGGTCGCGGCGCACGGTGCCATCCTGTCGGAAATGAAGTGGCAACACCTGTGGGAGTGGCTTCCAGCCACGACGATCGCGGCAAGATGCCGCTCCCACGGGAAAGAGATGCAGCTTCCCCGGAGGACGCCTTCCCATTAGGTCGAAGACTCTCTGCCGCCTGTTTTTAGGGGGCTTTACCACTTCCGTACCGGCCTGTGCCGGGCGCCCGAAGCCCTTTCTTTATCTCCGCCGCCTCAAGCGCTGCATGGCCATCCTCAGGCTGGTCTGCATCCGGCCGATGGCCTGGGCCAGCAGACCGATTTCATCCCGGGAGCGGATGTCGATCGCCAGGTTCAGCTCCCCGAGGCTCATGCGCTCGGCGGCGTCGGTGAGTTTCATGATCGGCGTCACCAGGGCCCGGGCCGAAAACCAGGCGACGGCAATGACGAGCAGCACGGTAATGGCCAGCAGGGCCAGGGCGAAATTCTGGATGATGCCGAGCGCCTCGAACACCTCCCGCTCCTCCTGCTGCAGGCCGAGGATCCAGCCGTAGGTGCCGGCACGGGCGTGGCCGAGGGTGGGCTGGCCCTGCTCGTTGAGGAACGTTGTCGTGATGGTCGTCCAGCCCTTTCGGCGGAACGCGGACACCAGCGGGTCGTCGTTCATGTTGCGGCGGGCTTCCACGTACTGCTTCTGGTGGTGGGTCACCACAAAACCCTTCTCGTCGACGAGGAATGCGTGACCGGTGCCGCCTTTTCTCCAGGTGGCGATGTTCTTGGAGAGATCGTCCACCGTCATGGCGGCCGCCATCACCCCGATCACCCGGTTCCCCTCCGCGATGGGCACCGCCAGCACCAGGGCCGGCACGTTCGAGGTCCGGCCGACCACGGTCTGCCAGCTGATGGCCCGGCCGGCCATGATGTCCTTGAAGTACTGCCGGTCGGAGTAGTCCGTCAACGGCTGGCCGTCGCTGCGGGCGAGGTTCTTGCCGTCCGGGCTTACGGTGAACACGAGGTACATCCAGGGGTAGGCCGCCTGGACGGCTTTCAAAATGGGTTCCTGCTGTTCGCGGGCCATGGAGGCCACGCCCGGCAGGCCGCCGGCCGTGCGCAGCACATTGAAGTTGCTGTTGATCCACGCATCGACCTGATCGCCCAGCCCTTTGGCCGTTTGCACCATCAAGGCCTCGGAGTCGCTGCGGATGCGTTCGCTGGTCTCTTTGAAGGTGATGAACCAGAAGACGACGAAGGGCAGGATGCTGATCAACAGCATCACGACGATGGTTTTCCCGAACAGCCCGAAACGCACCTTCTGGGGGCCGATCGCGGGCTGAGTCTCCCGACCCTCGTCAGCGGACTCCTCGGCGGGAGTGCCCGAGGGCCGACCGGCGGCTGCCTGACGCCATTCCGGCATCGGCGGCGGGGAGAACGGGGGCTCCCGCAATGCTGCGCTATCCGGGGCCTCTTCCTCCTGCGGGGCCTCCACCGGGCGGGCGACGTGGATCACGTAGCCGCAGGATTTGCATTTCACCTTGGCCGTGTCGGATTTCATTTTGGTCTCGTCGACCCGGTACCGTTTGCCGCATGCATCGCAGGAAATGTCCATCATGAGCTTGCTCCTGGTTCAGGCTGTGACCTTGTTCAGAATCGGGATCATCGATTTTTTGAACTGAAGCCGACCGGATTCCTCCGGGATCTCGAGGGCCAGATGGTTGACGAGCTCGGCGGCCAGATCCAAGGGGATCGAGGCGGGGTTGATGTTCATTTCGGCCACCCAGTCCTCAAGCAGAATTTCGGCCATGGGGCCGATCACCCGCGAGAGGTTCATGCGCACGGCCTGCAGAAAGCTGCGATCCAGGGCGGGGTAGCGCTTGTCAACGGGTTCGACCAGGCCCTGTTCGATGAGGCGGGTGATGTTCTGCTTCAAGGCGGCGGCGACCCATGTCCAATTCGGCGGCCAACTGGTGGATGTTTTTCGACTCCTCAATCACCAGGAGCACCCGGATCATGTCCGCATCGAGCGAGACCGTCTGGGAGTCCTTGCGGACTGTTTTACGAAAGGTGACGCCGAAGTCACCCTTTGATGTTTCATCCATGGAAGCCCCTTCGCGTGCTCACGTGGGGTGAGCCGAATATTCGCGCTGCCGCCGGATAGGACCGTGGCGGGAGATGGTCCTCCGGTCGCTGCACCTGCCGGCGTGGAAGGCCGATAAGCCGAAGTTGTTGATCTATATAAGTAAATGACAAAGCGCCGGAACTGTCAAGAAAAACCTAAGCGTCGCGCCGCGGATTTCCTTTCGAAACTGATGCACGAATGGGTCCGCCGGGGTTTGCGGATGCGGCATGCGGAGCGGAACACGGTGGCGTGGGGCGGGACAGGGAGGGCGCGGGTGCCGTATCGGTCGCGGGCGTGGCGCTGAAGCGAGCGGCCGACGCCCGCCTGAGAGGGGCTTGCGGGAGGATTTTACGGCCGGGTTTTTTTTTCAAGCTCCTCCTTGAGTTTTTTCTCCATTTCGGCGAAGCGGCTTTTTTGCTTGCCGGCCTGTTCGGCTTTCAGGGATTCAATTTTTTTCGAAAAGCTTTTTTGGGCGTCCTGGAATTTTTTGACTTCCTCTTCGAGCCGGCTGCCGAGCTCCCCCCGGGGGATTTCCTCGAGCTTGCGGTGATCGGCGATGAAGAAGCGCGCACCGTAAGAACCCTGGACCGCCTCCAGGACCCCCACCTGTTCGAGCCGGCGAGCGATAAACCCCGCCTGCTCCGAGGAGAACCTCAGTGTGTGGCAGATGTCTTCCAGCGACGGCGGCGTGGAATGAAGATGCTCGCTGATGCGCACGGCGGCCACGAACAGATGCGCCTCCGTGTAGAAGTCCTTGCTGTTCTGGCCCATGGGGGTATCACCCTGCTGATCTGTTCGAATGGAAATCGGGCCGCGGCGACCCTTGACTTCATCGGGCGATCAGATTAACATTTACCCAGTTTTTGTCAATACGGAAGCCTTTCCGTAAACCGCGACCGCAGCCACCGGCGGAGGCAGCCATGACCGAAATCGTCGAAGTGAAAGCCAGAGAGATCCTCGATTCACGCGGAAACCCCACGGTTGAAGTGGATGTGCACCTGGCTTGCGGTGCCATGGGCCGGGCCGCTGTCCCCTCGGGGGCGTCCACCGGGAAGCGGGAAGCCCTGGAGCTGAGGGACAAGCGCTCCAAACGCTACGGCGGGAAGGGGGTCGTCACCGCGGTCGGCAATGTGACGGCCCGGATCGCGCCTGCCGTCATGGGGATGGACGCCGCCGATCAGACCGCCCTGGACCGCCGCATGATCGAGCTCGACGGGACCCCCAACAAGTCCAAGCTCGGCGCCAATGCGATTCTGGGCGTATCCATGGCCGCGGCACGAGCGGCCGCTTCCGCTTACGGTCTGCCGCTTTACCGTTATCTGGGGGGGGTGGCCGCGCGCACCCTGCCGGTTCCCATGATGAACATTATCAACGGGGGCGCCCACGCCGCCAACAATCTGGATTTTCAGGAGTTCATGATCGTGCCCTTCGGGGCCGCCTCGATCGCCCAGGCCGTTCAGATGGGCGCCGAGACCTTTCACTGCCTCAAATCGATCCTCAAAAAACGCGGTCTCAACACGGCGGTGGGCGACGAGGGCGGTTTTGCCCCGGATCTCGAGTCGAACGAGGCCGCCATCCGTTTCGTGGTGGAGGCCATCGCCGGCGCCGGCTATCGACCCGGAAGAGACATCGGGATCGCCATGGACGTCGCGGCCAGCGAGTTTTTTGAAAACGGCAAGTACGTGCTGAAGTCGGAGAAGAAAAAGCT
Source organism: uncultured delta proteobacterium (assembly GCA_963716785.1). Taxonomy (GTDB): domain Bacteria; phylum Desulfobacterota; class Desulfobacteria; order Desulfobacterales; family SpSt-501; genus SpSt-501. The sequence continues at coordinate 54,160 of CAVQUW010000036.1, read as the reverse complement.
CACCGCGGCCCAGATGATCGAGCGCTACGAGGACCTGTGCGAGCGCTACCCGATCGTGTCGATCGAAGACGGCCTGGCGGAAGGCGACTGGGGCGGCTGGAAAACCCTGACCGACCGCCTGGGCGGCACCGTCCAGCTGGTGGGGGATGACATCTTCGTGACCAACCCCGGCATCTTCCGCAAGGGGATCGAAAAGGGCATCGCGAATTCGATCCTGATCAAGCTCAACCAGATCGGGACCGTCGCTGAAACCCTGGAAGCCGTGGAGATGGCGGTGGATGCCGGCTACACGACGGTCATCTCGCATCGTTCCGGGGAGACCGAAGACAGCTTTCATTGCCGATCTGGTCGTCGGCGTGAACGGCGGGCAGATCAAGACCGGTTCGCTGTCCCGCAGCGACCGGGTGGCCAAGTACAACCAGCTGATCCGCATCGAGGAAGAGCTCGGCGGGGCAGCTCGATTCTGCACAACTATTTTTTGATCGACGGGGTGGAGCGTTGTTGTCACCAGGCTCAGCTCCCATTGCGAACCTCGTTCGTGCCCTGAACCGCCGGCCGGCGGCAGGGCTTCCAGCTTCGGGTGCCGTGTGCTAGCCCGAGGATCGGGATCGCACCCAAACCCGCGACCCCTGCCGGAGAACCGTCGCTTCAAACCCGATGCCGTCTCGCCCCAACCCAAACCGCAGGTCTCACCCAGACGACGCATGAGGTGTGTGTATGGCGTTCAACACTAAGTTCATATTCGTCACCGGGGGGGTCCTGTCCTCGCTCGGCAAAGGCCTGGCCTCGGCCTCGATCGGCGCCCTGTTGGAAAGCCGCGGGTTGACCGTGACACTCCAGAAGCTGGACCCATACATCAACGTGGATCCCGGCACCATGAACCCTTTCCAGCACGGCGAGGTGTTTGTCACCGACGACGGTGCCGAGACGGACCTCGACCTCGGCCACTACGAGCGCTTCACCAGCACCTCCATGGGCAAGGACAACAACTTCACCACCGGCAAGATCTACTTCTCGGTCATCAGCAAGGAGCGGCGGGGCGATTATCTGGGCGGGACGGTGCAGGTCATTCCCCACATCACCGATGAGATCAAGAACTGCATCCGTCGCGTGGCCGACGGGGTCGACATCGTCATCGTCGAAATCGGCGGCACGGTCGGCGACATCGAAAGCCTGCCGTTCCTGGAGGCCATCCGTCAGTTCCGGGCCGAGGTGGGGCGGGACAGCGTGATCTACGTCCACCTGACGCTGGTGCCCTACATGGGTACCTCCGGCGAGGTCAAGACCAAGCCGACCCAGCACAGCGTCAAGGAGCTTCGCAGCATCGGCATCCAGCCGGACATCCTGCTGTGCCGCACCGATCGATTCCTGTCCAAGGAAATCAAGTCCAAAATCGCCCTTTTCTGCAATGTGGGCGTCGGCGCCGTGATCACCGCCAAGGACGTCGCGTGCATCTACGAAGTCCCCCTGGTCTTTCACCAGGAGGGGCTCGACGCCAGGATCGTGGAGTTGCTCAACATCTGGACCCGGTCGCCCAAGCTGGACAACTGGGAGGATCTGGTGCACCGGTTCAACGACCCCCAACACGAAGTGACGATCGCGATCGTCGGCAAATACGTGAATCTCACGGAGTCTTACAAGAGCCTCAACGAGTCGCTGCATCACGGCGGGGTGGCCAACCGCAGCAAGGTGCGTCTCTACTTCGTGGACTCCGAGAAAATCGAAGACGGCAACTGTGAGGAACTTCTATCCGAAGCGGACGGGATTCTGGTCCCCGGCGGGTTCGGCAGCCGGGGAATCGAGGGCAAGATCCGTGCGGCCAGGTTCGCACGCCTGAACCGGGTCCCCTATTTCGGGATCTGCCTGGGGATGCAGATTGCCGTCGTTGAATTCGCCCGGCACGTGGCGGGCCTCAGCCAGGCGAACAGCGCCGAGTTCGACCCGCTCACACCCGACCCGGTGATCTATCTCATGACCGAATGGTTCGATGAGCGCAGCGGCACCGTGCAACGGCGGGACGACTCCTCCGAGAAAGGCGCCACCATGCGTCTGGGGGCTTATCCTTGCCTATTGGCCGATCCCAGCACCGCGCACCGGGCCTACGGGTCGCGGGAGGTCTCGGAACGGCATCGTCACCGCTACGAGTTCAACAATGCCTACCGCGAGCTGCTCGAGGAAAAGGGGCTGAAGTTCAGCGGCCTCTCGCCCAACGGCGACCTGGTGGAAATCGTGGAGCTCAGCGACCACCCCTGGTTTCTGGGATGCCAGTTTCACCCCGAGTTCAAATCCCGCCCCATGACGCCCCACCCCCTGTTCCGGGACTTCATCAAAGCGGCGCTGGACTTTTCCAAGACGCGCGCTGCATGAACCGCTTGGGTGGCGGCATTCTTTCGGTCGAAGCGGTCGTTCGGATGGCGCGCGGGACTTCAACGCTCCGGGCTATTTTTTCGGAGTCTTTTTCAGCTCTTTTTCGATGGCTGCCGCAAAGGATTCGAAGCCGCGGTCCCGTAGACGCTTGCCGTTGACGAACACCGCCGGAACGCCGCGTACGCCGATGCGGATCGCTTCGTTGTAATCCTCCTGGATGTGCCGGTTCACCTGCGGGCTGCGCCGATCCCGGTCCAGCCGCTCCTCGTCAAGCCCGGCCGCCCGCACGATCTCCTGAATCTTCTCGTCGTTCAGCTGCTCCTGGTGTTTGAAGAGCTCGTCGTGGAGGTCCCAGAACTTCCCCTGAAAGTGAGCGGCGTAGGCGGTCAGGGCGGCTTTGAGCGAAAACTTGTGACTGCTGAGCGGGTAGTTCTTAAACACGACCTTGACTTTTTCGGGGTATTGCTCGAGCACCTGCTCGAGGACGGGCGCGAGCCCGGCGCAGTAGGCTCACTGGAAATCGCTGAAGACGGCGACCACCACCGGTGCATTGGGCCGGCCTTTGAACGGGGCGCCCTCCACGGCGATGACGCGGATCACGTCGACCGTGATCACGTCCAGTCGCTTGCCCTGGCGGTTGGTCACGTAAAGCCGCTCCCCATCGGGATCCGCCGCGATCTTCTCCGCCTGGGTCCCCACGGCGATTTTGCCGGACGGGCTGCCGTCGTTGCCGTAGACCAGGACATGGCCCTCATCGGTCAGAACGAACAGGGTTTTGCCGTCCGCCGATATGGCCACATCCAGCGGACGGGCCCCGATGTTGAGACTGCGCTGGAGCTCCCAGTCCACCTCCGCGGCGGCGGTGCCGGTCAAGAGCGCGACCGCTGTCGCTGCCGCGATGAGCATCGCGGCAAGGGCTACCTTTTTCCTCATTGTTCATCACCTTTCCGTCGGCTCCCGCCCCCCCGGTTCAGGGTCGGGCGAGCTCACTCAGGGTTTTGCGAGCGCAATCCGGGCAGTAGCTGGAGGTGATGTCGAGCTTCGCCCGCTCGTGGATGAAGCGCTCCACCGGGACCCATGCCCCCCGGCCGGGTTCCGTGGCGCTGTCGTCCCTGATTTTTTTGCACATGCAGCACATCGGCAGAATGCTGTGGTACAGATCGATGCGCCGGGTCATTTCAAGCTTCTCCAGGCAGCGTTCCACGCGGAAAAAAATTTCCTCCGATTCGCACGGCTTGAGCATGTAATCGTCGGCCTGGTTGCGCAGGGCCTCGATGGCCGAGAGCATGTCCCCGAACCCGGTCAGGACGATCACCATGGTGGAGCGGTCGAGTTCTTTGGTTTTCTTGAGAACCTGAATCCCGTCCGTGCGTTCCATGACCAGATCGGTGATGACCAGGTCGAAACTGGAGCGCTGCAGGATCTGCATCGCGGTGTCGCCGTCGTTGGCCCGCGTCACCTGGTAGCCGCGGCTTTCCAGGTTTTCTCCGATGCCTTCCAGAATGAACGGGTCGTCGTCGACGATGAGCAGGCTGTACTTTTTCATGAAAATTCCGGGCCCTGCCTGAGGTCGGGAGGTTGCGGGCGGTGTCGTTCCGATTTCAGGCGGTTGCGGCCCGCCGAAGAGGTTGCCCGCTGGCCTAATGCCGTCCACGTATCATAGCGTGGCCGGTCAAGCATGTCAATTTGCCCGCGGGAGGAGGTCGGTGGCGGGATGCGCTGCCCGCCACCCTCGAAACGCGATCCGTTGGTGGGTCCCCTCTGAGCACTTGCGGCGGCGGCCGCCTCGGCGCGTGCGGCGTGCGGGTCAGGAGCGTTTCTTTTCCGCCACGATGAATTCGGCGACTTTTTCGGCCGAGCGGCCAAAGAGCTCGTCGATGTCCACCAGTTCGAGGAGCGAGTCCTCCCAGACGATGCTGTTTTCCTGGACGATGTTTTGGATGTGTTCGTATTTTCCGCCGAGCGCCCGAATCTTGACCGCAAGCGGGACATCGTTTCTGAAGGCGATGTGCAGCAGCAGGAGGTGTTCGATGCTGTTGGGCCGCGAGGGGGATGAGGAGAGCAGCGGGATGACGGCGATGCTGCGGTCGTCCTTGCGTCCTTTGCCGACATAGACATTCCCCTGGCGCACGATGATGCGTTTGCTGCCCTTCAGACGGTTGTCCGTTTCGACACGCGAGGGGATGGAGCTGGTCTTGCCGCGTTTGCTCAAAACCTCGATGACGCTGTCCTCCTCCGGCTCACCCAAGAGGTTGAGGCCCGAGACGCGGTAGAGGACCGAACCCTCGATCTCGCGGATGATCGCCTGGATGTTTTTCAAAACGACCACGTTCGCCGGTGTCAGCTGGGCGATCGAGAAATTACCGGCCGCCAGGGCTTCGAACAGGATGCCTTCGAGACGCTCGCTGATGCGGCTGGTCCCCACCGTGACCGTCTTGGCCTGGTGTTTGATCGCGTCCACCGGTCGGGCCAGGAACCCGATGGACTCCGCCAAGCGGTTGAAGAGCACCTGAACCATGTTGGCGGCGGTCCCCTTCAGGCCGAAGTCAAGCTCGAAATCCGAACCCGGCAGACGGCCTGCGAGGTATTTGAGGAGCAGGGTCAGGTCGGAGGTGGCGTCGTAGCCGACGGTGACCGGGAATCGCTTCTGCGCCCGCAGGTGTCGAAATTCCGTGTAAAAAGCGGCGATCTTCTCGCGGAATTCCCGGCCCAGGACCAGTTCGTAGATGTCCAGGCCGCCTGCGGCGCTGAGCGTCTGCTGAAGGTCCTCGTGGAACCGGTACAGGAAGCGGGATCCTTCGTGGATGGAAAGCGCGGCGTAGTACCCCCAGAGGTGGCCGACGAGGGTGTTGAGAATGGGGGCCAGGTGCTCGCCGACCGCCGGAACGTGGAAGACGTCCGCGGCGTAGGGTTCGAAGCGTTCCTCGCCCTCGTCGCAGATCACCACCGGGGTGGCTTTGTGGGCCTTGAAAATGGCGGTGTCCTTGATGATGTCGCCGATGACGGTGCTGCGTGAGCCGGCGGCACAAACGAGGATCAGCGGTTCGGAGGAGAGGTCGATGTGCTTTTTGTCCTCGACGAAATCCGAGGAGATGGTCTTGTAGCACAGCTCGCTCAGCTTGATCCGGATCTCGTCGGCCGAGGCCTTGTTGGGGCCGCTCCCCACCGTGGCCCAATAGGTTTTCGTCACCGCCAGCCGCGCCGCCGATGCCTGAATGCGGTCGGACATGGCCAGGACCCGGCGCATGTGGTCGGGGACGGCCAGCAGCCGTTCGAGCTCCTGCGAAACGAACTGGGCCTGCCGGCGGTTCTGCAGACACGCGATGTGCAGCCCCAGCAGGGCCCCGGCGATGATCTGGCCGTAAAACGCCTTGGTCGAGGCGACCGACATTTCGATGTCGCGGCCGCTGCTGGTGTACATCACGCCGTCGACCTTGAACGTGAGGTCCGAGTCCCGCCGGTTGACGATGGCCAGGGTGTAGGCGCCGCGTTCGCGGACCAGGTCGACGGAGCGGTTGGTGTCGGTGGTGGTGCCCGACTGGCTGATGGCGATGACCAGCGCATCCGCCATGGCGGCCGGGTCCGGCTGCTCGCCGATGGCGAAACCGCTGAACTCGGAAGCCTTGAGGCCCTGAACCTGAGTGGCGGGATCGTTCAGATAATAATTCAGGATGTTGGCGCAGGCCAAGGCGGCCACCCCGGCCGTGCCCTGCCCGATGAAATAAATGCGCTTGATGCGGCCCTCCGCCAGGGCCAGGCTGAGCCTCTCCGGGAGGACTTGTTCGTCCAAGGCGGTGACGAGCTGTCCGCCGCCGTTTTCCTTGATTTTCCATCGGTTCTGAAGGGTCTTGGCCACGGAGTCGGGGGACTCGGAGATCTCCTTCAGGAAATAGTGCGGATAGTCCTGACGGTCGATGTCCCGCGAGGTGAGGGTGGTGTGCCGAATGCTCTCCTCGGTGAACGCCAGCGGCGCCCCATCGTAGCGCATGGCGCTGATCCCCGCGAGACCGCCGGGCGATTCCTGGTCCAGGACGAAGATTTGTCCCTGGGTGCGGCCGCTTTTGCCTTCGACGACGGACTCCCCGTCGAGCTTGATGAATTCCTGAGTGTCATCGATGAACCCGTAGACCTCCGATGTGGCCATGTAGTGGTCGGGGGCGATGCCGACGAACAACGCCTGCCCGCTGCCCCGTTGGGCCAGGAACAGCTTTCCGGGCGCAAGGTCCGTGTGCATGGAGATGGCATGCGAGCCCTCGAAGTCGTTGACGGCGCGGCGAAAGGACTCGACGAGGCTGAACCCTTTTTTCAGGTAGCTCTCGATCTGCAGCGGGATGATCTTGGTGTCGGTGGTGACCTCCGGGTGGATGAGGCCGCCGTTCTGCTCATACGCCGCTTTGAGCGGCAGGAAATTGTCGATGTCCCCGTTGAGGCAGGCGTGGATGATGCCGTTCGAGTGGGCGGCGCCGTTGCCCGTCCGGTTGTCGACCGGGTGGCAGTTCGCTTCGGTGATGGCCCCGACCGAGGCCCAGCGGGTGTGGGCGTTGACGGTGTGAAAAAGGGCCGGGCACGCGGCGAGGGCGTGCAGGATTCGATCGGTGGCGATCTCCCGGCGCAGCGAGCGGATGTTGTCCCCCAGGCTGCCGATCTCGGCCGCCACCTTGTAGGTGAACGCAACGGCGACCGAGCCCTGGCTGCGGTGGATCGAGATGCCCCGGTTGAGCAGCGGGTCCATGGCGCCGCGGCGCGTGAGCTCCTCGTGCAGCTGCTGCCGGTGCAGCGCCGCCGAGCACTTTTCAAAGTCGGCGGCGGCGAGGACGAACAGCAGGGAGATGCCGGCGGAGTCGCGGCCGCGCACTTCCATGCGGTCGATGCTGTTCAGGACCGCATTGACCGCACGGAAGACCTTCACCACCTCGGGTGCGGGTGCTGCGTCGGCGGTCCCCAGAAGCCCGCGCACCTTCTCGACGTTCCCCAGGATTTCGGAGCGCAGGCTCCAGGTGACATCCCGCAGCTTCTCGATGCGCTCACCCGCGGAGTCGGCCTCCGCGGCATTCATCCGCCCCAGCCGCTCCTCGAAGCGCCGGGTCTCGGCCCGCTGGAATTCATCCAGGGAATCGGCCAGCCCCGCGAGGCGGGTTTGGAGCCGGTCGTCGGAGTAGATCCGGCAGGCGTTGTCCGCTCTTTTCAGCTCCTGCACCTGCTGCCACAGCGCCCCGATCCCCTCGCTGCCGCCCAGATAGGCTTCCGCCAGCCCCCGGCCGGCGGCCGGCCGGGTTTCGATCCCGTTCGCGCGCACGCGGTCCGCCAGGGCTTCCAAGCCGTCGTCCGGGGAGGCGGCCGGCGGTGGTTGCGGGCGCGTGAAGGCGACCAACCCAGCGATCCCGCAGCAGAAAACACTCTGCCGCAGCGGAAAAAAAACCAGAGCGCCGGACGGCAAGCGCGCGGGGTGGCGGCCGAAATAAACCCCGGTGGGTGCCGCGGCTTGCAGCTTCCGAAATTGTCCCCGGAGGGCAGGCAGGGGTTTGCGCCAGCAGCGCCGGATGGATTCGAATCGGGTTGTGGGCATGGTCAACTCCTGTCGTTGGCGATCAGCCGCGTCACGACCGGCAGGTCCGAGGGTCGGTCGACCCCCATGCTGAGCCGGGTGGTGACGACAACGTGAAGGGGAATGTCGTTTTCAATCAAGCGCAGCTGCTCGAGCCGTTCGGCTTTTTCGAGACCGCTCGGCTCCAGTGCCACGAACCGCCTCAGGGCCTCCAGGCGGTATGCATACAGGCCGATGTGGCCGAAATAGCGTTGTGGGTCGGCGTCCCGCACGTAGGGGATGGGGGCGCGCGAGAAATACAGCGCCCGCCCGCTGCGGCTGAAGACGACTTTCACCAGGTCCGGTTCCTGCGCTTCCGCGGCCGAGACCTCCCGCGCCAGGGTCGCCACCTGGACCGGCGCCGCGTCGAACGGGGCCAGCAGCTCATCGAGCATGCCGGGGTCCAGGGCGGGTTCATCCCCCTGGATGTTGACCACCACGGCCGCTTCCGGAACCCGCAGCCGCACGGCCGCTTCAAACACGCGATCCGTCCCGCTGGGGTGGTCCCTGCGGGTCATGACCGCGGGGACTTCCAGCGCCCGGGCGGCCTCGAAAATACGCTCGTCGTCCGTGGCGAGCACCACCCGGTCCAGGGTTCGGCAGCGGCGCGCCCGTTCGCAGACATGCCAGAACATGGGTTTGCCCAGGATGTCGGCCAAGGGTTTTCCCGGAAAACGGCTCGAGTGGTAACGTGCAGGAACTATGCCGATGGTTTCGAGTGGGCGGTTCATGGGTCTCGCCATGGGCCGGCGCCCCGGGCACGCGCGTGCCCGGGGCGGGGGCCGCTACCTCAGTGGTGTGCCCGGTGTGACGGGTTTGTCCGGCTGAATCAACACCGGCCCGGCCTCTTCGCCGGCGGCCAGCAGCATCCCCTGGGAGACGACCCCCATGAGCTTGGCGGGGGTGAGGTTGGCGATGACGATCACCTGCCGTCCGATCAGGGACTGGGGCGTGTAGTGTTCGGCGATCCCGGCCACGATGGTCCTGCGGTCGCCCAGATCGATCTCCAGCTGAAGGAGCTTTTTCGCCTTGGGCACGGGCCGGGCATCGAGGACGGTGGCCACGCGCAGATCGATCCGACGGAATTCGTCGAGGGTGATCTCCGGTTTGATCGGCGCCACGGCGGGTTTTGCCTCCGGCGGCGACCCGGCGCCTCCGGCCGGATCGAAATTCTCGACGCGCGGGAACAGGGCTACCCCTTTGGGCAGTTTCGTGCCGGGGGGAACACCTTTCCACAACTTTAGTTCCTCGAGTAAATAATACCGTGATTCCGGATCCAACCCTAAATGTTTCAGCATGCGGGCCGCCGTGCCCGGGATGATCGGGAAGAGGAGGCCCGCCAGGACCCGCAGGCCCTTGAGCAGGCTGGTGATGACGGTCTCCAGCTGTTTGCGGCTGGAATTTTTCTTGGCGAGTTCCCAGGGTGCGGCCACGTCGATGGCCTTGTTCATCCGGCCGATGAACTCCCACACCGCGGCGATGGCTTTCTGGAACTCGAAGACACCCATGGCGCGCTCGTATGCGCCGATCGCCGCCAGCGCCCCGGGCGCCAGCCCCAGACCGAACTGCCGGGCCGTTTCGTCATCGACCGCCGGCACCACCCCGCCGCAGTATTTGTGGGCCATCGAGATCACCCGGGAGAAAAGGTTGCCCAGGTCGTTGGCAAGATCCGAGTTGATGCGCTGGACCATGGCGGCTTCGCTGAAGTTCGAGTCCAGCCCGAAGGTCATCTCGCGCATCAGAAAAAAGCGGAAAGCGTCCAGGCCGTAGGTGTCTCTGAGCGCCAACGGCTCGACCACGTTGCCCAGGCTCTTGGACATCTTGCCCTGCTCGACGTTCCAGTACCCGTGCACGTTGAGGTGCCGGTAGAGGGGGATGCCCGCGGCCTTCAGCATGGTGGGCCAGTAGATGCCGTGCGGCTTGAGAATGTCCTTGGCGACGATGTGCTGGGCCGCCGGCCAGAATTTTTGAAACAGCCCGCCCTCCGGGTAGCCCAGGGCCGACACATAGTTCAGCAGGGCGTCGAACCACACATAGGTGACGTATCCCGGGTCGAAGGGCAGCGTGATGCCCCACGTGAGACGGGTTTTCGGACGCGAGATGCACAGGTCTCCCAGCGGCTCCCGCAGAAAGGCCAGGACCTCGTTGCGGTAGCGCTCCGGTCGGATGAAGTCCGGGTGGTTGCGGATGTGGTCCACCAGCCAGTCCTGATAGCGGCTCATCTTGAAAAAGTAATTCGACTCCTTGATGACCTCGGGCGGGGTCTGGTGGTCCGGGCACTTGCCGTCGACGAGCTCCCGCTCGGTGTAAAAGCGCTCGCAGCCGAAGCAATAGAGTCCTTCGTATTCGCTGAAATAGATGTCGCCGTTGTCGTAGATTTTCTGCAGCACGGCGGCGACCACCGCCTTGTGCGCCGCATCGGTGGTGCGGATGAAGTGCGACGGTTCGATGTCCAGTTTCGGCCACAGGTCGCGGAACAAGCGGCTGATCGTGTCGGCATAGCGCTGGGGGGTCATATCTTCCTGGGTCGCCGCCCGGACCACTTTGTCGCCGTGCTCGTCCGTGCCCGTCAGGAAAAACACCTCCTGCGCCTGCATGAGGTGATAGCGTCGGATCACGTCGGCGACGATCGTGGTGTAGGCGTGGCCGAGGTGCGGCCGGGCATTGACGTAATAGATCGGGGTCGTGATGTAAAATGGCATGCGTGGTTTCCTATGTTTGCTCCTTGAGCTGGTCGACAGGGGTTTCGATCTCCACTCCGTCCTGAAGCCGGACACTCACGCGGCCGCAGACGGCGTTGTGGCGGATGACCTTGCCGGGGCCCTTGGGCGTGTTCACGACGGTGCCGATTTTCGGCAGGCTCTTTTTCAAATTCAGGTAGGTGTCGTACTCATAAACCAGACAGCACATCAACCGGCCGCACTGGCCGGAAATTTTCGTCGGGTTCAGGCTCAGGCTCTGCTCCTTGGCCATGCGGATCGAAACCGGTTCGAATTTGTCCAGATACGAGGAGCAGCAGAGCTCCCGGCCGCAGCGGCCGAGGCCACCGCACATTTTGGTCTGGTTGCGGATGCCGACTTGGCGCATTTCGACGCGCACCCCGAGCTCCTTGACCAGCATTTTCAGAAGCTGGCGAAAATCGACGCGGCCGTCCGCAGTGAAAAAAAACGTGAATTTGCTGCCGTCGAAGGATTTTTCCACCGCAAACAGGTTCATCGCGAGTCCGAGATCCCGGATGCATTTACGGCAATAGGCGTGCGCGGACCTCTCCTCCGCGGCGTTGATCCGCAACTGTTCCAAGTCCTTCGGTGTCGCCAGCCGGTAGACCTTCTTGTGAGCCGGGCCGCTCGATGGCTCCTCGAGCGCCCGTGGGGGGGCCACCACGGTCGCAAACCCCAGTCCCTGATCGGTTTCCACGATGACCTGATCGCCGCTGTGGAGCACAAACGCGCCGCAGTCAAAGTCATACACCTTGCCGGCCGGCTTGAACCGGACTCCCACGATTTTAACCATATCCCCTTTCGACACCACTCAAAGCGCAATGATCGCGCAAACGACTTTTTCAAACGATGGCTTTGTAATAAGCCCGAGTTCAAGGCGCGCGAGACCCGCCGAGTGAGGCGTACTTTTCGTACGCCGCAGCGAGCGCGGGATGAAGCGCAACGCCGAAATCGGGTTTATTACGAAGCCATCAGGCTTCAGGCCGCCGGCCGCATGGCATCCGCATACCGGATCAGAAGCGCCTCCAGCGTCAGCCTGGGGTTGGCATTGGCCTGGATCCTTCGTCGGGCGTGCCGCAGGGCCTCGAACGCGGTTACGGGGAAACCGCTGTTCGCCCGCAGGGCGGTCTCCCGCAGGGACTGCCCCAGATCCTGGTGGATGACCCGCCCGGGGTCGTGCCGGACCATGGCGAGATCGCGCAGCCAGGACCCGATCAGATCCAGGTCTTCCTCAAGCCCCTCCTTGTCCCGGGCCAGCTTTTCCGCGAGGGCCAGCAGCCGGGCGACCGTGCAGCGCGGCAACGCGGCGAGTTCCCGCAGCAGCCAGTGGCGATGGTCGATCCAGCGGCCGCGATGCATCGCCAATGCGCGCGACACACTGCCGTTCGCCAGCGCCGCCGTGAGCGCGGCCTCCCCGGGCGCAAGGCCGTAGGCGCGTGTCAGGATCGCCGCAAGATGAGTGCGGGCGATCGGCTTGAAGCGGATGTGCCGGCAGCGTGAGACGATGGTCGGCAGCAGATCCACCGTCTGTTGGGCGATCAGGATCAGCACCGTCGCCTCCGGTGGCTCCTCGAGCGTTTTCAGCAACGCATTTTGAGCGGCCGGGTTCATGCGGTGGGCGGCGGTGATGATCACCACGCGCAGTTTCGCCTCATAGGGCTTCATGGCCAGGAATCGGCAAAGCTCGCGGATCTGATCGATCTTGATCGATTGGCCGCTTGGGGCGATCCGCACCACATCCGGGTGGTTTCCCGCGGCGATTTTCCGGCAGGCGGGGCACTCGCCGCACGGCTCGACCCTTGTCGTCCGTGAGGGAGACGCTCCGCCGGCGACATTCCCCCCCAAGTCCCTGCCCATGCAGTTGCACGCCATGGCGAAAGCGGTCGCGGCCGTTGTCCGACCGACACCGGTGATGCCGGTAAACAGAAGGGCGTGGGGAATGGTCCCGTTGGTCAGGTAGGATGTGAGGATTCGAATCGGGCGCTCTTGGTCGATGATGGTTTCGAACCCTGGCACGAGTCTACTGGTCGACGCGTTCCTTCAGTTCTTTTCCAGACTTGAAGAACGGAAGTTTTTTGGGTTTGATCGTCACTTTTTCGCCGGTCTTGGGGTTCCTGCCGGTGTAGCTCTTGTAGGTCTTCACAAAGAAGCTGCACAATCCCCGGATTTCCACCCGCTCCCCGCGCGCCAGGGCGTCGGCCATGTGGTCAAAAAAAATCTGGACCACACGCGCGGCCTCGGTCTTGGAGATGTTCGCTTCGGTCTTCAGCGCGGAGATCAGCTCCAGCTTGTTCATACAACCTCCTTGGGGGATTCCTGAGAATTGTGCCTATATTCTGTTTATAGCTGAAGTTAATAGAATGTCAAGCAGTTATGCAAGAATTGACGGCAAGGTCTCAATGTCGTCCTCATTCACGTCCACTCCGGCGCATTGCCCCAGAGCCTCGATGTTGACCACCACCCGACCCTGTCCCCGGTAGCGGACAAAGGTGCCGCTCACGCCCGCGAACGGCCCGTTCACCACCAGCACCCGGTCGCCCTGCTGAAGTTTGTGCCCGGTGGCGATGGGCATGTCCGCGGCGATCATGATCTTGAGGGACTCGATCGTCTCTTCCGCCACCGGCACGGGGCCGTGGGTGCTGCCGATCAGGCGCACCACCCCCGCGGTCTTGACGATCTCCAGGTGGGTGTGAGGGTGCAGGTCGGTTTTGACGAACAGATAGCCGGGAAACAGCGGTATCTGGATCATGGCCTTGCGATCCCGTCGCTGGCTGCGTACCCGGATCTTCGGCAGAAACACGGTCATTGATTTTTTCAGCAATAGATCCGCGGCGACACTTTCGTGCCTGCTGCGGGTGTGCAGCACGTACCACAACCGATGCAGGCGCTGGTCTTCTGAAGTGGAACTCATCGCTTGGAGGGCATCCTTTCTATCGACTCTATCGACGTAAATGGTGCGGCCCGTCTCAGAGGCCGAATTCGCCGATGCCGTGCAGCCGGATGCGGAACCCGACCCCCGCGTCCTCGGAACCCATGTGGTAGAGGGCCTCCAGGGTCCAGCATTGGGCTTGGTAGGAGAACCCGATCCCATACCCGTCGGTGGCATCCTGCTCGAAGTCGTATTCATAGGTCGCAAGCAGGCTGAGCCGGTCGGTCACCCCCAGACGCAGCTCGGAGAACAGGGAGTTGATTTTATCATCCACGCTGGTGGAGGTGTCGAAATCGAGTATCTCGGTGCTCTCGTCGTCGTCTTCATCCTCCTGATTGCGGTCGTAGCGGTATTCCACGAACAAACGGTCTTTTTCCCGCGCGTGCAGGGTCACGGCCGTGTTGAAGACCACGACCTGGGTGTCGTGCACGTCGTATTGCGCCTCAGTGTCCAGGCTGATCTTTCCGCCGGGAAACAACTCGATCCGGCCGGCGACGGGGGAGAATTGTTCCTTGTGTTCGGCGAAGTCGTAATACTGGGAGACCTTCAAACGCAGGAAATCCCGGTAGTCGTATTCGCTGGGGCTCTCGATGGTGCCGCGTTCGCGCTGCTTGCGCGGGGAGTCCTCCGGCGCGGTGGTGTGCAGCGACGACTTGGAGGTCAAGGTGTTGGTGAGGGAGTAGATCAGGCGGCTGCGGTTTTCGATGCGGTCCCGGGAGTCGATGTTCGGCAGGTCGTCCTGGTCCACTTCCGGGACGTAGCTGTGCGCGATCTCGGGCCGGACGGTGTGCTTTAGCCGCTCGATGCGCCCCGTGGCGACGTCATAAACGCGGAAGAAGTCCGTGAACAGCGCGAGGCGGGTGTCGTAGAGCTCGCGGTGGAAATACCGGTCTTCGGCCCAGGGGTCCGCCGGGTCGGTTTCGTACTGGTTCCAGACGGTCTCCCGCAGGCCGACGGAAGGCTCGAAGGTCAGGTAGGGCGGCAGGCCGACGGGGTAGTAGGCCCTCGGGTAGATGTCGACCCGCTGGACACGCGAGCCGCGCAGCTGCCAGAAGTTGGTGTACTCGGTGCCCAGATTGTAGAACAGGGGGCTTTGCGCGATGCGCTGCTTGGGGGCGTCGAAGCGGACCACCGGCAGCTTGTGGATGATTTCCTTCTGGTTCTGCCCCTTGCGCACGTCGTCGTAGATCCGGGTCTCCGCGTTGAGGCTGCCCGGGGACCAGGAGCGGCTGAGGAGCAGCCGGTTGACGCGCACGGGGTCGTTGAAGTCGTCGAACACACGGCCGAAGAACTTGTTGAAATAGAGGTTGGTGTCCTCGAACCCCATGTAGCCGCTTTTGAAGTCCTGCAGGTAGTCCTGGTCGCTCAGGATGTCGAGGTCGAGCTTGGCCTCGAAGCCCCACGGCAGGGGGTTGTAGTGGCTTCCCCGAAACCAGTAGCGATCCTGGTTCGGACGCAGGAAGGTGCCGCCGTTGTCATCGTAACCGAAGTCGCTGCTCGAGCTGCCAGTGCCGTCGTCGACCTTGTCGTCGAAGAGATAGTCGAACATGAAGGCGCCTTTGGCCTCGCGGTTCAGATAGTACCGGTACTCCACCCCGGGTTTCCAGCCCCGATTGCTCATGTACTGCAGATAGAAGGTCGCGTCGGAGCTGTCGTCGATGGCCCAAAAGAACGGCTGGATGATGCTGATGCCCTTTTTCTCGTAGTAGCCGAACTGGGGCATCAGAAAACCGGTTTGCCTCCCGCGGGCCGGGAACCGGAGATAGGGGAAATAGGCGACCGGCACTTCGCGCGCATACAAGGTGGCATGCCAGAGGGAGCCGGACCCGTCCTCCTTGACGTTCACGTCCCTGCCGGTGATTGTCCAATCCGGGCTGGGGCCGTCGCAGGTGGTGACGGCGCCTTTGTCGATGTGGTAGGTCTCGGCCCCGATCTTCTGGATCCGGTCGCCCCGGATGTGGTAGTTGTTTTCCTGAATGAAAATCACCCCATCGTCGAGAAAACCCTTCTCACTGTCGAGGTCGATCTGCAGAAAGTCGCCGTAAACCTTGTCGGTTCCGGCCGTGACCACCACACTGCCCTCGGCCCTGGCCGTCATGGTCTGCGGGCTGTAAAACACCGTGTCCGCCTGAATCGACCGGTCTTGCTTGGTGATCACCACGTTGCCTTCGGCCACATACTCATCGCGCACCTGATCGTAGCGGATGCGGTCGGCCTCGATCTGCCATGGTGCCTGAGGGTCTAGGGGGGCCAATCGTGCGCCCGCGCCGCCGATTTCCAGGCCGTGGGACGGATTCACCAAAAAACCGGCCAGGAACCAAACGACCCCCACCAGGGCGGCGGCGGTTCGAGCTGATTTCCTGAGGCGGCCTGCCCGAGGTTGGGTCTCGGCTCGATCCATCCGGTTGCTTGCCTTTTGTTAATGGTGCGGGGTTGCGGGACAGGCTGCGGCGGTCGGCCGAATGACCGGGTTTATGTCTTGAACCGCGCCGAAAGTTAAGCTATAAAACGGACATTGGCGGAAAAGTCAAGACGTTGTTTGCGCGCGACCACGGGAGCCGTTGCCGGCCGAGAGGCGATGAGGATCATTCTGACCAACGATGACGGCATTCACGCCGCCGGGTTGTGGGCCCTGCACACCGCGCTCGGCGCCGAGCACGATCTGACCGTGATCGCCCCGGACCGCGAGCGTACGGCGGTCAGCCACGCCATCACCCTGCACTCGCCCTTGCGGGCGACCCGTCTGGAGTTGAACGGCCACCAGCACGGGTATGCGGTCAACGGGACACCCGCCGACTGCGTCAAGCTCGGGATCATCGAAATCTTAGGGTGCAGGCCGGACCTGGTGGTCGCCGGTATCAACCCGGGCGCGAACGTCGGGGTCAACATCAACTACTCCGGGACGGTGGCGGCCGCCAAGGAAGCGGCCCTGGGGGGGATCCCGTCGATCGCCGCCTCCATCGACGGCTCCGAACCTTACCCTTACGAGGAGGCCGCGGGGTTCATCGCCCACCTGGTCCGGGTGGTGAACGGAAAAAAACTCAACCCGGGCACCTTTCTGAATGTCAACTTTCCCAACGCGCCGCGCGACCGGATCGCCGGTGTCCGCATCAGCCGCCATGGGTGCGAGATCTTCCGGGAGTACATGGAGAAGCGCACGGACCCACGCAACCGGACCTACTACTGGCAGGGGGCGGACATGCAAACGTTCAGCGAGGACCCGGACGTCGACGGGGCCGCCCTGCGCCGCCGATTCATTTCCATCACCCCGATCCAATGCGACATGACCGACTACGGGGCCCTGGACGAGATGCGCCGGTGGGGGATCGGTTTGGGGTAGAACCCCGGGTGCCGGGGCTCAGGCGATTCGCTTCCCGGGGGGAGATTGGCATGTTCATTACGCTGGAAGGCGGGGAAGGCTCCGGGAAGACCACCCAGATTGTGGATCTGGCCCAGCGTCTGACCGAGCGGGGGCGCAAATGCCTGCTGACCCGGGAGCCGGGGGGGACGGCCCTCGGGAAGAAAATCCGCTCCGTGTTGCTCGCCCCTGAAAGCGCCGGGATGACGCCGGAGGCGGAGCTGCTGCTTTACATGGCCGACCGTGCCGAGCATGTCCATGCGGTGATCCGGCCGGCCCTGGCCGCCGGCCAGGTGGTTTTGTGCGACCGTTTTTTCGACGCCACCGTCGTCTACCAGGGATTCGCCCGGGGGGTGGGCCCGGAGCGGATCCTGCGGCTGCACGAGGTGGTGTTCGATGGGCTGAAACCCGACCTGACCCTGGTGCTCGACTTGCCGCCGGAGGTGGGGCTCGCCCGTGCCCGCCGTCAGTTGGCGACCGGCGGTCGCACCGTTGCCGAGAGCCGTTTTGAGGAAGAGGCCCTGGGCTTCCACCAGCGGGTGCGTGACGGCTACCTGGCGCTGGCGCGAAGGGAGCCGGAACGGTTCCGTGTGATCAGCGCCGATCAGGCCCCCCGCGAGGTCCAAAGAGACATCCTGGCGGCGGTCGAACCGTTTCTGATACGATAACCCACCCGGCCGCCACGGGTCCGCGGGGCCCCGGACTGCTCGCTGCCGGGGAGGCGGCCGGTGTCGATCCCATCCGCACGGAGCGGCGCGCCCGCGGCGTCGGCCTCCATGCCCAGAAAGCGGGTCTTAATCCATGAAACCGGTCTATTTCCCTTACACCTATGTTTCTCCGGCGCTGGCCGAGCAATGGCGGCCCTTTTTCCGGTCACTGGCCGTCTACCAGCCCCTCCCCGGCCGCCTGCCGGAGGAGATGCGCGACATGCAGTCGCAGGGCTTCCTGGAAGTGGTGGCGCCGCCCCCGGGCGATGAAGAACGGCTGGAATCAGTTGCCCGGCAGTTTCTGGACTGGGGCGATCTTCACCGGCAGGGGGTCGGGATCCGGGCGGCGCGTTCCGCCCGGTCAGGGGGAGGGGGCGCCTCCCCCGCGTTTGACGAGGAGACCTGCGCTCAAATCGTCGCCGAAGTCAAACGGCGGTCGCAGCCGTCGGACGCTTCCCGCGGGTTCGACCCGCTGGTGCCGGCCCGTCTGTTTCTGCATCTCGCCCAGGAATTCGACCGTCAGAGCCGGGAGCTGCAGAGCGAGCTCGACGGGTTTGCCCGGCGCTCCGTCGAACTGTTCGACAGCCTGAAGGGCAGGGCCGCCCCGTTGGAAAGCACTGCGGGCTCCCGCAGGGCCGAGACACCTGAGCACATACGCCGCGTATTTGATCGAAAACCGTTTGAGCGCTTGGTCGCGGCTTTATCTGAGCCGGCCATACCCCTCGGCTGTTTTTGTCACCCATCACCCCGCCGTGGTTGCGCCGATTCTGGAAAAAATGCCGGCAGCGTGCCGGGTCCTTCCGGGAGAGGGCGGGTTCCATGCCCTGGAGGCCTTTTGCGCCGGCGGGCCGCCGGCCGGCGACCTAATGGCCGATCTGCAGTCCCTCGCTGCGGCACCGATGACGAAGGCTGCAGCGGACGATGGCGGCTGCGGCCCGCGCGCGGTTTACGTGTTGCCGGGGGTGGCGCCGCAGCAGCTTTGGGCCGGGCTTGGATCTGTCGCTGCGTCCGACGAACGCGCGCCGGCAGAGGACCTGAGCTGTCGGAACACGCTGTTGGTGGTCGCGGCCGCGTGCGGGTGAGCGGAACTTCCGGAACCGGGCACCGGCGAGAGGAAAGCCGCCGGTGATTACGTGCAATGAACGCAATATGGGGTAGGGCGGGAATTTCCGGACGGGGCGGAAAAATTTTTCCTGAATGCTTGACTCACCTTTTTTCTTGGTATAAGGACACTGGCGTCAATGGATCCGAATGGCGCTCACGCGCCCAGATTCCATATCTCATTGAAAGGAGATCAACTGATGGCTTTTAACCCCATTGTCGATGAAGAAAAGTGTGTTGGCTGCGAAGAGTGCGTGGACGTCTGCCCTGTCGAGGTTTTTGAAATGCAGGACGGCAAATCGGTGCCGGTCAACGCGGAGGAGTGCCTCGGATGCGAGAGCTGCGTTGAGGTCTGCGCGGAAAACGCCATTACGGTGGAAGAGACCTAAATCGATGTTCGCCGCAAACCCCCTGGCCGCGCAAGGTGCGGCCAGGGGGTTTTTTATTGGACGGCTTCGTCATAAGCTCGATTTCGGCGTTGCCCCGCCCCGGCCAGGCGGGACCGCCGCCGCGGCCTGGTAGCAAGATCGCTTCGCGCCGGTCGTCTTGGACTCGCGCTTTGACCCCTGGCTCCGGCACGAAAATCAAGCAAAAGGCTGAGGCCTGAAGGCTTTCAGCAAAAAACCTCCCGCTTCGCCGCTTCCGGCCCGGTGGTCACCCCGGGCACATTGCACCTTGCGAAACACAACAACTTGTGCTAATTATTCTAAGATGAAACAATATGTTGTTGACCAGCTGCGTTTTCCCGATTATGAAAAGCTGAAGGCATATCTCGACCAGAATTTCGGCTCCGCCTCAATGGGCGGGATCTACTGGGTGCCGGTCGACGGCGAAATCCTCAACCCCGTTCAGGCCGAGCACCGGGACTGCCAGCCGTTTTTTGCGGCGGTCGAGCTGCGGGCCGACCAGTTGTCGCTGGAGCTGCTGGTGCGCACCCCAAACCGCATCCGTTGCAACTGCATCAGCTATGCCACTGAAGCGCAGAGAAACCGGCTGATCCGGATCGTCGATGACATGCTCGAGCTGCTGGGGATCGTTGTCTGACTTTGAAGCGGACGTGTCGCGGAGGGTACGGTTTAGGATGTCGACCTCATCAACCCCAGGGCCGGCGGAGCCCCGGTCGAGCAGACTCGCCACTTGGCTGCGCACCGCGGTGATTATCGTCTGGGTGGCGGTGGCGACCCCCGTCGTCGGCGCGATCGTCATCGGCATCTCTTTTTTTTCACGCTCCGCCAACCCGGGTCACCGGCTCGCACGGGTCTGGGGCCGGTCCATCCTGGCGGTCAGCGGGGTCCGGGTGACCATCCGCGGTCTCGAGCGCATCGACCCCGCACGCGCCTATGTCTTCATGTCCAACCACCAGAGCAACTTCGACATACCGGTGTTGCTCGGTCATCTGCCGGTCCAGTTCCGGTGGCTGGCGAAAGCGGAGTTGTTTCGCATCCCCATTTTTGGGAGGGCCATGCGGGCGGCCGGCTACATCAGCATCGACCGCTCGAACCGTGATGCGGCCTTCGAAAGCCTCGAACAGGCTGCCGCCAGGACCCGCAGCGGGGCCTCGATCATGATTTTCCCCGAAGGCACCCGCAGTTTGGACGGGAGCCTCAAACCGTTCAAGAAAGGCGGATTCGTCATGGCGATCACGGCCGGGGTACCGATCGTGCCGGTCGCCATCGGCGGCACCCATGCGATCATGCCCAAAAACACGCTGCTGATCCGACCGCGCGATGTCACGCTGGAGATCCTCGAACCGATCGACACCGCCGGTGTCACCCCCGACGGCAAGGGGCTCTTGATGGAGCGCGTGCGGGCGGCCATCGGCGCCGAGTGCGATAGGAGTTGAAGGAAAGGGACATGGTCAGAATCATCCCACTCGGGGGCCTGGGCGAAATCGGGCTGAACATGATGGCGTTTGAATCCGGCGACGCCCTGATGGTGGTGGATGCCGGCCTCATGTTTCCCGAAGATTACATGCTGGGGGTCGATTTCGTCATCCCCGACATGACTTTTCTTCGGCAGAACCGATCGCGGGTCCAGGGGGTTGTGCTCACCCATGGCCACGAGGACCACATCGGGGCCTTGCCGTTTCTGCTCAAGGAAATCAAAGCCCCCGTCTACGCCACCCCTTTCACGTTGGGGCTCGTGCGCCAGAAGCTTGAGGAGCTCGACATCCACGTGGCGGCCGGCCTGCACCCGATTTCCCCCGAGACGCCGCTTCAGCTGGGGCCCTTCGCTCTGGACTTCATCCGCGTGGGGCACAGCGTGGTGGACGGGGTGGGCATCGCCATCGACACTTCGGAGGGGTTGATCGTTCACACCGGGGATTTCAAGATCGGCCGCACCTTCATCGACGCGATGAACACCGACGTGAACAAGTTCGCTCGCTGCGGCGACCGCGGGGTCCTGGCCCTGCTCTCGGACTCCACCAACATCGAGCGCGAGGGCTCGACGATACCGGACTCCCAGATCGGCGAAACGCTCTCCCGCATCATCGTCAAGAGCCCCGGGCGGATCATCGTGGCCCTGTTCGCCTCCAACATCGCCCGCATTCAGATGATCGTCGACATCGCCCGCGCCGAGGGCAAGAAAGTCATCATCAGCGGCCGCAACATCGAGGCCAGCGCCGAGATCGCAAAGCGCCTGGGGTACCTGACGATCCCCCGGGACATCGAGGTGAGCATCGATCTGGTGAACGACTACGACGATGACGACATCGTCATCATCACCACCGGCAGCCAAGGGGAGCCCATGTCCGCTTTGGCCCGGATGGCCTCCGGCACCCACCGGCAGATAAAGGTCAAAAAAGACGACACGGTGGTGCTCTCCTCCAAGTTCATCCCCGGCAACGAGCGGGCGATCGCCAAAATCATCGACGCCCTCTACCGCCGGGGGGCCGATGTGATCTACGAGAAAATCTCCGACATCCACGTTTCCGGGCATGCGTTCCGCGAAGAGCTCAAGCTCATGATCAACCTGACCAAGCCGCGCCACTTCATCCCGGTCCACGGGGAGTACCGCCACCTCATCCTGCACGCCCGCCTGGCCCGGGAGATGGGGATTGCGCAGGGCAACATCCTGCTGGCGGAAAACGGGCGGGTGATCGAGTTCGAAAACGGCCGCGGCCGCCTGGCCGGCAGCGTGGGAACGGGCCGGGTGCTCATCGACGGCAAGGGGGTGGGGGATGTGGGCCGCTCCGTGCTCAAGGAGCGGCGCGCTCTTTCGGAGGACGGCGTCGTGGCCGTCACCATTGCTTTCGACGAGGCCACCGGGATCATCGTGTACGGGCCGGAAATCGTTTCGCGCGGCTTCGTGTTCGAGACCGAGACCGGGTACCTGCTGCAGGATGCCAACTGCGTGGTGCTCGAGGTGGTGGAAGACCTGCCGCCCGTGACCGCGAACCGGGTCGAGTTGATCCGGGCCCGGATCCAGACCGCCCTGCGGCAATATTTCTTTTTCACCATCGGGCGGCGTCCGGTGATTCTGCCGTTTATTATGGAGTTGTGAGAAAGGAACAGTGTTAAGTGTTAAGTGTTAAGTTTTAAGCAAGGCAACGATGCCTTGCTTCAGCCACTTCCAAGCAACTTCACATAAGTTGCTCGGGGATAAATCCCCGCTGCGGGCGGGCATGGCGCTTAAAACTTAAATCTTAAAACTTAAAACGGTTTTTTATTATGCGCCGCGAAATCATCGGAATCATCCTTTTTTTCCTGGTGGTCTTCACGCTGATCAGCCTGCTGTCCTACAGCCCGGCCGACCCGTCCGTCAACAGTGCCGGCACGGCGGCCCGGGTGCACAATCTGTTCGGTCTGGTCGGCGCCCACCTGGCGGGGCTTTTGATCGGGCTTTTCGGCCTGGGCGCTTTCTGGATGCCGATCCTGCTGCTGATCATCAGTCTGCATTTCTTCGGCAACCACTCCGGCCGGGTGATCGCCGCCACCCTGGCCGGCGGTCTGCTGCTGATATTGGCGACCGGCGGGCTTCTGTCCGTGCACCAGGACCACTACGTGCTCTTCGAGAAGAAGTTTTCCACCGGCGGCATGCTCGGGATCCCGCTGAAGGCGTTTCTGTTGAAATACACCAACGCCACCGGCGGGATGATCGTTTTGGCGGTGCTCTGGTTGGTAGGGTTCATCCTGGCCACCGGCTTTTCGCTGCTGGCCTTTCTGAAGAGGAGCGGCAGCTGGTTCGGCGGGGTTTACGACAGCCTGGCGACGCTGGTCATCAAGTGGCGGGAGCGCCGGGCGCGCGCGCGGCGGCTCGCTCAGGCCGAACCCGAAAAGATCGCGGCGCGCAGCAAGGAGATCAAGATCCAGGCGGCCCCCAAACCGGCCAAGACCGTGCCCGCGCCGAAGCAGGAAGTCTTCGAGTTCATGCAGACCGGCAAAGGGTTCCGGCTGCCGCCCTTCAGCGCCCTGGAAAACCCCGACCCCAAACCCGGATCGCTCGACAGTGAAAGCCTGCGCATGCAGTCCAAGCTGCTCGAGAAAAAACTCGAGGACTTCGGGGTCAACGGGAAAGTGGTCGCGGTCTCCCCCGGACCGGTGATCACCACTTTCGAATACGAGCCGGCCCCCGGGGTGAAGATCAACAAGGTCGCGAGCCTGTCGGACGATCTTGCCCTGGCGTTGCGCTCCACGAGCATCCGGATCGTCGCACCGATACCGGGCAAAGCGGTCATCGGCATCGAGGTGCCGAACCCGGTGCGGGAGATCGTCAAATTCAAGGAGGTCGTGGCCTCGGGCGTCTTCGAGAAGTCCAAATCGAAGCTGACCCTCTGCCTCGGGAAGGACATCGTGGGCAACCCGGTGGTGGCCGAGCTCGACAAGATGCCCCACCTGCTGATCGCGGGGGCCACCGGGACCGGCAAGAGCGTCGCCCTGAACGCGATGATCTGCAGCCTGCTCTACAAGTCGCGGCCGGACGAAGTGAAGCTCATCATGGTGGACCCGAAACGCATCGAGCTCTCCAACTACGACGGCATCCCCCACCTGATCACGCCGGTGGTGATCGATGCCAAGAAGGCCACCAACGCCCTGTACTGGGCGGTGCGTGAAATGGAGCGCCGCTACGAGCAGCTGAACGAGCGCAAGGCGAAGAACATCAAGCAGTACAACCAGAAGATCGAGGCCGACACGGCCGCACCCGACGGCGAGGACCGCCGGCTGCCCTACATCGTCATCATCATCGACGAGCTGGCCGACCTGATGATGCTCGCCTCCCGGGATGTGGAGCTGGCCCTCACGCGGTTGGCCCAGATGGCCCGGGCGGCCGGCATCCATTTGATTCTCGCCACGCAAAGACCCTCGGTGGACGTCTTGACCGGCATCATCAAGGCCAATTTCCCCACCCGCCTGACCTTCCAGGTCAGCTCCAAAACGGACTCCCGCACCATCATCGACACCAACGGGGCGGAAAGCCTGCTCGGCAGCGGGGACATGCTGTTCATGCCGCCCGGCACCGGCAAGCTCCAGCGCATCCACGGGGCCTACATTTCAGAAGGCGAGCTCAATCAGATCATCGACTTTTTGAAGAAACAGGAAAAGCCGGAATACGATCAGCAGATCACCGAGGCGCAGCCGGCCGACAGCCAGGGCCCGGGCGGGGGGGACGACTACGACGAGCGTTACGACGACGCGCTGGAGCTCGTCGTGCGCACCCGCCAGGCCTCGATCTCCATGGTTCAGCGCCACCTGCGGATCGGCTACAACCGCGCCGCGCGGATCATCGAGAAGATGGAGCAGGAGGGGGTGGTCGGCCCGTCGGACGGCGTCAAGCCGCGGGAGGTGCTGGTGGGCAGCTTCGAACGCCAGGACCCGGGCTCCAAGCTGAAGGCTGAAAACTGAATCGGCGTCGGGGAGGCCCCCCGCCGGACAATGAAACCTCAAACTGCACGCTGTCCCGCATGCCTGTCGATCTTGATCTTGTTCGCAGCCTCAAGGGCTTTCTCGCCGAGGAAGAAGGCGCGGCACTTTACCGTTTGGCCTCCGAGACCGCGGACCTGGGCCCCTGCCTTGAGATCGGCAGCTACTGCGGCAAGTCCACCGTGTATCTCGGGGCCGCCTGCCGCGACAAAGGCCAGGTGCTCTTTTCCATCGATCACCACCGGGGCTCGGAAGAACAGCAACCCGGCGAGGAGTACTTCGACCCGCAGCTCTTCGACCCGCTCGCGGGCGGAATGGACACCTTCCGTTTTTTTCGCGAAACACTGCGCCGCGCCGGCCTGGAAGACACCGTGGTGCCCGTCGTCTGCCGCTCGGCGCTCGCTGCCAGGGCCTGGGCGACCCCCTTGAGCCTGGTGTTCATCGACGGGGGGCACGCCCTGGACACCGTGTCCACCGACTTCCGAGCCTGGGCCCCTCACGTCATCGCGGCCGGCGCAATCGTTTTCCACGATGTCTTTCCCGACCCCTCCATGGGCGGACAGGCCCCGTATCAAGTGTACCGGCAGGCGCTCGACTCCGGCCGGTTTAAGGAGCATGCCGCCGTCGCCAGCCTGAGAGCGCTTCGAAGAGTCGCCTGATCCGTTCCCCGCGCACCCTATCTTTTTCTTAAATACACCACCAGGCTCTTGCCGAGGATGGGGTTGAGCAGTTTTTCGAGAAAGCGTGTGGCGCGCGGCTTGCGCATCATGTCCCAGGTCAGGAAACGATGGTAAAGGCGCACGAGCCGGTGGTCCTCGCGGGCGGGGCCCACGAGGCACTTGAGCCACCAGAACGGCGTGTGCAGGCTGTGGGCGTAGTGGACGGCCCAAGTGCGCGCGCCGCCCTGCTCGAGCAGACCGATCAGCTCCCGCCGCCGGTAGATGCGCACGTGGCCGCCGTCGGCGGCGGCGTAGGCGTCCGACAACTTCCAGCAGATGCGCTCCGGCCAACGCCGCGGCACGCTCACCGCCAAGACCCCGCCGGGTCTCAGCACCCGGGTGATTTCCGCAACGGCGCGCCGGTCCTCGCGCACATGCTCCAGGACCTCCGAGCAGATCACCAGGTCGAACGCGCCGTCGGCACAGGGCAGGTCCCGTGCGTCGGCGGCGCACAGGGACCAGCGGCCGCCGCCGTGCTCGCCCAGACGCTCATGCAGCTGTAAACGGTCCCTGGCGGACTCCAGGTCGGCGCGGCACGGGTCGACGGCGACCACCATGGCGTTCCTCAGGCGGTAGGCGGCGGCGGCGTGCCGCCCGTTGCCGCAGCCGACATCCAGGACCCGGCAGCCCGGGCCGAGGTCAGCCGTTCGCGCGAGGTCTATGGTGATCACGGATGGCCTCGTGGTACGCCGCGACGGTGCCTTCGGCCGCCCGTCTCCAGGTGAACCGGTCCAGGACGCGCCGCAGCCCGGCGTTCCCCATGCGCCGGGCGCGGTCGGGGTGGTCGAGCAGGGCGCGGATCGCGCCCGCCAGGGCCGGGGGGTCGGCCGGCGGCACCAGGATGCCGGCTTCCCCCACCACCTCCGGCAGGGCGCCGCCCGTGGTGCTGATCACCGGCACCCCGCAGGCCATGGCTTCCCCGGCCGGCAGGCCGAACCCCTCATAGACCGAAGGGATGACCGCCATCGCGGCGCGGGCGTACTGGCGCACGAATTCCCCGTCGTCGATGCGCCCGGTGAACTCCACCCAGCGGCCGATGCCGAGCTCGCCCACCAGCCGCGCCACGGCCCCGTTCTTTTTGGGGGTTCCCACGACGACCAGTTTCAAGTGGTTGCGGTCGGAGAGGATGGCGGCCATGGCCTGCAGCAGATAGGTGAGCCCCTTGAGGGGCATGTCGGCGCTGTTGGTGACGATGATGCGGCCCGGCTCCCGCGTGATGCCGGTCAGCGGGTGAAACACATCGGTGTTGATGCCGTTGGCGACCACGCGGACCTGCCCGGCGGGGAGGCCGAAATCCCGGCAGATGTCTTTGCGGGCCGATTCGGACACGGTGATGAGGGGGCGCAGGTTTCTCGCCACCCGTCGCTGCATGCCGATGAACGAGTGCCAGCGCCACTGTTTGAGCTTTTTCCAGGCCGCGGTCTCGGCGCGCACGGCGAAGCGCCGGTCGACGGTGATGGGGTGGTGGATGGTGGCCACGGTGGGGGCCCGGCGGCCGAGCAGCCAGATGCCGTAGGAGAGGCTCTGATTGTCGTGGAGCACGTCGTATCCGGCGAGCCTCCGGCGCAGGTACCCGTAAGCGCGCAGGCCGAAGGTGAAGAGCTCGGGAAACCCCATGGTGCAGACCCCGGCCCACTCGATAAGGTTGACGGGGTCGGCAAGCTCCCGCAGGCGCGGCACGCGGAACGGGTCGGCCGGGTCGAAGAGGTCGAGACAGGGCATCCGGATGAGACGCACGCCCTCGTCGAGGCCGGGGTCCGGGGGGCCGGAGACCACGTCCACGGCATGGCCGAGATCGCGCAGCGCGCGGCTGAGATTTTTGACATAGACGCCCTGACCGCCGCAGTGGGGGTTGCTGCGGTAGCTCAGCAGGCAGATGCGCAGCGGGTCGTCCTCGCGTGTCGCGTGTGTCAACGGTTCCTTTTCCTCGCCTTCCCGGTGGCGGCGGCCGGCCCCATCCATGCCCGTTGGGCGGCCGCCCGGTTCAAGGCGTCTCCATAGCGGTCCCGGGCAGGCAGGGTCAAGAGGTATTTGGGAAAAAGAAAGCGGGGCCCACGGGGACCCCGCTATTCGCGCGCGGCGGCGGGCCGCCGCCTGTGTCGGAACGGTTAGTCGATCAGCTCGCCCTTGACGACCTTGAGGAGCGTGTTCGCCGGCACGTCGCCGACCAGGTCGGTCTTGGTCGCGTCGTAGGCGAGGTCGGGCGCCGGCACGGTGGTGTCGATCACGAGATCGGCCGCCAGGGCCGGGTCGGCGGCGGACATGATCAGGGATTCCTCGACGGCCTTGACCACGTAGGCGCCGCCGTCCGCGTCGGTCAGCACGGTGCCGTCCTTGAGGTTGATGGCCGGCCACCAGTCGCCGGTGGCTTCGTCGAACTTCCAGGGGATGCGCAGGTCGGAGCCGTCGTACTCGAGGCGGAACTTCTTGCCGTCGTTGGCGGTGTCGCCGTTGACGTCATTGGCCGTCTGGTGGGTGTAGCTGAAGGAGAGCGGCCGGTCGAAGCCGACCAGGTCACCCGCCCCGTCCCGGACGGTGGTGAACTGGGACCAGGAGTCGGTCGCGCTCGTCGACCACTGGTAGTACACGTCCCCGTCGTAGATGCTCCAGCAGTTCGACGCGTCGTAGGTGTCATCGGTCGTGAGCGGCCCCAGGGTGTAGCCGTACTGGTAGCGCGTGCCGGTCAGGGTCAGGCCCGAGCCCAGCAGGACCGCGTCCCCGCCCGCGTCTTTGAGCACGCGCGCGGCGGCATCGAAGGTGTAGGTCTTGCGCACCGGCGCCCCGCTCATGTAGGCGCCTTCGGCCGCGGCCGCGCCGTTGATGACCGCCTGGGTGATCGGCGCATCCAGGGCAAAGCCCCAGTAGTAGAGGGTCAGGTTCTCCG
This sequence comes from uncultured delta proteobacterium, assembly GCA_963716785.1. Taxonomy (GTDB): domain Bacteria; phylum Desulfobacterota; class Desulfobacteria; order Desulfobacterales; family SpSt-501; genus SpSt-501. The sequence goes on along the minus strand of CAVQUW010000036.1, from coordinate 25,930 downwards.
CAACGCTGCCGCTGACGGTTTCCTGGATGTGATAATACACCGTGTCGCCGTTGGCCGGCGTCAGCCGCCCCAGGGCGAGGTGTGCGCCGAGGGCCTCGCACCAGCCGCCCTCCCACTCGTTGGCGAAGGCGTAGTTTTCGTAATCAGCCTCGTCGAGGTAGTCGACCCCGCCGGAGGCGTTGTTGCGGGTGCCGATCTTCTTGAAGGTTCCCGCGTCCGCGTCCCAGGCGATCACCAGGTCCTGACCGTTGTTCCAGACCGAGATCTCCACCCCGTCGAGGTCGTCGAGCAGCACGGAGGCCCTTGTGTGTTTGGTCAGCTTGCCGCCCTTTTTGATCAGCGTGTACGTCAGGCCGTTGTCCGCCCGCGTGACGGTGTCGCCGTCGGCGAGCGACACCCCGTACGGCGCCCACAGGCCGTGGTAGCCCACGTAGCCGTACTGGCCGTTGCCCAACTGGATGCCGAAGCCGGAGTTGCGGGTGACCTTGGCGCCGGTCTCACGGTCGAAGAGCTTGTATTTGAAAATCTTGTGGCGCAAATCGCCCTTGTCGAGGACCGTGACTTCGCTCGTGCCGGAGTCCTGGTACTTGAAATAGTCCGGGTTGTAGGCAAAGTAGAACGTCTCCTCCTCGAACACCCCCGAATCCCAGTCGGTCTCGCCCGAGTAGACGTAGGCGCTGCCGGCGGTCAGCGTCGCGTCGGCGACGATGCGCGCACGGTTGTCCCACACGTAGAGGTTCTCGTTGTTCTCCTCCTGGCCCTCGTCGATCACCTGGACCACGACATTGGCGTTGTCATCGGCGCCGATGCTGATGGCCATCGTCATGACCTCGTCGCCCTCGGCGCCGTTCTCATCCAGGGAAACGCCCTTGAAGTGCGCCGTCATGGCGCCGTAGGGGTACTGGGCGCTGACCCCCTGGGTGACGGTGAAATAGCCGCGGATCAGCATGGCCATGCCGCCGGGACCCTCGTCCTCCCGGACCCAGACCTTGACGATCATCGGGGCGCTGTCGCTTGCGCGCGTGACCTCGACCACGATCTCCATCAGCTCCTCGGTCGTCGTCGCCGTCGTGGCGGCCCCGCCCTGGCTCTGCTTCTCGTCGCCGACCGGCTTGACCAGCGCCCGGTACGGTCCGGCGTTGACGAAATTCTCGTAGCCGGTGTCGGCCACCACGGCCAGGATGTCGTTGACCAGGTCCAGGGCTTCCGTGTCCTCCAGCCAGGTCTCCTTCGTCTGAGCGGTGTAATCGGTGCCGGCGTCGTTGTAGGCCCGCAGACCGGCGGAGGCGATCCGGCTCGCGCGACGCGGTTTTCCCTTGGCTGAAAGCGCCGCCATCGCGGCCTGGGAGTTGCTGGTGCCCTCGGCGCTCGACAGGCTGATGCGGCTGGGAAGGGTCAGGGCGCTCACCTCGGCGGCGGCGCCGGTGCTGCCGCCTCCCCCGGAGCCGCAGGCCGACAGGAGCGCTGCTCCGAAGAGGAGGGCCGGAAGCAGAAGGCTCAGTCTGATCGCGGGGCTCAAGGGTGCGGATCGATGTCGGAAGGGGGGCCGGGTTTTCATTTTCTTTCCTCCACATTCAATTGGGTTGGTGAACCGCATTTTTCAACGGTCAAAGAATGCATGCGGCCTGCTGCAGGGATTCCCCTTTGCGGGTCGGGTGCACGGGTCCTGTTGCGGTGCTGTTCCGGAGGGCATTTCACAGCGAAAACCGTGCCAGCGGCTCTATACGAAAAAAATATCATTATATTAATGTGTTATTGGCGGTGTTGGCCGCCCCGAAAAGCGGGGGCGTCAAAGGCCGGTCGGGAAGGGAGGGGGGGCTGCCCCGGGTCCGTCATAAAATTGGCATGCGCCTGTGCCCGGCCGGCCCGTTCCTCGCCGGCGGGCGGCATCCCGGGGATGGGAGGCCGAACGCTCGATTCGAATTAAAGTTCCCGGGGCATCCGCCGATACACTTGATGGTGAGACCGGGGCGGAGGCACCATCCGGTTTGACCTTCAATCCAAGGGGGAATTGTTTCTTGCAGCCACGTCTTTTTCGAATTGCCCGCACGATTGGTCGCCGCTTTCGGCGCCAACGCCCGGTGGGGGCGGGTGCGGCCCGCGAAGGCACGCCGACGCCCACCGCCGGCAGAGCCCGGCCCGAACGGTCATGAACCCTGCAGCGCGTGAAACGATACTGGTCGTCGACGACGAGGAGAACATCCGGGATGTCGTCAGCGCGTTTTTCCGCCGGCGGGGCTACCAGGTGCTCACGGCCGGGGACGGGGTCGACGCCTTGTCCCTGATCCACCAGGTGGCCGTCGATTGCTGTTTCACGGACATCAACATGCCCCGGATGGGCGGGCTGGAACTGGCCGCACGCCTGCGCGAGGCGGACAACACCGTTCCGGTGATCGTGATGACCGCCTACCCCTCACTGGAGAACAGCATCCGCACCCTGAAGAACGGGGTGGTCGACTTTCTCATCAAGCCCGTCGATCTCAAACAGATGGAGCTCAGCCTGCAGCGGGTGCTGCGCCAGCGCGAGATCTACGTCGAGAATCTCATGCTGAAAAACGAGATCAAAGGCAAGGAGCGGCTCGAGGGTCTGAACCGGGAGTTGATCTCCCGGGTCGAGGAGCTCAACACCGCCAACCGGATCCTGAAGGATTTCTCCTCCACGGCCTCTTCGGAGCAGGTGTTCAAGCGCACGGTGGACGTCACCCGGGAGGTCATCCAGGCCGATGCGGCCAGCTTTTTCGTGATCGACGAGTCCGCCCGCCGGCCTCATCGGGTGGCCCTCGCCGGTATGGCCGTCGGCACGCCGGCCGGGGACAACGGCGCGGGGGGGCGGTTGCAGGACTTGGTGATGGGGGTCTACGCCGACGGGGTCCCTCTGCTGGTTTCCGGCAGCGGCGGCCCTGCCGAAGGCGCGCAGGACGCCGCCTCCCTCATGGCGCTGCCGGTGAAGATCCGCGACAAGGTGTTCGGTGTGCTGACGGCGGAGACGTCTTCCCGGGGCCGGTCTTTTTCCGAGAAGGACCTCTTTTATGTCTCGGTCATCACCCAAAGCGCCGCCAGCTCCATCGAGACGCTGGCGCTTTATGAGAACACCTACGAGAACCTGTTCGCCACCCTCTACGCCTTCGTCAAGGCCCTCGAGGCGCGCGACCTTTACACGCGGCAGCACTCCGTCCGCGTGACCGGGCTCGCCATAAGCCTGGGCCGGGAGCTCGGGTGCTCCAACGCGGAGCTGGAGGTGCTGCATTTCGCCGGCCACCTGCACGACATCGGCAAGATCGGCATCCGGGACGACATTCTCCTCAAACCCGGTCGGCTCTCGGCCGAGGAGTTTGAAAAGATCAAGACGCACCCGGTCATCGGAGCCGACATCCTCAACCAACTCGGTCTCTGGGACCGTGAGCGTCAGATCATTCGTTGTCACCACGAGCGCTTCGACGGGACCGGCTACCCCGACGGGTTGCGGGGGGAGGGTATTCCCTTTTTGTCCCGTATCCTTTCGGTGGCCGATGCCTACGACGCCATGAATTCGGATCGTGCCTACCGCAGCCGCATGGACCGGCACCTCATCCTGTGCAACATCATGCAAGGCGCCGGCACCCAGTTCGACCCCGATGTGGTGGCCGCCTTTCAAAAAGCGGTCGATCAGGGCCGGATTCACACCACCTCCGAGCAAGATAGCGCCTCGTGAAGCCCGCACCGGGAGTCGCCTTCCGTCCTGCCTGCACATTCCCGCCGGCGTGTTCAAAGAATTCTTTGACACGAGTGGTGCCGGGATACTAAGATCATCCGAGGGTTTGGTTCGTGACGGTCGGAGCCTCCCGCCGGGCGGTCACCCTGGACCCCGCACCGGTTGACACCCGACCCCACCGGACCGGTTGCGGCCGGCCCGGCGCCGGGAAAAAAAAAGCGGATTCACCCGAAGGCCAATCCGCTGTGTGACGGTGATTTGGTCGGGGCGAGTGGATTTGAACCACCGACCCCTTGAACCCCATTCAAGTGCGCTACCAGACTGCGCCACGCCCCGACACAGGCGCTTGATTAACACCTCGCAAAGCGTGTGTCAAGAAAGGATGGGTGCTTGCCGCGACAAAAATGGCCGACAGCGCACGGCGATCCGCCGGTCCGGCTTCCCCGCCGACTCCGCGTCGGCGCAACCCTTGGGGTCGTGGCACCGGCCGGCCCCTTTGACCGCGCCGTGTTCACCCAAGGGGTGTCGGCCCTGCAGTCGATGGGCTTCAAAGTCGTTTTCAACGAAGACGTGTTTGCCTCAGACGGTTACCTGGCCGGCAGCGACGGACACCGCGCTGCCGCCTTCCAGCACTGCTTCGAGGACCCGGACATCGACGGGATCATCTGTGCCCGGGGCGGCTACGGCTGCCTGCGGGTGCTCTCCCTGCTCGATTACGAACGCATCGCGGCCCACCCGAAAACCGTGATCGGTTTCAGCGACATCACCGCGCTGCACGCCGCGCTCCAGCGGCGCTGCGGGCTGGTCTCCTTCCATGGCCCCTTGGTCGTCACGCTGGCGGAGGCCACCGGCCGAACCCGTGACGCCCTCTGGGACGCGGTGGCCGGCGACCGGCCGCTCGAAATCCGCGGTGATCATGCCGTGACCCTTCGCCCGGGCCGGGCCGCCGGCGCCCTGTGCGGCGGCAACCTCACCACGCTCTGCCACCTGACGGGGACCCCTTTTGCGCCGTCCACCCGCAACCGCATCCTGTTTTTGGAGGATTGCGGCGAGGCGCCGTACCGGATCGACCGCATGCTGACCCAGCTGAAGATCGCCGGGGCCTTCGAAGGACTCAAGGGCCTGGTGCTGGGGGCCTTCACCGATTGCGGCGCGCCCGAGGAGGTGTGGCGCGTTGTGGAGGACATCCTCGGCGGTGCCCGGATCCCCATCCTGGCCGGTGTGGATGCGGGCCATTGCGAGCCGAACCTGGCCCTGCCCCTGGGGATGCCCGCGACCCTGGATGCGGATGCCCGCGCGCTGTTCGTTGAGTGCGCGACGACCGGGTAGGGGGCCGCTGATGCCGGACACCCAGGGCGGAGGACAACCCGGCCGGGGCCCGGCACCTGACGCGGGGAACCTCTCCCCCCGGTCGCCATGCCCGCGGTCGACCGACTCATGCGGCAGGCCGTGGCGGAGTCGGTCTTCCCCGGGGCCGTGCTGCTGGTTTCACGGGCCGAGCGAGTGTTGTTCCACGCGGCTTATGGTTGCGCCAACCTGACCACGGGCCGCCGCATGACGACCGCCACCGTTTTCGACCTGGCCTCCTTGACCAAGCCGCTGGCGACGACCCTATCCGTGATGATCCTGGTCCAGGAAGGCGCCCTTAAGTTGGAAGATCGACTGTCCGCGGTGCTGCCCGAGTTTCAGGCGAGCGACAAGGCCGCGGTGACTCTGTCTCAGCTGCTTTCCCACAGTGCGGGCCTGCCGGACTACCGGCCCTTCTTCACTCAGCTGTCGGCCTTGCCCGCCGCGGCGCGCCGTTCCGCCTTGCGCCGGCTGCTCGTTGCCGAGCCGCTGGCGTATCCGCCCGGTCGGGGGTGCGTTTACAGCGACCTCGGTTTCATGATCCTGGAGTGGGTGGTCGAGCAGACGACCGGCGCACGGCTCGACCGCTTCGTCTCCGAGGCCGTGTATGCGCCGCTCGGCGCAGCCCCCCTGTTCTTCGTCGACCTGGAGGCGGCCGCCCCCCGGACGTCGCCTACGCCGCCACCGAGCTGTGCCCCTGGCGCGGCCGTCTGGTCGACGGCGAGGTTCACGACGAAAACGCGTTTGCCCTCGGCGGCATCGCCGGGCACGCCGGGCTTTTCGGGACCGCCGCCGCCGCCCATCGGCTGCTGGCGGAGCTGATCGGGGCCTTTCACCGGCAGCCGCGGCGCAGCCTGTTCAGCCCCGATGCGGTGCGGCGTTTCGTGCGGCCGGAGCCCGGGACCGGCCGGGCGCTCGGCTTCGACATGCCGGCGGCTTCCCAGCCGAGCTGCGGGCGCCATTTTTCGGCGGCCAGCATCGGCCACCTGGGCTTCACCGGCACCTCCTTCTGGGTCGACCTCGAGCGGCGGGTGAGCGTGGTGTTGCTCACCAACCGCGTCCACCCCTCCCGCCTCAACATCGCCATCCGCGCCTTCCGGCCGCGGATCCACGATGCCGTGTTTTCCGACCTGCACCCGTTTCTTTAGCGGCGGGGACCCGATCGGCACCCGGGCAGTTTTTTTGTTGTTTTCTTTCGCTTATTTTGGTAATTATGATAAATTAATCGTCTGATCAGCAACGTCCCCACGGGAGGACCAGAAAGAGGCACTATGTCTTTCTTCGATGGACTATTGGGTTTTTTTTCGAACGACTTGGCGATCGATCTGGGAACCGCCAACACGCTGGTCTACGTCAAGGGCAAGGGCATCGTGCTGAGTGAGCCCTCGGTGGTGGCGGTCAGCACGAGCAACCGGGTCAAGAACCGGGTCCTGGCGGTCGGTATGGAAGCCAAGATGATGCTGGGAAAAACCCCGGGCAACATCGTCGCCATCCGCCCGATGCGCGACGGGGTCATCGCCGACTTTGAAGTCACCGAGGCCATGCTGCGTCACTTCATTCACAAGGTCCACAATCGCCGCACTTTCGTTCGGCCGCGGATCATCATCGCCGTGCCTTCGGGCATCACCCAGGTGGAGAAACGGGCCGTGCGGGAGTCGGCCGAGTCCGCCGGCGCCCGGGAGGTCTTTCTGATCGAGGAGCCCATGGCCGCCGCCATCGGCTCGGGGCTTCCCATCACCGAGCCCACCTGCAACATGGTCGTCGACATCGGCGGGGGGACGACCGAGGTGGCCGTCATCTCCCTCAAGGGAATCGTCTACAGCCGCTCCGTGAGGGTTGCCGGCGACAAGATGGACGCCGCCATCATTCAGTATATCAAGCGCAAATACAATCTTCTGATCGGCGAAAGAACCGCCGAAATCATCAAGACCACCATCGGCAACGCCTACCCGGACCCCCAGAACCTGGAAACCATCGAAGTCAAGGGCCGGGACCTCGCGTCGGGCATCCCCAAGATCCTTTCGATCGATTCGGAGGAAATCCGGGTGGCCATCTCCGAGCAGATCGATGCGATCGTGGAGACCGTCAAGATCGCCCTGGAGCAGACGCCGCCGGAGCTTTCCGCCGACATCGTCGACCGCGGCATCATCCTCACGGGTGGCGGGGCGCTGCTGAAAAACCTGGACAAGCTCCTGCGTGAAGAAACGAACCTGCCGATCACCGTTACCGAGAGACCGCTGGAAACCGTCGCGCTGGGCTCCGGGAAGGTGCTCGACAATCTCGATCTTCTCAAGGATATCGTGATCAACTGACCGCTCCATGTTTTCCAAAAAGACGGTTCTGATTTTTGCCGGTATTCTTCTCGTCACCCTCAACCTCATTCTGCTGACGATCACCACCCGACGTCCGGCCACGGCCGGTCTGGGCAAGATGGTGATATCCTTCGTGGCCCCGTTCCAGGAGCTCGCCAGCCGCGGGGTGAAGGCGACGCGGGAGTTGTGGCAGCACTATTTTTTTCTCGTCGCGGTCGCGCACGAAAACCGGAACCTCCAGCGCTCCCTGGGCGAGGCGGCCGGGAAAATCAACCAACAGCGGGAACTCGATCTCGAAAACATGCGGTTGCGGGACCTGCTCGGGTTCAAACGCTCGCTCCCGAACCCGGCGGTTGCGGCCGAGATCATCGGGAAAGACCCTTCGGCCTGGTTTAAGACGGTCATCATCGACAAGGGCAGCGCCGACGGGTTGCAGCGGGGGCTTCCGGTGGTGACCGCCGAAGGGGTGGCCGGGCAGCTGATCGAGGTCGCGGAGCACCAGTCCAAGCTCATGCTCGTGATCGACCGCAACAGTGGGGCGGATGCGCTGGTTCAGCGGACCCGGGCCCGGGGGGTCGTGAAGGGCAACTCCGGCGACGACTGCTACCTGGACTACGTCCTGCACGAAGACGACATCCGCGTGGGGGACCAGGTAGTCTCCTCCGGCCTCGACGGCGTTTACCCCAAGGGCCTTCTGATCGGAACGGTCACCGCCGTCAGCTTCCAGGGCGCGGACTTTTTCAAGGAAGTGCAGGTCAAACCCGCCGTCGATTTCGACAAACTGGAGGAGGTCCTGGTCATCCTGAAATCTCAAACCCGCGTCCTTTCGGGGGGACGATGACCTATTTTTGTTACATCGCGATCGGTCTGGGCCTGACGATCCTGCAGACGTCTCTTTTGCCGCGTCTGCCCTTCATCGGCCATTTTTTCGACCTGCTGCTGCCCCTGGTGATCTATCTGGCCGCCTTTCGCCCCCTGCACGAAAGTTTGACCTTCACTTTGTTTCTGGGCCTGCTCGCCGACAACCTGTCCGGTGGGCCTTTCGGGCTGTACCTGACGGCCTATGTGTGGCTGTTCGTCGGTGTGCGGATGGCGGCCACGGTGGTGCGGGCCGAGAACCCCTTTCTGCTCGTACTGATCATCCTGCTTGGGGTGGTGTTGCAGAATCTTGCCTTCTACGGGGGTCTGACCTTGTTCGGGCCGGGGCCGCCTGAGACCGGAGTGGCCTTGCGGCTGGTCAGCGAGCAGGTGGGGTGGGTGCTGTTGACCGGGCCGGTGCTGGCAGCGCTCATGCGGCAGGCGCACCGACTGACGACGAGGCGTTTCAAAAGGGCCGAATCGGGCAACGAGGCCTCCTCCGGGGGAGTCGCAACGCGATCCTGATGGGGCGATGACCGATGTATCGTTTCGCCAAACACGAAGACACCGAGTGGTACAAACAGCGGGTGGTCGGGCTGATGGTCGGGGTCCTGGCGATCTTTTTGGCGCTGATTCTGCGACTGATCTACCTGCAGATCGTCATGGGCGAGGAGTATCGCCGCCTGTCCGTGAACAACAGCATCCGATTGCAGAGCGTCGACCCCCCGCGTGGTCTGATCCTGGACCGGGACGGGATGAAGCTGGCGGAAAACAGGCCCTCCTTCGACATCAGCATCACGCCCAAGGACGCCGGCAATGTGGGCGACGTTCTCAAAAGGCTGGCCGTCCACATGCAGGTGGCTCCCGACGAGCTCGAAGCCAAAGTCAAGAACGGCAGGGGACTGGCCGCCTTCAAGCCCGTTCTGCTCAGGCAGGATGTGGGCCGCGATGTCCTGGCCGCGGTGGAGGCCAACAAGGTGGACCTGCCGGGGGTGTCGGTGCAGGTCAGGCTGCGCCGCAACTATCTGTACGCGAACAATGCCTCCCACGTGATCGGCTACCTGGGCGAGATCAACGTCGGTGAGTTGAAGAGCGGAGAGTACCCGGGGCTGCGCAGCGGGGACTACATCGGGAAGTTCGGGGTCGAAAGAACCTGCGAAAGCTTCCTGCGGGGTGAGCCGGGGGGGCGTCAGGTGGAGGTTAACGCCACCGGCCAGGTCATGCGGGTGCTGAGAACCGTTGCCGCCAAACCGGGGCGCAACGTTCAACTGACCATCCACCGGGAGCTTCAGCAAAAAACGGAAAGCCTTCTCGAAGGGGTCGCCGGGGCCGCGGTGGCCGTGGACCCGCAAAACGGACACATTCTGGCCTTGGTCAGCAGCCCGGCCTTCAACCAGAACGCATTCGTGAGCGGCATCGACTCGGACATCTGGGAGTCGCTGATCAGCCACCCGTTTCGGCCGCTTGAAAACAAGGCCATCCAGGGCGAATACCCGCCCGGGTCGACCTACAAAATCGTCACGGCCCTGGCCGGGTTGGAGGAGAAGGTGATCGACGAGAACACCTTCTTCGACTGTACCGGTGCGCTGCAGTTCGGCGAGCGGGAGTACCGTTGCTGGAAGAAGGAAGGCCATGGCCGGGTGGACATCAAACGGGCACTGGCCGAATCCTGTGATGTCTATTTTTACCGCACCGGGCAGCGCCTCGGGGTCGATCGCCTGGCCTGGTATGCCAAGGCATGCGGTCTCGGGGCGCGCACCGGAATCGGATTGGATCAGGAAGCGCGCGGGCTGGTGCCTTCATCGATCTGGAAAAGGAAACGCTTCGGGGTTGCCTGGCAGGAAGGCGAAACGCTGTCGATCGCCATCGGGCAGGGGTATAACCTGGCGACCCCGCTGCAGATGGCCCTGGTGACGGCGGCGGTCGGCAACGGTGGGCTGCGGTTTCAGCCGACCATCCTGGAACGGGTGCAGACGGTGGAAGGGGACGTGGTCTTTCAGTCATCCCCCCAACCCGCCGGGCGGCTGCCCGTCAGTTCGCGGAACTCTGAAACTGGTCGCAGGAGGGGATCTGGGCGGCCGTCAACGGGGAGCGCGGAACGGCGCGCCGCGTGCGGCTGAACGACATCGAAATCGCGGGCAAAACCGGCACCTCCCAGGTCATCGGCCGTCGGCCGGGCGCCGACGCCAAGGACGATTTCACCCCTCCGCATCTGAGGCCGCATGCGTGGTTTGTCTGCTACGCCCCATACGGGGCCCCCAAGATCGCCATTGCGGTGCTGGTCGAAAACGGCGAGCACGGGTCCAGCGCCGCCGGCCCGATCGCCCGGGAGATGGTGAAGGCCTATCTGCGGGGCGACCGGCGGGCAGAGAGTGGCGGGGGAAACAGGTGTGGTCGCGGCGGGTGGAAACGGATAACGAAGGGTGCAGGGTTCAAGGTGCAGGGTTCAGGGTGCAAGGTAAAAGGCGCGCGGTAGCCAACCCCGTGCACCCTGCACCCTGCACCCTGCACCCTGCACCTTGCACCTTGTACCTTGCCCCTTGTACCCTCGATCTTCTTGAGGTCCTTTCATGTTCGACCGACGACTCGTTCACCATTTCGACTGGGGTCTGATGGGCGTCACGCTTCTGCTCGGCGGCATCGGGCTGGCGACCCTGTACAGCGCCGTGACCGCCGACCCGCCTCCGGCCCCGCAAAAGATACTGTTTTTCAAGCAGATCATCTGGTTTTGTATCGGGATGGCCGTGATGATCGTGGCGTTTTCCTTCAACTACCGACTGCTTGACCGTTGGGCGTATCCGATTTACTTCGCCTGCATCCTCATGCTGCTGGGGGTGATGCTGTTCGGAAAGCTTGCCGGCGGATCGCGGCGGTGGCTGATTATCGGTCCCGTGCATCTTCAGCCTTCGGAGTTGATCAAGATTGCCGTGGTGGTCGTATTGGCCAAATATTACTCGAAGAACATGAACTCAAGCGGTTTTTCCCTGCGCGAGCTGATCCGGCCGGTGGTCGTGGTCGCTGTCCCTTCGGTTTGATCGTCGCTCAGCCCGACCTCGGCACGGCCGGGCTGATGGCCCTGATCGCGGTGTCGATCACGCTCTTCGCCAGAGTGGAGCGGCGCTCCCTGCTCACGCTGCTGGCCTCCGGCATGGCCGTCGTGCCGGCGGTGTGGGTTCTGTTGAAGGACTACCAGAAGCAGCGCATTCTCACTTTTTTGAACCCGGATCACGACCCCCTGGGGTCGGGGTACCACATCATCCAGTCTAAAATCGCGATCGGCAGCGGCATGATGTCCGGCAAGGGGTACTTGCAAGGGACCCAGAACGCGCTCTCGTTCTTGCCCGAAGAGCACACCGATTTCATCTTCTCCGTTCTCGCCGAAGAGTGGGGGTTTGCCGGGTCGATCGGCCTGATCCTGCTCTTCCTGGTCCTGATCCTGTGGGGGTTGAGCATCGCGCACCGCTGCCGCGACCCTTTCGGCACGGTGCTGGCGGTCGGCATCACGGCCCTGCTTTTCTGGCAGGTGGTGATCAACATCGGCATGACGATGGGGCTCATGCCCGTGGTCGGGGTCCCTTTGCCCTTGATCAGCTACGGTGGGTCCTCCACCCTCACGGTGGCGATCTGCATCGGTCTGTTGATGAATGTGAGCATGCGTCGCTTCATGGTCGAATGAGCCATTCCGGCGCTCTCATACCGCACCGGGGGCGAAGGCGGCACGGGCCCCGGGAAGGGATCGGACCGCGGTTCCGAGACGCGGCCCCGGGCCCCGGGCACCGGGGCCAAAACCGAGAAAAAAGCTTTGACAACACCGCACTGCAATGCTATAGACCCCGCAATCTAAATTTGCCCCGGCAATAAAAATCAGGCAGCGGCGTTTCCTTTACCAGTAGACATGGAGGTTGATTTTATGGGACATACTGGTGGGCCTCGAAGTATGTCTTGCGCTGTGGTGCTCTTTGCGGCCGTCTTACTCGTTCTGTTCAGCGGCCCGGCGCAGGCCTCTTCCGGCGAATCCGGCGGCGGAGTTACCGTCGTACCCGATTGGTCGGTCATCATTCAAATCGCTAATTTTCTTTTTCTCATCTTCGCGTTGAACCTTCTGCTGTATCGTCCGATCCGCAAAATCCTCAAAGAGCGCAAGGAAAAATTCACAGGACTCGAGTCCGCGATCGATCAGTCCGCCCGCAGCGCCCGGGAAAAGGAAAGCGCTTTCGCCAAGGCGCTCAAGGATGCCCGCGCGAAGGGCCTCAAAGAAAAGGAGGCCTTGGTGCAGACGGCCGAGGAGGAGGAGCGCCAACTGGTGGCTGAGATCAGTGCGAAGGCCCAGTCCGATCTGGCGGCGATCCGGGAAAAAATCACGGATGAAGCCGAGAGGGCGCGGCAGACCCTGCAGCAGGAAGTCGAGGTTTTTGCCGGCGAAATCACAAAGAAAATTTTGGGGAGGGCGGTCTGATGAGGTCTTTGAGCTCAACCCGGCAGCGATCCCGAATCGGTCGCGGCAAGGCACTGCTTGCGGCGGCGGTCGGCCTGCTGACTTGTGTGGCTGTTGCCGCGGCTGCCTCCGGGGGCGAATCCGGACACCAGGGGTTCAGTGCCACCGATTGGTATCGGGTCATGAACTTCGTGGTCCTGTTCGCAGCCCTGTTTTTTCTGCTGCGCAAACCCATCCCGCGGGCGCTCAACAGCCGAATCCAGGGCATCCAGGACCAGTTGAAAAACCTCGAAGCCAAGAAAGCCGAGGCCGAACAGCAGATGGCCGAGTTCAATCAAAAACTCGGCGATCTCGAAAAGGAGGCCGAACGCATCGTTTCGGACTATGTGCGCCAGGGTCACGAGGCCAAGGCACGGATTCTCAAAGAGGCGGAGACCGCCGCCGAAAAGATCCGCCACCAGGCCAGTCGCAACATCGAACACGAATTCGAACAGGCCAAGGTGCGCTTGCAGCAGGAAATCTTCGAAAAGTCGCTGGCCAAAGCCGAAGCGGCGCTGAAAGGCAAGATCACGGATCAGGATCAGGAAAGACTGGTTGAAGAATACCTACAGAAGGTGGTGGCGTCATGAAGAACCTGGCAATTGCGCGGCGCTACGCAAAGGCACTGCTGCTGATCGGCAAACTGGACGAGCAAACCGAAGCTTATCGCAACGAGCTTGCGGCGGTGGCCGGCTTGGTGGCGCGGGAGCGGCAGCTTGAACAGGCCATCATCAACCCGCTCTACCAGAGCGCGGCACGCCGGCGGGTGCTGCAATCCATGATCACCCGGCTGGGTGTTTCGAAGGTGATGGCCTCTTTTCTCGTCCTGCTTTTCGATAAAGGCCGGTTCGGGTTCCTGGCGGCGATCAACGAATTCTACCAGAAGCTGGCCGATGAACTCAAGGGAGTGGTGCGGGCCACGGTGACCGCCGCCGGCGAGCTGCCCGGGGATGCCGTGGAGCGGATGCGCACCGCTCTCTCGAAAAGGACGGGCAAGGACGTCATCCTGGAAGTCGAAGCGGGATCCCGGCCTGATCGGCGGGGTCGTCACGCAAATCGGCGATCTTGTGTTGGACGGCAGCATTCGGACGCAATTACTCAACATGAGAGAATCTTTAAAAAAGGGTGAGGGTGTCTAATGGAACTGAGAGCGGAAGAAATAAGCCAGATCATCAAAGAGCAGATCACGGACTACGAGAAAAAGGTCGAGTTGAGCGAAACCGGTGTCGTGCTGTCGGTCGGTGACGGAATCGCCCGGGTCTACGGGCTCGAAAAGGTCATGGCCCTCGAGCTGGTGGAGTTTCCCGGGAACGTCCTCGGGCTCGTGCTCAACCTCGAGGAGGACAACGTGGGTGTCGCCGTCATGGGCGAGGACATCCACATCAAGGAGGGCGACATCGTCAAGCGCACCGGGCGCATCGCCCAGGTGCCGGTCGGCGAGGCCGTCCTCGGGCGCGTGGTGTCGGCCACGGGCGAACCGCTCGACGGCAAGGGTCCGATCGATGCCAAGGAGTTCCGCCGGGTGGAAATGGTCGCCCCGGGGGTCATCGCCCGCAAGAGCGTGCACGAGCCCTGCTACACGGGCTTGAAGGCGGTCGACGCCATGACCCCGGTCGGCCGGGGGCAGCGCGAGCTCATCATCGGCGACCGCCAGATCGGCAAGACCGCCGTCGCCATCGACGCCATCCTGGCCCAGAAGGACACCGACATCTACTGCATCTACGTGGCCTGCGGGCAGAAAAAATCGACCGTGGCCCAGGTGCACGCCCTGCTCGAAAAGCACGGCGCCATGGAGTACACCACGATCGTGGCCGCCTGCGCCAGCGACCCGGCCACGCTGCAGTACGTCGCCCCCTATGCCGGCTGCGCCATGGGCGAATACTTCCGCGACAGCGGCAAGCACGCCCTGATCATCTACGACGACCTCTCCAAGCAGGCGGCGGCCTACCGTCAGGTGTCGCTGCTGCTGCGCCGCCCGCCGGGACGCGAAGCCTACCCGGGCGACATTTTCTACAACCACTCCCGGCTGCTGGAGCGCGCCGCCAAGCTGAACGACGAGCTCGGCGCCGGCTCCCTCACCGCGCTGCCGATCATCGAGACCCAGGCGGGCGACGTGTCGGCCTACATCCCCACCAACGTGATTTCCATCACCGACGGCCAGATCTACCTGGAGCCGAGCCTGTTCTTCGCCGGCGTGCGGCCGGCCATCAACGTCGGGCTCTCGGTCTCGCGCGTCGGCGGCGCCGCCCAGGTCAAGGCCATGAAACAGGTGGCCGGCACCCTGCGCCTGGATCTGGCCCAGTACCGCGAGCTCGAGGCCTTTGCGGCCTTCGGCAGCGACCTGGACAAGGCCACCCAGCGCCAGCTGACCCGCGGGGCGCGCCTGGTGGAAATCCTGAAGCAGCCCCAGTACCAGCCGCTGCCCCTCGAAAAGCAGGTCTCGATCCTGTTCGCCGGCACCCGCGGCTTCCTCGACAAGTACCCCGTGAGCCAGCTCGGCAAATACGAGGCCGGTCTGCACAAGTTCCTGGAAGACCGCTATGCCCAGGTGCTCTCCGACTTGAAGGAAAAGAAGGAGATCACCGCCGAGCTGGACAAGCAGCTGACCGAGGCCCTGACCGCCTACGACGAGGAGTTCAAGGACACGGTCAAGTCCTGAAGCTCGCCAGTCGGCCGGCGCCAAAACGGGAAACCACGGACGCAGCATGCGTGCATGCGGAACGAGGATGGAGTGAGGGCGGATCGGTATGGCAACCCTGAAAGATGTTCAGAACTAAAATCAAGGCGGTCAAGAAGACCAAGCAGATCACCAAGGCCATGAACATGGTGGCGGCCTCGCGGCTGCGAAACGCCCAGGCAAACATGGAGGCGCTTCAGGCCCTACGCCCGAAAGTTCGCCGAGGTGCTGGGCAGCCTGGCCGAGCAAGGCCGGCGGTGAGGCCCACCCCCTGCTGGTGCCCCGCGAGGAGGTGAAGAACGTCCACGTGCTCCTGTGCACCTCCGACCGCGGCCTGTGCGGCGGCTTCAACGCCAACCTGATCGGGCGCGCCGAAGCGCTCGTCAAGGAAAAAGCCGGGCCGGGAGTCTACATTCTCCTTCACCACCTTCGGCCGCAAGGGAAGGAACTGGTGCCGCAAGGCCAAGCATCGCCTTGGTCGATGAGCACAACGGGGTCATGGGGACCGCCATCGGCTTCAACGTAGCCGCCACGGCCGGCCGCAAACTGGTGCAGGGCTATCTGGGCGGTGCCTACGATGAGGTGCTCATCATCTCCGCCGAGTTTCTGAGCATGGCCAAACAGGTCCCGGTGTTGAGCAAGCTGCTGCCCATCCCGCCGATCGAGAAGGCGGAGGCCGAGGAGGCAGACCACCGCTGCGGGCTACCTGCCCGAGCACATCTGCGAGCCCTCTGCCGCCGAGCTGCTCGGGGAGATGCTGCCGCGCAACGTGTTCGTGCAGATCTACAACGCGCTCTTGGAGACATCCACCAGCGAGCATGCGGCCCGCATGGTGGCCATGGACAACGCCACCAAGGCCTGCAACGACATGATCGGGAACCTGACCCTGGCCTACAACAAAGCCCGGCAGGCGGCCATCACCGCCGAGCTCATGGACATCGTCGGCGGTGCCGAGGCCTTAAAAGGATAACGTCCGTAAAAAGCGTTCACAGCGTTTCAATAGGAGGTTCTTCAATGGGAGAGAACATCGGTAAAGTAGTGCAGGTCATGGGTCCTGTCGTCGACGTGGAGTTCGCGCAGGGCAAGCTGCCCACCATCCTCACGGCACTGACCATTTCCAACCCGGCCATCAACGACGAGCCGGACAACCTGGTGATCGAAGTCGCCCAGCACCTGGGGGACAACGTCGTGCGCACCATCGCCATGGACGTCACCGACGGTCTGGTGCGCGGGATGCCCGTCAAGGACAGCGGCCACCCCATCCAGATGCCGGTCGGCAAGGCCGCCCTGGGACGGGTGCTGAACGTGGTCGGTCGTCCGGTGGACGGGCTCGGGCCGGTCAGCCAGGAGAAGATGCGGCCGATTCACCGCCCGGCGCCCAAGTTCACCGAACAGGACACCACGGTGCGGGTGCTCGAAACCGGGGTCAAGGTCATCGACCTTCTGGTGCCCTTCCCCCGCGGCGGCAAGATGGGCATGTTCGGCGGCGCCGGTGTCGGCAAGACCGTCGTCATGATGGAGATGGTCCACAACATCGCCATGCAGCACGGCGGCATTTCCGTCTTTGCGGGCGTGGGCGAGCGCACCCGCGAGGGCAACGACCTCTACCACGAAATGAAGGCCTCCGGGGTTCTGCCCAAGGCGGCCCTGGTCTACGGCCAGATGACCGAGCCGCCCGGCGCCCGGATGCGCGTGGCCCTCTCCGGGCTGACCGAGGCCGAGTACTTCCGGGACGAGGAAGGCCAGGACGTGCTGATCTTCATCGACAACATCTTCCGGTTCACCCAGGCCGGCTCCGAAGTCTCGGCCCTCCTCGGCCGCATGCCCTCCGCGGTCGGTTACCAGCCGACCCTGGCCGTCGACCTGGGCGAGCTGCAGGAGCGCATCACCTCCACCAACAAGGGCTCGATCACGGCGGTTCAGTGCGTGTACGTGCCGGCGGACGACCTGACCGACCCGGCCCCGGCCACCACCTTCGCCCACCTCGACGGCACCGTGGTGCTTTCGCGGCAGATCGCCGAGCTCGGCATCTACCCTGCCGTGGACCCGCTCGACTCCACCTCGCGGATTCTGGACGCCTCCTACATCGGCGAGGAGCACTACCGCACGGCGCGCACGGTGCAGCAGATCCTGCAGAAATACAAGGAGCTGCAGGACATCATCGCCATTCTCGGGATCGAAGAGCTTTCCGACGAGGACAAGGTCACGGTCGCCCGGGCCCGCAAGATCCAGCGTTTCCTCTCCCAGCCCTTCCACGTGGCCGAGACCTTCACCGGCAAGGCCGGTAAATACGTCAAGCTGGAGGACACGATCCGCGCGTTCAAGGAAATCTGTGAGGGCAAGCACGACGAGATTCCCGAGCAGGCCTTCTACATGCGGGGCGGCATCGAGGAAGTCGTGGCGGCCGCGAAGGAAATGGCATCCGCAGAATAAACCCTAAGGGGGGGCAATGGCGGGACATATCAAACTGGAAGTGGTCACACCCGGGAAGATCGTGGTCAGTGAGCCTGCCGAGATCGTGATGGCACCGGGTGTGCTGGGCGAGTTCGGCGTGCTGATCGGGCACACCCCCTTTCTCACCGCGCTCAAAGCCGGTGCCGTGCACTACACCGATGTTGACGGCAAGGAGCATGTGGTGTTTGTCAGCGGGGGGTTTGCGGAAGCGCTGCCCGACAGAGTCACGATCCTGGTGGAGTCGGCCGAGCGCCGCAGGGACATCGATATCGAAAGGGCCCGTCTCGCCGCCGAGCGCGCCCAGAAGCGATTGGCCGAGCAACGGGCCAAGGAGGGGATCGATTTTGTGAGGGCTCAGGCGGCGCTGCAACGGGCCATACTGCGCATCAAGGTTGCCGAGAACCGCCCGTAGGCGCTGCACACCGTTTGCCTGCCGGCGGTGTCGCCGGTCGGCGTCGAAACGTTGATTCGAGGGCAAGCCGCCGAGCGGTTTGCCCTCGGGCTTTTTTCGATGACTTCGCAAAAGCATCATGTCCTCCTCCGGGACATGCTGCTCTTGGTGGGAGGAGAAGCATGGACGACAAGATCGCTGTGATTATTCTCGCAGCAGGCCTTGGAAAACGCATGCAGTCCCCGAAGGCCAAAGTGTTGCACGAAATCCTCGGTAAAGCCATGGTTCTCTACGTGGTCGAGGCCGCTCGGCAGACCGCCGGCGAGGCGGTCGTTTTGGTGGTCGGGAACCAGGCCGAGGAGGTGCGTCGGGTCGTTTCCGCCACCGCAGATGTGCGCTATGCCCTTCAAGAACAGCAACTGGGGACCGGGCATGCCGTGCTATGCGCCGTTCCCCACTTGCCACAGGGCTGCCGCGAGGTACTCATCCTGTGCGGCGATGTGCCGCTGATCCGCGCCGCCACCCTGAAGGGTCTGGTTCACAATCATGTCGCGGCCGGCCGGGATGTTTCGCTGCTGGCGGTTGAGCTTGAAAACCCCCACGGGTATGGGCGTGTGCTGATCAATTCGCGCGACGAAGTCTGCGGAATCATCGAAGAGGCGGACGCTTCTGCCGCACAGAAGGCCGTCAAATTAATAAATTCAGGAATTTATTGTGTTAACAGATCATTTCTCGATGAGGTCCTGCCCCGTCTGACCCGCAACAATGCCCAGGGTGAGTTTTATCTCACGGACATCGTTCGCATCGGCCACGATCGCGGCAAGCGCATCGGTGTCGCCTACGGCCGTGACCCCAACGAAATCCTGGGGGTCAACACCCCTCGGGATCTCGCCCAGGTCGAGAGCCTCCTGGGTGGGCGCTGCCGCGATTATCCCTTGACTTTTGAAATGATTACGGATTAAAGTGCATCAGTCGAGCAGAGAGGGACACAGGCTGTGAATACAGACGTTTTTTTCGGCCAACTGGATGAGATCGAGGAAAAAATCCAAAGACTCATCGAGGCCTGCAAATCGTTGCAGGCCGACAATCTTGAGCTTCAACATAAGATCAAGCGATTAGAGGAGGACCTTCACGCAAAGGATGAGGCGGTGAAGCGCCAAGCGGACGAGAAGGAGCGAATCCGGTCACGGATCGACAATTTGCTGGCCAAGCTTGAGGACGTCACTGGTTCTTGAGGTAAGAGGCCGGCGGGAATGTGTTTGTTTTGGAACACTTCGTTCACATAGAGCTTTTCGGGCAACAGTACACTTTTCAAACCGATACCGACGCCGAAAAGGCGGCGGAAGTCGCTGCCCTGCTTACCGAGGAAGTGACGAAGGTGCAGGACTCGCAGTCCGGGCAGGCTAAGTATATTCCCGACCTGACGATTTTGATCCTTGCTGCACTGAACATCGCCAATCATATCACGGAACGGAAAAAGGATTTCAACGAGGTTGTCTTCAAGATGGCAGGACGATACGACCGACTGAACCGCATGCTCGACGAAGGCTTGCAGCAATTCCAGTCCCTTCGGGTTCACGGATGATATCCTTCGGACCTCGGATAAGTGTTCCATTGTTGCCGACCACATTCCCGTTTTCAGAGCTTCAGCATCCTTGCTGAAGCGGATCGCCCCTGATCCACCGCTTCGTTTCTCGCGGTCGTTGCGACCGTCTCCCGCGGCGTTGCCGTCCGTTGCCCCGTCCTCTAATTCATGCAACCGAGGTATTTGGTCCGGATCCGCGAGCCTCTTCGTTCGCCGGACCCAGCCCGTCGGGGCTCAGATACCGGCCCGTGAAGCGGTCGCACCGGCGCGATGCGGTCCTGTAAGAACGAAGGCCAAACAACTCTAACCGTTTTACTATTGCGAACGGGCTGCTGAGGCCCTGGGGGACATACACATGGATGCATACGGCATTCCGCTTGGAATAATCGGACTGGTGGTCGGCTTTGGCATCGCTTATTGGTTCAAAGGCCGCATCCTGTCCCAGAAATTGAAGGCGGCCGAGGAAGACGCCGCCCGGATCATCGAGGAGTCAACCCGCAAGGCCGAGGCCTTGCTCAAAGAGGCCGAAGTGGAGCGGAAGGACAAGCTTTTCAAGATGAAGAGCGAGTTCGACCAGGAAACCCGGGAAACCCGTGCGGAGCTGAAAAAGCGCGAGGCGCGACTGGTGCAGAAGGATGAATCCCTCGATCGCAAGATGGAAAACGTCGAGCATCGCGATCAAGAGTTGACTCGCAGGGAGCGAAACACCCAGGCGCGCGAGCAGCAAATCGAATCCAAGGAGAAACAGATCCAAACGCTGATCGAGGAGCAGAAGGAGCAACTGGAGCGGATCTCGGGCTTGACCGCCGATCAGGCCAAGGAACTTCTGATCCGGGCGATGGAGAACGAGGCGCGCTTCGAAGCCGCCAAACTGGCCAAAAAAATTGAAAATGAAGCCAAGGAGACGGCGGACCGCAGCGCCAAAAAAATTCTGGCGACCGCCATTCAGCGCTACGCTGCGGACTACGTGGCCGAGCGCACGGTTTCCGTGGTGCCCCTGCCAAGTGACGAAATGAAGGGACGGATCATCGGCCGGGAAGGCCGCAACATCCGGGCGCTCGAGGCCGCCACCGGGATCGACCTCATCATCGACGATACCCCCGAGGCCGTGATTCTCTCCGGCTTCAATCCCGTTCGCCGCGAGGTGGCGCGGCTCTCCCTGATGCGCCTGATCTCCGACGGCCGGATCCACCCGGCCCGTATCGAAGACGTGGTCAAGAAGGTCGGTCAGGAAGTGGACCAGACCATCAAGGAAGCCGGCGAGCAGGCGGCGTTCGACCTCGGCGTGCACGGCATGAATGCCGAGTTGATCCGGGTCATCGGCCGTTTGAAATTTCGCACCAGTTATTCACAAAACGTCCTGCAGCACTCGATTGAGGTCGGCTTCCTCACCGGCATTATGGCATCGGAGCTTGGGTTGAACACGAAGCTGGCCCGGCGCATGGGCCTGCTGCACGATATCGGCAAGGCGATTGACCACGAAGTGGAGGGACCGCATGCGCTGATCGGCTCAAAACTGGCCAAGAAGCACGGGGAAAACTCGAAAGTGGTTCATGCCATCGCCGCTCACCATGAGGACGTTCCGCCCAATTCCGTCTACGCCTTCCTGGTTCAGGCGGCCGACGGTCTTTCCGGCGCCCGCCCCGGTGCGCGCAAGGAGCTGCTGGAGAACTATGTCAAGCGGCTGGAGGATCTTGAAAAGGTGGCCAACGAGTTCAAGGGGGTCGCGAACACCTATGCGATTCAGGCCGGGCGGGAGCTGCGGGTGATTGTTGAAAGCGAAAAAATCTCAGATGACGAGGCCGTTTTGCTCAGCAAGGACATTGCGCGCAAGATCGAGGAGACATTTGAATTTTCCAGGCCAGATCAAGGTCACCGTCATCCGCGAGACGCGGGCGGTGGAGCTCGCCAACAAATAGGAGGATGCGCTGTTGCCATGGCCAATTTCGTTGATATTCTCAGGGAACGGGGGTTCATCGAGCAGACCACCCACGATCAGGAACTGAGCGACTATTTCGAGCAGCACCAGGTGACCGGCTACATCGGGTTCGACCCCACCGCTTCGAGCCTGCACATCGGCAGTTTGGTGCCGATCATGTCGCTTGCCCACATGCAGCGGCAAGGCCACCGGCCGATCGCACTCGTCGGGGGCGGCACCGGCATGGTCGGGGATCCCAGCGGCAAGACCGAAATGCGCAAGATGCTGACGCATGAGGAGATCGAGCACAACGTGGCCAGCATCAAAAGGCAACTGTCGCGGTTTCTGGAGTTCAGCGACGGCAAGGCGCTGCTGCTCAACAACGCCGACTGGCTGACAAGGCTGGAATACATCCCCTTCCTGAGAGACATCGGCCGGCACTTCTCGGTCAACCGCATGATCAAGATGGACAGCTGCAAAATGCGGCTGGACTCCGAGGAGGGGCTCTCCTTCATCGAATTCAATTACATGGTGCTCCAAGCCTACGATTTTCTGGAATTGCAGCGGCGATACGACTGCCGCCTGCAAATGGGGGGCAGCGACCAATGGGGGAACATCGTCCAAGGAGTTGAGCTCATCCGTCGCATGGAGCAGCAATCGGCTTTCGGCATCACCTTTCCATTGATCACCACGAGCAGCGGCGAGAAGATGGGCAAAACCGCCAAGGGCGCGGTGTGGCTCGACCCGGAACGGACGTCGCCTTATGATTACTACCAGTTCTGGATCAATACGGATGACCGTGATGTGGCGCGGTTCCTCTCCCTGTTCACTTTTCTGCCGCTCGCGGAGATCGGGCCCGTGGCGAGTCTGCAGGGTGATGCGCTGAACCTGGCCAAGGTGGTGCTGGCCTTTGAGGCCACCCAGCTGGCCCACGGGCGCGAGGAGGCCGTTGCAGCGATGCAGGCCTCCTTCAACCTGTTCGGGCGGCGTGACATCCCTGAGGGGCTTCTGCCGTCGTGCACGGTGCCACGGGCGGAGGCGGCGCCGAGCGAAGCACAGGCGCCGGGGATCCGGATTGGAATCGAACGGCTCAAGGCCGGCATCCCCGCCTTCAAGCTCTTTCAGGAGGCCGGCATGGCGAGCTCCGGCGCGGCCGCCCGCCGCCTGATCGAGCAAGGGGGGGGCTATGTCAACGGCGAGCGAATCGATGCCTACGACCGGCTGATCGGAGACGGCGACGTCGCGGCGGATGGGACCATCATCCTGCGTTCCGGCAAAAAACGCTATCTTCAGATCCGGGTCGAACCGCGCTAGCGCCTGCATTCGCCCCGCATCGCGGCGGGTAATCCGGCGAACCGGAGACCGATCGCATTCCGCGCGATCGGAGCGCACGGCAGAGAGCTGCATAAATAAATTGAAATATTCCTTGACAAAGCATCCCAGCCCAGATAGATTCCGCGCGTTTTGCAGGTGGGGCGTATGCCCCTGGGGGCGGCGGAAAAAAAGTGTGACCCCCTTAAAAAAAGTGTTGACAAGATCAGTGTGTTTAATATAGTAATGTGTTTCGCTTGATTGCCGGTGGGGCGAAAGCGCCAGGGGCGGCAAATCAAAGAAAAATTAAAACCCCAAAATAAGTCTTGACAGGTTCGGCGATTTCAATATATTAGAAGAGCCGATTTACAGTCATAAAAAAATTAAAGCGCTGGTCAATCAGCTGGCGGCTTTTGATCTTTGAAAACTAAATAGTGGCGTCCCGGTCGAGATCAATTCCATTAAATGCATGCGGTCATTTTATGACGGCATAAAAATTTAAGTGGAGAGTTTGATCCTGGCTCAGAATGAACGCTGGCGGCGTGCTTAACACATGCAAGTCGCACGAGAACGTCTCAGCTTGCTGAGGCTAGTAAAGTGGCGCACGGGTGAGTAACGCGTGGGTAATCTACCTCCGAATTGGGGATAACACTGCGAAAGCGGTGCTAATACCGAATAACATCCTCGGGGTTCACGGTCCTGAGGATCAAAGGTGGCCTCTACATGTAAGCTATTGTTTGGAGATGAGCCCGCGTACCATTAGCTAGTTGGTAGGGTAATGGCCTACCAAGGCTACGATGGTTAGCTGGTCTGAGAGGATGATCAGCCACACTGGAACTGACACACGGTCCAGACTCCTACGGGAGGCAGCAGTGAGGAATTTTGCGCAATGGGGGAAACCCTGACGCAGCAACGCCGCGTGAGTGATGAAGGCTTTCGGGTCGTAAAGCTCTGTCAAGTGGGAAGAACCTGTCTCGTGATAATACCACGGGGCATTGACGGTACCACTGAAGGAAGCACCGGCTAACTCCGTGCCAGCAGCCGCGGTAATACGGGGGGTGCAAGCGTTATTCGGAATCATTGGGCGTAAAGGGCGCGTAGGCGGTCTCTTGTGTCAGATGTGAAAGCCCTCAGCTTAACTGAGGAAGTGCATTTGAAACTGGGAGACTTGAGTATGGGAGAGGGAAGTGGAATTCCTGGTGTAGCGGTGAAATGCGTAGATATCAGGAGGAACACCGGTGGCGAAGGCGACTTCCTGGACCAATACTGACGCTGAGGCGCGAAGGCGTGGGGAGCAAACAGGATTAGATACCCTGGTAGTCCACGCAGTAAACGGTGAACACTAGGTGTAGCGGGTATTGACCCCCGCTGTGCCGAAGCTAACGCATTAAGTGTTCCGCCTGGGAAGTACGGCCGCAAGGTTAAAACTCAAAGGAATTGACGGGGGCCCGCACAAGCGGTGGAGCATGTGGTTTAATTCGACGCAACGCGAAGAACCTTACCTGGGCTTGACATCCCGGGAATCTCCTAGAAATAGGAGAGTGCCCTTCGGGGAACC
The DNA here is from genome assembly GCA_963716785.1 of uncultured delta proteobacterium. GTDB lineage: Bacteria > Desulfobacterota > Desulfobacteria > Desulfobacterales > SpSt-501 > SpSt-501. The sequence goes on along the minus strand of CAVQUW010000036.1, from coordinate 1,354 downwards.
CGGAGACAGGTGCTGCATGGCTGTCGTCAGCTCGTGTCGTGAGATGTTGGGTTAAGTCCCGCAACGAGCGCAACCCCTATCTTTAGTTGCCATCATTCAGTTGGGGACTCTAAAGATACTGCCCCGGTCAACGGGGAGGAAGGTGGGGATGACGTCAAGTCCTCATGGCCTTTATGCCCAGGGCTACACACGTGCTACAATGGGCTGTACAAAGGGTCGCAAGCCTGCGAGGGTGAGCTAATCCCAGAAAACAGTTCGTAGTTCGGATTGGAGTCTGCAACTCGACTCCATGAAGCTGGAATCGCTAGTAATCGCGGATCAGCATGCCGCGGTGAATACGTTCCCGGGCCTTGTACACACCGCCCGTCACACCATGAGAGTTGGTTGTACCAGAAGTTGTCGGACTAACCCGTAAGGGAGGTAGGCACCTAAGGTATGGCTGATAATTGGGGTGAAGTCGTAACAAGGTAGCCGTTGGGGAACCAGCGGCTGGATCACCTCCTTTCTAAGGATGCAGCTTAACCAGCTGGTCTCGAGAAAGATACAACACACGTTGACTCGACCCCGCCACTATTTAGTCTTGAGAGATCAAGAGCGGTGCTCTAACACAGAGATGGCACAGCTGAACCCAAAAAGATCCCTTGCAGGCAGATTCAACTTTAACGAGTGAATCTGTTTATCCCGGGGCCTGTAGCTCAGTCTGGTTAGAGCGCACGCCTGATAAGCGTGAGGTCGATGGTTCAACTCCATCCAGGCCCACCAGGTCTTCTGGTGTCCGGCACGTTCTTTTTTAAGTTTTCTTGGGGGGTGTAGCTCAGTTGGGAGAGCGCCTGCTTTGCAAGCAGGAGGCCATCGGTTCGAGCCCGTTCACCTCCACCAAAGTCGATTGAGAATGGTTTCAATCGATTCTCGTTCTTTGACAATTTATTTGCGATCATACCAAAACTACAAGCGATTGCTATGATCGTGTCAGCTGTTTTGTGGCCAAGCTATTAAGGGCAGACGGTGGATGCCTTGGCGCCAAGAGGCGATGAAAGACGTGGTAAGCTGCGATAAGCTCCGGGGAGCTGCTAAACAAGTTTTGATCCGGAGATTTCTGAATGGGGAAACCCGTTCCGGGTAATGTCGGAACATCTGCAACTGAATACATAGGTTGCAGAAGCCAACGAGGGGAACTGAAACATCTTAGTACCCTCAGGAAAAGAAAACAAGAGTGATTTCCTAAGTAGCGGCGAGCGAACGGGAAACAGCCCAAACCGAATATATGTCAAGCCCGGAAGCGTTGTATATTCGGGGTCGTGGGGTTCGATTGGACGGGGTTCCGGCCCTGTCGGGAAGTTACAAATCCGATGTA
>CAVQUW010000035.1:0-155462 GCA_963716785.1 uncultured delta proteobacterium | reverse complement strand
TGCTGGCCGGCTATTTCATCATCAAGGTCATCGGTATCAGTGCCGGCAACACCTGGCATTACCTGGCCACCGGATACGGCGCCTGGTATCTGGTGGAGCTGTTGGGTTTCGTGGCGCTGCCGGCCTTTCTCTATGCGGTGGGGGTTCGCGACAAAAACGTCACCCTGATTCGCTGGACCGCCGCCTGGACCGTGCTGGGAATCGTCGTCAACCGCTTCAACATCTGCCTGGTGGCCTTCAACTGGCACCTGCCCGCCAGTGAACGCTATTTTCCGCACTGGATGGAGATCGGCATCAGCGTGTTCATCGTCACCCTGGGCATCGTGATCTACCGATTCATCGTCACCCGCATGCCCGTACTCTACGAACACCCGGACTACGACGCCCATTAACCGTTAAAGGAAAAGCAACCACCCATGGAAACCATCAATACGCTTCAGGAGTTTATGCTCCACACCAAGAATATCACCTATGTGCTAATGGTCGTCGCCTTACTGGGAATCACGGGCTTCTGGCTGTTTCTCACGGAACGGGATGACGACTAAAGTAAAAGGAGCACCCCATGTATGAATTTGTAACCGGCCCCCTTGCCTGGCTCTCTTTCGGCATCTTTTTTATCGGCCTGCTCTATCGCCTGGTGTGGTACATACGGGGTCTGAACTGGCAGATGGACCGCGTCACCTATTCGAAGAACGTGGCTTACGGCGTTAAAGGCGCCCTGCGCTCCATCTTCTTCTGGCTGGTGCCCTTCGGCACCCGCAGCTGGCGATTTTACCCCGGGTTCACCATCCTGGTGTTCGTCTTTCACATCTGCCTGCTGGCCACCCCCGTGTTCCTCATGGGCCATAACGTGCTCCTGCTGGATCGTTTCGGCTTCAGCCTGCCGACCCTGCCCGAAGGTCTGGCCGATGGGATGACCCTGGCCGTGCTCGTGGCGGCGGTGTTCATCATCCTGCGGCGTATCGCCCTGCCGGAGGTGCGCATTCTGACCAAACCTTACGATTTTATAGTGCTCGCCATCGCCGTGGCACCCTTTTTGACGGGTTTTCTCGCCTATCATCAGGTGGGCAACTACAACTTCTGGATCGTGGCCCACGTGTTATGCGGCGAGATCATGCTGGTGGCCATTCCCTTTACCAAGCTGTCCCACTTTCTGCTTTTTTTTCTATCCCGGGCACAGTTGGGCATGGATTATGGAATCAAGCGCGGCGGTATGAAAAACAAGGGAATGGCCTGGTAAGGGCCTTTGTAAAAAATAGGTGATAATATGCCCGAAGGAATGCTTTGCAACAAACAGGTTGTCGATACCAAGGAAAAGCTCAACGCACTGTTGGCGGACAAAAGCGGCAAGCAGTATTACGCCGAAATGAAGAAGCTGGACGTGGACAGCAATGCCCTGGCGGCCACGCTGGAAAAAACCTGCCGGTCAAGGCTGCGGACCTGGCTTGAGATCTGCGCCCACTGCGGCATGTGCGCCGACAGCTGTTATTTCTACCTGGCCAACGAAAAGGATCCCACGCAGGTGCCGTCCTACAAGATCCAATCCACCCTGGGTGAAATAATCAAACGCAAGGGCAAGGTGGACAACGCGTTCATGCACATGGTCATGGACACGGCCTGGTCCAAATGCTCCTGCTGCAACCGATGCGCCACCTACTGCCCCTTCGGCATCGACATGGGGGTGATGTTCGGTTATGTTCGGGGGTTGTGCTTCGCCCAGGGATTCGTGCCCTGGGAACTGAAAATCGGCTCGGGCATGCACCGCATCTACAATGCCCAGATGGATATCACCACCGAGGACTGGGTGGACACGTGCGAGTGGATGGCCGAGGAGTATGAGGAGGACTGGCCGGGGCTGGAGATCCCCATCGACAAAGAGGATGCAGATATCATTTACACGGTCAACGCCCGCGAGCCCAAACACTATCCGGAGGATCTGGCCGAGGCGGCGATTCTCTTCCACCTGGCCGGCGAGAACTGGACCGTTCCCAGCCAAGGATGGGAGGAGACCAGCCTGGCCATGTTTGCGGGTGACTGGGGCGCCTGCAAGATGCAGGTGGAAAGCGTCTATGCGGCCATGGAACGGCTCAAGCCCAAGCGCATGGTGGTCACCGAGTGCGGTCACGCCTACCGGGCGACAGTCATCGAAGGCCCCTACTGGGCGGGACTCAAGTCGGGAAAAACACCGGTTGAAAGCTTCCACTATGTGGAGTGGGTGGCCGAAGCGCTGCGCACCGGCAAACTGAAGATCGACCCGGCCAAAAAAATCAAGGAGCCGGTGACCTACCAGGATTCGTGCAACTATGTGAGAAACGCCGGCCTCGGCGACTGTGCCCGTGAGATCATGAGCTACGTTGCCGAGGACTTCCGGGAAATGAGGCCCTGCAGGGAGCACAATTTCTGCTGTGGCGGCGGCGGCGGTCTCAACGGCATCGGGCTCTACCGCCAGCAGCGCAACACCGCCTTGAAAGTCAAACGGGACCAGATCCTGGCCACCGGGGCCAAACTGGTGGTGGCCCCCTGCCACAACTGCTGGGATGCCATCCGGGACCTGGAGGAGGTCTACAAGATCGGTATCCGCTGGACCTTTCTCAAGCCGATGCTCCTGAGCATGGTGGAGGTCCCGGAGCATTTTAAGCCTCAGGAGGAATAACCAGAACGTACGATGGACAGCGTCTGCCTCAACACCGACGGCACCATTGACACGATCCGCAAGGGGGATCAGGCCGCCTTGCTGTCCTGCCTGGCGCGGCAGGTGGAACTGGCGCCGGGGTACACCCTGCGCAGCTTTTTCAGAATGCTGGACACCTATGGGGCACTGGTTCAGCTGAACGCATTTTTCCCCGACCTGCTGGATCAGTTTCACAAAGGGCCGGAGGATGGCTGCCGGGTCAGCGGCATTGACTGGCTGGTCCTGGAAAAGACGGTGGAAATGGTCGGATTTCCCGGGGAACCGCGCCTTGACATCTACCGGCGCTTTACCGGATGGCACGGCGAAGATTCGGTCCAGATCAAAGATTTTCAGGTGGATATGCTGCTTGACACGCAGGTGCGTCTGGGCAAGTTGAAGCATGTCATATTCGGGGACAAGGTCGATGTCTTCGAGTTCGATACCGTGTTCACCCTTTTTGAATTGGTAGAGGGAATCGGCTGGGAACTCGGATTTCACGGAACACCCAGGGAATGCCACATACCTTGAGCGATGATTCATTCGCTTAAACCAGGTGCCAGATAAGGAGACAACCCATGTTTAAAAAAATCCTGTTTGCAACCACGGCGTCACCCGCATGTGACAACGCCGCCAAAGTGGCCTTCGACCTGGAGATGAAATGGGATGCCAAGCTCTGCGTTTTTCACGTCCTCGGTGTCCCCTCGCGTGGATTCAGCTCCTTTGTCACCGACGTCCGGACAGGAGAAGACCAGCAGATCGACCCGGATTATGTGGACTGGGTGAAGGAGGAGATGAAGCACACCTACGCCGATCTGCTCAAAGACAGCGATAATGCCACGCTGGAGGCGGTCATCGGCGTTCCACAGCGGGAAATCCTGAGAAAAGCCCGTGCCGATGACGTGGACCTGATCATCATGGGCGCCCATACCCGGGACGAAGACATCGGGGCCGCCCGTTTTCGAAGCGTGGTGGGCAGCACCATGCAGAAGGTCGCCAAGAGTGCCCGCTGCCCGGTGGTCATCATCAGCCGTCCCTGCACCACCTGCTGGAAGCTTTTTTCCAACATCGTCGTCGGCACCGATTTTTCCAAACCAGCCACCAGTGCCTTCCTCTGGGCCGCGAAGTTGGCCAAGGAAGTCAACGCGCGACTGCACATTTTTCATGCCGTGGATATCAACGCATCCGAACCGGGAAAAGTGAAGGGTCAGGCGGAAATCGAAGCGCACATCGAAGCGGCCCGAAAAAAAATTGACGCCAAATACCTCTCGCAGCTCAAAGGGTTCGACAATTACGAAATCGGGATCCGGGAGGGAACGCCCTACGTGGAAATTCTCAAATTCGCCCGGGAGAAGCAGGCCGACCTGATCGTCATGGCCCACCATACCCGGGAGATCGATCCCGAACTGGCCCTGTTGGGTTCCACCGTCGAACAGGTGGTGCTGCGATCCTCCTGCCCGGTAGCCAGCGTCAATCACCCGGACAAGGCGTAGGATCCGCAAATTGGAATCCTCCAGGGGAACCATTCTCATCGTCGACGATGCCATGGACATGCGGGTGTTCATTTCCGCCTTGTTCAAAACCAACGGATACCGCACCGAGACCTGTCGGGACGGATCGGCTGGCCTGGCAAAAGCCCGCGAAATCACCCCCGACCTGATTGTACTGGACGTGATGATGCCGGGCACGGGTGGCGCGTTGATGTACAAAAGCCTCAAAACGGACCACCTGCTCAAGCACATTCCCATCATCATGCTGTCGGCCGTGGGGCAGCGGTCTTTCCAGCACTATCTGAAAATGCTCAACATCAAACTGGCCGAGCCGCTTCCCGATCCGGACGCTTACCTGGAAAAACCGCCCGATGCCCAGCATCTGCTGGACACGGCGATGGGTCTCATGGCTTTACGAAAAGGGTAGAAATGGAAGAAAAGATCCTGCTGGTCGATGATGAGGAAGGCATCCGGAAAGTTCTGGGTATCTCCCTCATGGACATCGGCTACCAGGTGTTCACTGCACAAAACGGCAGGGAGGCGTTGGCGGTTTTCCGACAGCACAGCCCCCCCATCGTTCTCACCGACATCAAGATGCCCCTCATGGACGGCATCGACCTGCTCCAGCAGATCAAGGCGGAAAGCCCGGACACGGAAGTGATCATGCTCACCGGCCACGGAGACATGGATCTGGCCATCAAGTGCCTGAAACTGGAAGCCACCGATTTTATCACCAAACCCATCAACGACGATGTCCTGGAGATTGCCCTGAAACGGGCCAACGATCGCATCAGCATGCGCACGCAGCTGCGGGCCTACACCGAAAACCTGGAAAACCTGGTAAGCGAGCAGACCGCCCGGCTGATGAAAACCGAACGGCTGGCGGCCGTGGGCCAGGCCGTGGAAGGCCTGTCTTCGGCGCTTCGCGGCATTGCCGGCGATCTGGATGCCGGCATCAACTGTTTCAACGAACTGCCCTGCTTCGTCGCCATCCACAACCGCCACCAGGAGATCATCGCCATCAATCCACTCTACCGGGAGCGCCTGGGGGACCACGTCGGCCAGGCCAGTGCAGCTGCTTATCCACCGGACAGCGTGGAAACCTCACCGGTAAAAGAGACCTTTGCCACCGGCACGGGCATGCGCCGTCGGGTCACCGTGGTATATGCCGACGGCACCCGGGGTCCGGTGATGGTCCACACCGCCCCCATCCGCGACAGCCAGGGCGCTGTGGAGCTGGTGGTGGAGATCGGGGCCGACATCGGCGAGGTCCGGCGCCTGCAGGAACGGCTCCAGGCCACCCAACAACGCTACCAGCAACTCTTCGACGAAGCGCCCTGCTATATTACGGTGCAAGACCCCGACCTGACCATCCAGGCGGCCAACCGCCGCTTTCAGGAGGACTTCAACCTGACTGTCGGCGCACGCTGCCACAACATATACAAAGACCGGGACGATGGATGCCCCGACTGCCCGGTGGCCAAAACCTTCAGCGACGGCCAGTCCCACCAAAGCGAGATGGAGGTCACCTCGAAACGCGGGGAGACCTACCGGGTGCTCATCCAGACCGCACCCATTCGCGACCTGGCCGGCAACATCACCCACGTCATGGAGATGTCCACCAACATCACCCGCACCCGCCGGCTCGAAGACCAGCTGGCCTCCTTGGGGTTGATGATCGGATCGGTTTCCCACGGCATCAAGGGGCTGCTTACCGGCCTGGACGGCGGCATGTATCTGCTGGATTCCGGATTCAAAAAGGAAAATCAGGAGCAGATCCGCGAAGGATGGGATATCGTACGCTTCATGGTCGGGCGCATCCGGGACATGGTGCTGGACATCCTCTATTATGCCAAGGAAAAAGACCTGAAATGGGAAACGGTGGACGTCCTCGGTTTTGCCGAGGAGGTGCTCAACACCGTGGGACCCAAGATAATGGGGCAGGATATCACACTGACCCACCGTTTCGACCCGGCCATCGGCCGGTTCGAGGTGGATGCAGGCATTGTTCGCAGTGCCCTGACCAATATCATCGAGAATGCCGTGGAAGCCTGCCGGTCGGATCGGTCGGGCCGGCCTCACGAGATCTGCTTCGAGGTCACCCAGGATGCAGATCACATCTATCTGAATGTGTCGGACAACGGCATCGGCATGGACGAAGCGACCCGCGCCAATGTTTTCACACCCTTTTTTTCCTCCAAGGGCGAACGCGGCACCGGCCTGGGACTGTTCATCTCCAACCGAATCCTCAGCCAGCACGGCGGCGGAATTTCTCTGGAATCGGAACCGGACACGGGGTCCCGCTTTTCGATTAAAATTCCCAAGAAAACATCTGGCGCTAACCTTCTCCGCGAGAAGAAATAGATAAATTTTGTAGCCGATCAAGGGTTCAACAGCAAACAAACCCAGAACGGTGAACGCTGAACCTGTGAACGAATACCGCGAATGGCGTTGAGAGACATCTCTTCACGTATTACTGAAGGACCATGGCCTTATCCGGGCAGATCTCCTGACAGCAAAAGCAGGTGACACAGAGGTCCATATCCACCTGGGGCAAATCGTCCGGCATGGACAGGGCCTGGGCCGGGCACTGCTCCACGCAGGTCCCGCAGGCCGTGCAGCCGTCCGGATCCGCCCGGGGCGTGAGCCGGGTTTTGCTTTCCAACATATCCTGAACCGCCGCATTTTCCTGGATGGCCTCGCCGCCCAATGGCGGCAGCTTAAAATTATCCAGGGGCACCAGATTACCGTCGATTCGAATCGCCTCCATGTTCCAGGCGCCCAGACCGGCTTCGGCGGCTCTCCTGAGAAATCGCAGCCGACCCGGATCCAGTCCCATCATGGCCGCCATCACGGCATCCACGGCCACAGCGTTGTCCCCAGCCAGAATCAGGCCGATCTCGCGCAGTTCCGGCGAGGCCGGGCCGTTGCCCTCCATGCCCACCACCGCGTCCACGATGAACAGGTCCGGTACCCGCAGCCTGAATACCTCCACCACCAAATCGTGAAACCGGGATGGGTTGCCGGCGAGCTTGTGCAACCTGGCCTTCTGGGCGCCTGGCAGGATCCCGTAGCTGTTCTTGATGGCGCCGGTCATGACCGTAAGCCCGTGGGTTTTGAACTTGGGCAGGCTGATGACGATGTCTGCCTCGACGATGGCACGGGAAACGTTCACCGTCTCCATGAAATCGGGATGAAAGGGCAAGGAAACGGCATCCAGGCCAATGTTGCGGTAGTGGCCACGGGCGGCGGCCATGAGACCGGTCTGCTCGAAGGCCGCCTCATTGGCGCCGTAGCTGAAAAGGCCGGGATTGTCACCCACGACAATCGAAGCCGGCCCCAGGATTTGCACTTTGTCCACCACCGCAGCCAGCACGGCCGGATGGGTGACAATCCCCTCGGCGGCCTCCGATCCCCGCAGCACGTTGGGCTTGATCACCACCTTTTTATCTTTGAGATCCAAAGGAAACAAATCAAACGTATGGTCTATCGCCCCACGGACGGTCTCGTAGGTTGCCGGATGGATCATGACCTGATGCATGGTGGTGTTCCTCCTTCTATCGGTTAGCTTCCTTTGAGCATGCGCCTCAGCGTCCGATCCCGGTCGATGAAATGGTGTTTCAGGGCAGCCGCAACATGGATGGCGATGAAGGCCGCAAGCAGGGCGGCGGTCACACCGTGAGCCTCCCGCAAGACGTTTCCCAGCGACGGACTTTGCCAAACCAGCGGGGGCAGTTTGAAAATTCCAAAAACGGAGACGGGATAGCCATAGGCCTGGGACATGAGGATGCCCACCAGCGGTTGGAGGAGCAGCAATACATACAAAAAAATATGCACCAGGTGGGCGATGTAGCTCAACACCGGGATGTTGCCCAGGTCACGGGGTTGTGGATTGGTGAGCCGCCAGGCGATGCGGCCGATCATCAGCAAAAGGATGACGACGCCGATAGATTTGTGGCCGGCAATTGCAGCGGCCTTAAAGCCACCGGCCGGCAGAATAGACATCAGGCTGCCGCCCACGAGCATGCCGATGGCCAGCGCAGCGATGAGCCAATGCAGCAGGCGCGCAATCAAACCATAATGGTCTTGGGTATTCATCAACATGCGGACCTCCTTAAACCTTCTTTGTGATGGCGGACATGCGATGGCATCCGGGGCCGGGCAGAGGAAGCGGTGGATATTAAATTTGGCTGCCTATTAGTAGCGAAATGCGACGCTGAAGGCAAGCCGATGTTGAGCGTCAAATGCAGCATGGGCTGTCGTTTTAGTCCGGTTGGTGCTTGCCATAAAGAATCCGGCCCAGTTCCCGGTGGGTGAAGTAGGGGTCGTCGTTGCGCAGGTAGGGCAGCAGGATGCGTTTCTTGCGGACGATGTCACGGGAAATATCCGCGAAGATGGCATCGGGATCGAAGAGGGCCGCCGTGATGATGGCCTGGCCGAAGGGGTTGATGATCTCGCTGCCGCCCCAGAAACGAAACGGATTCTCGTCGACGGCCTCAGGGGCTGAGTCGGTCGGTTCGCAGGCGTCTGACCGGAGGTCTTCAAATACCTCGCAGCCGACCCGGTTGGCGCACAGGTTGTATACACCAAACACCCGGGAGTAGAACCGGTTGATGATGTTCCAGCTCTCGATGTTGGAAAACTCGTTGCCCATGGAACCCCGGGAGGAGTTGAACATGGTGACAAAGATGTCCGCCTTCTGGGTGACCCCTAAATAGGGCAGTGAGGGGTGCCACAGGTCGTTGCAGATAAACGGGGCGATGGTCAGGCCCTTGAGCTTGAAGACGCGGACATGCTTGCCACCGGAGAAGATCTTGCGCTCTTCGAAGACGCCGTAGTTAGGCAGATTGAGCTTGCGGTAGGCAAACAGGATTTCGCCGTCCACGGCCACCAGGGCCGAATTGTAAAAATTCATGGCCGGGGATTCTTCGATGAATCCGACGACAGCCGCCGTGCCCTTGGTCGCCCCGGCCAGCTGCCTGATTTCCGGCGAGTCCATGCGCAGGGCCGCTTCGTGATATCTTTCCCGGACAAAGTAGCCGGTCAGGGACAGTTCGGGGAAGACCACCAGGTCGACCCCTTCCGCCTTGGCCGCTTCAATTTTTTCAATTGTGGATGCCAAGTTGAATTTTACATCCAGCAGGACCGGATCGGTCTGGTAGACGCCCACTTTCATCGATGGGACCCTTTCTTCGACGTGTGTGAAGGATTAATCTGAGCACGATCACCGGTCAGGCGATGGCTGCCCTGCATCCGGTGATGATGGGATCAATGGATGTCCATTGGTCGGCCGACCAGATTTGTTCTATCAGACCGCCGGCTTTCACTTTACCAATGATCGGGCCGGCCAGCCAGAGAAATTTGCTTTCCAGATCGCTGTCCGAAGGCAGCGTGTCCGGTGGTTCCCACCGTGCTTCGATACGGCCCGATCGGTATATCTCACCCGTTGTGGTCTCGATCACGACTTCGGCCGGGGCTTTGGCCGGGAACTCGACTTCAAATTCAGGGACGGCTTCGGTGGAGACCCGGTCCAACAAACTCAGCAGATCGGGATCGTGCAGGCGAGGTGGCAAAACCTGAGCGGGTCCGACCTCGCCGTCCAGCAGTGCGGCGGCCACCGGGAAGGCCAGGCTGTACTGGGCCTCCTCCGTGTTGCGGGGGTGTCCGTTGGGCAGGCGGATGGCGGCCTCGAAGGTGCGTACGCGAATGCGCCGGATCTGGTGCGGTGTCAAATGGTGTTCTCGGGTGATCTTGAGAGCGCCGGCTACGGCCGGCTGAGCCCAGCGGCAGGCGGCATAGGGCTTAAAATAAAGGTTTAAGATTTCCCAACGCTGCCCGAGGTTTTCCACCCATGCCCGGTCCGGGGCATCGTCGAACAGCGGGCAAATGCCGGTGAATCCGTCCCGGGCCATGATCGCGGACAGGACCGACACCATGCAGCCCCAGCCGATGCTGTCCTTGCCCATGGCCGGCGTGTCGATGCCTTTCATCATGGGGGCGATGGGCGCGTGGTATTCGGCGGCGCCCATGGCGTGAAAGAGCTGCTCCTCGGTGAGGCCCACCAGTCTGCCGGCAGCCGCTGCACCGGCGACGGCGCCCCAGCTTCCGGATGAGTGGTAGACCTGGTATGTGGCGTGGCGGATCACCCCGGCGCGGATACCCAGTTCGTAGGCCACCACCAGGGCGGTGAGAAATTGCGCCCCGGTGCACCCGCCAGCCAGTTGGGCGGCGGCCAGCACCGGCGGCAGGGCGCAGGCACCCGGGTGGCCCTTGACATTGCGGTAGCCGTCGTCGATGTCCAGGGCATTGCCGAAGAATCCGTTGGCCAGGGCAGCGCCGGCGGCCGACACCCGCTCGCCGGTCACCATGATGGTGGCTTGATCACCGCTGTACTGTTCCAGAGCCGTTTTGCGCATGATGGCGGCAACGGGTGTCTGCGATCCGGCGATCAGCGCCCCCAACGTGTCCATCAGGCAGCGTTTGGCCTGATGCTGAACTGCGTCGGGCAGGTCATCCCAACGGGTTTTCAGCGTGAAATCGGTGACATATGAAGTCAATTCACCCATGGCTGCTCTCATTAAAAATAACCCCGGCACAACGGCCAAGAAACCATCGTGCCGGGGTAATGGTTCTACAATAAACCCTTGGCCTTCAGAAAGCCTTGCGCCACTTCGGTGACCGACTTCTTGTCGACATCAACTTCCGCATTTAAGGCTGATATGGTCGCGTCGTCGAATAGGCCGGACAGTTTGTTCAGGTGTTCTGCAAGCTCTGGATTCGCTTCCAGCGTCTCTTTACGAACGGTCGGCGTAATTGCATATGCTGGAAAGTAATTTTTTGTATCCTTGAGCACCCTGAAATTGAACGCCGGGATGCGTCCATCCGTGGCAAAAACAAGGCCAACATCCACATCACCGTCTTTCAAGGCCGTGTAAATCAAACCGGTCTCCATGCGTTTAATTGCAGAACGGGGGAATTCAAAACCATACGCTTCTTGGAGCGGTTTCAAACCGTCGTCCCGTTTGTAGAACTCAATGTTACACCCCAGGGTCAATTTATCACCCGCGTTGAGTTTGGCCGCGAGATCTTCCAGCGACTCCATGCCCTTTGACTCCGCATCGGCCTGGCGAACTGCCAGGGCATAGGTATTATTGGCGGCAGATGCATTCAGCCAAACAATGCCAATTTTCGCATCTTCGGCTTTCACCGCTTCATAGATTTCTTCACCAGGCTGATTGGCGAACTTATTCTTGTGGAAAGTCAAAAAGGCTGTTCCTGTATACTCCCAATACAAATTCACCTGTTTGTTTTCCAGCGCCTGACGCACCAGTGAGGTCCCCATACCGGTTTTGAGTTGAACATCGTAACCTTGAGCGGTTAAATATTGACCGGTGATTTCAGCCAGAAGCAGTTGTTCGGTAAACCCCTTACCGCCAACAACGATGGAGGCCGCCGATACCGTTTGCACGGTAAACACCACGATGAGTAAAATCGTTACGAAACTGATTTTTTTTAATGTATTTTTCAAGGTCATTTCCTCCTTTTATGAAAGTTATTCTTGCGCAAAGCGCTGCGGATTTACACCTTTCGGTATGAGCCAAAACTGTAGTCTTGACAGAACAAAATCCGTCCCAATCGCCAAAGCGGCAATCGATAAGGATCCGATTAACAAAGAGTTGAATTCATTGAGTTGAATCCCGGTAAAAATATACTCTCCCAGGCTGTCGGCGGCGATCAGGGTAATCAAAGGACTGGTGCCGACATTCAAGGCAAAACCGGTTCGAATACCGGCTGAAATGACATATAGGGCGTTGGGAATTTGTACTTTCCACAGAATTTGTTGATCGGTCATTCCCTGACCACGTGCGGCTTCAATCATATGTTCCGGAACTTCATTGATACCCTGAAAGGTATTTCTGACCACAGGCAAAATGGTGACGGTGGCCAAACCAATAAACGCCGATTTGAAACCAAGCCCCGTAAGGGTCATGATGATCGCTAGAATTGCCAGCGTGGGTACCGCAGAGAGAATATTGAAACCTTGGGCAAACACTTCCGCATAACGTTTGAACCAAGGTCGAGTCATCAGGATACCTGAACCGATCCCTAAAATTGACGCGGTGATACCGGAGGAAAAAACGATCCATACATTTTGCCTGAGCAGGTAAATCCAGTCCTCGTAAGTATCCATGAACTCTTTAATCAAGCCGGTCGATTCGGAAAAAACACCAAACAGGTACACCACTGCCAGCAGGATATACAGCAAGAACGTCTTACTTTGTTTAATGAGCTCTATGACGTAGTTCATGAATCGATCCTAGGTAATTTTGTCGCCTCGTTTGCGGGGCGCTTCACCGAGCAGGCTGGCAATCATGTGTTGCGTGATGTAGCCTTTGTAGGCACCGTCATCGTCCACGACCGCTAGCCAATCGCTCGCGTGCACATACATTTGTGAGACGGCGTCATGCAGGTTGTCATTTTCGTGGATCGTGCCGGGGATCGGATCAATGTACTCGCTGACAATACCGATCTTATCACCCTTAATTTTTTCACTGGTAATGTAACCCCGTGCTCTACCTCGCGGGCCGACCATCACGGCGATGTTTGCATTGCGGTCGCGCATCTTTTCGGCCACTTTATCCAGTGGGTCATCAGAATTGACGGCCATTCGAAACGGCAAAATCGCTTCGGTAACCTTGATGAGTTTGAGCCGTTTCAAGGCGCGATCCGTGCCCACAAATTCTTTAACAAAGCTGTTGGCCGGATTGGAGAGGATCTCATCCGGCGTATCACACTGCTCGAGAATGCCTTCGCGGAAAATGGCAATTTTATCTCCCATTTTTATGGCTTCGTTAATGTCATGACTGACAAACAGGACGGTTTTACCCAGTTTCGCATTCAGCTTCAAAAATTCATCCTGAATCACTGCCCGATTGATGGGATCAATGGCCCCGAAAGGCTCGTCCATTAGCATCACAGGCGGATCAGCGGCCAGTGCGCGGATCACACCAATGCGCTGCTGTTGGCCACCGGAAAGTTCCCGAGGATAGCGCTTTAAAAAGATATTTGAGTCAAGGTTGACCATCTCCATCAACTCACGGGCCTTTTCCCGGCTTTTTTTCTTGTCCATCTTCAGCAGATCCGGCACCACGCAGATATTGCTTTCAATGGTCATATTGGGGAACAAGCCAATTTGCTGAATCACATAGCCGATTTCACGCCGCAATGTGATCGGATCAAGATCGTCCGTGTCCTTGCCGTCAATATAGATTTTTCCGGATGTCTTGGGGATCAGTTTGTTGATCATTTTCAAAGCCGTGGTTTTCCCGCAACCCGACGGCCCCAAAAAGATACAAATCTCACCTTTACCGACCTCCATGGTAACGTTATTGGCAGCAATGACCGGCTCTTTCCCCGGCACTTCGAAATGTTTGGTCAAATTTTCAAGTCGAATCATGGCATCGCTCCACTCAACCCTTTGGGTGTCAGCATTTTTTGAATAAATAAAAAGAGATAATCCGCGATGATCGCCAACAGTGAAACGGCGATCGCGCCGACAATCAGCTTGATGCTATTGGAACCGGTAATTCCCTCATTGATGATGGTGCCTAGTCCTCCCGCACCTATGTATACGGCAATCGTAGCAACGGCGATGTTCATGACCACGGCCATTCTGACCCCGGCCATGATGACGGGGACGGCGAGCGGGATTTCAACTTTTGCCAGCCGCTGCCAGTCACTCATGCCCATGCCTCTGGCCGCTTCACGCAGCGCGGGATCAATATTGTTGATGGCGGTATACGTATTGCGAATGATCGGCAATTGCGAATATAAAAAGATGGCGATTGCCGCCGGCCAAAATCCGATACCGCGGTTGACCAGCGACAGCAAAGGAATCATCAGACCGAACATTGCCACAGAAGGAATGGTGATGATCACCGAGGCGATATACAAAACTGCATCCGCCAGCTTCTTGTCCTTGGTGATTAAGATCCCAATCGGTACACCGCTGAGAATCGCCGCACCCACGGAGATGCTCACCAGATAGAGATGTTCAATGGTCAGCTTGATAATGGTGGGGTAATTACTGCCAACATATCGGATAATCTCTTCCATCAATCACCTATGGTTCTTTTTGTTTGGGTGGCAGCAGATATTGATTCGTGTGGTTTACAACCGACGCCATCGGAAAATCGAGCTGTGTTGTCCGAACCTTGCAGATGATATTATACGCCGGGAGAAAGGATAAGACCAGCTTGCCATATTTTCCTTTTTGCGTCAATAAAGCGCACAGCACCCAATCAGGGTTTCGAGCGTTCGCTCAAAATTTTTATACGGGCAGGATGCACTCAAGGCGCCGATGTAGAAGGCCTTTGCCGGCAAAATGACGTCAGGGTGTCATACGGACTTATCTGTCGGTTTGTCGCTTCTTTTTTCACCGCTTATCGAGTGACGCGATATCCGCCCGGCCCCTCCCGTCCATCTCTATGATGTTGTTAAAAATAGTATCGACGGCAGTGCCGGCGTCGATCTCCTCTTGGGTCAGTGACTTTACACCGGCTTCATAAAAACCCAGCACTGAATTGAAAATGTCCTGTGTCGCCATTTGATTCTTCTCGCGTTGCCTACAATAGAATGTTGTATTTTCGCCGGATCGCTATGATCGATGTCTTCCGGAATATAGGGTGCCTCCGTGGCCTCCAGGATCTTGCGGGCAATACCCTTAGCCCTCTCACGGGTGTCCATCGATCCACCTTTTTCCCACTGGTGACGACTCTTGCGATCAGAGACGCCGTTACCCTGGAAATATTCACTGCGCATGTATTGCATGGTGTGGGGTGACATCATGAAATTGCCGGCCGGCCCCACCGTATCGATGGCTTCCATGGCCAGGTGGTCTGCGTCAACATCAATGCCTTTGAGCACCTTGCAGGCCATGCCGATAATCTCGTCGTCGATAACGAATTGTTCGGGGGCCACCGTTAGCATGGACTCGAGCATGCCGGCACTATGGTGCATGTAGTTGGAACCGCCCATGGCGGCAAGCAGGATAGTCATGGCCTTCTCCCAACCGGCCTGGGCATCGGGCAGTTTGGCATCGGTCAACCCGGCGGAGTTGTAATTGGGCACTCGGATGTGGGCAGCCAGCTGGTGGATCGCCGCATTCATCATGCCGCATTCCACGCCGCCACCCGAATAGCCCATGGTGGCCATGTTGGCCATGCCCGGAATACCGCCGTAAAGCAGCGGGGCACCGGGTTGGGTCAGCTGACAGAGGGCGATACCGGCCAGCTGTTCGGCATGCAGCTGGGCCAGGGTGCCGGCCATGGTCATGGGGCTGGTGGAGCCGGACATGGGCGCGGCGGACAGGGCCACGGGGATGCCCTGGCGGTTGCATTCCTGCATGATCAGGGTGGATTGGGTGCACAGTTTCAACGGCGAAATGGCAAAGGAGGTAATGATCGAGATAAAGGGTTTTGACTTCAACGGCTGCTTCCCGCCGGCCAGCATGGCGGCCATGTCGATGACCCGATGCAGCCCCGCCTCGTCATTGACGCCGCTCATGACATGTTTTCCGGTCGCCTTGAGGCAGGCGTAAAACATGTTCACGTCGTAATCGGCCTCGGGGATATCCGTGGGGATGCAGGGACGCAGGAAAAAATGAATGTGATCGAGCCGGTCCACCAGCCGGCCAAGGTCGTACAAGTCCTTGAGTGTCGACGAGCGGGGCTCGCCGGTGTCCAGATCGAGGATTTTGACGGCCGCACCGCCGGTGCCCAGGTGGACCTTGTCTTCGGTCAGGTCCAGGTCATTTTTTCCATTGCGTGCGTACAGGATCACCTGGGAAGGTGCCTTGGCAATTGCTTCGAGGATCAGTGCACGAGGAAACCGGATCCGTTTCATCTCCCGGTCAATCGTGGCACCCGCGTTGGCCAACATATCTACTGTTGCATCCAAACCCGTTTCAAAGGCGAAACCGGTCTTTTCGAGGATGGTCAGTGATGCGTCGTGGATGGTGTCGATGCCTTCGGGCGACAAGGGTTTGTAGATGCCGCCGCTGAGACCCTTCGAGTTCATTATTCTTCTCCTGTAAAAGTATGTAAAGGCCGGCGGACCGTTTCCCCCGGCGAGCCAATCGACGTTGCTACCCTTCGAACATCCCCGCCCGGAAGGCCTTGAGATAGTTCATGCAGAAGTTGTCCCGGCCGGCCAGGGCCTCGGCGGCAATGATCGGCATGCGTTTTTCGTAGCGCTCCTTCTCAAGGCTGATCGAGTTGATCAAGGGGGTGCCGTTTTGCACCGCAAGGGCCGCCTTGATCGCCTTGCGGCTGGCGTTGATCAGTTCTCCGATGATAATCATGGTATGCTACGGGTTCCGGGTTCTGCGTTTCAGCTTTGACCCCAACAGCTCACCAGCTTATGAGCTTATCAGCTAATATGTTCAGGGTTCTGGGTTTCAGCTTTGAGCTTTCAGCCTTGAGCCTTCAGCCTTGAGCTCTCGGCTTATGAGCTTGTCAGCTATTATGTTCTGGGTTCTGGGCCGATCATAATGTCAAAATATTGAATGTCGTTTGAGAGAGTCAAATGAATGTTTCATCTTTCATATGAAATAATCAATGTCAATTAAAAAAATGTCATTCAGCCCATTTTTTTCAGTTTATCGGCTCACCTAAAGGCAAAGATATGCCTGGGAAAAATATAAAACGAAATGATAACAATATAATAAATGTATTTTGGGGGAGTGTTTAAGATTTTTTTATTGCGCTTTCGAGCCTCCCTGTGGTTTGGTATCGGAAGGGGTCATTTGAAAGGAAAATTGGCAGATCGGTGATGAAAGGTTTTATTTTTATGAACGTTTTTCATTCAAAACATGTGCGGAGGCCACTGTGACAAGCTTTAAACTGCACCCCTTGATCGAGAAAATTTCCGAAAGCATCGAAGGGCTCACGCCTAAAGGGCGTATTCTAGGAGAGTATATCATATCCCAGCCGCGCAAAGCGGTATTCATGACCACCAAGGAACTGGCTGAAGCCTGTGAGGTGAGCGAGGCCACCGTGGTACGGTTTGTTGCCGGCATCGGCTATGACCGCTACAGCGATTTTCAACAGGCCCTGCGAGATTTCGTGGACACGGAACTGACCCTGCTGGACCGTTTGGATATCGCGGACATGAAAGCACCCGGTGCTGTTCGATTCCGCCGAACCGTTGCCGAGGAGATAGACAATCTCCAGCAGCTTTATCATTCCCTTGACGTCGAAACCATGGCAGCGGTGGTCGACGTATTGGACCGACGGGTGCCGATTCACGTGATCGGCTCGCGGCTCTCCTATACGCTGGCCTATTATATGGGTTGGGCCATGACCAAGGTGCGGGAGAACATTCACATCCTGAAAGGCAGCGACCGCACCACCATCGACTGGCTGACCATTGCCCCGGCGGACAGCGTTGTCGTGATCATCGCCACCTCCCGCTATCCCAACGAACTGATTCGCCTGGGCAAGCTCGTCAAACGCCTGGGGCAAATCCTGGTGGTGATCACCGACAGCGCCACCTGCCCGGTGCTCCAATTTGCCGACCACCAGCTGATTGCCGCATCAAAGCTTATACCGTTCCTGGGAAGCCCCACTCCCATATCCTGCCTGATCAATTACCTGGTCCACGAGCTGGCCAGCCGGCAGGGCGACGCCCTGAAAGCGCACCAGGCCAGACTGGAGCAGTCCTACTGGGAGAACGACGTGCTGTTCAACATGAAGGATCTTGATGGCAGGACGCCGGAGTAAACTGCGTGTTGAGGCAGAATGGCAGCGATCGGATAGTTATACCTCGGCCAGGGCCTGTTCCAGGTCGGCAATGATGTCTTCCGGATTTTCCAGACCCACGGAAAAGCGGATCAGGCCGTCGTCGATGCCGGCAGCCTTGCGCTCGACGGGGGTCATGTGCTCGTGGGTGATGGTGGGCGGGTGCATGCAGATGGAGCGGCTGGTGCCGAAGGTGACGGCGTGCACCACCAGCTTGAAACGGTTCATCACCGTGGCCGCCCCTGGCATGCCTCCGGGTGCCACGAATGAAAGCAGACCGCCGTGGCCGGACATCTGCCGGCAGGCCAGCGCGTGCTGGGGGTGATCGTCCAGGCCCGGGTAGTTGACCCGCTCCACCTTGGGATGGGCGTGCAGGTAGCGGGCCACGGCCAGGGCATTGGCGCTGTGGCGCTGCATGCGCATGGAGAGCGTCTCGATGTACTGGAGGGTCATCCAGGCTTCCATGGGCTGCATGATGGCCCCCACGAATTCGGTGGTGTTCCAGCGGATGTCCTCCACCAGCGGCTCCGGCCCCACCACTGCGCCGCCGAGGATGGTGGCGTTGCCGGCCATGAATTTGGAAATAGAGAGCATCACCATGTCCGCACCCATGTCCAAGGGCCGCTGCAGTGCGGCGGTGGCCGTGGTGTTGTCGACCATCAGCGGCACCCCTTTGGCATGGGCCACCTCGGCCACGGCCTGAATGTCGGTGACGAACAGGCAGGGGTTGCTGGGCGTCTCCACCCACACCAGCCGGGTCTTTTCGTCGATCTGACGGTCCCAGCTGGCTGCATCGGCCGGATCGTCGACGAATCTGAATTGAACGTTGCAGCGTTCCGGGAAAATCGTCACCGCCTGCTTGTAACCCTCGCCGAAGACATTCAGAGAGGTGACCACATTGTGGCCGGGACGGGCGATCGTGAAGATCAGGTTGAACAGGGCCTGGGACCCGGAAGCGGCCGTCAGACAGGCCTCGCCCCCTTCCAGAGAGGCGATGCGCTCCTCCAGCACCGTGTTGGTGGGGGTGCGTGTGCGGCCGTACACCGGACAGGGTATTTTATCGAAGGTCTCGTAGGGAAAAGTGATCGACTGCACCAATGGCGGCACGAAGGACCTGAATTCGTTCTGGTCCTGCATGGGGTTGAAGCCGGCATGCAGGCTGCGGGTGTCGAATCCATCGGCGGCATCGTCGCGGATCGGCTGGACCGCCTTTTTGTCGTAAATCCAGGGTTCCCTGAGAAAAAAATGCTTGTCGTCGGACATGGGCGATCCTCCTGTTGGGACATCAGACATTGCCAAGATTGGTTGAGAACTAAAAAACAAGAATCCAGAAGTCAGGAGTCAGAATTCAGAATGGCGTTGTTGTCGCTTCGCTCCTGCGTAATTTTAATTTAACGCATTCGAAGGCAACCTCCTTATTCTGGCTCCTGGCTCCTGACTCCTGACTCCCGAACCCTGAACCCCGAACTCCGAACCCTGAACCCGTGAACGCACCAAAACTACCCCTTTTTCCCATCAATCCACTCCTGCTCCCGCTTCACGATGGCATTAATCTTCGCCTGAACATCCTCGGGCAAAGGATCGACCGTATGGGTTTTTAAAATCCGATCCACTTCCCTGGAGGCCTTGTCTTCAAGGGTCAAACGGCCGTTTTTCTCCCACAGGGAGTAAGGCCCTTTGTCGAACAGCTTGGAATAGAACGGATCCTTGTAGTGGCGCATGGTATGGGGATGCTGCAGAAAGCTGCCCGTGGGGCCCACCTCATCGATGGCATCCAGGGCCAGGGTTTCGTCATCCACGACGACGCCCCGGGTGGCGGCGCGCAAAAATCCAATCGTCTCGTTGGCCATCACCTGAAGCGGAAGCGAGCCCTGAAGACCCGAATCCATGAAACCGACATCGTGGACGATGTTGGCCCCGTGAAGCAGGGCGGTCATCAGGCTGATGGTGCATTCCATGCCGGCCTGGTGGTCCAGCACCTTGGCATCGGTGGAGCCGCCCAAACCGAAAACGGGCAGGTCGTAGTGTTTGCCCATGCTGGTGGGCACGCCCTGCTCGTCGGCCAGCACGTAGTTGCCCACCATGGTTTTCAAGGTTGTAGGGGCCGCCGTTCCATCCCGGAACGGCGATGGGCGAACCGTCGCGGACCAGCTGCGCGAGCACCACCCCCAGAAGGATGCCGGCGTTCATGGAGGCCATGCATCCGGCAATCGTGGCCGGTGCGTTGACGCCACCGGCATTCAAGGGGATCCACAACTGGGGCAGCCCTTTTTCGGCCAGGTAGATGCACTTTTGCAGGGCCTCCTGGTTGGCCACCAGCCCGGATGTCACGTTGATGTAGCACGTGGCAAAGGGAAAACGCCGGAAGGCATCCGGGCCCCCGGCCACGGCTTCGCACATCTCGACCGCCGCCACACAGCCCTCGAAATCCGGCGAGACGAACACGATGGGCTTGGTGGTGTGGTTGAGCATCACTTCCATCTGGTAGCGGTCGTAGATGCGCTGGTCCACGTCCTTGGGCAGGAACAGGGACATGACGAAATCGATTTCAGGAAGAACGTCCATCACCGTGGCGGCGGCCACGACATCCTCGAGCACCGGCGCCCGGCGTTTGCCCGTATGGTGGTCCAACACGGTCAGGCAGTCCGAACCGCCGCCGTAGTAGGTGTTGTATCCCCAGGCCCGGATGGCCGGTTTTTTATGGCGGTCGTACAGGGTCAGGCGGCGCGGCGCCGAAGCCAGCGCCCGGGTCACCATGTGTTCGGGGATGCGGATGCGGATGCCGTCGGCCGATGCGCCGCCGGCCACCAGGATCTTCCGGGCCTTTTCGTCGTGGACATCCACACCGGTGCGCTCCAGAATCTCCAGCGTTCCGATGTGGATGCGATCGCATTCCTGATGGCCCATGCGGGAATAGTGGGCGCTGGTCAACCGGTTTTCATGTGTTGGTATCATTTGCTACCTCTTTTGATATATCAATTTTTATTTAAGTTGTATCAATTACTATTTTATGGAAATCTAAAAGTCAATTTTATTGTTGCAACTAGGCCGGTTGCTGATATTAAAAAGGACTGTGTCGAAAATCACATGCAATCGCTTAACCATGGAGCCCCCGATGCCTCAAAAAACCAACGTGCGCGCATCTAAAAATCAGATATATGCCACCCTGAGAAGTGAAATCATTTTGGGGCACCGCAAACCCGGCGAACGGATGGCCGTCGACGACCTCAAGGCCCGGTTCGGCACCAGCGTGACCCCGGTGCGCGATGCGCTGCAGATGCTCAACCAGGAAGGGTTGATCACCATCAAACCCCGCTCCGGATATTTCATCACCCAGATCACCTTGAAAGCGCTGCGGGACATGCTGGAACTGCGGGAGATTCTCGAGACAGCCGCCGTGGAGCGGGCCGCCGAGACCATCACCGATGCGCAGCTGGCGGCACTCAAGAAGGTTCACGCCGGCTACACCGGAGACGACGACCAGGCGTACACCCGCTACACCGATGAAAACACCCGGTTCCACTACCTGCTGGCCCAGGCATCCGGCAACCAGGAGTTGGCCCTGGCCCTGCGGGGCTTACACGACCGGCTCGCCCGCTTCATGGTGATCCGCCACGCGGGAAAAAGCCTCGAAGAAATCCACGCCCGGCTGATCGATCGGCTGCAGGCCCATGACGTCTCCGGCGCCAGAAAGGCAATCCTGGACGAGCTGGGGGAGAGCCGGCGGGCCATCATGGATCGAATCATGCGCGAAGAGGCGGCGTTCTGGCATGTGGGAGCGGGGGGAGGAGCAAAGCCTGAATGACAAAGGATCGACGAATGAACATCGAACATCCAACGTTGAACATTGAACGTCGAATTCTGAAGAAAAAATTATGCGGGATAGAATAATCGAAACCATTGAGATGACGGTTAAAGAAGCCAGCTGCCATGCGGAGATCGCATCAAGCTGGAAAACGCCGCTGGTGGGATTTGCCGACGCCGGGGATCCGCTTTTCGGCGAATTGAAAACAGCCGTCCGCCCATCCCATGGATTGCCCGGGGACCTATCTACCCGGTGCCCGCACGGCGATCGCCTTTTTTCTGCCCTTCGACCCATCCATCCCCCGATCCAACCATCGGGGCACGTTCAGTTCCGCGTCCTGGGCCGTCGCTTATATCGAGACCAACCGGCTGATCGCCAGCATCAATGAACGGATCAACCGGCTTTTAGAACATGAGGGTTTCCGGGGCACCCGCCTGCCGGCCACCCACAATTTTGACGAAGAACAGCTCATGAGCGACTGGTCCCACAAGCATGTGGCCTATATTGCCGGCATCGGCAGTTTCGGGCGCCACCACATGCTGATCACGGACAAAGGCTGCTGCGGGCGGCTGGGAAGCGTGGTCACCGATGCCGTCATCGCGCCCACGCCGAGAAGCGAACGAGAGCGCTGCCTGTTCAAGTTCGACGGTTCCTGCCGTAAATGCGAACAGCGCTGCCCGGCCAAGGCCCTCGAAGCGGATCCGTTTCGCCGCCACGCCTGCTACGATCGGCTTCTGGAAAATGCCCGCCTGCACGAACGCCACGGACTGGCCGATGTCTGCGGCAAGTGCGCCGCCATCGTACCCTGCTCGTTTACCGACCCGGTCGAACGCGCCTCCCGGAAAAACCGGTCGAATCGCTGAACCTGTCGGGCAAACCGCCCATACGTCCTCATGCTGCAGCCAAGAGGATCGATCCTCCCAGGAAGCCTTAATATTGTTTCATGGTCTCTTGTTTGACGATTATCCCGACAGGTGGATGGTTGTCATTTTTTTCCTTGCGCAACCAACAAGGATCGCAATGCGCTTGAGTCGACGATGCTGAATTGCAGACTAAACATTACGATTTAAATTGGTTAAGAATCCGGTCGACACGCCTCGTCGCAGACGGCCGTGGCAGCGGCGAGCGCCCCCCGGTTGCGGTCGGTACCTACAGGCGCTGAGCACCGTTTCAAGGGCTGCAAGCAGGAGGAACACGTTCTTGCGGGCACATGACTGGGCTCGGGCCCCATCAGAACACGATCCCCGGGATTGATGTCACCATAATCGTCCGCGTTTAAGACCTCCCAGCCTTTGCATGCCTTTTCCATTGGTGCCGAACTCCTTGCTTTGCCGCTGAATTTACAGCACCCCCTCCAACAGATATTCGACGCACTCCTGGTAGTAGGCGGTATAGTCGACCTTCAGGTGTTTGAATTCCGGGTACGCCAATACTTCTTTTTGCGCCGCCGACAGGTTGGTCATCCGATAGAGCCCGATGGATACAGCCAGTTGCATGTTTAAAAACTTGATCGCCTTCTGCGGAGTCAGCGCTGAAAACAGGCGGCACAACAGTTCGGTTACGATTGCATATTCATCTTTGGCCAGCCGCTTGAAATCGACCATCCGTTCGATGGAGGCATTTTTTTCCAGATAATCGTATAGAATCGATATCAGGTCCTGCATCCGTCCGTGGCGGCCCTGTACCTTCAGCCAGACGGCTGCGAACTCATCCACAGCGTATTTTTTCTTCTTACCGATGGTTTTAACCAGGTCCTTTCTCCAGCGAATCACATCCTGTTTGAGAAATTCGAAAAATATTTCCTCTTTTGAGTTGAAATATTTGTACAGGTTCGAACGGGTAAAATGGGCCGCTTTGGCGATGGAGACAAACGTGATGGCTTCGAAGGGCTGCGTTTCATAAAGCCGCGCGGTTGCATCGATGATTTCGGCAATGCGCTGCTCTTTCTGTTCACCGGTTCTGGCTCGCTCCCATCCCATTTAATAACCCCGCTTACCAATCAATAACGCACTTTCGTTGCACGCATCGAGGATCCTTTATTTATTCGCCGGTGATACGATCCCTGCATCGATCATCTGTTGAAAGAAGTCGACCATGGATGCGTCGAGCGGGCGGTATTGCACGCCCAATTCGCGGATGCTTTTGGAATTGTTCGCCCGCCAGGGATGGTTGACGTTGCGGCCGACCATTTTGCGGGTCATGCCGGCATTGACCATGGGTGCAACCAGCCATACCAGCCATTTGGGCAGCACTTTTTTGGGAAACGGGTAGGCGTTGCCGAAACGTGAGATCAGCGGTCTGGCCATGCTCGGGAAATCCGTATTGTGGCCGGAAGTAATGTAGCGCCCCTTGGCAGCGGGTGTGAAAGCCGCCTTGAAGTGGGCGTCGGCCAAGTCCCGGACGTCCACGACACCCAGGCCCCAGGCCGGCGCACCGTTTTTCATGGACCCGTCGCCGAACTGCCGGATCAGGTTGAAGCTCTCGGATGTGCCCTTGGGGTTGATGCCCGGGCCGACCACCAAGGATGGATTGATCACCACCAGGTCCCAGCGTCCCTGCTCGTCGCAAATTTTCCAGGCCTCTTTTTCCGCCAGCATTTTGGAATAGGAATAGGGCTGATGGTCGATGGACGAGCTCACATTCCAATCCGCTTCCGTAAACACGCCATTGGGGGTTTGTTCGAGATCCGCATTGTCACCATAGATGGCCGCACAGCTGCTGGTCAACACCACCCGTTTGACCGATTCAGCGCGGTTGGCCTGCTCGAGTACATTGCGTGTGCCCAACTGGGCCGGTTCGATCAGTTCTTTCTGTGGGTCCTTGACATTCATAAAAAACGGTGATGCCGTGTGAAAAACGACCTCGCAGCCCTGCATGGCCTTGGCATAAGACCCGTCGTCCAGCAGGTCGGCCTTGAAATAGGCGATACTGCCAGGTGCCTGCGCGGCCAGGGCGTTGAGGTACTTCAGCTTTTCATTGTTCTCCGAGTCTCGCACCGCCGCGTGGACCGTCAATCCTTCGTCCAGCAATTTTTTCACAATCCACCCGGCGACATAGCCGGTGGCGCCGGTGACCATGACCGGTTTATTTTTCGCGATTTCCTTCATTGGAATTCTCCTGGCATAATTTAAGAGACATTGTGTCTCCTGTCAAGCGTCAGTTGAAATGAATGTCCTGAAAAAGGGAATTGGTCGGTCCAATGAAGGACGGGGGAACGGCTTCAGTGGAAAATAAGGAGCGCCGAGATGTCATCGACTTGATCGTTGGAGAGAACCGTCAGCAATATGACTGAGCCAAGGAGATGCACATAAAACGTTATTGTCGAGCCGCCGGGAAAGTGCCCGCTGTTGCGGTTCGGGGTCCTTCTAACCACTTCCAAGTAAGTTGATCTTTTTTGGTGGGAGCGGCATCTTGCCGCGAAATGATCGCGGCGGGACGCCGCTACCACAAAAACAAGACTTACTTGCTGATAAAGTGGCGCTGCGCGCCATGAATCGCTTCTAACAAAAATGGGAGCGTCTTACCACCGTGCATATCTTTTGCAAACGCGCAGGCCGTGCGGCGGGCAGTTCAGATGACCGGGGTTTGCGTCCTCCCCGGCAGGGAAGGGGCTCAGGCGGGAAGCGGGTCCGGGAGGGGGCCGCTCGATCCGGCGATGCTGAAAAAGGCCCCTCGCAGCCTGGGCGGTACTCCGGCAAACTGGATGCCGAGCGCCAGGGTTTTGTTTCCGTCGACGATCACCTTGCGGCAGCGGATGATCTGCCCGGCGATGGTCACCGAGAGCCCGGCGTTCGGCAGCGTCACAAGGACCCGGTGGGACACCGCGTCCTGAAGGCTCAAATACGGATCGATCGATTCTTCCATGGCGTCGATTTCGGCGGTGAAAGAGAGCCCGGAAACGGAAAGGTCCGTCGTGTATCCGTTCAAAATCATCTCCGCGGCGCCATTTCCCGATGAGAGCACTTCAACGCTCATCTTGACGGGGACCTTGTAGCGCTCGCCCCTGCGGGCCATGTCGGACAGCGACTCGGACTTGACCTTGGCACGGATCGCGCACAGACGGATGATGCCCTGCTCCACGTTCGGGTATTTCCAACACAGCTGGATCAATCTTCGCTTGGGAATGGTCAGCAGCTCAACCGCGGACATCGTCTCGATCCAGGACCGGCACGTGCCCGTCTCGTGCAGCGGGAAAACATCCCCGAAGAAGTCCCCTTCCTCCAAGGTCCTCAGGGATTCGCGGTGGATCCGGGTTTTCTGATCGATGGCCTGGCAGTGGGACTCTTTGAGTTTGCCCGATACGACAAAATAGAGGCCGTTTTCCGGGTCACCGTTGTTCTTGACCGACCGGCCGGCCGGTACCTGGAGGCGTTCGAATCGGGCGAACACCGCCATGCGCTCCTGAGGTGTAAGACGCTGCACGAAGTGGTTGACCGGGCGCTCGTCGTGGGGGGCGATTTCTGCGGCGAGGTGGAACTTCAGCACGTTTTTCCGGGACGGCCGCATCAAACGCCATTCGAGAGATTTGCAGACGACCGCCGGAAGCAGTCTTCCGGCGCGCAGAAAAAATTGGGCGGCTTGCTCGTAGTGGCTGGCGGCCGCCTGGCGGTGGCCCTGCTCCGCCAACAGGTCGCCCTGCATCCTGAGGAGCTCGGGACGGTCCGGGAAAAGCCTCATGATGCTGTTGAAGGCATCGGCGGTGGTGACCGCGATGGCGCCTTCAACGACAAAATCCGGTATTGTTTTGCTCATGGTTGCGCTCATCCACCCTTTCGGATCAAGAACCACACGAGAGATCGAAGGCGTCAGGCCGCGCGTGCGACCCTCCCGTGTTGATATCGGCATGATGGCCCGGCAACTTAAGCGGATGGGGGCGGACCGCCACGGGAAAACGCTTTTGCGGAATCGCCGGGAGTGTGATAGGGACCGCGGATCCTTCACCAATTGATGGGGACGCAGCGCATGGGCAGCACTTCACGCCGGAAACGGCCCGTCACCATTCGAAACGCCGCGGCGAGCGGCCTGCGCCGGGGACTGCAGGGCTATGTCTGGATGCTGAAGATCCTGGTGCCGGTGTCGCTGGCCACCGCGCTGCTCGACTACAGCGGCTTACTCGGGAAGATGGATTTCCTGATCGAACCGGCCATGGGTCTTCTCAACCTGCCGCCGGCCGCGGCCCTGCCGATCCTGATCGGGGTCCTGGCCGGGGTCTACGGGTGCATCGCCGCCATGGCCATGCTGCCGCTGTCACTCGACCAGATGACCCTGATCACGGTGTTTGTGCTGATCGCCCACAATCTGCCCCAGGAAGGGCTGATCCAGGCGAAGTCCGGCATCAACTTTCTCAAGACCACCCTGGTGCGGCTCGCCGCCGCCTTCATCACCTGCATGGTGGTGTGCCTGGCTCCTGGGGCCGGGGGAGGGCCGCACGCTGGCGGCTCCGGCCTCCGGCTTGGCGGTGGCGCCTGCGTTCGGAGACTTCGCCCGGGGGTGGCTGACCGACACCCTGCGCTTGTGTCTGAAGATCCTGCCCATCATTCTCGGCGTGATGACCCTGATCGAGGTCATGAAGGCGCTCAACCTGATCGACGGGTGCGTCAGGATCCTGGGGCCGGTGTTGAGGTTGATGGGGCTCGATCGGCAGACCGGGGTGCTGTGGCTCACCGGGGCGCTTTTCGGTCTGGCCTACGGCGGGGCCGTGATCGTGGAGCAGGCGCGGGAGCTGCGTCTTGATCCGCTGGAAGTTGAAAAGCTCCAGCTCTCGATCGGGATCAACCACTCGATGATCGAGGACCCGCTGATCTTCATGTCCCTCGGCCTGGGCGCCTTCTGGATGTGGGTGCCGCGTCTGGCCGCCGCCGTGGCCGCGGTGTATGCGCTGACCTTGTGGGTCCATCTGCGGCGACGATGGGCGGCGGCAAAGTGAGTTCAGATGGAAAGTGAACACCCCATGGCCACCGCCCCGTTGGGCGCTTTCCTGGGGAAGCGGGTTATCTTCCGATGCGGAAATAATGCAGACGCCATCGCTGATTTTCGACAGGCTCTGCAGAGAGGAACTGATCGGGACGACGTTTATGCCGCGGCCTGCTCTCCTTGCGACATCAAAGCCCTGCCACCCGTGGAGGTCCGGTGTCAGCGTGAAATCAAGACGATGGCGAAGAGCGCGGCGCCGACCCCCAGCCACTGCAGCCGCCCCAGCCGCTCATTGATCACGAACCTTGCCAGCAGGGCCGTGGCGGCGGGGTAGAGCGAGGCCAGGGTGGCGGCCGTGTCCAGGCGCCCGGCGCTCGCCGCGAGCATGAAGAGCAGTGTCCCCCCGGTTTCAAACAGGCCGGTCACGAGCGCGACGGGGACCTGGCGTGCCGGCGGCCGCCGCGCCTGCCCGGAGACGGACGCCACGGTGAGCAGCAGCGTGAGGGACGCGGCGCGTGAGGCCAGGGCCGGCCAGATGACCCCCCGGTCGGCGACGTGGTCCATCAGGATGAAGAACGTGCCGAAGAAACACCCGGCCACGACCGCAAGCTTCAAGTGGCGCCGGCTGAGCGACCGCCCGCCGCCTGAGCGGGTGATCATCCCGATGGAGACGAAGGCGAGAGCAAAGCCCGCGACCTGGGCCGGCCCCGGC
Source organism: uncultured delta proteobacterium (assembly GCA_963716785.1). GTDB lineage: Bacteria > Desulfobacterota > Desulfobacteria > Desulfobacterales > SpSt-501 > SpSt-501. The sequence continues at coordinate 127,075 of CAVQUW010000035.1, read as the reverse complement.
AGCCCCTCGAAGAGCGCACCGAAGACCACGGGGCCGGAGACGGTCACCAGGGCCGCCACGGGGGCGACGACTCCCATGCTGCCCTCGGCGAGGCCGCGGTAAAGGGCCAGCAAGCCGAGCGCGGCACAGATGCCGGCGCAGGCGGCCCAACCGAGGTCGCTCGCCGGAGGCGGCGCCGCGTCCGTCCACCAGGCGGCCGCGAGCAGCAAGAGCGCGCCGAAGGTCTGGGAGAAGATGATGACCCCGTAAACGCTGCTGCGCTTTGGAGGCGAGCCCGCCGGTGAAATCGCCCGCCCCCCAGCTGACCGCAGCCCCCAGGCCGAACACCACGGCTGGTATTTCGGATCCGATCATGCCCCCCCCATTTCTTCGGCTCGGTGATGACACCCTCTTAGCATGATGGCCGCGAAGAGAAAAGGAAACACCCTCGATGGCGGGCCCCTTGCTTCCGGCCGGGCCTGCGCTAAAATACGTCAGCAACCGACAACGGGTCGCCCTGCGGGCGAACCCCCTGACAAAAAGGAGGAGAACATGCTGAAAGAAGGGGCGAAGGCGCCGGATTTCTGCCTGCCGGCGGCGGGCGAGGAGCAGGTGTGCCTCAAGGATTTCACCGGGAAATGGGTGGTGCTCTACTTCTATCCCAAGGACAACACCAGCGGCTGAACGACCGAGGCTCTGGAGTTTTCAGAGCTGAAGGCGGGCTTTGCGAAGCTGGGGGGTGTGGTGCTCGGGGTGAGCCCCGATTCGCCCGCCTCGCACCGCAAGTTCACCCAGAAGCACGCCATCGCCGTTGAGCTGCTGAGCGACACCGAGACCGCAGTGCTGAAGGCCTATGGCGCCTGGGGCAAGAAGAAGATGTACGGCAAGGAGTACGAAGGGGTCATCCGCAGCACGGCGCTCATCGACCCGCGGGGTGTGGTGCGGGCGCTCTGGCCCAAGGCCCCGAGCAAGGGCCATGCGCAAGAAGTGCTGGAGGCCTTGAGGAAGCTTTCTGCCTGAAAGGACCCCTCCCGTGATAAAGAGGCTTATCACGGGGGAGGTCTACCGGAGGCGGTATCCCGCGCCGGGCTTTGTTCCGCTTTGCCATTGAGCTGAAAGCCTTCGGTCTGGAGCCTTCAGACTGCTTTTTTCACAGCGGCTTGACGGGCACGCAGATGTCGACGACGCATTTCTTCTCAGGGTGTTGACCCGGGTCGTTGTGGTAGATCTCGAAGCAGGGGCGGTCGTCCGGCTGATAACCGCTGGCGGGCAGCCACCCCCCATAGACCGAATCCCAGGCCCGGGCGAACTCGTCGGGGGCGATCTCAAACCGCGCCACGGCGCAGGCCCCGCCCGGCAGCGACAGCTTGCCGATCTCCCCCTCCACCGCGGTCTCTTTGGGCACGTTGATGCCCACGCTGATCCGCAGCTTGTCCTCCTCGGTGACCTTGGGGTCGTCGTGGTACACGATGATCACCTTCGTGTCCGGAAACCGGCACAGGTTGCGCGGGCCGGCCCACATCATGAGCCGGCCGATGAGGTTTTCGAAAACCACGGAGTTGCCCTGGTAGGGACCAATGTGGCGCACGTAGGCCAGGGTCAGCCCGGGCAGGTCCTTGACTTCGACGGCGGTGTTCGGTTCGGCTTGCATGGCGTTCCTCCATTTGGGTGATTGATCCTGGAGGCCGTTGTAGCCCACCGCGGGCGCGCCGTCTTTGCCGTTGTTGCGGAGGGGTTCACCGATCTTGCTTTTCGATTCACGGATCTTGCGCCGGCCGGAACCCCCGGCCGCCCGCCAGACGCTGGCCGAGACGTGAAACGCCTCCTTGAAGGCCCGCGCGAAGGCGGCCGAGCCGGAGAAGCCGCAGTCGAGTGCAATCGCCGTGATGGACTTGCGGGGGTGATCGGTCAGCTGGCGCGCGGCCTTCTCCACGCGCACCCGCTGCGTGAACTGGTTGAGCGTCTCGCCCACCAGGGCCCGGAAAATGCGGTGGAAATGGAAGGGGGAAAAGCAGGCCACGGCTGAGAGCCGCTCCAGGGTGAGCGGCTCGTCGATGTGGCCCTCGATGAAGTCGATCACCCGGTTGATGCGCGCGGCGTATTCCTCCCGGCGCTGCCGGGAAATCTCATCGGTCTTCACGCGGTCCCCTCCCCGGCCAACAGCGTCTCCGTGATCACCGGGATCAGCTCCCTGAAGTCGACCCCCATCTCCCCGGCCGGGTCCCGCCTCTCGCCCTCGCCGTAAACGAGGCCGAAGAGGCGCTCGATCGCAATCCCCTTGCCGGCGCAGAAGGATTGGAGCGAGTGCTTGGCCATGCTGGCGATCTTGAAGGCCCCCGCTGCGCGGGCCCACTCGAAGTGCGGCCCGTCCCCGCCGCTGTCGCCCATGACGACGATCTTCTCCGGCGGGATGCGCCGGCGCGCCGCCACGGCCTGCGTGTTCTTCCCCTTGTCCGGGGTTTCCAGCAGATCGAGAACGAGCGGCGGGTCGCTCGGAAGCGTCGGGAACCTCACCAGCGGGTTGGCGGAGAGCACCGGCACCGGCGGCAGAAGGCCCCTGGCGAACACCCGCTGGAAGTATCCGATCATACCCGTCGTGTTGAGCATGAACAGGATGTCGTGGCCGCGGCACCAGTCGATCAGCTCCGGCACCCCGCGGTAGACGGCAAAGGAGCGCTCCAGATAGGCATCCATCATCTCGGCCGTGACCGGTGACGGAAGGATCGCTTGAATGCGGCGGCCGGCCTCCCCCAGCGAGATGCGGTTCCCGGTGTAGCCGCGAAAGATCTCCTTCAGCTCGGGCGCAAGCCGCGGGAAGCTGAAGGCGATGAAGTCGAAGGGACCCGAGGGTGAGAGGCACTCGCTCCAGTCCGATGACACGATGGCCCGGTAATCTCCGGCTTGTCCTTCCATGAGTACCTCGATTGGTCGGGTCTTGAATCCGTATGGGCCGGCATTGGTATGGCGGCTCGACCATCCCCGCATCAAAATGGCCCCGGCCGTATTGGCCGCAAGAATCGGGTGGCGCCGCCCTGACCGGGTGTGTATACTCTCTTCACCAAAAGGGCAACCGCCAGAACCCCCATCCCCAAAGAGGACCAAGCGCCATGAAAAACTCTAACTTCGACCAGGCCTGCCGCGACTACGAGCGCATCGAGAAAGCCATCCAATACATCGAAGCCCGCTTCGACCGGCAGCCGGAGCTCAAGGAAATCGCCGGCCACGTCGGCCTGAGCGAGTTTCATTTCCAGCGGCTGTTCAGCAGCTGGGTCGGCATCAGCCCCAAGCGCTTCCTGCAGTTTTTGACCAAGGAGTACCTGAAGGAGCTCCTGGCCCAGCCCACCAGCCTGCTGGATGCTTCCTTGGACGCCGGGCTGTCCGGCCCGAGCCGGCTCCACGACCTCTTTGTGACCTGTGAGGCGGTGACGCCGGGCGAGTACAAGAGCGGCGGCCGGGGGGTCGCCATCACCTACGGGTTCCACGACAGCCCTTTCGGCGAGTGTCTGATCGGCCGCACCGAGCGGGGCATCTGCTGGCTTTCCTTCAAACGCGAATCCAACCGTCAGGGCCTGTTGTCCGAGCTCAAGGGCGCCTGGAAAAACGCGGCCCTGGTGGAGGACCCCGCCGGGACCCGGCCCCTGGTCGCGCGGATCTACGACCCCTCCGCCTGGCGGCGCGCCACCCCCCTGCCGGTCCTGGTCAAGGGCACCAATTTCCAGATCAAGGTCTGGGAGGCCCTGCTGAAGATCCCGGTCGGCACGGTCGTGAGCTACGAGGATGTGGCGCTCTTCATCGGCATGCCCAAGGCCGTGCGCGCCGTGGGCAACGCCGTGGGCAAGAACCCGGTGTCCTTCGTCATCCCCTGCCACCGGGTGGTGCGCAAGACCGCAGATTTCGGCAACTACGGGGGCGGGCCGGCGCGGAAGAAGGCCATGCTCGGCTGGGAGGCCCGCCTGAGGATGACAGCGTGAGCGGGCCAATTTCGGCGTTGCGCTTCACCCCGCGCTCGCTGCGGCGTACTCATCAGTACGCCTCGCTCGGCGGGTGTTCGCACGCCTTGAACTTGGCCCGCTCACGCTGTCATCCGGGCGGTGTGGTTGATCGAAGGCCCAATTTCGGCGTTGCGCTTCAGCCGTTTACAATTTGCGGCAGCTGTCCTTCAGAATGTCGCCGATGAATTCGACATCGTCGCCGTTGACGCACAGGGGCGGGTTGATGCGCAGAATGTTGCCGTAAACCCCGCCCCGGCCAAGGATCAGGCCGGCATCCCTGGCCATCTCGGCCACCCGGGCCGCCTCTTCAGGGGCCGGCTCCTTGGTGGTGCGGTCCTTGACGAGCTCGATCCCCCACATCAGTCCGCGACCGCGAAAATCACCGATAACCGCACAAGTCTCTTCCAGGTCCGTGATCCTCGATTTCAGCCGCGATCCCATGGCGGCGGCATTTTCCATCAACCTGTCGTCCTCGATGGCGCGCAGCACCGCCCGGCCGGCGGCGCATGCCACGGGGTTGGAACCGTAGGTGTTGAAAAATTTCTTACCGGCCATGGATCCGGCCACCTCCCGCCTGGCCACCACCGCGGCGAGGGGAAACCCGTTGCCGATGCCTTTTGCCATGACCACGATGTCCGGGGTCACCCGGTGCCGTTCAAACCCCCACATGTGGCTCCCCATGCGGCCAAAACCGGTCTGCACCTCATCGACGATGCACACGCCGCCGGCGGCACGAACGCGATCGAAGGCGCCTTGCAGGTACCCGTCGGGCAAGGGGATCACCCCCCCGAAGCCCTGGATGGGCTCGGCGATAAACCCGGCGACGGCGCCCGGGGTGGACGAAGCGATGGTCACATCGATCTCTTCCAGATAGGGCCCCACCGTGGCGCCGTGCACCCCGCGGTACTGGTCCGGGTTGTGCACGTGGAGGACACCAGGGGGCAATGGGACGTTGTGGCGGCAGGTTTTGATCCCGGTCAGGGACATGGCCCCGAAATGCAGCCCGTGAAAGGCATTGCGCAGGGCGAGGATTTCGAAATGGCCGGTGTGCAGCCGCGCCATCAGAATCGCCAAATCGATGGCCTCCGACCCGCTGTTGACAAAATGGGCCACCCACTCCTCTCCGGGGGGCATTTTGGCGACGAGCTCCTCGGCATAATGGGCCGGCACCGCCTGATAGTACATGGTGGTGCAGTGCACCATGGTGTCGATCTGTTTCTTCACCTCGCGACTGACCAGCGGATGATTGTGCCCGACGCTGATGCAAAGATTCTGGGCCAGGCAGTCCAGGTATCTCCGGTCGCTTTCGTCATAGACATATTGCATGTCGGCCCGCTTCAAGAGCACCGGCTTGCCGAAGGCGGTGAACGTCCCCAGGGACGGCGACATGAACCGGTGCCGCCTGTCCAGGGTGGCCTGATAATCCCAGTTGGTTTCGATGGGGCGATAGCGGTTCATGCGCTGAACCCTTTCAGGAGAATTTTGGCCAAGGCAGTCATTGTCAATCCCTGTGTAAGTGGTCAGGCCCTCTCAAATCCGGCCCGCTCGCTTTTCGCGCTGTCGGACCGGTCCTGGGTCCCACGCCGACCCGCTTTATCCGTTATCCGACACCTTAAAAACACTGCGCTCATTTTGAAGTCGAGACGATGGGTTTTGCAGCGGGTGTAGCGTCCAGGAACCCCAGCAGCTTCATCAGGATCAGCGACACGGCCATGACGCCGGCAAAGACCAGGATGGCCAGCCAAAGGGGCCAGTGCCACCACAGGGGCCCGTTGGTCAAAAGCGTGCACACCCCGATCACCGGCAGGGAAATCACATTCATGACCGCCAGTTCATAGGCCACCGGGCTCTTGAAATCCGGGTCCAGGATGCGCAGCAGCAACAGACCGCAGGCGACGGTGCCGGTGACGACGCCGAAAATGGCGGCGGTGCGTTCCAGGCTGTAGGCCGTAAGGCGTCTGCCGCAGAAAACCACGAGTGCCGTGGTCGAAATGCCGCTGACCAGGCCCATCAGGCCGATGGGCAGGATATAGTCCCAGACGATTTTCAACTCGATGGCCGCCACCGTGGCCACCAGCAGAAAATCGACGGACCAGCCGGTGATTCGCCGCTGGACCCCGGCATCGGCCAGATAGTGAACCCCCAAGCGCGTCATGACCCATTTCGTTATCAGAGCAAAAAACAAGCCGAAAAAGAAGAAAAAGCCCCAGAGGATCTTGGCCGCATCGGCAGGCACCAAGGCGCCGAGAAAGACGATGAACAGATAGGTGATGCCGTAAACGCACCCCACCAGCGCCGCCTGAAAAGCCATTGTTTCGGCATTGCCCGAGTGCAGGGTCAGGCTCCCGGCCGATTCCCTGGCCGCCTCCGGGGGAAACACGCCCGTGAGGAAATCCCGGGGCGGTTTACGGGGGCCGAAGGTGGCCCGCCCGCTGCGGATGCCCCGGTTCACCAGGGGCACCCCGACGAAAAAGGCGAAAAAGTAGCCCAACGTGGCAAAAGTGAGCCCGATGGTGGCCCCATTGGCAAACCCGGCGGTCTCCCACACCTTGCCGATCGAAAGCGCCTGACCCGGGCCTTCGTTGAAGCCGAGGGGCACCAGGAACCCGAAGGTGGGAAAGAGCTCCAGACCGAACAGCGCGAGCAGAAGCACGATGGCGCCTCCCAGGATGGCCTGCAGGGGAAAGGTGAGCCCCTGGACCAGAGCCATCCAGGCCGGGCCCTTGAGTTTGTGGCCCTGGTCGCGGCGCAGATCGTCGCTGTTGTCGGCCGTCAGGCCGACGGAGATGAAGGAGATGTTGAAAAAGTGGTAGGCAAAGGACTCGAGGGTGGATGCCTCGAGGGCAAACATTCTCGAATGCATCAGCCCAAGCCCCAGCAGCCCGCCGATCAGGCAGCTTGGCACCAGAAAGCGCTGAAAGAACCCGACTCTCGCCCGCAGGCCGATGCCCACCACCAGAAGAACCGAAAGGAATGCAAATGCCAACATGCCGTCGAAGGGGAATGGGGTGTGCATGGCGCTCTCCTTGGGTAACGGGATGAAGGTTCCATGTCAGAGCACTCTTTCCAGGTGCGTCAGGAGCAAACCGTCCAGGTACCGGCAGGTCGGGTGAAGGCACAAAGAGCAGACAATCTGCGAATAGATCATCAGCCCTCTGAGCACAAGTGATTTCGGGCCGGGTGCGGCACCTTTTTTGTTTCCCGGAACAATCTCTTTGCCGCCGCTTGGCAGGCGTGATCCAAGGCTTTGAAACCACCTCTGAGACTATTACATTGAACTCGGCCGTTCAATAGACTATCTGTTGCTCAGAGGGAACACCTCGATTACCCGGGTGTCGCGCCGGAGCCGGAGTGAACGGAGAGGGAAAAGGAGGCAGATCATGGGTGCGGCTTTGAAAGAGGTCGACAAGGTGGAAATCCTGACCCTTCAGGACAACTTCATCGACATCGCGGCTCAGGACGGCACGGAGGTCGTGCAGCGCGCGGGATCGGAGGATGCCTCCGGCAACCGGGTGAGCATCCTGGCCGAGCACGGGTTTTCAGCGGTGGTCGGCCTGACGGCGGGGGGAAGCTGCCGCAAAGCGCTCTTCGATTTCGGGTTCTCGGACCGGGGGGCCCTTCAGAATGCCCGCACCCTGGGAGTCGACCTGGCGGAAATCGAGGCCCTGGTCCTCTCCCACGGCCACATGGATCACCACGGCGGGCTGCCGGCCTTCGCCGAAACCCTCGGCGGCAGGGGCGTCGAGCTGGTCCTGCACCCGGCCGCGCTGCGCGGTGGGCGCTACATCAAGCTCTCCGAAGAGCGCCGCCTGCGGCTGCCGACCCTCGAGCGCGACCGGCTCGACAAGGCGGGGCTCAAGGTCCGGCCGTCGCGGGACCCGCGCCTGCTCCTTGGCGGCACTTTCCTTTTCCTCGGGGAAGTCCCCCGGCGCACCGGCTTCGAGAAGGGCATGCTCAAGGCGCGCTACGAGGAGGGCGGGGCGGAGAAATTCGACCCGATCGAGGACGACTCGGCCGTCGTCGCCCACGTGCGCGGCAAGGGGCTGGTGGTGCTCTCCGGCTGCGCCCACTCGGGGATCGTCAACACCGTCGCCCATGCCCGGGAGGTCACGGGCATCGAGCCGGTGTACGCGGTGATGGGGGGCTTTCACCTGACGGGGGCGGACTTCGAACCCGTCATCGCGGAAACGGTGGCCGCGCTCAAGGCGCTCGGCCCGCGCTACATCGTCCCGACCCACTGCACCGGCCGCCGGGCCTCCATCGCTTTCGAACGCGAGATGCCGGAGAGTTTTCTGCTCAACATGTCGGGGACGCGGATGGTGTTTGCCGCCTGACCGAGTACCGACTGGTTTCATCACCCCGGGTCACTCCCGCGGGCAAGGTGCCGGCCTATTTGAAAGCGGAGCAACCTTTCCTGATCGTGAGCGTTGCAAGAGGCGGGCAACGCCGCTCCCGGGTATTGGACGAAGTTACAAAACCGCATTTATTCCACCCTGACCTTCTGGGGGTCGTTCTTCTGCCGGTCGATGCGCTGTCCGGCACGGTCCTGAAGATCGTTCAGCCGCTGACGCTCCGAGTCGGTCAGCTTGCCATCGGATTGCATGCGCTTCTTTAATTGCTCGATCCTGTCCTGATCGGACTGCAGTTTGCCGGCCTCCTTCGGGGTCAGCTGGCCGCTGGCAACGCCCTGTTCGATGCGCTCCTCCTGCTTCTGCTGCCGCTTCTCAACCCTGGGGTCGTTGGGCATGACCTGGGCGTCGTGCTTCTGGCGGTTGATCTCCTGGCCGGAGCGATCCTGAAGGTTGTCCAGCCGCCGGCGCTCCTGGCCGGTCAGTTTGCCGTCGGATTGCATGCGCTCAAGCGCTTGCCGCACCCTTTCCTGTTCGGCTTCGAGTCTTGCGGCTTCCCTGGGAGTCAGCGTCCCGCTTTGAACTCCCTGATCGATGCGCTGAGCCTGTTGGTCGAGGCGGCGCTGAATCCCGGAGGTCGCTCGTGCCGGGTGCCGCCGTCTGGCCGATGGCCGGCCTCACCGCCAACCCACAGCCGAGAAGCAGAATCACTGCCATCTTCACGTCCAGTTTCATTTAATCCTCTTGATGCATGAATTTGCGAGTATGTTCAAGGGGTCTTTACGGCCCTTTGACGCTCTTGCGTGTCCCCCGGGTTACATCCTCAAAGAGTTTCTGAAACCCCATCTAGGCCGCGGGGCTCCTGATCGCGCCCCAGGACCGCGAACACGCCCATGACCTCGGCCGGGGCGCTGCGCGGCCGCCCGCTGCGGGCGTCGACGAAGATCCAGTCGGTTTCGCCCTCGGCGAGCAGGGCCTCGTCCGTCACTCTGAAGAACCGGTATTTGCGCAGCGACCGCACCCGGCGGAAGTCCGACACCCAGGTCAGCGCGGCGATGCGCTCCCCGCCGAAGGCGGGCCGGAAATACTCGATGCGGTGGACGCGCACCACCCAGGCGGCGCCCGCGGCCCGGGTCGCGCCCGCGCAGCCGCTCGCCTCCGCGTGGCGCTCGGCCGCAGCCTGCATCCAGCGCAGGTACTCCACGTTGTTGACGTGCCCGTTGACGTCGACGGAGCCCTCGGGCACCGTGAAGTCATGGCGATGGATGGCCGGCATGGTCATCGCGGGATCCCCCCCTTGACCTGCGCCAGCACCTCCAGCGCCTGCCCGACCAGCTTCATGTCCGCCTGGGTGCCCATGTGGCCGAGCCGAAACACCTTGCCGGCCACCGGGCCGTAGCTGCCGCCGACCACGAGCCCTTTCGCCCGCAGGCGGGCGTCGAACTCGGGCCAAGTGATTTTCTCGGGCACATACGCGGCGGTCACGGTGGGCGCGGGCACGGCCCCCGCGGCCGGGAACAAGCTGAAGCCCAGGCCCGCGAGCCGCTCGCGGCAGAAGGCGGCGACCTCGGCGTGGCGCCCGAAGCAGTTCTCGAGCCCCTCGGCCAGGATCGCCTCGGCCCCGGCGTTCAGACCGGCGGTGGCCTGCCAGCCGGGCGTGTACGGGAAATAGTGGTCGGCTGCGGCCGTCTTGAAGGGCTTGAGGGCGTCGTAGCCCGCGTAGCCGACCTGCTCGATCACCTCCCAGGCCTTTGCGCTCACCGCGACAAAGCAGGTGTCCGGCAGGGCGGAGAGGCACTTCTGCGCGCCGCCCAGGCACAGGTCGATGTGCCACGCATCGGGTGCGACCGGCGCCCCGCCGATGCTCGATACCGCGTCCACGTAAAGCAGGGGGACGCCGAGCGCGTGTTTCAGCCGGCCGAGCCCGTCGATCGGGTTGAGGGTGCCGGAGGGGGTCTCGCAGTGGACCACGGTGATCATCTTGGGCTTGAAGTCGGCGATGGCCGCCTCGACCGCGGCGAGGTCGGAGAGGGTTTCGTCGTAGGGCAGGCCGAGCTTGCGCACCTCGCAGCCGATGGCCGCGGCCATGTCCCCGATCCCGTAGCCGTAGACCCCGGTCGCCACGGCGAGCACGCGGTCGCCGGGCGCAAGACAGCTCTTGAGCGCCCCCCACAGGGCCATCATGCCCTCGCCCAGGAAGACGACGACGTCGCTGCGGGTGCCCATAATGCGTTTCAGGTTCTCCGCGGTGCGGTGGTAGAGCGTGACGTACTCCGACTCCAGGTCGGCCGACCCGTAGTCGACGCGGTAGGCGGCGAGAACGCTCGGGTGGGCCCTCACCGGCCCGGGGACCATGGGGATGGGATAGGTGTTCATCGGCCGATCTCTCTCTTTCTATTGGTGTCTTTCCGATATCTCGATGCGCCGCGAAGAACCGCCGGCATGGCGCCGATTCAACGATAAGCCGAAAAAAGGACCTGCGCAAGAAAAAACAAGGTGCTGGAAACCAGGGCGGGTCTATTCACCGAGAAGGGGAAAAAAGGAAAGAACCGGGCGGGCCCACGGCCCGCCCGATTGAATGCATCTTCGTTACTAAACTTTCTTAAATTTTTTCCGGCCGAAGCCGGCAAGCCCGACCAGCCCGGAGCCGAGCAGCAGCATGGTGGCCGGTTCGGGGACCGGCGCAGGGCCGTTGTCGCATCCTAAGGCGGTGATAATGGCTTTGTCGAAGAAAAAATCCCCGCACATGATCTTCAGGGTCAAATCCAAGGCCCCGTCGCCTTTGATCAACTGCACGCCAAGCCAGTTGGAATAAATGCTCACCGGGCTGGAGGAGAGATTGAACAGCTTCAGCTGATCCAAGCCTAAAGTTTTGATGTAGCCGGCCTCGCCGCTCGTGTCCGCGTCATCGTAGAGGTAGACGTCGATGCGATACTTGTAAAGCGTATCGACACCCGGCTGGTACCCCGCACCGATGATATTAAGGGGAATGTCGACGGAGTAAGGGCCGCCGCATTTTTTCAGAAGGACGTCGGTCGGGTCGTAAACCGCCGTCCAGTTGACCAGGTTGTCGCAATCGTAGCATCGAGTTGGTGTGGCCCATAGGTAAGAAGCTGAAAATAAGAGAAAAACAGTGGCGGCGGTCAAAACACAGTACTTTTTCATGACAAATCCCCCTTTCAATAAAAAATGAGTATGTACCGTGCATCGTCTAACCGGCCCCCCCCGATCTGCACGGTATAAGTCAGAATAGGCTATCAGCAAACAGCATGCCGATGTGCATGGTCGCCAGATAAAAATAAAATAATGCAATTGCAGTGGATTAAATTATAGGGGGAAGCAAGTTGAAAATCCACGGTTGGGAGTGTGGAAAAAAAAGACCAATATTGGGAAATCCGAGAATGAAAACAGGGGGCCGCGGTACCTGTCGCCGGGAGGGGAAGGAACGGCGTCCGATAGTGTAGCGCAACCCCTGTTAGGGCAAACCCCGCTTGCGGGCCATGAGCTGCATCTGCTCGGCGGTGGTGGCGGGCGGCACGCGCAGGCGGTCGCCCGACTTCGGAGCGAGTTTCAAGGCTTCCGTGGGACAGGTCGTCACGCAAAGCCCGCAGCCGATGCAGCGGTCCAGATCGACTTGCGCCAGCCCGTCGTCCACCATCGTCAAGGCGTTCATCTGGCAGCGCTCGAGGCACGCCTCGCAGCCGGAGCACGAGAGCGGTCCACGGCGGCGTAGTGGTTGGAGAACACCAACTCCGCCGGCCGGGGATGCTTGTTCAGCGCGCGCAGCACGCCGCAGCAGTCCCCACAGCAATTGCACATCCCGGCCGGGTTCTGGGAGGTGGAGGGCTGGGTCACCAACCCGGCTTCCTGGCATTGCAACAGGATCGACACCGCCTCTTCCACGTCGATCTTCCGGCCCATGCCGCGGTCGAGGTAATACTGGCCCATGGAGCCGAACATGAAGCAGGCTTCCATGGGTTTGGCGCAGGCGCCCTCCACGATCTCCATCTTCTTGCGGCAGATGCAGTCCGTGACGACGATGCTCGATTTTCCGCGCAGCATGGCCACGGCATCCTCGTGGCTGGCGATGTGCTGGGTCAGGTCCACCGAGCGCTGCACCGGAACCGTGCGCAGGAAGTAGTCCGCGCTGTGCTGCATGGCGCGGTCGAAGGCCTCCTCGGAATACCGGCCGACCATCTCGGCCAGTTCACGATCGAGGCTCTTGACCTGGAACTCGAACAGGCCGTGGACGAACGGGATGGTGCCGTACTTCACCCGGCCGCCCGCCTCCAGCCGGAACAACAGGCCGCGGCGGGCCATGTCTTCCAGGCGCGTCGCCGCCTTTTCGACCGGCAGGCCGATGCGGGGGACTGCCGCTTCGGGCGTTTCGAGCCGGGGGGTCAGGGCCAGGAAGAGGGCCGCGTCGTCCTCGCTGAACAAATGCTTTAAGATCTTCAACTCGATCCCGGAATCCGTGGCCGGAAACCCCATGGAGTAAGTGTCCAACTGCTGCTGCAGTCTGCGGTAAATGTCTTCAGCCATGTCCTGTCGTCCTTTCAGTCTTTCTCGTTGTCGAAACATGCTAAAGAGCCCGGGGGGCCGGCGGTCGGCGAATGTCCCAACTTACCCTCCTTTTCGGCCTTTGACAACACGCCCCGGCCCACCGCGCAGCGGACATGCATGAGACGCTTGAGCTCGGGTGCGGTTTGGGTGTACACAGGGCCGATGACCACGGACGCCCCCGACGAAACCACGGTCTTCATCAGCCCCCGCCGCAGGCAGCTGGTGATCGCGGCGTCGCTCCTGGCGCTCTTCCTGGGCGCCCTGGACGCGCTGGTGATGTCGGCCGCCATGCCCACGGTGGTGGCGGACCTGGGCGGCCTCGACCTTTACAGCTGGGTGTACTCGGCCTACCTGCTGACCCGCACGGTGGCGCTGCCCATCTTCGGCAAGCTGGCGGACATCACCCCCACCCGGACCCTGTTCGCGCTGTCGATCCTGATCTTCGTCGCCGCCTCGCTCGCGGCCGGATTTGCCGCCGGCATGCCGTTTCTGATCGCCTGCCGCGCGTTTCAGGGAATCGGCGCCGGCGGCACCTTTGCCCTGGTCTACATCGTGCTGGCGGACATCTCCCCGCCCGGGGAGCGCGGCAAGACCCTATCGCTCGGAAGCTTCGTCTGGGGCCTGGCGAGCGTGCTGGGGCCGACCATGGGCGGGTTCATCGTGGCTTTCTTGTCCTGGCCCTGGATCTTCTTCGTCAACGTGCCGCTCGGCATCCTTTCGCTCGCCGGGGTGGTGTTCTGCCTCGTCGAAACCCGCGCGAAGAAGCCGCGGGCCGCCATCGACTTTGCCGGTGCGGCGACGCTTTCGGCCTGCATCCTGAGCCTGCTCTTCATTTTCCTGCTGGCCGGCCAGACCTATGCCTGGGCCTCCGCCCCGGTCGGCGGCGCTCTGGGTCGTCGCCACTCGTCTTGCGGGGCGGCTTTCTACTATTTCGAGAAGCGGGCGCCGGAGCCGATCCTGTCGGTGGACTTTTTCAAGCGGCGCGGCTTCAGCGCCGGCAATGCCGCCGTGTTCATGGAGCAGCTTCGCCATCTTCGCCTTCTTCGGGTTCGCGCCGCTCTTCGTGCAGGGGGCGCTCGGCAAGAGCCCGGTGGAGGTCGGGACGACCGTGCTCGCCCTGAGCCTGGGCTGGTCCGTCGGCTCGCTCGCCCTGGGCCGTTTCGTCAACCGCTGGGGCAGCCGGCCCTCGGCCGCCGCGGGTGCCGTTTTTCTGGCCGCCGGCAGCGGCCTCACCCTGACCTTTTCGACGACCACCTCCATCGCCGCCTGCTTCTGGGTGTTCGGCCTGGTGGGGGTCGGCATGGGGTTCGTGGCCCTGGCGACGATCCTCGTGGTCCAGGACAGCGTGCCGGCCTCGGACCTGGGGGTCGCCACCGCCTCCCACCAGTTCTTCCGCAACCTGGGCGGCACGGTGGGGATCGGGGTCTGCGGGGGTATTTTCACCAATCGGTTCTCCGCGGCCGTGGAGGCCGGGTTGGCCGGCGTGGGCGCGGCCCGCCTCCCGGATGCGCTCGGCGAGCAGATCGGCCGCAACGCCGACAGCCTGTTCCGGCCCGAGGTCCAGGCCCGCCTCGACCCGGAGCTGCTCCTGCAGACTTCAGGATGCGGTCTCCCAGGGGGTGCTCGAGGTCTTCCTGGCCACCATCGCCGCCGCCGTCCTCTGCCTGGTCTGCTGCCTGCTGCTGCCGCGCGGCAGCCACGCGCATCCTGCCGCCGGCAAAAAAAGTTGACACCCGCGACTCACCGGGGTATGTCTCCCCCATCGTCCGCCTGAAGGCGGACGGCTTTCACCACAAGCACGGTATTGTTTCGATCAGCCACGAAGGCGATCTCCCCCTGCAGGGGATCTGCTTCGTGGCTTTTTTTGTTTCCCGGGAAGGTGTGGCGCAATGGGAGGGAGGATAATGTACAGAAGGTGCTGGGCCTGGCTTCTGATGCTGAATTTGTTGGCCACCGCTGCAGCGGCCGAGCGGGAGGTGATCGACGCTGCCGGGCGCCGAGTGACGGTGCCTGAGGCGGTGGAACGAGTGATCTGCTCGGGTCCGGGGGCGCTGCGCCTTTTGACCTATCTTCAGGCCCAGGACTTGGTCGTGGCGGTCGACGACATCGAAAAGCGTCGGCCTCAATTCGACGCCCGGCCGTACGCACTGGCGAACCCCCGGTACAAAACCCTTCCGGTGTTCGGCGAGTTCAGGGGTTTCGACCATCCCGAGCTGATCCTCTCGCTGAACCCCCAGCCCCAGGTGATCTTCAAAACCTATGGCGCCATGGGCCATGACCCGCGGGAGCTGCAGGTCAAGACCGGGATCCCCGTCGTGGTGCTCGAATACGGCGACCTGGGCCGCCGGCGCGAAACCCTCTGCCACGCGCTGCGCCTGATGGCCCGCGTCATCGGACGCGAAAAGAGGGCGGAGGCGGTGATCGGCTTCTTCGAAGCCGGCATCGCCGACTTGACGCATCGCACCCGTGACATCCCGGAAACGGACCGGCCTGGGTGCTATGTCGGCGGCATCGCCTTCAAAGGCCCCCACGGGTTCATATCCACCGAGCCCGGCTACCCGCCGTTCCGCTTTGCCGGTGCCCGCAACCTGGCATTTGACCCGTCGCGGCACTCCGAACCCCTGGAACACAGCCTCGTGGCCAAGGAAAAAATCCTCGCCTGGGACCCGGATCACCTGTTTGTCGACCTTTCAACCCTGCAGATGGGGGCGCAGCAGGCCGGGGCGCTGCACGAGCTCAGGACCGACCCGGCCTATCGGGCGCTTTCGGCCGTGGGGAAGGGCAGAGTTTACGGCCTTCTGCCCTACAACTGGTACACCCAGAACTTCGGGTCGATCCTGGCGAACGCCTATTACATCGGCGCGCTTCTCTACCCGGAGCGTTTCGCGGACGTCGACCCGGCGGTGAAGGCCGACGAAATCTACGCCTTTCTCGTGGGCCGCCCGGTGTTCCAGCCGATGAAAGCGGCCTTCGGTGGCCTGGCCTTCGAGCGCATCCCCGTCAGATGAAGCAAAGGGGCGGCCCATGCACATATCCTGCGGCGATATCCCGGACGCGTACACCCGCTATATCGGCCGCAAGCTCGCCTTCATTGCGCTGGCCGGCGCGGCGCTGGCCGCGATGCTCCTCGTCAGCGTCTCCCAGGGGGCGGCGGGTGTGCCGCTCGAGGAGGTGGCCCGCGCGCTTTTGGGGTCGGGTGCCGCCAAGCGCTACGAGCTCATCGTCTGGAACATCCGACTGCCGCAGGCGCTGACCGCGGCGGTCTCGGGCGCCGGCCTGGCGGTCTCAGGCGCCGTGATGCAGTCGATCCTGCGCAACCCCCTGGGGTCTCCTTTCACTCTCGGGATTTCCCACGCGGCCGCCTTCGGGGCCGCTTTCGCCGTCATGATCATGGGGTCCGGCCCCATGACCGGAGCGCACTCCGGGGCGGTGAATCACTTCAAACCCTTCATGACCACCACCATGGCCTTCGGGTTCAGCCTGGCCGCCGCGGGTGTGATCGTGGCGGTCTCCAGGCTGCGCGAGGCGTCCCCTGAAACCATGGTGCTCACGGGAGTGGCTCTCGGTGCCCTGTTCACCGCGGGCACCATGTTTCTTCAATTCTTCGCCGACGACGTGCAGCTGGCGGCGATGGTGTTCTGGACCTTCGGCGACACGGGCCGGGCCGGCTGGCCGGAGCTCGGCATCATGGGGTTGGTGACGGCGGCGGCCGCGGTGTACTTCCTGTGGAACGGCTGGAACTACAATGCCGTCGACGTCGGGGACGAAACCGCCAAGGGGCTGGGGGTGAGGGTCGCGCGGGTGCGGATGGCCGGCATGCTCGGCGGCCTCCCTGGTGACGGCGGTGATCGTGGCCTTTCTGGGGGTGATCGGCTTCGTCGGCCTGGTCTGCCCGCACGTCGTGCGGCGGCTGATCGGCGCCGACCACCGCTTCCTGCTGCCGGCGACCGCCCTGACGGGCGCGCTTCTGCTGCTCTGCGCCGACACCGCCGCTCGGCTGGTCCTCGCCCCCCATCTGCTGCCGGTTTCCGTGCTGACGGCGCTTCATGGGCGCGCCGGTGTTCATCCTGCTGCTCGTGCGGGGGTATCGACGGTGATCCTGAATGTCGACGGCGTGGCCTTCGCCTACAACGGCCGCGGATGTGCTGCGGGACATCGGCTTCACGGTCCGCCGCGGGGACCTTCTGGCGATCCTGGGACCGAACGGTGTCGGAAAGACGACCCTGCTGCGCTGCATGAACGCCATTTTGAAGCCCCATCGGGGTGTGGTAATGGTGGAGGACCGGGACATCCTCGGGTTGAGCGCCATCGAGATCGCCACGGCGCATCGGGTACGTGTCCCAGCGGCAGGCGACGGCCCGGCTGACCGCTTTCGACGCGGTGCTGATGGGGCGCCGGCCCCGCATCCGCTGGCGCGTGTCGGCGGAAGACCTGCGCATCGTGGATGCGGCCTTCCGGCGGCTTGACCTCGAGCATCTCACCCTGCGCCACATCGACCAGATGAGCGGCGGGGAGCTCCAGAAGGTCGCCATCGCCCGGGCCATCGTCCAGGAGCCGCGACTGCTGCTCCTGGACGAGCCGACCAGCAGCCTTGACCTCAGGAACCAGATCGAAATCCTCGAGCTGGTGCGCCAGGTGGTGCGCGAGCACGCGGTGGCCGCGGTCATGACCCTGCACGACCTCAACCTGGCCCTGCGGTTCGCGGACACGTACCTGTTCCTGAAGGACGGCCTTATTCATGCCGCCGGAAAAACCCGTGAGGTCGCCGCGAAGACCATCGCGGACGTCTACGGCGTCCCGGTGGAGATTTACCACCACCACGGTCGGCCCGTCGTCATCCCCCTGGGGGGGCAATGAAAAGGAGGTTTCAAGACATGAGCTGTGCATTCGAAAGCGCTTTGATCGACCGCGCCGTCGCCTTCCACGGGCACTCCTGCCCGGGGCTCGCCATCGGCATTCGTGCCGCCGAGCTGGCCCTCGACCGGCTGGGGGCTCCTCCGGGGGCCGATCTTGTGGCCGTGGTCGAAACCGACATGTGCGGGGTCGACGCGATCCAGGTGCTGACGGGCTGCACCTTCGGCAAGGGCAACCTGATCCACCGCGACCACGGCAAGATGGCGTTTACGTTTTTCGACCGCAAAACCGCCAAGGGGTTCCGAGCCGTGCTGCGCCCCGAAATGCGGGGGGAGATCGACACCGAGTTGCGGGAGCTGATGAAAAAAACGGCAGGGGGCGAAGCCGGTGAGGAGGAGCGCCGGCGCGGCGAGCAGTTGCGCCTGGCCGCCCAGGAGCGCTTCATGGCCGCCGGCCTCGAGGAGATGTTCGCGGTGCTCCCGGTGGAAACCGAACCACCGCGCCCGCCGCGGGTGCTCGACAGCCTGCCCTGCGTGCACTGCGGGGAGATGACGATGGAATCGCGCACGCGGCGCTTTGCCGGCCAGACGCTTTGCATTGCCTGCTTCAACCGGGTCGAGCAGAAAATGTGACGGCCTCACGGCGGCCGGGGTCAAGCAAGGGGAAAATGACACTCCACCAGACGGTCGCCTTCACGGACCGGCCACGGCGGTTCGCGGCGGCAGATATCGGTCGCGTGCGCGCAGCGCGGGTGGAAGGTGCAGCCGGGCGGCGGGTCGATGGGGTTGGGGTAGGCAATTCCCAGGTGGGTCTCGGGCAGGCCCTTCTCCGGCTCGGGGGTCAGCACCGAATCGAGCAGGGCGCGGGTGTAGGGGTGGCGCGGGCTTGCGAAAAGCGCCGCCGTGGGCGCCTCCTCGACGATGCGGCCCAGGTACATCACGGCCACGCGCGAGGCCAGGTGCTCGACCACCGAGAGGTTGTGGCTGATCAGGATGTAGGTCAGGCCGAACTCCCGGCGCAGGTCCATCAGCAGGTTCAGGATCTGGCTCTGGACCGAGACGTCCAGCGCCGAGGTGGGTTCGTCGCAGAGCACCACATCCGGGCGCATGATCAGCGCCCGGGCGACCGCCACGCGCTGGCGCTGCCCGCCGGAGAGCTGGCTCGGGTAGCTGTTGGCGAGCCGCGTCGGCAGGCCTACCACTTCCATGATCTGTTCCACGCGGCGCGGCCACTCCGCCCGGGTCCCCACGCGGTGGACCCTGAGCGGCAGCGAGATGATATTGGCTACGGACTTGCGCGGGTTGAGCGAGGCGTAGGGGTCCTGGAACACGGGTTGAACGCGGCGAGCCAGCTCGCGGCGCGGGATGGACGCCGCCGGCAGGTGGTCGAAAATGATCTCGCCGCCGGTCGGCTGCTCGAGGCCGAGCAGCAGCTTGGCCACGGTGGTCTTGCCGCAACCGGACTCCCCCACCAGACCGAACACCGTCCCCGCGTCGACCGCGAGCGCGACCCCGTTGACCGCCTTCAGGTCGCGCTTGCCCCTGAAGGCGCCCGCGCCGACGCGGTAGGTCTTGGTGAGATCTCGGATGTGAACGAGCGGATGCGCCATCATACCTCACACCGGCGCTGCGCGGTTCGCCCGGCAGGCCGCGGGGCCGAGCAGGCAGCGGCAGGACCGTCCGGCGGCGATCTCACCGAGCGCCACGTCTTCCCGGCTGCAGTCGAAAAAGGCATACGCGCAGCGGTTGCGGAACATGCAGCCCGCCAGATCGCCGATCGGCGTCGGTACCATGCCGGGAATCGACCCCAGGTGCTCGCCGGGACGGGTCTTGCCCGGCACCGGCAGGCAGGCGAGCAGCCCCTGGGTGTAGGGGTGCAGCGGGTCGCGGAAAATCTCCACCGCCGCCCCGGTTTCCACCACGACCCCGCAGTACATCACGGCCACCCGGTGCGCCACCCGGGCCACGACCCCCAGATCGTGGGTGATCAGGATCATCCCCATGCCGAATTCCGTCTGCAGCGAAGCGAGCAGGCCCAGGATCTGGGCCTGGATGGTGACGTCGAGCGCCGTGGTGGGCTCGTCGGCGATGATCAGGGCCGGCTCGCACATCAGGCTCATGGCGATCATGACCCGCTGCCGCAGGCCGCCGGAGAGCTGGTGCGGGTACTGCCGCAGACGGCTTCCCGCCGCGGTGATCCCGGCCTTTTCCAGCAGGAACACGGCCCGCTCCCTGGCCTGCCGGCGGGAGACCGGCCGGTGGCGGATCAGGGTCTCCTCGAGCTGGTTGCCGATGGTGTAGCAAGGGTTGAGCGAGGTCATCGGCTCCTGGAAGATCATGGCCATGCGGTTGCCGCGCACATCGGCCATGCGCCGTCCGCCCAGGGTCTGAAGCTCCACGCCCTCGAGCGTCATGCGCTCGGCGCGCCGGACCCCCCGGGCCGGCAGAAGGTCCATGACGGCAAGCGCCGTGAGCGATTTCCCGCACCCGGACTCCCCCACCACACACAGGGTCTCCCCGCGCGCGACGTGAAAGCTCACCTCCCGGACCGGGTGCAGCACGCCGGCCGCGAGCGGGATGTCGACGTTCAGGCCGCGGATGTCGAGCAGCGCCGTCATGCGCGGCCCTCCGGGGCGGTGATGTCGCGGATCCCGTCGCCCATCAGGTTGATGGCGAGCACCATCAGGGAAAGCACCGTGCCCGGGATCACGATCACCCACGGGCTGAAGAGCATGAACTCCTTGCCCTCGGAGACCATCAGCCCCCAGGAGGGCAGCGGCGGCTGGACGCCCATGCCGAGAAACGACAGGGCCGCCTCGAGCAGGATGGCGTGGGCGATCTCGAGGGTCGCCACGACGATCAGGTTGTTCAACACGTTCGGCAGGATCTCCGAGGCGAGGATGCGCAGCGTGGAGCAGCCGATGGCCTTGGCGGCGTTGACGTAGTCCACCGCCGCGCAGCTGCTGGGTGGAGGCGCGCATGACGACGGCGAAGCGGTCCCAGATCAGGAGCCCGAGGACCCAGATGATCACGTTGAGCGAGCCGCCGACGAGCGCCACCACGGCGAGCGCCACCAGCACCACCGGCATCGACAGACGCGCGCTGATCAGAAAGCCCACCACCATGTCGACCCGGCCGCCGAAATAGCCGGCCGCGACCCCGAGACTCGTCCCGATGACCCCCGAAATCAGCATGGCGGCCCCGCCGATCAGAAGCGAGATGCGGGCGCCGTACATGAGCCGGCTCAGGTAGTCGCGGCCGAGGTTGTCGGTGCCGAGCGGGTGGGACCAGCTGCCGTCCGCGTGCCAGACGGGGTTGATCATGCGCCGGGAGAGGTCCTGGTGGTAGGGGTCGTGGGGGGAGATCACCGGGGCGAGCAGCGCCGTGGCGGTGATGAACGCCAGCACCGCGGCGCCGATCAGAAACCCCTTGTGGCCGAGCGTGCGGCGCGCGCAGGATCTGGCGCGGGGACGGGTAGACGATTTCAGGGATGTGCTCGGACACCGTTTGCCCCTCCTTCAGTGGACCCGGATGCGCGGGTCCAGGAAGGCGTTCAGCAGGTCCGCGCAGAAGGTCAGCACCACGTAGAACATGGAGACCATGAGCACGATCGCCTGCACCATCGGCAGGTCCGCGCGCGCGATGGACTGGTAGCCGAGGTAGCCGACCCCGTTGATGGCGAAGACGGTCTCGATGACGAGCGAGCCCCCCAGCATGAAGCCGAACTGAACCGCCGCGAGCGACACCACCGGGATGATGGCGTTGCGCAGGGCGTGCTTGAAAAGCACGCTTCCCTCCCGCAGGCCCTTGGCGCGGGCCGTGCGGATGTAGTCGGAGTTGAGCACCTCGAGCATCCCGGAGCGGGTCAGGCGCATGAAGGCCGGGGTGGCGTAGTAGCCGAGCGCGACGGCGGGCAGGATGAAGTGCCGCCAGGTGGCGCTGCCCGAGATCGGCAGCAGGCGCAGCATCACCCCGAAGACGATGATCAGCGCCAGGGCGAAGAAGAACGAGGGCATGGCCTGGCCGAGCACCGAGATGGTCAGCGCCGTGCGGTCGATCCAGCTGTTCGGCCGGATGGCCGCGAGCACCCCCAGGGGGATCGCCAGCACCACCGCAAAGGCCAGGGCGCAGCCGCCGAGCGTCAGGGTGATCCCCAGGCGGCCGGAAATGATGTCGCTGACCGGCTGCCTGAAATACGGGGATTCGCCGAAGTCCCCCGCCAGCGCCCGCCCCATCCAGCCGACGTACTGCACCATCAGCGGCTTGTCCAGGCCGTACTTCTCGCGCACGAAGGCGATCTGGGACTCGGTGGCGTTCTCGCCCGCCAGCGCCGCCGCCGGGTCGCCGGTCAACCTCAGGAGCATGAAGCTCATGAAGGAGACCGTGACCGCCACGAGTGCCGCCAGCAGCAGGCGTTTGATGGTGTAGGCGACCATGATCGGACCTTGCGGACCCGGGCCTTGTCGCTTCGATCCGTTGAACCTGCTTTTACTGCGGGAGCGGCCCTTGCCGCGACGATCGCGGCTGGAAGCCGCTCCCACCCTGAGGCCTATCGAATCTCGTCCCTGCCGAGGGCTCAGGGAGCCGAGGTGCGGGCGGTTTTCCCCCTCGGACCCTCGACCCCTTGAACCCTCGAACCCTTTCTTTTCAGCCTATTTCCACTTCGCCAGGAAAAAGCGCGGGACCGCGTCCACGTGCGGGGTGAACGCCAGGTCCTTGGTGAACGCGTAGTTGGCGACATAGGAGAAGAGCGGCACCCAGTAGGCCTGCTCGGCGATGCGCTTCATGGCCTTGGAGTAGGCCTCCTTGCGCACCTTGGGGTCGACGCTGGTGTCCCCTTCGTTCAGCCAGTCGCGCACCTGGGGGTCCATGGCGAAGTCGACCTTCTCGAACTTGAAGTAGTGCCCGGTGATGGCCGAGACGTCCTGCATGCCGTAGGAGCCCCAGGTCATCTTGAAGAACGGGGTCTGGTCGGCATAGCTCTTGTCGCGCAAGGCCGAGTACTGCAGGTACTTCAGGTTGGCCTTGATCCCGGCCGCCCTGAAGGTAGCCGACCATGGCTTCCGCGAAGGGCCGGTCGCGGTAGGCGTAGAAGTCGGTCTCGAAGCCGTCGGGGTAGCCGGCCTTCGCCAGCAGCTCCTTGGCCTTGGCCGGGTTGTAGTCGTACTTCATCACGTTCTGCTCGCAGCCGAACTGGGTCGGGAAGCAGGCCGAGTCCACCACGCGTGAGGCGCCGCCCACCAGGTTCTTGGCGATGGCCGCCCGGTCGATGGCGTGGTTGACCGCCCGCCGGACCTCGAGCTTGGCGAACGGGGTCTCCCCGCAGCGCTTGGAGGCGTCCATCTGCAGGAAGGCGATGCGCATGTCCTCGCCGACGACGGTCTCGATGCCCGGCACCTTGCCGATCTTCTCCATCTGGTCGGGCGGGAGCATGTAGATCCAGTCCACGCCGCCGGTCATCAGCTCGGCGATCTGGGTGGTGAGCTCGGGGATGGTGCGCTGCACGATGGTCTCGATGGCCGGCTGCCCCTTCGGGCTCTCCTTGAAGTAGTCGGGGTTGCGCTTGAAGACGATGCGCTTGCCCTGCTCCACCTCCACCACCTTGTAGGGCCCGGTGCCCACGGGCTTCAGGCCGAACCCCTTGGGGCCCTCCTTGGCGTAGTACTCGTTGGGGTAGATCGGGACGTTGCCGGACAGGTACTCGAGCGCGGCCGGAAACGGCTTCTTGCAGGTGATCCGCACCTTGAAGGGCCCGAGCTTCTCGGCCTTCTCCATCCAGTCGACGTTCTGCTGCACCAGCACCTTGTTGTCCGGGTTGACGACGTAGTTGACGGTGAAGACCACGTCGTCGGCGTCGAAGGGCTCGCCGTTGTGAAACTTGATCCCCTCCCGGAGCTCGAACTCGAGCGTCTTGTTGTCCACCCACTTGTAGGACTTGGCGAGAAGCGGCTTGTACTCCATGGTCACCGGGTCGCGGTAGAGCAGGTCGTCGCAGATGTGGCGGCTGACGATCATGCCCTCGCGCGCGGTGTTGAAGTAGCGGTCCAGGCTTTCCAGCTCCTTGGACCAGGCGAAGTTGAGCGTGTTGTCCTTCTTGCCGGCCGCGGCCGGGCCCGCCAGGGCCGCCGCAAAGGCCAGCAGAACGATGAGGCCGATCCAGATTCGTTGCGCTTGGTTCTCTTCATGTCGCTCCTCCTTTGACCGGGGTTGAGGCGTGACGTTTGCGATCGGCCGCCGGAGCCGCTTCGAGGCTGCGGCGGACCGCTTCGTAGAATATGTCGGCTACCGATGCCGAGAACGGCCTCGTCGATGTCGAAGCGCGGCGAGTGGAGCATGGGCACGGGCCCCTTCGCGGGGTTGGCGCAGCCCAGGCGCATGATGGCCCCGGGGCGCTCCTCGGTGAAAAAGGAGAAGTCCTCCGAGGCCATGATCGGGGGCAGGTAGGCGGCGTTGCGCGCGCCGAGCACTTGACGGGCGGCGGACAGAAGGAGTGCGGCGCTCTTCGGGTGGTTGCGCAGGACCGGGACCCCCGGAGTGAGCGTGAAGCGGCAGGTGACGCCGAAAGCCGGCTGCAGCGCGTCGGCGAGCTGCTCCAGGCGGAGGATGACCGTTTCCCGGACCTTCGGGGAAAGCGCCCGGATGCTGCCCTGCAGATGCGCGGTGTCCGGGATCACGTTGGCGGCGTCCCCGGCGGAAAAGCGCCCGACGGTGACCACGGCGGACTCCGTCGGCCGGATGCTGCGGCTGACGATGGTCTGGGCCTGGGTGACGAAGTGCGCCCCGGCCACCAGCGGGTCGATGCACTCCTCGGGCCGCGCCCCGTGGCCGCCCCGGCCCTGGATGTCGAGCGTAAAACGGTCCGCCGAGGCGTACCCCAGCCGCTTGAACACCCCGGCCCGGCCGACATGCAGGTCCGGGGACATGTGCCCGGCGAACACGACGTCGACCCGCGGGTCCTCCAGGACCCCCGCGGCGATGAAGGCCCTGGCGCCGGCGCCGCGCTCCTCGGCCGGCTGGAAAATCACCTTGACCGCCCCCCGGGTGCGCGCCATCAGTTGGGAGTCGGCGATTTTCCGGGCCACCCCGAGCATGATCGCGGTGTTGGCGTCGTGGCCGCAGGCGTGCATGACGCCTTGGTGGCGTGAGCGGTAGTCCACCTCGTTCAGCTCGGCGATGGGCAGCGCGTCGATGTCCGCGCGCAGCGCGACCACGGGCCCTCTCCCGCGACCTTGCATCAGCCCGACCGCGCCGGTCGACCCCGGGAAGCGGGCGACCTCCCAGCCGAATGCGGTCAGGATCTCGACGATGCGCTCGGTGGTCCGGTGCTCCTCAAAGGAAAGCTCGGGGTGGGCGTGGAGGTCGCGGCGGACTTCCCGCAGCCATTCGAGCATGTTCGCATCGCCGGCGGCCATGGCAGGCTCCCCTGCGGCCCGTCGGGTCGGGCCGCTTGAAACAGATTGACTTTGTGGAGGCGGAGGACCTAAGATGATGAAATCGATATTTCATAAAAAAAATAATTGCAACAACTTTTTCATGCCATGCCCGCCGATCAGCTCATAAAGCGCATCCGCCAGGCGCAATCGCTCACCGCGAGCGAGCGGCGCCTGGCCGACTTCATCGGCCGCAACGCCGAGCGGGCGGTGTTCGAGAACGTTACGAGCCTGGCCGAAAAAACCGGGGTCAGCAAGGCGACCGTGGTGCGATTTATCGCCAAGCTGGGGTACTCGGGGTTCAGCGACCTGCGCCGGGAGCTCCAGGAGGATGCGCGGGTGATGTTCGAATCCGCCCCACGGCGCTACCGCCTCAAAAAGCAGGAGTTGGAAACCTCCGGCGGGGACATTCTCGAGCGAAATGTCGCCAACATCATTCAAAACCTGCGCCACGTCCTCGACACCATCGATCGCAGCACTTTCCAGCAAGTCGCCGAGATGATCCTCGACCGCAACGGCAGTCTCTACCTCTGCGGTTTTCGCACTTCCCATGCGCTCGCCCAGATGTTTCACTTCATGATCGAACGCATCCGCCCCCGGGCCTTCCTGATCGGCCCGCAGTTCGCCATGATGCCGGACATGCTGGTGGACATCGCCGCCACCGACATTCTGCTGGCGGTCTTCCGCTATCCGTACGCACTGCAAACCGTGCGCATCGCCCGACACTTTTCGAACGCCGGCGCACGCATCCTGCTGATCACCGACAGCGCCTTCTCGCCTCTGGCCGATCTGGCCACCCACCAGATCGTGGTCGGCACCGAGGGGCTGGTGATGTTCAGAAGCTTTACGGCCGTGGCCGCCGTCCTGGAGACCCTGCACCTGGCGGCCCTGCGGCTCTGCGACCCTGGGCTGAACGAACGGCTGGAGTCGGCCGAGGCGCTTTTCAAGGAGTTCGACATTTACTGGCCGAGGGGCAAAGGCAAAGCCCCCCGCAAACCGGTCCGGCCCGGGCGGTGAGACGGCACCCCACGCCCACGATCGGATGAGCGCCAAAGGAGGCCGGGGATGAAAAAAATCATTCACATGAGCGACCCGCACATCGGGTACGAGGACTTGGACCGCCGGTTTGCGATGATCATCGAGCGGCTGGCAATGGAAAAGGGGGACCGGCCCGGCGACTACGTCGTCGTGATCACGGGCGACCTGGTGGAGGACGCCAACCAACCCGGGAACTACACCCGGGCCGCGGAACTGTTAGACCGGCTCAGGCAAAAGGGGTTCGCCCACATCCTTGTGGTTCCCGGCAACCACGACTACGGCGACGGGAGCAAGGGCGACAAGCAATTCGTCAAAAAGTTCATGCAGTGTTTCTTCGGAAAGAGGGTCCGCTACCCCAAGCTGGACGTCATCGACGGGGTCGCCTTCATCGGGCTCGATTCGATGGCCGCGGAGCTCAACTGGTACGACAAGCTGTTCGCGCAAGGCGAAATCGGGAAGGAGCAGCTCGCCCGGCTTGAAAAAATGCTGGAGTCCCGCAAGGTCAGGGCCTGCGCCAAAAGGGTCCTCTACCTGCACCACCACCCGTTCGCCCCCATGCCCTTCCACGAGCTGAAGGACGCCGCCCGTCTGAGACGCCTGGTCGCCGGCAGGCTGGACGCCATCCTCTACGGCCACAACCACCAGGGTCAGGTCCACAACGGCTGCTGGGGTGTCCCCCGGTGCTACGACGCCGGCAGCGCCACCTTGAAGGAACGCTCGGAGTTTCTCTCCCTCCTGCCGTGGTTCAAGGTGCGGGCCTCCACCCGCGTCATCGATCTGGACCAGGACCCGGCCGCCGGGGACTATGTCCTCGATCTGCTTTGATCCGGTTATTCGGCTAAGGTTGACGACGGCTTTTTCGGTCGCCTGGTCTCCACCGCCCTCTTCACCCCCCGTTGCTGAGTCGGGCCGAAAAGGCGGCCGCACCCCAAGGGGCGAGGACAAGACCCCCGGTTTACCTTGGGTTGTGGCAAGGGGAGAAGCCGATCTGTGGATTCAGAGGGGACTTCCGGGGGATGCCGGCGGCCTCGGCCATCAGGTGGAAAAGCTGGGTGTTGTCGATGATCCGGGTGCCGGGGTACCAGCTGCCCTCGAGGCGTCTGAGGCCGGCAACGGCTGAGGCTCCCCCGGCGTAGAGCGTCACCAGCTCGTTGGTGTGGCTGGTGCTGCCCCAGACCACCT
The DNA here is from genome assembly GCA_963716785.1 of uncultured delta proteobacterium. Taxonomy (GTDB): domain Bacteria; phylum Desulfobacterota; class Desulfobacteria; order Desulfobacterales; family SpSt-501; genus SpSt-501. The sequence continues at coordinate 99,689 of CAVQUW010000035.1, read as the reverse complement.
CCCCCCCGGGGTAGGTGCAGGCCGCCCCCCCGGAGCCGCAGGTCCCATTCTGCTCGGGCAGGTCGCCGGCCGCGAGCCCGCTGTTCAGCCTCAGGCCGCCCGTGGCGTGGTCCGCGGTCACGATCAGAAGGGTGTTCGACCACTCGATGCCGTCCCCCGGCCGGTCGATGAAGTCGGCGGCCGCCGCCACCGCCGCGTGCAGGTCCCAGACCGTCCCGACCATACGCCGGAAATCGTTGTCGTGGTTGGCCCAGTCGATGTCGCCCTGCTCGAGCACGGCAAAAAACCCCTCCGGGTCGCGGCTCAGCACGGTCAGGGCCGCCAGGACGGCATCCGCGAGCAGGGGGTTTTCCGCGGTCGCCCGCTCGACCCGGGGGGCGCCCGGAATATCGAGCGGCCGGGGGCTTTCGAAGTTCCCCTCCACCCCCCCGAACAACCCGAACAGTTTTCGATTCTGCCCCACCGCGCGCTCAGCGGCGGCGAGCAGGCGCGCGGCGGCGTCGGTGCCGGTTTGTCGTTCCACAAACACGTAAGGGTTCGCGCCGCCGCCGTTTCTCAGGAAATCGTAATCCTCCCGGCTGATGTACTTGTGTCCTGCGCTTCGGCCTCCGGTCACGGGGCCGGGAAAGCCGCCGCCGATGACCACCTCGGGCTGGAACCTGCGGATGATCTCGGCGCCGATGGCCCGATAGCTGCCCCGGTTGAGGTGGTGGCTGACGAAGGCCGCCGGCGTGGCATGGGAGAAGGGCACCGTGCTCACCACGCCGATGGAAAACCCCTTTTCCGCGCGCAGGATCTGGGCGATCGTCTTGAGGGCCCCATCCGGGGTATCCCCCGGCCCCCAGGCGATCCGGCCCTCGTCGGTCTTGAGACCGGTGGCCAGGGCCGTGGCCGCGGAAGCGGAGTCGGCGGCATGCGGCGGGGCCGGGGGCGCGGGGATGAAATAGCGCTCGTCGATCCCGCCGGGTTGCAAGGGGAAGGGTGTTTTCCCGCCCCGGCCGGGGTCGTAGCCGAGCAGGGGCTCGAAACGGGCCGGGTCGTAGGCCGCGGCGCCGCACTCCCGGGCATAGCCGTCGTAGGTCGTCACGTCCCAGGTGGCGACATGGCCCCTGTAGGGCAGGCGGTGAAAGGCAAGCGCATCGTCCCTGCCGTAAAGGTAGCGGCTGCCTGCAATCTCGTGCGTGAGCTGCATGCCGTCGCCGATGAACAGGATGATGTGCTTGACCGCGTCGGCCGGTTTTTTTGCAGAGTCGGCGGTCGCCGGGGCCACCAGGACAAGGAACACGAGCAGAAACCGGGCTGCGGCCTTCAGACTTTCGTATGCGGGTATCATCTCGGGTTGATTTTAGCTCCAAACGGGGACAAAGTCGATTGGGGGGCGCTGTTTTCCCCGGCGCAAGGGTTCTCCGCCACCGGCCACGGTGTTGCCGTCGACCCGTGCGTGGATTATCGTGTTTATAAGGAAGAAGAGGGGAATGGTCGACAATTCGAAGCTGCGGAGGTGGTAAATGATCGATGGCCGCGCAACCCCCCAAAAAACCCTGGACTGGGCCGAGGGCCACGCTGAGATGGTTTTCGCTGAGCTGGGGCGAACCCGTCTTGTGCTCAGCCAGGCCGGGTTCGGGTGCTATCGCATCTCTGTCGGGGCGGCCGGGCACGCTGCCGCGCTCGAGCATGCGCTCACGGCAGGCATCAACCTGATCGACACCAGCACCAACTACGCCGACGGCGGTTCGGAGGAACTGGTCGGCCGGGTGCTGGCCCACCTGGCCGAGGAGGGGCGCCTGCGGCGCGAGGCGGTGACGGTGGTGTCCAAGGCGGGTTACCTCCAGGGTCAAAACTACGACCTGAGTCAGGAGCGCAAGCGGCAGGGGCGCCCTTTCCCGGACCTCGTTCCCTACGCCGAGGGTCTCGAGCACTGCATCCACCCCGAATTCCTGTCCGACCAGCTCGACCGCAGCCTCGCCCGTCTGGGTTTGGCGACTCTGGACGTCTTCCTGCTCCACAACCCCGAGTATTTCCTGGGGTGGGCGCACAAGACCGGATGGAACGCGGCCGAGGCGCAGGCCGAGTATTACCGCCGGATCGAGCATGCGTTCAGGCACCTCGAGGAAGAAGTCGCGCACGGCCGCATCGGCTGGTACGGCATCAGCTCCAACACCTTCCCCGCCGAAACCACCGACCCCCAGTTCACCAGCCTTGAACGCGTCTGGGAGATCGCGGAATCGATCGCGGCCGAACACCACTTCGCGGTGGTCCAGCTGCCCATGAACCTGTACGAGCCGGGCGCCGCGCTGCACCTGAATCAGGGCGGGCGGGAGACCGTGCTCGAGTTGGCGCACCGGGAAAAATTAGGCGTGCTCGTCAACCGCCCCTTGAATGCCTTCACGGGCAGCCGCCTCGTGCGGCTGGCGGACATTGCCGAAGCCCCCGATGTCCCGCCGGAGGAGGTGGAGCGGCGGATCGGGGCGCTCGGCGAGTGCGAACGGACTTTTGTCAGCCGCATCCTGCCGGAGCTGACCCTCGACCCCGACCTGGGCCGGCGGGTCAAGACCCAGCTGCTCGCCGCCGGGGCCCTCGATCAGTCCTGGCGCTCGTTTAGCGGGTACGACCACTGGCGGCAGGTCAAGGATGAATACCTGATACCGCGCATCCGCGGCGTGCTCGAGTTCCTCGATGCCCAGGCCGCCGGCTCCCGCAGCGTGGCGGCCTGGAAGGACACCTACCTCACCGCCCTTGGCGCCGTCCTGGATGCGGTCGACGGCGTGCATGCCGCTGCGGCCGCGGCGCAGGCCAAGGCGATCAAGACGGCCCTCGCCGCCGCCGACCCGCAGTGGGGCGGCAAGACCCCCTTGAGCCGCCTGGCCCTGCGCGCGGTGCGCTCGACCCTGGGGGTTTCGAGCGTCCTGGTGGGGATGCGGCGCACGGAGTACGTCGACGACGTGCTGGCGGAGCTTCAGACGCCGGTGCCCCGCAAGGAGCGCAAGGAGTCCTGGCGCAAGCTGGGCCAGCTCCTGTGAGGGCGGGGACCGGGGAAAAGCTCGAAGACGAAGGAAAGGATATGAAGCGCACGGTTCGATTGGGGACGACCCCATTCGGCGAGGTGCTTTACCACAGGTTTCACGCGCATGACGGACGGCAGGCTTGCGTTTCGAAGCCCGGCGCAGTATGCAGAAGCATCCCCGCCCGGAACACCCTGATCTTGGGGCTCCTTGAAATCACAACCCAGGGAGGCTGCCATGCCGAAACCGCACAAAGTCCTGATCCGGCGCTGCGACGCCTACGACCCCGACCGCATCGCCGCCATCGTCCGCGAGGGCATGGAGGAGCTGGGTGTCCGGCCGAGCGGCCGGGTGCTGCTCAAGCCCAACGTGGTCATGGCGCACCCGGAGCTCTTCCCCTACGCGTTCACCCGCAAGGAGTTCCTGGACGGCGTCCTCTCCGCCACCCGCGCCCGGGCCGAGAATGCGACCGAAATCGCCGTCGGCGAGCGCTCCGGCATCACCATCGCCACGCGCTACAACTTCAAGAACGCCGGCTACCCGGAAGTCATCCGCAAGCACGGCGCCAAGACCTACTACTTCGACGAGACCCCCCAGGTCCCGGTCGACCATCGCCGGGGAGGGCACCCTGCGCCGTCAGCTCTTCGTCCCCAAGCCGATCGCCGACTGCGACTTCCTCATCAACCTGCCCAAGTTCAAGGCCCACCCCTGGTGCCGGCTGACCTTGAGTCTCAAGAACTTCATCGGCATCCAGGACGACCGCCACCGCCTGGTCGACCACAACCAGTTCCTGGAGCACAAGATCGCCGACCTGCAGGCGGTCATTCAGCCGAAGTTCATCGCCATCGACGGGATCGTCGCCGGGCAGAAGATGATGCTCACCCCCACCCCCTTCCCCCTGGGGGCCATCGTCATGGGCACCAACTCCTGCGCCGTCGACACCGTCGGCTGCCACATGGTCCACGTCGACCCGGCGGACCTGACCCATCTGAAGTTCGCCTCCGAGCGCGGGTTCGGCCCCATGAGCCTGGATGAGATCGAGGTCGGCGGTGATTTCCCGCTCGAGGCGGTGCGCGCCAAGACCGTCGACTTCCAGTTCTGCCTGGAACGCATCGACCGCTACTTCGGCCCCGAGAGCCACCTGACCTGCACCGTCGGCCGCTTCCCGGAGCGGCACTCGGCCGATTACTGCTGGGGCGGGTGCCCCGGGGCGGTCCAGGAGGCCATGCACATCCTGCGCGCCTTCTACCCCGGCGTGGACGGCGACATGCAGAAGATCCGCTACGTGGTGGGGGAAGTGGACGGGCCGCTCGATCTCGAGCCGGGCGAGCGGGTCATCTTCGCGGGCAACTGCACGCGCTGGGAGGGGATGATCGACGGCGAGCGCGTGCGGGTCGAAAGCAGCTACAAGTGCCCCGGCGAGGTCGACGAGACCAAGACCGCCTCGAACGACATGCTGCTCAAGGTCGGCCAGGCCTGGCGCGCAGCGTCTTGAACCGCAAGTCGCGCTGGATCCACATCCAAGGCTGCCCGGTCTCGGTGGCCGAACACGTGTTCTTCTTCGCCGCGCTCGGCAAGACCGGAAACCCGCTGCTCGACCCCAAGCTTCTGATCCCGAACACCACCGCCTACTGGAGCATGCGGGCCAGCCGGCTCCGGAGCCGGTTTTTCGGAGCATGAGCCTGAAGCACTCCCTGAACGCGGCGGACCGGATCGTGCGCCGGCTTCACCCGGCGCTGAGGGCGGAGCTTGACGCCTGCTGCCGGGGCATCCGGCAGGGCGGAGGAGCGGCTGAACGCCGCCGCGGAAACCGCGCTCACCCGCTGCCTGGGCGCGTGCCGGGGCATCTGCTGCCGCAACCTGCAGCTTGATTCCGTCATCGCCACGGAGGATTTCGTCTACATCCTGGCCGCGCAGCCCGCGCTCCACGACCGGATGGCGGACTGCCTCAGCCGCGAGGACCCCCTGTTCACGGCGGACTGCATCTTCCTCGAAGCCGGCACCGGGCCCTGCATCTTCCCGCCCCACCTGCGCCCCGAGGTGTGCATCACCTCGTTTTGTCGCAGCGAACCCGCCTTGGAAGCGGAATGCGCCGAAGTCAGGCGCGCCTTTCGCAGGCTCGGACGGTTGGTGCGTCGGCGCCGGGTGCTGCCGGTCTGGAGGCGGTTGACGACCGCCGTGGCCGGGCGCAAACACCGCGCAAGGTACCATCCGGCCCCGGCGATCGATAAAAAAAACAGGTAGGACCCACCCCGGCCGGTGGGTCCTGGTCCATCATGCGCTCAACCATTGAAAATACTGGATGGCACCCGTCGGATCCTTATCGCTTTTTCAGCCTCAAAGGTGAGGCTGCCGATTCGCCGGCCGCTTCCATCATCATGTGGAAGAGCTGGGTGTTATCCAGGATGCGGGTGCCCCGGTACCACGTCCCTTCGTACCGCTTGAACCTCTTCGTTCCGGCGCCGATGGCGTAAAGACGCACCAGCTCGTTGGTGTGACCGGTGGAGCCGTAGGTGATTTCGCCATCGGGATAGGTGCAGGCCACACCGTCGTAGCCGCAGGAGCCGATGCCCACCTGCTTGGGCAGCTCGCCGGCGCCGAGCTGCACCTGGTTGCGGGTATAGCTGTTGCTGTGGTCGGCGGTCACGATGAGAAGGGTGTTGTTCCAGTCGATGTCGTCCCCTTCCTGATTGACAAAGTCGATGACGGCCTGAACACCGTCGTTCAGGTCTTAGGTGGTGCCCACCATGCGCTGAAAGTCGTTGGCGTGGTTGGCCCAATCGATATCGCCCTGTTCGGCCATGAGAAAGAAGCCGTCCGGGTCCTGGCTGAGCACCTTGAAAGCGGCCAATGTGGCCTCGGTGAAGTTGGGGTTCTCGATCGTGGCCGGCTTCACGGCCGGCGTGCCCGGAAGGTCATACGGCTCGAGCGACTCGAAGTTTCCGCCGGTTTCCATGCCGTAAAGACCGAATAGCTTCTTTCCATCGGTTGCGGCCTGCTGGGCCGCTTCCAGCACGCTCACGCCGCCGTCGGAGCCGCTGGCGCGTTCAACGAAGACGTATTCATCGGCATAGTCTCCGTTCTTGAATGCCGTGTAAACGGTCTCGGAAATGTACCTGAAATTCGGCGTGCCGTCGATTCCGGGGTGGCCGCCGCCGATGACCACATCGGGTTTCACGCTCGGTCAGGATCTCCGTGTCGATGCCCTTCTCGCAGCTCGAAGAGGAACCGAGCTGCGTAGCAGTTGCGGCTTTTGTTGTGGCTCACATGGGCGGCCGGTGTGGCATGGGTGAAGGGCACCGTGCTGACCACGCCGATGGCAAAGCCCTTGAGCTCATCCGCAGCAGTTCGGCGACGGTCTTCAGTGCCCCGTCGGCGGGATCGCCCGGCAGCCAGGCAAGGTTTCCGTCGTCGGTCTTGTACCCCGTCGCCCAGGCCGTCGCCGCCGAGGCGGAATCGGTGGCCGCAAACTTGTGGTAGTCCTCGGCGCCGGTCAGCTCCGGCCCAAGGGGATATGGTATTTTCCCGCCCTTGGCCGGGTCGTAGCCGACGGCCGCTTCGATTTGGGTGGGGTCGTAAGCGGTCTTGCCGAGAGAAGCGGCCCATTTGTTATAGGTGCTCACGTCCCAGGTGGCCACGTTCGCCTGGTAGGGCAGCTTGTGAAAAGACAGGCCGAGATCGGTGCCGTAGAGATAGCGGCTGGTGGCGATCTCATGCTCGATGTTCATGCCGTCTCCGATGAGCAGGATGATGTGCTTGGCCTGAGACTGTCCGTTTTTAGCATGGGCACCGGTCGCAAAGGAGACCAGCACGACCCCCAGGAAAAAAATTGCAAAAGCCTTGGCGATTCTTTTAACCTTCATGTTTCCTCCTTTGATTGGAACTGGGATGACGGTTCGATGCGCCGAATCGATCGGCTGCGGGAACAAGACGGCCCGAAGGGTTCACCTCCTTTCGGCATAGGATTGATCTGCGGTAAGTCACTCGGTGTGATCGGGGTCATGCAAGAGTCGGCAGACTGTTGGACCCGTGATTTTTAGGGCAGGGTAGTTTGAGCGCTTTAGGGGAGGATAAGCGCCGGATTAGTTTTTCTCTAGATTTATTTCGCCGGCGCCGTGACGGTGAAAAACGCCGGCAGCAATAGAAGGGGAGCCAGGAGAGTGACCATGCTGGTTTTTGAAAAACACACTACCTACGCCCGGATCGTGGCGCCAACGGGTGAGGCCGTGGCAAAGCCGATCGAGATCAGGACCCACCCGATCACCCGGCGCACCTGCCGGGTCGCCTTCAGCCGGTCCGAGGAGCGTGAGCCCGCAGCCGAGCAACTGCCCCCGCCGCCGCCCTCGGCCGAGGACCGCGCCGGTTGCCCGTTTTGCCCGGACAACCTTGAGACCCGAACCCCACGGCTCGTCGCGGACCTGAATCCGGGCGGACGGATGACGCGGGGCCAATCCGTGCTGTTTCCGAACCTTCGCAGCCTCAACCGAAACGGTTACAGCTTCGGCCTGCTCTGCCTCGAAGACGGTTCCGCCTGTCTGGAGCTGCGGGCCGTCATCCTCGCGCGCTCCAACCACGCGGCCTGGACGCGCAGCGACCACACCGGCTTCGAGGTCATGCTGGGCGAGATGGCCACCTTCTCGCCCCCCGAGGAAACCGCCGAGAGGGCACGTGCCTTCTGGTGCTGAGCAGTGCCGCCTTGCCATCGGATCTGTCGCCGGCGTGAAAAACCCCTTCCTTTCAAGGTTACCTGTCAAATGGCGTCAACAACTGTCAAATGGCGTAAAGTATCGATATGATAATATATATTTTTGTTGACAGGACGTTTATCGTGGCGCCATAATCCCATCCGGGTTACCTGGCGGGTTGCGGGAAGGGTCTGGATGATCGGTCCCGGTTATCCGGCGGCAATTTCATAAAGCCGCCGGCGCCGGACCCATAGGTGGAGAAGCTGTACGAATACCAACCCGCTGCTACTCTTTTACGACCGCAAAAGGAGGACGACTATGAGAAAATGCGTGCGGGGGTTCTGGGTGTTGGTGTTTCTCTTAGGGGTTGCCGGAACCGCATCGGCTCTGCCGGTCGGCTTGTCCGGGGCGGTCAGCGGCCCGTACATCGACGCGGACGGCGCAAGCTTCGCCCAGGCCTTTTTCGGGCAGACTGTTTCCGGCACCCTGCTGACCGGACAGCCGACCGGCCCGTTGATGCTCAACCCGACAGGGGGGGCGCTGACGGTCGCTTTTTGGGCGGGGTCCAATTCGATTCTGCCGCAGCCGAACAACCGGGCGCCGCTGTCCATCCTTCTGGACGCCCGGGCCGATGCCATTTCCTGGCGGATGGGTTTTGCCGATATGACGGGGCTCGCCAGCGGACTGACCGTGGATTTCTTTGACGATTTCGGAAACCTGGTGCACTCGCTGAAGCCGTTTCTCCAATCCGGATACGCGAATTACTCCTTCAGCGGCTTCGGTTCGTTTTGGGGGTTTTCGATTTACAACAACAACGACCTGGGTGGACTGCGGTTCCAGAACTTCGACTACACCCCGGGCGGCGCAAGCCCTGTCCCCGAGCCGGCCACGCTGCTGCTTCTGGGTTTCGGGCTTTCCGGGGTGGGTGCCTTTTTTAGAAAAAGAGCCCGGGCCTAAGAGGGCCTCGCCGGCGGCCGGCCGTTGTCGAAGCAGTAGTAGAAGGTCTGAAGCGGCAGCCTGAATTCCTCGACCTCCTTTTGAACGGATGCGGGCGGCTCTTTCTTCACCAGGACGCGTTCGAAGAACCCGGCGATGGCGGGCATGTCCTCCTCCATGAGGCCGAGCCGCGTGATCTCGATCGTGCCGATGCGCAGCCCGCTCGGCCGGTCCCAGTCCTCGGGCTTGTCCTCGGGGATCAGGTTCTTGTTGGTGATGATGCCGGCCTCGGCCAGTCTGCCCGCCGCCTCGAGCCCGCCGCCGAAGACCTTCACGTTCGCGATCACCTGGTGGGATTGGGTGTAGCCGCGGCCGGCCGCCAGCACGGGAATGCCGCGCTCCTCCAGGGCCCGGGCCAGGGCCTTGGAGTTTTTCACGATCTGCGCCATGTAAGTCTTGCCGTACTCGAGAAACTCGGCCGCCGCCACCGCCAGCGCCGCCACGCGGTTGACCTGGTGGGTGGCCACCAGGACCGGGAAGATGGCCTCGGTCATGGGTCGGGTCAGCTCCGGGTCGTTCCAGAGGATGATCCCGCTCTGCGGGCCGCTGAAGGTCTTGCCGGCCGAGCCGGTCAGGACGGCCGCCCCCTCGGCGAGCGGGTCCTGGAACTGGCCGCCGGCGATCAGCCCGGCCTGGTGGGCGCCGTCGTAGAAGAACCTCCCGCCCCACTCGGCGGTGACCGCGCACATCTCGCGCACCGGCAGCGGGAAGAGCGTCATCGACATCCCGACCGCCACCAGGACGGGCTTCTCCCGGCGCGCGACCCGCGCAAAGGCGTCGAGGTCCACGTCCATCGCCACCGGGTCGAAGGGGATGTCCACGATTTTGAGTCCGCGCAGGCCCGCCGGCCCGTCGGCCCGGTTGCTCGAGTGCCCGCCGCAGGGCTGGGGCACGGACATGATCGTGTCCCCCGGCCGGGTCAGGGCCTGGTAGACGGCCAGGTTCCCGAGCATGCTGCCCATCAGGCGGTAGTCGGCATAGCGGCAGCGGAAGGCGCGCTTGAGCAGCTCGTGGCAGAGCGACTCGACCTCGTCGATGTACTGGGTGCCGGCGAACCAGCGGTTGACCCGGCCGATGTGGCCCTCGGCCGCGCGCGTGCCGATTTCGGCCGAGAGCAGCCGGCGCACGGTGGGGCTGGTGGGGGCCTCCGGGGCGAGCAGGTTGAGGCAGCGCCGCCCCCGCCACTCCTCGTTCCTGCGGACGGCATCCAAGACCAACCCGGCCATCTTCGCGGGCGAGCCGGCCGCATCCAGCATCCCGCGCGCCTTCGCCAGCAAATTTGCGTCGTGAACCTCGAAACCCGCTTCTTGCTCCGATTTCATCATGTCCGCCTCCTTCGATGCGGCCGCAGTGTGCCGTTTGTCGCTTTTTCGTGCGAATCACCCGGATTGTGTTCATTCAAAAAAGCCGCCAGCCGGTCGGCGGCCCGGCCGAGGTGCCGGCGCAGCCGGTCGACGGCATCCGCGGTTTTCTGCCGCTTGACGCTCTCGAGAATGCCCCAGTGCTCCTTCTGGGAAGCCGGCTGCGCTGCCAGGCTGTTGAGGTAAATCACCAGATAGCGGGCCACGTTGTTGTGGAGCACCTCGATGGTGCCGAGCAGTCGAGGCATGCCGGCGGCCTGATAGAGGGTCGCGTGGAATTCCCAGTTCAGCTCGCTCCAGCGGGTCTGGTCGTCCTCGGAGTCGATGATCTCCAGGACCCCCTGGGCGCGGATCAGGTCGGCCGGGCGCAGATTGGGGATCGCCCGCGCGAGCGCTTGCGTTTCCAGGGCGATGCGCATGGTGGTGATTTCGTCGACCTCATCCGCGGAAAGCTCCGAGACCACGGCCCCGCGGTTGGGGGCAAAGGTGATGAGCCCCTCGGCCCTCAGCTGCACCAAGGCCTCACGGACCGGGATCTTGCTGGTCCCGAGCTCCGCGGCGATGTGATCCTGCCGCAGCGGCTCGCCGCTGCGATACCGGCCCTGGAGGATGGCCGCCCTCAGGGCCTGGGTGATCATCTCAGGTGTGTTGCCGGGGGTTTTGGGGAAAATGGGGGAGTTAGCTGCCATGGGGTCATGGTATAATCGTATACGATTTATGTCAACCCATTTTTACCCCATTCTCAGGAGAATTTCCCGTTTGGCCGAAGGGATGCCGGCTGAACCGCATGCGATGTGAAAGGAGGGGGCCCAGGCAGGGACCTCCACCCGCCGCCGCCTTCAGGGAGAAGGCCGGGAAGGGATGGACACGGCACCTGACCGTGTCCGGGATGGCCCGCAGGCCGTCAGAGCGGCTCGAAGGCGGCCGTGAAGTGGCGCAGCATCGCCGGCTCGCTGACGATTTTCAGGCCGCGGAGCGCATCGCGCTGCGCATACACCGCGCCGATGCACTCCACCACGTAGTCCATGTGGCTCTGGGTGTAGACCCGCCGTGGGATGGCCAGGCGCAGCAGCTCGAGCGCGGCCGGCGTGAACGCCCCTGTCTGCGGGTCGCTGCGGCCGAACATGACGCTGCCGATCTCGCAGCTGCGGATCCCGCCCGCGAGGTAGAGCGCGCAGGCCAGGGCCTGGCCGGGGAACTCGTGGGCCGGGATATGCGGCAGGAAGCCCGCCGCGTCCAGGTAGACGGCGTGACCGCCCGGGGGCTTGAAGACCGGCACCCCCAAGGCATCCAGCTTTTCCACCAGATCGGCCACCTGGCGGACGCGGTACTTCAGGTAGTCCTCGCAGAGCACCTCCTCCAGACCGACGGCAAACGCCTCCAGGTCGCGGCCGGCGAGGCCGCCGTATGTCGGGAAAGCCCTCCGTGACCACCAGGATCTGGCGCGCCCGGCGCGCCAGCTCGTCGTCGTTGAGCGCCAAAAACCCGCCGATGTTCACCAGCCCGTCCTTCTTGCCGCTCATGATGCACCCGTCGGCGTGGGAGAACATCTCCCGGGCGAGCTCGCGCACCGACCGGGCACGGCGGCCGGGTTCGCGGGTCTTGATGAACCAGGCGTTCTCGGCGAAGCGGCAGGCGTCCAGGAAAAACGGGATGCCGTAGGCGCGGCTGAGCTCCGAGACCCGGCGGATGTTGCCCATCGACACGGGCTGGCCGGCGCAGGAGTTGCTGGTGACCGTGAGCATGACCAGCGGGATTTTCCCCGGCCCCTCTTTTTTCAGCAGCCGCTGAAACTCCGCCAGGTTCATGTCGCCCTTGAAGTCCTTGGCGTGCGCCGGCTTGTGCGCGTCCCGGTCGGGCAGGTCCAGCGCCGTGGCGCCGCTCAGCTCGACGTTGGCGCGCGTGGTGTCGAAGTGGGTGTTGTTGGGGATGATCTTGCCCGCGCCGCCTAAGATGGAAAAAAGGATCTTCTCGGCCGCCCGGCCCTGGTGGGTGGGGATGACGTGCTTGAAGCCGGTCAGCTCCCGGACCGCCTTCTCGAAGCGGCGGAAGCTCCTCGAGCCGGCGTAGGCCTCGTCGCCCTCCATCATCCCGGCCCACTGATGCGCGCTCATGGCCGCCGTGCCGCTGTCGGTCAACAGATCGATCAGCACATCGTCGGCGTGCACGTTGAAGAGGTTGTACCCGGCGGCCTTGAGCACCGCCTCGCGCTCCTCCGGGGTGGTGAAGCGCAGCGGCTCGACGGTCTTGATCTTGAAAGGCTCGATGATGGTTTTCATAAGGTCAGGGTCGGGTCTCCGTGTTTGATGCCGCGTTTCAGGTCAAGGGGAGCTTTCCGCCGGTCGTCGGGAGCCGCTGGCGGATCGGTGTCGATTGCGGCCGAAACGATCGATCGCTGAACATAATGCTGCTGAGGTGTTTGTAAATCGGTACCGTGAAGCGGGTCACGCACCGACGCCCTCGGCATTTTCAAGATTGACACGCGTGCAGCGTGAATGCATAATGCGCAACCAATGCGAACAAAATCGAACACACCGCGTCACGCCGCCCCGGAGCCGCCCAAGGACCCGCTGTCGATCTATGAAGACCTGCGCGCGAAAATAATCTGGCTCGAGCTCAAGCCCGGCACCACGCTGAATCTGGTGGAGCTTGCCGAGTCCTACCGGGTCAGCCGCAACCCGGTCATGATCGCCCTCACGCGGCTGGATGTCGAGGAGCTGGTCGTCCGGCAGGGGGTGCACTTCGTGGTCAGCCCGCTGACCGTGGAGCGCATGCGCGAGATCACCGAAATCCGGTCCGTCCTGGAGAGCCAGGCCCACCTGTGGGCCTTGAACCGCATCGGCCCGGAGGGGCTCGCCGCCTTGCGCGAGTTTCGCAAGGAGATCGACGACCTGGGCCGGGATGTCTCCAAGCGCCGGATCGTCGAGCTCGATTACCGCTTTCACCTGCTGATCTACCGCGAAACGCGCAACCATCAGCTGGCCGTGATGCTGGAGCGGCTGCTCGGCCACTATCTGCGATTCTGGCTGTCGAGCCCGCAGGAAATCCGGGCCGAGGAATTCTTTGCGGAGGCCCTGGAAGTGATCCGGGCCATGGAAAACCGGGATCAAAAAAGACTCCAGGCGGCCACCGAGCAGCACATCCGCATATCGCTCGACACCATTATCGGGGTTTCAAAGTAGACGGCGGCCGGGAGAAGCCCTCGCATCGAAGGAGGCAAGGGTGAATTGCCGCGGCTCGCGCCTTTACTCCAGCGCGGCGACCAGCTCGCGGCAGAAGGCCGGGATGTCGGCCACGACCCGGCCCCAGACGAGGTGGCCCTCACGGAAGGCCGCCTCGTCCACCCAGGTCGCGCCGGCGTTGACGAGATCGTCCTTGATGCCGGTCGATCCGGTGGCTTTGCGGCCGTGCAAAATCCCGGCCGAGATCGCAACCTGCCCCCCGTGGCAGATGAAGGCGAGGGTCTTGCCGGCCGCGTCCATCTCCCGGATCAGATCCGTCACGGCCGCATAGCGCCGCAGCTTGTCCGGCGCCCACCCGCCCGGGACCACCACGGCGGCAAGCTTCGCGCCCTTGAGCGCATCGATGGAAACGGTGGGCCTGATCTCGAGCCCGTTCTTGCCGCGCAGCGGCTTGCGGTCCGGCCCGGCGACGATGACCTCGGCCCCCTCTTCCTGCAGGCGCATGAGCGGAACGTAGAATTCGAGATCTTCGACCCCTTCCGCCACGAGAATGGCGACCCGTTTTCCGGAAAGCCGCATGGCTTGCCTCCTTTCATCCGGAGTGCGATCAACCTTGCTTTTTATCTGCGAGCAGAAACGCGAGCACCTCGGCCATCAGGCCGTGGATGACGCGGTATTTGGTCGGCGCGGCCGCGAGGAGCGCGGTTTCCGGCTGCACGTAGCGGGACGGCACGAGCTCGGCGCGGCAGTTGGCGACCAGTCCCTGCAGGGTCTCGAGGGTGGTTTCGAGGTGAAACTGCAGCCCGATCACGGCCGGCCCGAGCTGAAACGCCTGGTTCCGGCAGCCCGCGCTAGATGCGAGCAGGACCGCGCCGTCCGGCAGGTCGTAGGTCTCCCCGTGCCAGTGGAAGACCTCCACCTCCTTCGGAAAGCGAAAAACCGGAAAAGCCCGAGCGTTTGCAGGCGAGACCGCCCTCACCGGCAGCCAGCCGATCTCTCTGCAGGGGTTGGGGTACACGCGGGCGCCCATTGCGCTCGCGATAAGCTGGGCCCCCAGGCAGACCCCCAGGACCGGCTTCCCGGCTTGAATCGCGCCGCGAACAAAGGCCTTCTCCGGAGCGAGCCACGGGAATTGCACCTCGTCGTTCACGCTCATCGGGCCGCCCACGACAACGAGAAAATCGATTTCCTCGGTTTTCGGAAGACCCGCGTCTTCAAAAAAGCGGGTGCAGGTGACTTCGCAGCCGGCTGTCTTCAGCCATGGCTCGATGCTGCCAAGGCCTTCGAAAGCGACATGCTGCAGATAGTGTGCGCGCATCCGGGATTACCTCCCAACCTCTCGGCTTTTTGTTGAATTATCCATGCAGTCCTTCCCGCGCGTCACCATCATGCGGCACCGGTCGGGGAATGTCAAACGCCGGTGTAGACGCCTCCATTTCGTTGCGAGGCCACCAATGACCCGGAGTGCCAAAGGGCCGCCCCAGAACGACATAAAACAAGAACCCACCATTGAATCCCACCCCCGCGGGCAGCGGGGAACGCACTCGCTTTTGCGGCTCAGGTCCCGACCCTTTTTCCGGAAAAAAACGCTTGACACACCGGGCTCGCCCGATTAAATCGGATATAAAAGATCCTATTTATCTTGTATGAGGCGACGCCATGCGCCTGACGCGAGCAGGGGAATACGGGGTGCGCTGTGTGCTGTTTCTGGCCGGCCGGGGCCAGGGGGTGCTCTGCGCGCGCAGGGAGATCGCCGCCGCCATGGACATCCCGGACCAGTTCCTCGGCAAGATCGCCCAGCAACTCGCCCGGGCCGGCCTGATCGAGATCGTCCAGGGGGCGCGCGGCGGTTTCCGGCTTACCGTGCCGCCCGAGGAGGCGACGCTGCTCGGCGTGGTCGAGGCCGTGATCGGCGAAATTTTCCTGAACGACTGCCTCATGCGCGCCGACGCCTGCAACCGCAGCAGCGCCTGCGCGGTCCACCAGGTCTGGGATGAGGCGAGATCCCAGCTGCGGCAGACCCTGAAGGAGGCGAACTTTGCCAAAATCCTGGCCGATGCCTCCTGCATCGCCCCGCAGGTCCCCGCCTCCCGGCCGGCCGGCCGGCCACCCCGTGCCATCAAACCTCAAAGGAAAGGAGTTCGGTAGATGGATGCCCTCTTTCTTTCGCGGCTGCAGTTCACCGCGACGACCATCTTTCATTTCTTCTTCGTGCCCCTGACGCTCGGGCTGTCGCTCCTGGTGGCGTTCATGGAGACGAAGTACGTCCGCACCGGCGACGAGACCTATCTCAAGATGACGAAGTTCTGGGGCAAGCTCTTCCTGATCAATTTCGCCGTCGGGGTCGTCACCGGCATCACCCTCGAGTTCCAGTTCGGGACCAACTGGTCCGGGTACTCGGCCTTCGTCGGCGACATCTTCGGCTCGCTTCTGGCGATCGAGGCCACCGCCGCCTTTTTCCTCGAGTCGACCCTGATCGGGGTCTGGGTCTTCGGCTGGAAAAAGCTCTCGCGCAAGGCTCACGCGGCCGTGATGTGGCTGGTGGCCGGTGCGAGCAACCTCTCCGCGATCTGGATCCTCACCGCCAACGGCTGGATGCAGCAGCCGGTCGGCTACGCCGTCCGAAACGGCCGGGCCGAGCTGACCGACTTCGCCGCCGTGGTGTTCAACACCTTCAGCATCCTGCAGATCCTGCACGTCGTGCCGGCCGCCCTGCTGCTCGCCGCCTTCTTCGTCATGGGGGTAAGCGCCTATCACCTGCTGAAAAAACAGCACACGGACTTCTTCACCCGCTCCTTCCGGATGGCGCTCACCGTCGGGGCGGTCATGGCGTTGGCGGTCGTGATCGAGGGCGACTTCCACGCCAAGCACGTCACCCGGACCCAGCCGGCGAAGCTTGCGGCCATGGAGTCGCTCTGGGACACCACGACCGGCGCCCCGATCTACCTGCTGGCCGTGCCGGACGAGGCCAACGAGCGCAACGCGGTCGAGATCGGCGCCATCCCGGGGCTGCTCAGCTTTCTCGGCCACGGCGACTTCAAGGCCGAGGTCAAGGGGCTGAAGGATATCCCCAGGGACGAGCGGCCGCCGGTGCTTTTGACCTTCCTGTCCTTCCGCGTGATGGTCGGCCTGGGCACTTATTTTCTGCTGATGACGGTCGTCGGGCTCTTCATCCGAAAACGGCTTTCCGAAAACCGCTGGTACCTCAAGCTCATGCTGGTCTCGATCCCGCTGCCGTTCCTCGCGCACACGGCCGGTTGGGTGGTGGCCGAGGTCGGCCGCCAGCCCTGGATCGTCCACGGGCTGATGAAGACCGCCGATGCGGTGTCGCCGATCGCGGCGAGCCAGGTGGCGGTGAGCCTTACCGCCTTCATCCTGGTCTACGGTTTGCTGGGCGGCGCAGGGTACTATCTCATGGGCAAATACGCCATCCTGGGCCCGGACGCGGTCGCCGCCAAGGCCGGCGGCGGGATGGACACACGGCTGAAAAGGGCGGCGGTCTGACGTTTCTTCTTTACCGGCGCGCTGCCGGCGTGAACAAGGAGGGATAAGAACATGGTGCTCGAATCGATATGGTTTTTCCTGTGGGGGCTTCTGTGGGCGGTCTATTTCATGACCGACGGCTTCGACCTGGGCATCGGGACGCTGCTGCCGTTTCTCGGCCGGAGCGAAGAAGACCGGCGGGTGATGGTCAACGCCATGGGCCCGCTTTGGGACGGCAACCAGGTGTGGCTGCTGTCGGCGGGCGGGGTCACGTTCGCGGCCTTTCCGCGGCTCTACGCGGTGATGTTCTCCTCGCTCTACTCCGCGCTCATGCTGATCCTCTTTGCGCTGATCCTGCGCGGGGTGGCCTTCGAGTTCCGGGGCAAGGTCGACAGCCCGGGCTGGCGCAGGCTCTGGGACGGCTGCATCTTCGTCGGCAGCCTCGCCCCGGCCCTGCTGCTCGGGGTCGCCTTCGCCAACATCTTCCGCGGCATCCCCATCGACCAGAAGGGGGTCTACCTCGGAAACCTCTTCACCCTGCTCAACCCCTACGGGCTGCTCGGCGGGGTCCTCTTCGTTCTGCTGTTTTTGGTGCACGGCGCGCTCTGGCTCTGCATCCGCTCCGAGGGCGACCTGCAGGCGCGGGCCGTGGCCGCGGCATCCAGGCTCTGGCCGGTCGAGGTCGGGGCGGCCGTGGTCTTTCTCGCGGCAAGCTTCTTCTCCACCCGGCTCTACGACAACTATCTCGCCAACCCGCTGCTCTTCGTCGTGATCCTGCTCACCGTCGCAGCGCTCTTCGGCATCCGCGTCTTCCTGGCCCAAAGGGCCTTCTTCAAAGCCTGGGCCGCCTCGGCCCTCACCATCGTGGGGGCGACCTTCTACGGGGTGATCGGTCTTTTCCCCAACATGTTCCCCTCCAGCATCGACCCGGCCTTCAGCCTGACCGCCCACAACGCGTCCTCGACCCAGCTCACGCTCACGATCATGCTCGTGGTGGTCGCCATCTTCGTCCCGATCGTCCTGGCCTACCAGGCCTGGGCCTACAATCTTTTCAAGACAAAAGTGACGGCGGAGGATATGATGTATTAGAAGGGGTGATGAAACCGCTTCTAGCGCTCGATCGCGGAGATTGAAATTAGTGACCACGACCGTGGTGATCGTTCTGGGGGCCTTTTGCGGCGGGTTTGTCAACGGGCTGGCCGGGTTCGGCACCGGTCTGACGGCGCTCGGCTTCTGGCTGCACGTCGTCAACCCGGGGGTCGCCGCGGCACTGGTCGCGGCCTGCTCGGTCGTCGGACAAGTTCAATCCCTCTACACCCTGCGCCGGGCGCTCACCTGGCATCGCGCCTGGCCTTTTCTGGCCGGCGGGGTTCTCGGCCTGCCCCTCGGGGTGGCGGCGCTGCGCTTCATCGAACCGAAAACCCTCAAGGTCTTCCTCGGGGTGGTGCTGATCGGCTACACCGGGGTGATGCTGGGGTTTCGCCGCTTCCCGACCCTTGCCTGGGGCGGGAGGGTCGCGGACGGGGTGGTCGGGTTCGGCGGCGGCGCCCTCGGCGGGGTCGCGGGGCTCTCCGGGGTAATGCCCACGATCTGGTGCGGTCTGCGTGGGTGGAGCGCCGACGCTCAGCGCGCCGTGTATCAGCCGTTCAATCTGGTGATCCTCGCGCTCGCACTCGGCTCCTACGCCACCCAGGGCATCATGACGGTGCAGGTGTGGGGGCTGGTCCTCGTCTGTCTTCCCGCCACCATCCTCGGGGTCTATCTCGGCCTGCGCATGTACGGGCGGGTGAACGACCGCCAGTTCCGCGTCCTGGTGCTGTGGCTGCTGCTTGCTTCGGGGGTTGTGTTGACGGTGTCCAACCTGATTTATTAACGGTCTTGTAATATTCCAATGGACTCGTTCCGTAAAATCTCCCCTGCCCCTCTTTGCCAAAGAGGGGTGATCCCTCCCTTTGGTAAAGGGAGGTCAGGAGGGATTTTCAGAAGAGCCTCTGGATGATGATCGAGACCATTAACAACTAGTGCCCGCTGCGATCCGTTCCCACAAACGAAAGAAGGAGTACGATGAAAGATCTCATTTATGCCTCAGCCGCCGCTCTGGCGAAAGCGATCAAATCCGGAGAAGTGTCGTCGGAGGAGGTCGTCACGGCCCACCTCGCCCGCATCGAGGAGGTCAACCCCCGGCTGAACGCCGTCGTGCAGCTCACCGCCGAGAGCGCCCTGAAACAGGCGAAGGCGGCCGATGCCGAGCTCGCCAAGGGCCGGGTCGTCCGGCCCGCTGCACGGTGTCCCGGTCACGATCAAGGACAACATCGAAACCGCCGGGGTGGTTTCCACCAGCGGCACAAAAGGGCGGGCCCAGTATGTGCCGGCCGAGGATGCCACGGTGGTCACGGCGGTTGAAGGCCGCCGGCGCCATCGTGATCGGCAAGACCAATCTGCCGGAGCTGGGCCTGGCCTTCGAGAGCGACAACCTGGTCTACGGCCGCACCAACAACCCCTACGACCTCGAGCGGTCCCCCGGCGGCAGCAGCGGCGGGGAGGCGGCCATCATCGCCGCCGGCGGCTCGCCGCTCGGGCTGGGCAACGACGCCGGCGGCAGCATCCGTCTGCCTTCCCACTTCTGCGGCACGGCCGGGATCAAGCCGAACACCGGCCGGTTTCCCAGGACCGGGCATTTCCCGCCCCCGGGCGGCCTGACCGACGCCATTTGGCAGGTCGGTCCCATGGCCCGGTTCGTCGACGACCTGATCCTGGCCATGCCGATTTTATACGGGGTCGACTGGCGCGACCCGGCCGTGGTTCCCATGCCGCTGGGGGACCCGAACCAGGTGGTTCTCAACCGCCTCAGGGTGTCGTTTCACACCGACAACGGGATCGTCACCCCCACCCCCGAGACGATCGACGTCGTTCGCGCCGCGGCAAAATCCCTGGCGCAGGCCGGTGCGGCCGTGGAGGAGGCGCGGCCTCCCGCCATCGAACAGACCCACGAGATCTTCAATGGGTTGTTTCTCGCGGACGGCGGCGCCGGTGTCACGCTGGCGCTCGACCTGGTCGGGACCGCCGAGGCCCACCCCCTGACGGCGAAGCTTCAGACGATGCAGCGCAAGGGTGCCCTGTCGGGGGCGGCGGCCGGGGCGCTGTTTTTCAAACTGGACATGTTTCGCGGCGCCATGCTCGCCTTCATGGAGCGGTACGACGTGATCATCTGCCCGGTCCACGCCTTTCCCGCCATGCGTCACGGCGACACCTCCAAGCGGGAGACGTTCCCGGCCTTCAGCTACACCATGGCCTACAACCTGACCGGTTGGCCGGGGGCCGTCGTCCGCGGCGGCACCTCGCCGGAAGGGCTTCCGATCGGGGTGCAGGTCGTCTCCCGCCCCTGGCGCGAGGACGTGGCGCTCGCCGTCGCCCGGCACCTCGAAAGCGCCCTGGGCGGCTGGCAGCGCCCCAATCTATAGCCTGTGTTTTCGATGCCCCGGCGGGACTGTCGCTGCGGTGTGTCGCAGGTAAGTATCACTCCACGGGAATCGCAAGCCTGGCCTGCCCCGCTTCTGTTGGAAACACGGGCTTCCCATGAAGTTGCATCCTTTTCTTACGGGAGCGGCATCCTGCCGCGATCGTCGCGGCGGGTAGCACTCGCACAGGGGCTGTCGCTTCGTAACCGATAGGATGGCGCTGCATGCCATTAGCCGTTTATTGCAAAGTCATCGCTTGAAACGAATTCTCAAATAAAAAGGGCCCCCCGGAAGAAGGCCCCTTTTTGTTTGGATATAAAAAACGTCAGCTTTTTTACGCGTGCACTTCCTCCTTGACCGAGACCGCGATCTTGAACAGGATGGTCAGGATGAGGAAGCCCAGGGCGTAGACCCCGATCGTGATCAACCCCTCGAGCGGGGTGGGGATGTACTCGTTGACCTCGTGCAGCGGGTTCGGAACGAAGCCGCCGGAGATCATGCCCATGCCCTTGTCGATCCAGGCGCCGAAGAAGACGCACAGGCAGGCGACGGCGAGGGTGCCCTCGTTCTTGCGCGTGACGGGGTTGACCAGCAGGATGATCCCGACCAGCATCAGCGTCATCGAGGCCCACATCCAGGGCACGTAGGCCCCGTGGCCGTGAAGCCCCACGAAGAGATACTTGAGGTGGTCCATGTGCTCGGGGATCTGGCTGTAGAAGGCCACGAAGACCTCGCAGATCAGGAAGAAGACGTTGATGCAGATGGCGTAGGCGACCGTCACGGCGAGCGACTGGATCTGCTGGCGGCCGGGGTCGAAGTTGCTCACCCGGCGGATGATCAGGCAGAGCAGGATCAAGAGCGCCGGCCCCGAGGCGAAGGCCGAGGAGAGAAAGCGCGGGGCGAGGATCGCCGTCAGCCAGAAGCCGCGGCCGGGCAGACCGCAGTACAGGTAGGCCGTCACGGTGTGGATGCTGACCGCCCAGGGGATCGAGAGGTAGATCAGGGGCTTGACCCAGCTCTGGTAGTGCACGCCGTTCCTCTCGGCCTCGAGCACGTTCCAGCCGATGATCAGGTTCAGGAACAGGTACCCGTTCAGCACGATCGTGTCCCAGAAGAGCACCGAGTTCGGCGTGGGGTAGAGGAACACGTTCAGGATCCGGCTGGGCTGGCCCAGGTCGACCAGGATGAAGGTGACGCACATCACCACCGAGGCGATGGCCAGGAACTCACCCAGAATGGTCACCTTGCCGTAGGCCTTGTAGTCGTGCAGGTAGTAGGGCAGCACGACCATGACGCCCCCGGCGGCCACCCCGACCAGGAAGGTGAAGTTGGCGATGTAAAAGCCCCAGGACACATCCCGGTTCATGCCGGTGATGCCCAGGCCGAAGTCCAGCTGATGCAGGTAGACGAGGAAACCGACCCCGACCAGCCCCAGCAGCAGGGTCACCCACGCGTAGTATCTTTTCGATCCTTTGACGGCTAATTCGAGCATGCGTCACCTCACACGATATAGTAAACCGACGGCTCGGTCCCCAGGTTGATCTTGCGCCGAATGGTGTAGTTGTTCCTGAGGAGCTCGCGCACCTCCGAGTGCTCGTCGAAGAGGTCCCCGAAGGTGAGCTTGCCCTCGGCGGCCTCGACGCAGGCCGGCATCTTGCCCTCGGCCAGGCGCTCGACGCAGAAATTGCACTTTTCGACGACCCCCTTCATGCGCGTGGGGAACTGCTTGTTGATCTCCTTGATCCCCGGCCGCGGGTCGCGGAAGTTGAAGCTGCGCGCGCCGAAGGGGCAGGCCGCCATGCAGAAACGGCAGCCGATGCAGCGGTGAAAGTCCATCATGACGATGCCGTCGGAGGGCCGCTTGAAGGTGGCCTTGGTCGGGCAGGCGCGCACGCAGGAGGGGTTCTCGCAGTGGTTGCAGAGCACCAGGAAGGGCCGGTGCTCGACCGACTCGGCCACGAAGCGGGTCGCGGCGGTCCCGGAGAAGGCGTGCTTGTACTCGGTCGCCCAGATCCACTTGATCTCGTGCCGCTTGAAGTCGAAATGGGGCACGTTGTGCACCGAGTGGCAGGCCTGGATCAGGGGAAGGACGTCATCCTCGGACTTGAACTGCCGGGTGTCGATCACCATGGCCCACTGCTTGGCCGTGAGGCCGTCCTTGGGGGGCGAGATCTTGGGCTTGGCAGCGGGCGCCTCCTTGGCGAAGGCATTGAACACCGGCGGTGTCGACAAGGCCAGGGCGGAGAGCCCCAGCAATTGAAGCACACGACGTCTGCGGGTATCCATCACGATTTCTCCTTCGGGTTTTCAATGTGGCAGTCCCAGCAATACGGCCTCACCGAGGCGTAATTGTGGCACTTGTCGCAGAACTCGGCCTTGTTGGAGTGGCAGTCAAGGCAGGTGTTGGAGAGGCTCATGACGAACTCCTTGCCCTTGGGGTTCGTGAAGACCCGCTGCCCGTCGCGCACCACCGTCTCGCGCCAGAGGTCGAGCACCTGCATGTGCTCGGCCTTCATGTACTCCTTCGACATCACGCATTCCTTGGCCGCCTTGGCCTTTTCGGTCAGCTGGACCTCGGGTGCGGGCGCCGCCTTGCCCCGGTTGTACCAGAACGGGAGCAAGGCGATGACGAAGAAAACCGCCAGGCCCGTGATGATCCATTTCTTACTCATCGGATTCGCCCTCCGCTTCAGCCTTGAGTTCCTCGAGGTCGTCGCCCCTCAGGTTGGTGGTGCGCTCGGCCTGCCCGGGCAGGTTCAGCGCATTGGCGACGAGCTCGTGCATGCCCGTGACCCCGACCCCGGGCGCCCAGTAGTCCACGAGAGTGGGCAGCGCCGCGCGGTCGATGGCGCAGATCGTGGCGAGCATGTTGACCCCGTATGTGTCCTGTACGTGTTTGACGGCGTTGCCCCGCGGCAGCCCGCCCGCCAGGCGCAGCTCCATGTTCTCGCCGGCGTTCAGCCCCGAGCCGGAGCCGCAGCAGAAGGTCTGCTCGCGGATCGTGTTGGCCGGCATCTCGTAGAAGTGGTTGCAGACGTTCTTGATCACGTAGCGCGGCTCCTCGAACATGCCCATGCCGCGGGCGACGTTGCAGGAGTCGTGGAAGGTGACCTTCAGATAGTCGTTTCTGCTCTTGTCGAGATCGAGCTTGCCGTGGCGGATCAAGTCCGCGGTGAACTCGGCGATGTGGACCATCTTGGTCGAGCGGGCGTTCTCGAAGCGCGTGCCCGTGATCGGGCTGACCGGGACCTCGAGGTGGTCGGCCGGGCCGTTCATGGTGTCCATGTACTGGTGGATCACGCGCCACATGTGGCCGCACTCCCCGCCCAGGATCCACTTCACCCCCAGGCGCTTGGCCTCGGCGTACATCTTGGCGTTCAGCCGCTTCATGGTCTCGTGCGAGGTGAAGAAGCCGAAGTTGCCGCCCTCGGAGGCGTAGGTGCTCCAGGTGATGTCCAGGCCGAACTTCTCCTCCAGGTAGTGGAAGAGCATCAGGTAGCCCATGGCCGTGTAGGTGCCCGGGTCGGCGAACACGTCGCCCGAGGGGGTGATGAAGAGGATGTCCGCCCCCTTTTTCATGAACTTCGGCTTCACCCGCACGCCGGTGCGCTCTTCGACGTCGTCGACGAAGAAGTCCATCATGTCCTTGAAGGCGTGGGGCTGGATGCCGAGGTGGTTGCCGTTGTTGTAGCAGTTGGCCACCGGGGTCGCGATCCAGTCGATGTTCAGACCGATCAGGTTGAGCAGCTCCCGGCCCATGATGGTGATCTCGGCCGTGTCGATGCCGTAGGGGCAGAAGAGCGAGCAGCGCCGGCACTCGGAGCACTGAAAGAGGTAGTACCACCACTCCTTGAGCACATCGAGGCTCATGGGCCGCGCGCCGTTCAGTTTCCCCAGGAGTTTCCCGAGGCGGCTGAAGTCGTTTCTGTAAACCGAGCGCAGGAGCTCCGCCCTCAGGACCGGCATGTTCTTCGGGTCCCCGGTGCCGATGAAGTAGTGGCACTTGTCGGCGCAGGCGCCGCAGCGCACGCAGATGTCCATGAAGACCTTGAAGGAGCGGAACTTCTCCAGGCGCTCCTTGAAGCCCTCGTGGATGATCTGCTGCCAGTTCTCCGGCAGCTTCCAGTCCTCCTCCAGCGGGTTCCACGGCCGCGCGTTGGGCAGCCCCAGGGTCTCGACGCTTTTGGGGTTGGAGGCGTAGCAGTACATCCCCTTGCGGATCTCGACCGGGGTATCCATCCAGTCGGAGCGCGGGGGCTGATGACTCAGACCGTTCAGTACGTCTTGCGGTGTCGGTTTCGTTTCAGCCATGTCTTACTCCTTGTCTGCCTCTTCTTCCGCGGAGGCCTCAAGCGGCTTGTCCACCGGCAGTTCGGCCTCGACCATTTTTTCCCGGAACTCGTCCTCGTACTCAGCGTAAGTATGAACCGGCACCGGGTAGTTCCAGGGGTTCACGTGCCGATAGGCGCGTGTGTTCGCCAGCATGTTGCGGGTGGGGCTGAGGAAGATGCCCCCCAGGTGCATCAGCTTGCTGAAGGGGAAATAGGCCAGCAGCACGCAGACGAAAAACAGATGGATGTAAAAGATGGCGCCGATCCCGTCCGGCACGGAGGGCCGGAAGGTGACCAGCCCCATGGTGAGCTGCTTGGCCGCCGCGATGTCCACCTTGGTGACGTAGCGCATCATGATGCCCGTGAAGGCGATGCCGAAAATCAGGATCAAGGGGAAGAAGTCCGAGGCGAGCGAAATGTAGCGCACGTTGGGGATCACGATGCGTCGGATCGCGAGATAAGTGACGGCGGCCAGCAGCACGATGCCCGACAGGTAGACCGCCGGCAGGCCGAACTGAAAATTGCTGTAGAGGATCTCGACGCGGAAGAAGCTGTCGACGTTTTCCACCAGCTGCACGAGGAAAGGCACGGGATCCATGAACAGGCGCGTGTGGCGGACGAGGACCGTCAGAAAGGCGTAGTGAAAGGCCAGCGCCCCCACCCACAGGAAGATCTCGAGCTGATAGGCGAGCTTGCCCTCCTTGAGCTTCATGCGCGTATTGCGGAACAGCGAGCGGAAGGTCAGGATCTCGAGCGCCATGCGCGCGGCCACCGTCCAGCGGCTGGACGGGTTGTCGATCGCCGCGTGCGGGATCCAGGCGAGGGATCTTGGCCTGGCCGGCGGTGGTGGGGATCGCAAACGGCACGGTCGAACGCGCCCACCCCATGACCTTGACGGCAAAACCGCCGACGAAGGCGATGATGGCCAAGTAGGGGATGATCACCCCGAAGACCACCTGCAGGCCGATGGAAACCCCCACCCAGGCGATGAGAAAAAGGATGAAGACGGCAAGGAATGAGATCAGGTATTTTTTGTTCATCGATCAGCACCTCACAACAATCTGCGCTTCACCGGCCGATCCAGGGGCCTGAAGCGTGATGAAATGTGATGGACCTTGCCCGGTACTCTGTCCCTCGAGTCAGGCCGCGGGGTCCGGACCCGCATCTTTGTCGACCAGACCGGCCCTTTCAAAGGCCCTGAACGTGCGATTGCGGGTCTCGTTGGCCTTGAGCTCGAAAACCTGTTCCCGGCATGTCATGTACACATCGAACGCCGCCAGGCAGAAGAGGTCGATGCGAGCATCGAGCCCGGCCAGCGGCTCCGCGAAAGCGGCGTCTTTGACCTCGCGCGGAAAGATCTCGCGCAGGATCGATTTCAGGGCGAGCACGAACGCGACGGCCTGGGATGGCGCCATGCTCTGCACGGCCCGGATCCGCATGATCGGGTCCAGGGCCTGTTTCGCCTTCTGCTCGTCGAATTCCCCCGTCAACAGGTCGAACAGCGCCTCGAGCCCCTTGTGGGTGTGGCTGCCGACCGGGTTGGCAAAACGGTCCTGCTGACTCTGGAGAAATTTGGCGGTGTCGGGGGGGTAGGCGAGGACGGCGAAATCGAACCATTTGCTGACGATCGCGGCGCGTTTCTTGGCGATAAAACTGAACAAGCCCTCTGCCATAGTCGATGCAATTCTAATCCCCGGGATCGGCGAGTGATCCGGCGAATTCGGTAAGGTGAAGCCTCAGCTTAAGTGACCGGGATGCAGAATGTTTTCTAATATACGAGCCGCTTTTGGCTGTCAAGGACAATTGGGCGGCCGGGTATTGACTGGCAAACGAATCCGTATAGAATGACCCAAGGCCGGCAGAGGGTGGAAAATCGCCGGGCAAAACGCACCACCATCCAGCGGGAGGCAAAGATGACGCATTTCGACAAGGCGGGCCGCGAGAACACCGAGCAGACCCTTCAACTGGCCCTGGCGCGCGCCCGGGAGCTCGGGATCAAGGAGGTCGTGGTGGCCTCCACGAAAGGCGACACGGCCAGAAAAGCGCTCGAGCTGTTCACGGGCCTTAAGGTCGTCGCCGTCACCTACCACTACGGGTTCAAAGAGCCCTTCAAGGGCGCTATGACGGCCGCGGTCAGAAGCGATCTGGAGCAAAAGGGCGTCACAATCATCGCCGCCACGCACGCCCTTTCCGGCGTCGAGCGCTCGGTGGCCGCCAAGCACTCCGGGCTCTACCCGGCTCTCTTGATGGCCGAGACCCTGAGGCTCTTCGGGCAGGGGACCAAGGTGGCGGTCGAGATCGCCGTCATGGCCGCCGATGCCG
Source organism: uncultured delta proteobacterium (assembly GCA_963716785.1). Lineage (GTDB taxonomy): Bacteria > Desulfobacterota > Desulfobacteria > Desulfobacterales > SpSt-501 > SpSt-501. Next base: position 72,869 of record CAVQUW010000035.1, on the reverse strand, counting down.
GGGCGCTCTCCGGCGAGGACGTGGTCGCCATCGGCGGCACCGGCCGCGGCGCGGACACCGCGCTTGTCCTCAAGCCGGCCCACCAGAACAACTTTTTCGATCTCAGGATCCGCGAGACCATCTGCAAGCCGCGGGAATTCTGAAATTTTCCGGCGGAGCAGCCATGCTTGATGCGTTCTTCTTTCTGATCGGCGGGATCCAGCCCAAGGTCCGGGTGCTCGACGAAAAGCCCCGGCGCTGCCCGGTCTGCGGGCTGCACCAGGCCTATTTCAAGCGCGTCGACCACTACCTGAGCCTCTTTTTCGTCCCGCTCTTCAAGGTCAAGACCGGCGAGCCCTTCATCATGTGCGAGCGCTGCGAGAAAAGCGTCTCCGAGTTCGGCCCCGAGCTCGATGGCCAAACCAGGCGCTGCCGCGCCTGCGACAAGGACCTGCCCGCGGACTACAAGTTCTGCCCGCACTGCGGCAAACGGGTGGGATGAAGTCGGCCGGTCGGCCCGTCAGCCGGTCGCCGGTCGGGAAAAGACGATGGAAATCTACCAATGAATTTGCATTTTCTCCTGCGGGAGCGGCATCCTGCCGCGATTTTTTTCACTGGAACCCACTTGGCTGTCACTTCATGGCTAAAAGACGACGCCACGAGCCAAAACCGGATTTTCCCCGGACAGACCGGTCGACCGGCGACCGGCTGACTGGCCGACCAACCCAACCCCATGACCCCCACACCCGCCACCCCACCCGAGCGCCACGTCGTCCTCGTCGCCCCCGAGATCCACTGGAACACCGGCAACATCGGCCGCACCTGCCTCGCCGCCGGCGCCCATCTGCACCTGATCAAACCGCTCGGCTTCTCCCTGGAGGAACGGGAGGTCCGGCGAGCCGGCCTGGACTACTGGGAGGAGGTCCGGCTCTCGGTCTGGAACGATTTCGAGGAGTTTATAGAAAAGGTGGCCCCGCCGGCCGGCGAGGTGGCGGTCTTCTCGAAAACCGGCGCCCGCTCCTTCCGCACCATGCCGCCCGCTGAGCGCATGTTCCTGATCTTCGGCTCGGAAACCAAGGGCCTGCCGGATGCAATCCTCAGGAAGTTCCCGGAGGCGAACTACCACATCCCGATCACCAGCAAGACCCGCTCGCTCAACCTCTCAACGGCGGTCGGCATCGCCCTCTACGAGAGCCTGCGGGACGCTCCGCCCTTCCACGCCTGGGGGCGGACTTCGTGAGAGACCCGATTTCCGCGTTGCGCTTCGTGCCGCGCTCGCTGCGGCGGACCTGAGTACGCCTCACTCGGCGGGCCCTCGCACGCCTTGAACTTGGGCCTCTCACGAAGTCCTCCTGTCGGACACACTCGAAAAAGCCCGATTTTCACGTTGCACACCGCCCCGCGCTCACGTGTTTGGACAAGTCCTTCCGAGTAATTGCCGGCGCGTCTCCTCGTTTTTTTGTGGGAGCGGCATCTTGCCGCGATCGTCATGCCTGCCAACTTTCGCCGAAGGCTATGGCGGCCACGGGAACCCGCTCCCACAGAAAACATGTCATTGCCGCCTCTCGTGCAGGTGTGATTCGAGTCCTTTGAGCCTCTACTATGTAGTTTAAATAGTTGCTTTTCTATCGAATCCACTGTATAAAAAAGAATCATCCCTGGACCGATTCAGCTCCCTTTTACACTCTATCTGGCAATTATCCACTCACGGTCAGTCACCAAACCGCCGAGGCGGTTTAAAGTTGCAGATATTTTTCCCGATTGACGTACGAAGAACCTTTTTTTGAGATTTTTTTGTCTGCATGCATTCTGTCTTCCTAATCCTCGCAAGGTAACAATAAAAATACACTTGATACAAAGCTAATTCGCGCAGAATTTATTTGCCTTTCAGGTTCTATGGGTTTTTCGTGGCACACATGAGACATTTTTCAATTTAATTCTTGAACGTGGAGAATTTAGGGTATGAAGAAAATGGCTTTATTGGCCTTACTCACAGGGCTACTATACGGATGTTCTGCTGCCGCTATGATAAGCCAGCTAAAATTTGAACCCGTCAATCCAGAACCAGGACACACCCAAGTTCAGGACGAAGCTCAATGTCGTAAAGAGTTCCATCAATACCGCACAGGTATCAATTCAAACTGGCTTAGTGATGAAGTTTACAAGGATTGTATGATTTCTAAAGGATATAGAGAGTTGAAATAAAGGGTTGGGGACGGGGCATAATATCTCACTTTTCTCATAATTCTCCATCCTCCGATAGCAGTAGTGTCCCGTTAAGATTCAAATAAATTCAATTGGATATGACCACTAGTAATATCGTTTTTGTAACTATCTGGCGTGAGGGCCTGTAAAATGGGTGTTTTTTCAAACAGGGTAATGCTCAAAATCTGTAAAATTGTGTAAAGCGTCAAGTCGATTTTCAGCCGTTTTTTCATAATGGCGACCAGAACATAAGTTGAGACGGCGATCCAGATTTGGGTTTTGACAGCATTTTCTGAGGTTCCATAGAATCGCTTGATTCGCAAATGCTGCTTGATCCATTTGAAAAAAATCTCAACCCGCCACCGGTATCGATACAACTCGGCGATTGTTTTGGCCGGTAGCGTGAACTGATTGGTAAGAAAGACAAATGATCTGCCTTTCTCCGTGTCGAAATATTTTATGCGACGCAGTTTTTCAGGATAATCTTTTTTGCTGTAAAAACCCTTCAGGGCAACTGTTTGATCGCATTTGACTCCGGCATTTATGTCGACTTTATGAGAATAAATTCTACGCAACCCTGTGTTGGTTTTCGAGCGGGTTACAAAGATAGCCGAGCTTTGGTGCAGATGGTAGAGCCGCTGAAAGTCCAAATAAGCTCGATCCATGACATAGATTGCGCCCGGCTCCGGGATGAGATGGTCAAGAACGTTGACGTCATGAACCTTGCCATCGGTGATCCATATGAATGTTGGGATATCGCCCCGTAGATCCAAAAGGGTATGTAGCTTTACTGCTCCCTTGGTCTGGCGAAATCTGGCCCATGGGAATACCGACAGACACAGATCTATGGTTGATGAATCCAATGCATATACGGTCTCATTCAGATCAAGGCCGAAATCATCATCGACATATAGTCGCTCGGGCCTCGTGGATCAATATCTGCGCAAAGTCGCTGTAGATGCGCCAATCTCGTGTTTCGTTAGCTTTTGCCAACGTATTGCGGGAGACTTTACCCCTTATGCCCGTATGGTAAAGCTTCTCTTGCATGGCACGAAGGCAGCACTCGATATCACGCAGGCTTTCGCGATAAGTCAGCTGGGCAAACGCCATGCATAAAAGCTGATCGTAGCATGTAAAAGAACGAACTCGATAATTACCGCTGTAGCGATTGATACATTGACGAAATTTGTTTTGTGGCAGAAAATCGATTACCTGGGAAAATATGGTTTGCCCTCTATTCACCGGTGATCTCCTCTCGCAGTGTTTCCTGCGAAAGAAGCATGAAAACAGGCTCAGGGCAATTTCAAATCGATTCCTCCAAAAAATGCGTTTATTTTGTTATATTACAAAATGTTAAGCCATGTTTGTAAATTCTTAACGGGACAGCAGTGAGAGCGCCCCTCAACTTAGAAACAACTTGACACGTACATACACATGTACATATAATCAGGCTGCCATGTTTGAATGGGATGAATCAAAGGCGAAAGTGAATAAGTCTAAGCATGGGGTTTCGTTCGCCGATACGTTTGGGGTTTTCGAAGACCCCAACGCTTTGACTCTTGAGGATTTTCAGCGCGGTGAACAACGATATATCACCATAGGAATGGACGCCTTTGGTCGAATACTGGTAGTGGTTTACAGTTGGAGAGGGGAAAATATTCGGATCATATCTGCACGCAAGGCCGTGCGTCATGAGGTGAGGCAATATGAAAGCGAAATATGATTTTAGCAAAGGTATCCGGGGTGAGGTGCTTCCATCCCCGGGGAACAAAGTTCGAATCACCATTAGGCTTGATCGTGACATTATTGACTGGTTCCGTTCCAAGGTGGAGGAACAGGGAGGGGGCAACTACCAGACGATGCTCAACGATGCTCTCCGAACATTTGTGGAGCGTCAGGAGCAACCCCTCGAGGAGGTCCTGCGTCGTATCGTCCGAGAAGAGTTGCAGGCTTCTCATTGAATCTCCCCGCAGCAAGCTGCGGGGAATCTTCGACTGAAAGGATTGGGTCGTTTTTTGATTCGCTCGCTAACCCTGCCGCAAGCGGCGGGGAATGCGCTCGCTGTTGCGGTTCAGACCCTTCCGAATCCTCGTCTCGGAATCCTGACAATTGCTCCAACCTGACTGTTTGTCAGCGCAAGGAGGGAGAGCACAATGCCTTCTGCCGACACACCGAAGTACTGGTTCCCCGCGAAGCGGTATGGTTGGGGCTGGGGTCTCCCCACGGCATGGCAAGGTTGGGGTGTTCTCCTCGCCTACCTTGCGCTGGTCTTCGGCGGCATTCCCCTCGTCCACGTGTCCAAGGGGGGCGGTGTCTTCTTTACCTACGTGGCGGCAGTCACAGCAGTACTCATCGTCATCTGCTGGCTCAAAGGCGAGCCGCTGCGCCGGCGCTGAGGTGGAGATGGGACTGGGCTGAAATTCTCATTTTATGTTGTTGATCAATGCGTTAGAGCCATTCCGTGATCGCCGAAAAGGATCCTTTGACCTACACGGGTCTTTTATCGTTGTACGTGAATTTTATGGGGCTAAACCAGATCCTTCAGGAACAAGTGGGCCGAACAGAGCCGGATACCATCCTTCGTCACCAAATCCACGTCTTTGTCCAGAACCACCTGGGACGCCTCGACGCCGGGGAAACGAACCTTTAAATACCGCAGGGATGGGCTGACCTCTTTGGCCGAGCTTTTGCACTCGATGAAGTGCACCGGCGCGTCCCCCTCCATAACGACAAAATCGACCTCCCTTTTATCCACATCCCTGAAATATCGAAGCTCGGCATTCCGCCCTTCCTGGTCTTGCAGAAAAAACACCCATTTCAACAAGTGGCAGGCGACGAGGTTTTCAAAACGGGCGGCCATATCTGGGACGACCGTCCAATCCAAATGGTAATGTTTGGCCTCCTTCTTGACGGCGCGTATCTTCGGGGCGCCGAAAGGATAGACGCGAAAAATCATGTAAAGGTTTTCCAGCATGCCGATCCACCGTGAGATGGATTGGTGGGAGACCTGCAGATCTTCCCGCAGCGAATTCAATGACAGCGGCGAGCCCACGAGATCCGGGAGACGCAGGACCATTTTTTCGATGATCCCCACATCCTGCACATTTTCCAGGTCAGCCAAGTCGCCCCGAATAACCCTTGAGCGATACTCCCGGCTCCATCGTCGGCTTTCTTTCTCCGACTGCAGGAAGAATGGCTCCGGAGATCCGCCGTACACCAGCAGATCCTTTATTGTGGCCATCGTCGCAGTCGACAGTTCGGCGCAGGACAGGGGCAGCAGGCGATAGAAATGATACCGCCCCTGCAGTGAATCCCCGCCGCGGCGATAATGATCGAGCCGTGCGCTGCCGGTGACCAGAATCTGCAGTTCATCGCCGCGCTTGTCGAAAAGGCCCTTGACGACCTGACGCCAGCGCGAATACTTGTGGATCTCATCCAAGACCAGAAGCCCGGGGCCGGTCGGAAACCGCTCACGCATTATGTTTTCGCGGTCCTCGGCAGCATCCCAGTTGAAATATCGCTTGCCGACCTCAACACCCTCCTGTTCGCATAGGTGCTTGGCGAGTGTTGTCTTTCCGGACTGCCTTGGCCCTCCAATGAACACCATCTTGCGCTTGAGATCGCTGCGCACCGAAGTTTCTATGTATCGTGAAAGGTATTCTGGCATTTTCGACTCCATCGGAAAATACAAGCGTGTAATTTACGATACATATTAATATACTCGCGTTCTTGTTTAGTCAATCTAAAAGAGAAGGTACTGATTTCAGAGTAGAAACGGGAACGAGGCGGAAAATCTTTCTTTTTCCCGAAATATAGCCGTAAGTCCTCTGCTGCCTGAGGCCACATCGGAGCAACCGGGGCGCTGCACCGAAGAAAAAGGGCGAAAAAGGGGACGCGGAGATCACGGGGGAGATGGGAGATGGGGACGGGCCTGAAATTCTCACCTTCTGTCTAAGGATAGGTCTCTGTCAAGTCACCTGAGCGCACAGCCTTGCAACAGCCGCTAAACTTTTTATTTGGAACAATCTACTCCATGGACCAGCACGAATTCCAGTCTCCGGGCGAGGTTCATTTCTTCGTCGGCAAGCTGATCGCCGAGTTGCGGGCACGAGGTCTTGATGCTTCCGCCCTCGAGAAGATCCAAGAAAACGCCTACTCCTCAGGCCTTGAATGGGCAGGCGACCTCGGGGCGGCGGTTCGACTGGTGCAACGCCAGAAGATCGCAGACCGCCAAATCGGATCGGACCTGGAGCGGCTCATGCGATTCTTCAACCGGACCTGGCCGAAATTTTAGGCCAAGGGACCATGGGGACTGGTTTGATATTCTCACTCTCAATCCCTTATCGGCGCTGAGGAGTTGTTTCGTCGGAGGCCATATCGGAGCACCCCAGCCCGCTGCGCTGCGGATTGAATCTCCCCGCAGCAAGCTGCGGGGAATGCGCTCGCTTTTGCGATTCACCGCAGACAAAGTGAGAAACTCAGCCCCGTCCCGACCTCCCGACCTCCCCCCAAGGAGCCGGCGCAGCTACTCGCCGATCTTTTCCTTTATCCGGCGCATCAGCTCCTCCGACACCTTGCCGTCCGCGGGCAGCTTGTTGTCCTGCTGGAAGGCCTTGATGGCGCTGACGGTTTTTTTGCCCATGATGCCGTCGGCAGGACCCGGGTCGTAACCCAGCTTGGTCAGCCCTTCCTGGACGTCTCGCACGCTTGCGGGCCGGCCGCGCGCTGCGGACGGGGCCGTTTCAGCGGACGCCGCCCGACCGGCCTGCGATTTACGGCCGATGCCTTCGACTCCCGCCTTCGTCAGCTGCTCGGGCGGCACCGAAAACCCCTTGGCGGCGGCCTGGCGGAACCAGCTCAGGGCCGCGTCTTTATCTTTCGTGACGCCTTCCCCCCGCGCGTGCATCATCCCCAGGAAATACATGGCCCCGGCGTCCTGCTGCGCGGCGGCTTTGCGGAACCACCGGCCAGCCTCCGCCGGGTCGTGCGGCGCGATGCCGCCGGCGTAATACCAGGTGCCCAACAGCCGCTCGGCGGGGGCATAACCCTTTTCAGCCGAAAGCCGCATCCACTTCAGGGCCTCGGTCTTGTTTTTGGCCATCCCGGTGCCGTTGGCCGCCATCAGGCCGAGCTGGTACTGGGCTTGCGCATGGCCGGCTTCCGCGGCGACACGGTACTGGGCCGCCGCCTCGGCCGGGTTGTCACTCGCCAGGGCCTTGTTGGCGCGATCATACGCGATGTCGTCGTTGAGCGCGTTTGTCATCTGACCCACCTTGGCGCAGCCGCTCAGCTGCAGGGACCAAAGAATCGCCAGGAAAGCGCACCCCCCGTAAAAGGCTATTCGTTGCCTGTAAGTCATTGATTCACTCCCTTCTGTGGAAACGGAAATCGAAGCTTCCTGCCGCAAGCGGCGGGGAATACGCGCGCCAGTGCGGCTCACCCCGCCTGGCGTTCGGCGCGCGGGCGGGGAATTCGGCCGCTGTATTTTGACATGCCGATTCATTTACCCCCCCCGCCTCCGCCGCCTCCGCTGTTGTGCACCAGGTAGCCGCTTTTTCCATCCGTCGAGACGAAGAAATTGTGGTGTTCGGAGATGGTCAGATTGTAGACGGCCAGGTTGTCTGCGGGCACCCAGTCGATGCTGCCGATCTCTTCGAATGCGCCTGAGGCGTTCTGGATGCGGTCGCCCCGGGCCAACTCCTCGGCCCGCTTCCAGCCCTTGTCCGTGAAAAAGCGGTGCAGGCCGGTGACCTTGATGCCGCCGTTGATCAGGTAATAGTGGCGATTGCGGTCCGCGTACGTGCGGAGCACCTCGGCGGCCACCCGGCGACCGTCGTCATCCACACTCAACACGCGGTCCCCCACCTGGATCTCCCCGATCGGTTTGGCCCCGCCCTCGGTCAGAACCCGCATGTCGGCGGTGAAGCAGGAGGCGCCGGCGCGCGTTTTTTTGACTTCCTCAAGGTAGTTATTATTGTGCTCGATCCGCGCCTGCTTTAGATTGATATCTCGCGCATAACTCTCCCTGAACTCGGGAACATCCTCCGTGACAAGCGCCTTTTGCAGCTCCTCGACTTCCTTTTCCAGTTGGGCTGTCTGCTCCTTCAGCTTTACAATATTCTGGTCATCTATTTCAGCAGGAGGCACCGAGGTTATGGGGATGCTCCCCAGGGCGGAAAGGATGCCCGCCAAAAACACCAGTCCCAGCAAACCGTACCGGATCTTCCCCCCCCGGGGGCGTTCACCCTTGAATCGCATCCTGCTTCTCCTTTCTGGTCAATTGTCGGAAGATCAAATCGGTCGCGGCGCCGCGAGAGACGACCGGGAAATCCGGGCTGCCGACCGTTCCGCTGGTGAGACGAGTCGTATCGGAGATGACCATGGACGCATGTGCCATCGAGTGGGCCAGGGCTTTTGCCGATCGAGGACCGGACCTCCGGGCTGTCTCGAGGAGGATGTCGATTCCGAACCGGGCCGCGTTACCCCAAGGGGCGCTCTCGATCATCGATTTCATGCAATGCACCCAAACGTCACACGGCCGGGGGTCATATTTGACTGCGGTCCGTGAACGCAGACAGTCGGCCGATAAACAATTCAATTATAGGATAATTCGCCCGGAAATGAAAAATAATTTTTCACAGAAAATGCGGTATGCAGCTTAAATTATTCAGTAATATTAAAAATATGGGACGGGGCTTAAATTTTCCTTTCAATTACGGACCGGTGCTGTCGAATCATTCCGTGACCGCCGAAATAGGCCGGTTGGGTGGAGATCGAAGCAGGAAATCCTGCTTTTTCCGACTTTGTTGTAATCTGATCTTCGACCGATGCTGCCGGAGCCAACATCAAAGCAGCCGCGGCGCTGCTCTGCGGATTGAAGCCGCCGCAGCAAATTGCGGGGAATTTTTGTTCGTTTCGGTGATCGGTGACATAGAACCATTCCGTGATCGCCGAAATGGAGCCAGTTGAGGGAATTGTTGGATAAAGATTTTGACGATTATAAATAAGTGAAGTGTTTTTTGTCCGAAATGGGTGCGGGCATGAAGCAATCGAGAGTTTACGACATCTTCTGTCGCGCCGGGGGCATTCTCCGCACCGCAGAGGCCCTGCGCGCCGGCGTCCATCCTCGCGATCTCTATGCGCTCCGGGACGCAGGCATCCTCGAGCGGGTCAGCCGCGGCGTCTACCGCCTGGCCGATCTCCCGCCGCCCGCCGAGCCCGACCTCTTCACGGTCGCCGCGCGCATCCCGAAGGCCGTGATCGCGCTCATCTCGGCGCTGCATTACCACGGGCTCACCACGGAGATCCCCCACGAGGTGAGCATCGCCCTTCCTCAGGGGACCTCGCGCCCGCGGCTCGACTGGCCGCCGCTGCGTGTCTACCGGTTCTCCGGGGCAATGTTCACGTCAGGCATCGAGGCACATGACCGGGACGGCCTTCGCCTGCGCGTCTACGATCCGGCGAAGACGGTGGTCGACTGTTTCCGGTTCCGCAACCGCCTCGGCATCGACGTTGCGCTCGAGGCGCTGCGCACGGGCCTCGCCGCGCGAAAGCTGACGCCGGCCGCCGTGCTGCGGGCGGCAAGGCTCTGCCGTGTGGAAGCGATCGTCCGGCCCTATCTGGAGGCGATGCTATGAGCCCACCCGCCGCAAGCGGCCTAGCCCATTCCATCCAAGTCCTGAGATCCTCAGCGAAGACGCCGACCCTGCGCTGGATATGCATTAACTCGACATTGGTGGCGTTGACAGCCTCGGGCGTAGCGCCAAACCTGTTCAATCCGATCTGCGGGTGAAAGAAACGAAGTGGGCATAAAAAAAACAACCGGGAGGAATTCATGGGCGACATTGAAAAGAAGCTGCGATCTCTTGGGCTGGTGCTTCCACCGCCGGTCAAGCCGCCTGCCGGAGTCGTGTTGCCGTTCCAGTTTGTACGCCTTGTCGGAGATCGTGGTTACATCTCAGGCCACGGTCCCCAGAACCTGGATGGTTCCATCGCCGCCCCCCTTAACTTCTCTTTCAATCGAACGAAATGGAATGGACTATTTCGCGGCCGGTCGCTTGCCACTGCGACGCCATGCCGGCCGGGCAGTTGAAGCTTCCCGTGAGGGTTCTGTCCGGGCCGACCGACAGGAAAAACATGATGTTAAACACGGTGGTGTCCACCGCCTGGCTTTCGAACTCGAAGACCACGGCCGGCTTCCCGGAAATGACGGTCTGTTCGGTGGAGACCCGGCGGATGGCCGGGTCTTTTTCGAGTTGTTGGCGGATACGCTCCTTGATCAGGACCAGGTCCACCGGCCCGGGTTTGAGTTCGAAGACGATGTTGGCCTCCGCGCTCATGTCGCCGTAGGCCACGGTCGTGCGGCGGCTTCTGTTCCCGTATTTCAAAGCAAAGAGCCCATCGCCCATCGGCGCAAACCCATCCGGGATTCGAGCCGAGATGCCCTCGTAAATGCGCTGCGGGACCAGGCGCATCGCCGGGGCGGTTTGCTCGGCCGAAGCCGCGGCGGCAAACCCGCACAGCAACAACGCCGCCCACAAGAGCCGTCGCGCGACGGCCGTCAATCGACCGATCTTCACGAGGCTTCCTCCCGGTCTTCGATGTCGTTTAGAAACAAGGCGATGACCTCCGCAAAGGAGGTAGCCTTTTCGACCCGCGGCAGCATTTTTTCAACCGGGTCGGGGTACCAGCCAGGATGGCTTGCGGACGGTTTCAGCCGCTCGTGGATCTCCTGCTTGAATTCCCCCAAATCCATTCTGCGCCGGTCCACGACGGAAAAGTCGATTCGGGCGGTGCGCCCCTTCATTAGGGGGTGATACCCCATGAGCCAGGTCCCCCAGCCGACGCGGAAGGCTTCCCGGATCCGGTACTGCGTTCCCTCGGCGTCGATGAACACGGCGTTGCGGTAGATGCCGATGAGATCGGCCGACGCCCTGTGGAAGCCGCGGGCATCGGCGTAGGCGTATATGCGGGAATCCCCAGCGAACAATTTTACGGCCGGGTATGCTATCTCCATGTCAAGGTTCCTCAAAATCAGGCAGATTGTATCCCACGGCGCGCCCGCCGTAGGAGCCGATCACCGCCTTCGGCCAGGTGGGCGTCCCGTACCAGATCTGGCCGAGGGGGCTCGCCCCTCTCAAGCCGCCGTATGTCTGGCCGTGGGCCAGCCGGATGTGGTCGGCATGGCTTGAGAAAGTCTTGATGTTCCAGAACTGGTTTCCGACCGGCTTGAGCTGGGGGTAGCGGTTCATGAGCTTCTGCGATATAAGCCAGTGGTGCTTCGATCCACCGGTCAGTTGTTTGATGCCGCTTTTCCCCCAGTAGCCCTTGGTGGCCGACCAACTGTGCGATCCGGCAAGCTTAAAACCGCCATTCAGAGCCAGCTTACCGCCCGCCACAAACACCGATTTGATGAGGAACACATCGGATACCGCGAGCGCGGTGTTGAAGACGCCCGCCAGGTAGCGGCCCTCCTTGAAAGCGTGAACGGCATCGCGGCCGGAGCCGTAGATCGGAATCAGGCTCTTCCAGTCGAAGCGCTCGGATTGCTGCGTTTCGTAGTCGTAGTAATCCTGCCCGCCGACATCAAAGGCCCATCCATAGTAGTACGCGTCCGGGCCATCGGTCATCCAATAGTCGTCCATCGTGGACTCGTCGTGATAAGCCGATACCGTCACCACCGGCAGCAGAATGCCCACATCGTCCGGGCCCAGGCCCAGCTCCGCCAGCACGGCCTGCAGGTCTTCCGGCTGGGCTCCGGAGGGGTCCGCGTACCTGACCGGGTTGCCGCGGTTGGCGACATAGGGGTTTTCCGATGGCAGCCAGACGGGATCGGCCTGCCACCAGCGCGTCATGGAGGGGTCATAGGTGCGGTAATGGGAGCCGTAAAGCCCATGCCGCGGGAGCTGTTCCAGGCCGTTGTAAAGATAATTGTCGCCGCCGGCCGGGGGGACGATGAAATCCCCCTCCATAGCCATCCCATGCGGGTAGTAGTGGTTCTCCTGGAGGACTTCACCGGCCGCCGGGTCGGTTTCGATCATCCCGTTGCCGTTTCTGTCGGCAAATACCAGGCGCGTATTTCCGCCGTGGTCCCGGAGCACGTATTCGTAACGCCCTTCGGAGACGCGGTAACGCCCCTCCTCGTGGTAGATGACGAGGCTTCCCCCAATGTATTCGATTCCCCCGAGATAATCAACGGTGCGCGTCTCAGCGGTATCCTTCAGTTTCATGCGCAGTTTGTTCCCGAAGGAGTCATAGGTAAAACGCAGGGTCCGGTTGACACCCAGCGTGACGGTGTCCGGAAGGCTGAACGCGTTGTAGGCGACGTCGAGATTCTTGGAGGGGTCCCGGGCCATGTTGCCGTTGGCATCGTATTGATAGGTACCGCCCAGCCCGGTGTAGCCCCGGGTCTTGGAGCCGCCCTCGGCAGCCGTGTTGAGGCGCCCGGAACTGTAGGTGAACGTCAGGTCGTCGACCTTGCCGAAAGTAAAGTCCGGTGCGCTGCCGCCCGTCACCCCGTAGCGCGTTATCCGCAGGGCGTTGCCGGCGGCATCATAGGGGCCGATCTGAACGTCGTAGCGGTTCATGTTCGTCCAGGTCGGCGGGCCGGCGGCTGAGACGGTCTTCTCGCCGTAGGTGGCCAGTGTCAACCGATCAAGCGGATCGTACCGCAGCCCGTAGGCCGGAATGACCGGCCGGTCCATCACCCGCCAGCGGACGGTCGAGGGATTTCCGTTGTACTGCGGAACGGATGCGACCGCGCTGTGTGCGGATGTGTAGGCAAGCTGCTCGGAGAAGAGGTCGTTCTCCGTGTTTTCACAAGCACCGACCCCGCCGGCGACGCGGCGGGTCCGGGCATCACGGACGCCCGCTTCGGAGACGGTTTCGACCTCATTGCCGGTTTTGTCGCTGCACTCCCGAAGGCTGTTGATCTGGGTCAACCAGCCGCGCAGGTTGTAGCCGTAATCGATCGACTGCAGCGGCCCGTTCGCCCCGACCCCCAGGTTCTTTTCGACGAGCCAGTCGCGCTGATTGTAGGCAAGGGCGCTGATGTGCTCCCGCGGCCCGTTGCCGACCGTCATGTAGACATCCTTGAGGCGGCCGGCGTGGTCATAGGAATATTCCTTGAGGACGCCGATTGCCCCATAGGGACCAGTGTGGCTGCGCTGAGCGCTGAGCACCAGGTCGCGCAGGTCGTAGGTATAGGTGGTGGTGTCTTCGCCCCCGGTGTGGTTCACCACCTTCTCGGTCTGCAGCCGGCCGTGAATGTCGTAGGTGTAGTGCGTCGTGACGGTGGCCGACACCTCGCCCAGGGTCTTGGATTCCACCTTGAGGACCTTGCCGTTCTCAATGCCTTCGGCATCGCCGTAGAAGATCCGGGTGACCACGACGCCGTTGAGGAAGGTCAGACGGGGCTGATCGTAGATGTTGTAGGCGAATATCGTCACATTGCCGGCGGCATCCGTGGTCGAGTGAAGCAGGCCCCGGTTGTTGTAAGCGTAGGAAACCGTTCCGTTCTGGACGGTGGTGCGGGTAGCGGGCAACCCGTCGCTGAAGTAGGTGAAGGTGATTTCGCTGCCGTCCGGCGGGACGATCCTCAAGGGGTTGCCCCGGGCGTCGTACTGGTAAGCGGTGTCGACCGGCTGGCTGTCGGAAAGACGCCGGCTCAGCACCATGCGGCCGAGCTTGTCGGTGAAACCGATCAGCGTGTGGCCGTTCTCATCGATCTCCTCGGTGCGCCAGAGGGAGCCGGCCGGATATCCGTTGACCTCGCCGGGGCTGTTGACGCCGTAGCGAACATCCCGTGAACGCGGCCAGCCGAGGAATTGCTCCCGGGTGGGCCTGTCGATCGGTGCGTTTTCGTAGGTGAGCTGCGTACAGCCCCCCAGACCGGGATCGCAGTAACGCGTGACCCGGCCGCGGGTGTCGTAGCGCACATTGATTTCGTAATCGGCCCCCGCGGGTGTATACCCTTCGTAGACGGCACGCAGCTCGCGGCCGAATCCGTCGAAAAGGATCTTCTCCGCCGGGATCGGCAGGCCGACCCCGGATGTGGTGGTCGTGGTGCGCCGATAGCTGTCCCCCGGGGTCAGGTGATAGCTCACCGCGTGGTTCATGAGGCCGTTCTTTTCGCCGGCCTCCTTCAGCCGCCTGTAATCATCATAGTCGTAGGTGATCGACTGCCCGTCGAAACCCTGGCTGCGGCTGATCAAACCGCTCCGGTGGTCGCCGGCATAATATTCGTTGGTCCATATCCGGTTGCCGTAACGCTTCCGGACCAGATGGTCCTCCTCCCATTCGAATTCAACCGCTTCCGAATAGCAGGCGCCGCGGGTGGCGGTCGGCAGACCGTTTTCATAGCCCTCTACGATCGACTTGAGCGTCCATCCGGAGAGATGATCCTCCAGGCACCCGGTGGGATGACTGCCGAGTTCGTAGGTCTTCCATGGAAGCAGCGATCCGTCCGGCCATTTGCGGAAGACCGTCTTGCTGCCGCCGCCGGCCCCGCCATCCACCCGCACCTCCAGAGGGATCCCGACCATGTTCGCCGCGATCAGGTCGGCGTCGAGCAGTTCGTGGGCGTAGCGGATATCCGTCACCTGCCCGCCGCCATCGGAGGTCGCCGCCTTTCTCCGGATCGGGTTGCGGTGTCGTTCGGGGGAATACTCGAACTCCTCGGTCGTGGTGAAGGAGCCGAGGCCGCCGTCGCCGTAAAGGGTGGTGCTGATCGACTCGAGCAGGAGCCAGCCGTGGATTTTGTTGGACGGCTGGAACGAAAATTGAACCCCTTCCGGCCATCCGCCGGCGCGATGGTGGGTGATGCGCGAGTAATAAGCCGCGCCGCGCTCCTCGAGACGGTAATGGTACTGCAGCTCCTTCAGCTTCGCGTCGGCGGCGTTGAAAAGCTCGGCCTTGACCAGAAGGCCTTTGACGCTGTTGGCGGTCTTGCGGACATCGTAGTGAAGAATTTCACGGCCCTGCCCTTCGAAATCGACGGTCACCTTGCGGTAGAAGCTCCCGCCGGCCTTGTGGGCGTTTTCGAACTCGCCGGTCTGAGGGTCGCGGTAATGGGGATCCGGGTCGAAGATGTCGAAGAGCGGCTGCGATGCGCTGACGCGATTCGCGTAAAGGTAGTAATTGCCGGGCGGCCAGCCGGGGTAGCCGGGGCAATGCTCGAAAGGCTCGCAGGTGATCTCCCGGCACAAGTCGTTCTCGCTCAGCGAAAAGCCGCGGCCCAGAAATTCAAAGTAGCCTTTGAACAAGTCCTCATCGGCGGGGTCTACCGCGAACCCGACGAGCTCTTCGTAGGTATAGGATTTCCTGCCGGTGGGGGTCCCGTCGGCGTCGAAGTCCGAGACCTTCTTGACCACAAGGCCGCCCGCGTACACTTCCGCCCCACCGGTGGTGCCCGTCTTGGGCTCATACTCGAAGACGGTCCGGCCGCCGGTGACGTAGCGCACTTCCTTCAAGACGCCGGCTCGGATCCCCTGGAGATGGTAATTACGGTCGGCGACGGCGTGCCCGCTGAAGCAGGACGCCACCGGAATCAGGTTGTCGGAAGCATTTCCGTTGTAGTAGCCCCAGACGTCCTTCTGCCGGCTGTGGCTTGCCGGCAGCACGGTCTGGTCGTAGGCGAACTCCCGGTAGAGCAGGCGACCGTCTCCGGTCAGCGAAACCTCGTCGATGCGCTTGAGCTTTTTGTGGCGCCGTTGACCCTCGTAGGAGAGATCGTACTGCTTGACAAGCTGGTTGTCCGCCCGGTTGAACACCTCGATGCGCGTGAGGTTCGTATTGGCCGCGTCGTTCGCGTTCTGTTCCTGGGGATCGTACCACGGGTTTTCGTAAGTGAACCGCACGGTCTCCCGGGAGCTGCGGATTTCGCGGACGACCGGCGTTTTGAACATGCGCCACGTGATCCCGGATTCGAAATGCCCGGGTTCCATCGTCTCGTTGGGACAGCTGTTGAACTCGCAGAATTCGGTCTCCTCGCGCTCGCCGATGAAGCCGAAGAGGAAATCGTAGTCGAACTCGATGCTGCGGCCGGCCGGCGACTCGATGCGTTCGAGCGGAAATTCGCTGTCATAGGTGAACAGGCTGACCTTCGGGTCCGGGCGCGGGCCGCCGTGGGGGGCATATTGGATGCCGCCGCGGCCGAAGAAGTATTTAAGCCCGCGGTTGTTGGTCATCTCCCAGACATGGGCCGGCGCGGATTCAAGAAGGTGCTGCTGCAGGCGGACGTCCTTGGCTTCCAGGTGTCGAGCCTGCCCGTCCTTGGTCAGGATGAATTCGCCCGTCTGGTTGCCGACCATGTAAGTGAAGTCGTCCGGCGCCACATCCACCAGCTGGAAAACGGCCGCATTCTTGTTGTGCATCAGATATCCGAATAAATCGTGGCACCCCCCCGCATTCGGGTTGCACCATTTCGTCATGGGGTACCCGTCCAGGGTGGGGTTGCAGTATTTTTCCCCATACTGGCAGGGGTCTACGGTGTTCACGATCCATCCGCCGGCCTGGGATTCGGGAATGCGGATGAAATTGGTGTTGACCTCGTTTTTGTAAGTCTCGATCCACTCGTTGAATTTCTTCACTTGCGGGAGTGTGTCCCATTCGTCCGGGACCTGGTTGACGGACCGGTAGATCGCGCCACCGGCCTGAAGGCTCCACTTGAGCCCGACCACGCCGGCGTCATCGTCGATTTTTACCCCGGAGCCGTCGTAGACTAGACGGATCGGAACTTCGATATCGTTGTCGTGCAATGTGTAAAGCGGCACGACGTAGTTCAAGCGGCCCGTGCTGGCATCGATGAAGGCGCTGCCGGCATTGGTGAGGTCTTTCAGGTTATAGCTTTCAAGATTGATTTCGGGGGCCTGGGCGTGGGCGAGCGGTGTCCAGAAGCCTATCGCCGCAACGAGCAACAGAAGGGGCAGTCCACGGGTGCAGTGCATTGCCATTCTCCTTTCACGAATTCCATATGGCTCGATCGACCCTCTCGCTGAGAGTTCCCCGGTCGATCAAAGCTCCTCTCCGACACTACATCAAGGCGTAAACCGCACCCGCCGTCGCCTGACGCTGCGCCTTTCTGGTAGCGCGCGGGGGTGCCGGTCAGTGCGTTGTTACCGTCTATCCAGTATTGCTATTGATAACGGTTGACCTTTTCTTGTCAACAAGAAAAACAGAAAATAGCAAATTTCTAGTAAATTGAGAATTTCTATTCATTACTCTACTCCTGCTTATATAGAAATATTGCCCTTCAACGTTTGGAGTGACGAATCCACTGCCACTTTAGAAATAGCCGAAAATTTTCCCATTTTCCCAAGGATTTCCTCCTCGAGGCAGAAAATCTTTTTTTTCCCGAAATTGCAGTAATCTGATATTGGTCCTCTGTTGCCGAAGGCCGCATCGGGGCAACCGGGGCGCTGCAGCGCGAAACCAACTCCCGGCAAAGTGTGACATTCAGCCCCGGATCACGCCGGGTGCACAGTGAGAGGGCCTCGGATGTTGTTGAACGCATTTCTTTATCTGGCGGCAAGCCTGATCTGGGGTTCGACGTGGCTGGGCATCAAGCTGCAGCTGACCCAGGTGCCCCCGGTGCTCTCGGTCTCCTACCGCTTCTGCCTGGCATCGGCCATCCTGTTCGCCTATTGCCTGGCGACGAAAAAAAGGCTCGCCTTCTCCTGGAAGGATCACCGCTTCATGGCCGCCCAGGGCTTCAGCCTGTTCGGGTTGAGCTACTGCATGAGCTACCTGGCCACGGGCTATCTGACCAGCGGGCTGGTGGCGGTGGTTTTTTCAACCATCCAGATGTGGAACATCTTCAACCTGCGGCTTTTCCTGGGGCAGGCAGTCGCCTGGCGGGCGTTCTGGGGCGGGGCCCTGGGCCTGACCGGGATCGGCGTCGTGTTCTGGCGCGATCTGCTCGGGTTGTCCTCCGGTCCGGGGCTGATCGGGCTGGCCATGGCCATTGCCGGAGCGTACCTGGCCTCGCTCGGCAACGTGGTCGGCTCACGCCACGCCAAAACCGGCGTACCCGTCACGCAGGCCAACGCCTACGGCATGGGTTATGGGGCCCTGCTGACCGCGGTGCTCTATTTCGGCTCGGGCGGCAGGCTCGTGATGGACTGGTCTTTCGGCTACCTGGGGCCGATGCTCTACCTGACGGTGTTCGGGTCGATCGTCGCCTTCGGCTGCTACATGCTGCTGATCGGCCGGGTCGGGGCCGAGTATGCCGCCTATGTCACGCTGATGATGCCCGTGATCGCACTCGTGCTCTCAACGCTTTTCGAGAATTACCAGTGGAGTGTGTCGGCGGTTGTCGGCGTGTGCATCGTCCTGGCCGGCAACCTGATCATTTTGAGCCCCAGAACGACAATTGACAGGGCTCTGCGCAGACGTGCGGCCAAGCCGTCCGCGACTCCTTCCGCCGGGGGCATGTAGGGACGGGAAAAAACCGGCTCTGGGTTTCCGGTGTTATTGCCTATGAAGGATCCATGGGAACATTCGCCGGTAAGGGAAAAACATCGGCTTCGGGTGGCCTCATTTCGCCGATCACGCACCGGCTCCATTTCGACGATCAACAACACTCCCGCGGCCGGCCGAAGCTTTGAGGGCGGCAAGAGACATTCGGCCTGCGGGCCTAAGGATGGGCCGACAGGCTGCGGATGAAGCAACCGCCTCCGCCGCCTCCGCCGCCCGCGCCTGACCCGCCCCCGCCATCCCCCGGGTCTCCATCTCCAGGTCCGTCGCCTCCAGTCGCATCGACCACGCCGGAATCCGGGTCCAGCATCAACCCGCTCACGTCGACCGCCTCGAAATCCGAACCCTTCACCTGGGCCAATTCGGCGACCAGGGTGTCGTTGTCCCAGCGCGCATCCGGGACCCCCGAAATATACCAGGCCGAACCGTTGTCGGCCAGGATCATGCCATAGGTTTTCAAGGCCTGCAGGATCACCCGCACCGGCGCGGAGAAGCGCGAGGTGTCGAAGCCGTCCTTCAGGCGGAAGCGCTGACCCATCGGCGGGTACTCAACGGCCGTGAGACTCGAAGCGTGGTGTCGGGCCGGCCAGACAAAGGCTTTCCGCGTCTGGGGGGCCGTGAAGCGCAGCGCGTGCCGGATCTCCCCGGCGGCCACCTCATCATAGCGCACCAGGCCGGGAAGGATCGGCAGCCCCGCGGCGTCCGCGGACGTCCAACCGGACGGCCGCAGCTCGTTCGAGCCGAGAGTATAGACGGCCCCGGAGCCCGCTTGCCAGCTGCCGCCGACCAGCGGGTATGCGGAAAACAGCTCGTAGAGGGTGCAATTGCCGCGGTCGAGGACGAGCACATGGCGGTCGCCCGAGGACTGGCTCCCGCCTTCGATCGCCGCATCCGCCGGAATGGGGTAAGGACCCGGGTCGCTTTCCTCTGCGTAGTCAAAAGATACGTTCACTGCCGGCTGGGAGGCCTCCACGACCGTATAGGGGATGCCGATGGGGCCACCGTTCCAGGTCCCCGAACCGAAATCCGGGTGAAGCCCCCGTGCCGGTCCGATCGTGCTGATATAGGCACTCGAGTTCGAATCGATGCGCCGATCCGCCACCGGTGTGTTCCAGATGTTGTCCGGGGGCAGTACCGGACAGCCCTCCAGGGTCGGTGAATTCTGGGCCGCCGCAACCGGCGCCCAAAACAGGCAGGCGGCGGCAACAAGCAAGACCACGGCCAAAAGACCCCACCGCCCTCCGGTTTGTTTAGTAAGCATCCCACGATCCTCGCTTGCAGAAATACGATCAGGAGCCCACCCTTTCTTCATTTTAGCATCATTTGCGGCGACAGGTCGAGGCGCCTTGCTTAATACGCTCCGGGCAGATCTAAAACAGAACTTCGGTTGGTTGAACCAATTAGCGTCGTATGCTCACAACCGGTCGAGATTGCGCCGTTTTCGAATCAGGGTGCGGCTTACCGCCTTCTCGATCAGGCTTGATTAGAGACCCTGAAACCACGTATAGGTAGTTTAAGTGGTCTCATCATAATCCAGAGGCTCTCCGAAAATCCCTCCTGACCCCCCTTTACCAAAGGGAGGGATTACCCCTCTTGGGCAAAGAGGGGCAGGGGAGATGTTACAGAACGGGTCCATTCAATTCCGAGACCGTTGATCAGTCACTCCAGCGGACAGCGCGACCGCCGCCGCTGGGCGACCCGTTAGGAATCCAACAATGAGGGGAGGGCAAGATGAGAAAGGGGATTGTTTAATGGCTTGGGAACCATGGATTGAAATCGAACCGGACGATACGGCGGATGAGGTGGTGGCGCGGCTGTATGATCGCACGCGCGACCGGGCCACCGGCCGCCCGTCGGACACGGTGCGCCTGAACAGCCTGACACCGCAGGTGGCCGGGCTGCTTTACGACCTCCAGAAGGCGATTTACCACGGAGCAAACGGGTCTGACGCTGCGCGAGAAAGAGATCGCCGCACTGCTCGTCTCGACCTTGAACGGCTGCGTGCACTGAACCGCAAGCCACCTGGCGGCCCTCGGTCGAGTGGCCCGGGATCAGAATCTGGCGCAGCAGGTCAGGGAGGATTTCACCAAGGCCGACCTGAGCCCGCGCGAACGGCTCATCGCCGACTTCACCGTCAAGGTGACGCGTGCGCCCAATGCGTGCTCCCGGCGGAGCTCGAAGAGCTCAGGCAAGCGGGTCTGGGGGACAAGGACATCCTGAGCCTCGTGCAGATCATCGCCTACTACAATCTGAGCACCCGACTGTTCGAGTCGCTCAGCACGGTGGAACCATGAAGGATCTGGACATACCCAGTTTTTTTGCGGCCGAACCGATCTGCTTCTGGGTCATTCCGGGCAGGGTTGTGTTGCCCTATTTTCCACTTGAAACAAATCTCGGTATGACGTATTGTCATACCGGAGGTGATCGTCATGGCTGCTTCAAAAATTGCAATCACAATTGATGACAAGCTGCTCAAACAAATAGATTATATGGTAAAATCCGGAGGGTTTCCGAGCCGCAGCAAGGCGATTCAAGTGGCTGTGGCCGATATGCTCAAACGCCTCGAAAGGACCCGGCTGGCACGAGAATGCGCGAAGCTTGACCCGGATTTTGAACAAAGTGTGGCGGAAGAGGGGTTTTCTATGGAGAAAGATGAATGGCCGGATTATTGAGGGGAGACATTCATTGGGCCGATTTAAATCCCGTCATCGGCAGCGAGCAGGGCGGCTTTCGCCCAGTTCTTATTTTAAGCCATAACATTTTCAATGACCGGTCCGGAACGGTAATCGCGGTAGCGGTCACCAGTCAGCCGCAACGGGCAGGCTACCCCTTGACGCTTGAACTTTCCAATTCAAGCCTTCCAAAAAAATCTTGGGCCAAAATCAGTCAGATTCGCACTCTTTCCACCAAGAGAATCGGGAAAAAAATTGCCAGCACTTCCGCTGAAGAACTTGCCAGGATCATCGATGGTTTGAACGAAATCATCGGCGGCTGAAACATTGCCGCAGCGGACCGCTGCCGCTGAGCTTTGCGTTCGGCGTCACTGCACCTCTTCCTGCCGCCCGGGGCCTCCCCGCGCTGAACGTCAAGACCGCTTACCCACCGCCGCGAAATCACTGCTGCAGCAGGAGGCCGCCGCCACAAGAGGCCTCAGTCGACGATGTTGAGCTTGATCTCGTCCGAATTCCCTTTCAGCTCGGGCGCGTACATGGCGTAGGCGCGGGTCGGGAGGGCGCTGAAGCTTGCCCGGGATCTCGGCCCGCAGGCGGTAGCTGACGCTGTGCTTGCCGCGCGCGAGGTGCTGCACGAAGAAGCAGACCTTCTGGTCGCGGAACTCGACGTAGGCCCCGAGCGCGTTTGCGCGTGTAGCCGCTGCGCACCTCGACCGGCTCGAAGCCGGCGGCCTTCATGTCCTCGAAGACCAGGTACTCGTAGTCGTTCTTGCTCTCGATCGTGAGCTCCACCTCGACGAGCTCCCCGCTTTTCAGCGTGGCGAGGTTGTCGAGCGGCTCGCGCTCGTATTTCTCGACCTTCTGGTCCAGGGGCTGGCCGCGGGCGCCGGCCGCCTTGACCTTCTTGTCGACCTCCTTCAGCCGGAAGACCTTGCGGTCGACCTTGATCTCCAGCCCGGCGGCCGTGATGAACTCCTCGAGGGTGAAATAGTCGAGATAGGCGTTGAAGTAGAGCGGCCCGCGGCCGGATTTTCTGATCTCGAGCGTGTGGCTGCCGGTCGCGACGGCGTCGCCTTCCAGGACGAACTTGTTGTCGAAGGTGAAGAGGTTCGCGCGGTCGATCGTCACGGTCTTCACTCGTCTTGCCGTCGAGTGGATCTCGAGCGTCAGGCTCGGGTCGGTCCTCGCCGCGTGGCCGCGCAGGTAGTCGGCGAAGGCCTCGACGATCACGGCCGTGTCCCGGGTGCTGTTCCAGTAGGTCGCGTGCTTGCGGTTGTTGAGCAGGTACTTGACCAGCCGCGGCGCCTTCTCGCCCGTGCGGGTCCGTGCGCGCGAGAAGCTTCAGGTAGTAGCCGTGGGTCTCGATCTCGGAGCCGTACCAGTACCACCAGTAGCCGCCGTTCGGCAGATTCGAGCCAGGCCGTCTGGTTCTCCGGCGTCCTGCGACCAGGTACTGCTCGATGTTCCGCAGCGATCATCGCAGCTTCTCGGTGTCGCCGACTGCGTGCAGCGCCATGCCGAACATGGCCTTGGCGTAGACCGCCAGCTCGTTGCGGTCGCGGTAGAGGTAGTCGCGCATCGTCGGGGCTGTCCGTCTTCTGCGTCGACCAGCACCATGTAGACGAAGGCGTCCAGGTTGTCGGCCCTGGCCTTGCCGGCTTTTGCGGGTGCGGTCCCACTCCTTGAGGGCTGCGATCTCCTTGTCCTGGTAGGCCTTGAGCCAGCGGACGCCCCGGTCGATCACCTGCCCGGGCACCTGCGACGTCGTTGGCGCGGGCGATCTGCAGGCCGTGGACCACGAGCGCGGTGGTGTGCGGGTAGGACCGCTCGCCGTAGCCCGAGAACCAACCCCAGCCGCCGTCGGAGAGCTGCATGGCGGTGAGGCGCTTGATGCCGGCGGTGACCATGGCCGCCACCTCGGCCTCGTCGAAGACCGGGTTTCTGCCGCCGCGCTTCCACTGGCGGGCGCGGGCCTTGTCGTCGCCGATCTCCTGGGCGTTCAGGTTGGTCTGCTTGTCCCTGATCTGCGCCAGATCGACCCCCATCTTCCTGCAGCACCTGCTGGGTGATGACGGTCGGCAGGAAGCGGTTCAGGGTCTGCTCGGTGCAGCCGTAGGGGTAGTCCGCGAGATAGGGCAGGGCGTCGACCATGGCGGCGGCCAGCGTCGGCGAGTAGCGCAGCTCGAGCCGCGAGGCGTCGACCCGCCGCTCGGCCGGCACCTTGAAGACGAGGCTCGCCTCGGTCTGCTCCGGCCGGATCACCCCGGTCTGCGGGACCTGTCTTCGCCATGCCGTGCACCAGGACCGGGAAATTCATCTGCATGGCGTCGGCACTCCGTCGTCGGTCAGCGCCTGCATGCGCACCACGGCCTCGCCTTCTCTTACGACCTTCACGCGCCAGTCGACGCGCTTCTCGCCCTTGGCGGGGATGACGACCGTCTGCTGGGCGTCGACGCCGGCCATCGGCGCCAGGCAGCCGCCGTCGAGCTCGAGCCGCACCTGGACCGTCTTCTCGCCCGTCGAGGTAGTTGTGCACGTTGGCCGAAAGCACCACCTCGTCGGTCTCGACGAAAAAGCGCGGGGCCTGGAGGCGGACGATGAGGTCCTTGGCCGTCACGACCTCGGCCGACCCCTCGCCGACCCGGGTGCCCGGGCCCATGGCCCAGACCCTGGCCTTCCAGGCCGTCAGGTTCTCCGGCAGGGTAAAGGCCACCTCGGCCTCGCCCCGGGCGTCGGTCCGCACCCGCGCGGCCCAGAAGGCGGTGTCGGCGAACTGGGTGCGCACGGGGGCGTCCGGCGGCGCTTCGCCATCGGAGCCGGCGTCGTCCTTGTCCTCCTTTCCGTCCGGCCACCGTCCTGCAGCATCTCGGCCGGCGGCCGGGGCCGGCGCCGCGGCCGACTTGGCCATGAGGCGGCGCCTCCGCGGCGTGTCCGGTTTCCTTGAATGCGGATCTCGCCCTTGTCCTCGTTCGCCCCTTTTCCGCCACCAGGTCCCCGAACGACACCGATCGCGCCGCATGGGGGTCTCGTGGCTCTTGAGCAGGTTGAAAAAGCAGCGGTCGAGGCTCGTGCGGGTGCGGGGGTGGTGGTGCCGGCGCCACTTCCAGAAAAAAGACTTGATTTCCGGCGTGTTGGCGCCGCCGGAGATGTACTCCAGGGCCTGGTCGTAGACCGTGAGCACGGTCTCGCCCTGGAAAGGCTCGCCCCGCGCGTCGGTCAGCCGGAGCTTGAGACCGGCCTTCTCCCCGGGGCGGTAGGCTTCCTTCGAAGGCCGGACCGTCGACGTTCAGGACGCGCTTCTCGGGCGGCACGACGATCTCGCGCACCTCGCTGTAGCGCTTGCCGTCGTAGACCGTGAGCGCCTCGACGAAGAAGTTGGGCATGTCCTTTTCGGTGACGACGATCTCGGTCACCGCGCTCTTGCCCCCGGGGCCGGATGACCTGCGGCGGGAGGTAGACCCCGTCGACCGGCCGCACGAAAAGCAGCACCGCCGCGCCCTCGCGGTCGGTGTTGACCATCAGGTGCACCGTGTCGCCCGGGATGTACTCCTTTTTGTCGGCGATCAGCTCGAGCTTGGTGAAGCGGAAGCGCCCGGGGTCCTCGCCCGCCCCGGCCACGGTGAAGACGTAGCCGCCCTCGATCGCATGGCCCTTGGCGTCGGTGACCGTGTAGGAGAGCCGGTACTGCCCGGCCCGCGCCGCCTGGATCTTGATCCGGGCCGCGCCGGAGGCGTCGGTGTCGAGGTCCCAGCGCTCGAGCTCGGTTTCGCCCGATCGGCCGGCGCCGGTGTCAAGGCGCAGGAGCTTCAGCACCCCGCGGCCGGCGACCGGCTTGAGGTCGAGGGTCTGGGCCTTGAAGCCGGCCTGGATGGTGTCGCCGGCGCGGTAGTGGCCGCGGTCGACCCAGGCATAGACCTTGAAGGGCTGCCGCGCCACGAGCACGTCGCCCTTGCCGACGATGGTGCGCCGCGAAAGGTCGCGCACCTCGGCCGGGATCGTGTAGCGGTGGTCGCGGTCGCCGTAGAGCAACTTGGCCAGCCCGGTGTCGATCGGAACCCGCACGCGTCCCGTCCGCGCCGATCGGCACCTCGCCCTCGGCCACGACCTCCGGCGGGGTCCGCGGCCCGGAGGGCCACCAGGCCCAGTGCGGCCGCCTGCAGCCCCAGCGCTCCCAGCCCGGGTACCAGTCGTAGTCGTAGGAAAACCACCAGTAGCCCGGCCCGTAGAGCCAGTCCCAGCCGAAGGCCGGGTACCAGCGGGCGTCGTGGTCGCTGGCGCAGGACCTTGTACTTGACCGTGGCCTGGGTGACCGGGGCGCCGAAGTAGTAGCGCGCCTTGATCGCGGCATCGATCTTCTCGCCCAGCATGACCGGCTCGGTGGGGGCCTCGACCGTGACCTCGAACTCCGGCTTCTTGTACTCCTCGACCCGGAAGGTCGCCCCGCCGGTCGCGCCGCCCAGGTTGTGGGTGATGCGATAGACGCCGAAGGTGGCATCCGCCGGGAGCTCGAACTCGGCGGCCACCCCGCCGAACTCGTCCGCCTTGAGAGTGGTGGCGAAGACCTCCTGGTCGCGCGGGGAGCGGATGCCGACGGCGATGCTCCGGCCGGCGAACGGCGAGTTGCCGTCCTCGTCGTACTTTGGCCGGCCCACCCAGAGCTTGAACTGGACTTTGTCCTTCGGCCGGTAGACCGGCCGGTCGGTCATGACGAAGGTCTTGAGCTGGTTGTATTCCCGGTCCGCGTAGTTGAGGTTCCAGAAATGCGTGAACCCCAGAAAAGCCAGGCGCCCGCCGGCGGATCGGGCCGTGACCAGCCACTGGTGGTCCCGGGCCGTCTCGTCCGGCCCCAGGAGAACCTGGCCGTCGGGGTCGGTGCGGCGGGTGAAATCGGCGTGGAGGATCTCGTAGGCGCTGGAGTTCTCTGATGCTGCGCGTCCGGTAGCCGAAGAACTCGACCGGCATGTCGGCGAGCGGCTTGCCGGTGACCGCGTCGGCCACGTAGTAGAGCACCCGGTTATCGAGCGGCTTTTCGACGATCACAGTGTCGGCCGTGAAAACGACGATCCGGCCGATGTTGCCGTCGCTCGATTTTCGCCGTCAGCAGGTAGGCGCCCGCGGCCTGCAGCTCCTCGGGCAGGTTCGACGGTCACCCGGCGGTCCCAGTGCCGCGGGTCCGGATCGAGGGTGAGGGCCCATCCGGCCACCCGCTCGCCGATGTATTCGGCCTGGTTTTCGTAGACCAGGCGGCGCCCGATGTCGTTCAGGTTCAGCCGGTTCCAGTCGAGCCGCTCGGGCCGGGAGCGGACATAGTCCTTGACGTCCTGGATCAGCTTGTCGAGGCGCACGCGGTAGGCCTCGAATTCGACCTTGCGAGC
The DNA here is from genome assembly GCA_963716785.1 of uncultured delta proteobacterium. Lineage (GTDB taxonomy): Bacteria > Desulfobacterota > Desulfobacteria > Desulfobacterales > SpSt-501 > SpSt-501. The sequence continues at coordinate 46,165 of CAVQUW010000035.1, read as the reverse complement.
CGTTGCGAAGCGGTAGTCGACGCTGGGCCGGCGGTCGGACGGGTGTACGCCGGCGCTCTCGAAGGCCCCCCAGCTCCCGGCGATCTGGTCGATCTGCGTTCCCGGGCCGTCGCTTTGTCGTATTTGCTGGTAGCGCTCCCAATACGCGAGGGCGCGCTCGTACTGCCGCCGGTTTTCGTAAATCCCCGCCAGCCTCGCGGTGGCTTCGGCCGCAACGCCCGTGTCCGGCATGCCGGAGGCCTCCTCCAGGAGCCGGATGAAGTTGTGCCCCTCCGGCAGCGCGAAGCGCCGCACGCCGACCGCGAGCTTCGCCATGGATTCGGAATCGGTCAGGGTGTGGACGGCGTAAGGCCCGGCCGCCTTGGCGTCACCCGCGCCGTCGGAACCCCGGCCGTAGAAGAGCGGCCCGTATTCCCGGAGCGTCTGGACGCCGAGCAGCTCGTGCAGGAAAGCGGCGTAGGTCATGACCGCGCGGGCCTTCGCGCCGGGATCCAGCTCGCCCGCCCGCTGCAGCAGCCAGCGCCAGCGCTCGCCGTCGGTGCGGGCGCTCTCGAAGCGCTCCGGGACCCGGTGGAACAGGGGCCGGCCTTCGGCATCGACCGTGGCGCCCGATGCGCTTTGTCCGAAGCGGCGACCGAAATCGTACCCGGCCTCGTAATCCGGCAGGGCGTCGAGGTCGGTCAGGGCGTGCAGCCGGAAGGCCTGGGGGGTGCCGCCTTGCCCGGACACCATCGCTGCGAAACCGAGGTAGAACCCGGCCGCCTCGGCACGGTCCGGCTCCCGCTCGACCAGCGGCATGGCCTGGCGCATCAGCTGCAAGGCGCGTACGCGGTCGCGCTCAAGGGCGCCGGCATGCTCGCCGCCGCCGCGGTGCCCGCCGCGTTGGAATTCGCCGGCGATCATGAAGCCGTGGTGGTCGAAATCGACGTAGCTCTGGGCGGCCGCCCGCAGCAGGCGCCAGTTGCCGGCGTGGGCGGCGATCACGCTTTCGCGGAACCGGTCGATCTCCTCCATGCGGTTCAGGTTCTGCAGGCTGCTCAGGGCCCAGGAGAGGTCCCCGGCGACCTGCCGGGAGTCGTTGTCGACCTGCCAGGCACAGGGCGCGGTACTTGGCGAAGGCCTCCTGGTAGTTCCCGTCCTGGTATAGCCGGTAGGCCTCGCGGCGGGTCAGGGCATGGTCCTGCCCGGCCGCCGGGGCGGGGGCCGCCGCAAGACAGAGGCTGAGGAGCATCAGCAGAAGCGTGAGCAGGTTCATGGCGTCAGACCTTTCGGTTGCGTTCACGGCCGCGTTCAAAACCATTTTCTTGCATTTGCCGACGAGTGTCAATTTGCCGGCGGCGGGTTTTGCATTTGTTTTGCAATCCGGGCGTTCGAAGAGGCGAGAAGCCGTTGCCGACAGGAGGGTGCGGCGCGCCGCTGATAACGTCAGAGGGCGGCGCGCATGCGTGAGGCGATCGATTCGATGAACCCGAATGCCGCCGTCCGCGGCGGGGAGGGTGTTACCCGCTCCCGCGACGGGGCCTGGCCCCCGACGCTGCGGGTCAGAAGCGCGGCGCTGCCGGGGATCTCCCGGTCCCAGTACTTCACGACGCGCTCGGCCAGCTTTTCGATGCCGGCGGCGGCCGGGCCCCCCGGGTACTCGAGCAGGTAGGGCACCCGGCGGCGGCCGGACTCACGCACGGCCGGGTCCTCGAAAACGAACCCGAAGAAGTCCGGCTCGATCCCGAGGCTCGCGCGCGCCGCGGCGGCGATCGACTCCGCGACCGAGGCGTCTTCAACGCCCTGCGCCATGTTGAACACCACCCGCGGGCGGCAGCCGTCGAGGGTGGCGGAAACCGCGCGGCCGGTGCCGGAGTCTTCCTGCCCCAGGTGCCGGGCGAGGTCGCGCAGCGAAGCCAGCTGCTCCTCCAGGGGCCGGCGCACAAGGTCCATGAAGCGCGGCTTGAAGGCGCGCCGGCCCTCGCACGCCAGGCGGCGCTCGACCCGCCGCAGGAGATGATTCTTCAAGAAAACCAGCATGCCCATGATGGCCGGCATCTCCGGGGTGGTCACCGTGAGGCCGCGCTCGGCCATGCCGAAGAAGTCGAGCGCCGTGAGCGCCGAGCCCGCCCCGAGGTCGAGGACAAGGTAGTCGGCGGGCAGGGCCTGGAGATGACGCATCAGCTTGAGCTTCTTCGCCGCGTGGAGGTTGGCGAGCAGCGGCGTCCGGCCGTCGCCGGGCAGAAAGCGCAGAAGGGGCTCCGGGGTCTGCACCAGCAGGCGCTCAAGCGCTGCGCCGCGACCGCTCAGGAAGTCCCCGATTCCGGGGTGGCGGTTTGCCAACCCCATGAAATGATGCAAGTTCGACCCGCCCAGATCCAGGTCCGCGGCCACCGTGCGGTATCCCCGGCGCGCCAGAGCCAGGGCGAGATTGGCGGCGATGAAGGATTTTCCGACCCCGCCTTTGCCGGATGCGACGGGGATGATGACGACACCGTTTTTGGTTTTCATGCGGGAATCAGGCCGTCCATGGTTGATTTTGACTGCAACGTGCGAGTACCCCCCGGTTTGACATCAAAGGGTTGGTGATTAGATTTCATGCAAAATTTAGACCACAGATCCAGTTCAAAGGGGGAGAAAAGATGCGGTTTGATCGATTAACCATTAAATCACAGGAGCTTGTTCAGAAAACCCAGGCGCTGGCGGCCGAGCGCGGCAACCAGCAGATCGAGCCGGAGCACTTCCTGGCCGCCATGATTTCCGACAGGGAAGGCATTGCCGTGGCGCTCTTGCGCAAACTCGGGGCGGCGCCGGAGGGCATCGCGGCCGAAGCCGTGCGGGCCGTCGAGCGGCTGCCCCAGGTGAGCGGGGCCGGCGGCGGGGACGTGTTCCTGTCACCCCGCGCCAAGTCCCTGCTCGAGGCAGCCTCGGCCGAGGCAACGCAAATGAAAGACGACTACGTGAGCATCGAGCACATCCTGCTGGCCGTCATCGCCGAAAAGGGCGGCGAGGCCGGGCGGATTCTCGACCGCGCGGGGGTGACGCGGGATGCGGTGCTGAAGGCCCTCAAAGACATGCGCGGCACCCAGCGCGTCACCGACCCCAACCCGGAGGAGAAGTACCAGGCCCTGCAGCGCTTCAGCCGCGATCTGACCGAGCTCGCCCGCATGGGCAAACTCGACCCGGTGATCGGCCGGGACGAGGAGATCCGGCGCGTGGTGCAGGTGCTCTCGCGGCGCACGAAGAACAACCCCGTGCTGATCGGCGAGCCGGGCGTCGGCAAAACGGCCATCGTCGAGGGGCTGGCCCAGCGGATCGTCGCCGGCGACGTCTCCGAGACGCTTAAAAACCGCCGCCTGGCCGCGCTCGACATGGGGGCGCTGGTGGCCGGCGCCAAGTATCGCGGCGAGTTCGAGGACCGGCTCAAAGCGGTGCTGAAAGAGGTGGAAGGCGCCGAGGGGGATGTGATTCTCTTCATCGACGAGCTTCACACCGTGGTGGGGGCCGGGGCCGCCGAAGGCGCGGTGGACGCCTCCAACATGCTCAAACCCGCGCTGGCCCGCGGCACCCTGCGCTGCGTGGGGGCCACCACGACCAACGAGTTCCGCAAATACATCGAAAAGGACGCGGCGCTTGAGCGGCGCTTCCAGCCGGTGCAGGTGGGCGAGCCGACCGTGGCGGACACCATCTCCATTCTGCGCGGTCTGAAGGAAAAATACGAGGTGCACCACGGGGTGCGCATCAAGGATTCGGCCATCGTGGCCGCCGCGACCCTTTCGGACCGCTACATCGCCGACCGGTTCCTGCCGGACAAGGCCATCGACCTGATCGACGAGTGCGCCTCGAAGCTGCGGATCGAGATCGACAGCATGCCGGCGGAGATCGACGAGATCCAGCGCCGGATCACCCAGGCGGAGATCGAACGCCAGGCCTTGAAGAAGGAAACCGACCCGGCCTCGGTCGAGCGGCTGGAAAAACTCGAATCCGAACTGGCGCGTCACCATGACGAGATCTCGCGCATGCGGGCCCACTGGCAGAACGAAAAGGCGCTCATCCAGGATATCCGCACGGTCAAGGGCCAGCAGGAGCAGCTGCACCAGGAGGCCCTCGTGGCGGAGCGCGAGGGAAACCTGGCGCGCGTGGCCGAAATCCGCTACGGCCGCCTGATCGAGCTGAAGAAGCAGCTCGAGGAGGCCAACCGCAGGCTCGGCGAACTGCAGCAGGACAGCAAAATGCTCAAGGAGGAGGTCGACGACGAGGACGTCGCCGAGGTGGTCTCGCGCTGGACCGGCATCCCGGTCAGCCGGATGCTCGAGGGCGAGCGCGAGAAGCTCGTCGCCATGGAAGAGCGCCTCGGCCGGCGTGTCATCGGACAGGAGGAGGCCGTCGCCGCGGTGTCGGACGCGGTGCGCCGCGCCCGCTCCAACCTGCAGGACCCCAACCGCCCGATCGGCTCGTTCATCTTCATGGGCCCGACCGGTGTCGGCAAAACCGAGCTGGCCAAGGCCCTGGCCGAGTTTCTCTTCGACAGCGAGCAGGCCATCGTGCGGGTGGACATGTCCGAGTACATGGAAAAACACTCGGTCGCGCGGCTGATCGGCGCCCCCCCGGGCTACGTGGGCTACGAGGAGGGCGGCTATCTCACCGAGGCGGTGCGGCGGCGGCCCTACTCGGTGGTGCTCTTCGACGAGATCGAAAAAGCCCACCCCGAGGTCTTCAACGTCCTGCTGCAGATCCTGGACGACGGCCGCATGACCGACGGCCACGGCCGCACGGTGGACTTCAAGAACACCATCATCATCATGACCTCCAACGTCGGCAGCCAGTGGATCCAGGAGCTCGGCGCGCACGACCGCACCGAGATGGAGCGGCGCGTCACCGAAGCCCTGCGGGCGACTTTCAAGCCCGAGTTTCTGAACCGGATCGACGAGACCGTCGTTTTCCACAACCTGACGGCGGAGCAGATCGGTCGTATCGTGGGGCTCCAGGTCGACCGGCTGCGCCGGCGGCTTGCCGATCGCAAGATCGAGCTTAAGTTGACCGAAGAAGCCCAACAGCTGATCGCCCGCAAGGGGTATGACCCGGTCTACGGGGCCCGGCCCCTCAAACGCGCGATCCAGCAGCTGATCGAGAACCCGCTGGCCCTCGAGATCTTGAAGGGCAACCTCGCGGAGGGCTCGCGGGTCAGGGCCGAGGCGGAGGGGGAGGGCTTGCGTTTTGCCCGGGAATAAAACCCTGCACGCGGACCGCTGACACCCGGCCGGTCATCCGACCGGGTGTTGGCGTGATATCGCCCGGTTCGCGCCGTTCCGGCCCATCGGCGGGTCCGGGCGCGCCGGAGCCAAACTGCTTGTAATCCTTGGCGGCAGCAAGTATGATTCGGCACTTGAATCGGGCTGGGGACGGACAGAGATGACGGTTTCAAAAACTGAAAAACTCCGCGATTTCATGAAGCAGTTTTCAGGCTCCGACCAAGTCCTGACCGTGATCTCCGCGGACCCGGACGCCATTGCCAGCGCCATGGCGGTGAGCCGGCTGCTGTGGCGCAAGGTCGACGGGGTGACGATCGCATCGGTCAACCCGATCGACCGCCCGGACAACCTGGCGATGATCCGTCTGCTGCGCGTGAACCTCCTGCCCTTCGGCGAGATCAACCGCGATAAATTCTCGAAGATCGTCATCGTGGACTCCCAGCCGAACCACCACGAGCTGATGGCCGATCTCAAGCCCCAGGCCGTCATCGACCATCACCCCGACACCGACCCCAAGGCGCCGTTCACCGACATCCGCCCCAAGTACGGGGCCACCGCCTCGATGTTGACCGAGTACCTGCGGGCGGCCCGCATCACTCCCTCGAAGGTCCTGGCCACCGGGCTTTACCACGCCATCAAAACCGACACCGACAATTTCCGGCGACGGACCCAAATCGAAGACATCCGGGCCTTCCAATACGTGTTCCGGCATGCCAACATGTCGCTCGCCCGACGCATCGACCAGGCCGACCTGAGGTTGGAGTATCTCAAGTTCTTCAGGACGGCCTTCCAGGGCCTGCGGCTGCGCAAGGGGCGGGTGTTCGTTCACTTGGGCGCGGTGCCCAACCCGGATGTGTGCGTGATCATCGCCGACTTTTTCATGCGCATCCACACGGTGTGCTGGAGCATCGTCTCCGGCATCTGCGACAAGAAGCTGGTCATCATTTTCAGGAACGACGGTGCGCGCAAGAACGCCGGCCGCGTGGCCAAGGAAGGCTTCGGGGGCTTCGGCTCCGCGGGCGGGCACAAGTCCATCGCGCGGGCGGAGATCAACCTGGCCGACATGAAGGACCCGGCCGTCGACTTCGCCAACGACCGTAAGGTGACCAAGTGGATCATCTCCCGCACCGAAAAACGGGCCGGGGCACAGACGGCCGGCGCGAAGCCGGCGCCCTCCGGCGAGCAGCCCCCCCGCAGCTGACGACATGGAATCCCATCGACCGGACATCCGACTGACCCTCCTCGGCACCGGCACCTGCGTGCCGTCGCTCACACGCAGCGCCTGCTCGGTCCTGGTGGAGACCGGCGGCGGCCGGCTTCTGATCGACTCGGGGCCCGGCACCATGCGGCGGCTGCTCGAAGCCGGCACCTCGATCTTCGAGATTACCCACCTGCTCTACAGCCACCTGCACCCGGACCACACGGCGGAGTTGGTACCGCTGCTGTTTGCCACCAAATACCCGTCCGGCGCGGGGCGCCGCACTCCGCTCACGATCGTGGCCGGGCGCGGGTTTTCCGACTTTTTCGAGCGGCTGCGGCGCGCTTACGGCACCTGGATCGAGATCGGCGGCGGGCTTCTGCATGTCATCGAAATGGACACCCGCGGTCGGGACCGTCTGGAGCTGGGAAGGGCGACCGTGGAAACCGTGCCGGTCGAGCACACCCCTGAGAGCATCGCCTTTCGCGTCACCTCCCCGGGGGGGAAATCGCTGGTCTACTCCGGCGACACCGGTTACAGCGAGTCGCTCGTGGAACTCTCCCGCGACACCGACCTCATGGTCTGCGAGTCGGCCTTTCCCGAAACCCACAAGGTGAGCGGCCACCTGACCCCGGCAGAGGCGGGCGAGATCGCCCGACGCGCCGGCGTGCGCCGGCTGGTGCTGACCCACTTCTACCCGCAGTGCGAGGCGGCCGACATGGAGGCGGAGTGCCGCCGGACCTACGCCGGCCCGCTGACTCTGGCCGAGGACCTGATGGTGTTCGAGCTATGAGATACTACCCCGTCCACCTGGACGTGCGCGGACGCAGCTGCCTGGTGGTCGGCGGCGGCGCCGTCGGCTCCCGCAAGGCCCACACCCTGCTCGAATGCGGCGCGGTGGTGACGGTGGTCAGTCCGGAGGCGACCGTGGCCCTGCGCCTGCTGGCGGAAGGCGGCCGGATCGGTCTGAAACAAAGGGCTTATGCCGCGGAAGACCTCGCGGGGGTCTTTCTCGTCATCGGGGCGACCGACGATGAGGAGCTCAACCGCCGCATCAGCCGCGACGCCGAAGAGAAGCGCATCCTGTGCAACATCGCCGACCGGCCCGAGGTCTGCAACTTCATCCTGCCCTCGATCGTGAAGCGGGGGGACTTGGTGCTGACGATCTCCACCGCCGGAAAGAGCCCGGCGCTGGCGAAGCGTCTCAGGCAGGACCTGGAGCGGCAGTACGGCGCGGAGTACGCCGTCCTGCTCGACCTGATGGGGGCCATCCGCAGAAGGCTGCTCGCCCGCGAGCACGCCCCTGAGGCCCACAAACCCCTGTTCGAAGCGATTCTCGACAGCGAAATCCTGGAGCTGATCCGCGAGAACCGGCGGCCGGAGATCGATCGCCTGCTGGAGGGGCTGATCGGCGAAGGCTTCGGCCTCGAGGAGCTGATCGGACCGGAGAAACCGCCAACTCATGCTTAGCCAGGGACCCATGGAAGTCGCCATTCTCGTCAGCATCCTCTTCTACATGCTCAGCGCGGCCGGCTATCTGGCCTACTTCCTGGTCCAGAAAGAGCCGCTTCAGCGCTGGGGGCTCTTTCTGCTGCTCGCCGGTTTCATCTGCCACACGGCCACCATCGCGTCCGCCTTCGTGCAAGCCGGGCACTTCCCGGCGACCAACCTCCACGAGACACTCTCGCTGTCCGGCTGGGCGATGGCGATCGTTTTCCTCGTGCTGCACTACCGCTACAACCTCAAAATTTTAGGCGTCTACGCCGCGCCCTTCATCGCCCTGATCATGGTGATCGTCTCCCAGGTTCCGGACAAACCGGCGGAGACCTCTGAGGTGTTCAAGAGCTTCTGGCTCGTCTCCCACGTGACCGTGATTTTTTTAGGCGAGGCCGCTTTCGCCCTGGCCTGCGGGATCGGGATCCTTTATCTGATCCAGGAAGATTCCATCAAATCCAAGAAAAACCGTTTCTTCTTCAAGCGCCTGCCCTCTCTCGATCTTCTCGATTCGACCGGCTATGCCTGCATCGTGGTGGGGTTCACCCTGCTGACGCTCGGGCTGATCACCGGCCTGGTCTATGCCAAGTCCGTCTGGGGCCGGTTCTGGAGCTGGGACCCCAAGGAGGTGTGGTCGGGCATCGCCTGGCTGTTCTATGCCGCGCTGCTGCACGAACGGCTCGCGGTGGGCTGGCGGGGGCGCAAGTCCGCCATCATGGCCATCGTGGGCTTCGCCGTGCTGGCCTTCACCTTCCTGGGGGTCAACTTTTTCATGGAGGGGCATCACAAGGCGTTTACTAAGTGAAGGAAAGGGTTCCAGGGTTCAAGGGGTCGAGGGTTCAAGTGAAAAGCCATTTCTTTTGGGGCAGGGACGACGTGCGGAAACGCGACGGGAATGTCAGCGGGGTTGAGGTAAGTTTTTTTAACCTTACCCTTGGACCCTCGAACCCTTGTATCTCAACCCTTGAACCCTGATTTTTTACTATGCACGACATCATCCTAATGGGCATCAATCACAAGACCGCTCCGGTGGAGGTGCGGGAGTGCATCGCCTTCGACCGGGAGGACTCGCTGACCGCCCTGCAGGGCCTAAAACACCTGCCCCACATCCGCGAGGCCATGCTCTATTCGACCTGCAACCGGGTGGAGCTCGTGTTCGTCACCGACGACAAACCCAAGGCCACGGACACCGCCAAGGCCTTCATCGCCGACTTCAACAAGGTGCCCGTCGACCGGTTCGAAGGCGCCCTCTACATTCACGAGAACGACGAAGCCGTGCGCCATCTGTTCCGGGTGGCGGCGAGCCTGGACTCGATGATCGTCGGCGAGCCTCAGATCCTTGGCCAGATCAAGGAGGCCTACCGCAGCGCCGCCGAGGTCAAGGCCTCCGGCGTGGTGTTAAACCGCCTGCTGCACCGCGCCTTTTTTATCGCCAAGCGCATCCGCACCGAAACCGGAATCGGGGACCGGGCGGTCTCGATCAGCTATGCCGCGGTGGAGCTGGCCCGCAAGATTTTCGGGTCTCTGGACGGCAAGCACGTGCTGCTGATCGGCGCCGGCGAGATGGCCGAACTGGCTGTCGAGCACCTGATCCGCAACTCGGTCGGGGAGACCTCCGTGGCCAACCGCACATTCGAACGGGGGCTCGAGCTCGCCGGCCGGTTCAGAGGCAAGGCCATCCGCTTCGAGGAGATCGGCGACCATCTCAAGCAGGTCGACATCATCATCAGCTCCACCGGTGCCGCCGGCTTCGTCATCAGCCCCGAGGACGTCAAGGCCGCGGCCCGCGCCCGGCGCAACCGGCCGCTGTTCTTCATCGACATCGCAGTGCCGCGGGACATCGACCCGGCCATCAACCGGTTGGACAACGCCTACGTCTACGATATCGACGACCTGAAGGGCATCGTCGATGAGAACATCGGCGACCGCCGGAAGGAGGCCGTCAAGGGGGAGCGGATCATCGACGAAGCCGTCGTCCGGTTCCGGGAGTGGCGCGAGGGGCTGGAGGTGGTGCCCACCATCATCGCCCTGCGCCGCAAGCTGGAGGCCATCCTGGATGCGGAGATCCAGCGTACCGTTCAGGACAGCGCCATCTCCGCGGAGGCCGCCCAGGCCTTCGAGCGCATGCGGGATGCGCTCGTCAACAAGGTCCTCCACGACCCGACGGTGTTCCTGAAGCGCAACGGCATGCAGAACGACAAGGCCCAGCACATCGACACGGTCCGCAAACTCTTTAAATTGGACGAGTAAAAGGCTGCCGCAAGGCCGCTTGGCGACTGACGGCATCATGCCGGCGGAAGGGCCGGGGAGCCGACAATCAGGTGGGCGGCAAGAAAACTCAGGAGGCAGGAAACGATGAAAACGGCATTTTTATTTCCAGGGCAGGGGTCGCAAGCCGTCGGTATGGGGGAGGACCTCTACCGGGAATTCGACTATGTGCGCGAGATCTTCGACATGGTGGAGGAGATCACCCGCATCAACATCTCCCGGCTCTGCTTCAAGGGCCCCATGGAGGAGCTGACCCAGACCGTCAACCTTCAGCCGGCGGTGACGGCGGTCAACCTGGCCTGCCTGGCGGTGCTTCAGAAGGAGTCCGTCGCGTTCGACTTTTGCGCCGGCCACAGCCTGGGAGAGTACAGCGCCCTGAACGCCGCCGGCGTGTTCTCGCGCGAAGACACGGCCCGCCTGGTATTCCGGCGCGGGGAGCTCATGCACCGGGAAGCTCAAAAGCACCAGGGGGCCATGCAGGCCATCGTCGGGCTCACCATGGCCGAGGTCGAGGTTCTGACGAAGGAGGGGCAAGCGCACGGGGTGGTGGCGGTCGCCAACCACAACATGGAAACACAGATCGTGATCACCGGCGCGCCGGACCCGGTGGCCCGGGTGGCCGCCGCCGCCGCCGCCCGCGGGGCCAAGGCCGTCGCCCTGAAGGTCAGCGGGGCCTGGCACAGCGAGCTGATCCGGGGTGCGGAAGACGAATTCCGGCAAACCCTGGCAGCGGCGCAGGTCCACCCGCCGCAGCGCACCGTGGTGCACAACGTCACCGCGGCACCGACGGCCGAGGGGGAAGAGATCCGCGATCTGATGGCCCGGCAGCTGTGCAGCCCCGTGCGCTGGTACGACAGCATGCGCCGGCTGATCGAGGCCGGCGTGGAGGTGTTCGTCGAGGTCGGCCCCGGCAAGGTGCTGAGCGGGCTTCTGCGCAAGATTTTGCCGAAAGATCATGCCGCGCAGATCCACAACGTCGGCAGCATGGCGCAAATGGAGGCTTTTCTGAAAGCACGGGGGTAACCGCCGGCCGCCGGATGCAATTTTTTACTTGCATCTCGAAGTCGAATATGATAATAAGTACTCTTTTAAGGATAAGGACCATTTGGTTGCGCCACTCACAACATCGTCAATCTGGGACCTGCCATGAAAAAAAAGGACTTGGATTTCTTCAAAAAGTACTTGGAAAGCCGACAGCAGGAACTGCTCAGCCAGGCGGATGACACGGTCACCGGGATGACCTCGACCAATGAGAATTTCCCGGACCCGACCGACCGCGCCTCCCTGGAAGCGGACCGCAATTTCATGCTCCGGATCCGCGACCGGGAAAGCAAGTTGATCAAAAAAATCAAGCAGGCTCTCGAACGCATCGAAAACGGGACCTACGGCATCTGCGACTCCTGCGGGGAGGAAATCTCCGTCAAACGGCTTAAGGCCCGGCCGGTCACCACCCAGTGCATCGAGTGCAAGGCCAAGGAGGAAGCCCTGGAGAAGGCGCTTGGCATCTAGTAACAAGCCCCCGATAGACCTGCACGTTCACACCACCGCCTCGGACGGCACATGGTCGCCGGCCGAGATCATCGCAGGCGCCTGGCAACTCGGGTTGGGTGCCATTGCCATCACCGACCACGACGCCATTGCCGGCTCCCGTGAAGCGCTGCTCGGGGGAATCCCCGCAGGTCTCGGTTTTCTGACCGGGGTCGAGCTCAGCGCCGACCCCCCGCCTTCCTACCCCGGTCCTGGAAGCATCCACATTCTGGGTTACGCCATTCGCCTCGATGACCCGGAGCTGAACCAGACCCTGGAGAAACTGCAGGATGCCCGCAAGGACCGCAATCCTGAAATTCTGCGCCGCCTGGAGCGACTCGGGATCTCCATCCGGCTGGAAGAGGTCGAACGCGAGGCCGAGGGCGGGCAGCCGGGGCGCCCGCACATCGCTCGGCTGATGGTCCAAAAGGGGGCCGTCGCCAGCATCGATGAGGCCTTCGACCGTTACCTCGGCAACCGCCGCCCGGCCTACGTCGACAAATTCCGCATCGAAACCGGCCGGGCGATTGCCCTGATCAACGCCGCCGGGGGCCTACCGGTGTCTGGCCCACCCCGGTCTTTTAGAGCTTGAAAACGACGAACAGCTCGACGAGATCCTGCAGGAGATGATCTCCATGGGGTTGAAGGGCATGGAGGTCTATTTTTCCGACCACTCGGCGGACCAAACCCGACGCTACGCAGCGCTGGCGCGACGCCATCGTCTGCTGATGACCGGGGGCTCGGATTTCCATGGGGACACCCATCCGGAAATCAAGATGGGGGTCGGCCGAGGCGAGCTTCGCGTGCCCTATGAGCTTTACGAGAGATTGATCGAACGCTGAACATCGCGCCTGGAGCTTGGTGCTCGTTTCGATTGCCGGCTGCGCCTCGATGCTTGGCATGTCTTCGTCCCGCAGCAGGGGCATCCCTAAATATGTTTGAAGCCCCCCACGGCAAGCCGCGGGGAAGGCGTTCGCTATTGCGGTTCAGGACTGTCTTTTCATGGATTCTCAATCACCCCCCCCGCTGGAAGCACTGCTCGCCTACTCCTTCAGGGACCGCGGCCTGCTCGAGGAAGCCCTGCGGCACAGCTCTTTTGTCAACGAGGCCCCCGAAGCCGGCCTGCGGGACAACGAACGGCTTGAGTTCCTGGGCGATGCGGTCTTGAGCCTGACGGTCGGACATCTTCTGATCGAGCGGTTTCCCGGGTTCGAAGAAGGGGATCTCACCCGCACGCGGGCCAGCCTGGTCAACGAGCAGCAGCTGGCCTGGCTGGCGCGCAGTCTGGACCTCGGCGCCCACCTCCACCTGGGCAAGGGGGAGGCCCAGAGCGGCGGTCACTCGAAAAATTCCATCCTGTCCGGGGCCCTGGAGGCGCTCATGGCCGCCGTTTATCTGGACGGCGGGTATGAGGCGGCCCTGAAGATCGTCGCCCGGCTTTTTAAGCCTTTGATCGAACGGCTGGCCGGCCTCGGCGAGCAGAACGACCACAAAAGCCAGCTGCAGGAGATCGTGCAGGCCCAGCCGGGGGCCATGCCGAGCTACACCGTCGTCCAGGAAAAAGGCCCGGACCACGACAAAACCTTCTGGGTGGAGCTGAGGGTCCTCAACATCGAAGCCCAGGGCCGGGGGAAAACCAAGAAGGCCGCCGAGCAGGACGCCGCCCGCAGGGCCCTGGAGCTGCTGGCGGCCACCCGGTGACCCCATGGGCCCACCGAGCTCACCCACCGGACAGCGCCCCCCCTTCATCGTCCCTGTTTTCCTGCCCCATGCCGGCTGTCCGCATCGCTGCGTTTTCTGCAACCAAGGCACCCTCACCGCCGGGGCGGACCCCCGCCTCGACGCGGTTTCCTTCAGGCAGAGGGTCGATGCGCAGCTGCGCTATCGATCCGACCGCCGGCAAGGAGCCGAGATCGCCTTCTACGGCGGCAATTTTCTCGGGCTGCCGTTCGAACGCATCCGCGAGCTGCTGGAGCTTGGCCGGGAATATGTCGAACGGGGCGTGGTGGACGGCCTGCGGTTTTCAACCCGCCCCGACACCATCGACCCGCGGCGCATCGCCCTGATTTCCGCGTTCCCGGTGACCACCGTCGAGATCGGGGTCCAGAGCATGGACGACCGGGTCCTGACCGCGGCCCGGCGCGGTCACTCGGCCGCCGACACCCAGGGCGCGGTCGCGTTGTTGAAATCGACCCCAACCCGTATCGGGCTGCAGTTGATGATCGGTCTGCCGGGCGAGGAAGAGGACGGGTGCCTGGAGAGTGCGCAGCGCACCGCCGCGCTCGCGCCTGATTTCGTGCGGATCTACCCGACCGTGGTGCTCGGCGGCAGCCGGCTCGCCGATTGGTTCCGGCAGGGGCTCTATCGCCCGCTCGAATTGACCGAGGCCGTCACGCGCGCCAAGGAGGTCTTTCGGGTGTTCCAGCGCCGCGGCATCCCGGTCGTGCGCATGGGGCTTCAAGCCCAAGCGAGCCTGGAGGCCGCCGGCTGCATTCTGGCCGGCCCCTACCACCCGGCCTTCGGTCACATGGTCTACGCCGCCCTGTTCCTGGAGGCCGCGACGGCGGCCGTCGGCACGGACGGCGGCGGATCGGACCGGCTGCGGCTGTTCGTCAATCCCCGCTGCATTTCGAGGATGAGGGGCTTGAGCAATGCCAATGTGCAGGCGCTCAAGCGACGTTTCGGGTTCGTCGAAGTCCTCGTTGAGGCCGACGATGCGACGTCTCCGAACATGTTGCGGATAGAGGGGCGGCCGGCGGTGACCGTCTACTAAGTGGTTTCATCACCCCGTCTGACGCCCGGGGGCGGCGTTGCAGGCCTCTCGAAATGCTCACAACCGATAAAGGTTGCTGCGCTTTCGAATCGGCCTGCGCCTTGCCCGCGGGCGTGATCCGAGGTTCTGAAACCACTTCTAAATCTTTCAAAGATCTTTTTTGAAGAAATCCTCGGTTTCTTTGACCTCACCCGGGCGCTTGCTGTACTCGACCGGGACCGTGCCCTCCTTGAAGCACTCGAAAATGGTCTTGTTCGATTCGGGCACCGGCAAAAGCCCGGTGTGCGCGTCGATCTTGGCGAAGACGACGCCCTCGGGCGGCTCGAACAGCTGGACCGGCTGTTTTTCGAGCACCCTTTGCATGTACCCCAGCCAGATGGGGATTGCCGCCACCGCCCCGGTTTCGGTTTTGCCCAGGGGGGCCTCCTCGTCGAACCCGGTCCACGCGCCCGTGACGTACTCGGGCGTGTAGCCGACGAACCAGGCATCGTACATGTCGTTGGTGGTCCCGGTCTTGCCGGCGGCCGGGCGGTTCAGCGCCTTGACCTTCTGGCCCGTGCCGTGCTGCACGACGCTCTCGAGCATGCTGGTCATGAGGTAGGCGGAGTCCTTCTCGATCACGGGCTGGCGCACGCCGGCCGCCTCCTCGAGGACCTTGCCGTCGCGGTCCACGATTTTGAGCACGAACACGGGCTCGATCAGATACCCCTGGTTGGCAAACACGGAATAGGCTTTGGTGAGCTCGAGCAGCGAGACCCCGGAGGCGCCCAGGGCAAGCGACAGGGTCGGGGTCAGGTCCGCGGTGATCCCCAGGCGGCGGGCGTACTCGATGGTGTAGCGCACGCCGATGTCCTGCAGGATCTTGATGGTGACGACGTTGCGGGACTGGGCCAGGGCCTGGCGCAGCAGGGTGGGGCCGTGAAAGGTGTCCTTGAAGTTCTTCGGCTTCCAGGTTTCATCCCGCGCGCGGTCCTCGAACACCACCGCGGAGTCGATGATGACGGTGGCCGGAGTGTACCTTTTTGAGGGGTCGTCGAACTGCCGGTCCAGCGCGGCGCCGTAGATGATCGGCTTGAAGGCCGACCCCGGCTGACGCCGGGACTGGACCGCCCGGTTGAACTGGGTTTCGCTGAAGTCGCGGCCGCCTACCATGGCCTTGACCAGACCGGTTCCCGCCTCGATCGACACCAGCGCCCCCTGAACCTGGGGTTCCTGCTCGAGCGCCACGTGCCAGGGGTCCCCGGCTTTTTTCTTTTTCTCCTTGATCCGCACCAGGATGACGTTGCCGATCTTGAGGGCCTCCGACGGCCGCCGGATCTTGGCGGCATAGTAGGCCACGTCGACGTTGGGCTTGCGCGCCCAGTCCATGTCGGCCAGCGCCAGGCTCCCGCTGTCCGCGCCGATCCGAACCTTGACCGTCTTTCCCGGGTCGTCGACCTGGACCACCACCGCCTGAGTCAGCTGACCCGCTTCGAGAGGACTGTGGTCGAGCTCCGCCTGCTGCTCGAGGCAAAAAGAATCGATGTCCTCCGGCTTGAGCGTTTTCAACGCGCCGCGGAACCCCTGGCGCTTGTCGAGTTCCCGCAGGCCCTTGAGGAGCTCCTCCCCGGCGATCTTCTGAAAATCGACATTCACCGCCGTGTAGACCTGCAACCCCTGGGTATAGAGGGCCTCGGCCCCGTACTTGGCCTCGATGGTGCGGCGGACGTGCTCGGTGTAGAAAGGGACCTCCTGCACGTAGAGGTTGCGACGCGGCTTGATGTCCAGCGTGATGTCGCGCGCGGCGGCGGCCTGCGCGGCCGTGACGAAGCCCTCCTCGGCCATCCGGTTGAGGACGTACACCTGTCGCTGGCGCGCCAGTTCCGGGTGCCGGAACGGCGAGTAACGGCTGGGGGCCTGGGGCAGGCCGGCCAGGACGGCGCACTCCGCGAGATTCAGGTCCTTGACCGATTTGCCGAAATAATTTTCCGCCGCCGCCTGCACCCCGTAGGCCCCGTGGCCCAGGTAGATCTGGTTGAGGTAGAGGAAGAGGATTTCCTCCTTGGTGAAGGCCTTCTCGATGCGGTACGAGAGGATGACTTCCTTGATCTTGCGGATGTAGCTGCGCTCGGGGGTCAGCAGAAAGGATCGGGTCACCTGCTGAGTGATCGTGCTGCCGCCCTGCTTGATCGTCCCGGCCTCCAGGTTTTTGAGGAAGGCGCGCAGGATGCTGACAAAGTCGATGCCCTGGTGTTTGAAGAAGCGCGAGTCTTCGGCGGCCACGAAGGCGTTGATCAGCGTCGCTGGGATTTCGCTGAGCGGAACGACGACCCGGCGCTCCTTGAAAAATTCGCCGATCTTGCGCTGGTCATCGGCATAAAAAGTGGTCACGATCGCCGGCCGATAGTCCATCAGGGAGTTGATCCGAGGCAGGTCCTGGCTGATGTGCCGGTAGCCGACGAAGGCGGCCACAGCGCCGATGGCGGCGAGAACCAGCCCGGTCAGCAGCGGATAAATCACCAGGCGCCTGAGCCAGCGGCGCTTCTTCGGCCGCGCCGGGCCTGGTTTCTTAGAGGGGGCTTTTTTTTGCTCGGTCATGGGTCGAGGGTCTTTTTATCTGCCTGGGATGAACTGGGTGTCGCCGGGACCCGGATGCCCTGGGTCGGACGACGGCTTGACCCGCCGACCCCAGTCGGCGGTATTTTAAGGTTCGGCGAGGGCCACGCGGGCACCACGGAGAACAAACCATTGTTGTTTAACAGAATATTACGTCGCGGGCAAGAAAAAGCATTTGACAAACCAAACCCGCCAATATTAATAGAAGAGGTTTTGGGAGAGCGACGCTGCGGCCGTACCCCACCAACTGTTTTATAATTATACCCGGGCCGGCCCGATTTCAAGCCGGCAGCCCCAAAATTTTCAGGTGAGGCCCATGGTCACCCTCGATTTCGACAAACTCGGCGGGCTTGTCCCGGCCGTCGCCCAGGACCACCGCACCGGCGAGGTGCTGATGCTGGGCTTCATGGACTCAGCCGCCTGGAAGGCCACGCTCGCAACCGGCCGGGCCACTTATTTCAGCCGCAGCCGGCAGACGCTGTGGGTCAAGGGCGAAACTTCCGGCAATGTTCAGCTCGTCCGCGAAATCCGCATCGACTGCGACCGGGACTCGGTGCTCCTGAAGGTGGAGCAGGTCGGGGGTGCCGCCTGCCACACCGGCCACCGCAGTTGTTTTCACATAAAAATCGAAAACGGGGAGGCCCGCATCGTCGGTCAACCGGTTTTCGACCCGAAGGAGGTCTACCCCGAGTGAGCCAAAAGTTGAAACTGGGCATCCCCAAGGGAAGCCTGCAGGAGGCGACGATCGCCCTGTTCAAGCGCTCCGGCTGGAGCATCAACGTCAACAGCCGCAGCTATTTCCCCGAAATCAACGACCCGCTGATCGAGTGCGCGATCTGCCGCGCCCAGGAGATGTCCCGCTACGTGGAGAGCGGGACGCTCGACGCCGGGCTGACCGGCAAGGACTGGATCGCCGAGAACAGCTCCGACGTGCACGTGGTGGCCGACCTTGTCTACTCCAAAGTCAGCGCCCGTCCGGCCCGCTGGGTCCTGGTCGTCCCCTACGACTCGAAGATCACCCGTATCGAGGATTTGGCCGGCAAGAAGATCGCCACCGAGCTCGTGGCCTTCACCCGGCGGTACTTCGCCGAGCGCCGGATCGATGTCGAGATCGAGTTTTCATGGGGCGCCACCGAAGCCAAGGTCGTCTCAGGGCTCGCCGACGCCGTGGTCGAGGTCACCGAGACCGAGAGCACGATCAAGGCGCACGGGCTGCGGATCATCCACGAGCTGATGCAGACCAACACCCAGCTCATCGTCAACCACAACGCCTGGAAAAACGAGGAAAAGCGTCGCAAGATCGAGCAGATCGCGCTCCTGCTCAAAGGGGCGCTGCTCGGCGAGAAAATGGTGGGGCTCAAGATGAACGTGCCCGAGGAGCGCATGGACGAGGTCGTCGCCATGCTGCCGAGCCTCAAGGCGCCCACGGTCGCGCCCCTCTACCGCTCGAAGTTTTTCTCGGTGGAAATCATGGTCGCCCGCGACATCGTCCGCGACCTCATCCCGCAGCTGCTCGAAAACGGCGCCGAGGGGATCATCGAATACCCATTGAACAAGGTGGTGTAAAAAAGGGTTCAAGGGGCCAAGGGGTCGAGGGTTCAAGTGAAAATCCGCTACCCTCGAATCCTTGAACCCTGGAACCCTCGAACCCTTTTAACAGCAAGGAATGCACACCATGGTTTCCAAGAGAACACAGGAACTGACCTCCTTCATCGCGATGGATGTCCTCGAACGCGCCAACGAGATGGAGCGCAAGGGCACCCACATCGTCCATCTCGAGGTCGGCGAGCCGGACTTCGACGCGCCCGCGTGCGTCAAGGAGGCGGCCTGCCGGGCGCTGGCCGACGGCCACACCCACTACACCCACAGCATGGGCAACTACGAGCTGCGGCAAGCCATCGCCGCGTACCACCAGGGCAATTACGGCGTGCGCGTGGAAGCCGAGCAGATCATCGTGACCTCCGGCTCCTCACCGGCCATCCTGCTGGTCTTCTCGGCCCTGCTCGACCCCGGTGATGAGGTCATCATCTCCGACCCCCACTATGCCTGCTACCCGAACTTCATCCGCTTCGTGCAGGGGGTGCCGGTGACCGTTCCGGTCTACGAGGAGGACGGCTTTCAGCTGCGGCCCGAGGCGATCCGCGCCCGAATCACCCCCCGCACCAAGGCGATCTTCATCAACTCCCCTTCCAACCCCACCGGCAACCTGCTTTCGGCGGAGCGGATGCGGGAAATCGCCGCCCTGGCCGAGGGGCCTGAGGCCCCGATGATCGTCTCCGACGAGATCTACCACGGCCTGGTCTACGAGGACAAAGACCACAGCATCCTCGAGTTCACCGAGCGGGCCTTCGTGCTGAACGGCTTCTCCAAGCTCTTTGCCATGACCGGGCTGCGCCTGGGCTACGTCATCGCCCCGCCTGAGCTGGTGCGGCCCATGCAGAAGCTCCAGCAGAACTTCTTCATCTCGGCCAACTCCATGGTGCAGAGGGCGGCCATCACGGCGCTCACGTGCGCCGGGGAGGACGTGGCCCGCATGAAAGCCACCTACGACGAGCGCCGCAGGTTCATGATCCGCCGCCTGCGGGAAATCGGGCTCGGCATCACGGTCGAGCCGACCGGGGCGTTTTACGTCTTCGCCAACGCCAAGCGGTTTTCGACCGACTCCTACCAGCTGGCTTTCGACATCCTCGAAAAAGCCCACGTCGGCGTCACCCCGGGCATCGACTTCGGCCGGAACGGGGAGGGCTACCTGCGCTTCTCCTATGCCAACTCCATGGAGAACATCGCCGAGGCCATGAACCGGCTGGAGAAGTACTTCCGGGAACGCTGAGGCGCCCTCATGATCATCAAATCAGCGGAGTTCGTCACCAGCGCGGTCAAGGCCTCGCAGTTCCCGCCGCCGGGGCTGCCGGAGTTCGCTTTCGCCGGCCGCTCGAACGTGGGCAAGTCCAGCCTGATCAACACCCTGGTCAACCGCAAAAAGCTCGTCCTGACCAGCTCCACCCCCGGCAAGACCCGGCTGATCAACTTTTTCTGCATCAACGAGACGCTGATGTTCGTCGACCTCCCCGGCTACGGCTACGCGCGCGTCTCTCAGGAGGAACGCCGGCAGTGGGCGCCGATGATCGAGGGGTACCTGACCGGGCGCGAGACCTTGAGGGGCGTGGTGGTCCTGCTCGACATCCGCCGCACCGCCCCCGGGGTCGAGGAGCGCCGGCTGATGGACTGGCTCGACAGCCGCCGGATCCCCCGCGTCCTTGTGGTCACCAAGAGCGACAAGCTCTCCAAGACCGTCCAGCGCAAGCACCGGGCCGCCATCGCGCAGGCCCTGGACACGGCCGAGGGGGAGCTGATCCTGTTCTCATCCAAATCGCGCCTGGGGCGGGATTTGATCTGGAACGCCATTTCGGACCTGGCGGGGCTGCGGCCAAGGGGCAAACAGCCGCCCGAAGGCCTGCCGCCGGGATAACGGCAACATCACCTATTTCACGGGTGGGAGCGGCCTTTCGCCGCGAATCCCGCCCGCGAGCCGATCAGAATGACCGCATCAAACACCCCGACTCCAGCGTTCCGCTCCGGCTTCGTCACCATCGCCGGGGCGCCCAACGCCGGCAAATCCACCCTGCTCAACCGCATCCTCGGCGAGCGCATCGCCATCACCTCGGCCAAGCCCCAGACCACCAGGAGCCGGATCCTGGGGGTCTGCCACCGGCCCGGCGCCCAGGTCATCTTCTACGACACCCCCGGCATCTTCGAGGCCAAGGACAAACTCAACCTGAGGATCGTCGACACGGCCCTCACCGCCGTCGGCGACGCCGACCTGATCCTCGCCGTGGTGGATGCCGCCGACCCGGACCCGAAGGCCGAAGTGTACCTGGCCGAAAGGCTGAGAGATCAGAAACGGCCCGTCATCCTCGCCTTGAACAAGGTCGATCTCGTCAAGGACAAGGAGGCCCTGCTCGATCTCATCCGGCGCTGGTCGACCTACCGCGAGTTCGAGGCCGTGGTGCCGATCTCGGCCGCGGACGGCACCCAGGTCGATGAGCTGATCGCCGCCATCGTCAAATGTCTGCCCGAGGGGCCCCCTTATTACCCCGAGGAGACCCTGACCGATGCGACCGAGCGCTTCATCGCCGCCGAGCTCATCCGCGAGAAGATCTTCCGCCTGACCGGCGAGGAGATCCCCTACGCCTCGGCCGTCACGATCGAGGCCTACAAGGAATCGGAGAAAGGCCGCAAGCTCAGGATCGAGGCGACCGTCCACCTCGAGCGCGACTCCCAGAAGGGGATCGTCATCGGCAAGGCGGGGGCCATGCTCAAGCGGATCGGCACCGAGGCGCGCATCGACATCGAGCGCCTGACGGGCGCCAGGGTGTTCCTGAAGCTCTTCGTGCGCGTGGAGAAGAACTGGCGCCGGGACACCAAGGCGATCGAGCGCTTCGGGTATTGAGGCCTTTTTAAACAAATTGGTTTTTACATAGGGGAGAGGCAGCCTGCTTAGAAATGATCGCGGCTGGAAGCCGCTCCCACAAAAAACATACGACTTGCTTGAAGGAGCGCCTCTACGCCGGAGAGAGCGTTCGGCGGTCGGGTTTAAGCTCCGCTAAAAACTCATCCACCGGCAGGCAGCGGATGTTGTCGATCTGAAGCCGCTCGCGGCCGCGGTACAAAAAAAACGCCTCGCTCTCGGGATAGTCGGAAACAAAGCTTTTTAAACCCGCCAGATCCCTCGGCCGCGGGCGGAGCGTGTTTTTCACCTCGATCGCCCAGAAGCCATCCTCGCCATAGATGACGAAGTCCACCTCCGCGCCGGCTCGCGTCCGCCAGTAGTAGAGCGTTGAGCCGGTGTTGCGGTAGGCGATCCAGGCCCGCAGGTGCTGCGCCACGAGACCCTCCAGCGCGGCGCCCTCGAACCCCTCGGCCAAGTCCAGCGGTCCCTTGGGCCGCAGCGAACGGAACACCCCGGCATCGAACAGGTAGAACTTGGGGTGGGCCGCCGGCTGGCGCTTGGCGCGCCGGGTGAAGACCGGCACCCGGTAGCCGAGCAGCAGGTCCTCGATTATTCCCACATAGCCGGCGGCGGTCTTGCGCTCGATCTGGCACTCGCGCGCGACGTTGCTGACATTGAGGACGGACCCGTGCGAAAGGCTGATCGTTTCGAGAAAGCGGGCGAAGTTGCCGATGTTCCGTGTCCAGCCCTCCTGCTGGACCTCCTGCTCCAGGTAAAGGGAGGCATAGGCCCGGAGGGTGTCTTGCGGATTGTCGGCGGCCACGATGAGCGGCACCAGACCGAGTCTGAGGGCATCTTCGAGCTGGAAACCTTCCATCTCGGCCGCCATGAACGGGTGCAGGGTCCGTAGCAGGGCCCGCCCCGCCAGGAGATCCACACCGCCCCGCCTGAGCTTGCGGGCGCTCGATCCCGTGAGCACGAAACGCGGCGGTTCCGAACTCTCGATCAGCTCATGCACCACCGTAAGGAGCTCGGGCACGCGCTGGACTTCGTCCACGACGATGGATCGGCCCGGCCCGGCACCTCTTGCGATTTCGCGCAGCCTCTCGGGCCGGGCCTGAAGCTCGCGATAAACTTCGGGCTTGAGCAGATCGACAAAAACCGCATCCGGCAGCACATGCCGCAGCCAGGTGGACTTGCCGGTCCCTCTGGGCCCGAAGAGGAAGAAACTCTGTTCAGGGATATTGAAAAATCGACCCTGTAATTCCATTTTGCGCCTCATTTTGGAATTTGCGATTCCAAATATAGACCATATTGGGATCTTCGTCAAACACCAGTGATGCCTGCGGCCGAAAGCCTCTCAATGCCGGATTCCGCATCCCGTATCCCGGCGCAATCCAGAGGCGTTCATTCCGGTGTAGGCCGCCTCGATCAGCGGGTCGAGGATATCGATAATCAAGGAAGTTGTGCCAATCGGAGTCCAAATCCCCCCCGCCCCCCCTTTGCAAAGGGGGGAGTAAAAGTTCTGCCTCTCTTGCGTCCCCTTTGCAAAGGGGAGATTAAAAACACTGCCTCTCTTGCGTCCCTATTTGCAAAGGAGGGAGTAAAAACGCTGCCTCTCTTACGCCCCCTTCAGTGAAGGGCGCCGGGCGGGTTTTCTCGAGGTCGCGCTTCGTTACCGACCGGGCCGAGTTGCGTGCCATGACTCGTTAAAAATCGTTTGCCACGGACCTTCAGCCCCGATCCCGGGCACGGCCGGCATCAAAGCGCCGGATATCTGGGAATTCAATTCCCAGATATCACAACTATTGGCCGGGCCTTCCCGGCGATCGTTTTAGGCGGCAAGTCATCCTAAGGGCGGAACGCAAAAAAGCCGGAAGCGGGGCCTTGCGGCTCCGCTTCCGGCTTTGCTTCGACTTTGGATCAGCGGCCGGCGCTTACGGCCCGACCGGCAGGCGGCCGGGTTGGATCCGGGGGGTTTTGGCGCCCCAGGGGATCCGGAAGCCGTCGGGCATCACGCTGAAGACCGACAGCAGCAGGGCCGCGGCGTAGGGCAGGGCCTGGATGAGCAGCAGTGCTGCGCGGACCAGGCGCTCCTCGGTCTGGTCCTGGCCGAAGTTCAGGTGGATCGCCACCGAGAGCAGCATCAACGCCAGCATGACCGCCTCGCCGCGGGCCATCGCCAGGCCCTTGACCACGGCACTCTTGCTTTCGCACTTCGGCGTGCGCAGGAAGGGCATGCTCTTGGTGAAGACACCGCGCAGGATGCCGGAGGCGATCGTGTGGGTCAGCGCCGTGCCGGCCAGCGCCGCGCCGAGGCGCTGCTTGAAGGTGCACGGCACCCGCGCCGTGTACAGCCACAGAAAGTGCAGCAGCTTGAAGAGGAAGGCCCCGATCGGCGGCAGCATCAGGACATACATGGGCGCCCCGAAATGCTTCGGGAAGAGCAGCATCCCGATCGACCACCCGGCGCAGAGCACGTTCATGATGAAGCTGACCGCATCGCCGAACCACGGCAGCCAGCCGGCGATGAAGTGGAAGCGCTGGGCCATGTTCAGCCCGCTCTTGCGGCTGAGGGGCGAAAGCTCCGGCCAGTGCCGCTTCATGATCTGCACCGCCCCGTACACCCAGCGGAACCGCTGGCGCTTGTAACCGCCGAAGGAATCGGGCGTCAAGCCCTTGCCGAAGCTCTCCTTGATGTAGACGGTGTCGTAGCCCAGGCTCTGGATGCGCAGACCGAGCTCGGCGTCCTCGCAGATGCACCATTCCGCCCAGCGGCCGGAGTCGCGCAGGATCGACTTGCGGATGAGGGTCATGGTGCCGTGCTGGATGATGGCGTTCCTCTCGTTTCTGTGCACCATGCCGATCTCGAAGAACCCGTGGTACTCCCAGTTGATCATCTCCTTGAAGGCGCTCGTCTCCCAGCCCCGGTGGTCCTGGGGCGCCTGGACGACACCCACCTCGCCGCGCTCGAAGTGCGGCACCAGGGAGTTGAGCCAGTCCGGACGGACGATGTAGTCGCTGTCCACCACGGCCACGAATTCGGCGGCCGGGTCGGTCTGCTCGAGGGCGAAGTTCAGGGCGCCGGCCTTGTAGCCCGGGTGGGTCTCCAGGTGAAAAAAGCGGAACCGCGCGCCAAGCCGGCCGCAATGCTCTTGAACCGGCTGCCAGAGCTCGGGGTGCGGGTTGTTGTTGTCGATGACCAGCACCTCGTAGTCCGGGTAGTCGAGCGCCGCCAGGCTGCTCAGGGTCTGCGCCACCATCTCCGGCGGCTCCTTGCAGATCGGCACGTGGATCGAAACCCGCGGCAGCGGCTGCCCGGACTGGACTGCGGCCGGACGGAAGGCGCGTTTGAGCCCCTCGGTCCAGATCATCTCCGACATCTCGAACCCGTTGATCAGGATGATCGCCAAAAGACCGAGCTGCATCGGCAGCAGGAAGGCCCAGATGAAGGTCTCCCAGAACAGGAACTCCCCGAGCAGCGGCGAAACCATCAGCCACACGAACACCGAGGCCGTGGTCTGGAGCAGCAGGGCAAAAAATAATTTTCCGGCAAACGGCTGCGCGGGCTTCCGCCTCAGATAGGCGAGCACCATCAGGATGCCCGTCAAAAGCGCCGCGATCTCGTACCACCACATGGCACCGTTCGTGATCGGGCCCTGGAAGGCGAACTTGGCGCCGCGCTGCACGTCGAAGACGCCCCAGAAGGCACCGACGACACCCTCGTGGGGCTTTTTCCAGGGCTGGTCGAACACCTCCATGATGCAGTAATCCAGCCCCCGCTGGTCGGCGACCTTGAGGAAGCGGCGCAGGAAGGCGGCCTGGTTGAAGGTGCTCGGCTTGGCCTTGCCGAAATTCTCGCCGTTGCTGGGCCAGCCGACCTCCGCCAGGAAGACGGGCTTGTCGGGGAAGGCCTCGCGTACCTGCCGGTAGCGGTCGAGCACCCAGCCGATGGAGTCCTCAAAGGGCACCCGCTCCCAGTAGGGCAGCACGTGGATGGCGATGAAGTCCAGGTGGTTGACGAGCTCGGGGTTGTTGATGAACACGTGCCAAGGCTCGGCCGTCCCCACCGGCACGCGCACGGCGGCGCGGACGCGGTCGATATAGTCGATCACCTCCTGGGGGCTCAGGTCGGTGCGATAGAGCGTTTCGTTGCCGACCAGCACGCGTTTGATGGTCGCGGGGTAGCGGTTGGCGTTCAAGATGAGGTTGTGGATCTCGTCCTCGTTGCGCTCGTAGCGGCCGTCGATCCAGGCGCCGGCCGTGACCTCATACCCCAGGCGCGTGGCCATGCCGGGGATGAACTCCATGCCGTCCAGGGAAGAATAGGTGCGGATCCCCTTGGTCTTGTCCTTGAGGAAGCGCAGGTCGTCCATGATCTCTTCGGGTGTCGGGTATTTTCCCGCGACCGGGTCCTGGCCCTCGCGGTAGGGACTGAAGCTCACGTAGTTGAAAACACCGGACCAGGACGGCTCCGGCGACTCCGGGCGGTTGAACACCGTCCACAGGGCAATGTTGGCAAGGCAGGTGATGACGATGATGATCCAAGAGGATTTTCGCATGTACTCCGCTCCGTGGGCTCTCCGGCCGGGCGTTGAATGTCTCGGGTTCGCCGCGGCTCTCGTTCGGCGCGGCGCCGAACGGGAACCCCCAAAAAAAAAGGCCTCTTTTTAAAAAGGCCGAGACGACGTTTCTGTTTGTGCTGAAAGATGCTCTTTCAGATTTGCGCGATCGCTTTGCGCTTGAATGCCTCGTCGTGCGCTGGGAATGGCAGTGCGTTCCATCTGCAAATCCCGCCGGACGGTCGGTAACGTGGTTCAGTCAGTGGAGTGGAATCTTTCCCCATATTGTTCGATCGGCGATAATAATCCCCCTGTTTCTCGAAATCAAGAGAAAAATAAAACACCCTGGGGAGGGAGAGAAGGGGAGGGGCCTGTTTTTTGCGAAAAAGATTTTATTAAATTTTTTTAGACCCAGTCCACCATGGTCGTTCCAGTTGGCAGGCACAAGTTTATCTTATTGAAATAAAGCAAAAAAATTTATTGGCCGTATGGCATTTTTTTTGCTTTAACCATGACAGCCAGCGCGTCGCGGGCGACGGCCGGGCACGGCCGGGGGTCCGGCCGCCGACGGCGGCGGTATAAAACCATTTAATATTGATAAGGTAGGCAGCGTTGAATATAAATTACCGTTGCGGATCGATACGGATTCTCCGGTTTACCCGTCACACGTGGAGGTTACCGGAATGATGCCCGGAACATTCGTGCCCCCGAGAATGTCTTTCCATGGCGGCTTTCGCCCCCCCGGTGAAGCCCATCCCGGCCGGCGCCGACCCCCCGATGGTTTTTCGCTGATCGAAATCGTGGTGGTGATCGCCATTGTCGCACTCGCCGCGGCCATCGCCGTGCCCAACCTGATCGCCTGGCGCACCAACCTGCGGCTCGGTACGGCTGTCGGCGAACTGCGCACAGATCTGCTGTCCGCAAAGGCCCTGGCCGCCAAGGAAAACACCACCGTCACGGTTCAATTCTACCCGGCCACCGGCAGCTACAGCATCAAGCACACGAACCTCGAAGGCAACCCGGTGGTGGTCAAAGCGACCCTGCTGCCGCCCGGGGTGCGCATCGACTCGTCAGACCCCGAGTACACGATGGGCGGCTCCAAAACGAGCTTCACATCACGGGGCGGCGCCGACTCCGGAACGATGGTCATTGCCAACTCCGGGGGGAAAAAAAGGAAAATCAGCATCAGCTCGCTCGGAAAAATCACCTTAAAGGATTGACCTATGCAAAGCCTGCCGCCGGAGGTTCATCGCCCTCACGCAGCGCCTTTTCACCAGATCGGCCCTGCGGGCTTCCTGATCGTTGAGGTCATGATCGCCATGGCCATCTTCGCTATCGGGTTCCTGGCCGTGGGGACGCTGGTGATCTCAACGACACGCAACAACACCACCGGCAACATTTTGACCCAGGCCACCATGCTGGCATCCGAAACCCTTGAAGACCTGAAAAACACCCCGGACATCACCACACTGATACTCGGGGGGCCTTACCAGGACACGAACAACCCGATCGACGCCCGCGGCAATGCCGGCGGCATTTACACCCGCAGCTGGTCGATCAGCGATCCGCTCGGGTATAACACTTCGCGCCGCATCGAGGTCACCGTGAGCTGGAACCGCATCGGCCAAAACCGGTCCGTGACGATGGCCACCATCACCAAGGGGAAGGGAACATGAGGCATCGAATCGACCAAACGCGCTTAGGCCACGGTGGGTTCTCGCTGGTGGAGCTGCTGATCGCCCTCGGACTGGGGGTGGTGGCGCTGGGCATCATCGTCACCTTCTTTGCCAACCTCACCCGCTCCTCGACCGCCCAGAACGCGGCCGCCAACGCCCAGCAGACGGCCCGCGTCGCCGTCGATTACCTCTCGGCGGAACTGCGGGCGGCCGGTCTGGATCCCCTGACATCGGCCGGTGCCGGCATAGAGGAGATCACCGCCACCGGAAACAAGCTGCGTTTTACCGCGGACCGCTGCGACCTGCCCATCGGCGGAGGAGGAAAATGCGACCACCCGGTCGCGGACGGCGACGTGGAGGACATCACCGAGCGGGTGACCTTCGTCTACGACACGGCCGGCCGCACGCTGCGCCGCTGCTTCTACGAAACGGCCGCCACCCACGGCACGGAAGGCTCCGACGGCGCCTGCGAGCCGCTGGTAGCCGGCGTCGTCCCCAACCCGGACGGCACCCCATTGTTTCGGTTCCTCGACGAGGGCGAAAACCCGGTCGTCGACAACGACCAGCGCGGGGCGATCCGCACCGTGATCCTCACCCTGACCGTCGAAGAGCCCGCCGGCCGAAACAAGACCGCCACCCGGACCTTTTCCTCGCGGGTGCGGTTGCGCAACATCGGGCTTTAAGGAGGCCGCCATGCCGAGATCATCCCTGCTGCGAAATAACGAGGGCTACATGGCCATTCTGGCCGCCCTGGCGCTCCTGGTTCTGGTGAGCATCGTCAGCATCGCGGCCTCGCACATTGCCGGCACCGAGATCACCATGGCCGGCAACGAAACCGTCTACCAGCGCAATTTCTACCTGGCCGAAGGCGCCGTCATGGAGGCCGTCGACCGACTGGACCACGCCACCGATCTCAGGAGTTCCTCGTTGACCTGGCTCGAACGCGTCGCCGGGAAATTGGACAACGACACGGTCTCGGATTACTGGAAACTCAAGGACGAACCGGGCGCCCCCGTCAAGCCCGTGGCCGCCGCCGTGGACTCGAACCACGCGCTCTTCATCGCCGCCGACGAAGGCGTCGCCCAGGGGGCATCGATGATGATGGGGCGCACCACGGTGCATGAGTTCAGCATTTACGGCCGCTGCGCCTGGCGCGGGGTTTCCGTCGTCAAGGTGGGCTACCGAGCGGCTTATTGACGGTCAAAGACCGCCATCAGAAAACGCGAAAAGGCGTTCAATGGAGAACGATATGAAAAAAAGCCGGCAGAACGTTGCGCCCAGGCGCCGGGGGCGTTCGACTCAAAGTGCGCCGAAGTCCCTGTGCCTGGGCATCCTGGTCTGGGCCGTGCTCTTCCAATGTCCTGCGGCGGACGCCATCGAGCTTTCCAACACCCCCATTTTCAGCCAGGTCATCCCGCCGCCGCCGAACATCATGTTCCTGATCGACGATTCGGACAGCATGGACCGCGAGATGCTCTTCGACGGGAGCTTCATCAAGGGCGATTTCAAATATCCGTATCGGGTCAACGTCACCGATCCATGGCAGATCGTATACGGCAGATACGTATTCGACGATCCCGGCGACAACATCACCAAGGCCGTAACGGACAGCATGGGGCCTGCGAACCGCAAGTTCTGGAAAACCCAGTGGTACAAAACCAACCTGCTCTACTACAACCCCAACCGGGACTATGCGCCTTGGCCTTCCTACCCCGGCAAGACGTTTGCCGACGCCAGCCCGGTGCTTCCCCTGAGCGACCCCAACCGGTCCGGCTATACCCTGTCGCTCGGAAACGAATCTTTCAAGGTCGGCACGACATCGATCCCGCACGCCCACTATTTCATATACTCGGCGTCCGAAAACGCGCCCTACCTGGTGGTCGTCGACGGCGGCATCACCTATTACAAGGTGAGTGTGACCGTGCACGAACGCGCCCTGGACGACGAACAGAAGTACTATTGGGAAGTGGTGAGCGGCCTGACGGCGAACCCCTCGCCGCCCGCCGACGTCAAAACCGGCCGGACCTACACGGCCGAGCGGCAGAATTTCGCCAACTGGTACTCCTATCACCGGCGCCGGGAATTCGTGGCCAAAAACGCCTTGGCCAATCTCATTCTCAGCCTCAAGAACGTCCGGGTCGGCTTTTACGGAATCAACAGCCACTCCGGTAATGCAAACGCGGCTTACATGCCGATCCTTTCCACCCTGAAACCGATTCAGGTTGCCGACGGCCTGACGGTCGTCGACAAGACCGGGGAGTTGCTTGCCGCTCTCTACGGCTACCGCTCGAAGGGGTTTACGCCCCTCAGGACCGGGCTGGACAAGCTCGGAAAATTTTTCATGCAGACCGGAAACGGCGACCTCCCGGGGACCTCCATGCAAGACCCGACCCCGCCCTACCTGGCCGCATGCCAGCGGTCCTTGGCGATCGTCATCACCGATGGCTTCTACAACGACGGCGGGACCTCGGTTCTGCCCGCCGGAGAAAAGAACGCCGACGAAGACAACGGCGCGCCTTATGCGGACACCTACTCGGACACCCTGGCGGACATCGCCATGTACTACTACGAAAAAGATCTGCAGCCGGCCCTTCTCCCGGAGGTTCCCACGACAACGGGCGACATCAACAAAGAACAGCACATGGCGACCTACGCCATCGCCTTCGGCGTGCGCGGAACGCTCGACCCCAACGACTATCATGACAATTTGAAGTCCAAGGCCACCGGCGACTGGATCGTCTGGCCGAATCCCACCGGCGATTCCCGCATCGACGATCTCTGGCACGCCGCGGTCAACGGCCGGGGCCGGTTTTTCAGTGCGCGCGACCCGGATGAGCTCTACCAGGCTTTCAAAGACCTCCGGGAGGCCCTGGCCGAAGTCGAGAAGGCGTCCGCCGCATCCGTGGGGGTCAACGGCGACCCGCTTTACAGCAAATCAAACGCGAGCACCCGCGTCTATCAAACCAGCTACGAAACCTTCAAAGGCGAGTGGAAGGGCGACCTCAGGGCCTACGGCCTGGATGCCGCCACCGGCAAGGTCAGTGCCGGCAAGATCTGGTCGGCAGCGGATCAGCTGAACGCGACCGCTTGGGACGCGCGAGTGATCGCCACCTACGACGGCACGCAAAAGAAAGGCATCGCCTTCCGCCACGACAAGCTGACCGCGGCGCAAATCGACGCCCTGGGCGGTTCCGGTGAAGTCGAGAAAGCCGTGCGCTACCTGCGCGGGGACGCAGTCGCGGGCTACCGGCAGCGCACCACGAAGCTCGGCGACATCGTCAACTCCGGCGCCGTCTTCGAGAACGACGTGATCTACTCCGGCGCCAACGACGGGATGCTGCACGCCTTCAGCGCCCAGACCGGCGATGAGCTCTTCGCCTATGTCCCCAACCTGGTCTTCGACACTCTCCGGCAGCTGACCCGGCCGGATTACACCCACCGGTTTTACGTGGACCTGCCGCCGACCATCAAGAAAGCCAAGGACATCCTGCAGGCCAACCAGGTAGACACGATCCTCGTCGGCGGTCTGCGCAAGGGCGGCAAGGGCTATTTCGCGCTCAACATCTCCGCACCCGGCGAGCCTCGACACGGAGGCGGCGCTTGCCGGCAGCGTCTTGTGGGAATTCCCGAACCCGGCCGACCCCGACATGGGGTATTCCTTCGGCAAACCGGTCATCGTCCGTTCCAACAGCCCCGCCTACCCGTGGGTCGTCATTTTCGCCAACGGCTACGGCAGCGACAGCGGGAAGTCCTTTCTGTACATCGTCGACGCCAAGTCGGGCTCCTTGATCAAAAAAATAGAGGCCGGCCCGGGCCCCGACAACGGGCTCTCGAGCCCCGCGGCGGTGGACATCGACTACGACGAGAAGGTCGATTTCGTCTACGCCGGGGACCTGCACGGCAAGCTCTGGAAATTCGACCTGACCGATACCAAGACCACCCCCGAATGGAAGGTGGCCTACGCCGACACTTCGGGCAATGTGATGCCGCTTTTTCAAGCCAAGGGCCCCAAGGTCGAACCCGGGTTCCCGGCGGGCACCCCGCAGCCGATCACCACCCGGCCCGACGTCATGCGACATCCCCAGAAAAAGGGGTTCCTGGTCGCCTTCGGCACCGGCCAGCTTTTGGGCCAACCGGACTTTTCCAACACCCAGACCCAATCCGTCTACGGGATCTGGGACTATGGGGACCCGATTTACGAATCGTCGACCAAAACCTACAGCCCGGCGGATGCCGGGGAATACGTAGGGTCCTTCAACCGCTGGGCCACCCCTGCGCTTTCAAATCCCAACCATCCCGACACGGTGGCCCTGGTGCAGCAAACGCTGCTCGACGTCAGCGTCGGCAGCGCCACCTATCGGCTGATGACTCAGCAAAAGCCCGACTGGAGCACGACCGCCGACTCGGACAGCGGGCAGAACCCGAACCCGGCCAAATCGATCGGCTATGTGGTCGACCTGCCGGCACGGGAGCGGGTGATCAGCGACGTGATCATCCGCGGCGGGATATTGATGCTCGTGGGCTTCACGCCCAGCGACGACCCCTGCAAAAACAACGGCTTCTCCATGTTCATGGAGCTCAATGCCTTCACGGGCGGCCGTCTGGGGGGGCCCCAGTTCGACATCAGCGGGGATCAGATCATCGACGCCAAGGACCTGGTGAAGGTGAATTTCGACGGGCTGACGGACCTGGCGCCCTCGGGGCTCAAGTATGACGGCAACCTCATGCCCCCGGCGATCCTGCGCATCAATGGCGAGATCGAGAGGAAATACCTGAGCTCGAGCAGCGGGGCCATCGAGGAGCTGGTTGAAAAAGCGCTCAAACTGGGTTTGACCTACTGGATGGAGGTACACTATTGAGCCGGCCGGGAAAAGGGCCGTCATCCCGTTTTTGGGTGTTCTGCGGTGGTAACAAAATAGCGTCCGGTAACCGGAACGCTATTTTGACAACCACTATAACGGCGACCCGCAGCCCGTCCGCGACCCGATTGCGGGCATCCTTCCCGGGCTGCGGTTTTTGCGCTTGACGGGAGGCGACCGACTCTGAGAATCTTGGTTCATGATCGTCTCTTTTCATCCCCTTATCCCAGGTGACCGCCACATCCTGTGCGCCGGCCGCGATCCCGGACCCGAGGACCTGGTCGCCATTCAGGCCGCCCGCGCCGTCATCCTGCCCCAGGGGTGCCCACGGCAATTGTACGAAACAGCCAGAGCGAACTGCCCGCATGTTTTTCCAAACTATGACTTAAAATGGCGTTTTTATGGAAAAACTGGTCAGATTCGCCTGTTTCGGGAAACGAGTACGCCCCACCCCGAGACCGAAATCTTCCAGTCGGTCGCGGATTATCACAGCCGACACCCGGGAGAAAGCTCCAGAGAGCTGCCTTGCGTGTTCAAGTTCGATTGGGGCGGGGAGGGGGACACGGTGTTCTTGATCCGCAGACCCGGCGAGTTCGATGCGATCCTGGCCCGCAGCGCCGAATGCGAAAAAACAGGCCAAAACGGCTTCCTGATTCAACAGCTGGTACCCACCGGAGGCCGATCGGTGCGGGTCGTCCGCATCGGGGAGTATCTCGCCTCCTATTGGCGGGTCAATCCCGATCGGAACGGCTTTCACACCGGTCTGTCCAAAGGAGGGATTATCGACGCTCGATCCGATCCTGAGCTGAGAGAAGCGGCGGAACAATTCGCCGCTTCATTTTGCCGGAAGACGGGGATCGATCTCGCCGGCCTGGATGTCATCTTCGATGTCACCGAGGCCCGGCCCGCGCCATTGCTGCTCGAGATCAACTATTTTTTCGGACGCGCCGGCATCGGGGGGTCAACCGCCTTCTACAGGATTTTGCGCCACGAAGTCCGCAAGTGGCTGGAGCGCATCGACACATGAAACGCAAGGACAAGAGCGATCCGTTCGCGCACCAACAGGATGAAGCCGATCTCAAGCGCGAGCGCCAAAAAGCCCGTGACCTGCGGGGGAGCCAGTGGTGGAAGCGGCGCCTGTCCCGCGGCGTCTGCCATTACTGCGGCCGCCCGTTTTCCGCAAAAGAACTCACCATGGACCACGTCGTCCCGGTGTCGCGCGGCGGGAAGACCACCAAGGGCAACGTGGTGCCCTGCTGCAAGGAGTGCAACAATGCCAAAAAACAACTCCTGCCCATGGAGTGGGAAGCCTATCTGGGGCAATTCCAGCCGCCGCCGGAATGAGCGCGGGCCTCAAGTCCTGACGCCCGCGGCCGATATAAACACTGACAACCCGACAACGCTCAGGTCTCCGACACGGATTATCCGACCATGATACCACCGCGCGCAACCCAGACCGTGGCCGCACCGAAAACCGGGGCGGAGGCCGCGGCGGTTCTCAGGCTCAGCTGCCAGAGCTGCGGGAAGAGCTATCGCATCCGCCGTTCCCGCATACCGCTGACGGCATCCTTGGTAACCTGCAAGCGTTGCGGAAAAAAGATCCGGTTCCGCAAAAAGCCGCTCGGCGCAGCGCCCGGCCCCGGGAGAGCGGCCGGCCAGCCGGCGAAATTGCTCCGGTTTCGATTCGACCTGATGACGCCCCAAAAACGCCCGCCGATAAGGCGTTTCTCCTTTTAAATCCGGACTATCCCCGCAAGTCGTCCATCGCACTGAAATCTTGTGGAATATCCGGGATGCGTGTCCTTGTCTGCCGCCGCCCGCAGGCCCTTGTACGGCGCCAATGGCTCAGTCCGATCGATAAGGCTTCCCCAGGGCCGCGGGTGCCGCCCCGATGAAAAAACGCACGAGGGCCTGGATACCTTTGCGTTTTTCAGCCCAGCGTCGAACGGTCTCTTTTTGCGCCAGCGACATGATCAGCAGCGTGAAAATCATCAGCGGAAAGGGCGCCACCTGGAAGACCTGGGCCGGAACCGACGGCAGCCAGCCCTGGAAGTAAATCCCCATCACCTGCAGCAGCGCGAACAGATAGGCCCCGGCGGCGGCCTTGGCCGGGTGCCAGCCGCCGAAGATGACCAGGGCCAGGGCAATCCACCCCATGCCTTCCGCGCCCTGGGGCCGGCCCCATCCGGGTTTGGTGGAGAGCGAAAACGCCGCACCGGCAAGCCCGACCAGGGCCCCGCCGGCAAGCGCATGGAGGATTTGCCATCGGCGCGGGTCGAATCCGCGCGCGTAGGCCGCCTGCGGGTTCTCGCCGACCGCCTGGAGTTTTAGGCCCGGGGAGCTTCGGTAAATGTACCACCAGCAAAAACCGATCAGTGCGATGCTCAGATAGACCGGCAAATGATGGTTGAAAAGAACATCTCCGATAAAAGGAATATGCTCCAGACCCGGGACCGGCACGGGCTGGGTCTGGGGGCCTTGAACGCGGGAATAGGGGTTGCCGATGAAATAGGCCAGGTCCCGGGCCGTCAGGGTGAGCACGAAGCCGACCGCCACCTGGTTCAATCCAAGATAAATGGCAAACACCGCGACGACGGCGGCCACGGCCGCCCCGACCAGGGCCCCGCCGACAAAGCCGGCCAGAAGGCTGCCCGTGTTCAGGGCGACGGCAAAAGACGCCATGGCGGCCAACAGGATGGACCCGTCGAGAGACAGGTTGATCAGCCCGGATTTTTCCGTGAGGGTTTCCCCGAGGGTGGCGAGCACGATGGGTGTCGCCCCGGCGACGACGCTCGCCAAAATGATGGCCAGATCAAGTTCCATGAGTTCGGTATCCGGGTGTTGGGGTGATCGGCGCGCGCCTTTTCCGGGTCCTCCTTAGAC
Organism: uncultured delta proteobacterium; assembly: GCA_963716785.1. Taxonomy (GTDB): domain Bacteria; phylum Desulfobacterota; class Desulfobacteria; order Desulfobacterales; family SpSt-501; genus SpSt-501. The sequence continues at coordinate 10,649 of CAVQUW010000035.1, read as the reverse complement.
CCGAAAAGCGGACGCCTTGTTCCCGTTTCTTCTGCGCCACGCCTGGACCCCCAGGGTGGCCAACACCAGCGCGCCCTGGATGACGCCGCCCAGGGAGGAGTCCAACTGCAGCACCATGGGCAGCTGGATGCTGCCGACGTTGAGGCATGCGAAGAAAAGCGCCACCGGCGCGATCAACGCGATCCGGTATCCGGAGAGCATGACCACGAGCAATGCTAAATATCCGTAATTACTTGATATAGATGGAATCAGGCGATGGTACAAAGCGGTCACCTGCAGGTATCCGGCCGCTCCGGCAAACCCGCCCGCAAAGAGCATGGCCACCACCATCAGCCGCGGCGGGCTCAAACCGAACAAAAACGCGGCGACGGGATTGCTCCCAACGGCCTTCAACTCGAGCCCGATCCGGGCGTAGCGCAGCACGAGGCCCGTCGCCGCCAGCGCGGCGAGCGCAACGAACAAGGCCGAAGGCGAAATCCGCAGAACCGGTGGGACCTGGAGCCAGAGTGTCGCGGGCAGGGTTTCGGTCCCGCTCATGGAGGCGACCCCCGGCTGCTTCCAGGGGCCGAAGATGAGCCAGAGCACGATCCCCTGAGCGACGAAATTGAGTCCCAACCCCGCGAAAATCTCGTTCACCCCCCCCTTGGTCTTCAAAAAACCGGCCACCGCCGCCCACAAAGCCCCCCCGAAGGCCGCGGCCGCCAGCGACCCGACGAGGAAAAAGGCGGCGGCATCGGGATGGACGATGCCCGCCCGCAACGCCCATGTGGCGAAAACGGCCCCGACCATGATCTGGCCCTCGACGCCGATATTCCACAAGCCGATGCGAAAGGTGAACAGCAGCCCGCAGGCGGCCAAGGTCAGCGGGATCCACACCTTGACGACGTGGCTGAATTTGACCCACGAACCCAGGGCGCCCAATAGAAGATGGCGGTAGGATTCAAGGGGCGGCGCCCCGGCAACCTGGAGCGCCAGCGTGGTGAAAGCGAACACGACCCCCAGGGTGATGGCCGCCTCGCGCACGCCGGACCGCAGTCGCTGCGGCCAGCGTTCATCAGGCTCGGACTGTGTCATCGCGGGTTCCATTCCGGGGCCGGCATTCCATGGCCCGGCCGGGAGACTGAATCGTATAACAATAGAGATCTCTCGCCACCGGCCCTAATCCTTTCCCGCGATGGCCCGGCCGAGCTCCCGGAGATCGGTGGCGGCGGTAGCGACATCCTTGAAGATCCGCCCATTGAAGAAAACCAGCACCCGATTGGCCACCGCCATAATCTCGTCGAGCTCCGGCGAGGAAAAAACGATGGTGGTCCGCCCACGGCAGAACCCCAGAAGGTATTGCCACGCCCAGTGCGTCGATTCGACGTCCAAACCGCGGCTGGGGTTCTCCATCAGGAGCAGGGTCGCGTCCCGGGGCAAAAAGGAGAGCAGCAGCCGCTGCTGGTTGCCGCCTGAAAGCGCTTCCACCGGTGTTTGCGGGGCGCCTTTGATGCGAAACTTTTCGATCCGGCCGGCGGCTTCCTTGCTGGCCGCTTCGAGGTGGAGCCGGAAACCGGGTCGGGCATCCTGAAGGGCCACATGCTCGGCGATCGTCAGGCCGGGAACCAGGCCCTCCTCGAGGCGTGCCGCGGGCAGAAAACTCACCCCGCCGGCGCCTGAACTCGTGGTGGTTGAGGCCTTGCATGCTTCTGCCGGAGACCTTCAGCGCGCCCGTGACCGGCCGGTGGACCCCGGCGGCAACCCGCAGGAACACCTCCTGTCCGCTGCCTTCGAGACCCGCCAGCCCGACCACCTCGCCCTTGCGCACGGAGACGCTGCAGTCGACCAGCCCCGCCCGGCCGCCCGGGCAGGAGACGCCCTGCATGAGCATGACCTCGGACCCGGCGGGCGCGGCACAACGCGTCAGCGCCGCGGGCGGGTTGCCGAACATCATCTTCAGCAGGCCTTCGGTATCGAAGGGGCGCCCCATTTGCCCGGCCACCCGGCCCAGGCGCAGGACACTGACCCGGTCGCAGAGGGCTTCCACATCCTCGAGCTTGTGGGACACCAGCAGCACGCTGCGACCCTCCGCCGCCAGGCGCCGCAGGGCCGCGGTGAGCACCTCCTTCTGCGCGACGGAAATGCCCGTCGTGGGCTCATCGAGGATCAGCACCCGGATCCCCAGCGCCAGCAGACGCATCAGCTCGAGCTGCTGCCGTTCCCCCACGGTAAGACGACCGACCGGCGTATCGGGGTCCAGGTGGAAATGAAATGATTCTGACAAGCTTGTGGAAATCGGAGCGGAGCGCCGCGCCGCGCCGGTCGATCGTTCCGGTCTGGCCCAGCATGAAGTTTTCGAGGGCACTGAGCTGAGGGAAATCGAGCGGGTCCTGGTAGAGCATGCCGATGCCCAGGCGGACGGCTTCGGCGGTGCTGCGATAGTCCACCGGGGCCCCATCGACCCGGATCGAACCCGATGTCCGCGCGGTGAAGCCGGCCAGGATTTTCATCAAGGTGCTTTTGCCGGCGCCGTTCTCCCCCAGGACGCCGTGCAATTCGCCGGCGGCCACGGTCAGGGTGACCCCGTCGTTGGCCTTGACCGCCCCGTAGTGCTTGTGAATGTCAACCAGCTCGACACGCATCGCACGTCCGCTTTTCGCCGCGCCGCAAACAAGAAGTGCAGAAGGTGCGACAGCGCCTTCTGCACCGGGTGATGGACAAATGCCCGGGAGAGCCCGGGCGGCTATCAGGCCCTGCTCGAAACGGCGCCCACCCTCTATTTCTTTGCGCTGCTCTGACCCGACATGCCTTCCAGAAGCTGCTCCATGTACCAGATCTGCTTGTCGCTGGCGGTTTCGCCGGCTTTCACGAAGGGCTTTTTGTCCTGGTAGTTGAGCGGCCCGGTGAAGAGGTTCAACTTGCCGGAGCCAAGCTCATTGGTGAACTTCTCGAGCGCCTTCTTGGCATCCGCCGACAGCGCGGCGCCGGGCATGAAGCCGACCGTGGTGGTGTCCGGGTTGTTGAGGGCTTTCCAATCCGGCCCGAGCCACAACCATGCCGGTTTCCAGTTTTGGGCCATGGCCTCCTTGACGAATTTCACATACCCGGGACCCCAGTTGAAGTAGGGGACCCCCAGGCAGGCGTCGGGTGCCGACTGGCAGGCGCCCACGAAGTCGTAGGGGACCGCCCAGACGGCCTTGCCTTCCTGCTTCTTCTGCTTGGCCACGGTCAGGGCCTCGGTGGTGTCGATGCCGGAAATGACCACGTCGTGGCCGGTGTTGAAAAAATTCTGGGCCACCTGGGTGGGGTCGGCCGTCACTCCGGGGATGTTGAACCAGAACCCGATCCAGGTCACCTGGAACTTCAGGTCGGCCGGTTTTTTCTTGAGCACGTTCTCCCAGGCGTACTTGGCCCCGAGATAGGCGGAGGCGGCCAGGCGCCGGGTCTCTTCGTTGACGAGGGGCCCGAGATAGCCGATTTTTCCGGTCTGGGAGGTCATGGCGGCCGCAAACCCGGCCATCATCTTGGTGTACTCCATCCGGCCCATGAGGTTGCTCAGGTTGGCCGGCGCCTTTCCGGTCAGGACGTCGTCGCCGGAGATGTGCAGGAAATAAACATTCGGGTGCTGGCGGGCCGCCTCGCGGGCCCCGTCTTTCATGTCGTCGGAGTTGGCGATGATCAGCCGCGCCCCCTTTTCGACCATGTCGTCGACCAGCTGGGGGATGGTCACCCCCTGGCGGTCGGCCGGGTTGACCTTGTCGATGTAGATCATTTTGGTCCCGGGGACCATCTTTTCGACGTATTTGCCGGCTTCGTAATGCGCCTGGCTCCAGCCGTGGTCGTTGTAAGGGCCCACCATCAGCAGCCCGAACGTGAACGGCTTGTCCGCGGCAACCGCGACGGCCGCGAAAACCGACGCCGCAAGCGCCGCTGCGACCAAGACGACCAGCCCTCTTTTCAGCATAGCGTTCCTCCTTTATTATACTGATTGTCGGATTAATGTTCCGGAGATGCGGGTGGCGGCGTAATCGAGACGGCAAGACCGCAACCCTTGCTTCCGCGGACTTCAGCGCAGATTGCAGCTGATATATCGAAAAGACCCGTGAAGGTCAATAACGGAAGCGGCCGGAAGGGTCAGCCCCGGCCTTCGCGCCGCAGCAGGTCGCGGTGCCAACAGGCGAACTCGTACATGCCCCGGAACCGGTCCTCGCTGTTGACGATACCGAGGGCCATCTCGAGCACACCGCGGTTGTAGGCGTTGTTTTCAGCCTCGCCCGGGCGGGTCTGCAGGAATTCGCGCACCAGCTGCTGGGTGGTGCGCTTGGACTCGTCGGTGCGGATGTCGATGGGGTCTTTCGGCTCGATGAAGGGGTCCCAGCGCTCATACCCTTTCTTGAGGATGTGCTGCTGCCGCCGCGGCGACATGCCTTCGAACACCGCCTTTTTCCGGCGCTCGGCTTCATCGGGGGAAAATTCGCTCATGGCTCCGTCCTCCGACGCCGGCGCTTGGGGGCAGGCGCTTCGGGCGGGGCTTCCTTCAGCCCCAGGTAGACCTCGTCATATTCGTTGATCAGGGCCGTGGAAAGCGGGACCAGCATGTCCGCAAGCCCGACGTACTTGGTTTTCAGATCGCGCACCAGCTCGGCCGATATTTCCTGAAGCCGGCCGTGAACGCTGTCGAGATTGACGGTCGGATAGGTTTCGCCCTCTTTGAAGCCGGACTGCCCGCAGGTGCGGCCGGCGCCGCCGATGGCCGTCGGGATCCCGTAGAATCGGCAGGTGAGCGGCCGGTTCTCATAGAGATCGCACAAATCGCCGGTGTTGAGAAGCGGGCAGCGGACCTGCTCCCGCGCCAGGTCCGCCAGGATTTCGGCCTCGGGCCGGCCCTCCTTGAGCTCCTGGAAGGCCTGGCGTTTGAGCTTGGCGATCTGTCGATCGGCCCGACCGGCTTTTTCATCCAGCGCGGCCTTCTCGGTGCCCTGGTATTTTTCTTTGTAGCGGTGGTTGATGTACAGGGCCTCGATCAGTGTCAGGTCGAAGACGGCATGGCAGCAGTCCGCACACCCCTCACGGCAGCGGACGCATTCCGCGTGGGCGCTGCGCACCCGCTCGAAGGCGCTGTTGGACAGTTCCACCAGTTTTTCGTATTTTTCGAAGTAGGGCTTGAAATCGAAATCCATGGCTCTCCTGCTGTTCCGGAAACGGCAGCCCGACGGTCGGCCGTCGGCCGGTTTGGGGTTTCATTGCAAGGCCAAAGGCCCTCGGGCGACGACCGGCCGCGGGTCCGGGTTCATGTTCCACGTGAAACATTCACCACGTGTCATGGGAAGTCAAGAGTTATACCGCTTGTCATATTGATGTTCTAAAAAAGAGGATGGCGGTATCAGTGGTGGTAACAAAATTACGCCCGGCAACCGGAACGCTATTTTTGGCAACCACTTTAATGTTTCACGTGAAACATCCTCGATGACTTCGTAATGCGCCCGATTTCGGCCCGCGCTACTTCCCGATGCAAAAACGGCTGAAAATGCCCTCGAGAACATCCACCTTGGCGTTCGTGCCGAGGATCTCATCAAGCCCGTCCAGGGTTTCCGCCAGATGAACCACGACCAGTTCCGGGGCCCCCGTGCGATCGAGCTCATCCGCGGCGTGGTCGGCCGATTGAAGGCAACGCTCGATGATGGTTTTCTGCCTGAGGTTGGGAATGACGGTCTCGGCCAAGTCGATGGGACTCCCGGCCGAAACGCCTTGAACGAGGGTCTCCGCCAGGGTGTCCATGCCGTTGCCGTGCAGGGCCGAGACCGGCACGCGGGGCGCTTTCGGCCAGTCGTCGGGCAGGGCGGCCGGTGCGGCGTCGCCGACGATCAGGTCGGTCTTGTTCAACACGAACACCACGGGTTTGGCGCCGATCCGTTCAAAGATTTCCCGGTCGGCGGCCGAAACGGGCCGGTGGGCCTCGAGCACGAACAGAACAAGGTCGGCGCCGGCCGAATGCTCGATCGTTTTGCGCATGCCGATGGCTTCCACGGGGTCGCCGTGGTCGTGCCCGTCGTGGAGGCCGGCCGTGTCCCAGATGCTCACGGGGATGCCGCGGATGATCAGACAGTCCTCGATCGCATCCCGGGTGGTCCCGGGGTGTTCGGTCACGATGGACCGGTCGCGTCCCAGGAGCCGGTTCATCAGGCTCGATTTGCCGACATTGGGCCGGCCGACAATCGCCACCTTCAGACCTTCACGGATGGCCCTGCCCTCGAAATAGTGGCGCACCAGCCGCTCAAGCGGCGCGGTCACCTGCGAGAGAAGCGCCTGTTTGAGCGCGCCGGGGTCGACCAGCTCATCGACATCTTCCGGGAAATCGATCCCGGCCTCCAGCCGCACGCGCAGATCGAGGCAGGCCGCCCGCACGGCTTCGATCTCCTGGCGCAACGCGCCCTCCAACAGGGCGGCGGCCGCCTCCAGGCCCCGCGCGGAGCGCGCGTTGATGAGGTCGATCACCGCTTCGGCTTGGGTGAGGTCGATGCGGCCGTTGATAAACGCCCGCCGGGTGAATTCCCCGGGCTCGGCCAGCCGCGCCCCTTGTCGCAGCACAAGCTCCAGGATGGCCCGGATCGGAAGCGCTCCCCCGTGAGTGTTGATCTCCACCACGTCTTCACGCGTGTAGCTGCGGGGGCCCTTCATCACCGAAATCAGGACTTCGTCGAGGGTGCGTCCGCTGGCGGGGTCGACCACATGCCCGTAGGTCAACCGGTGCGAGTCGAAAACGGGTGCCGATTCACGCTGGGAGGGCTTGAAAATGGAGGCGGCGATCGCGTATGGCATCGCGCCCCGAAATTTTGATGATGCCGATGCCCCCCGTTCCGGCCGGCGAGGCAACGGCAGCAATGGTGGAATCGTCCATCATCTGAGAGTGCCGATCAGTTGCGCGCAAGCGCAACGGCCGAAGGCTTGGGACCCCGACCGCCGGCGGCGTTCGAACGCCGCCGCGCCGCGGCGGGGACCCCGCTTTGCCCCTTGCCACCCGCGCGCCGCGCCCGGGGCGGCCGGCGTCATGCGAATTTCTTCTGGGTGTACATCTGCTGCCCGATCGAGAGCACATTGTTGATCAGCCAGTACAGAACCAGCCCGGAGGAAAAATTGATGAAGATAAAGGTGAACACCACCGGCATCAGCATCATCATCTTGGCCTGGGTGGGGTCGCCGGCCGGCGGGGTCATTTTCTGCTGCCAGAACATGGTGGCGCCCATGACCAGGGTCAAGACCGGGATCCCGTAGGGCGGCTCCATGAAGGGAATGGCGAAATTGAAGTTGAAAAGCCGGTCCGGGGCGGAGAGGTCTTTGATCCAGCCGAAAAAGGGTGCATGACGCAGCTCGATCGCCTGGTCGAGCATGCGGTAGAGCGCGAAAAAGACCGGGATCTGCAGCACCATGGGCAGACACCCCCCCAACGGGTTGATGTTGTAGGTGCGGTGCAGCCGCATGACCTCTTCGTTCATTTTCTTGCGGTCGCCTTTGTATTTTTCCCGGATCTCCTGGATCAGCGGCTGGAGCTTTTTCATCTGGTTCATGGACTTGTAGCTCTTGGTCCCCAGCGGCCAGAGCAGAACTTTGGTCAAAATGGTCAGGATGATGATGGCAAAACCGTAGTTGGGGATGACCCCGTAGAGGAAGTTCATCAGCCAGACGCAGGGCTTGGCCAGGATGTCGAAGAAGCCGTAGTCGATCACGCGCTCCAGCTCGTGGCCGGCCATGGCGACCGCCGGGGTGCTTTTGGGGCCGAAGAACATCTGGAACTGGAAGCTCCGGCGCTCGCCGGCGGCGATGGTCTGCTCCGGACCGCTGTAACGCGCCTGAACCACCTGGCCTGGCAGAACCTCGAGCCGCAAGGCGCCCGACTCCTCGCTGCCGGGCATCAGGCTCGTCATGAAGTACCGGCTCTGAAGCGCGATCCACTTGAACTGCCCGTTGAAGCTGTTCTTCTTGGCGACATCGTCGATCTCGATGGTTTCAAGCGAGTTGCCTATGAGCGCACTCGGCCCCTCAAACACGTTGGAGTTCTTCTTCCCCGAATAGTCCTTGCGCAGGACCACCGCCAGGCTGTCCGTGAGCGGCTGGTCGGAGCCGTTGAAGATGCGGACTTCAAGATCCATGAGGTAGGAATCGGCCGTAACGCGGTAGACTTTGTCCACCTGGATCCCGTTCGTGGTCTTGAAGCCGAAGGCGATTTCACGCGTTCCCTCGGAAACTTTCAGGACATCGGACTCCAGCCCGGCCTGAAACAGGGCCTGCTCGAGCCCGGCGATGCTTTGTCCGCCGACGGTGGTGGCCAATGCCGCCAGACTGCCGTCAACCGGAAGGATGGTTTTCGGGGGGGAGTTGCTGTCAGCGGTTTCGCGGTATTCCTTTAGCGTAAAGCGGTTGATGACCGCGCCCTTCTCCGACAGCCCGAGTGTGTAGAGCGGGGTCTCCACGCTCAGCTGACGTGCGGGGCGTCCGGCTTCGACGGCCGGTGCGGCCACCGCCGCCTCGGTCTTGCGCTCTCCGGCCGGGGCGGCCGCGGCCGGCTCAGCCTGGACCTGAGCGGCGGACTCCTGCGCGGCTTTCGGAACGGGTTTCTTCTCGGCGTCTTTGCCGAAGAACATGTTGAAGCCCATGAACACCACAAACGAAAGCACGAGTGCGAGAAGCAATCGCATTTGATCCATGACGGTCTCCTGAAATTGGAATGACTTAATACGAGTCCATCAACTCTTTGGCGCCTCTGGAAAGATACACCTTATCGAACCCTGTTCCCCCCATGGCCTGTCCGGGACCCTCGACCGCGCTCACGGGACCGGGTCCAGCCCGCCGGGGTGGAAGGGGTGGCAACGCAACAGGCGCTTTACGGCGAACAAGGAGCCCCGCGCCGGTCCATGCCGGGATATCGCCTGGTGGGCATACTCTGAGCAGGAGGGGTAGAAACGGCAGGCGCGGCCGATAAAGGGGGACAGCGTCAGTTGATACGCCCTGATCAACAGCAACAGCAGGGTCATGCAGAGGTTTCTACCGGTCAATTTGGGCTACTTTCCTGAAAAGTTCCTCCAGCGACCGGAACACCTCTTCAGAGGGCAGGCCCGCTGCCTCTCTGCGGGCGATTAAAACGATGTCCCAGGATCCGTTGAGGCAGTGCCGGTGCCGCCGGAATACTCCCGCGCCAGGCGCTTGAGGCGGTTGCGCTCGACTGAGCCGCCGACTTTGCGGGTGACCGTGACCCCCAGCCGCGAACGACCGGTCGGCCCCGGGCAGACCACGGCGATGAACAAGTCGCTGCGCACGCGCCGCCCGGTGTCGGCAAGCTCGACGAATTGGGCCCGTTTGAGAATCCGATCGGCCTTGTTCAGAAAAAACCGCAATAATGGGAACGCCTTGTCCGAAATCAGCCTTAGCGCCGGAATCCGCGGGGCAGATTCACCCCGCCAGGCGGGCCCGGCCCTTGGCCCGGCGCCGGTTCACCACCGCACGCCCGGCCTTGGTGGACATACGTTTGCGAAAGCCGTGATTGCGGGCTCTTTTAATCCGGCTGGGTTGAAATGGTCGTTTCATTGCGCGATTCCTTTTCTAAATCGATAGTCTAAAACTTGACGAATAAATCACATGAGCTGATGGATGTCAAGCGCTGATTCGCCGACGCCCACGGCGCAGAGGTGCCGGCGCTTTTCTTCTTCCGCCGTACGACGGTCGGGGGATCAATTTTCGAGGATCTCGAAGATGTCGAACTGCTCCATGTGAAACTGCGGCTCGGGTAAATGACGATCTGCTTTCCGAGGGAGCGTTCGAGGTTGGTGATCAGGTGATTTTCCTCCCGGTGCAGGAATTCCGCCACCTGGGGGTTCACCCGCAGGGCCACGCGGCGGCCGACGACATCGCGCGAGTTGCGCAGGATCTCACGGAATACCGTATAGCAGACGGACTGCCGCGAGACGATGTACCCCTCACCGTCGCAGTAGAAGCAGGGTTCGCACAGGATCCGGCCGAGGCTCTCCCGGGTGCGCTTGCGGGTCATCTCGACGCAGTCCCATTTCCGACATCTCCAGCACGTTGGTCTTGCTCTTGTCCTTCTTCAGGGCCTCCTTGAACGCCTGGTCACCCTTTCCCGGTTGGACTTCTTTTCCATGTCGATGAAGTCGATGATGATGATCCCGCCGATGTTCCGCAGCCGGAGCTGGTAGGCGATCTCCTTGACCGCCTCGAGGTTGGTCTTCAAGATCGTCTCCTCGAGGTTGCGCTTGCCCACGTACCGGCCGGTGTTCACGTCGATGGCCGTGAGCGCCTCGGTCGTGCTCGATCACGATGTAGCCCCCGGATTTGAGCCAGACCTTGCGCTTCAAGGCGCGGGAGATGTCGGCCTCCAGATTGTAGGTGTCGAAGACCGGCTCCGAGCCTTCATAGAGGATGACGCACTCCTTGAGGTTCGGCATGTAGGTGTCGAGGAAGGCGAGCACCGCCTCGTAGGTCGGCCGTGAGTCGATGACCAGCTTTTCGGCCTCGTGGATGAGCAGGTCCCGCACGGCGCGCAGGCTGATGGTGAGATCCTGGTAGACCAGCGAGGGCGTCGGGGCGGTTTTGTATTTCCGCTGGAGGTTTTCCCACAGGTTGGTCAGGAAGCCCATCTCGTAGGCGATTTTCTCTTCGCT
>CAVQUW010000034.1:0-68299 GCA_963716785.1 uncultured delta proteobacterium | reverse complement strand
CCCCAGGGTCTCCCCCGGGTATACCTCAAAGCCGACCCGGTCCAAGGCCTGGACCTTGCCCTCAAAAGTGTGAAAGACAACGCTTAAATCACTTATTTTCAGGATGGTGTTCATTTGAGACGCTTTATTTGAGCAGTTTTGGATCAAGCAAGTCCCTCAGGCCGTCACCTAACAAGTTGAATGCCAAAACCGCCAATGAGATCGCCAACCCCGGAAACACCGCCAACCATGGGGTCAATCCAATACTATCGACCCCCGTCTTGATCATCATTCCCCAGGACGGTGCCGGCGGCTGGACGCCCAGGCCCAAAAACTCAGACTGGATTCGACAATGATGGCGGTCGACACCCACAAGCTGCCCATGACCACGATCTCGCCGACAAGGTTGGGAAGGATGTGACGAAAGATGATCCTGGCGTCGGTGGCGCCGCAGGCCCGCGCGGCCATGATGAATTCATTTTCCTTGAGCACCAGCGTCGGCCCACGGGCCACGCGTGCAAAGCGGGGGATAAACGCGATGGCGATGGCGATGGTGGCGTTTTCCAACCCCCGGCCCCAAAGCGCTGACCACCAATATCCCCAATATCAGAGACGCGGGAAGGTCATCATGGCGTCGATCACCTTGGTCAGCGCCTGATCGATCCATCCTCCCTTGAGACCCGAATAAACCCCAAGCAGCACCCGGAAGAAGGCATCGCAGCAGAAATCGAGCATATTCCCACCAGAAGGGATACACGCGTGCCGACGAGTACGCGTGAGAGCACATCCCTGCCCGAAATCATCAGTCCCCATCCAGTGCTTGAACTCGGCGCCTGGTGTCGTTCCGTTAAGACCTAGTACCCGTATGTCATAGGGGGCGATGGAATTGGCCAGAAGGAGGCCACAAAGAATCAGCAAAAGAAGCATGAACCCCACTGCGGCGGTCCTGTCTGCCAAGGCGGACAACGCCTTTATTAGATACGAGCATTCTGTTATCCCTGCTGCCCTATTCGTATCTAACTCTGGGGTCGATCAAGCCGTACAAAAGATCAACGACGAGGTTGACCATCACGATGACGATTCCATAGAAGACCAGGCCGGATTGGATGAGAATTGTAATCGCGCTGGCCTATTGCCTCGACCAGAAATTTGCCGAGACCGGGGCGGCTGGAACTGGTTTCGGTGAGAATGGCGCCCCCGCATGACACCCCCACATAGAGCGCCGCTCACCGTGACGATGGGGATCATGCAAACTTTGAGTGCATGCTTGAAAATCACCTTGAATTCGGGACCCCTTGGCGACGCGCGGTGCGCACGTAATCGGCGTTCATGCGCTCGAGCATGCTGGATCGTGCCACACGCGAAACGAAAGCCGCCTTGTTCAGCCCCAAGCTCAACGCGGGCAGAAACACATAATAGAGCCATCCCAAATGTCCCCGCTTCTGGTAAATTCGATAATCCAAACCAGTCCAGTTGGACCGCAAAAAGAAGGAGCAATAAAATCCCCAGGTAGAAAGACGGCGCCGAGAGACCGACAAGACTCAGGACCCTCAGGAAATAATCGGTCATGTGGTTTCGGCGCAGGGCGGAGAAAATGCCCGGAGGGAATGCCGAGCAAGATGCCGAGTGATAATGGCGGCAACGGTCAACTCGATGGTGTAGGGCAGCACCTTCAGAATTTGCGGGGCGATCCGTCTTTCGTTGATCAGGGACTCCCCTAAATCGCCATGCAGAAAATTATTCAACGCCTTTGCGTACTGGGAAAGAATAGGATCGTCCAATCCCATTTTTTGGCGAAGCTGGGCAACCGCCTCCTGGCTCGCCCGGTCGCCTAAAATGGCATAGGTCGGGTCGCCTCCGGCCAGACGCATCACAAAAAACACCACTGTGAACACGAAAAACAGCATGGGCACAGTGAAGACTAATCTTCTGACGGCGTAGGCGAACAAGGCTACTCCTCCGAAATATCGGCAGGCGGTGTTTTCTTGATTGACATGGCCACACGAAAATCGTGGGTGGCTTGTCAGGCAACGCCTTCCGCTGAATACGGGAGCAGCGGCACCACCACCAAAAGCAGGGTGCCGCTGCGGGGGTGTTTTAATGCTTCAGGATTTTGGTTTTTTCACTGATCTCGATGGTGTAATAAAGCGTTTCATAATTTTTCATGTCATAACCGAAATCCACCCATTTTTGATAGCAGAGCGCCGCCCGGTCCAGCGACAGGGGATAGGCCGGCAAATCCTCAAGAATCTGAAGTTGGGCCAGCCCGTAATAATATTTTTTCAGCTCGAGGTTGGTGGTGTTCTTGGCCTTTTCCAGGTACGCGTCTATGCCGGGTATCACCTCGCCGTAATGCGAAAAGTTGGTGACGGCGGTAGGGGGCCCCCACGATCGATGACTTGGCGTAGAACTGGGTTAAAATCGTGTCCGCTACCGGCAGACGCACCGCTCCGTAGATCACGAGCGCATTCTGGTCCTGCCGGATCAGTTTGTGGTAGGTGGGATGGTCTACCACTTTTATATCAAATTTGATCCCCACCTGCCGCAACTGCTCCTGGATCACATTGAAGGGCCGCAGGTATTCGTCCGACTCACTGCAGAATTGCTCCCCCAAGGATATGCCCTGGGGGTACCCAGCCCTCGGCCAGGAGTTTGGCACGCTCGGGGGCGTATTCGTACTGCTCCATCCCAAGCTGGAGGTGGCCGAAGTAGCCCGGCGGCACCGGGCTGATCTGCGGCCCACCTAGAACAGGCCCCAGAAGGTCAACGAAGGTGTCCCGATCGAGGGCGTAGGCAATCGCCTTTCTGACCCTGATGTCGTCCAAAGGCTTCTTGGTCATATTCATGATCAGGATTTGCTGCTGGGGCGGGTTGGGGGGCGCCATTTTGATGCCCGACTTGAGCGCCTGCTCCACCCATTCCTTCTTCCGCATGCCAGCGCCGACCTCGACCTCGCCTTTTTCGATAGCCAAAAGCCGGCTGCTGTGGTCCGGCATGAAAATGTATTTCCGGGATTCCCAGGATCGGCGCACCCCGGAAATACTCGGGGTTTCTTTTGAGATATACCCCTTGGCCCTTGTCGTATGAATCAAACAAGAACGGCTTAAACCCACGGGGCTAATCCGAATTCCTTTCCCAGCTTTTCAACCGCCTACTTACAAACGATCTGGCCGCCATGGTGGCGGGATGGATTGAGGAAAAAACGGGTCCGGTTTTTTCAGTATCAATTTCAAACGGTGGCTGTCCAAGACCTCCACCTTGTCCAGGTTTTCGTAGCCCTTCGCAAAAGGCGAGGCTGTCGCGGGATCCTTGATCCGTTCAAAAGTGAACTTGACATCCTCGGAGGTCACCTCGCCGTAGCCCTTGTGCCATTTCACGCCTTTGCGGAGAGTGAAATTCCACACCAAGCCATCCGGGCTGACTTCCCATTTTTCGGCCAGATCGCCTTCAATCGCCTCAATATCGACTTTGCCGAACGGCAAGCGCAGGAGCCCGTTGAAAATCGCTGCGACAACATCCTTTTCCCCGGTCAGTGTCGCCTGGGCCGGGTCAAGAGATCGAATGTCGCGTATCGGGGTGGCGATTCTCAGTTTTTGGTTCTTGGCCAACTCCTGTGCCTGAGCAATTCCCGGCAACATCACGGCGACTGCCAAAAGCCCCACTAAAAGCAACTTGTGAATCGGTCTTTTCATAGCGTTATCCTCCTTTGTGAAATTTGAAGCCGTCAACCGGCCGCGGCCTGCGCCGGTAATTAACGACTCCTCTGATGGCGTCATTCAAACTCGACGCCCCATGCTTGGCCTTACTGGTGCCTTGGATCTTTTGGAATCGGTATATCCGCACTCAAAACGACTTATCTCTCAACCACACAAGGACAGGCCCGGAAGCAGGACCGGTCATGGGAGCCAACATGATCCAGAAGGGAAAGAAACGGGCTATGAAAAGCTGATGGTTTCGGAACCAGGAGCTCAATGAGATGCAGCCGCCGCGGTGAAGGAACTGCGGAAGGGTCGGATGACTCAGCAAAGCGGTTTTCGGCCAGCACGCTACCGCTCCTCTCTAAGGGTATTTGCCAACCAATAGATTCTTTCTTAGCACAGCCTTATAAAAAAAATAAAACTAATAGTTTTCATTTGAACTATTAAATTATTTAATATAGAGTCTGCTCGCAACCTACCGCTGCGGCTGGGAATCGGCAGACCCTCCACAGGGAAAAGAGATGGAACTCCATGTCCAAGGGATGGTCTTTATGGATTTGAGCAAGTTGAGGTCATTTGTTTCGGCCGCCGAGCTAAACAGCATTTCGGCGGCGTCCAACACCGTCAACCTGACCCAGTCAGCCGTCAGTCAGCAGATCAAGTATTTGGAGCGAGAGCTGAATTTGACACTGATCGACCGGCGCAAACGGCCGATGAGCCTGACCAAGGAAGGGGCCGAGCTCGTCATCGTAGCCCGGCAGATGATCGGCCTTTGGAGTGAGTACAAGGACCGCCAAAACAAGCCGGAGTTCTCCGGGAAATTAATGCTGGGGTATATCAGGAGCGCCGTCACCGGCGTTTTGGCCCACGCCCTGCTGTCCATCAGGCAGCAGCAGCCCAAAGTGACCATCAAGCTGGTCAATACGGGAGGTGTGTCCAAACACTTGGCCAAGGAGGTGGGCAACAAAAAGATTGATGCAAGCTTGGGTGTGGGGCCACCACCCCTTCCTAAGGGGGTTTTATGGCTCCCCATTTCTTTGGAACGCTATTTTGTGGTCGCCCCGGGCTATTACAGAGGCAAAAGCGATGAGGAGTTGCTCCACAAGGGGCCGTATTTGAGATTTAAACCCTATCTGCTGACCGAGACGATCATCGATCGCGAGATAAATAGACGGGGCATAAAGGTTGATCCGGTCATGGAACTGGATGACTATGAGAGTATTTTGCTGATGGTCCAACACGACCTAGGCATCGGGATTGTCCCTGAACGCTACATTGCCAAGCGTCATCTGAGCGACTTGCACTGTGTCCCGTTTGGAGTCCCACCGCTCACCCGGCAAGGCGGTATTATGGTGAGGCACGATAACCCCAATAAGAAATTGGTCGATTTGTTGTGGGATACCCTGAAAGAGCAGTACAATAAGCAGTTGATGGAAAACGGCATTATGGAGCGCTGACCATCGGCGCCGGGTCATCCCACCATAAGGTAGTGGTCGGCCCGGCCGATACAGCAGAAGTAAAACCCGATTTGCATACACTGACAAGCTCTTTTGCTTGCCAACCCCGGGGAAAAACTCACCGTCATCAACCGCCGTTATCGGGTCCAGCAGATTCTACTGGATCTCAGGCTGATTTTATTTCTTGATGCCAGTTTTTATGCCGGTATGGATCCTGTCCCAACCGATAGGGGGAAATGGGAGACTTCTTTCCTCCCCGGACCGCCTCGCACCGACCGTCAAAAGGTCATTTAACCTGTCGCGTGAGGTTGGCCTTGAGCAGCTTCAGGCCCTCCTCCCGCGCCTGGAGAATACGTTTGAGCCCCGTGTCCTTGAGCTCGGCACGATCGAGGACCACGTCGGTGAGCGCTTTTCGATAAAGCAGGTACTCGTCCCTGGCGGTTATGTTCGCGTCCACCTTGGCGGTGAACAGGAAGTCGTCGACCGGGCGGTTCTTGCCGTTTGCGTTGCCCTCGGTCAGGTCCACCCGGTGATCCCCGTGAACCAGAAAGCAGTGCAGCATCGGCACGTAGGGCAGGTCGTGCGCGACGAGTATTTCCCCCGTTCCGGTGACGAGCTCCTCGGTCATGGCATAGATCCCGACGTTTTTCTCGATCGGCAGGCCGATCTCGCGCGCCAGGGTGGCGACGACCGCATGCTTGGTGGTGCAGCTGCCCATCCTCTCCTTGAAGAGGATCATCGGCTCGTCGCGGTCGGAGTTGTAGCCGTATGGCAGCGCGTGCACCCAGCGGCAGGCCGCGTGGAAGGTCTTCAGGCCAAGTTGCAGAAACTCACGCGACACCGGCCCGGCATCGACAATCTTCTTGTCGGGGAAAACGTCATACGCATTCATTTTTAGGTTTGACCATTTCCTTTCAAAGGCAAGGGGGGGTCACGCCCTGGAGATTAAACGGCAACCAGCGACAGACGCTCAACGAAAAAAAACTTCCAGAAAAGTGAAATCGTCGTCAAACTTATCCTTTTGGGACAGTTCCCGTGCATGGCGGCAAAGACGGTCGAGAGTTGATTTTTCGGCATCGGGCTGCTGCGCCACAAACCCCAGAAAGTTGTCAAAACCCCAGATTGACCCATCAGCTGTGGTGATATCGAAAACCCCGTCTGAAAAAACGGCCAGGCGCGCGGGAGCCCGGAGCGCGTGCACCCGGCTTTGATAGGTGGTGCCCGGCTCGCCGCCGATCACAAAGTTCGGGGTTCGAAGCTGCTCGACTTGGGCATCTTCGGGCGAGCTCCCGGTAAACAACAGGGCCGGGGGGTGGCCGCCGCTGGCATAGGTGAGCCGGCGGGCGGACAAGCGGTAAACCCCGTACCACATCGTAAAAAACATGTCGTTGTGCCGTTCACTCGGGAAGGTGTTGTTGAGAGCGAACAACACCTGGTCAGGGTTCCGGAAGTCGGTCTTCGGGAGCGCATGGGAGCGCAACACGTTCATCACTGAAACGGAAAGCAGGGCGGCGGCCCAGCCATGGCCGCTGACATCGATCAAATACATCGCGAAGTGATCTGCATCGATCCAATGATAGCCGAAGGAGTCGCCCCCCAATGAGGCGGAGGGGATAAATCTCCAATCCGTGAGCAATGCTCCCGACCTCAGTTTCTGAGGCAACACGCTTTTCACGTATCCTGCCGCATCGGAGAGCTCATCGTTAAGCCGCTTCAAGACCGCATTGTTCTCCAGAAGCGTTTTGCTCAGTAAAGCCTCGGCCTTTTTCTGGTCGGTGACGTCTCGGGCGACTTCGACCGCACCGATGATTTTTCCTTCAGCATCCTTGACCGCCGCCGAACTGATTTCGACCAGCGAGACTTTGCCGCCGGGCAGCGGGACATCCCTGATCCCTCTTCTTTCCCTGCCGTCCTTCAGGACTTCGAGCACCATGCAGTCCGCGCAGGGCTCTTTGCGGCCGCGGTAGGCCGCATAACAATGCTCACCGATTTGCGAGCCGAACAGCTGAACCACGATCCTGTTTTGATACTGGATCTTAAGAGCGGTGTCGATCACCGTCACACCGTCGCCCACGGTATCCAGAACAGTTTTGAAAAGATCATCCCGCTGTTTTACTGAGGTGTTGGCGTTCATCCTCAACCTCTCTGCCAATGGCCGGATTCTTTTTTTTTCAGATGATCATGTTGAACAAATAGCCCACGATAAGGATCCCGCAGCCGACCACGCCGACGAAGGTGGCGATCAGCCGCACCTTGAGCACCTTGCGCAGGATGAGCACCTCCGGCAGCGAGAGCGCGATGACGCTCATCATGAAGGCCAGCGCCGTGCCGAGGGCGGCCCCCTTGCCGAGCAGGGCCTGGACCACGGGGATCATGCCGGCCGCGTTGGAGTACATCGGGATGCCGATCAGGACCGCGATCGGCACCGACCACCAGGCGCCCTTGCCCATGATCGAGGCGAGATACCCCTCGGGCACGTAGCCGTGAATCGCGGCACCGACGGCGATGCCGAGCACGACCCACATCCAGACCTTGCCGACGATGTCGCGCACGGCGTCCAGACCCGAAGCGCACCCGGTCCCGGATCGTCTGAGTGCCGACGTCGAACTCCGCCTCGCCGGCGCGGATGTCCCGGACCCAGTCCTCGACGTGGGCTTCCATCTTCAGCCGGCCGATGACCCACCCGGCCACGATCGCGATCAAAAGCCCGGTGCCCATGTAGATGGCGGCGACCTTCCAGCCGAGCAGCCCGTAGAGGAGGACCACCGCGATCTCGTTCACCATGGGGGCGGAGATCAGGAAAGAGAAGGTGACCCCCAGGGGGATGCCGGCGGTCACGAAGCCGATGAACAGCGGGATGGCCGAGCAGGTGCAGAACGGGGTCAACACCCCCAGCCCGGCCGCCATCACGTTTCCGACCGCCTCCTTTTTGCCGGCCAGGAGGCGTCGGGTGCGGTCGGGCGTGAAGAAGGAGCGCACGACCCCGACCCCGAACACCACCAGGACGAGCAGCATCAGCACCTTGGGCGTGTCGTAGATGAAAAACTCCAATGCGGCGGCAAAGTGGGAGCCTTTACTTAAGCCGAAAAGATCGTAGGTCAGGTAGGCGCCATCGGCAGAAGGCCCTGATAGATCAGCCACCATGCCGCCAGGACCGCGGCGAAAAGCCCGGCCTCGAGCGGCTTGATCCTCTCGGAGCGCGTTTCGGACTGCCTGGAAGGGCTGGGTTTCGAATTGCTGCAGCAGCTTGCGGTCTCGGTGATCGGTTTTAATTCCATTCGTGGTCCCCTGGCGTTCATTGGTTATGGGCCGCTATTGAATTCGGCGCAGGTTGATGTATGTTAAGTTGAGTATTGAACCCCTGCATCCTCTGAGGAGGAAGGTGTGCATATGCAGCGGAAAATATTGATTGCCGTGGATGAATCCAAGAGCGCCATGAAAGCCGTCGACTTGGTTGCAGAAACGTTCGCCCCAAGCGGCCTGAGTGCGTTGATCG
Organism: uncultured delta proteobacterium; assembly: GCA_963716785.1. Taxonomy (GTDB): domain Bacteria; phylum Desulfobacterota; class Desulfobacteria; order Desulfobacterales; family SpSt-501; genus SpSt-501. Next base: position 59,669 of record CAVQUW010000034.1, on the reverse strand, counting down.
TCAATTAGAGCGCCGGTTCAGACCCCGATCTTGTTGTCCGGTTCCCCGCGGCTCGGTGATACGAATCCGCCAATAACTCAATCGGGTGTTTCACGGTGCAACGGCAGCATCTGGCTGAACTGCAGCCGGCAGCTGAGGCAGTCGGTCACGAGGATTTCCGGGTTCAGGCTCTCTGATTTTCCGCTATCAGCCGGCTCCCCAGCGCGAGGGAGGCCTCGTGGAAATCCCGCTTGAAACCCATCACCCCGGCCAGTCCGCAGCAGTAAAGGTTGCCCTGGATCGCTTCGAGGTTCAAGGCCCGGGAACCATACCGAGCAGTTCCAGATACGGCTGCCCGAATTCCTGCTCCCGCTGGTGGCAGGGGGGGAAATAGACCGCCCGCCCTTGAACCGGGGCAAAACCGGTGTTCGAGCTCGCCGGACCGGTGCAGGCGCAGCAGGTACTCCCCGACGTCGAATGTCTTTTCGGCCAGCGCCACACGCCTGATCGGGTCGAGAGCGGAAAAATAGCCGTCGTCCTTCATGATGTTCCTTGAAAATGGTCTTGTCGAAGGCCTCCATCTTTCTTTCCGGCGCCTCCCCGGGCTGTCGGCTTGACCGGCACCATGATGAACTTCTGGGTCCCCCTCCGACCGACTGCTGGTATTCGCGCGAATAGTAGGCGCCTTCGGCCAGCAGGGACCTCAGCATGAAACTGCAGGTCGGGCACGAGCAAAGGATGTCGTAGCCCTCCCGCAGGGCGTCCGCCAGCACACCGAGATTGTGCCGCCGCGAATTCCATGGTGAGCTTTCGGTCACCCTCCAGGAAGCTCGGCATGCCGCAGCATTTATGCTCGGGGCAGAAGACCGTCGATGCGGTTGTGCCGGAGCACCTCGACCGTCGCCCGCGCCACCTCGGGAAAGATGTAGCGCGCCGTGCAGCCGGCGAAATAGGCGGCCTTGCGTCCGGCCGCCGACTCCGGTTTGGCGTCGAAGGCCTTGCTTCCGGGCCCAGGCCGATAAAGCTCTCGTCGCGGGAACTCGGGCAGTTTCCGGTCGTGGTGAATGCCGAGCGCCCTCTTGATCGCCCCGCCGGCGATATCGCTTCGCAGCAGGCGGTTGGTCAGGCCCGGAAGCGCCCCGCAGAGCTTTCCGATGCGGGCGACATCCTCGATGGCGCGCGCCCCGAACTTCAGGCCGTCGCGTTCGGTGAACCCGGTCTTCGCCCGGATGATGTCCGCCCGGATGTTGGGGCAGGGGCAAAGGGCGCAGAAGTTGCATTTGTCGACGAGCTGCCGCAGCGCTTCCGGGGGAATCCGCTGCCCGGTCTCCACCTCCCTGTCGTAGAGCCGGTACAACTCGGGGAAGAAGAGGCAGGACTCGTCCATGATGGGCCGGCAGCAGTCGCAGTCGGCGCAGTCCGTGACGATCCTGCGCGCGGTGCGCTCGGGGTGTCTTTTTCTCGTCAGAGCAGATTCATCTTTATGCTTCAAGGCAAAACGCCTACCGTCGTTCTTCTAAGGCTTGCAGGTCACATGGCAGACGCCCGTCGGCGTCTCCACGGCATAGGGGAAGTACTTGCGCTTGAACCAGAGGGCCACGTTCACCAGGCGATCAGCACCGGCACCTCCACCAGCGGCCCGATGACCGCGGCAAAGGCCTCGCCCGAATCGATGCCGAAAACCGCCACCGCCACGGCGATGGCCAGCTCGAAATTGTTGGAGGCGGCCGTGAAGCTCAGCGTCGTGGACTGCTCGTAGGTCGCCCCGACCTTCATGGACAGGAAAAAGGAGACGAAGAACATGACCACGAAATAGATGCACAGCGGCACGGCGATCCGCACGACGTCCAAGGGCAGCTGGACGATGTACTCGCCCTTGAGCGAGAACATGACCAGGATGGTGAACAGCAGCGCGATCAGGGTGATGGGGCTGATTCTGGGGATGAACTTCTTCTCGTACCACTCCCGGCCCTTGGTCTTCAGACCGACGAAGCGGGAGATCATCCCGCCGATGAAGGGGATGCCGAGGTAGATGAAGACGCTTTCGGCGATCTGGCCGATGGAGATGTCCACCACGGCGCCCTTCAGCCCGATCCAGCCGGGCAGGCACCGTGATGAAGACATAGGCGTAGACCGAGAAAAAGAGCACCTGGAAGATGGAGTTGAAGGCCACCAGCCCGGCGCAGTATTCCCGGTCGCCGGCGGCCAGATCGTTCCAGACGATCACCATGGCGATGCAGCGCGCCAGGCCGATCAGAATCAGGCCCACCATGTACTCGTGATAGCCGGCCAGGAAAAGGACGGCCAGGAGAAACATCAGGATCGGGCCGATCACCCAGTTCTGGACCAGCGACAGCGCCAGGACCTTCACGTTGCGGAAGACCTGGCCCAGCTCCTCGTATTTCACCTTGGCCAGCGGCGGGTACATCATCAGGATCAGCCCGACGGCGATGGGGATGTTGGTCGTGCCCACCTGGAAAAAGTTGATCACCGAGCGTGATCCCGGGAAAGAGATAGCCCCAGAACACGCCGACGAACATGGCCAGAAAGATCCACAGGGTCAAGTATCGGTCGAGAAAGGAAAGACGCTTGATTTCAGACATTCTCCGGCCCTTTCGTGAAGAGATGATTCCCCGGCGGTCCATGCGGCGCAGACATCGGCTGCCGGGCGGTTCAGCGCTCCCGGATCCGCTTGCAGATCGCTTCCCGATCCGTGTTGATGATCTTTTCCAGACGCCCGGCATCCCCGACGATGTCGGGCGAGCCTTGCAGCGAGCGGCGCAGCCAGGCGACGGCCTCGCGGGCCGCACTGGAGCGGGCCGGGTCGGCATGGCGGTAGTACATCCAGCGCCCGCGCTTTTTCCCCTGCACGAGACCGGCCCGCCTCAGGATCGACATGTGCTTGGAGACCGTCGAGGGCGCCAGCGCCAGCAGCTCGATGATCTGGCACACGCAAAGCTCCCCGCGGTCGAGCGCGAGCAGGGCGCGAACCCGGTTTCCATCCGACAGGGCACGCGTGATTTCAAGCAATGATTCCATGAGTTCGCCTATATTTCGTTATGTGGCGAAATATAGCATTGGATTATACGGGTGTCAATATGGCGGGCAGCGGTATGGGCTGCCTGGTTGCCGGGAACATGTTCCGCGCGGGCGAATGAGGCGCCGGTCAGGCCGCGGTCAGGCTCGCCCAGATCGGGTTGACGATGAAGTAAAGCCCCAGAAGGCAGATGACCGCGCCGGCCAGCCGGCGGAACCAGGCGCCGGCGCCCTGCCAGGCGCTGTTTTCGACAATTCGGCGGACGACGGCCGTGGAACTGCCGGCGATCGCGATCGGCAGGCAGTGGCCCACCGCGAAGAGCAAGATGAAGAGAATGCCCGTCGCCACCTGCTTCTGCACCGTGATGATGGCCAGAATCGGCGCGATGAAGCCGAACGTGCAGGACCCCGAGAGGATCCCGTAGCCCAGCCCCAGGGCCAGGGCGCCGGTAAGCCCCTTGAAGTTCATGCGGTAGAGGAGGCTTCCGGACATGGAGCATTTTTCGACCCCGAGCATGCCGAGCGCGACCCAGATGAGGACCGCCCCGACCAGGACCTGCCACCATGTGCCGATGTCGCCCAGCATTCGGCCGAGCAGGGCGCAGATCGCGCCGATGACGGCAATCGTGATGAAAAGCCCCGTGCTGAAGGCGATGGCGTAGGCCGCCGCCTGGCGCGGTACCAGCGCCTTTCTGCTGGCCGCCGACATAGGCGACGATCAAGGGGATCGAGGCGAGATGACAGGGGCTGAACAGGACGCTGATCATGCCCCAGAGGAAACACCCCGCGGCGGCCAGAAAGCTTCCGCCGGCCATCCACTCGTTGACCGTGAGAAAAAGCGCGTCCAACATCGACCTCCCCTATTTGACCCCCATCTTGGTCAGTTGAGCGACGATGTCTTTTTCGCTCATGAACCCGACGTGACGGGCGACCTCCTTGCCGCCGGCGTCGAAGAAGATCTGGGTCGGGATGGCCCGGATCCCGAAACGCTGGGCCGGCTCTCTTTTTTCCACACGTCGATAAACACGATGGCGGCCCTGTCTTTGTACTCCTGCTTAAGCTTGGTCAATATCGGCGCCATCATTTTGCACGGCACGCACTGATCCGCGCCGAGGTCGATCAGGGTGACCATGCCCTTGACCGGCACCTGGCTGAAGTCCTGGGCATGGGCCGCGACAACGGCCAAACCAGCCCAAGCGGCCGCCAGACTCAGCACACCGAGTGCCACCCGAACAACCCGCCTTCGAATCATCGCATCAATTCCTCGCCGACATGTAGAGATAGTTATCTGTTTCCGGCTCAATTGACCCCCATCCCTGCCAGCTGCTTGACGATCTCCTCCTCGGACAGCACGCCCGCGTTACGGAAGACCTCTTTGCCGGCCTTGTCGAAGAACACCTGGGCCGGGACCGACCCGATCCCGTAGCGGGCGCCGAGCACCCGCTCCTCGGCCAGGTTGACCGAGACCACGTTGAGGGTGTCGGGGTGCTTTTTCTGCAGCGCGTCCAGCGTGGGCTGCATCATTTCGCTCGGCAGGGAGCCGGTGGCCCCGAACCCGATCAGGCTCGGCTTGCCGGAGAAGCGCGCCTTGTCAAGCGGGTTGTCCCGGGTCAGGCGGCTGTTCTCCTCGAACCACTGCCGGTTGATCTTGATGTCGGCCTTCTGCTCCAGCTGCTCGAGATAGACGTTGACGGCCTGCTGCTGTTTTTCCTGGCCGAGCATCGCCTCGATGGTCTCCTTGACCTCCTCGAAAGGGGTCTCCCCGATCATGGCCTTGTTGGCCTCGAAAAAGGCTTTGACATCCTCTTCAGGCACCGTGACATCCTTGGCGACGTTCATCAGCAGGGCCTGGATGATCTCCTCGTCGGAAACGCCCTCGGTGGGGATTCCGGCGTTTTTGGCCTCCTTGACCAGCACCATCACCGCCAGGCGCTGCTCGAGCAGGAAGATGAGGTTCTTCTGGATCTGAGGCAGGACCTCCGGCGGTATCTCCTTGATCGTCGCCTGCAGCTGATCGCTGGTGAACGGCGCACCGCCGGCCTCGGCCAGGACTTCCGGTTTCATCTTGACCAGCTTGGCGTTTTTGAGCAGCCCCATGCTGATGCCGGGGTAGGCGTCCTCGACAATGGCGGTCTTGCCGCCCTCCTCGGCGCACCCGCCCAGGCCCAAAGCAAAAACCACGACACACCCGGCCAGCACCAGCGCGGCGGCGGCATTTCTAATCCATTCGCTCTTCATGCTTTTTTTTGTGAACTCCCCTGTGATGGTTGGTGGATCGACGCCCTTCCGGTCTTCCGTCAGGCCGCAATCCAGGATTTGACTTCCTCTTTGGTGGGGACCTTCCCCACGCTCTTCACCTTGCCGTCAATGACCACGGCCGGGGTCCCGAACACCCCGAAACCCGCGATCGCCCGGATGTCCGTGACCTTCTCGACCGTAACGGACAATCCGAGCTCCGCAATGACGTCCTTGACGATTTTTTCGGTCTGCGTGCAGCGGGCGCAGCCCGGACCCAAAACCTTGACCTCCATGGTCTTCCCCTTTCCGCTTCGCTCCGCGCAACGCCTCCCCGGGCAGCTGGTTCAGCTTTCCTTGAGGGCCGCCAGCCAGCCCTTGACCGTGGCACGGGGCGGCACGTTGCCGGCGCACTTGACCTTGCCGTTGATCACCAGGGCGGGGACGCCGACGATGCCCAGACGCGCGATCTCCTTGAGATCGCGCACGTGCTCGAGCCGGGCCGCAAGCCCGATTTCGTTCAAAAGCGCCATCACGAGCTGCTCCAGCCCGTCGCAGCTGGCGCAGCCGGGGCCGACGACCAGGATCTCCGGCGGGCCGCCGCCCTCTTCGACCGCCACCGGCAGCCCTAATGATTTGCGGTATTCGCGCAGCAGGGCGATTCCATATTTCCGTCGGGCGGAAGGCGGTATGTAGTTGCGGCGGCCGACGCCCTCGATCAGGGCCGCGGTCAGGGCTTCATCGGAGAGGCCGGCCGCCACGGCCGCAACCTCGGCCAAGGTCTCCTGCAAGCCGACAAGCCCGGTCTCGTGCTCCCCGATCCTGATTCGTACTACCTCCAAAGCCCCTCCATCGTCTAGCGGATCACCTCCGAAATTCGCATCACGGTAACGGCGCTGAAGCGGGTTTGCCGTTCACTTGAACCCTCGACCCCTTGGGTCCTTGAACCCTGTCTGTCTCACTTCCGGCACAGCTCCTCGCGGTTCAGGGAGGGCACCCGGCGCACCAGCCCGGCCACCTCGGGCTCGGTGTTCAGCCAGAGGCGGAGATGGCCGAGCAGGGTGGCCGCAAAGGGGCTGCCCTTCCCGTCGGTCAGGAAATAGTTGACCCACAGGCCTTCCTTGCGGAAATCCACCAGCCCGGCCCCCTCGAGGACCTTGAGGTGCTTCGAGACCGTCGGCTGGGCGATGTCGAGCGCCGCCTGCAGCTCGCAGACGCACATCGAGCGCTGCTCGAGCAGCTTGACGATCCGGACCCGGTTGGGATCGGACAACGCCTTCATCAGCTTGATGAATTCCTTCATGACGGCCGTTCGCTCCTGCGCCTATATATTTCTGTATGGCGATATAGAAATTTCTCCCCCATTTGTCAACATTCAAACACTGAAAATATGTGATTTGACGCTGCGTGGCTACAATGTGGTATTCAGACCGAGAAGAAGTCGATCTATCCGCAATGGACCTGTCAATATCGGCAATCGGGTGACATGTGTCACCAGCTGCAGCGGCAACCCGGCGTCGATTGAATTAAGGGGGTCACGTCATGGCGTTTTCAAGGGAGTTCCGCAGCCGCCGTCAAACCCCAGCGCTGCTGTCGACTCTCGCAGCGGTTCTCATCGCCACCGGCTGCGGCGTCGAAGCCGAATACAAGCCGGTCGATTTTTCAAAAACCATCCCCGTGGCACACCCGGAAGCCGACGCCGAACCTTCCAAGATCCTGCAGGTAGCCGTGGCGGCGATGATCTCGCCCAAGGAGACCTTCAACTATTACCGCGATCTTCTGGACTTCATCGGCGCAAGTTCAGGCTACAAGACCCATCTCGTTCAGCGCAAAACCTATGACGAAATCAACGACCTGTTCCAAAAAGGCCAGGTCGACCTGGCCTTCATCTGCACGGGCCCTTACGCGACCGGCCGCGACCGGTTCGGGTTCGAGGCCCTGGCCGTGCCCCAGGTCCGCGGGACCCCGTTCTACCAATCCTACCTGATCGTGCGGGCCGACAGCGCCGTACAGAAGATCGAGGACCTGCGCGGCGGCGTGTTCGCCTTCACCGACCCCGACTCCAACACCGGGGCCCTTGTGCCGCGCTACTGGCTGAGCCGGATCGGCGAAACGCCCGAGTCCTTCTTCCAGAAAACGGCGTTCACCTACAGTCACGACAACTCGATTCTGGCCGTGGCCAAAGGAATGGTGGACGGGGCGGCCGTGGACGGGCACCAGTGGGAATACTTCCAGCGCTTCGATCCCAGCTACACCTCCCGCACGCGCGTGATCCGCAAATCAGAGCCCTTCGGCAGCCCGCCGGTCGTCGCCTCCGCGCGCCTGCCGCAGGAGGTCAAGGCCGGCATCCAGAAGCTGCTCTTGTCCATGCACGAAAACCCGGAGGGCAAGCAGATCCTCGATCAGCTCCTGATCGACCGCTTTCTTGCGCCCCGGGAGGAATGGTACGCGCCCGTGCGCGCCATGATCGCCGACGGCGGGAGGTCCCCCCATGCGGCCCAAAAGCCTTAGGTACACGCTGCTGCTCGTCGTGGCGGTCCTGGTGCTTGTCAGCGGGGTCTCCATCTCCCAGCTCGTCACGCACCGCTACAGCCTGAGCCTGATGCAGGGTGCCGTCGCCCAGGCCGAGAACGCCGCCCACAAGCTGGCGCTCGACGCGGCCGAGGACATCCTCATCAACGACCTGGTGGGCGTGCAGCGGATGCTCGACGCCCAGATGACCGTCAACCCCGCCGTGGCCTACATTTTCGTCGTGCGCGACGGAGAGGTGGTCAGTCACACCTTTCCGGCCGGTATCCCCTTTGAGCTGATCCAGGCCAATACCCCCAGAAACGCCGAACAGGGGCATCTGGAGAAAATCGTCTCCCAGAACGGCGAGCGCTTTTTCGACATCGCCTGGCCGATTTTCGGGGGCAAGGCCGGCACCCTGCGCATCGGGTTCTCCGAAGGCCCCTACCGCGAAAAGGTCGCCGAGCTGTGGGTCCAGATGAGCCTGATCACCCTGGGAATTCTGGTGCTTGCGCTCCTGGCCGTTCAACTCTTCGTCTTCCATCTGACCCGGCCGCTGCTCGCGCTGGCCGATCTGGTGGAACACATCGACGAAAGCAACCTCGCCATGCTCGCACCGGTCAAGGGCCGGGCTGAAATCACCCGGCTGGCCATGGCCTTCAACCGCATGTTGAAGAGGCTGACGGATTTCACCGAACGGATGAAGGCCACCAACCAGCAGCTCGAAAAAAAGAACCAGGAGCTCGACCGGGTCCAGCGACAGCTGCGCACATCGCTCACCATCACCCAGGAAATCGCCGCCCTGCCCAAACTCGGCGATGTCGGCGCCTATCTGATCCGAGCCTTCAAGTCCATTATCGAGTGCCGGAACATCGCGCTGCTGGTGGTCAACCGACACCGGGACGAGGCGTTTGCCGCCACCGAGAAGGGAGCCGTGCCGCTGGGAGCCGAGGTCGCCGCCATCGCTGCCGGCGCCTTTGCCGACCTGCCGGGGGTCAGCTTCGTCGACCCCGAACGGCTGCCCGGGATCGTTCTGCCGCTCGATGACCAGCCATTCAAGCGGCTGGCCGTATTGCCCTTCAACCACCAGCGCGAGTTTCTCGGAGCGATGCTGATCGGCTGCCCGTCGGACTGCGCCTGTGTCACGAAAGAGCTGGATGTGATCGAGGTGATCCTGAACCAGGCCTCCGGCGTCCTGCTCCGGGCGGTGCTGCACGAGGACGAGATCCGCGACCTGCGCGCCCGCATCGCGCCGACGGCCGAGTTCAGCGGCCTGATCGGCAAGGACCCCAAGATGCAGGTGATCTACAAGCTGATCGAGGATGTCGCCCCCACGGACGCGACCGTGCTCATTCAGGGAGAGAGCGGGACCGGCAAGGAACTGGTCGCGAGGGCCATCCACCAGCACAGCCCTCGCGCGGGCAAACCCTTCGTGGTGATCAACTGCTCGGCCTATCCCAGCACGCTGCTCGAAAGCGAGCTCTTCGGCCACGAGAAAGGCGCCTTCACCGGCGCCGCGCGCAGGCGGGCCGGCCGCTTCGAGCAGGCCCACGGCGGCACGGTGTTCCTGGACGAGATCGGCGAGATCTCCCAGGCCGCCCAGATCAAACTCCTGCGCGTGCTCCAGAGCCAGAAGTTCGAGCGGCTCGGCGGCGAGCAGAGCTTGAAGGTCGACGTGCGCATCTTGGCCGCCACCAACAAGACCCTCCTCGAGGAGGTGAAAACCGGGGGCTTCCGCGAAGACCTCTTCTACCGGCTGAACGTCATCCCCATTCAACTGCCGCCGCTGCGCGACCGGCAAAACGACATCCCTCTGCTCGCCCGGCACTTCCTTGCCCTCTTCGCCGAGCGGCAGGGCAAATCCGTCAAGGAGTTCAGCAGCGAGGCCATGCGCGTTCTCCTCGGGTGCCGCTGGCCGGGAAACGTGCGCGAGCTCGAGAACGCCATCGAACACGCCGTGGTGCTGGCCAAGAGCGCCTGCGTGGAAGCCGCCGACCTGCCACCGCCGGTGAGCGGGTCGGCCGCCGATGCAGCTTCAGCGGCGCCCGGCAAAACCATTATCGAAAACGAGGCCCGGCTGCTGAGGGAAGTGCTCGAAGAGTGCAACTGGAACAAGACCGAAGCCGCCGCGCGGCTCGGCATCAGCCGCTCCACCATCTACGAAAAGATCAAAAAGTACCAAATTTCGATCCCCACCCTGCACTGACCTCGGATGCAGGGGATCCCCCCTTTCCGGTGTCCGCCCGCCCCATTTGCCGTCCGGATTTCGTACGACTACATCACGCTGTTTTTAAACATAATTTTTAATTAATCAAGATTTTCTCGCCCGGAAAACGGACACCGATCGACTTGTGGCTTCTCTCTTGCGTTCGCGGATAAGGCCGTCCGCGACTCCATCGCCGTCCGTTTGAGTAAAGAACAATTCGCAACAATCACAGAATATTGGAATTCGTGACCCTGGGGCGTCCGATTCAATGTCCATGGGTCCTGCCTGCGCGTGGCACTCTGCTTGCTATTGCATTATGCCGCGGGGATTCATCAAAACCATTTTCCACGCCGAACGCAAGCAGGCCCCATGGACGGAACTTTGCTCGTCATGAATGCCGATACCAGAGAATTCGAGAACATCTCCAGCCTGCTTGGCGCCTGGGGCTACCTGGCCCAAAGAGCGGCCACCGCCCCCGAGCTCCACGAAAAGCTTCAGGCGGGACCCTTCGCGGCTGTGCTGCTTGACCTCGACACCGTGGCAATCGACAACCGCACCATCCGCAGCTTGGCCGCAGAATTTCCGGACACCCCATTTTTGTGCCTGTCCCGTGAACGCCTTCACCCGGAATTGAAGGACTCCATCCGCGACCATATTTATGCCTGTTTGACCAAGCCCATCGACCCCGATGAGCTCGGCTACTGGCTGAAATGCATTCGGGCAGACGGGGTCGGTTAGAGGCCGAACGCCGATTAAGAGATCTCACATCGAAACGGAGGAAAAATGGAAAGAAAACAGACTCAATCGAGGGGGTTCGTCACGGATCTGCTTGACGATCTGAAGCTGAACCGCAGAAGCTTCGTCAAGGCGACGGCGGCTACGGGAACGGCGCTGGCGCTCGGGGTCGGGCTCAAACCGGAGCTGCGGGCCTTGGCCGAGGCCGCCCAGGCCGCCGCCGGCGAGACGGGAGAATGGATCGCCTCGACCTGCCAAGGCTGCACCTCCTGGTGTTCAAAGGAGGTCTATGTGGTCGACGGCCGGGCGATCAAGGTCCATGGCAACAAGCGCTCCAAGGTGAACGGTGCGGCGAGCTGCCCGCGGGCCCACCTCGCCCTTCAGCAGGTCTATGACCCCGACCGCATCAAGGTTCCGATGAAACGCACCAACCCCAAGAAGGGCCGCGGCGAGGACCCCAAGTTCGTGCCGATCAACTGGGACGAGGCGCTCAACACCATCGCCGACAAGATCATGGAGTTGCGCAAGAACAACGAGACCCACAAGTACATGCTCATGCGCGGCCGCTACACATACATGCGCGACATCATCTACGACGCCATGACCAAGATCATCGGCTCGCCCAACAACATCTCCCACAGCGCCATCTGCGCCGAGGCCGAGAAGTTCGGGCCGTTCTATACGGAAGGCTATTGGGACTACCGCCAGTACGACGTCCTGAACACCAAGTACATGATCGTCTGGGGGGCCGATCCGCTGGCGGCCAACCGCCAGGTCTCCTACTACTCCAGCGTCTGGGGCGACATCGTCGGAAAGGCGACCATCGCGGTGGTCGAACCCCGTCTTTCGGCGACCGCCGGCAAGGCCGACGAGTGGCTTGCGATCAAGCCCGGCCAGGACGGAGCGCTTGCGGCCGCCATCGCCCATGTGCTCCTGACCCAGGGGAGATGGAGCAAGGAGTTCGTGGGCGATTTCAAGGAAGGCAAGAACCTCTTCGTCGCCGGCCAGGAGGTCGACCCGGAGACCTTCGAGGAAAAGCACACCAACGGGATCGTGCGGTTCTGGAACCTGGCCCTGAAGGACAGCACCCCTGAATGGGCCGCGGAGCGCACGGGGCTGCCGCTTGAGCAGATCAAGCGCGTGGCCTCCGATTACGCCAAGGCCGGCGCTCAGTCCATCTCCTGGGTGGGCGGCGGCCCGGTCATGCAGGTGCGCGGGGCCTATGCCAGCATGATCTGCCACAGCCTGAACGGCATCACGGGCGCCTGCGATAATGTGGGCGGCACCCTGGTGAACAATAAAGAATATACGGGAAAATTTCCGAAGTGGGATGATTTTATAGACGAGGCCGCGAAGAAAAGCGGCAAGATGGCCAAAATCGATCACCGCGGCCGCAAGGATTTCCCCTGCATCAACGGCGGCAAGCCGGGCTCGGCAGTCGTGACCAACCGGGCGGCCGACGGGATTCTGAAAGCCGACCCCTACGACATCAAGGTCGCCGTCGCCTACATGAACAACTTCAACTTCTCCTGCACTCAACCCGAACGCTGGAACCAGGCGCTCGAAAAGATCCCCTTCCTGGTCCACATTACGACCAACGCCTCGGAGTTCTCCTGGTTCGCCGACATCCTCCTGCCGGACACCCACCACCTCTTCGAGAAATGGGGCTGGGTGAAATCGGGCGGAAACGGCTTCCGCCACGTGACGCTGATGCAGCCGGCGATCAAGCCCCTCGGCGAGTCCAAGATCGACGAAACCGAGGTGCCTTACCTGATCGCGGAGAAACTTGCTCAGCGCGGCTTCGACAACATGCTGCGCTACTTCAAGACGGTGAAGGACCCGGAAACCGGCAAGGAACCGGCGAACGAAAAGGACTTTGCGCTTTACTGCGTGAAATATACGACCCAGAACCTCTGGGACCCGGCCAAGCACCAGGGCGGGGACAAGTTCAACGGTTGGGAGGAGTTCCGCAAGGCCGGTGTATGGAATTCGGCGCCCTATCCCTACCGCAAGCGCTGGGGCGCCATGAATACGGCGACCAAGAAGTTCGAGTTCTACAGCGAAACCCTCAAGGCGGCGCTCGAGGAGCATGCCAACAAGCACAACACCACGGTGGACGACATCCTCGATGTGAGCGGCTACCAGGCGCGCGGAGAGCTCGCCTTCGTGCCGCACTACGAGGAGCCCGCGACCCTCGGCGACGAAAAGGAGTATCCCCTTATCTTCGTAGACCACAAATCGCGGTTGAACCGCGAGGGCCGTTCGGCCAACTGCACCTGGTACCAGGAGTTCAAGGATGTCGATCCCGGGGATACGGCCTGGGACGACGTGGCCAAGATCAACCCGGTGGACGCGAACAGGCTGGGATTGAAAAACGGCGACAAGATCCGCATCACCTCCCCGACCGGGAAGCTTGAATGCACGGCCAAGTTGTGGGAGGGCGTCAGGCCCGGCACGATCGCCAAGTGCTACGGCCAGGGCCACTGGGTCTACGGCCGGGTGGCGGCCAAGGTGTTCGGAAAGGAACCCCGCGGCGGCAACAACAACGAAGTCATCCCCGCCGTCTATGATCGACTGAGCGGCAGTACGGTCCGGCACGCCGCCACCCGCGTCAAGATCGAGAAAATATAAGGAGGTGCTTTCATGCCCAGATACGCCATGGTCATCGATCTGCAGCGCTGCGTCGGGTGCGGCGCCTGCAGCATCGCCTGCCGCAACGAGAACAACGTCCAGGAGGGGGTCTACTGGTCGAATAAGATCACCGAGACCGTCGGCACTTTCCCGAACGTGCGCTACCACTACATCCCGACCCTCTGCAACCACTGCGGCGCCGCTCCCTGTGTCCGCGGCTGTCCGACGCGCGCCATGCACAAGCTGGAGAACGGCCTCACCATGCACGACCCCAACAAGTGCATCGGCTGCAAATACTGCGAGTTCAACTGCCCCTACGGCGTCATCTACTTCAACTGGGAAAAACCCCACAAGTTCTGGCGCGGCGAGGAGGCGGTCCTTCCCGGCGGGACCTACACGCCCAAGGAGCTCATGGAAAAGGTCGGCGGCAACGGGACCCCGTACGTCAACCCGGAGCGCGGCGGGACTTCCGCGACCGTCCGGCCCAAGGGGATCGTCGAGAAGTGCACGTTCTGTGACCACCGGTTGGCCAAGAAGCAGCTGCCCTATTGCGTCGAGGCCTGCCCGGCGAACGCCCGCATCTTCGGCGATGTTTCCGACCCCAAAAGCGAGGTGAGTGTGCTGCTCGGCAAATTCCATCCGTTCCGCCTGCGCGAGGAGATCGGGACCGAACCGCACGTGTTCTACATTCGCGGCTACAATCCGGCGCGCTACCGTGCGACGAAGGGAGGTGTCTAAATGAGCGGCAACAAGAGTCTATATCCGATATGGTTGGCGGTGCTCGGGATCGCGCTTCTGGCCGGCGCCATTGCGGGCGTTTTCATCTTTGTGCAGGGGCACGTTCTGTTCAACGCGAACGACGTCCTGATCTGGACCCTGCCGCTGGGGGTTTACATTTTTCTCGCCCTTTCAAGCTCCGGGCTGACTCTGCTCTCAGCCCTGCCGCTCGTCTTCGGCGTAAAAAAGTATGATCCGTTCGCCAAGCGTCTCGTGTTTTTGGCGATCGCGACCCTCTTGGGCGGGTTCGTGGCGATCGGGCTCGAGCTCGGCACCGTCTTCAACATGATCTACATCCTGTTTTCGCCCAACCTCTCCTCTCCGATCTGGTGGATGGGTGCGATCTACAGCGCCGAGCTCGCCGTCCTGATCCTCAAGTTCTGGAAGATGCACAGGGGCGACTTTGACAGCGGGTTCAGCAAGTTTTTGGGCACCGCCTCCTTCGTGCTCGCGCTGATCGCGCCGCTTATGATCGGCTCGGTGTTCGGGCTGACCGAGTCGCGCGCCACCTACTTCGGGCCGGTGATGTCGATCTACTGCCTGCTGATGGCGGTGCTCAGCGGAACGGCGCTCTTTCTGCTTTATGGATTGGTCGCGGGCCGCTTCAGTCCCTCCGTATCCGGCGGCGCCGCTGCCGTGTATGACGATTTCACGCTGATTCTGACCTATGCCGCCGGAATCGTATCGGCCTTCACGGTGCTCAAAATCATCATCGAATCCTCAACCACGATCCCGGCCTTTCTCGTTTACCACAAGTTCGAGCATCTCTTCGGCGCTATCGGTAATTTCGGAACCGAGATCATACTGGGGCTATTCCTGCCCTTCGTTCTCCTGTTGATCCCATCGATTCGGGCATCATCCGGCGGCCGGACCCTCGCCGCGGCGTTGATCTTCGTCGGGTCTCTCGCGCGCCACATGGAGATCCTCCTGGCCGGCCAGAGCCATCCGGTGGGCCCCAAGGCCGAGCAGTTCCCGCAGTATGTGCGCTACTTTCCGAGCGGCTGGGAGCTGATGGTGCTGGTCTTCGCCCTCGCGGTGATGCTCCTGCTCTACACCCTGGGGGAGCGTTACCTCAAGCTGAACGATGCCCCCGCGGCTTGATGAAAACCGGATCGGGTGCCGGTCCATGAAAGCCGGGCCGGCACCCGTTTTCCTCAAGGAGAAGACGAATGGAAGGATTTCAGGATAAAACAGGCGATACCGCGCGGGCTACCGCCTACAAGCTCCTCGCCGAATGCTATTACCCGCCGGATGAACACAGTCTGGCCCAAGCCGAGCGGCTCTGCCGCGAGGCCGGGGCCGTCTGCCCGGCCACCGCGGAGGCGCTCGATCTCATGGCGGCGGGGCTTGCGGCGGCAAACGGCATCGAAGAGCTTGCCGTCGACCATGCCCGGCTCTTCGTCGGCCCCTTTGCGCTCCTGGCGCCGCCTTACGGTTCGGTCTATCTCGACGGCGAGCGGCGCCTCATGGGAGACTCAGCCCTCGATGTCAGCGAATGCTACCGGGAGGTCGGGCTGGAAGTGGCCGCCGGCTTCAGCGGGACCCCGGACCACGTCGCCGCCGAGCTCGAGTTCATGCATTTTCTGGCGGTCAAAGAGATTGAGGCTCGGGCGGGCGTCGATGTTGTGCGTGCCGGCCAATTAAAAAGAAAGCAGCGTGCTTTTCTGGAACGGCACCTGGCGGTCTGGGTGCCGGACTTCACCGGCAGCGTCGAGGCGCAGGCCCAGACCCTTTTCTACCGGGGCCTGGCGGCGGCGACGCGTACTTTCGTGCAAAACGATTTCAAACGCCTGGCGGCAGAGGATTAAGATCATGAAGCCTTTCCATGAACTGCTGGATGCCTCCGCCGCCGCGCACGGGCACCTTTGCCCGGGCCAGGTGGTCGGCGTGCGCATGGCCATGCTGGGCTGCCGGCTGATCGGCCTGGACGAGCCGACCCGGCGCGATCAGGTCAAGAAGCTCATTGTCTACATCGAGATGGACCGCTGCACGGCCGATGCCGTGGCGCACGTGACCGGGGTCAAACTGGGGCGACGCAGCCTCAAGTTCGCCGACTACGGCATCATGGCGGCCACTTTCGTCAACCTGGAATCCGGAAAATCGGTCCGCGTGGTTTCCACCGAGGAGGCCCGGGACCTGGCGGCCGTTTACGCGCCGGAGGTGGCCGGCAAGTCCCGCCGGCAGCTGGCGGCCTACTGCCGCATGCCGGACAGCGTCCTGTTCCGGGTCCAGCAGGTTCGGGTCCACCTCAAGCCGGTCGACCTGCCCGGGCCTTCGCGGCGCAAGGTCGCCTGCACCCGCTGCGGCCAGGTCGTGAGGGACGGCCGGGAGGTAATCCGGAACGATGAGTTGTTCTGCCGGCCCTGCGCCGAAGGCGCTTACTTTTCGAACGCCCGCGAGGTCGCCTGGGAGGGCATGAACTGGGCCCCGGGCGAAGTGCCGCAGATCTGCAGCCTGGATGAGCACCACCATCCGTCCGAAACCCCTGCCAGGCGCCGGGCCGCCGTGATCGCTCTGCGCTGAGGAACGCAACGGGTCGTTCGCCGACAAGAAAGGCGCACCTGAGACATGCTGAAAAAAATCGAACTGAAAGACGCGGTAGGGACCCAGCTCGCCCACGACATCACCGAGATCCGCCCCGGGGAATTCAAGGGGGCCGCTTTCCGCAAGGGTCACACGGTATGCGACGAGGACCTCTGCCGGCTCCAGAAGCTCGGCAAGAACCACCTCTACGTCATCGACCTGGCCGAGGACGAGATCCACGAGAACCAGGCGGCGGCGATCCTGGCCGAATCCCTCGCCGGGGAAGGTGTCGCCTGGGAAAACAACCCGAAGGAAGGCAAGATCGGCCTGACGGCGGCCGTCGACGGTCTGCTGCGGGTCGACGCAGCGGCCTTGGCGGCCTTCAACATGGTGGAGGAGGTCATGTGCGCGACCCTTCACACCCACACCCTGGTCCTGGCCGGCAAGCTCGTCGCGGCGACGCGGGCCATTCCGCTGGTGATGAAGCGCGCGCCGATCGAGCGGGCCGCGGCCATCGCCCGGCAGGACGGCGGGGTACTCTCGGTTAAACCGCTGCGCCGGGCGCGGGCCGGCATCGTGGTCACCGGCAGCGAGGTCTTCAACGGCCTGATCCAGGACCGCTTCGCGCCGATTCTGACCGAAAAAGTGCGGGCGCTGGGTTCGGAAGTGGCCGGTGTCCGCTTCGCGCCGGATAACATCGATCTCATCCGGCAGGCGATCGTCTCGCATCTCGAAGCCGGGTGCGACCTGATCCTCCTGAGCGGGGGCATGAGCGTCGATCCGGACGATGTCACGCGCCTTGCGATCCAACAGGCGGGTGCGACCGAGATGCACTACGGGGCCGCCGCCCTGCCCGGCGCCATGTTCCTCGCCGCCTGGATCGGCGACGTTCCGCTTCTCGGGGTGCCGGCCTGCGGCCTATATCACCGCACGACCGTCCTGGACCTCGTGCTGCCGCGGGTCCTGGCCGGCGAGCGCATCGGCAAGAAAGAGCTCGCCTTTTTCGGCCACGGCGGCTTGTGCCAGGATTGCCGCGAGTGCGTCTTTCCGGACTGCGCGTTCGGCAAAGGGGCATAAGCAAAGGAGGTAGCGGTGCTTCCCACGGTGGACCCCGGGATCCGGCGCAAAATCGAGGCGGCCACCGGGGCGGCGGCGGCCATGTGCTGGACCTGCTCCAGCTGCGACGCCGAGTGCCCGATGAACATCGCCACCAACCGGCTGCGCCCGCAGAAAGTCGTGCGACTCGCCAACCTGGGCCTGGCCGAGGAGCTGATCTCCCTTCCCGAAATCTGGTACTGCCTCACCTGTCGGCGCTGCAACCAAGTCTGCCCGAATCTCGTCAAGCCGGAGACGGTGGTCCGCTATGCCCGGGCCGCGGCCCTGCAGTGCGGCGCGGTCGGCCATCAGACGTTCAGGCAGTACCAAGCCCTGTTCCAGCACTTCCAGCGGGCCCGCTGGCATACGGCGCGGCGCTGCAAAGAAGGCGAACCCGGACCGGTCACGGATGCCCTCTGGCAGGCCTGGAACGAATCTGCGCTGCCGCTGCCCGGCGGTCCGGTCGCCTACGCCAGGCTCTTCAAGGGCAGCCGCCGCTTCCGCGAAGCGGCGCTCGAGGTTCGCAGCGCCGACTGCTTCACCTGCGGCGAGTGCAGCAGTGCCTGCCCCGTGGCGGGCGAGCCCGGCGCCTTCGACCCCCGGTTCATCTTCCGCATGGCCAACCTGGGGCTGGTGGAGGAGCTCCTGCGCTCGCCCGCGATCTGGCTCTGCCTGCAATGCGGGCGCTGCACCGACGCCTGCAGCCAGCTCGTGGACGGATGCCGGATGATCGCCGGCCTTCAGGAGCTCGCCGCTCACGAGGGGTTTGTAGACCCCGGTTTTCCGCGGCGATTCGCCGAAGCCCAGAAACCAATCTACGCGAGGCTCGCCGCCGGGATCGATGAGCTCTTCAGCGCGCCGGCCGGACACAGCACTCTCTGCGAAACGCGCAAATGCCTGCCGGCGGCCATGTATGTCTGAGTTTAAGATTTCTAAGGAGGTTGTGTTATTCGGAGTCCAAATCCCCCCCGGCCCCCCTTTGCAAAGGGAGGAGAAGAGTGGCCTCTGTCGCTCTCCTTGTAGCGACTGGGGGTAAGCGCTGCCTCCAGTTTTCCCCGTTTAGCAAAGGTGGAGATAAATGCGGTGCCTCCCTTTCTCCCCCTTTAGCAAAGGGGGCCGGGGGGATTTTCTCGAGGTGGCGCTTCGTTACGGATAGGATGGCGTCGTGCGCCATAACCTGCTTCCAAGGAAGTCCCTTTTTACAGGGCATGTGGGAGTCCCGCCTTGGCGGGACCGCGAAAATCGATGCTGAAAGCCTCTCCCACAATATCAGTCCTTATTACACCGCAAAAGACAAGGGGGCCCGAATGCTGATCGACGGGTTTTTCAAACGCGGCCGGGAATTCCTGGGCACGCGCTACCCGATCATGTGTGGGGCCATGACCTGGATCAGCGACCCGCGCATGGTGAGCTGCGTGTGCAACGCCGGCGGGTTCGGGCTGCTCGCGGGCGCCAATGCACCCTCCGAGGTCCTGCGCGAACAGATCCTGGAAACGCGCCGGATGACCCGCTGCCCTTTCGGCGTCAACATCATCACCCTGGCGCCGGCCTACGCGGATCATCTGAACCTGGCCTGCGAGCTGGGGTGTGGGTTCGTTGTCTTTGCCGGCGGCATTCCCAAAAAAAGGGAGATCCGCCAGGCCAAGTCCGCCGGCGCCGGGACCATCTGCTTCGCATCGACCGAAGCGCTCGCCATGAGCCTGATCGAACGCGGCGCCGATGCGCTGATCCTCGAGGGCTCGGAGGCCGGCGGGCACATCGGGCCGGTGGCGCTCTCGGTCCTGATCCAGCAGATTCTCTTCCAGGTGGACAGTGTGCCGATCTTCATCGCCGGCGGGATCGCCACCGGCCGCATGATGGCGCATCTCCTGATGATGGGGGCGGCCGGAATTCAGATGGGCACGCGCTTCGTGCTCTCCACGGAATGCAGCGTCCACGAGAATTTCAAGGAGGCCTTCAAGCGCGCCAAGGCCCGGGACGCCGTGGCCACGCCGCAGTTCGACAGCCGCCTGCCGGTCATTCCGGTCCGGGCGCTGAAAAACGAAGGCACGGCCGAGTTCGGGAAGCTGCAGCTGGATCTGCTGAACAAGCTCGATGCCGGCCGGATCAGCCGCGAGGAGGCCCAGTTCGAAGCCGAGCGCTTCTGGGTGGGCGCGTTGCGCAAGGCCGCCGTCGAGGGCGACGTCACCCGGGGCTCCCTGATGGCCGGCCAGTCGGTCGGGCTGGTCGACGAGATCAAGCCTCTCAAAACCATCATCGACGAGATGGTGGCCGAGGGCGAAGCCGAGATGCAGCGGCTGAATCACCTCTTTGCCGAGTCTGCCGCGGACCGCCGATGAACCCGCAAAAAGCTGAAACCGCCGGCCGAGCAATTCCAACGCGAACCGCAAAAGCGCGCGCATTCACAGCCGCTTGCGGCGGGGTTGGCGAGCGAACCAAAAAACGACCCCATTCCCTGCGGTCGAAGCTTAACCGCAGCTCTCTGCGGGGAGATTCAATCTTCGAATCGACCCGCCCCTAAACCAGGCGGCGAGGTGGTCTGAATGAGCAGCGAACACCAATTCGAAACCCTGTGCCTGCACGCGGGCCAGGAGCCCGACCCCGCGACCCTTTCGCGGGCGGTGCCGGTGCACCGCACCACCTCCTTCGTGTTCCGGGACATCGAACATGCCGCCAACCTCTTTGCCCTCAAGGAACCCGGGAACATCTACACCCGGATCATGAACCCGACCCAGGAGGTGCTCGAAAAACGGGTGGCCGCTCTGGAAGGCGGGGCCGCGGCTCTGGCGCTCTCCTCTGGGACCTCCGCCGTCCACTATGCGGTCATCAACACCTGCGCCGCGGGCGATGAAATCGTGTCCGCCTCCAATCTCTACGGCGGCACCTACACCATGTTCGACACCATCCTGCCCCAGTTCGGCATCCGCGTGCGCTTCGCCGACCCCCGGGACCCGCACGCCTTCGAGGCGGCGATTTCAGTCAAGACCCGCGCCCTCTTCGTCGAGACCATCGGCAACCCCGCCCTGGAAGTGACCGACCTCGAGGCCGTGGCGCAGGTGGCCCGCAGGCACCACCTGCCCCTGATCGTCGACGGCACGTTCACGACCCCTTTCCTGATGCGCAGCATCGCGCACGGGGCCGACGTCGTGGTCAACTCGCTCACCAAGTGGATGGGCGGCCACGGCACGGCCAGCGGCGGGTGTCCGTTCAGCGCACACATGGACTTCAAGCCGAACGGGGTCATGCGCCTGATCCAGCTGGGGCTGAAGACCGAGGCGCTGACGTGCAACACCATCTGGATCTGCGTCGGCTGCCACACCTGCTCGACCCAGTGCCCGGTGGGGATCGACATCGCCGCGGTGATGGACGCGCTGCGCGAGAAGGCCCTGGCGGAGGGTGCCCATGTCCCGGAGCCGGACATACTCGACTTCCACCGCGAAGTGCTCGGTTCGATCGAACGCCACGGCCGGACCCACAAGCTGCAGATCATGCTGCGCTACAAGCTCAGGACGGGCGACCTGTTCGGCGATCTGCAGGTGGGGCTCAAGATGCTGGCCAAACGCAAGCTGGACCTGACCCCCTCCCGGGTGAGCCGGATCGACGAGGTGAAAAAACTCTTCATGGCTCCTGTAAAACGGGCCCCCGCTCAACGGCATCGGTCCGCGACCCGGCGAACGTCGGCCAGACATCAGGTGCCCTTGGGGTTTTTGGTGGCGCACTCGCAGGCGCCGAGTTTCTTGGCGTCCCGGATCCGTTCCAGGATCAGTGAGCGGCCATTCCGCCGCACGTCCTTCTCGATGTCCTGTTGCGTATACCCGAAGCAGTAGCAGACGAGCTCTTCCATGCTCATGTTCCTTCCATTAGCGCGGCCACCGCACTTTGCGCATGGATGCGGGTGGTGTCGATCAGCGGCATGTCGCCGGCATCCCCTTCGCGCAGGATCAGCGGGAGCTCCGTGCCGCCCAGGATCACGGCCTCGATTCGCCGCTCCCGTTTCAACGAGGCGATGATCGCCAGCAGCCGGTCGCGGGTCCCGTCCTTGAAAACCCCGTGAACCAGCTCGGCCATGTACCGGTCGTGAATGAAATTCTGCCCATCGGGATCGGGGGTGACGACGGCCATCCCTTCTTTTTCGAAAGCACGCGGGTAGAACGGGCCCTGCATGGTGAACCGCGTGCCGAATAGCCCCAGGCGCTTGAAACCGAGCCGGCCGGCGTGGCGGCAGGTTTCCGTGACGATGCTGATCAGCGGAATCGGCGCCACCGACCGGATCTCCTCAAAGACGATGTGCGGGGTGTTGGAGGCAAACAAGCCGAAGTCGGCGCCCGCCCGCGCCAGCTTTTCGACCTCGCCGACCAGGTATTGGGCCGTGTCTTCCAGCCTGCCATCGGCGATCAGGTCGAGCATCCGCTTCATGTCGATGCTGTTGATGATGATCTGCGGGTAGTTGCCGTCCGCCCGGTGCGCCCGGTATCCGGAAACGATTTGGCGGTAGTACTCGATGGTCGATTCCGGAGCGATGCCGCCGATGATCCCCAGGGTCTTAGGCATGGTTTTTCCTTTTGAATCCCCCCGCCGCAAGCGGCGGGGAATGCGCTCGCCGTTAGGGTTCATCGGCTTTTCTTAACCGTCGCATGAAGTGACGGCAGCCGCTTTTCCACAGGCGCTGACGCCGATTCCGTGTGAAGGCGATCCGGCCCGCAAAAGGCTCAGACCGCGTTTGGGTCGAGCAACTGGACGGCAATGAGCTCACCGGCGGGGATCTCGTTCCGCTCCTCGGGGATGACGATCAGCGCCTGTTTTTCGGCCATGGACCGGAGACGGCTTTTCAGCCGCGCGGGCTGCACGCAGAGGCCGGCGGGGCGCCTTTCGAGCCTGGCGTGCACGAACTCGGTCCAGCCGGTTTCGCCGGTGACGGTCTCCGTCAGGCGCGCCTCGACCCAGGGGAAGGCCCGCGGGGCGGCCCCGGCCATCTTGAGGATCGCCGGCAGCGCGAGCTGCAGAAAGGCCATTTCGTTCGAGGGCGGGCCGCCGGGCAGCACGAAGAAGGGCTTGCCGGCCAGCAGCCCGAAACCCACCGGCTTTCCGGGCCCCATGCGCACCCGGTGGAAGACACCGGTCCAGTCCATGGTTTCCATCACCTTGAAGATCAGGTCCTTTTCGCTGCCCCAGGCCCCGCCGCTGGTGAGAAACAGATCGGCCCGTTCCATGCAGGCCAGAATGGCCGTGCGGATCTCCTCGAGACGGTCTTTCACGATGGCCGTGTCGCTTGTTATGCCCAGCGAGTCGAGCCAGGCGCAGATTTCCACCAGGTTGCTGGCGTAAAGCCCGCCTTCGGCAAGCGGCTCCCCCGGGGCGGCCACCTCGTCGCCGGTGGCGATGACCGCCGCCCGGGGCGGGCGGAAAGTTTTCACCGCAGAACGACCCGCCGCGGCGATCAGCCCCAGCAGTGGCGGGCCGAGCCGTGCCCCGCGCCCGGCGACCACCTCCCCGGTGCGCACGTCGGTTCCACGCCACAGGATGTTGCGGCCGGGGCCGGCGGTGTTGCGGCAGGATACCGTCTCGCCCTCCACCCGGCAGAACTCCTCGGTGAGAACGGCCTCGGCACCCTCGGGCAGCCTGGCCCCAGTCGTCACCCGCACCGTTTCGCCCCGGTGAATGCGGAGCGGGGCCGTGTCGCCGGCGGCCAGGCTTCCGACCAGCGCCAGCGTCCTGGGGTGCTCTGTGCTGGCCTGGCTGAGGTCCTCGGAAACGACCGCGTAACCGTCCCTGCGCGATGTGCTGTCGGAGGGGCTGTCGACGCGTGCGACCACGCTCTCGGCCAAAATCCTGCCGTTGGCCGCAAGCAGCGGCACCTCCTCGACGGCGCCCGGGGAGACATTGGACAGGGTGAGCGCTAACGCTTCGGGAAATCCGACAAACTTTTTCATGGCAGTCACCCCTGGAATTATTTATAGTGAGACTATCTGTTTCACAAGCCGATTTCAAGCGCATGGCGGGTACGAGAACCTGTGCAGGGCCCGCAGCAACCCTTTTCGCTGAATTCGTTGCCGGAGAAACCATGAGTCCCTTTCAAACCTTGACCAAAATCACCTCGACCCGAACGGAATTCTCAACCCCGGGAAGGTGCTTCCCGCCACGAGCGGAACATGAGGGCCATTCATGCAACCCTTGATCGGCATCACCTGTTCACGCGTCACCGGGGGCGCCTGGGGACTGTATTCCCTGGGGCACTTCATGGACTACACCTTCGCCGACTACAGCCTGGCGCTGCATGATGCGGGCGCCGCGCCCGTCATCCTCCCGGCGGCCCAGGACGAGGGCAGCCTCGCGCGGATCCTCGGGGCGGTGCAGGGGCTCCTGCTGAGCGGGGGCCCGGACATCCACCCGCGGCGCTACGGCGAGGAACCGGCGGCCGGCCTGGGCGAGGTGGACGAGGACCTCGACCGCATGGAGCTCACCGCCGCGCGGCTGGCCCTGGAGATGGACGTCCCGGTCCTCGGCATCTGCCGCGGCATCCAGGTGCTCAACGTGGCCCTGGGCGGCACCCTCTACCAGGACATCCCTTCCCAGGTGCCGGAGAGCATCTGCCACACCCCCAAGACCGACAAGTCCGTCAACACCCACACGGTGCGGATCGAGCCCGGCAACCGGCTGCGCCGCATCATGGGCAAGGCGGAGATCTGGGTCAACGGCAAGCACCACCAGGCGGTCAAGGACCCGGCCCCGGGGCTCGTCGTCACGGCCCGCGCCAGGGACGGCGTGGTGGAAGCCCTCGAGCACCCGGACCGGCGCTGGGCGGTGGGCGTGCAGTGGCACCCCGAGGGCACCTGGCGCGAGGACCTGTTTTCAAAAAAACTGTTCCGGGCCTTTGTTCGAGAAGCCGGCGCTTAGCCTGAAAATTCATGAACCTATTTCGACCGTGACGTCACCGCGGAGTCCGGCAACCATGACCCTGCCGATCGGCGGGGTCATGGCATTTGAATCGGCGGGAAATGAAGCGTATGATCGAACCCGGACCTTGGCGGCTGATGCCCTGAAGAGGGCCGGCCTTTTGCCCTCCGATTCGATTCCTTTCAATTCCGCGCACGGCGGAGCAACACCTCCGGGCGGAACCACACATGGCTGCGATCAAAACCGACAGGCCGGGGGCGACCCCCTGGCAGCGGACGCTCACCATCATGGTGTTCTGCCAGGTGATCACCGCCTTCGGCTTCTCGAGCATCTTCCCTTTTCTGTCCCTGTACGTGGGCGCCCTCGGCTCGGCCACCGCGCTCGGCACGGAAATCCTCTCCGGCATGGTGTTCGCGGCGCAGGCGCTGACCATGATGATCGCCTCCCCGGTCTGGGGCGCCCTGGCCGACCGCTGGGGCCGGAAACTCATGGTCGAGCGCGCCATGTTCGGCGGGGCCGTGATCCTGGGGCTGATGGCCTTCGTGCGCTCGGCCGAGGAACTCGTGGTCCTGCGCGCCGTCCAGGGCCTGGTCACCGGCACGATCGGTGCCGCCAACGCACTGGTGGCGGCGGTGGTGCCCCGCGAGCGCGCGGGTCACGCCATGGGGCTGATGCAGGTGGGGGCGGGTTGCGGGGTGGCGCTCGGCCCCGTGGCCGGCGGGATGATCGCCGACGCCTGGGGCTACGCGGCGGCCTTCTACGTCACCAGCGCCCTGCTGGCCGTGGCCGGGTTCGTCGTGGTTTTCGGGATCGAGGAGCAGTTCGCCCCACCGCCGAAGACCGCGGGCGGCCGCAGCGGGTGGTGGCGCGAATGGCGCCAAATTCTGTCGTCACCGGGCATGGCCGCGGCCTACTGCCTGCGTTTTCTGGACCAGATGTCGCGGATGATTTTCATCCCGATCCTGCCGCTGTTCGCCCTGGAGCTGATGGCGGACGCCGCGCGGGTCAACAGCTTCACCGGGCTGGTGATCGGGGTCACCGCCGCGGCGGCGACCCTTTCGGCCATGTTCCTGGGACGCCTCGGGGACCGGGTCGGCCACCGCCCGATCGTGATCGGCAGCTGCCTGTGCGCCGGGACCTCCTTCCTTCTGCAGACCGTGTCCGCAAGCGGCTGGCAATTCCTCGCCCTGCAGGTGGCCGCCGGCATGGCCAACGGCGGCCTGCTCACCGGGGTGGGCGCGCTTTTGGCGAACTTCACCCGCAGCGGGGAGGAAGGCGCCGTCTACGGGCTGGACAATTCGATCAGCTCCGGGGCGCGGGCGGCGGCGCCGATGGTGGGGGCCTCGGTGGCCCTGTGGTTCGGTTTGCGGGCCGTGTTCGGCTTTGCGGGCCTGCTCTACCTGACGGCCGCCGCCATTGCCGTCTGGGGCCTGCCGCGCACGCCCCCGCCCAAATACGCGCCGCGTCGCCCCTGACCGCCGCCGCGCGACGCAGCCCTCGCGTGTCCCCTGCGGCAGGCTCGCGGGTCAACGTGACGGCCTGAAGACGCTCAGCCCTGCCCCCCCGCTCCCGCCCGCCCGAACACCGCGTCGACTTCCTCCCGGAACGCGGCCGCCAGGAGCTTGCCGGCCCCCACGGTCAGCCGCCGGGTGAAGACCCCGGCCAGCCCGTGGAAGTATTCCGCCTGCTTGTCCTTCGGCCGGTTGAAGCGCGCCCAGACCGCCTCGCCGCCCAGGGCGAGGCCTTCGCGCAGCGCGCGAATGTTGTCGAGCTTGTCGGCCAGGGACACCAGAACCAGGTCCAGGCCGGCTTCGCTTTCGAGATAGGCGATGGTGTGCGCCTTGCGCTCCTCCCAGGGCGCCTGTTTGTCGGGCTCGGAGAGGCCGACGACCAAATCGGCCACCTCCCCGCCGAAGCCGTCACGGATCTCCGCCGCGGTCAGCGGGGTGTCCTCGATCGTGTCGTGCAGCAGGCCGGCGATGACCAGCGCCTCCGGGCACCCGGCGCCGATCAGGATGCCGGCCACGGCCAGGGGGTGAACCAGGTAGGGGATCTCGGTGCCCTTGCGCACCTGGAGGTGGTGGGCCCGGGCGGCCACTTCGATGGCCTCGTAGACCTTCGAGCTGTAGACTTTGGCGGTCTGGGGCATGAGGCACCTCCCTTGAGGACGATTTTCCCGGCCACGGCCAGCATACACTCATTTCGGCCGCCCCAAAAGCGGTTTATGGGCCTTGGGCCATCCTGCGGCGTCGAAGGTGTTTCTTCCGCGCGAGCGGCCCACCATAGCCGTTTAGGCTTTCGGCGAAGGCCGGCCGCTCGATGATCGCGGCAAGATGCCGCTCCCACGCCAAAAAAGCCTGGTTTTATCGAAAGCCATGCTCAGAAAACGCTTATTTGCTCGACGTGGTTTTCCCGCGGCACAACACACGAGCAGCCGGCGGCGTTGCGGCCCCATCACCCTGCACGCGTGCCGGAACGACGAATTATTGACGGGTCGGGGCCCGAACCGTCACTCCGCTCGGCCCCGGGACAGGCCCAAACGCCCGCAAACCCCAGCGCCTGCTCCGTCCGTCAGGCAGGCGTTGGCTGGCACAAGATCTGCACAGGGGACAAAATGCGGGTCGTTCACCACGGCCCTCATCTCCGATCACCCATTTCAGAAAGGAGGGTCAGGAAAACTCATGAAGGCGAAACACGGATTGATGGTCATGGGTGTGGCGGTCGTATTGATGACCCTGGCGGCCGGGCAGGCCTCGGCCGCCACGGTCTATGCCCGGATCGTCTACGGCAGCGGGGCGATCCAGGCCAAGCAGGAGGTGGCCGAGTTCACGGTGCCGGCCGGCCAGAAAGCCGTCAATCTCCGCTATACCTTTGACGACCCCAAAAGCGGGATGAAGAGCACCACCCTGGGCAAGAACATCTACTGCATCACCACCGGCAAGTACATGGTCGATGCCGCCGGAAAGCCTCTTGCCGCGCTTCCGGCCGCCAAGTACCGCTTCTTCGTCGGCGGCGGCGTCGGCGCCTCGGGCGCGCTCACCTACGACCTGGTCCCGGCGAAATAGCGAAAACGAGACGCTCCGCCCGGCCACGCCGAAAAGCCGGTGTCGGCTCAAGATTGAATCTCCCCGCAGCAAGCTGCGGGGAATCTTCGACCGCCCGGAATAGGGTCGTTTTTGGATTCGCTCGCTTTTGCGGTTCAACGGGTAATCCATCCGCCGTCGATCTGCTTCAATAAGGCCGATAGTCCCCTCCCCCGGGTCACCTCGGCGGGGGGGGGGCATCCACAAGATACAACCCGTCGCGATCCCGCCACGTCGAAACAGCGCAAGCGGCACGTCCGATTAAATTCCCTCTTTTATGACAAGGCGAAGAGGGTTATAGTAAGTGGTCACAAACTTTGATGACCGATTTATTACGGGTCCACCAACTTTCACACCAATCGGTTAAAGGTCGGTCAATGCTCAATTGGGTTCTCTACCCGGTGTTCGGCGCCCTGGCCGGCATCACCGCCGGGCTGCTCGGGGTCGGCGGCGGTGTCGTTATCGTGCCGATCCTGTTCTTCGTGTTCAGCGCCCAGGGCTTCCCGCCCCAGCACATCATGCAGATGGCGCTCGGCACCTCGCTCGGCTGCATCATGTTCACCTCGGTCTCGAGCTTCCGGGCCCACCACCGCCACGGGGCGGTGCACTGGGACATCGTCAAGCGCATCACCCCGGGGATCCTGCTCGGCACCTTCGCCGGCACCTGGGTGGCGGCGATGCTGCCCACCCTGTTCCTGAAGGGGTTCTTCGCCTGCTTTCTCTACTACGTCTCCGCCCAGATGCTGCTCAACTTCAAACCCAAACCAACCCGCCAGCTGCCGCAGACCGGCGGCATGTTCGGCGTGGGCGGGTTCATCGGCGTGGTCTCGAGCCTGGTGGGCATCGGCGGCGGATCGCTCTCGGTGCCGTTCATGACCTGGTGCAACGTCCCCATGCACCACGCGATCGGCACCTCGGCGGCCATCGGGTTTCCGATCGCGGTGGCCGGGACCCTGGGTTATGTCGTCAACGGCCTTTTTCTCGACGACCTGCCGGCGATGAGCCTCGGCTATCTCAGTCTGCCGGCCCTGTTCGGGATTGCCGTGTTCAGCATGCTCACCGCCCCCCTGGGGGCCCGGCTGGCCCACACGCTGCCGGTGGTCACACTGAAGCGCGTATTTGCCGTTTTTCTCATCCTCATGGCCACGCGGATGGTCTGGAGCCTTCTCTGAAACCCTGTCTCACCCAAAGCGCGCACACCTCGGATACGCCGCCAACTGATTGGAAAAAGACCACCTTTCACCTTGCGTCCGCGGCGCCGGTTGCCTATAGTGGCGCAGACGCGGAGCATGGCCGGGGACGGCCTCACCCGTGACACGGACACCGAAGTCGGATGGTAAAATGGACTCCTTGCCGTTAGAAGTCATCGTCATTCTCATTTTGCTGGTCGCCAACGGCGTGTTCGCCATGGCGGAGATGGCACTGGTTTCCGCCCGCCGGATCCTGCTGCAGCAACACGCCGAGGGGGGCAGCCGGGGCGCACGGGCGGCCCTCGAGCTGGCCGCCGCCCCCAACCGGTTCCTGTCCACCGCCCAGATCGGCATCACCCTGATCGGAATTCTGGCCGGGGCCTTCGGCGGCGTCACCATCGCCGGGAAAGTCGAACAGGCCCTGCTCCTCATCCCCGGGGTGGCGCCGTACGCCAAGGCCGCGGGCTTCATCATCACGGTCGTTTTCATCACCTATCTGACCCTGGTGATCGGGGAGCTGGTACCCAAGCGGATCGCCCTGAACCATGCCGAAGCCATCGCCGCGGCGGTGGCCCCGGTCATGAAGGCGCTTTCCCGGCTGGCGGCACCCGCCGTGTTCCTGCTCAGTCATTCCACCGAACTCGGCCTGCGGCTCCTCGGCATCAAGCACCGCGCGGAGATTCCCGTCACGGAGGAGGAAGTCAAGTTCATGATCGCACGCGGCACCCAGGGCGGGGTGTTCGAACCCACCGAGCAGAAGATGGTCGAGCGCGTGCTGCGGCTGAACGACCGGCCGGTCAGCTCCTTGATGACACCGCGCCCGGACGTGATCTGGCTCGACCCGAACGAGCCGATTGAATCGATCCAGCAAAAGCTCAGCTCGACCAGCCACTCGCACTACCCGATCGCCGAAGGCCAGATCGACCGCATCATCGGCCTCGTCAACGCCAAGGACCTGCTGGCCCAGAACTTGAGCTGCCGGCCGATCGATCTGAAGAGCGTGCTCAGGCCGGCGATGTTCATCCCCGAGAGCACCTCCTCCCTGGACGTGCTCGAACGCTTCAAGGAGTCCCGCACGCATGTGGCGCTGGTCATCGACGAGCACGGGGGGTTTCAGGGCCTCGTCACCACCAGTGATGTGCTCGAGGCGATCGTCGGGGAAATGCCGATGCCCGGTGAAACCTCAGAGCCCGACATCGTTACGCGCGAGGACGGCTCGTGGCTGGTGGACGGCGCCGTTCTGGCCGACGAGCTCAAGGAACTGTTGCGCGTGGACCGGCTGCCGTTCGAGGACCAGAACGTCTACCAGACGCTGGGCGGCCTCGTGATGGCCTGTCTCGGCCGGATGCCGAAATCCGGGGACCAATTCGAGTGGATCGGGTTTCGCTTCGAGGTCGTGGACATGGACGGCCACCGCGTGGACAAGGTGCTGGTCAAACCCGCCGCCGCCTCGGAGCCCGGGTCTGCCCAGGCATAGATCGGGGTGAACCGGGTTTGTGGACCGTAAAAAGCCGGCAAGCGCCCCTTGACGTGCCGCGGAGCGCTTCGATTTCCCCGCGGGAAGCTGAGGCCGTGACCCGGCCCACGCGCCTGAAAGCCATTGTCAACCGCACCGGATTGTTCTATAAGGTCAAACTGCCTCTCAGCTCGGCCGCTTGCGGCTCGCGGCGATGCCATCGCCGCTCGCCTGCCTGCCTTCCAGGAGCCCCGGAGGGACCGACCGGGTCATTTCATCGAAGGTTGCCACAACTCAATCGGAAAGGAGACTCTTTAAAATGAGAATGAGACTTGCTGGATTCATGGTCGCCCTGGTCGCCGTGATGGCGCTCGGTGCGGGTGTCGCATCGGCCGAAGAGAAGATGGTCACGAACGGGTTCGACGCCGCCTACCCGCCGTTTTCGTTCGTCGACAAGGACGGGAAGCCGGCGGGGTTCGACGTGGACGCCCTGGACTGGATCGCCAAGGAAATGGGTTTCAAGGTCAAACACCAGCCGACCGACTGGGCGGCCATCGTCCCGACCCTGCAGGCGAAGAAGATCGACGTGATCGCCTCGGGCATGAGCATCACCCCGGCGCGCCAGGAGGCGGTGAACTTCACCGAGCCTTACTGGACGGTCAAGCAGCTGCTGGTGGTGAAGGAGGATTCCAAGCTGACCGACAAGCAGTGCCTCGAGCCCGGACGCAAAATCGCGCTGCTGCGCGGCAGCGCCGAGTCCAAGTGGATGACCGAAAACCTGCTGAAGAAGGATTACAAGTTCGAGCTCAAAATGTATGACACCACCCCGCTCGCGATCGAGGACGTGTCCAACGGCCGGGCGGACTGCGCCGCGGTCTCCAACACCGCGCTCAAGAACGCCCAGGACAAGGGGCTCAAAGTGAAGACGATCGGCAACTACGGGCAGCCCGACACGAACTACGGCTACGCCGTGCGCAAGGAAGACACCGAGTTTCTGAAGACGCTCAACGAGGGCTGGAAAAAGCTCAAGGCGTCGCCCAAATTCCAGGAGCTCGTCAAGAAGTGGGAGCTGAAGTAAGCGCCGGGCGCCGGCGCGCGCCGACCGGTTTTTGGCGGGCGCGCCTCGCCGTGACGGCGCCGGGTTGAAGGAAAAAGGTCGACGGGAAGGCTGGGGCACCGCCCCAGCCTTCCGCTGCTTTTGGAATGGTTGCGAAAATGGGCGTTCAGGCCGGGATTGCGGCGGTAGTCGAGGGGTTCCCCTACGTTCTGGGGGGGGTCGGGGTCACCCTCTCCGTGGTCGGCGCCGCCCTGGCCATGGGGCTGATCATCGGCTTGCTTCTGGCGGTGGGCCAGGTCTACGGGCCGGCCTGGCTGCGCCGGGCGCTCGGCGTCTATGTCTGGTTCTTCCGCGGCATCCCGCTGCTGGTCCTGCTCTTCCTGTTCTACTTCGGGGTGCTGGCAGCCCTTCAAATCGAGCTTTCGCCGTTCGCGATTTCGGTGGTGGTGCTGGGGCTGATCAGCTCGGCCTACCAGTCCCAGATCCTGCGCGGGGCGATCCTCTCCGTGCCGGCGGGGCAAACGAAAGCCGCCCGGGCCATCGGCATGAGTGACACCCGGGTGATCGTCTTCATCGTGCTGCCCCAGGCCCTGCGACTCGCCCTCCCCGGGTGGTCCAACGAGTACACGGTCATCATGAAGGATTCGGCCGTGACCTACGCCCTGGGCGTGGCCGAGCTCATGGCCCGCACCAACCACGTGGCGTCCCGGACCTACCAGCACTTCTGGATGTACGTCATGGTGGGATTCATCTACCTGCTGCTGACCTATCTCGGCACCAAGGCCCTGCACGTGCTGGAGGAGAAGGTCGCCATTTCCGGCTACACCCGGTGAGGAGGCCCTGACATGACCCGCGCGACGCCGGTCCTCAGGCTCGAGAACATTCACAAGCGCTACGGCGCCCAGGAGGTGCTCAGGGGCGTTTCGCTCGAGCTCTTCCGCGGCGACATCAAAGTCATCATCGGCCCATCGGGCAGCGGCAAGAGCACGCTCCTGCACTGCATCAATTTCCTGGTCGGCTTCGAGCAGGGTCGCGTCTTTTTAGGGGATCGTGAAATCAACCCCGCCGACAAGCCCAAGCTTTATGCCTATCGCCAGAAGGTGGGCCTGATCTTTCAGGACTTCAACCTCTTCGACCACTTGACGGCCCTCGACAACGTGCAGATCGGCCTGGTGCGGGTCAAGAAAACCCCGAAAAAAGAGGCCCGTAAGCGGGCCCTGGCGGAACTGGCCCGCGTGGGGCTCGGCGAGCACGCCTTCAAATATCCCGCCGAGCTCTCCGGCGGGCAGAAGCAGCGCGTCTCGATCGCCCGGGCGCTCGCCATGGACCCCGATGTCATGCTGCTCGACGAGCCCACCTCGGCCCTCGACCCGGAGCTGATCGGGGAAGTGCACGCGGTCATCCGCGATCTGGCGGCCGGCGGCATGACCATGGCGCTCGTCACCCACGAAATCGGCTTTGCCGCCACCCTGGCGAACGAGATCCTGTTCATGGAAAACGGCGTCATCCTGGAACAGGGTCCGCCGGAGGTGATCTTGAACTGCGCCCGGCAGGATCGCACGCGCGAATTCTGCGCCAAGATCGCCCGGCTGCCGGATCGGCAGCGCGAAGAGGGCTGAGCGCGATGGGCCTCGATTCGTTTTATGTCCAGGAAGTCGCCCCGGCCATGCTGAGGGGGCTCGTGGTCAGCATCCAGCTGATCCTGCCCTCGGCGGTCTGCGGCATCGTTATCGGCATCCTGGCCGGCACCCTGCGGGTCTACGGCCGCCCCCTGTGGCGCCGGCTGGCGGAGCTCTACGGGATTGTGTTCCGCGGTTTTCCCCTG
Source organism: uncultured delta proteobacterium (assembly GCA_963716785.1). Taxonomy (GTDB): domain Bacteria; phylum Desulfobacterota; class Desulfobacteria; order Desulfobacterales; family SpSt-501; genus SpSt-501. Next base: position 26,439 of record CAVQUW010000034.1, on the reverse strand, counting down.
CTGGTCCAGCTCTACCTGTGGTACTTCGGCCTGCCGCAGCTCGGCATCTACCTGAGCCCCTACGCGGCGGCGGTGGTGGGTTTTTCCCTGTGCAGCGGGGCCTACCACGCCGAGTACGTGCGCGGGGCGCTGCGCTCGATCAAGCAGGGTCAGCTCCAGGCCGCGCGTTCGCTCGGGTTCAGCCGCACCCGGGCCGTCATGACGATCCTGCTGCCCCAGGCCATCCGCCGCGCCCTGCCCGGCTGCGGCAACGAGTTCATCTACCTCATCAAGTATTCCTCCCTGGCCTACATGGTCACCTGCATCGAGCTCACCGGCGAGGCCAAGATCCTGGCGTCGATGTACTTCAAGTACCTGGAGGTGTTCTTCGTGGTCGGGGGCGTGTACCTCGCCCTGGTCTCCCTGGCGACCTGGGGGCTGGGCCGCCTGGAGGGGTTCGTCGCCATCCCCGGATTCGAACGCACCCGCGGCTGAGCGCCCCCGCGACGGCCGGCTGCGTTGCGCGAATGATTTTGTTTTATATTGAATTCCGTCGCCCGATGCCTTAAAATGCTATTTGCCGGTAAACACCGGCGTGCGGAGAGACCGTGGTCCCCCTCACATCACCGGCACCGGCCGATCGGAAGGTCACAGTGGCGGGGAAATTTCCCGCCGCGCGAATTCCCGTCCCTTGAACATTCTCCCAGCTACCGGAATCGCCGCGAGAACTCCCTATGGACAACACCCCTTCAGTTAAAACAGGATCGAAGCGGCCCATCGTCCTGGCCATCGCCGTGGCGGCACTCGGCGTTGCGTTGACGGTTGTCTTCTTGTCGCGCAGCGAGGGAACGCCCCCGCGCGAGAGGAAGGAGCCCCTTGTCGGCGTCGTGGTCGCCCCGGCGGTTCGGAAAACGGTGCCGGTAGAGCTCAAGTCGGTCGGCACGGTGGAGGCCTCCGCCACGGTGTCCGTCAGATCCCGCATCGAAGGCCAGCTGGTGGGGGTCCACTTCCGGGAAGGCCACGATGTCAAAAAGGGCGACCTTTTGTTCACCATCGACCCCAGGCCCCACCAGGTGGCCCTCCAGGAAGCCCAAGCCAGGCTCGAACGTGACACGGCGCTCGCCGACAAGGCCGGCATGGATGCCCGGCGCTACGCCGAACTGGCCGCCAAGAACTTCGTGAGCAACGACAAATTCGAGCAGTTCCGGGCCAATGCCGAGGCGTTGCGGGCCACGGTGGCGGCGGATCGCGCCAGTGTCGAGCGTGCCCGGCTGCAGCTGGAATACTGCTATATCAAGGCACCCATGACCGGCCGGACCGGCCGGCTGCTGGTGGACGAAGGGTCCCAGGTCAAAGCCAACGACGACAAGACCAGCATGGTGGAGATCGCCCAGATCCTGCCGATCAACGTCGCCTTTGCCGTCCCGCAGCAATCTCTCGCGGAAATCAAGACCCGCATGGCGCAGGGACCGTTGAAGGTGGAGGCCTTCGTCCCGCAAGGCCCGGAGAAACCGGAAACGGGCACGCTGAGCTTCCTCGACAACAAGGTCAACAGCCAGACAGGCACGGTCATGCTCAAAGCCGCTTTCGCCAACACCGGGCGGCACCTGTGGCCCGGGCAGTTCGTCACCACTGTCCTGACGCTGACCAGCCGCCCCGACACCGTGGTCATCCCCTCCCAAGCGGTCCAGGTGGGCCAGGACGGGCAGTTCGTCTACGTCGTCACCCCGGACATGACCGTGGAGATGCGCCCCGTCAGGTTGGGAATGTCGCTGGGGGACGAGGTGGTCGTCGAGCAGGGGGTGAGCGCCGATGAGAAGGTGGTCACCGAGGGCCAGCTGCGTCTGGTCCCGGGGGCCAAGGTGCGGATCGCGGGATAGCGAGCCGCCTGCGAAGCCGCCTCGGTGGCCGTGTCGGTTGCCGCCTGTGGCGGCCGTGTTACGTTTTAAGTGTTAAGTTTTAAGTAAAGAAAAAGGACCTTTTACTTACGCTTAACACTTAACACTTAAAACTTAAAACTGGTACCTCACATGAACTTCTCGGAACTGTTCATCCGCCGCCCGGTAATGACGACCCTGGTGATGGTCTCGATCCTGATCTTCGGGGTCATGGCCTACACCCGGCTGCCGGTGAGCGACCTGCCCAATGTCGATTTTCCGACGATCTCGGTCACGGCCGCGTTGCCCGGCGCCAGCCCGGCCACCATGGCCACCGCGGTCGCCACCCCGCTGGAGCGCGAGTTTTCGTCCATCGACGGCCTGGACTCCATGATCTCCACCAGCTCCATGGGCGGCACTCAGATCACGCTTCAGTTCAACCTCAAGCGCAACATCGACGCCGCCGCCCAGGACGTTCAGGTGGCGATCTCCAGGGCCGCGCGCAACCTGCCCGGCGACATGCCCACCCCGCCGTACTTCCGCAAGGTCAACCCGGCCGACCAGCCGATCCTGCGCCTGTCCCTGACATCGCCGACCCTGCCGCTCTACACGCTGAACGAGTACGGGGAGACCATGCTGGCCCAGCAGATCTCCATGGTGGGCGGGGTGGCCCAGGTGCAGATTTTCGGCTCGCAGAAATACGCCGTGCGCATCCAGCTCGACCCCCGCAAAATGGCCTCCCTCGGCATCGGGATCGACCAGGCGGCCGAGGCCGTGCGGCGGGCCAACGTCAACCTGCCGACCGGGACCCTCTACGGCGCGAACCAGGCCTTCACCGTTCAGTCCAGCGGACAGCTCCTCCACGCGGAGCCCTACCGCTCGGTCATCGTCAGCTATCGCGACGGCAGCCCGGTGCGGCTGGGGGAGCTCGGCAGTGTCTCCGACGGCGTCGAAAACAACAAGACCGCGGCCTGGTATCTCGACCAGCGCTCGGTGTCGCTCGCCGTCTACCGCCAGCCGGGCACCAACACCGTCGCGGTGACCAAGGAGGTCAAAAGGCTCCTGCCCACCTTCCAGGCGCAGCTGCCGGCCTCGGTGTCGCTGCACGTCCTCTACGACCAGTCCGAGTCCATCGAGGAATCGGTCACCGACGTGAAATTCACCCTCCTGTTCACCCTGGCCCTGGTGGTGCTGGTGATCTTCCTCTTCCTGCGCCGCCTCAAGGACACCATCATCCCCAGCCTGGCCATGCCGATGTCCCTCATCGGGACCTTCACGGTGATGTACCTCCTGGGCTACAGCATCGACAACCTCTCGCTCATGGCCCTGATCCTGGCGGTGGGGTTCGTGGTGGACGACGCCATCGTCATGCTCGAGAACATCGTGCGCCACCTGGAGATGGGGGAAGGACCCGTCAAGGCGGCGCTCAACGGCTCCCGGGAGATCGGCTTCACGATCATCTCGATGACGCTCTCCCTGGTGGCCGTCTTCATTCCCGTCCTGTTCATGGGGGGGATCCTGGGCCGGCTGTTTCAGGAGTTCGCCGTCACCATCGGGGTGGCGATCCTCATTTCGGGGGTGATCTCCCTGACGCTCACCCCCATGCTCTGCAGCCGGTTCCTGAGCCCGAAAGAGGAGGGTCGGGCGCCGGGCCGTCTGTATGCGGCCACCGAACGTTTCTACGATGGGGTCCTCGGGGTGTATGCGCGCAGCCTGCGCTGGTTTTTAGGCAAACGCTGGCTGACGCTCCTCATCCTCGTGGTGGTCCTGGCGGCGACCGGTTGGCTGTTCAAGGCCGTGCCCAAGGGGTTCATCCCGAACGAGGACCGCTCGCAGATCTACGTGATGACCGAGGCCGCGGAGGGCATTTCCTGGGAGGCGATGCAACGCCAGCAGCGGGCGCTGGCCGAGGTGCTGCGCCAGGACGAGAACGTCGCGGCCTTCATGTCGAGCGCCGGGGCCCGCGCCGGCAGCATCACCGGCCAGAACACGGGGATCCTGGTGCTGCGGCTGAAACCCCGCTCCGAACGCGCGCACTCGGCCGACGAGATCATCCAGCGGCTGCGGCCGAAAATGGCCCAGGTGCCCGGCATACGGGCTTTTGCTCAAAACCCGCCGCCGATCCGGATCGGCGGGCGGCTCAGCAAAAGCCAGTACCAGTACACGCTGCAGGGGACCGACGTGAACGAGCTCTACCGGGTGGCGCCCCTGCTGGCCGAGACCATCCAGGCCCTGCCCGGGTTTCAGGACGTCACCACCGACCTGCAGCTCAAGAACCCGCAGGTGGATGTGGAGATCGACCGCGACAAAGCCGCCTCGCTCGGCATCTCCGCCCAGCAGATCCAGGACGCCCTCTACACGGCCTACGGCGCGCGGCAGATCTCCACCATCTATGCGTCGACCAACCAGTTCCCGGTCATCATGGAGCTCGAGCCCCAGTACCAGATGGACCCGAGCGCCCTGTCGCTGCTCTACGTGCGATCCTCCACCGGCGTTCTGGTTCCGCTGAACGGGATCGCCGCCATCCGGCAGGGGTACGGGCCGCTGACCGTCAACCACAGCGGGCAGCTGCCGTCGGTCACCATCTCCTTCAACATCCGGCCCGGCTTTGCGCTGGGGGACGCCGTCTCCGCCCTGAACCAGGCCGCACGGCGCCTGCTGCCGCCGACCGTCTCCGCCAGCTTCCAGGGCACGGCCCAGGTGTTCGAGTCCTCCATCCGCGACCTGGGGATTCTGCTCATCGTCGCCATCCTGGTGATCTACATCGTACTGGGCATTCTCTACGAAAGCTTCATCCACCCCCTGACGATTCTCTCGGCCCTGCCGCTCGCCGGGGTCGGGGCGCTCGCGACCCTTCTGCTTTTCGGCGCCGAGCTGAACATCTACTCCTTCGTCGGGCTGGTGCTGCTGGTGGGGCTGGTCAAGAAAAACGGCATCATCATGATCGATTTCGCGCTCGAGGCCCAGCGCGTCGGCCGCAAGACGCCGGAGGAGGCCATTTTCGAGGCCTGCGTGGTCCGTTTCCGGCCGATCATGATGACCACCATGGCCGCCCTCATGGGCTCGCTTCCGATCGCCGTCGGCTGGGGCGCCGGAGGCGAGTCGCGCCAGCCGCTCGGCCTGGCCGTCGTCGGAGGGCTGCTCTTCTCGCAGATGCTGACCCTCTATGTCACCCCGGTCTTCTACCTGTACATGGACGCCCTGCAGCGGAAGCTGCGCCGCCGGACCGCCCCCCGGGCGGCCGCGGCTCCGGGCCCCCCGGGGCACCCCGGGTGACACCTCACTCTCAGATAATACCCCTCCAGGAAGCCACCGCCTCGAAATTGACCTCGGTCCGCAGCGCCGTGACGAGGCCGGCAACACTGCCCGGGGTCGCCAGGTTTTCGAGCTCCTTGCGGCCGCCGGCCTTGTCCTGGTAGACTGCCAGCAGCTGGGTGGCGGTCCGGATGCCCAGCGTGCGCAATTTGCCCCGCAGCGGGCTTTGGGCTTCCCCCTGGGCGGGGCCGAGCGCGCTGCCGAGGATCGCCTGGTCGATCCAGGCGATCAGCCGCTCGGCCGGGATCTGCGTGTGCAGCATGATGTCGACGACATCGACGCTGGCCATGTTGGGGACGTTCTCGACATCCTCCTCTTCCAGCCGCGACTCGTGCCACACCGTCAGGCCGTCCAGGTCGCTCAGCGGCTGCTTGGCTTCGATCGAAGGCAGCACGAGCTTGAGAAAGGTGACTTTCGTGAAAAAGGCGGCGATGATCTGCCAGAGCATGCGCGGGAAGACCCCGATCACGAAGGCGACGACCAGCAGCGGGGCCGGCCACTCGTCGCGTCGGGCCACCCCGGCCACGAAGGGCCGCGCGAAATCCCAGCCGCCCTCCGCCGCGCGCGAGGCGATGAAAAAATCGTAGCACACCCCCAGGGCGGTCAGCACGGTCACGAGCCCCAGCGGGATGATCAGGTTGGCCCGGAAGATGTCCGTGACCTTGCGCCCCGCCGGCGGGTGCATTAGGCTTGCTGCCAAAGACCGAAGAGGAGGAGGAAGCCGCATGTCGACCGAATCGAGGGGGAACGGCAGGACCCAGGGGGCTCTGTGGGGCCTTTATATCGGGGATGCCCTGGCCATGCCGGTGCACTGGTATTACGACCGCAGCGCCCTGCACACGGACTACGGCCGGGTCACGGACTACCTGGCCCCGCGCAACCCGCACCCGGACAGCATCCTGTTCCGCTCGGCCTACACGGCGCTCAACCCGAAGGGGGAAATCCTGCACGATCAGGCCCGCTACTGGGGGCAAAAAGGAATTCACTATCACCAGTTCCTGCAGGCCGGCGAGAACACCTTGAACATCCAGCTGTGCAGCCTCCTGATCCAGTCTCTTGAACGAGCGCGGCGGCTACGATGCCGACGACTGGCTCGGCCGCTACATCGCCTTCATGACCACCCCCGGCCGCCACCGCGACACCTACATCGAGGAGTGCCACCGTCACTTTTTCACCAACTACGCCCAAGGGCTCCCCCCGCGCCGATGCGGTGCCGTCGAGAAGCACATCGGCGGCCTGCCCGGGATCATCCCCATCGTCGCCTTCCATCACACCGACCCGACGACGGCGCGCCGGGCGGCCCTCGAACACCTCGGTCTGACCCACCCGGGCGAGAAAATGCGGGAGGCGGGGTCCCTGGTCATCGAGCTTCTGCTGGAGGTATTCGGCGGGAAAAGACTGGACGCGGCCATCCGCGACATGATTCGAGCCCAGGTCAATCCCTTGCTGGGCCACCCGTTCGTCAAATGGCTCGACGACCCGGACGACTGGGTGATCGGACCGAAGTTCAGCACGGCCTGCTACGTCGAGCACTCGGTGCCGGCGGTGATCTACCTGGCGTTGAAATACCACGACGACCCGGAAAAGGCCCTGGTGGTGAACACCAACCTGGGCGGCGACAACGTCTACCGCGGGGCCGTGCTCGGGGCGCTTCTGGGCGCGGAGCACGGCAGAGAGGGGTTTCCGCGCCGATGGGTCGACGGGCTGCTGAACCCGCCGCCGGATCTTCGGTCCGCGTCCCTGATGCGGCGGCGCGGCGGGGCTCAGACGGCTTTTTCCATCAGCGTGATCTCGAAGCCGTAGCCGGCCTCGGCCGCCGCTCGGCGCACCGCCTCCCTGAGCCGGCCGAGGTCGAAGGTGTACCGGTAGTCTTCCCCGAAGAGCCGGGACTGCTCCTCGATAGTCGCGGTGCGGGCTTTCCCGGAGCTTCCGTAGACCTCCTTTTTGAAGCCCACCCCCGGCCCCGAGTCGTCCCCGCCCGCGCCGAGACCGAACCCGGACTCCTTGAGCATTTCGAAGAAGCGCACCTGCCGGGCGGCATCGTCGACCCGCAAGCGGCAGATGTAGGTGAGTTTTTTGCGGGAGAGGAATTTCTTGCGCTCGGCCACCACGGCTTCGAGCTTGAGCGAGCCGTCTTTTTGCGGGGTGAGCTCTCCGACGAGGTTTTTGGCGATTTCGGTGATGGTCTGATCAAGTGACATTCGGCCTCCTCCGATGTGGTGCTGTGTGAGTCCAGGCGGGTGACCGCCTGTGTCTATCCTCTGGTTGCGAAAAACTTGATCTTGCTCGTGTTGCCCGGCAGGAGCTGTCCCTGGCCCGCGATGATCTTGCCCGCCGCCATGCTGGTGCTGGCGATCTTGTCGAAAATGACCCATTGAACGAAGTAGCCCTTCCCGGCCACCGCAGAGGGGGTGAAGATGATGTCCTTGCCCAATTTGAAATTACCGCGGTGCGAGGCGCTTTTGATGTCCGTCTCGCCGTAGTCCGGGATCGAGATGCGCCCCGTGTAGGCATTGGGGCCGGTCGGCTGATAGACGATGCTCATCCACCCCTTTTTCCCGTTTTCAAAATCGATGACCCACATCCCGGTCAGGTTGACTTCCGTTGCCGAGCTCTGGGCGTGCCCGGTCCGGCCGTGGATTCCTGAAACCAGCAGTCCCAGGGCCACGGCAAGGGCAACAACAAACAGCGACGGCTTCGAGCTTTTCATGCGAACCTCCTTGATTGGTGTAAAGTTCGGGTGGTGCGGGAAGGTCCGGAGGACCGGCAGGCGGAGACCGGTAGAACGAACCTGTGTCTGGTTTTCTCGTCCGGACTTTATATCGGGATGTGCCGGAAAAAACTTTAATGCGGAAAGGACCGGGCGGCAGGCAGGCTCAATGGCGGGCGTTGATTTTTTGCAAAAGGGGCCCGGACCTCGCTCGGCACAGGCATCGACGGGCCCCCGGGCGGCCGTCAGCGGCTTCCGAAGACTTTCTTGAGCAGGTCGGTCGTGCGGGCGGCCGGGTTCCGGCGGATCTTTTTTTCTTCCTCGGCCAGCATGGTGAAGAGGCCTTTGAGGCCCTTTTCGGTGACGTACCGGTCGAGGTCGAGGCCCAGGTTGCCGCCCATCGGAAGCGCGCTCGCCTTGGCGTTGAGATCCTGGTACTGGCGGGTGACCCCGACCTGGTTCATAGAGTCCTTGACGATCGGCTTGAAGATCTCCTCGAGGCGGCCGGATGTCTTATTCTCGAAATAGCGGGTGGCGGCGTCGTCCGGCCCTTTCAGGATTTTCTGCGCATCCTCGAACTGCATCTGTTTCACGGCATCCACGAAGATGGACTTGGCCTCCGGCGCGGCCTTCTCGGCGGCCCGGTTCATGCTGAGCTCGAAATCGTCGACCTGCTGACCGTAGCCGGCGACGCGCAGGAGCTTCTCGACTTTCTGGACCGCCCCCGGCAGCGGGATCCTGATCGAGGGGTCCTTGTAGTACCCGTCCGGTTTGGCGACCGTGGCGACGGCGTTTCCGGTCCCGATCTGCAGCGCCTCTTTGAGACCGCTCACGACCTCGTCGTTGCCGAGGCCGCTGCCGCCGCCCCCGACCGCTTTTTTGGCGCTGTCGAGGACGCCGCCGAAGTCGACGCCCGCCCCGTGTCCCGCGGCGGACAGCACGAAAAGCAGAGCGACCGTCAGCACAGACAATGGTTTTTTCATCGGTTTATCCTCCTGTTCCGGGTTGGATCGACCGGGACCGATCAGGCACTAAAGCTAACGACGGTCGCGGGCCGCGTCAATTGCGTGCGCGCCGCGCCCTGGGGGAAGCAGGGGATGGGAGTCACTCCACGCCCTGGGCCTGCAGCAGCTGCGGGAAATAGCGCTGGGCGAGAAGATCCGAATTGATCACCCCGAGCACCCGCCCGTCCTCCACCACCGGCATGGCCGAAATGCGGTGCTGCTCGAGATCGTGCACGATGTCGGCAATGAGCGCAGAGGGCGCGGCCGACACCACGCGGCGGGTCATGACGTTCTCCAACCCGTTCCTCCCCTCCCCCTTCGGCGACGGCGCGGGCGATGTCCCAGGCGGTCAGCACGCCGGCCATCTTCCCATCGGCGGAGAGCACCGCGATGATGTTGCTGCGGCCTTGGACGATCAGACTCGCCGCCTCCTGCAACAGCGCGGCGGCGTGGATCGTGGGCATCGGCTCCATGATTTCCCGCGCCGTGCGCTCGCCCTCCTTGGCCGCCAGTCGCCGCAGGCTGATGCGTTCGGCCGCCTGGCAGGGCAGGAGGTCCGCGTCGGAGGCCAGCAGATCCACCAGCTCGGTCATGTTGCGCCGGATCACCTTCTCCCGGTAGGCAACCCCGGCCTCCCGGCGCCGCTCCGAGAGCCGGTCGAAATCGGCCGCTTCGCTCCTCGAGCCAGGCCTCCACGGCCGGGCGGTCGCCGAGCATTTCAGCCGGGAGCTGGAGCTCCGGCGGCGTGGGGACGAGCTGCTCCTGGGCGGCGAAGATGACGCCGCCTGAGTTGACAAGATAGTCGGTCGCGATCATGACCCCTTTTTGGCGGTAGACCGCCTGTTCCATGCGCGTGCGGCCGGCCTTGCGGTTGGGGTCCGGGGAATAGGTGTTGGCCCCTTCGACGATCAACGACCAGGCCCCCATGCGCTCGACGCTCATCGAGCAGCGCTCGGAGGCCTGAACCCCGAGGTAATTGAACACCGGGGCGGCCGGGATGAAACAGAAGGCGGACTCCCGCAGCAGGTTGTCGGCGGCCGTGGAAAACTGGGTGGCGTGGCGCTGCGCCAGCGGGGCGATGTGCTCGCGATAGTAGGGCTCGGTGACGATCCCCTGCCGCGCCCAGAGGTCAAAAAGCGCTGCGACGGGCAGCCCGTCGGGGTCGAAGAGATAGCCCGTCGAGGTCGCTCACGCCGACCACTCTGGCATCGGGAAGACGCTCGGCCAGGATCCGGGCCGCATGGGCGCCGACGGCGCCGAAGCCCTGCACGCTGACGGTGAGGGCCTCGGGGGGCGGGATTTTCAGCTGGGCGAACTGCGGCAGGACGGTCAGCCGCGGCATGATCTCGAGCAGCCGCTCCAGGGCGATGACCACCCCGCCGGCGGCCGCACCGAGCTCATCGATGCGATTCCCCCCCATGTCCGCCGGTTTGGACACGGCGCTGTCGATCCCGTTTTCGATGGCGACGGTGTGCATGTCCGCATCATTGGTGCCGACATCCGGTCCCGGCACGTAGAGGTCGCGGTAGAGCCGGATCAGACGGGCGAAGCCCCGGATCACCGCAATGCGGATCTCCGGCGTGAGGTCCGGGTCGGACACGATGCCGGCCTTGCCGCCACCGAAAGGCAAGCTGGCGGCGGCATTCTTCAGGGTCATCCCCCGGGCCAGGTTGTGGATCTCGGCCGGGACCAGCTCCGGCAACATCCGGATGCCGCCCATGGACGGCGTCCCCATGGAGAGGTTGTCCACCACCAGGTAGCCGCCGATGGCATGCGGGGATTCGCTCGTCCCACATGAAGGCCACCAGCTTGGGGCCGAGCCGGTCGCAGTTGATTCCCATCCGGGCCAGCAGATGCTCGTCGCGATGGCCGAACACCAGGTGGCAGCAGCCCTCCCGCCGGCGCGTGCGCGCCTGGGCGAGCGCTCTCGGGGAGGTGCGCCTTCATGTAAGTCGTGCATCATTTTCGGTATCATGGGCGGAGTCTCCCGGCGGGGTTTGATGATTTCCGGCAGCTCGCCGCAGGAAATCTGCGACCGTAAGGGATACGGTCATTTGATGATCCGCTCGCACCCCCCCCAAGGCAAGCAGCGGGGAGTGCGCTCACTATTGCGGTACAGGCCGTTGCGAATCGCGCAGGCTGGAATAAATCCTTATGGCAAGGGGGCTTGAATGTCAATTGGGGGAAGAGCGATGGGTGTGAGATGGGCGGCGGGCGGTTCGGTGCCCATCAGCGGTGATCCGGGCGCGACCCGCCCTCATGGGGAGGGTCGGGCGGCCGGATCCGGACGGCGCCAGATTCCGGACACGCGTGTCAGCTTCGCCTGGGGATGGCCGACTGCTGGACGAATGGGGTCACTGCCGGCGCGACCTGCCCGGATTCGGGCGGCTCTGAGGTAACGAAGGTCACCAGGATGGCCACCCGCCGGTTGGAGAAGTCCAGCGGGCTGTCGGGGTTTTTCAGGCGCTTGTCCGCATAGCCGTTGACGCTTGAGATCTGGCGCTCGGCGACGCCGCCCTCTTCGAGCACCCGGCGCGCGGCGTTGGCGCGGTCGGTGCTCAAGTCCCAGTTGTTGTAGCCGGCCCCGCTGTAGGGCCGGCTGTCGGTATGGCCTTCGACCAGGAGGTGGTTCGGAAAAGCGGCGATCCGGGAGGCGATCAGCTTGAGCATCCTGGCCGCATCCGGCTTCATGCGCGCGCTGCCGACGTCGAAAAAGAGACCCTCGGCGCGCTCGATCAGTTCGATCCGCAGTCCCTCCTTGGTGATGGACACCTGGATCTGGTCTTTGAACTTGCTCAGGTCCGGAAGGGCGGCGATGGTCTCGACCAGTTTTTCACCTTCCTGCCGGAGCTTTTCCACCTCCGACTTGCGCGGCTGGACCGGGGGTGCCGCCGGCTGCGGGTCGGTGAAGGGCTTGATCGCATTGATGCCGTCCAGCACACCGCCGGATGCGTTTTTGTGCATGGCGCCCGGGTCCCGGAAGTACTGCGCCACGGAATCGCGGACGTTCGCGTTGTGGGCGATGATCCACAAGACGATGAACAGCGCCATCATGGCCGTGACGAAATCGGCATAGGCCACCTTCCAGGCACCACCGTGGTGTCCTTCGTGGCCGCCGCGCTTGATGACCTTGCGGATGATCAGATTTTTTTCCGAGTCGTTCAATTCTTGTCCTTCACGTGGGCTTCCATTTCCGCGAACTCAGGCCGGATTTCGCTCGGGATGCAGCGCCGGGCAAACTCCACGCAGACCAGCGGGCTGAACCCGCGGGCGAAGGCGGAGATCGCGGCCTTGATGACCTCGAAAATCTGGATCTCCTTTTCTCCGGCGATGTCGAGGTTGCAGGCCAGCGGTTGGACGAACCCGTAGCAGAGCAGGATGCCCAGGAAGGTCCCGACGAGCGCCGCCGCCACCTTCTTGCCGATTTCGCCGGCAGGCCCGTCGATGGCCTGCATCGTGATGACGATGCCGAGAACCGCCGCCACGATCCCCAGACCGGGCAGGGTGTCCGCGATCTTGGACAAGACCATGCTCGGTTTCTTCACGTCGTTGTGGTGGGTGTCGATGTCCCCCTCCATCAGGGCTTCGAGGTCGTGGGAAGCGATGCCGCCGATGATGACCATGCGGAAGGTGTCGGTCATGAAGGAGATCAGCGTCTTGTTGGCGAGGACGTCGCCGTATTTCGAAAAGATCGAGCTCTCGGCCGGGGTTTCGATGTGCTTTTCAAGCGCGATCAGGCCCTCCTTCTGGGCCATGAACAGCAGCTCGTACATGAGTTTCAGCGCCGATAGATAGGAGGCCTTGGTGACCGTGTCGCCTTTCAGCACCCCGATGGTTTTCGTGACCATTTTCTGCAGCACGCTCTTCGGCGCCGATGCGAGCAGCGCCCCCAGGGCCGCCCCGCCGATGATGATGAACTCCGCCGGTTGGATGAGGACCATAAACGGCCCGCCGGCCTCCGCGAACCCCCCCAGAACCGAAACGAGGACGACCACAAATCCTATGATGACAAACACTGATGACCTCGCTGTCGATTGATTCCGGCCACCCGATCCGGGGGCCATGCCCACGGCAGCCGGTGATGCGGTGACCCCTCTGAAACGCGGCAGTCTTCTCGGCCCGAGGCCGAAAAACCATGCCGCCAGCCCCCATGCGGGATTGGTGCTTTCCCCCATCGTGCAAGGCCGTGACACGGTTCACCCGGCCTGCTAATTGTATATCGGTTGGCCGGGGCCCGAACTTTAATCTTTATTAAGAAGGGCGGGATCGCCGCAGGGTGGGAGGTGGGAAAGGTTCATTTGGTTATAAATTCAATCGAATCTCCGCAACGGATCAGGCCTTCCTCAAGCACGCGGGCAAAGACGCCTTCGCGCGGCATGATGCAGTCCCCGGCCTTGTAGTAGATGGCGCAGCGGTTGTGACACTCCTTGCCGATCTGGGTGATCTCCACCACCGCCTGGCGCCCCAGCCGGACCCGGGTGCCGACCGGCAGGGTTTTCCAGTCGACACCGGTGGTCGCGATGTTCTCGGCGAAATCGCCGAAGGTGACATCAAGCCCCTGGCGCCGGGCCGCCTCGATGCTCTCGGCCGCCAGCAGGCTTACCTGGCGATGCCAGGGGCCGGCGTGGGCGTCGCCCTCGAGCCCGTGGTCCTTGGACAGGAGGGCTTCGGCGACGGTCGTCTTGGGGGTTCCTTTTTTCTTGCTGACGGCGATGGACACGATTTCCATGGGGATACCTGTAAAAAAAGGGTTCAAGGGGCCGAGGGTTCGAGGGTTCAAGTGAAATAGAGAAACCAATAATAAGACCTGACGGCTTCAATGCAATCGTAAACCTCACTCCGAAGCGCAACGCGGAATCGGGGCCTATCTCCAAAACACCCCGGCTCGGCTGACTGCGTGAGAGGCCCGAGTTCAAGGCGCGCGAGGTCGCCGAGTGAGGCGCACCCCGGGCCGCTGGAAAGCGTCGCCTCAGCCCGTGATCCGGCGTTGCCCGGCCTTTGGAAATGCTCACATGCTGGCCGCATGCTGCGCTTCCCAAAGCGCCGGGCGCCTTGGCTGACAGCCCGATGCTCGCTTTTGAACGCCCCGGCCGGTACGCCGCAGCGAGCGCGGGCCGAAGCGCAACGCCGAAATTGAGGCTCCTCCAAAACATCCCGACTCAGCTGACTTCGTAAGAGGCCCGAGTTCAAGGCGCGCGAGGCCCCGCCGAGTGAGGCGTACTTTGGTACGCCGCAGCGAGCGCGGGACGAAGCGCAACGCCGAAATCGGGCCTCTCACGCAGTCAGCGGCCGACCATGAAGATCCCGTAGGTAGCCCTGAGATTCGGCAGGCGCCTGACGATGCGGCCCCGGCGGTCCTGGGAATGGGTGTCGATGGCCGCCTCCTTGAGCACCCTCAGTCCGACATCGCCCACAAACTTGCGAAAGTCCTTGAGCGTGATCACCCGGATGTTGGGCGTGTCGAACCACTGGTAGGGCAGCTGGCGCGAGACCGGGGCAAACCCGGTCAGGAGCAGCTGCAGCCGGATCCCCCAATGGCTGAAGTTCGGAAAGCTCACGATCCCCCTTCGGCCGATGCGTCAGCATGGCCCGGATCAACCGGGCCGGCTCGTAGACCTGCTGCAGGGTCTGGCTCAGAATGACGTAGTCGAAGGTGTCCTCCGGGTAGTCCAGGACCTCCTCGTTGATGTCGCCCTGCAGGACCGAGAGGCCCTTCTCGATGCAGTGGGCGACCTTTTCCTCGTTGTGTTCGATCCCGCTGCCGGTCACCCCCTTGTGAGCCATGAGGTACTGCAGCAGATCACCCTCCCCGCAGCCGAGATCGATCACCCGGGAGCCGGGCGCGACCCAGGAGGCGATGATCTGCAGATCGTAGCGCATCAAGTCAACGCCGTTGTTCATGCTGGACCCGCTCCAGAAAGCCACGGATCAAGGCCGTCAGCCGCTCGCTCGGTATCAGAAAGGCGTCGTGGCCCCAGTCGGCCTCGATCTCGCAGAAGCTCACGTCGCAGCCGTTTTTCTTGAGCGCCTTCACGATCTCCCGGGACTGGTAGGTGGGATAGAGCCAGTCCGATGTGAAGGAGATCACCAGAAACCTGGCCCGGGTCTTGGAGAAGGCCTTTACGGCCGACCCCTCGCCGTAGTGCTTCTCCAGGTCGAAGTAGTCGGCCGCCTTGGTGATGTACAGAAACGAGTTGGCGTCGAAACGGTCGACGAACTTCCGCCCCTGGTAGCGCAGGTAGCTCTCCACCTGGAAATCGGCATCGAAATTGAAGGAAAAGTCGCTCTTGTCCTGGAGTCGGCGGCCGAATTTCAGCCGCATCGATTCATCGGACAAATAGGTGATGTGGCCGATCATCCGGGCCACCGCCAGACCCAGGGCGGGCTTTTCCCCACGATAGTAATCGCCGTGGTTCCAGTTGCGGGTCGGCCATGATCGCCTGCCGGGCGACCTCGTTGAAGGCGATGGCCAACGCCGAGTGCTTCATGGTCGTGGCGAGCGGTATGGCCGCGGCGACCATCTGCGGGTAGCGGACCGACCATTCCAGCACCTGCATCCCGCCGATGGACCCGCCGACGACGCACAGCAGCCGTTCGATGCCCAGGTGGTCGATCAGGGCCTTCTGGGCCGCCACCATGTCGCCGATGGTCACCACCGGGAAATCGAGGCCGTAAGGCTCGAGGGTCCGGGGGTTGATGGTGCACGGACCGGTGGAGCCCAGGCAGCTGCCGATGATGTTGCTGCAGACGACGAAATAGGTGTCGGTGTCGATCCCTTTGCCGGGGCCCACCATGCAGTCCCACCACCCGGGTTTTTCATCATCCGCCGAGTAGGTGCCGGCGACGTGGGAATCGCCCGAGAGCGCGTGCAGGACCAGCACGGCGTTGCGACGGTCCGGGGCGAGGGTGCCGTAGGTTTCGTAGGCGAGGGTTACCGGCCCGAGGCGGCTGCCGTTTTCGAGGACCAGCTCCTTCGGCGGCGCGGCGAAAGTGAAGAACTGCTTCGCCACGATCCCCACCGAGATGCGGTCCCGGTCGTGCTGGATGTACTCGCTCATCTCTGGTTCGTTCCCGTACCGGCGCCGCCGCCCAGGGGCCCTATTCCTTGAAGCGTGAGGCGAACACCGGGCACTTGCGGCAGAGCTTCATTTTTTCCGACCATGTGCGGTGGTTGGCGCCGTCGCAAATGGTCCCGTTGATGAACCAGCAAAGATCCCCGCTCTTGAACTCCCAGGCCGGGCAATTGAGCCTTAACTCCTCGGGGCAGTCCCGGAGCTCCCAACAGGGCCGGAACTCGGCGGCCGGCGCCGCCCTTGAGGCCAGAAAGTACATCTGGCGCTCAACCGCGGGCGGGATCGTGCGCCACCCCTGCTCGTAGCTGTGGACGGCCTTGAGCGACACACCCAGGAGTTGGGCCATCTGCTTCTGGGTCTTGTCCAATTTTTTCCGCAGACGCTTGAACTCAATGCTGTCCATGGTTTTCCCTTACCCGAGGTTTTGTGGTATGGTGGTGTCAAGGGGTTGATTCTCCTACAAAGTGGTAGCGCTGTCAATCCCAATTTCTCAAAAGGCATACCCAGCGCAAGGAGTCCCAAGGAGGTTTTTCGGATGCACCTCGCAAGAATCGTGTTATTCCCCGAAAAATACCCGGTCGGCGACCGCTACCCCTTTGACCTGCCTGTTTTTAAGCACACCCGGGAGATCCGCCTTGACGCCCCCGTGACCTTTTTCACCGGTGAGAACGGAAGCGGGAAATCCACGCTGCTGCAAGCCGTCACCCGCCGTTGCAGCGTCATGATCTGGCAAGGGGATCAACGGGCGCGGTTCACCCGCAATCCCTACGAGGATGAATTTCACCGCTTCATCGAGGTGGAATGGACCAACGGCATGGTGCACGGGTCGTTTTTCGGTTCCCAGGTGTTCCAAAACTTTGCCCGGATCGTGGACGAGTGGGCAACGATGGACCCCGGGATCCTGGAGTACTACGGCGGAAAATCCCTGCTGGCCCAGTCCCACGGGCAGTCGCTGATGTCGTTTTTCAAGACGCGCTTCGCCATCGAGGGGCTCTACCTGCTCGACGAGCCGGAAACCGCCCTGTCGCCGACCAGCCAGCTCGAGCTGCTGCGCCTGATCACGCAGATGGGCCGCGCCGGCCATGCCCAGTTCATCGTCGCCACCCATTCCCCGATCCTGATGGCCTGCCCGGACGCGGCCATTCTCAGCTTCGACCAGGCCCCGCTCGTAGGCAATCGGCCCGAGCGGGGCCCGGTCGAAGCTGAGAATGGCCGCGTCCGGGCAGGCCATCAGGATCGGGGAGTGGGTGGCGACGATGAACTGGGCATGGCCGGCGCGGCCCATCTGCGTGATCAGGCGCAGCAGCTCGAGCTGGCTTGCCGGCGACAGCGCGGTTTCCGGCTCGTCGAGCAGATAGAGCCCTTCGACGGCAAAGCGCGTTTTGAAAAACGACATCAGCGACTGCCCGTGGGACTGGGCCAGCAGGGATTTTCCGCCGTAGTACTCCAGGATCCCGGGATCCATCGTTGCCCACTCGTCCACGATCCGGGCAAAGTTCTGGAAGACCTGGGAGCCGAAAAACGACCCCTGCACCATGCCGTTGGTCCATTCCACTTCGATGAAGCGGTGAAATTCATCCTCGTAGGGATTGCGGGTGAACCGCGCCCGTTGATCCCCTTGCCAGATCATGACGCTGCAGCGGCGGGTGACGGCCTGGAGCAGCGTGGATTTCCCGCTCCCGTTCTCGCCGGTAAAAAAGGTCACGGGGGCGTCAGAGCCGGATCTCCCGGGTGTGCTTGAACACAGGCAGATCGAATGGGTAGCGGTCGTCGACCGGGTATTTTTCGGGGGAAAAACACGATCCTTGCGAGGTGCATCCGAAAAACCTCCTTGGGGCCCCGTGCGCCGGGCTTACCCTTTGACAAATTGGGATTGACAGCTCTACCACCTTGTAGGAGAATGAATTCTTCTGCACCACCATACCACAAAACCCGGGCAAGGGAAAACCATGGACAGCATTGAGTTCAAGCGCCTGCGGAAAAACTTGACCAAGACCCAGAAGCAGATGGCCCAGCTCCTGGGCGTGTCGCTCAAGGCCGTCCACAGCTACGAGCAGGGGTGGCGCACGATCCCGCCGGCGGTCGAGCGCCAGATGTACTTTCTGGCCTCACGGGCGGCCCCGGCCGCCGAATTCCGGCCCTGCTGGGAGCTCATGGACTGCCCTGAGGATTTCAGGCTCAATATGCCCGGCCTGGGAGTTCAAGAGCGGGGATCTCTGCTGGTTCATCAACGGGACCATCTGCGACGGCGCCAACCACCGCACATGGTCTGAAAAAATGGGACTCTGCCGGCAATGCCGGGTGTTCGCCTCCCGTTTCAAGGAATAGGGCCCTTGGGGGGCGGCGGCGCCGTTACGGGAACGAACCTGCGATGAGCGAGTACATCCAGCACGACCGGGACCACGTCTCGGTGGGGATCGTGAGAAGAAGTTCTTCACCTTCGCCGCGCCGCCGAATGAGCTGGCCTCGAAAACGGCGCGCGCCTCGGGCCGGTGACCCTCGCCTACGAAACCTACGGCACCCTCGCCCCGGACCGTCGCAACGCCGTGCTGGTCCTGCACGCACTCTCGGGCGACGCCCACGTCGCCGGCACCTACTCGGCGGAGGATGAAAAGCCCGGGTGGTGGGACTCCATGGTCGGCCCCGGCAAAGGGATCGACACCGACACCTATTTCGTCGTCTGCTCCAACATCATCGGCAGCTGCCTGGGCTCCACCGGTCCGTGCACCATCAACCCCCGGACCCTCAAGCCCTACGGCCTCGAATTTCCCGGTGGTGACCATCGGCGACATGGTGCGCGGCCCAGAAGGCCCTGATCGACCACCTGGGCATCGAACGGCTGCTGTGCGTCGTCGGCGGGTCCATCGGCGGGATGCAGGTGCTGGAATGGTCGGTGCGCTACCCGCAGATGGTCGCCGCGGCCATACCGCTCGCCACGACCATGAAGCACTCGGCGCTGGCCATCGCCTTCAACGAGGTCGCCCGGCAGGCGATCATGGCGGACCCGAACTGGAACCACGGCGACTACTACCGAGGTGACAAAGCCCGCCCTCGGTCTGGCGGTGGCCCGCATGATCGGCCACATCACCTACCTGTCCGACGAGTCGATGCGCGATGAAATTCGGCCGCCGCCTCCAGGACAAGAGCGACTTCTCCTTCAATTTCGATGCCGATTTCCAGGTGGAGAGCTACCTGCGCTACCAGGGGCGGAAGTTCGTCGAGCGTTTCGACGCCAACTCGTTTCTTTACATCACCAAGGCGGCCGACTACTACGACCTGGAAAAGCACTACGGCGAGGGGTCGGCCGTAAAGGCTTTCTCCAAGACCCGGGCCAGGTTCCTGGTGATCTCCTTCACATCAGACTGGCTCTACCCCACCTACCAGTCCCGGGAGATCGTGAAGGCGCACTCAAGAAAAACGGCTGTGACGTGAGCTTCTGCGAGATCGAAGCCGACTGGGGTCACGATGCGTTTCTGATACCGAACGAGCGGCTGAGCTTTTGATCCGTGGCTTTCTGGAGCGGGTCCGCAACGAGTCGGCCCAGAGGCAGCCATGAAAAATCGCAGTGCGGCGATGCGCTACGACCTGCAAATCATTGCCGGGTGGATCGAGCCGGGGTCGAAGGTGCTCGATCTCGGCTGCGGTGAAGGCGATCTGCTGCAGTATCTGATCGCCCACAAGGGCATGTCGGGCGCGGGCATCGAACACAATGAAGAAAGGGTCGCCCACTGCCTTCGCCAAGGGGCTTTCGGTCCTGCAGGGCGACATCAACGACGAGGTCGCCGACTACCCCGACGCCAGTTTCGACTACGTCATTTTGAGCCAGACCCTGCAGCAGGTCTTCGCCCCGGCGGAGCTGATCCGCGCCATGCTGCGCCATCGGCCGCAAGGGGATCGTCAGTTTTTGAATTTCTGCCATTGGGGGATTCGGCTGCAGCTGCTGTTCAGCGGCTATGCGCCGGTATCCAAGCAGCTTCCCTATCAGTGGTTCGACACCCCCAACATCCGGGTGATCACGCTCAAGGACTTCCGCAAGTTCGTCTACGATGTCGGCCTGTCGGTGCTGAAAAGAGGCCGCCATCAACGCCAACCTATCCCACCCGTTCCAGGTACGGAAGCATCGTTCAGTTCCTGCCGAACCTGCGCGCGACTTACGGCCTTTTCATGATCGGCCGGATGACTGCGTGCGAGAGGCCCAAGCTCGGCGTTGCGCTCGCCCTGCGCTCAGTCCGGCGTACAGGGAGTACGCCTCCTTCGGCAGGAGCTAGCACGCCTTGAATCTGGAGCCTCTTCGCGGTCATTGCCGGTTTTTATGTCGGAGGATATATGCCAGGCCCAAGCTCGGCGTTGCGCTCGCCCTGCGCTCAGTCCGGCGTACAGGGAGTACGCCTCCTTCGGCAGGAGCTCGCGCGCCTTGATCTTGGACCTCTTCGCGCAGTCATCCCCGGTTTTTATGTCGGAGGATATATGCCCCAGGCCCAAGCTCGGCGTTGCGCTCGCCCTGCGCTTTTTTCCCTGAGCCGTGCGCCGTGCGCCCTGAGCCGTCCCTTGTATCTTTACCCTGGACCGTGAGCCCTTGTATCTTTTCCCCTTGACCCCTTGAACCCTTTCCTTATGTTACCTCTATGAAAATCGTATCCATAGCCGTCAGCAAGAAAAAAAAAAGGCACGCCAAAAACCATCGGTCGAAGAGGCCCGTTCTCGTCAGAACCACGGGCTGGACACGATGCCCACGCGGGCCCCTGGCACCGGCGGGTCAGCTTTCTCGCCTCCCGAGAGCATTGAACGGCCCGGGAGCGGGGACTGGATGTCACCTTCGGCGATTTTGCGGAAAACCTCGGCGCACCGGGGCATGGACTGGGTGGCGGTCCCCCTGGGGACGCCGGTCGACTGGGCAGCACGGCACTGGTGGAAATCACCCAGATCGGCAAGGAGTGCCACAACAAATGCGCCATCTATTACAAGGCCGGTGATTGCATCATGCCCCGCGAAGGCGTTTTCGCCCGCGTCCTGGAAGCGGGCGCCATCCGCCGCACAGAGGGTACCGAGTAAGCGCCTGTAGCCCGGGCATTTCGTGAAATGCCCGGGGAGCGCTCCCCCGTCCTGATGATCTGCACTAAAGTTAATCCCCCTCCCAACCGATATTAAATTGCCATTCGGAGAATAAAAGGCGATCCATGCCCCGATCCCCGGGGCAACTGAAAAATCAGAGGTTCACGGTGTTTGTCATTATCGGATTCGTAGTGGTCCTCGTTTCGGTCCTGGGCGGGTTCTGGGAGGCGGGCGGGCCGTTCATGGTCCTCATCCGACCGGCCAGACTTCGTCGTCGTCGGCGGGGCCTCTCTGGGCGCCTTGCTGGCCTCGGCCCCGAAAAGCGTTCTCCAGGACATCATTTATAAATCAATCGGCGCCCTCAAAGGCCAGACCGTAACCAAGGCCACCTCTACCGTTCTCAAGCTCCTCTATGAACTCCTTTACATGGCGCAGAAGGAGGGCCTGATCGCCCTTGAAAAACACATCGAAACCCCGGCCGAAAGCCCCATATTTTCCAAATCCCGGATGTTCTATCTCACAAGACGTTGATTTCCTTTATGACCGACACCTTCCGGATGATCATCGGCGGCCATCGCCTCCAGCATGACCTGGAATCCCTCATGGAGGGCGACATCGACACGCACCACAACGACATCAAGAAGCCGAGCATGGTGCTTTCAAAGATCGGGGACACCTCCCCGGCCTGGGAATCGTGGCGGCGGTCCTTGGAATCGTCATCACCATGCAGGCGATTGACGGACCGGCCGCGCAGATCGGCGGAAATTGGTCGCCGCCTGGTCGGGACCTTCCTCGGGATCCTCCTCTGCTATGGGTTTGTCCAACCCCTGGCCTCCGATCTGGATATCGCCGGAGATGCCAGATCTTCGAGGTCCTCAAGAACGCCATTGCGGCTTTCGCCAGGGCTTCAGTCCCTTGGTTTGCGTGGAGTTCGCCCAGCAGCGCTCCCGAACGAAACCCGTCCGCCGTTTTCGGAAATGGAGGCCTACGTAAAGGAGAAGACGTGAGCGAGGGGGAAAAATACATAATCAGAGAGAGTCCAGAAAGAAGGAGGGCATGAGGCGCACCACGGCGGCGCCTGGAAAGTGGCGTATGCCGGTACCGTCACCGCCATGATGGCCCTTTTCATCGTGCTTCTGGATCATCGCCCACAACCAGAACATCCGCAACTCCGTGGCGCAGTATTTGTGGGACCCGGGCGCGTGGTACAAAACAGCCGCCGGGGTTTTGAACGGCATCGTTAGATCAAGCCGTTTTCGGACCCCCGGGCCGGTCGCGCCGGCGGTCCAACCGAGGCCGCCGCAAAACGCCGAGGTGGAGAAGCTGAAGCAGGAGGGGGAGAAACTGGCCCAGACCATCGCGGACATACCGGATCTCGCCAAGTTCAAGGACCAGATCCAGATCACCATGGCCCCGGACGGGCTGCGGATCGAGTTGATCGAGCAGGCGGAAGGGTGTTCGACATCGGCAGCGCCCGCATGAAACCGGATGCGATGAGTTCCTCAAGCTGATCGCCTCGCGCATCGCCACCTTTCCGAACGACGTGGTCATCGAGGGCCATACGACAGCCGTCGTTACACCACCGCCGGCTACAACAACTGGGACTTGAGCACCGACCGCGCCAATTCGGCGCGCCGGGTCCTGGAAGAAGGCGGTATCCGCGAGCGGCAGATCACCGGAATCAACGGGTTTGCGGACCGCCGGTTGAAGAACCCGTCCAAGCCCTCGATTTTTCGAACCGGCGCGTGACGATCCTCGTGGCGTTCGCAACCGGCGAACCGGGCGGCGCTTCAGGTGCGGCGCCGAGTCGCCACACCGATAAACCTCACGAACGCGCGCATCGGAAACAGCTGAGCCGGGGCTCGGCGAATTCCCCCGCGGACGCCGGGTCAGGCCTTCCAGACCTCGGGCGCGCCCTTGTTCATCGCGAAGTATCCGGACTGCACAGATGACTTCCAAATAAGATTCGCATAGGATTCCAGCATGGCAACCGGAGACCGGTTCCCCGGAGGCCGGATTCAAACGGCATTCCTTCCCAGCGCGCACGTTGCCCTGTTTCCCTCCGTGAGAGTCGAATTTCTGTAATGACTCAGGCACCCATCGATGGGTTGAAAAAGAGGACCGCGAAATACGTGAATACGAAGTCATCAAAATAGGGAGGACCCCCAAGATGATTCCGCGCACGATAGAAGGACCCTATCTCCAGGCAGAATGTCCCCGAGGCTGTTCGGCAGCGCCGGACCCGGCGCAAGGAGGGGCGCTGCCACATGACGTTCGGCTACAAGGACGAGAACCTTCTCGCCCGCATGGGAATCAACTGCGACAAGCTGGGTCCCAAGCTGGTCGCCTGCATGTGGGACGAAGAATCCCCGCTGGAGATCGGCGGCTACCTGGTGGTGGACAACCTCGCCATGGGCGCCCCTTCCATGGGCGGGATCCGGGTCCGCCGGAGATCACGCCCGCCGATATCCACAACCTGGCCCGCGGGATGACATTGAAGAACGCCGCCGCGAACCTGCCCTTCGGGGGCGGCAAGGCCGGTATCCTGGCCGACCCCAATGCCTCTGCGACTCCCACCGGGAGACGGTCCGGGGCTTTGCGCGATTGATCCGGCGTTATCGCGACTTGTACGTACCGGGACCGGACGTCGGGCTGGAATGATGCGGACATGGAACCCATCGCCATCGAAAACGGTCTGGACGCCCAGCCATGTCCAAGCCCGCGGAAATCGGGGAACGCGCATCGATGAGCTGGGAGCGGCCGCCGGCGGGGTGGTCATCGCGCTGGAGCGGCTGTTGGAGATTCTGCCGCGCCTGACCGTCCTCGGCCAGTTCGCCTCGATGAAGATCCCGCCCGCCCAGGAGTTGACGGTCATCATCCAGGGCTTCGGGGCCGTCGGCGCGCACACCGGCCGCCTGCTGCGTGAACGCCTGCCCGACGCCCGGGTGATCGGCATCAGCGGAATCCAGATGGCTATCTCTTCGCACCCCCGGCCTGCCCCTGGAGGAGCTCTACGCCCTCTGGAAGCGGCATGGGTGGGTGACCGGCCGCTTTTTCCAGGACCAGATCTTCCCGGGGGACATCGCCATCCGATCGGATACCCAGCGATGCCGACAACCTGCTGCGCGAGTCTGCGTTCTGCTTTGTTCCGGCCGCACCGATCTTCAGCTATTTAGGGGTCCTGCCCTGAAAAATGCGCCATCGGCGTTGAGGCGCATGGGCGCCTGGTCCTTGATCGTCGAGGGCGCCAACACATACTCGCCGGATCCCAACCGCAAGGCCGCCCACACCGCATGGAGCAGGTGGTCTATCATTCAGAAAGGCGTCATGATCGCCACCGACTATCTCGT
The DNA here is from genome assembly GCA_963716785.1 of uncultured delta proteobacterium. GTDB lineage: Bacteria > Desulfobacterota > Desulfobacteria > Desulfobacterales > SpSt-501 > SpSt-501. The sequence continues at coordinate 2,079 of CAVQUW010000034.1, read as the reverse complement.
CAACTCGGGCGGCGTCATTTTCGCCGCCCAGGAGCTGGCCCTGCCGACCCCGCCCGAGCTTCAAATCCCCTCCGGGATTCACGGCAGTCGAAAGGATGTGGATCGGTGGCTTCGGACCACGCGGCGGATTTCGCCGCCCTGTCCGAAAAACGCCTGGCGGCCGGCATCGCCTACCGCGAAAAGGTGATCCGCCGCAACATGACCGAGCTCGTGGACCTGCTCGCCTCCAGGCCAAGCTGCTTCCCTGCCAGGCGGCCGAGAGCATCAGCGTGCGGCGCCTGGCCGCGCAGGAGAGCGAGCGCACCGCCAAGGACATCATGGACCCGATTCCGACCATCCGCACCGAGGCCCCCCTGGCCGAGGCGGCGGCGCTGATCGTTAAGGGGCGCGGCAACATCGTCGCCGTGCTCGACGCCCACGATAAGATCGCCGGCATTCTGACCACCTGGGACGTTACGCGCGCCGTGGCCGAAGGCCGCCACGACGACCGGCTCGATGCGATCATGTCCCGTCGGTGATCGCAGCGGCCCCTCGTCACGCATTGCGGACATCGTGCGCGAGCTCAAGCTGAACCGGATCTCGGCCATGCCGGTGGTGGAAGACGGCCGGGTCCTCGGCCTGGTGAGCTCGGACCTTCTGGCGCAGCGCTACCTGCCGCAGCTTCCGCCACGGTCGCCAAACCGGACGGGTACTACAAGGAACCCTCGATCAGGATCCCGCTGCCGGGGGCGGTCCGGAAAATCGAGGAAGTTCCTGCGCGTACGCCACTAGGTCAGCAGGTACCGATCTCAAGCTCAGCATGAACCGGGCCGCCGAGAAGGCCGCGCCGAGGCCCAGTCCATCTTCGTGGATGCCGTGCAACAGATGCAGTTCGAGGATGCGCAGAAAATCCTGAAAGGGCCCCGGAGCAGCGCCCGCCACCCGCTATTTCAGAATAAAACATCCGGCCGCCTCAGAGATGTTGAGCCGATCATCAGGGACTCTATGAACCAGGTCGGGGTCACCCGCCAGTACCAGGATCTCAACGCCAAGGCGAGCGCGCTTCCAATGGGCGGCAGCCTGGGCCTCGACCTCGACCGGTACGTCACCGAAAAGGGCCTCAAAGGCCTCTTCACCATGTGGCCGAGGAGAAAAAAAGATCCGCCGGAACCCGGCCGCCCGCACGACCGACCTGCTCAAGAAAATTTTCGGAAGCCGCTGACGGCCGCCCGGGGGCCCCGTCGATGCTCGTGCCCGAGCGAGGTCCGAGCCCTTGCAATAAGTTAAGACCCGCCATTGTGCCTGCCTGCACCCCTGGCCCTTTCTCAGTTAAAGTTTTTTCCGGCACATCCCGATATAAAGTCCGACGAGAAAACCAGACACAGGTTCGTTCGACCGGTCTCCGCCTGCCGGTCCTCCGGACCTCCCGCACCACCCGAACTTTACACCAATCAAGGAGGTTCGCATGAAAAGCTCGAAGCCGTCGCTGTTTGTTGTTGCCCTTGCCGTGGCCCTGGGACTGCTGGTTTCAGGAATCCACGGCCGGACCGGGCACGCCCAGAGCTCGGCAACGGAAGTCAACCTGACCGGGATGTGGGTCATCGATTTTGAAAACGGGAAAAAGGGGTGGATGAGCATCGTCTATCAGCCGACCGGCCCCACTGCCTACACGGGGCGCATCTCGATCCCCGACTACGGCGAGACGGACATCAAAAGCGCCTCGCACCGCGGTTATTTCAAACTGGGCAACGACATCACCTTCACCCCCGCCGCGGTGGCCGGCAAGGGCTACTTTGTCCAATGGGTCATTTTCGACAGATTCGCCAGCACCAGCATGGCAGCGGGTAAGATCATCGCGGGCCAGGGACAGCTCCTGCCGGGCAACGCGGCCAAGATCAAGTTTTTCGCTACCAGAGGATAGACACAGGCGGTCACCCGCCTGGACCCGCACCGCGCCCCTCACAGGAGGCCGAATGTCACTTGCTCAGACCATCGCCGAAATCGCTAAAAACCTCGTCGGAGAGCTCACCCCGCAAAAAGATGGCGCGCTCAAGCTCGAAGCCGTGGTGGCCGAGCGCAAGAAGTTCCTCTCCCGCAAAA
>CAVQUW010000033.1:0-63367 GCA_963716785.1 uncultured delta proteobacterium | reverse complement strand
TCATCCACGGAGTTGGCAGTTTGCCAACAGCTAAATACAAATCGAAAGGGTAGAGAGGCCACACCGGGCTGTTACAGGAGGACGGGTATGTCCCCGTGGGGCATGCAATCGGTTAAGCGACATGGTTTTAATCTGACCCGGCCAAGGTAGCCACCCCGGTTAATGCATTCGCCGCGGCTCGGACTTTTTTTGGCAGGGCTGCGGCCCCGGCGGACCACCTCATACAGCAAAATCAATCGCGGATTTTGGGCCATCAGGGCTCCGTTGACTTCACCATCTGTTTCTCCTATGCTCGATAGTTAATAACGGTCTCGAAATTGAATGGACCCGTTCTGTAACATCTCCCCTGCCCCTCTTTGCCAAAGAGGGGTGATCCCTCCCTTTGGTAAAGGGAGGTCAGGAGGGATTTTCGGAGAGCCTCTGGATTATGATGAGACCGTTAAAAAGGCAGGAAGTTTCAAACGATGAGCACTGGCGTGCACCGGGGTCATTCTGGCGGGCGGGCTGGGCTACCCGCTACGGCGGGGAGAACAAGGCCTTTCTGCGGGTGGGCGGGGTGCGGATCGTGGACCGCCTGTTCGGCGTCTTCTCGCAGATCTTCGAGGAGATCATCATCGTCACCAACCGCCCGGCGGACTTCCTGGAGTGGGACGCGCTGATCGTCGCCGACATCTTCCCGGTGAGAAGCTCGCTCTCGGGGATCCACGCCGGGCTGTTTTACGCGACCCACCCCTTCGCGTTCATCTCCGCCTGCGACACGCCCTTTCTGAAAAAGGAAGTGGTCGCGGCCGTCCTGGAGCGCACCGGCCCGCAGGTGGACCTCGTGCTCCCGCAGACATCCGCGGGCTTCGAGCCGCTCTGCGCGGCCTACTCGCGGCGCTGTCTCAAACCCGTGGAGGAGCACCTGCGCCGCGAACAAGTTCAAGATCCAGCTCGCGCTGAAGAACTGCCGCATCGACAAGGTCCCGGAGGATCGGCTGCGGGAGCGGGACCCCGAACTGGTTTCGTTTTTCAACGTCAACACGCCCGAAGACCTGGCGCAAGCCGAGCGGTTCCTGCGCGCCGGCGAGACAACGGAGGCCGCATGGACATCGCCGCAATGATCGCCGACATCCGCAAACACCCCGAATTCAGCCGCGTCGGAATGGTACTGGTCCACAACGGGGTCGTGCGCGCCACCTCCCGCGACGGCCGCCGGGTCAAGGGGCTGCGGGTGGCGGTCGACCACAAGCGCCTCGAACGCATTGTGATCGATCAGAAAAAGCGGCCGGGGATCATCGACATCCGGGTGGCGATCGCCGAAGACCGGGACCTTGCGGTGGGCGATGATGTCATGGTCCTGGTCGTTGCCGGTGATATCCGGGAACACGTGATTGCCGTTCTGAGCGACACCTTGAACCTCATCAAAACAACGGTTACGGCCAAAACGGAATACTTTCTTTGCTGACACCAGCGAGTTGGAGGCCCGGCGCCTGGTCAACCCGGCTCACGGCTTTTTATAAGGAATCACCAGGACGGGGCAGGGGGCGCTGTTGATGACATGCTCCGTGATGGTGCCGGTGACGAAGTCCTTGATGCTGTCCCTCCCGTCCGTGACCATGACGATGAGGTCCACGTCCCGCTTTTGAGCCACTTCCACGATTTTCTTTTCGGGTTTCCCCTCGCGCAGGATGTACTCGACCCGGATGTCCTCGGCGTGCAGCTGGCGGATCGCCGACCGCATTTGCTCGCGCGACTCGACGGCCGCCTCGTGCATACTTCGTCTTTGAGTGATTCGAAGCTGACCCTCAGCATCTCGCGTTCCTTCTCGTTCATGAACTCGTCGTGCACATTCAACAGCGTCACTTTGGAATTGAACTGGTGGGCGATCTGGACCGCCTTTTCCAGGGCGATCAGGGTCCGGGGCTTCAGATCCGATCGGGCAGAGAATGTGGGTGAACATGACAATCCTCCTTTTTTTCATTTGGTTGGAACCACTCCCTGTTTCGGGTTTTGTCTTCGAGACCCAATATTGTCTTTGCCGCATGCCCCGTCAATCTAAATTCGCCGCCTACCGCTCAGGCCCCGCGGGAGAAGCACCCCGACGGCAGGAGGCCGCTCTCGGAAAAAACAGGCCCACGGGCACCGCGCCGCATCGCAAAAGAGATAAGGCCGCGGTTGCCCGCAAGTCAAAAAGACCTATCTTTTCAGTTAGATTAAGTATAACATGCTGTTGCATGCGCTTGACGACGGCCTGCCGGATTTAGGTCCGAGGTCATCGCGGCGAAAAGCCGCACCGGGTTCACTTGATCGACAGACGACCCGCCTTCGCCGCCGGCTTTCCCACTATCTCGGGGAAGGGTGTGGCGGCAGGCGGGTGAGGCTATCATTCAATGGCTGATTTCACGCATCTCGACGACGAGGGTCGCGTGCGCATGGTGGACGTGACCGACAAGGCGGCCACGGTGCGCACGGCGCTGGCCGGCGCGCAGGTCCGCATGCGCCCGGAGACCTTTGCGCTGATCCGCGACCAGAAGGTCAAGAAAGGCAACGTGCTCGAAACCGCGCGCATCGCCGGCATCATGGCCGCCAAGCGCACCGCGGAGCTCATCCCCATGTGCCATCCGCTCCACCTCACCCACGTCCAGGTGGACTTTTTCCCGGACGAGGGCGAGCACTGCATCGAGATCCGGGCCGGCGTCCGCGCTTTCGACCAGACGGGGGTCGAGATGGAGGCGCTCACCGCCGCCGCCGTGGCCGCCCTGACCATCTACGACATGTGCAAGTCCCACGACCGGGAGATGAGCATCGCGCACATCGAGCTGCTCGAGAAAGCCGGCGGCAAAAGCGGCGCTTTCAAGCGCAAGAGGAGGGAAGGTTCGCAATGAGCAACCACATGGACACCACCGCGGGGGTCCCCGGACGGCGCCGCCGCCACGCCCCAAACACCGCGCTGGCCCTGGCGGCGACCGCACTGGTCCTGGTCCTCTTCGGCTGCCAGACGACCCCGAAGGCGCCCCCGGTGCCGGAGACCGGTTTTCTCGCTCGGCTTGCGCCTGACGCGTTTCCGGACTTCGGCGACGACCTCGACTACGAGGGCATCGAGCAAGCGATCGAAGGCAGCGCCCGCTACCTGGCGCTCATCCCGGCCGAGCGCGAGCTCACTTTCGGGCCCGACCGCTTCACGGCCGGCCACGTCCTGCGGTCTTTGCGCCATTTCCAGAACTACCTCCGGATCAGACCCTCCGCCGCGAGCCTTCAGAAATTCATCCGCTCCGACTTCCTGGTCTACCAGTCGGTCGGCCGGGACGAGAAGGGTGAGGTCCTGTTCACCGGGTACTACGAGCCCCAGCTGGAAGGGCGCACCGCCCCGGGGCCGCAGTTTCGCTATCCGGTCTACGGCCGCCCGGAGGACCTCGTCACGATCGATCTGGGCGCTTTCGGGGAAAAATACAAGGGGGGGGACAAGCTGGTGGGCCGGATTGCCGACCGCAATGTGCTTCCCTATCACGACCGCCGTGAAATCGACCAGGAGGGCGCCGTCTTCGGCAAGGCCCAGCCTCTGGCCTGGGTCAGCGACCCGGTGGAGCTCTTCTTCCTGCACGTCCAGGGCAGCGGCAAAATCATCCTCGAGGACGGCCGGGCGATCAACGCCCACTATGACGTCGCCAACGGCCGGCCCTATCGCAGCATCGGACAGCTGCTGATCGACGAGGGCAAGATCGGCAAGGAGGAGATGTCGCTGCAGCGCATCCGCGCCTACCTCAACGAAAACCCGACCGAGATCGAGCGCATCCTCAGCCACAACCCGAGCTACATCTTCTTCAAAACCACGCCGGAAGGCCCCTTGGGGTCGTTGAACGTCAAGCTCACCCCGGGCCGCTCTCTCGCGCTCGACAAGAAGCTTTATCCCCCGGCGGCCCTGGCTTTCGTCGAGACGAAAAAACCCTTGAGCGACGGGTTCGGCAAGGTCCAGTCCTGGGTGGACTGCCGCCGGTTCGTGCTCCACCAGGACACCGGCGGGGCCATTGTCGGCCCCGGGCGCGCGGATCTTTTCTGGGGCAGCGGTCCCTACGCGGAGATCGCCGCCGGCCACCTCAAGCACCCCGGACGGTTGTTTTTCCTGGTCCTCAAGCCTGAAGGAGCCGTCAAGCGCTGACTGGGCAATGACACCGGATTCACGGCTGAAGCGGGGCAGACAAGACTTGCGAGTGCTGCGGCGGGCGACATGAAGCGCAGCGCTGAACTCGGAATTATGACGAAGTCATCACCCCTGACCCGGTTCACCTTGACAGGCTTGGGGTAAATCAGTAGAAATGAGCCGAACGACGACCTGCCGTCAGCCCGTGCGGGTCCGTCCGAGGGGCCGCCGGCGTTGAGGGGCCGCTCTTTGCTCGTTTTCCAACAAGGCGCGCCTCCGGCCTAAGAAGGAGCCGCCTCATGCGCCCTGTCTCCGTTCGCCTGCAGGCCAGGCGGCGGGCGCAGCGGCGTTGGTTTTTTTCAGGGAGCCGCTTATGTTTGGCATCGGGATGCCGGAACTGATCCTCATCGCCGTGGTCGCGCTGATTGTCCTCGGGCCTAAAAAACTGCCGGATCTCGCCAAGTCCATGGGAAAAGCCATGCGCGAATTCAAGAAAGCCACGAGCGAGCTCAAGGAGACTTTTCAGATCGACGAGGAAGTCTCAGAGGTCAAAAAGGCGTTCAGCGACTTCCATTCCGATGTCAATCAAGCCGTCCGTTCCGATGAAGCAAAAAAACCCGCCGACGTGTCGGAGCCGGATGCCCCCAAAGACGGGCCGGCCGAGCCCGCCGGAAACCGCCCCCGGCGACAACCTGGGCGAACTGAAAAAGGCTTTCGACACGTGGAATGCCGGTGACGACGCCAAAGGGCCCACCGACCCGAGCGCCCCCGAAAAGCCGCCCCTGCCGGCCGATCCGCAACCGCCTGCCGGGAAGACCGGACCGAGCTGAGATCTGAGAGCCGCCGTCACAGGACCCCTTGGGGATCATGCTGCGCGAAGAAGACAAACTGCCTTTCACCGTTCACTTGGAGGAACTGCGTTCGCGGCTGATCAAAAGCGCGGTCGCCATCGGTGCCGGGTTTGTCGCGTGCTACGGGTTCAAGGAACTGCTCTTCGAAATCCTCACCCGGCCGCTTATCCAGGTGATGCCGGACGGTGGGCGCCTCATCTTCACCGGGCTGCCCGAGGCCTTTTTCACCTACCTGAAGATCGCCCTGATCGCGGGCGTCATCCTGGCGAGCCCCGTCCTGTTCTACCAGTTCTGGATGTTCGTGGCCCCCGGTCTCTACAAAAAAGAGCGGCGGCTGCTCGGACCGGTGATCCTGATCACTTCTCTGTTTTTCATCGGCGGCGCCCTGTTCGGCTATTTCGTCGTGTTTCCGTTCGGGTTCAAGTTTTTGCTGGGGTTCGGGTCGGACTTCATCCGCACCCTGCCCTCGATGCAGGAATACCTCAACTTCTCCGGCAAGCTGCTGTTCATCTTCGGTCTCTTGTTCGAGATGCCGATCGCCATCGTCTTCCTGGCCCGGCTGGGCGTCATCTCGGTCGGGTTCCTGCAACGCAACCGCAAATATGCCATCCTGCTGGCCTTCATTCTGGCAGCCTTCTTGACACCCGACGTCGTCTCCATGATCCTGATGGCCATCCCGCTGATGGTCCTTTACGAAATCGGCATCCTCGGCGCTCGGTGGCTCGACCGTGGAAAAAAGCCCGAAACGCAGGGGGAAAAGGCGGCCTGACTCGCTGCGGGCCGACGCCTTCGACCGGAAATGCGATTGACACAGAGGGGGTTCGCTGGTAAGGTTGCAGCTTGTTTGTGGTGTTGGCCAAAAGGGTCTTCATTGGACATAACCGTAAACTCGAGGGAGGGGAAGAGGAGAGCGTATGCGGAGAAAGAATTTCGTTTTCACGGTGGTTGTGGCGGTGGCGTGCTTGTTCTTTGCCGCCGGTCTTTACGCCAAGGTGGCCGACGTTCTGAAGATCGACAAGACCGGCTACAAGGAGATCACCAAGGGCGAGATCGAGTTTCACCACAAGAAGCACGCCGAGGAGTATGCCAAGCAGTACGCGGACCTGTACGCCGACGGCTGCGGGGTCTGCCACCACGACGACAAGGGCAAGCCGATCAAGGGACTGAAGGACGACAGCAAGGTCCAGAAGTGCATCGAGTGCCACAAGAAGCCGGGCGAGGCCCCCAAGGGCAAGGACGCACCCAAGCTCACCAAGGAGCAAAAGCGCGAGTACCACGCCGAGGCCCTGCACGACAACTGCGAGGGCTGCCACCGGGACTTCAACAAGAAGTACAAGCCCAAGAAGGCGCCCGTGACCTGCAACGACTGCCACCCCAAGAAGTAATCGAATTACTCCAAGGGCGGGGATCACCAAAGATCCCCGCCTTTTTTCCTTCTCAGGCAGCCTGCCGATTCAACCTGATCTTCTCAGCACCATCCCCGCCCAGTCGTCCTCCGCGTCCTCCCAGATCAACTCAAAACCGAGCGGCGCGGTGACGGCCAGCAGGTCGGCCCGCTCCGCCACCCGCAGGCCGGACATCACCACCGCACCGCCCGCTGATGTCAGCGCGTGGATTTTTGCGGACAGCCGCGCCAGCGTGGGGACCCGCAGGTTGGCGGCCACCAGGTCGAAGCCCGGAGCGACATCGTCGATGGCCCGGGCGCTGATGGTGACGCGCCCGGTCAAGGCGTTCAGCCGCAGATTTTCCCGGGCCTCGGCCACGGCGCAGGGGTCGATGTCGAGCCCGATCCCGGTGGCGATCCCGAGCCTGACAGCCGCCATCACCAGAACGCCGGTGCCGGTGCCGATGTCGAGCGCCCGGCTGCCGGGCCGCCGTCCCGGGCAGCCGCCGAGCGCCTGCTCGATGCCCCTCAGCGCCAGTCGGGTGGTCGGGTGGCGTCCGGCGCCGAAGGCGGCCCCGGCGGCGACGACTAGGACGATGTCGCCGGGACCGGTCTGCGCGGCCAGTCCCGGCGGGCTGAGGATGATCCGCTCGGTGACGCGCACCGGACGGTTGAAGGAAGGCTCGAGAAAGGTGCAGCCATGCTCGAAGGTGTAGGCGAGCTCGCCGGCGGCGACCAGGTCGCGAATGGCCTGCTGCACGGCCGGCTTCGCGTGGCGCGGGTCGCCGGCGCCTAAGGCCCGGATGATGTCCGCCGGACAGCGCCGCCGCCCGGCGATGAGGTCCCGGACCCGGCGGTGCACCTCGTCGGCGCCGGTCGCTTCAGCGGCGGGGATTGCGGGATCGGTGTTCGAGGGCATTGCGGACCAGCGCACCGGCCCATCCGGGGGTGCCCAGAGCGTGGATGTGGGTGTAGGTGGCCAGGACGTTTTTATAGACGATGCCGTCCCGGCCTGCATGGATCCCGGCGCCGCGCTGCACGCGGAACACCAGGTCCCCGGCGCCGCCGGAAAACCTCAAAACGCGCGAGTAGTGGAACTCGTGGCCGCGGATTTGGGAACCGGTCGGAAAGTACGGGTTGTCGCGCTCCACGCTCACCACGGTGTACCCGTGCCCCTGGGGCCGCTTTGAGAGCCCGAAGGAGATCGGAAGCACCCCGCTCATCGGGAAACGTTGCCCCTCCACCACCAGCTCCTCGCCCAGGTACATGAGGCCGCCGCATTCGGCGTAGACCGGAAACCCGCCCTCCACCCGCCGTCTCAGCTCGCCGCTGAACCGGGTGTTGGCCGCCAGCTCCGGGCCGTGGGTCTCCGGGAACCCGCCGCCGATGTAAAGGGCGTCGAGTGCCGGCGGCAGCGTGTCGTCGGTCAGCGGGCTCACGTAAACGATCTCGGCGCCCGCCGCTTTCAGCGCCTCGATATTTTCAGGGTAGTAGAACTGGAAGGCCGAATCCCTGAGGATGCCGATGCGCACGCCGATCGAGGGCCTGCCCGTCGGTTCGCTCGAAGCGGCCGCCGGGTCGCCGGTGTCGGCGCACACCGGGCCGACCGGCGGCGCGGCGCGGGCGATCCGCACCAGGGCGTCCAGGTCGATGTGCTCGGTCATGATGCGGGCGGCCGCGGCGATCGAGTCCGCCGCCCAGGCGTGCTCGACCGTCGGCACGAGGCCCATGTGGCGCTCCGGGAAAAACTCCCGGCCGAGCTTCGGGATCGCGCCGATGACGGGGATGCCGCTGTAGTGCTCGATGCTGCGCCGCAGAATCGACTCGTGACGGCGCGCCGGCCACCCGGTTGAGCACGACCCCGCCGATGACGACCCCTGGGTCGAACCGGGCGCAGCCGGAGATCACCGCCGCCATGGTGCGCGTGGTCTTGGTGCAGTCCACGCACATCACCACCGGCGCCTGAAGGAGCTTGGCCAGTTCGGCCGTGCTGGTGGTGCCGTCGAGGTCGATGCCGTCGTAAAGACCGCGATTGCCCTCGATGACGGACAGTGTCGTGTCTGCGGGAGTGGGCGCAGAATGAGTGCCGGATCGAATCGGCGCTCAAGAGGAAGGTGTCCAGATTGAAACAGGGCCGGCCTGCCGCCAGGGCAAGCCAGCCCGCATCGATGTAGTCCGGACCTTTCTTGAAGACGGCGACCGGATTTCCCCGGGCGCGGACGGCCGCGACGGCGCCGATGGAAATGACGGTCTTGCCCGAACCGCCCCTCAGGGCGGCGATGACCACCCTGGGGAAATTCGTTTCGCCTGACTGCATGAAGGCATCAGAATCCGCCGTCAAGGACGGATCAGTCCTCGTGCTCGGCCGCTGCCTGTTTCCCGGTGCCTTTGAGGCCGTACATGGAGGTGCTGCCGCTCGACCAGTACTCCAGGGTCCCGTCCGTCACCATGTCGTTGATCAGCTTCTTGGCTTCCCGGGGTTTCATTTCCAGGATCCCGGCCAGGTCGTTGAAGTAAAATTTCGACTTGGTCTTCTGCTTCCGGGTCAGCTCCGCCACGACCTTCTCTTTGGCTTCCGCGTAATCCATAGGGTTACCTCGTTTTCTCGAAATGAGGGGGCACGCAAACCGTGCCCCCCCGGTGGTTGTGCCGCGCCTAGAACTTGAACTGCGTGGTCTGGCGCCAGGTGTAGTACGCCGGATCGCGGAAATCATCGATCAGGTGGTGGGTGAACGGCAGCTCGCACTTCTCGAAGAAGCGCTCCCAGCCGATGCGCTCGGCCCATTCGCCCAGCCGCTCGTACTTGCGGGCGTCCTTGGCGTAGGCCTCGACCATCTGCTTGATCACGTTGGTGGTCTGCGGCCAGCGCGGCGCCTCGTTCGGCAGGAAGGCCACGACGACCTTGGAGAACTTCGGCGCGCTGATGCGGTTGGACACCTTGCCGCCGGCCATGATGACGATCCCGTCGCCTTCCTGGTCGGAGAGCGGCAGGGCCGGGCACATGGTGTAGCAGTTGCCGCAGAACATGCAGCGGTCGTTGTTCACGGCCACGCTGTTGACCTTCTGGCCGCCCACTTCGATCTTGGAGGGCTTGATGGCCGCGGTCGGGCAGGCGGCGATGGCCAGCGGGATCTCGCACATCTTGTCCAGGTACTCGTGGTCGATCATGGGCGGCTTGCGGTGATAGCCCAGGATGGCGATGTCCGAGCAGTGCACGGCGCCGCACATGTTCAGGCAGCAGGCCAGCGAGACCCGCAGCTTGGCCGGCAGGCGGCTGTTCTTGAAGTCGTCGAACAGCACGTCCATGGTGGCCTTGACCGGCCCGGAGGCGTCGGTCGCCGGGGTGTGGCAGTGGATCCAGCCCTGGGTGTGCACGATGTTGGTGATGCCCGCACCGGTGCCGCCGACCGGGAACTTGAAGCTGCCGCCCGCGAACTTGCGGCTTTCCAGATCCGCGACCAGCGGGGCGACCTTCTTCTCGTCGTCGACCATGAACTCGATGTTGTTGCGGGTGGTGAACCGCAGGTGGCCGCCGCAGTGCTTGTCGGCCAGCTCGCAGATCTCGCGGATGTGGATCGTGCTCATCAGGCGGGCGCCGCCGACGCGCACGGTGTAGACCTTGTCGCCGGACTCGGCCACGTGGACGAACACGCCCGGCTGAACGTATTCGTGATAGAGCCACTTGCCCTTGTTCTTGGCGATGAAGGGCGGGTAAAACTCGTCGTATTTGCGCGGGCCGATGTCGGTGATGCGGTTTTTCATCGGCTCTTTGGGATCGTATCCTGAAGAAATGAATGCCATAGTTCGTCCCCCTTATCTCTGATGGTGTTTACGATATTCGTCGACATCGCGCGTCCAGCCGCCCTCGACCTCATCTTCCTTCCAGAAGATGTAGGGGTTGGACCTGCGGCTCTTTCACGTGGCGCGGATCCGGAGCGATCTCCGTCACTTCCAGAAGCTTCTGGAAGCCCTGGCGCTTCATCAGCTCGCCGAGACGCTCGCGGTTCTTGCCTTCCTCCATCCACCAGTCCCAGACCTTTTCGATGACTTCCTTGATCTCGTCGTAGGGCTCTTCGCACCTTGATGAAGGGGACCAGCAGCGAGCCCATCTGGGCGCCGTCGAGGATGGGGGCCTTGGCGCCGACCAGGATCGAAAGACCGCGGTCTTCGCCGATCCGCAGGGCGCGCGGCATGACGTTGATGCAGTGCATGCAGCGGTTGCACTCCTTGTCGTCGATCTTCAGCTTGTTGCCTTCCATCCACATGCACTCGGTGGGGCAGAGCTCGATGACTTCCTTCTGGATGTTGAACTTGCCCCAGTCGCGGCCGGCGAAGGCGCCGCCGTTGGCCGGGATTTCGCCGCCGATGTAGGCCTGGACGGCCTCCTGGTCGATGCGGATGTTGTCGCGCCAGGTGCCGATGAAGGACATGTCGGCGCGGGCGATGGAGGCCACGCAGCAGTTCGGGCAGCCGTCGAACTTGAACTTGAACTTGTAGGGGAAGGCCGGGCGGTGCAGCTCGTCCTGGTAGTCCTGGGTCATGGCGTAGCACAGCGCCTGGGTGTCGTAGCAGGCGAACTCGCAGCGGGCCTGGCCGATGCAGTCCGCGGGGGTCCGCAGGTTGGAGCCCGAGCCGCCGAGGTCCTGGTTGAACTTGTGGGTCAGTTCGAAGAAGATCTCCTCGAGCTGCTCGGTGCGGGTGCCGAGGAAGATGATGTCGCCGGTCGACCCGTGCATGTTGGTGATGCCGCTGCCGCGCAGGTCCCACAGATCGCAGAGATTGCGCAGGTATTCGGTCGTGTAGAACTTGCCGCCCGGCTGGGCGACGCGCATGGTGTGGAAGTGCGCCACACCCGGGAAACGTCTCGGGCTGGTCGCAGTAACGGCCGATGACGCCGCCGCCGTAGCCGAACACGCCGACGATGCCGCCGTGTTTCCAGTGGGTCGTGCCGTCCTTGTAGGAGAGCTCGAGCAGGCCCAGGAGGTCGTCGACGACATCGACCGGGATCTGGAATTCGATATTTTCGGCGTTCTTGGTGCGCTCTTCGGCCTGCTGCTTCATGTCGGAAACGAAGCTGGGCCAAGGCCCGCTTTCAAGCTGGTCCAGCAGGGGGGTTTTGTGTTTTGCCATGCGTTACCTCCATTAGAGTTGAAGATTGAAACCTGGGAACCCACACACCGACTTCCTGACGAGAGAAACGATTCACCTCCTCTCAACCTGTTGATATTTTCTATGTTGGTATGGTCACAGTAATGGAATCGGAAAAGAAAGGCCAAGGTGTTGGTATAGAATTAAACCCTGGGCTTGTCAATAAAAAAGCTCCGCCCGGCCGCCTGTGAGCCCTGCGAAATTAAGCGCTTAGCCCTATACCCTATGTTGCGGCCGAGCGCATCCGGACCGCTGCATGTTGTTGAGACTCACAGACCGCCGAAGGCTTGCGCCAGAGTCTCGAGGTGCTCGTCCAGGCGGGTGTCGACGAGGCCGGGACCGGGCGGCGGCATGGGGTGGGCGGCCAGGATGGCGGAGCACAATTCGCGCAGGTCCTCCCGGCGAGTGGACAGCAGGAAATGTCTGAACAGCAGATCGACGGGCAGAGGCAGGTCATCCGAGAGGGGGATTTCGGAGAGCGCCTGGAGCACCCCGTCGAGCGTTGCCGCGACGGCGGCCGGCCCCGACCAGGCGAAGTCCCCCACCCCGTCCAGCCTGTCGACCCGCATGCGGATCGACAGGTTCAGGAAAAACACCAGAAGGGCTTCGAGCAGCGTCTGCAGGTCCCCGCCGGCCCGCTCCGGGGGGGGCGCGGCGCCCGGTGCGCTCCGGCCGGAGAGAATCGACCGGTATTCCCGCACGCTGATCAGGCGCAGCTCGGGCCCGGACCCGGCCAACCGCACCACGAAATCACCGGCGGCGTGATGCCAGGCCCCGATGCATTCAAGTGTGACCGGGTTGAAATAGTGGGTCAGAATGCGCGCGGCCTGGGTGTAAATGAGGCGGCTCTGGTCCGGGTCGGGGTAACGTCGGCCGTTTTCGGGGTCCCAGACGACGATGACCGGCTCCTCGCCGGGGTCGCGGCGGGTGAGGTGAAACTCGTGAAACCCGCCGAGCCACTGCCCGAGGAACATGCAGGCGGCAGCGCCCCGGCCGAGCGCCACCTCCCCGAACCCATAAACTTCGGGCACAAAGGAGGGCTCGAACTCCTGCCGCAGGCGATTCAGGATGGCGAATTCCTTCGGCGCCAGCACCCGGCCGGCGGCGGATACGGCGACGTTCAGGACCAGGTCGACCTGCCGGTCGCCGCCGACGGCCACGATCCGACAGGGATGGTAATACGCGCCGTGCTTGGCGAGCATCAGCCGAAATTCGGCGACCTGCCCGATGGGGAGGCCCGCCCCGGCCACGGCCCGTGCGACCGCCTCTGCGCCCGGACCTTCCAGGTAGGCGCGCACGGCCGCAAAATAGTCGCCGACGGAGGGGGCCTCTTCCGCGGGTCCGGGAGTTGCTCCCCCCACGGCATGCCGGCTGAGGGGCAGCCGGGCCGACCAGGCCGCATCAGCCGGTGAGACCGGCTGGTCGAGGGTCTCAAAAAAGTAGCCAAAGGGGGGCATGAAACCGACCTGAATGCCTTGGTGACCGAAAGCGCATGCGTGGCGTCACGGGCGGGACCTTCCCCGCGACCGCTTTTACCCTCGAACCTTTATTTCGGCAACTTTTGGCGGTGTTCCTCGATCTCGCCGCGGATGGGCTCGGCCACTTCGTAGCCCAGGGCGACGGCCTTGTCGCAGTGCTCGGCCGCAAGGGCGTGCTCGCCCTTTTCCAGGTAGGCGATGGCCAGGTTGTTGTGGGCCGGGGCGAAATCCGGGGCCAGCTTGAGCGCCTTGTGGTTGGCCTCGATGGCATCGTCGACCCGGCCCTTCATCAGGTAGGCGTTGGCCAGGTTGGCAAATGCCTGGATGTAGCGGAAGTTGAAATAGGTCGCTTTCTCCAGGTTCTTGATGGCCTCGTCGACGTTGCCGCGCTGCAGCTCGACGTAGCCGATGTTGCCGTAGCCTTCCGAGAACCCGGGCCTGGCCTTGACGGCGGTCTGGTTGTAGCGGATGCAGCCCTCCAGGTCCCCCCTTTGAAGGCAGATGCCGCCGAGCATCACGTAGGCCTCGGCCAGGCCGGGGCTGCAGTCGATGGCCTCCCTGAGCTCGCGCTCGGCCTCATCGAGCTTTTTTTGCCCGAGATACCCGACCGCCAGGTTGTAGTGCGAATTGCCGCACTCCGGGTTCCTGTCGACCGCCGCCTTGTGGATGGCGACATATTCATTGACGTCCTTGGGTTGGGTCATGGTGTTCGCGTCCCCCGCTATGGTGTTGTTAAAGTGTGAATGTAACCGCCGCGGCGTTCTTTGTCAAAGCCTTCGGCATCTCGCCGGCATTCCACCGTGGTCCAAGGCGGCCGCACGGTGATGTCGGCCGCCCTCCGCCCGCCCCCGGCCCCGTTTTTGCTTGACATTGCTGCGGCTTCACTCTAACGAGATCAGGTGAGAGACCGGCAGGTCTGTTCGAGATGAACACCTGCAACCAACCGCACATGGGGGGAATATGAAGGCAGGCTGCTACACCGCGCTGACCACGCCGTTTACGGACGGCGGCATCGATTGGGAGGGTCTGGACCGGCTCGTGGACTTCCAGATCGAAAACGGGATCACCGGGATTCTGGCCGTCGGCACGACCGGGGAAAGCCCGGTGCTGAACTGGCAGGAGCACAACGACGTCACCGAGCGCATCGCCCGCAAAACCGACGGCAGGTGCGCCTGCATTGCCGGCACCGGCAGCAACAACACCCGCGAAACCTTAGAGGGCACACGGCACGCGGTCGAATTCGGCGTCCAAGGAGTGCTTTTGGTCGACCCGTATTACAACGGCCCGAGCTCGATAGAGATCCGCCGGGAATATGTCGCGCCCGTCGCCAAGGCCTTCCCCAAGATCGACGTGATCCCCTACGTCATCCCCGGCCGCACCGGCACCCAGCTCCTGCCGGAGGACCTTGGCCTGCTCTTCAAGGAGTACCCCAACGTCAACACGGTCAAGGAGGCCACGGGCAGCATCGAGAACATGCGCCGCACCCGGGAGTGCTGCGGGCCTGAGTTCACCATCCTCTCCGGCGACGATCCCCTGACCGTCGCAATGATGACCGACCCCGAGATCCGCTCGGCCGGGGTGATTTCGGTGGCCTCCAACGTGGCGCCCAAAGCCGTGGCCGAAATGGTGAGCCTGCTGGCGGCCGGCCGGCGGAACGAGGCCACGGCGCTCGCCGCCAAGCTCGAGCCGCTCTTCAACCTGGTGACCGTCAAGACCACCGAGAAAACGCCCTTCGGCGCAGTGGTCTGCCGCGCGCGCAACCCGCTCGCCTACAAGACCCTGATGGCGATCCTGGGGATGCCCGCCGGCGGCTGCCGGCAGCCGCTCGGCAAGATGACCAAAAACGGCCTGGACGCGGTCCTCGCCGCCGCCCGCAACGTGCAGCGCCATTCGCCGGAGATCCTCAAGCCGGTGGCGGACTTCTTCGGAGTGGACATCGAGGAACGTTTAGAGAACCCCAGGCACCGCGAGGGGCTCTGCTACGAGGGGTACTGAAGGGCAGGGTCCAAGGAGTCGAGGGTTCAAGTGAAAAGCGGTTCAATGTGATGCAAGAGTCCCTGCAGCATGCGGCGGGGACTCTTTGACCTTGAGGGATGCGGTCTCCCGATGAAGTTGCCTTTTTTCATTGTGGGAGCGGCATCTTGCCGTGATCGTCGTGGCGGGGAGCCACTCCCACAAAAACCGGCACCTCTTGGCCGGCATGACTGCGCCGGCAGCGCGATTGCTCACGTTGCCGGCGCTTTTTTGGGTGACGCTTCGGCCGAAGCGAGCCCGTTCCGCTTTAGGCCTTTTCGGGCGGCGCCTGCGGGTCGCCTTCCTTGAAGAGCAACCCCTTGAGCCATTTCAGCCCGAACTCCAGCAGCGCCGCGTCGTCTTTTTTGATCTCTTCGAGGAGCGGGGGCTCCACCGCGTTGCGTTTCAGAAAAGAGCTCTCGAACACGAACCGGCGGAACTGGTCGATGTCGTAGCTGGCCATGAAAAACATCTGCTTCATTTTGTCGGTCCAGCGCATGTTCGGGGGAAATGAGCGCTTGCGGACGATGAGCTCGGTCCAACGGGCGTTGATCCGGTCGTTCACGTCGACACCCTGGTCCTCGCGCCACTCGAGCACGGTCCAGTCCTTGTCCTCCTCGAAACCCAGGCAGTGGGCCTCGCGCACCATGAAGAAGAACTCCTCGCCTTCCGGGTCGTCCTTGTAGGCGAGCGAGGCCTGCCCGAGGGGATAGTAGCGGCAGGAGGTCGGACGGTCCTCGTACACCCGGCAGCCCTCCGGCTTCAGGAAGGGGCAGGCTTTTTTGTCGGCCGGGGCCCCCTCTTCGTCCAAGAGCTTCAGGGTGACCACCGGGATGTCCGTTTTCTCGAGCATCTGCGGTTCCGTGTAGACCGCCAGGAACTCCCCGGAGGAGAGCCTCAGGCGGGTCTTGAGCCGGATGATGTCGTAGGGGGTCAGGATGATGTTGATCCCGCGGCAGCACTGGGTGAAGCACTTGACGTCCTTGTGGCAGCGGAAGGTGAAGCGGCTGTCCGGGCCGAGCCGCACGGGCTCGATCGGCCCTGCTTTGAGCTGTTCCATGGAATGTCCTTGGTATCGGGTGTGATGAACCGCAGCGGTGCGCTGAATTCCCCGCTGCTTGCGGCCGGGGACCTCGATTCCCCGGCCGTTTTTAACCCACATGGCGCATCGAAGTCAACGCCGCGCCCGAAAATAGGCTTGATTTAACCTGAAAATATAATATATCGTTGACGGTTGCATGTTAACATCACCAGGCGCCCTGAAAAAAGGCCGGACCTCGTGCGGGCGCCGACCGAGGAGGAAGGGATGCAGATCGCCAAAACGCTTGCCAGCCAGTTGAAACCGAAACCGGATGACTCCAAGCTGGTTTTCGGGACGAAATTCACCGACCACATGTTCCAGATGGACCACGCCCCCGACAAGGGCTGGCACAACCCGCGCATCGAGCCCTATGCCGCCATCCCCATGGACCCGGCGAGCATGGTGCTGCACTACGGGCAGGGCGTGTTCGAGGGGCTCAAGGCCTACCGCACGGCCGCCGGCGGCATCCAGCTCTTCCGGCCCCAGGAAAATTTCAAGCGCCTCAACCGCTCCAACCAGATCCTGTGCATCCCGGCCGTGGACGAGGCCTTCGCCCTCGAGGCGCTCAAGGAGCTCGTGGCGCTCGAAAAGGACTGGGTGCCGAAGGCGCCGGAGACATCGCTCTACATCCGGCCGACCATCTTCGCCGCCGACCCGTTCCTGGGAGTGCGGGCCTCTTACACCTACCGCTTCTTCATCATCCTCTCGCCGGTGGGCGCCTACTACCCGGAGGGGTTCAACCCGGTGAAGATCCTGGTGGAAACCGAGCACGTGCGCGCGGTTCCGGGCGGGACCGGCGAGGCCAAGACCATCGGCAACTACGCCGCCAGCCTCCTGGCCGGCCAGAAGGCCCACGACGCCGGCTTCACCCAGGTGCTCTGGCTCGACGGGGTCGAGCGCAAGTACATCGAGGAAGTCGGGGCGATGAACATCTTCTTCGTGATCGGCGATGAGATCGTCACCCCCATGCTCCAGGGCAGCATCCTGCCCGGCATCACCCGCGACACGGTCCTGCAGCTCGGTCGCATGTGGGGCCTGAAGGTCAGCGAGCGGCGCATCGGCATCGAGGAAGTGGTCGCGGCCGGCGAGTCCGGCGCCCTCAAGGAAGTGTTCGGCTCGGGCACGGCCGCGGTGATCTCGCCGGTCGGCCAGATCAACTACCGCAAGCGCGACATCACCGTCGGCGACGGCCAGGTCGGACCGCTGGCCAAGCGCTTCTACAAGGCCATCACCGACATCCAGTACGGCCGGGCCCCGGACCCCAAGGGCTGGGTCGTCCCGGTGGCCTGATCATGCGGGAACGCACCATGCCACCGCCGCACGCGTTTGCCCATCTGGAGCAGTTCGCCGCCAAGATGACCGCGGCCGGGCTCGGTGCCCTGGTGATCGACACCTTCGGCCATTACTACCGCAAGCTGGTCGGCGGCGAAACCGGCCTGATCCCCGATGCGGAGATCAGTCCGGTGGCGCCCGCGGAGGTGCCGCCCGCGGCGGATCTGGCCGAATTCGCGACAGCCGGGAAAAAAGTGTTCCAGCGGACAGTGCGCATCGTGCTGAACGGCGGGCTGGGGACCTCCATGGGCCTGATCGGCCCCAAATCCCTGCTCACGGCCAGCGGCGGCCGCTCTTTTCTGGAGGTCATCCTGCGTCAGGCCGAGGCGAGCGGCACGCGTCTCGCGCTCATGAACAGCTTCAACACGCACGCGGACACCCTGGCGGCCCTGGAACGGCTCAAGCCCGCCGCGCCGCCCGCGTGCTTCCTCCAGCACAAGTTCCCCAAGGTCCTGCAGGCGGACTTCGCACCGGCGGTCTGGCCGGCCAACCCGGAGCTCGAGTGGAACCCGCCGGGCCACGGGGACGTCTACCCGGCCCTGCACGCCTCCGGCCTGCTGGACCAGCTCCTCTCCGAGGGCGTCCGCTACGCCCTCATCTGCAACTCGGACAACCTGGGGGCGCGCATCGACGAGTCCCTGCTCGGCTACTTCGCCGAGCGCCGGCTGCCGTTCATGATGGAGGTCGCCGAGAAGACCCCGGCCGACATCAAGGGCGGCCACCTCGCCCGGCTGAAGAGCGGCCGCCTCGTGCTGCGGGAGGCCGCCCAGTGCCCCGCGGAGGAGATCGCCGCCTTTCAGGACATCCGCCGCTACCGCTACTTCAACACCAACAACATCTGGGTCAACCTCGAGTACCTCAGGGAGCTGATCGCGCGCACGCGCGTCATCGCGCTTGCCATGATCGTCAACCCCAAGACGCTCGACCCGCGCAACGAAGCGAGCCCGCCGGTCTTCCAGATCGAGACCGCCATGGGGGCGGGCATCTCGCTCTTCGAGGGCGCGGCGGCGGTCAATGTGCCCCGGGCGCGCTTCCTGCCGGTCAAGAAGTGCGGCGACCTCCTGGCCGTGCGCTCGGACTGCTTCATCACCTCCGCGCGCGAGGGCCTGACGCTCAACCCGGCCCGGAAGGCCGCCGGCCTGGGCGAAGCCGTCAAGGTCACACTCGACCCCAAGTACTACGGGAAATTCGACCAGCTCGAGGAGCGCTTTCCGCAAGGGGCGCCGTCGCTGGTCGAATGCGAAGCGCTCAGCGTCAAGGGGGATGTGCGCTTCGAGGGGGGCGTCGTCATTCGCGGCAGCGTGACCGTCACCAACACCCGCGACACCCAGGCCGTGGTCACACGCGGCACCTGCCTCGACCGGGATTTGATTCTCTAGACCGGCCCCTCCAATGACCTTAGGTTCGCGGCCACCGTCCATTCAATTGGATCGAATTTGCTCGGCGGGCATTGCCGCCAAAAAAATAATACTTTAATGTACGTCCCCTAATTTAAATTCCACCCATGGTTGACTTTGGCCCGGGTTGCTGCAATAATTGATTCACTATGCAGCATCCACGATGCACTTGGAGGCGCGGAAGATGAAACAGATCACCATCCGAGACATCCCTGAAGTCGTCAAAAAGGCGGTTCGGAAAGAAGCCAGCACCAAGGGGTTGAGCCTCAACCGGGCCGTCTTGTCGCTGTTGGACCGCGCGGTGACAGGAGGAGGCCGGGAACGCAAAAAAAAGACTCTGCACCACGAGCTTGACCACTTGTCCGGAATCTGGTCCGAAGATGAAGCCGAGGCGTTCGACAAACACCTCGACTCCCAGCGCAGGATTGACGAGGAACTATGGAATCAGTCCGAGTGATGCTCGACACCTCGGCTTATTCGGCGTTTCTCAAGGGGCACGCGGAGATAACGCAGGCGCTCCAGGAAGCGGATGAGATTTTTCTGAACCCCGTGGTGATCGGCGAGCTGTTGAGCGGGTTCGCCATGGGCGCAAAGGAGAAAAGGAACCGCGATATTCTCGATGAATTTCTGGCCTCCCCCCGCGTCCAGGTCCTGCGGGTGGACCCGGAAACTTCCGAGCGCTACGCCGCGATCCTGACCTACCTGCGGCGCAAGGGGACGCCCATACCCACCAATGACCTGTGGATCGCCGCCTCGGCCATGCAGTACGGCCTCAAGCTCCTGACCACCGACCGCCACTATCGAAGAGTCCCTCACGTCATGACGGCGTGCTACGCCCAGCCATGAAGGCGCAGTCGGGATTGAATCTCCCCGCCGCAAGCGGCGGGGAATGCGCTCGCTTTTGCGGTTCAAGGATCACGCCGTTTTCATTAGCGCCGATCGGCAGCACCACCTGCTTGATGTTCTCGAGGACCGCACCCTATGAATTATGCCCTCGCGCCCACTCGGCTCGGGAATGCCTCCCCGGCAAGCTTTCTCGCATGATCCCGAATATCGCCGGGCCATGCAGCGGTGTGATCCTCAAAATGCTCAAGGTTTCCAGCGAACAAGGCCCTCGTCGCCTCCTCGAAACCCGGCAGGTTGCCGGCCATGGCGGACATGAACCGGTAAGCCACCTCCTGGGAGCGGCGTATCCTATCCCGGTCTCTGTTCACACGCCTGGCTTCCTCAACGAGCTTGCGCAGAGCAACGGAAGCCCCCCCCGGTTGGCAGTTGAGCCAGTCCCAATGCCGCGGCAGCAGTGTGACTTCTCGTGATACCACGCCCAACTTGGGGCGACCCGGCCCGCGCGGGGCGCTTTGGCTTGCAGCCGGCGGTTCTGCGGCCACCGCGACCCTTGATGTCGGTTTCTCCAACCTCTCAAGAACATCTTTCACTGTCCCGCGAAAATCCACCTCGATCATCTCGCCGGTGACATCGCTAAACACCAGGACTGATCCCTGTCCATCGCGATCGATGATCTCCTTCACTTTTTGGGCGACTGCCACGAGGTTTCCTGAAGCAATGCAGCGGTTTCCTTCGAACGCCGTACAGCTTTCCAAACCCTGTTCGTCCATCTCTTGAAATCCTCCTTAATCGTGAGTGGACGATATATACCCGGGTAAAATTGGTTTGTCAATAACACCCGGGTAAAAATATTTCATCTTGGTGGAGGTATCCGTTCCAGCAGGCGCTGCACCTGCTGCGCGGTGACGACCCAGCCGTGCCCGTCACGGCCGGTGGTGCGGTAAAGCACATCGCCGCCGTTTTCGAACGCCTGCTCGAACAGGGCGCGCGCGCGCTCAGGGTCGCGTGCCAATTCGATATCCTTGATGCCCTGCAGGTAGACGATGCCGAGCTCGTGCATCGCCCCGCGGTGGCCCTGAGCCGCGGCCGCCGCGAGCCACTGCACGGCCCGGCGCAGACGCTCGGGTGTGCTTTTCATTGATCGCACCCGGTGCGCGGCCTGGTATTGGGCCTCGGCGAAGCCGCCGTCGGCGGCGGCATCCAGCAGGGCGACCCCCGCCTCGAAGTCCCGCGGCATCACCTCGCGGGCGAGGTGGTACTGTGCTTGCGGGTCACCGGCCTGCGCGGCCGCAGCCAGCGCTTCCGGCGGCAGGTACTGCTCCCGTTCGCGTTTGAGCTGCAGCAGCGTGTCGTCGTAATCCCAGGAAGGTGTATTTCACCGACACCACCACCAGCGCCGCAACGATCACCGAGGCCATCGCGGCGTCCGCCCAGACGCGGCCGCGCAGCCAGTAGACGAGCGCCCCGCTGAACAGCAAAAACGCGACGACGGCCCCGGCGCCGAGCAGCGCGAACAGCCCGGAGCCCCCGACAAGACCCGCGAAACCGATCCAAAAGGCGCCGTAACCGACCCAAATGGCCCAAAGGACCCACGCCGGCAACAACACGGCAAGACGCGTGCGCCGACGCAGAGCGGGTCGCTCGCCCGACGGCCCCTTCCGGAGGCGATGCAGCAGGGCGTAGCACGAGACCGAGAAGAGCAGCAGCAGCAAGACCAACTCGGCATAGAAGACCGGCAGGTTGGTAAGCGACGGCAGGAGTGCCCTCAGAACCATAGCGTGATATCCTCGAGCTCTCGACCGGTCAGCCGCTTGAATCGCCGGCAACGGTACCACGACTGCATGGGAGGCCATGCAATCGCTAAAATGGCCAGCGCGACGGGAATGCCCACGACGTCGAGCACATCTTTCCAAGTGCCGAATCCACTCGTCATTTCGATACCCCAATCATCCGGACGCCAAGCGCCTTCGCATCGGTCACGCTGCGCGCTGGGGTCGCTTAAAAGGACCATTTATCCGGGCCCCGCATGCCTTAGCATCGCAAGGTAGGATCCCCGCCGAATGTCAGGTCCGCTTTTTCAATTGGTCTGCAATCGATTGATTCAGTAACTTATTGGCTTCGATTAGTTTTCGATACTTCGATTCAATTTTCTCGATGTTTCGAGCAAGAATTGCTTTCAATAAATCGCCCTCTAATTCAGCCACGTCGATTCTTTCATAGTAGTCCATTGTCTCTTTGAGATGCGCAATAACGATCTTGCCCGTCAGGATGGGGTGGTTGTTGGTGACATTGGCATCCCCGAATCTTGTCCCATGCTCAAGCTCAACTTCTAGACCTTTCCGGAAAGCCTCAAGGGGTATGTCCATTCCCTGGGTATTCACAATATTGAGGATCGTGGATGCTTCTTCTGATGAAACAGCGGGCTCCGTGATCATGGACCAATTACGTAAGCCAATTTCATCACAGACTCTTTTTACTTCATCAAGAGTTACATACTCAGGCAATTTCATTTTTTTCTCCTTTCAGGTAGCTGCAGTCCATCATAGCACTGGCGGCAGTCTCGGGAGCGATCGGGTAAAACCCCGAAGTTCTGGTGCGCCATACACCCATGGCAATCCCCTCAATAGAGCCCTCATCCCGTTTTGGCTCCATAGCGCCCGATTTCCAGGCGCGGTTGAAAAAAATTTTTCCGACTCGCCTCCGTTGGTTGGGCCAAGGAGGCGGTCAGAGCGATTTTTTAACATGAACTGCGCCCTTTAACATTGAGAGCGACTCGGCCACCACGTTTTCGGCCCCATCGTTGGTGAGAATAGTAAATGTTGGTGCCAGTTCGCCGACACGAAGCATTCCCTGAGTCATGTATTTATACTCCCCTGGCTTGGGGGCCCGGTCTGTGGCTGAAAAGTAGTATCCAATGGCAGAAGGGCCTGTCAACTCTTTGACTGGAATTGTTTTCTCTACCGCTTGACTTTTAACATCGGCGGCAGCCCGGTTCACGTTCGCTTTCAGTTCAGGAGCCTCAGGCATTACGATTCCTTCGCGTATCGAGAAAAGAGGAGTGAGAAGAACTTTAAACGTTGCCCCTGATATTGGCGAAAAAACTATTGTTGGCGGCAGATTCCCTGGAGGTTGGCGTAACTCTTCTCGCCAGGACTTCGGCACCTGAAGTTGAATGGAGCCGTGCCCTGGAAGAAGGTAATTCCGGGTCGTGGTCTCTTCCGCAGCCACAAAAGACGCCGCCAAGAGAAGGCACAGAGCAGCAACGCACTTGATTGTTGGTGAATGCATGTTTCCTCCTGCTGAGAGCCTTGCCGTCAGGGTTTGGCGGGTGCCGAAAGCGGTCCCCAGAAACCACTATTGGGACCATTAATCCGATAGGCGCGCAGTGGCTTCCACCCGCTGTGTTCTCTACAAATGGTCACACAACCGAATGTAATCATGTGTCTTTCAGCGCTTCAGCCAGCCCAGGCCCTTGGCGTGGAGGCTCTGCACGTAGAGCCGGTCGTCGGTTTCGGTGATGGCCGTCGTCTCGGGGTAGGCGCCCGTCGGGTCCTGCAGGTCGGCCACCACCCGGCCGTCTTCGGTGAACGCCATCACGTGGCCGTAGGCCTTGGGCACGGGCCACAGCGCGCGCGGCAGGCGCAAGGTGAGCTTGCGCAGAAACGGCTTGTCCGCCATGGCATCGACCGTCGGGTTGCGCGGCTTGGCAAAGCCCAGCCAGATCCGGCCGCCCAGGCCGCGCATCAGGTTGTCGGGGTAGCCGGGCAGGTTGTCGAACACCACGCTCGCCTCCGGCGCACCCCGGGACACGTCCAGGTTGTCGGCGGCCACGGCGATCCTCCACACGCGGTACTTGCCGGTCTCGTTGACGAACAGGCTCTGCTCGTCGCTGGAAAGCGCCAGGCCGTTGGCGAAGCTCAGCCCCTTGGCCACGATGCGGGTGCTCTTGCGCGCGGGGTCGTACTCGAGAACGCGCCCGGTGGACGACTGCTCGATGATGTCCAGGACGCTGGCCTCGAAAGTGCCGCCCCACGAGGCCGGCGCGAAGCGGGTCGAGGCGTCGCTGAAATAGATTCGGCCGTTGCCGGCCACCACCACGGCGTCGGCGTAGCGAATCGGGTCGGTGCCGACCCTGTCGGCCAGGACCGTGATCTTGCGATCGGGGCTGATCGCCAGCAGGCCCTTGATCGCATCGGCCGCGATCAGATTGCCGGCGGCGTCGAAGTCGAAGCCCAGCACCCGGCCGCCGGTGCGGACGAACACCTCTCGCGCCGAGCCGTCGGGGTTCATGCGCAGGATGCTTCCGCTGGCCACGGCGGCATAGAGCTTGCCGTCGCGCGCCAGCACGATGTGCTCCGGCCCCTCCTCGCCCCCCAGATCGATGATCTGCAGCCCGGCGAGGCGATCGTTCGCCGCGTGCACACCGGTGTAGCCCGGTGCGGCGGGCGCGTTCCAACTCACCGGCTGCACCGGTACGGGCCACAAGCTCAGGTAGGCGGCCAAGCCCGGCAGGAGACACACCAATGTCCAGACGATCTTCCTCATAATGCCCCCGATCGTGAGGTACCGCGGCAAAACCCCGCGCGGCGGTAGGCTATTAGCGCTCCCTGAACATCTCCTCCGTCATCAGCCCGTCGCAAATCTTTGTGACGGGGCCGGTCATGGTGGCGAAAAACCCATTGGCGAACTGAATGCGGATGTCACCGCCGGGCATGTGGACGACGACATTATTATCACATAGCCCGAGCTTGTGGGCAACGGCGGCCGCGGCCGTGCTGCTGGAGCCGGAGGCCAGGGTGTAGCCGGCGCCGCGCTCCCAGATCTCGATCCGGATGTGGCTGCGATCGAGCACCTTCATGAATTGCACGTTGGTGCGATTCGGGAAGCGCGGGTCGACTTCAAGCGGGGGCCCGAAGCGCCGCGCTTCGCTCTCCGTGGGGGAGTCCGATAGGACGACGCAATGGGGGTTGCCCACCGTGGCCGCGCAGAATCTCAGAACTGCGCCATCGATCTCGATCTCCTCGTTCAAGACCTCGCGCGGCTCGCCGTCGACGGGGATTTTCCGGCTGTCGAAACTCACCTCGCCCATTTCGACCGTGACGCTCCCAGCGTCCTCACTGACACGGCACGACACGGCCCCCCCGGGCGTCTCGACGGAGAAGCGGCCGTTGCCGACGAGGCCCCGGTCCCACAGAAATCGCGCGAAGATGCGCAGCCCGTTGCCGCTCTTTTCGGCCTCACTTCCGTCGGGGTTGAAAATCCTCAGCCCGAACTCACAGTGCTTGCTCTCCAGGGGGCCAAGCAGAATCCCGTCCGACCCGACACCATAGTTCCGGTGGCAGATCCGACGAACGGCGGCGCGGTCTAGCTCGCCTTGGAATTCCGCCGGATCGATCACGATGTAATCGTTCCCGATGGCATGGTATTTTGCGTATTTCATCTTGGCCTCTAACGTTTGAGTCCTGCCGCAGCGCGTCGGCTGGTGCGAAGGGTCAGGCGCCACCTCCGTCCTATTCGCGTTGAAACACTCGCTCCAAAACCGATTCGTGCGGGAACGCGGCGCCCGGGTCCACCTTGCGTCGCTGCGTTCGGTCGCAGGGCAGCATCGCCTGGTCGAGATCGGAGTGGCGCTTGATGCCGGCGCGCGTGATGCCACGGCGCTGCGTGATGTCGCGAAGCAGCTGCACCAGCGTCGCCAGCTGCGCGTCGGGAAATGGGTCGCGCCCGTCCCCGTCGTTGATGAGCTCGATCGCGATGGAGCGGCCGCTGAAGCGAAAAACGTGATGGGCCACCTGGTCCTCGGGCACGCTGGCGCGCAGCCTCCCGTCTCGGTCAATCATGTAGTGGATGCCGAGTTTGGGGTGCGCTTCTATCTGCCGGAGGTTATCTTCGAGGGTGCCGGCCCGGACCCAGATCGGCTTGCCCGTCCGTTCATCACAGGTGGGGCCGCCCGTCGAATGGATGACGACCATGTCGATGACTTGAGTGCGAACGCTGCCGCTGCGACGCGCTTGAATATCACCAGCCGTAACGCTGAGCGCTGCCGAAACAAGTCCGATCAAAACCAATTTCTTCTTCATGTGGCGGCCTGAGCACGGCGCCCGGTAACTGTGGGCACTCTGTGGCGCTCACGAAAAACTCGGCGGCAGCGGTCATGATGTCCGCCGGGATGACTTGGTGGATTTGAGGAGAAAAAATTGACACTTGCAAGCAACGCAAGAGCCAAGTGCTGTTCTCAAAACAATTAAGATTTGACCCTGATCTTCCCTGTACGTTTCAGCGATACACTTCTTTCCGATGCCCGACGCTGCCGACCCATACAGTCAATTCATTGTCTTGAATCGAATATACAATGCGATACTTACCCTGTCGCAACCGGAAACGTTCCTGACCAGACAGTTTTTCACATCCAGGTGGGGGAGGATTTTCGGATAGCCCTTTGATCCTGCTCAGTATTTTCAGCAGGTCCTTTTGGGGTATCCTTTTTAGGTCTTTCCCAACCGATGCCTTGAAAAAAATCTCAAATCCGGCCATCTGCTTTCAGCCTCTTCACCATTTCATCGTATCGGAGCAGAACCTCGTCAGCTCTCGTATCGAAGGCGAGAATGTCCTCAGCATCTTCGGCGAGCGCTTCCTTGACCGCCGCGTTTACAAGGTCGGAAATGGATGTGGAAGTCTCAACTGCTTTCAATTTCAGTGCCTTATGTAGAATCGGATCAAAATATACCGTGGCTCTTTTTACGGGTGTCGCCATAATCTCGCCTCCCTTATTTGGTGGAGGCAGTATAACGCTTTAGCGTTATAACCTCAATCGTTCACTCTGTCTGGTGAACGAAAAACCTGCCAACTGTGGGCGCGCTATCCACAGCGCCACTGGAGTGAAGGTTTGGGTTTTTCAAACCGTTAAGATGATAGTTGGTCCTCTGTACCAACGCGACCGTAAAAAAATTAATATTTTAATGTACGTCCCTAGAATCCCGTCCCCAGCTCGCCGTCTTTGCGGCAGCGCGCGGGTGCGTCAGGGTCCGTCTGCGCCTCCGGTGGCAGCCGCCGGAAAAGGGGTGCCGCCGGCCGGCGGTCAGATGGAGCGCGACCCCTCGTCCAGCTGGCTTTCCAGTTCGCGCGTCACCGCCTGCGGGGAGGAGGTGCCGCGCGCCAGCACGCGGTAGGCGCAGGGGATGATGTAGAGCGTGAAGGCCGTTGCAACGAGCACCCCGGCGAGGACCACGACCCCGATCACGACCCGGGCCTCGGACCCGGCCCCGGAGGCCAGAACCAGCGGAATCGACCCGGCGGCGGTCGTGATGCCGGTCATGAGGATCGGGCGCAGTCGCTTTAGCGAGGCCTCGAGGATCGCATCCTCGAAGGGTGTGCCGGCATCCCGGAGCTGGTTCGTGAATTCGACGATCAAGATCCCGTTCTTGGCCGCAAGCCCCACCAGCATGATCATCCCGATCTGGCTGTAGATGTTGAGGCTCAGACCGCCCAGGTAAAGCCCGAACAGGGCGCCGGCGACCGCAAGCGGCACGGTCAGCATGATCACGAACGGGTGCACGTAGCTTTCGAACTGCGCGGCCATCGCAAGGAACACCACCACGAGCGCCAGCAGGAAGATGAAGTAGATCGACCGGCCGGAGGTGATGTAGTCTAGAGATTCGCCCTTGTAGTCGATCGACGCCCCGGGGGGCAGCTCGGTCCGCACGAGGCTTCTCAGGTAGGCGAGGGCCTCCCCAAGGCTGTAACCCTCCGCCAGGTTCGCCTCGATCGTGATGCTGCGGATGCGGTTGTAGCGGTTGAGCGAGGCGGAGTCCGCGAACTCCTCGATCCGCACGAGGCTGGCGAGCGGTATGAGCTCCCCGGTGCGCTCCGAGCGCACCTGGATGTTCGCGAGGTCCGAGGGGCTGCGGTACATCCCTTCCTCGCCCTCCACCAGGACGTCGTACTCCTCCCCCTCCTCGATGAAGGTGGTCACGCGACGGGAGCCGAGCTTGCTCTCGAGGGTGCGGCTGATCGCCGCAATCGACACTCCCAGGTCGCCGGCGGCGTCCCGGTCGATCACGACCTCGAACTGCGGCTTGGTCTCCTTGTAGTCGTGGTCGAGGTCGACCAGCTTCGGGTTTTCGGCGGCCTTGGAAAGGATAATGTCGCGCCAGGTGGCGAGCTCCTCGTAGCTCGACCCGCCGATCACGAACTGGACCGGCTTGCCGGCGCCTCGGCCGAGCCCCTGGCGCATGACCGGAAACGCCCGGACCCCGGAAAGGTCGGAGAGCTTGCGGCGGACTTCGGCCATGTAGTCCCAGGCCGGGCGGCGCCCGGTGTCCCAGTGGCTGAGGACGACGATGCCGATGCCGGTGTTGAACACCTCGCTCGCGCCGAACGCCCGCGGGGCGCGGATCAGCAGGCGCTGGAACTCCCCGGACTCGGCAAACGGCATCAGGCGTCTTTCAATCTCGTCCATGTGCTCTTTTACGTAGGCATACGAGGATCCCTCGGGGGCGTTCACGATGATGAAGAACGCCCCGCGGTCCTCCTTGGGCGCGTACTCGGAAGGCGTTTTCTGAAACAGCCAGACGGCGGAGCCGGCGACGGCGGCGAAGACGAGGCCCATGACCCAGGGCGCGCCCAGGGCCCAACGGAGCGTGCGCTCGTAAAATCGGCTCAGCGCCTCGAACCCGCGGTCGACCCGGCGGTGGAAGCGCGTGCGGCCCTCGCCGCCGGTCAAGACCTTGGAGGCGATCATGGGCGAGAGCGAGAGCGCGACGAGGCTCGAAAAGCACACCGCCGCCGCCATGGTGATGGCGAACTCGGAGAAGAGCCGGCCCACGTCGCCTTCGAGGAAGCTGATGGGAACGAAGACCGCCACGAGCACGACCGTCGTCGCGATGACGGCGAAGCCTACCTGGCGGGTCCCCTTGAAGGCCGCGGCCAGCCGCCCCTCTCCCATCTGGATCCTGCGGTAGATGTTCTCAAGCACGACGATGGCGTCGTCGACGACGAGCCCGATCACGAGCACGAGCGCAAGCAGGGTCAGCAGGTTGATGGTGAAGCCGAAGGCGAGCAGCACGATGAAGGCGGCGACCAGCGAGACCGGTACGGCCACCGCCGGCACGAGTGTTGCGCGCAGGCTGCCCAGGAAAAAGTAAATGACCAGCACCACGAGCCCGACCGTGATGAAGAGCGTTCCGTACACCTCGTCGATGGCGCTTTCGATGAAGACGGAGGTGTCGTAGCTCTGAAGGATCCGCATGCCTTGCGGAAGCCCCTGGTTGATCAGGGCGGCCTCGGCCTTGGCGAGCTTTGCGACCGCAAGCGTGTTGGCCTTCGACTGCTTGACGATGCCGATCCCGACCATCGGGACCCCGTTTCCCCGCAGCATGTTGCGGCGCTCGACCGGGCCGGTCTCGACGCGGGCCACGTCACGCAGCCGGACGAGGTAGCCGTCCGCGCTGCGCGCGAGAACGAGGTTTTCGAAATCTTCGGCGCTGCCGTAGCCCCGCTTGATGCGCACGCGGAAATCACGGGCAAGGGACTCCACGTTTCCGGCCGGAAGCTCGATGTTCTCCGAGCGCAGGGCGTCTTCGACATCGGTCACAGTGAGGTTGCGGGCGGCGAGCTCGTTGCGGTCGACCCAGATGCGCATGGAGTATTCGAGCCCGCCTCCGACCCGCACGCGCGCAACCCCGTCGAGCGTCGAGAACCGGTCCACCAGGTAGCGGCGGGCGTAGTCGGTGAGCTCCATGACCGACATGTTGTCGCCGGCCAGGTTGAGCCACATGATGACGTCCGCGTCGGCGTCGGCCTTCTGGATCTCGGGCGGGTCGGCCTCGGCCGGCAGGTCGTCGAGAATCCCGGACACCCGGTCGCGGATGTCGTTGGCGCCGGCGTCCACGTCCCGGTCGACCTCGAAAGTGATGCTGATGTTCGAGCGGCCGTCGATGCTGCTGGACGCGACGGTGCGGATGCCTTCGACGCCGGAGATCCGGTCTTCGATAAGCTTGGTGATGCGCGTCTCGACGACGCTCGCCGAGGCGCCCGGGTAGAGGGTTTCAATGGACACGACGGGCGGGTCGATGTCGGGGTACTCCCGGAGCGGCAGCCGGATGAAGGCCACGATTCCGAAGACAATCAAAAGAAGGCTGATGACCGATGCAAACACCGGCCTTTTGACGGACAGGTCGGACAAAAGCATGCGGGGTCAACCTTTCCTGGTGCCGCGGGGGCTCATGCACCCGGTCCGGTCGACGGGCTTCGCATGGTCTGCGTGATCTGCACGCGGTTCCCGGGCCGGACCTGCTCCGTACCGCGCACGATGACGAGCTCGCTTTCCGATAGCCCGCTGCGGATCTCGACCTCTCCCGGGCGGCGCGTGCCGATCTCGACCTCGCGGCGCTCGACCGTGCCGCCCTTCGCAGGGTCGACCACCCAGACGAAATTCCTGCGCTGCAGCGGGACGAGCGCGTCCTCGGGGATCACGAGGGAACGGCGTTCGTTCTTGATCAGGCTCACGGTAAGCAGCATCCCCGGCTTCAGCACCCGCTCCGGATTGGGAAGTATCGCACGGACGACGAAGGAGCGTGTCGCCGGGTCGATGCGCGGGCCGATGCTTGAAACGGCGCCCTTGAAAATACTGCCCGGAAGTGAGCGGCTGGAGGCGCTCACCGCGGCGCCGGGCGATAGCTTGCCGATATAGGTTTCGGGCACCGTGAAGTCGAGCTTGATACGGCTCACATCGTCAATGGTGGTGATGACGGCGCCGGGCTCGACCAGCGCCCCGACGCTGATCCTGCGCAGCCCGAGGACCCCGTCGAACGGGGCCCGGATGGTGTGGTCCTGGATGCGGGCCTCGAGCTCCCTGATCCGCTGCTGGGTGATGCGCAGAAGCGTCTTCCTCTGGTCCACCTGCTGCCGGGCGATCGAGCGGTTCTCGAGCAGGCTTTCGAGCCGATTGAGCTCGCGCTGGTGCTCGGCGAGCTGCTCCACGGCCGCGGCCCGCGCGGCCGACTCCTCCTGCTGGGCCAGGGTGACGATCGGATCGCCTTTGCGGACGAGCTGGCCGTCTTCGAAGTGGACCGCAACGACCTTGTCGGTGACCGTGGAGGTGATGGTTGCCGATTCGTTCGAAAAAGCGGTCCCGAGAGCCTCGATGCGCTCGTAGACCACCCCGGTCGACGCCGGGGCGACCGCAACCGGCATCAGCCTCTCCGTTTGCGGCTGCGGCGAAGGCACGGACGAAAGCCCCGGCCGGAACACAAACGCCGCAAGCAGCACGAGAAGAACGCCGGATAGGATGAATGCTTTTCGAATCATCTGATTTCGCTCATTCCGTCAAGGGTTCATGAACGTTTGCCGAAAACGTTCATCAAAAGGTGCTACAGACCTGACGTGTGTCAAGACGGACGGAAGGGCCGGGCGGGCAGGCTGCGGGGGAATCGAAAAGGTGAAGGGGTCAGAGTCCGGGACGGGGCTGAATTTCACACTTTGGCCTCGGATGAATCCGCGGCGCAACGCCCCGTTCTCTTCGATCCGAAACAATGCCAGCATAGGAAAAATGCCGGTTTGCCGCCGATTCGCAAGAAAGTGAGGTTTTCATGCCCATCCCCATCTCTATTTCTGAGAATGATTTGTTGGCCGTGTTGAACCCATAAACAGGCTTTATTCGACTACCCTCAACCCGTTGGGTGCCTGTATGTCTCCATCAGCAACAAGCTGGAAGAAATCAGTTGGGTCGATTCGGCTAAATTGGTTGTCGACTTTCTTAAACACTTCAAGGTGAAGGTCTGGTTTCGATGCGTTTGGCATTCTTCCAGAAGTACCAACCTTTGCAATATCGGCGCCTTGCACAACTTCAGCATCTTTCTTCCACTTTTGGGCCGCATCGTTCAATAAATGACAGAAACGTAAGACGTATTCATTATCATCCTTGGTTGTTACGAGTGATACCTGGTACCCATAATTCGCCCTATCGTTCTTCCCACCCCAGGCTGCATATGCTGTGTTTTTTATTTTGGCTGCAGCTTTATTGTTGTTCCATCGAATCAGCGATCCTTTGGGCGCCGCAAAGTCCCAGCCGTGATGCTCCTTCTGGAATGAATTTGTTAGGGCGGTGGGTCGGTAACATTCAGATACGTTGGGAAATGAAGCTGGAGTAGAATAGGATTGTTTTTTATTTTGGCGCAAATTTGGTTCTATGTCAACTACTTAGAAACTACGTAGGTGCTCCTGGCATAGGTATTCTGTGCCAAGGGGATTCTCCCGCGAGATGCCAAGCTATCGGGGCTGGAAGCCCCTCCCACAAAAGCTAAAGGGGTGAGCCTGCGGGAGGTGGTGGTGTCGCGGACGTGGGTGGAAGGAATTTAGTTCGGCCTAATGGGTTGTCTGTGACAGCGGTATTCTCGCGCGAAATGTCGTGGAATCGGGGCTGGAAGCCCCTCCCACAGAAACAGGAAGAATGAAATCGGCGGGAGGCGGTGGAGGCGTCGGCGGGGGTGAAGGCCCCCAAAAAAGCAAGAAGGATCGCGCGGCCGGGGTGTGCCTGCCCGGCGGCGGGCTCTGGCAGGCTCTGAAAAAACAAGCATCAGGCCGTCAGCCAAGGCGCGCGGCGATTTGGATGGCGCAGCATAGTGGGTAATATGTGAGCATTTCCAAGAGCCGCGCAACGCAGGATCACGGCCTGAGGCGCCGTTTAGCCACCGCCTGCTAGTCGCGGCGGCGGGTGATGTACTTGATGGAGACCTTGTCGGGCGAGCCGGGGGCGAGCTTGAGGGAGGCCGGCTGCAGGACGAGGCTGGCGTCGACGACGCCCCCGTCCCTGAGCTTGTCGAGCGCCACCTTCTCCGTGTAGAGGGTCGTCAGGGTCTCCAGGATCCGGCGGCCGCCGACGACCTCCACCCTCTGGGGTTCGACGGCGGCCTCGATCAGGAGGAGGTTTTCGGGCAGCCGGCCCACCCAGTCCACCTGAACCGGCAGTTCCTTGCGCGCGGAGACGTCGAGTTCCACCATGACGTTCGGTGGGGTGACTTCCTTGAGCAGAATGCCGGGCGGCAGGCTGATGTTGCTGCTGGTGATGGTGAAGGAGTTGGCCCCGGCCGAGGACTTGCTCAGATCGAGGCGCACCCGGACCTGATCCGGCCTGGTGGACTTGATCAGGGTCCCGGAGCCGCTCAGGTTCAAGCGCACCGAGTTCACCGAGGCGTTGACGATCTCCATGTTGGGGTCCCGGTTCATGTACTCGATCGGGACTTCGAAGGCCGCCATGGTCTCCAGGCCCCGCGAGATGCTGAACCAGAAGCCCGTGATGAACAGCAGCGACACCAGTCCGGCGGTCACGACCTCGAAGCGTTCTTTTTTGGAGCGCCCCACCTCGCCCTCGGGTTCGGCCAGCCCGAAATGCTCATCGAGCTTCTGGATGAGCTTGCGCCGGTTGCCGATCGCCCGCAGCCGGGAGCCTTTCGCGAGGGAGACTTCCCCCCTTTCCTCGGAGACCACGATCACCACCGCATCGCTGGTCTCGGAGAGCCCCAGGGCCGCCCGGTGGCGGGTGCCCAGGTGGGAGGGGAGGTCGTCGCGCCGCGAAAGGGGCAGGATCGTCCCGACCCGCGTGATGCGATCGCCCTCCACCATGGCCGCGCCGTCGTGAACGGGGTTGTCCGGGAAGAAGACGCTCAGGATCATCTCCTTGGAAATCTCGCCGTGCCAGCCGATGCCGCCCTGGATGACCTCGCTCAAGTCCTCCTCGCCCGGCACGACGATCAACGCGCCGTGATAGCGGCGGGCCAGCTCGAAGACGCTGTCCGCGATGACATCCACCGGTGCGATCCGGGCCTTGGGGGTGAACCCCCAGAGAATGGCGCGGAAATTGCGCGCCTGCAGGACGTTGCGGATTTCGTTGCGGAAGACGACGACGATGATCAGCGCGGCCACGGCCACGATGCCCTGGATGACCCAGCTGGTGATGATCAGGCCCAGATAGGCGGCGATCTGCTGGAAGAACCACAGCATCGTCAGGCCGATGAGGACCCGGAACACGTAAGTGCCCCGGAAGAGCACGTAGAACCGGAAGAGGATGTAGCTGTTCAGGCCGATGTCGACCACATCCTGCCAGCGTAGGCTTTGGATCAGGTAGAGCAGTTTTTCCATGGCCGATCAGTCCGTCACGCTGAATCGCAGAATTTTGAGCACGCGCCCCCCCGCATCGGTGATCTCCACCCGCCACGGGCCTTTGTCGGCCTCGCGCAGCTGGATGCTGCTGTAGGTGCTCCAGCGCGGCTGCTTCAGGGAAAGCCGGATCCGGGCGCTCGGCCTGTCCCGAAAAATCCAGTGGTGGTAGATGACCGTGTCCTCGCCGACCTGATCGAAAAAGGTGTAGCAGTAGATTTTTCCGACGGCGATGGAGAAGGTGATGGCCGGGTTGACGGGAATGGCGTCCTTGACGTCCTCGCACACCAGGGCCTGGATCAGGGCGAGCTTCGAGCCGCCGGGGGCCGGGCGCGCGGGTGACTGGGCCCCGACCTGCGCCGTCAGGATACCGCCGACCAGGACCAGAACCCCCGCCGCCACCCAGCCGAGTTTTGTTCGAACCACCTGATACCCCCTGTCTTGCGCTGCCTTTTTCAGTGCTGATGATCGCCGGCCGCAAACCTGCATCCCGACCTCGACGCTCCGATTTTCAGCTTACCGTTCTTTTATGAATTTGCAAGCAAATTTAACGGCATTCTACTTTTTTCCTAAAGGAATTTACGATATGCTGAAGGTATGTTTTTTTGGGTCCGGGTTTTTGACGAAAAGGCAAGCGCCCGTGGTCGACCCTGATCCGATCCCCCCTCTCCCCCACCGGAGGTTGAATGATTCATTCCGATGATCTGGTCCAGGACCCCGCGCCGGGCAGCGGCAAGCTCTTTTTCCGCGGCGACACCGTCACCTTCACACTGGTGCTGCGCCGGCCGATGAAGGGCGGCGCCTGGATCCGCACCAACATCGGACGCGCCGCGGTGACCCGGGCGGAGATCATCCGCACCGTCGACGCCCAGGAAACCCCTCTGGGTCGGGACTGGTTCGACACGCCCATGCGGCGCGTCGACGCCGAGCGCTACCAGGTGCGTCTGGCGCTGGGCGAAGTCGGCCATTTCGAGGCCAAGTGCTATTTCCTGAAAGAGGGCGAAACCGCGCCCGTCTGGCCGCCCGGGGCCAACACGGCCGTGAACGTGCTCTCCGCGGAGTCCTGCTGCGCCAACATCGTCTACAACGCCTTCGTGCGTCAGTTCGGCCCGAACAAGTCCGGCGAGCTGCCGCTGCCGGAGCCCGGCGCAGAGTGCATCCGCCTGCTCGACTCCGCGCGCTACACCGTGATCCCGCCCTCCGGGACCTTCCGCGACCTCATCGCCGAGCTCGACTTCATTCTGGGGGATCTCGGCTGCCGGGTCCTGATGCTGCTGCCCATCCACCCCACCCCGACCACCTACGCCCGCATGGGGCGCTTCGGCAGCCCCTATGCCGCGCTGAGCTTCAGGGGGGTCGACCCGGCCCTGGCCGTCTTCGACCCCAAGGCGACCCCGATGGAGCAGTTGATCGAGCTGGTGGACGCCGTTCACCAGCGCCACGCCCGGCTTTTCCTGGACATCGCCATCAACCACACCGGCTGGGCCGCCAACCTGCACAACAACCACCCGGAGTGGCTCGCGCGCACCCCGGACGGCCGCAATCGAGGTGCCGGGCGCCTGGGGCGTGCAGTGGGAGGACCTGACCAAGCTCGACTACCGCCACAAGGGGCTCTGGCAGTTCATGGCGGAGGTCTTTCTGACCTGGTGCCGGCGGGGGGTGGACGGGTTTCGCTGCGACGCCGGCTACATGATCCCCCACGCGGCCTGGAAATACATCGTCGCCCGGGTGCGCGAGCAGTTCCCGGACACCACCTTCCTGCTGGAGGGGCTGGGCGGGAAAATCGAGGTCACGCGCGCGCTGCTCGACACCGCCAACCTCGATTGGGCCTACTCGGAGCTGTTTCAAAACTACGATCGCAGCCAGATCGAACGCTACCTGCCGGAGGCGATCGACATCTCCGGCGCGCAGGGCCTGACCGTCCATTTCGCCGAAACCCACGACAACCCGCGCCTGGCCGCCGCCTCGCCGGTCTATGCGCGCATGCGCACCGCCCTCTGCGCCCTCGCCTCCCACCAAGGCGCCTTCGGCTTTGCGAACGGGGTCGAGTGGCTGGCCACCGAAAAAATCGTCGTGCACGAGGCGCACTCCCTGAACTGGGGCGCGCCGGTCAACCAGGTGGCCGAAATCGGCCGCCTGACGCGTCTTCTCAAGCGGCACCCGGCCTTTCACGACCGGGCCGAGGTGCGGCTGATCGAGCAGGGGGACGGCAACCAGATCGTGATCCTGAGGCATCACCCGCCCACGGGCAAACGGCTGCTCGTGCTCGTCAACCTCGACCCCGAGCGGCCGGTTGCGGCGGTCTGGGACCCGGAAGCCGCGGGCCTGCACGAACGGGCGTGCACCGACCTGCTGACCGGAGCGCCGGTGACGGTCGCGGAGTCCGGCGGGCGGTTCACCTGCGCGCTCGCGCCCGGGCAGGTGCTCTGCCTGAGCCCGGAGCCCGCCGATCTCGAACTGCTCGAACGCGCCGGGCACGGGCCATTCGAGGTGCCGCCGCGGATCGAGCGGCAGCGCCTGCGCGCGACCGCCCTGGGTGTGTTCACCCACTACCAGGGCGTGCGGGACCTGGGGGATTTCGACCCGGAGCTGGCCGCCGACCGGCTCTTCGAAGACCCTGTCGCCTTCTGCGCCGCCATGAACCCCGCGGGCCGCGAGAGCCGGGTGGTCACCTGGCAGTGGCCGCGCGACCTCAGGCGTGAGGTCATGCTGCCGCCCGGGCATTTCCTGCTGGTCCGCGGCGACGCCGCCTTTCGGGTGCGGCTGGTCGACGGGGAGCGCATCGTGGCCGCCGCCGACAGCCAGCGCGCCGCCGACGGGTCCCGGTTCTGCCTGCTGGCCCCGCCGCCGGCACCGGCAAAGCCCGCTGAGCTGCGCCTGCATCTGTCGGTGTTCACGGGCAACGGCGCCCGGCACGAGCAGGCAGGGCTCCTGCTTCTGCCCCGGGCGGCGGAGGCGCGCGTCAATCGGGTGTACGGCCGGGCGGACCTGCTCGAACGGCCGATGCTCTTTCTGGACACCAACGGCAGCGGCGCCATGCTGAGGGCGGCCGTCGCCTGGGGGACCCTCACCAGCCGCTACGACGCGCTGATCGCGGCCAACCCGGACCCCGACCAGCCCAACGACCGCTGGGTCATGTTCTCGGCCTGCCGGGCCTGGCTGGTCTACCAGGGCTATTCGGCCGACATCAACCTGGACTGCCTCCAGACTTTCGCCCTCGCCGGCCGCGGCGGTGCCGTCTGGCGCTACAAGGTCCCGAGCGGCCAGGGCGAGCATGTCCTGCTGGAAGTGGGCCTCGCGATGGTTCCGGGCAAAAACGCCCTCCGGCTCGTTTTCAGCCGCGACCCCGCCGGCGAAGACCCCTCACGGCTGGCGGATTCCAAGCCCGTGCGGCTGATCCTGCGGCCCGACATCGAAAGCAGAAGCTTCCACCACACCACCAAGGCCTTCGCCGGACCCGAGCAGCATTACCGGTCAGCGGTCGCCACGACCCCGGCGGGTTTTGTTTTTCAACCCGACGAGCACCACCGCCTGGCGCTCGAGATCTCCGACGGGGCGTTCGTCCAGGACCCCGAGTGGCGCTACATGGTGTTCCGCGGCATGGAGGCCGAGCGCGGGCTGGACCCGGACTCGGACCTTTTCAGCCCCGGCTATTTCGAGGCCTTGCTGGAGGGCGGCCGGAGCGTCGTGCTGGCCGCCGAGGCCGCGGCCGGAGCTCCGCCGGCGCCTGTCCCGGCGGAGGCGGCCGTGGTCGACGACCCGCCGCCGAAGCGCGCCGCCGTCGCACCGATAGAAGTGCTGCTGCCGCGCCCTGGATCACTACCTCGTCCGCCGCGGGGCGCTCAAGACGGTCATCGCCGGCTACCCCTGGTTTCTCGACTGGGGCCGGGACTCCCTGATCTTCGTGCGCGGGCTCATCGCCGCCCGCCGGTTCGAGGACGCCGGGGCGGTGCTGAAGCTCTTCGGGCAGTACGAGGAGCAGGGCACCCTGCCGAACATGATCCGCGGCAGCGACGCCCGCGACCGCGACACCTCCGACGCCCCGCTGTGGTTCGCGACGGCCTGCGCCGATCTGGTCGCGGCCCAGGGCGAAGACTCGTTCCTCGAAAGCGACTGCGGCGGCCGCCCGGTCCGTCAGGTGCTCGCCTCGATCGTGCGCGCCTACCAATCCGGCACCCCCAACGGGATCCGGATGGACCCCGAGTCGGGGCTCGTCTTCAGCCCGTCCCACTTCACCTGGATGGACACCAATTTCCCGGCCGGCACCCCGCGCCAGGGCTACCCGGTCGAGATCCAGGCGCTCTGGCACGCGGCCCTCAGGCTCATGGCGCGGCTCGACCGGAAGGAAGCCAAAAACTGGAACACCCTGGCCGACCGGACCCGCGAGAGCCTGATCACGCTTTTCTGGAGGCCGGAGGCCGGCTGCCTATCGGACTGCCTGCACGCGGCGCCGGGGCAGCCGGCCCGCGCGGCAGCGGCCGATGACGCCGTGCGTCCGAACCAGCTGCTGGCGATCACCCTGGGGGCCGTGGACGCCCACGAGCACACGGGCCGCATCCTGGCCGCCTGCGAGGAGCTGCTGGTCCCCGGCGCCATCCGCAGCCTGGCGGACCGACCGGTGACCCACCCCCTGGCCGATCGTCCATCAGGACCGTGTGCTCAACGACCCGCACCGGCCCTACTGGGGCCGCTACACGGGCGACGAAGACACCCGGCGCAAGCCGGCCTACCACAACGGCACGGCCTGGACCTGGCCGTTTCCGGCCTTCTGCGAGGCCTGGGCCGCGGTCTACGGCGCGCCTGGCCGTGAAACCGCCCTGGCCTGGCTGGCCAGCAGCACCCGGCTGCTCGAGACCGGCTGCCTGGGGCATCTGCCGGAAATCCTCGACGGCGACGCCCCCCACACCGCCCGGGGCTGCGATGCCCAGGCCTGGGGCGCCAGCGAGTGGGTGCGCGTGTGGCTCAAGCTCACTGGAAACCAGTGAACACAAGGCCGAGCCGGTGGGTCGAGTTGATTTTTTTCACACGACCCTATATCCTCTTTTAAGACACCGTCGCCAGCCTGGATTGAAATCAACAACGGATGTGGAAAAACAACCATGCGCTATTTCAAATCATACCAAGTGCACCCGAACATTCCCGAGAGCCTGTCCTTTCTCGAAACACTGTCCCGCAACATCTGGTGGTGCTGGACCCGGGACGCGGTCGAGCTGTTCCGGCGCATCGACCCGCGGCTGTGGGCCGACGTGCGGCCGCAACCCGATCCCGTTTCTGTCCCGGACCCCCCAGGCCCGGCTGGAAAAGCTCGCCGTGGACACCAGCTACCTGGCCCACCTCGAACGGGTCCGGGACCTTTACGAGAAAAGGGTCCACCACCCTGAGATCGAGATCGGTCTCCCGCTCGGCCCCGAGGAGTCGATCGCCTATTTTTCGATGGAGTTCGGGCTGCACGAGAGCCTGCCGCTGTTTGCCGGCGGTCTCGGGATCCTGGCCGGGGACCATCTCAAAGCCGCCTCCAACATGGGGCTGCCGCTGGTCGGGGTCGGCCTGCTGTACCGGCAGGGGTATTTCCGGCAGTATCTCAACCACGAGGGCTGGCAGCAGGAGGCCTACCCGGAGACCGATTTTTTCAGCCTCCCGATCCAGCGCATGCGGGATGCTTCCGGAAATGAGGTCCGCGTAGTGGTGCGCGGGGCCGACGGCCCCATCCAGGCCATCGTCTGGAAAATCCAGGTCGGCCGGATCCCGCTCTATCTGCTCGACACCAACATCCTGGAAAACCCGCCCGAGCACCGTGAAATCACCGCCCGGCTCTACGCCGCCGAGACCAAGATCCGCCTGGTCCAGGAAGTGCTGCTCGGCATCGGCGGCATGCGCGCCCTGCAGGCCCTGGGCGTCAAGGCCAAGATCGTCCACATGAACGAGGGGCACTGCGCCTTTGCCGGCCTGGAGCGACTCGCCCAGATCGTGGACGAGTACCAAGTCGACCTCAAGACGGCCATGCAGATCGTCCCGCGCACAACGATCTTCACCACCCACACCCCGGTGGCGGCGGGCCACGACGAGTTCCCCGCGGACATGGTCAGGCCCTATCTCAAGCCCCTGGCCGACCGGCTGGGGGTCGCCGAGACGGAGCTGCTGGCCTGGGGGCAGCCCTTCGGGGCGGACAACAACGGCCCGCTGTCGATGTTCATCCTGGGCGTGCGCCTGGCGCCAGCTGCAACGGGGTCAGCGAGCTGCACGGCAGCGTCGCCCGGCGCATGTGGGCCCATGTCTGGCCGGGACGGCCGGTCGAAGAGATTCCCGTCTCGCACATCACCAACGGGGTTCACCTGGCCACCTTCGTCTCCAATGAGCTCGGCAGCCTCTTCGACCGCTACCTCGGCCCGGACTGGTATCTGGGCTCCCAGCGGCCGGAAAACATCAAGCGCATCGACGAGATCTACGACGAAGAGCTCTGGCGCGCCCACGAGCTGAACCGCTCGCGCCTGGTCCGCACCTGCCGCGAGCAGCTCGTCAAGCAGTACCAACGCCGCAACGCCCCGCGCAAGGTGCTCGAAAGCGTCGAAAAGGTCCTGGACCCGAATACGCTCACCATCGTCTTTGCCCGGCGGTTTGCCACCTACAAACGGGCTTTTCTGGCGATCAGGACCCCCCGCGGCTGGAGGCCTTGATCAACAACGAGAAGTGCCCGGTCCAGTTCATCTTCGCCGGCAAGGCCCACCCCCGCGACAACGAGGGCAAGGACCTGATCCGCCAGCTCTTCCAGTTCGCCAACCGGCCCTCGGTGAGGGACAAGTTCATCTTCCTCGAAGACTACGACATGCACCTGGCGCGCCACCTGGTGCAGGGCGCCGACGTGTGGCTGAACACGCCGCGGCGGCCCTTCGAGGCCTGCGGCACCTCAGGCATGAAGGCGGCCATCAACGGCGCCGTCAACGTCAGCATTCTCGACGGCTGGTGGTGCGAGGGCTACCGGGAGGCCACCGGCTGGAGCATCGGCAACGGCGAGGAATACGAGGACCAGGCCTACCAGGATACCGTGGAGAGCCAGGCGCTCTACAACGTGCTCGAAAACGAGGTGGTCCCCTGCTTCTACGACCGCAAGAACGGCGACCTGCCCGTGTGCTGGCTCGAGAAAATGAAGGCCTCGATGCGCAT
This sequence comes from uncultured delta proteobacterium, assembly GCA_963716785.1. Lineage (GTDB taxonomy): Bacteria > Desulfobacterota > Desulfobacteria > Desulfobacterales > SpSt-501 > SpSt-501. The sequence continues at coordinate 22,402 of CAVQUW010000033.1, read as the reverse complement.
GGCGATGGATCATTTCTGCAGCCTGCGGATGATCATGGATTATGCCACAAAGCTCTATCGGCCGGCGGCCGAATGGCATGGCCGGCTGCTGGCGGACGACGCCGCCGAGGCCAAGCGCCTGGCCGTCCAGTCCGATCGTGTTCAAACCCTCTGGAAAGAGGTCCGGGTCGGAGCGCCGCATCGGGAGACCCGCGGCACCCATCGCGTGGGGGACAGCTTTCAGGTGACCGCCGAAGTCCACCTCGGGCGACCTTCGTCCCGAGGAGGTCGAAGTCGAGCTCTACTACGGCCATTTCAAGAGCTTTTCAGAGCTCTCCGACAGCCGCCTGGCGGCCATGCAGGTGGTCCGGGATCAGGGCGACGGCGCCTATGTCTACGGCTGCACCGTGACCTGTGAAGCCTCCGGCCGTTTCGGTTTCTCCGTGCGCGTGATCCCCGCCGGAGACGACTGGATCAAGTTCACGCCCGGCCTGATCACCTGGGCTTCGGAGTGACCCATTACCTGGAACTGATTTCAAAACCCTGGATCACGCCCGTGGGCAAGGCGCAGGACGATCCGAAAGCGGAGCAACCTTCGCAGGTGGTGAGCATTTCGAGAGGCCTGCAACGCCGCCCCCGGGTGTCAGACGGGGTTTTTAAACCAGTTCTCGAGGAGCCGCACATGGATAGCCCGCGCCGCAACCCCAGAGTCCTGGTGGTGACCCCCGAGGTCACCTATCTGCCGGACCGCATGGGGAGCCTGGCCTCCTTTTTCACGGCCAAGGCCGGCGGCCTGGCCGACGTGTCGGCCGCCCTGGTCAGCGCTCTCTTCGATCAGGGCGCCGACGTCCACGTGGCGCTGCCGGACTACCGGGCCATCTTCAGCGACCGCCTGGTGCCGTTTCTGAAAGAAGAGATCAACAGCATCCAGAACAAGATGCCCGACGACCGCATCCACCTGGCCGAGGACCGGGCGTTTTTCTACATCAACCGGGTGTACTCCAGCTACGGCGACGACAACATCAAGATGGCCCTGGCCTTTCAGCGTGAGGTCATCAACAACATCATCCCGCGGGTGCAGCCCGACCTGATCCACTGCAACGACTGGATGACCGGGCTGATCCCGGCCGTGGCCCGCAGGCTGCGAATCCCGTGCCTGTTCACCATCCACAACATCCACACCGTCAAGACCACGCTCGCCTACATCGAGGACCGCGGCATCGATGCGGCCAGTTTCTGGCAGCACCTGTACTACATGAGCTACGCCGAGAGCTACGAGGCCGCCCGGGAATCGAACCCGGTCGACTCTTTGGCCAGCGGCATCTTCGCCGCCCACTTCGTCAACACCGTCAGCCCGACCTTCCTGCGGGAGATCGTCGACGGCCAGCACGAGTTCGTCGAGCCCCAAATCCGCCGAGAGCTCGCCAACAAGTTCCACGCCGGCTGCGGCTTCGGCATCCTCAACGCCCCGGACCCGGCGTTCGACCCGGGCACCGACGCGGATCTCAAGCGCAACTACGGGCCCAGGACCACGCCGCCGGCAAGCGCGAAAACAAGCGCTTCCTGCAGCGCAACCTCGGGCTGATCGAAGACGTCGGGGCGCCGCTCTTCTTCTGGCCCTCGCGCCTGGACCCGGTGCAGAAGGGCTGCCAGCTGCTGGCGGACATCCTCTACCAGGTCATCTCCCGCTGCTGGAACCGGAACCTGCAGATCGTCTTCGTGGCCAACGGCGACTACCAGAGAGTATTTCAGGACATCGTCAACCACCACCAATTCCACGAGCGGGTGGCGATCTGCGACTTCAACGAGCAGCTGGAGCACCTGGCCTACGCCGCGTCGGATTTCATCCTCATGCCCTCGCGGTTCGAGCCCTGCGGCCTGCCGCAGATGATCGCCCCCATCTACGGCTCGCTGCCGGTGGTGCACGACACCGGCGGCCTGCACGACACCATCGCGCACCTGGACCCCGGCGCCGGCACGGGCAACGGTTTTCTCTTCAACGTGTTCGACGCCAACGGGCTGCTCTGGGCCATCGAGGAGGCCATGCGCTTTTACGAGCTGCCGGCCAAGCAACGAGCGCCGCCAGATCGAGCGCATCATGACCGAGAGCGCGGAGACCTTCACCCACGCGCGCACCGGCCCGGCACTACATTCAGCTCTACGAGAAAATGCTCCAGCGGCCGCTGGTGGTGGAATAATGACTCGCCCCGCGCCCAAGACGACCGACCGGCGCACGAAGATCGAAAGAACCTTGAAACGCCTGCTCGACGGCGACCCGCTGCGAGCGCCGCATGCCGAGAGCATACGCCGCCGGCTCACCCATATCGAGGAGACCGAAAGGCGTCTGACCGGCGGCCGCAAGCCTCTCGGCGACTTCGCCTCCGGCCACGAATATTTCGGGCTGCACCCGGGGCAACCAGTGGGTCCTGCGCGAGTGGGCGCCGAATGCCGAGCGGGTTTTCCTGGTCGGGGACGCGACCGGCTGGCAGGAACTGGAACGTTTCGCGCTCCAGCGCAAGAAGACCGGGGACGTCTGGGAGCTGCGCCTGCCGAAGCGCCTGCTGCGGCACGGCGACCTCTACCGGCTGCGCATCCACTGGCCGGGGGGGTGCGGCGACCGTATCCCGGCCTTCGCCCGCCGGGTCGTTCAGGACCCCGAAACCCTGATCTTCAACGCCCAGGTCTGGCGCCCCCCCACGCCCTATGCCTGGCGCCACCCGGACTTTCGCCGGCCGGCCGCGGCACCGCTCATCTACGAGGTCCACGTCGGCATGGCCCAGGCTGAGGAGAAAATCGGGACCTGGAGCGAGTTCACCGCCACAGTTCTGCCGCGCATCGTGCGCGCCGGCTACAACACCATCCAGCTCATGGCCGTTCAGGAGCACCCCTACTACGCCTCTTTCGGCTACCAGGTGTCCAATTTCTTTGCGGCCTGCTCCCGCTTCGGGACCCCCGAGGACCTGAAGGCCCTGGTGGACGCCGCCCACGGTGAGGGGATCGCGGTGATCATGGACCTGGTTCACTCCCACGCCGCCTCCAACGAGGTCGAGGGCCTCAGCCGCTTCGACGGCACCCTGTACCAGTACTTCCACGACCGGCCGCGGGGGCTGCACCGGGCCTGGGACTCGCGCTGCTTCGACTACGGCAAGATCCAGGTCCTGCATTTTCTGCTGTCCAACTGCCGCTTCTGGCTGGACGAATACCGGTTCGACGGATTCCGCTTCGACGGTGTCACCAGCATGCTCTACCGCGACCACGGGCTCGATCGAAGCTTTGGCGCCTATGCCGACTACTTCGACGACAACGTCGACGAAGATGCGCTGGCCTACCTGGCGCTGGCCAACCGGGTGATCCACGGCCTGCGACCGGATGCCCTGATCGTGGCCGAGGACGTGAGCGGCATGCCCGGGCTGGCCGCCCCGGCGAAAGAAGGCGGTTTCGGCTTCGACTACCGCTTCGCCATGGGGGTTCCGGACTACTGGATCAAGCTCATCAAGGAGGTCCCCGACGAGCACTGGCCCATGGGGGACCTGTGGCACGAGCTGACCAACCGGCGCCGGGACGAGAAAACCATCAGCTACGCCGAGTCCCACGACCAGGCCCTGGTGGGCGACCAGACCATCATCTTCCGCCTGATCGGCGCGGACATGTACTGGCACATGCGCACCGGCAGCGGCCACCTGCGGGTCGACCGGGGCATGGCGCTGCACAAGATGATCCGGCTGATCACCCTGGCCACCGCCGGCCAACGGGTACCTCAACTTCATGGGCAACGAGTTCGGCCACCCGGAGTGGATCGATTTCCCACGGCACGGCAACGGCTGGTCCTACCGCCACGCACGCCGGCAGTGGCACCTGCTGGACGACCCCGGCCTGAACTACCGGCTGCTGGCCCAGTTCGACCGCGACATGATCGCCATGGCCAAAAACTTCTCCGTGCTGGACAGCGGCGAGCCGCAGCTGCGCCACGAACACGGCGACAACAAGGTGATCGCCTTCGAGCGCGCCGGGCTCTTGTTCGCTTTCAACTTTCACCCGCACACCTCCCACTTCGGCTACCGCATCGACGCACCGGCGGGGGAGTACCGGCTGATCCTCGACAGCGATGCGCCGCAGTACGGCGGCCATGGGCGACTCACTGCCGGCCAGACCCACGTCACCCTGGGCGCGCCGCAGGGGGGCCGCACGCTGCTTAGCCTTTATCTGCCCACTCGCACCGGCCTCGTGCTGCAGAAGTGGAGTTGAGCCTCGCGCCATGCCGAATCCGACCACCACCCTTGAAGCGCAGCGGCAAATGATCCGCGAGCTCGAAATCAGGCTCCGGGAGCTCAGCCAATCCGAGCAGGCGGCCCGAGCCGAGGCGTTGAAATACCGCCAGGCCCTCACCGGCACCTCCCAGGGCTTTCTCATTGCCGACCGCAGCCTGAACATCATCGAGGTCAACCCGGCCCTGCTCGAGATGAGCGGTTATCTTGAGGAGGAGATGGTCGGTTCCTGCATCGACCGGTTCTACGATCGCGGGCAGGTCGCTTTTTATTCCGCCAGCCGCGATCATCTGAGCTTCGAGGCCGGGATCAGCGCCAAGGACGGCCGGATCATCCCGGCCCTGCTGCACCGCAGCACGCTGCGCGACGAGAACGGGGAGGCGGTCGGCTACCTGTTTTTCCTGAGCGACCTGACCGAGCTCAAGGCGGCCCAGGGGGAGCTGCGCAAGGCCGACCGGCGCTACCGCAGCATGTATCGCAACGCGGTCCAGGGCATGTTCCAGAGCACGCTGACCGGGTCGCTCATCCGGGTCAACCCGGCCTATGCGCGCATCCTGGGCTACTCGTCATCGGAGGAGATGCTGAGCCTCAAAGACGGGGCGGCGGCCATGTATTTCGACCCCGAGGAGCGGGGGCGCATCCTGCGGGCCCTGAAGAAGAAAGGTGTTTTGAGCAACTACGAAATCAAGCTGCGGCGCCGGGACGGAAAACCCGTGTGGGCACTGGTCAACTATCGCCTGAACCGCGACGACGGGGCCGAGCCGATCATCGAAGGCCTCCTGGTGGACAACACCCGCAAAAAGCGTCTGGAGGACGAATTGCGGCGCGGCCGCGAAAAATTCCGCAAGCTCTCCATGTTGGACAGCCTCACCGGGCTTTTCAACACCCGCCATCTCTACCAGGCCCTCGACGTGCTCGTGAAGCGCGGCATCGAAAACCGGGGAGCCGTTTGCGCTGATCTTCATGGACATGGACAACTTCAAGCGCGTGGTGGACACCCATGGCCACCTGAACGGGAGTCAAGCCTTGCGGGAGGTGGCGCAGACGATTCAAGCCGCCATCCAGGACCCCTGCTTCGGGGTGGCCTACGGCGGGGACGAGTTCGTGGTGGTGCTGCCCGGCTACGACCGTGAGCGAGCCAAGAGCATGGCCGAGGAAATCCGCGGGCGCATGCAGCAGACGACCTATCTCACCGCATACGGGCTGGCGGTAAAGCTCCAGGCGAGCTTCGGCCTGGCCGCCTACCCCCAGGATGCGACCGATCGCACCGGCATCCTGGCCCTGGCGGACAAGGCCATGTTCCGCGTCAAGCAGAAAGGCAAGGGCTCGGTCGGGACAGTGGGTTAGAAGATGGGGATGAAAAACACACCCTCCCAATAGGACAGGTGTCTTGCTGAAGGAAGGTCCGCCCGCAGGCGACCACCCGGGTCTTGCCGTCTCTTTTTTTTCTTAGGGGCTGATCACCTTCAGCCTTCGGCCTTTTTTCCCGAAACAGCTTCACTCCTGGTTCGTCTGCAACTGCCCGCCCATCAGGCAAAGTTTGACGAACTTTTTTTCGGCTTCGCGCAGGTCCTGCTCGGAGTAGTGATCGAGGTTTTCGGGTATGCGGAAGCGTTGGCGACACCGGCTCAACAACAGCTTCATACCGCGCGGTGTTTTGTTTTCGTCTGACATGCGGGCAACCTTTCTGAACCGAAACACCGATAATTATTGGGGTCGATGTTGAAGTTGCCGGGGGTCGAGACACACGACGCTTCGGTCGAAAAGGATATCAGCAAATTCCATTCCAATTGGGAAAAATTTAAAAATTTATATAATACCAATCAGTTGACATTAACGGTCTCTCACACGACGGATACACACCTGTACCCTAAGGTGTCTTTTTGTGATCCGCAACTACCCAAAGACGACCCTTTTCAGTGCGCCGCAGCGACCGTGCCGTCTCGGCGGGAAAGCTTAATACAGACACCGGGCTTCCAGCCGGACTTGATCCGGGATCCGCCGGAAGGACGAATATCGGCATATTCAATTGCCGGAGTGATAAGGGGAAGGCCTTACGAATTCTTGTAGCGGTGGTAGTAGCGCATGACGCGTTCGATGTACTCTTCGGTCTCCTGGTAGGGCGGGACGCCGTTGTGGCGGTCTACGGCACCGGGGCCGGCGTTGTAGGCCGCCAGGGTGAGGCCGAGCTTCCCGTTGTAGCGGTCCATCATGTCGCGCAGGTAGCGTGCGCCGGCATTGATGCTCTGGTGGGGATCGAAGGGGTTGCTCACGTTGAGCATGGGGTAATTCTGGGGCATGATCTGCATCAGGCCCTTGGCCCCTTTGTGGGAAACGGCATTGGGGTCGAAATCGGACTCGGCCTTGATCACGGCCTTGAGCAGCGGGGCCTCGAGATCGAAGCGGGTCGCGGCCTCGGCGATGATGGGATCGTATTTTTTGTTGTCGAGGTTTGAAATGAAGCGCTGCCGCTCCTTCATGAAGAGCTTGAATTTGCCGGAAGTCGGGGCGTTGGTGAAGTGCATCACCCCGTTCTCATCGATGTGGCGATAGATGTCCGCCGCGGCGGGCCGGCAGACCAGCAGGAGGATGGCGGCGGCCAAAACTATGGTGTGGGCTTTTAGGGGTTGCATGGGGCCGAAGATCACCACGTGGTCGAAAAACGATCCAGGTTCTATCTTACACCGATTTCAATCGTTTTTTCAAGCAAATTCATTCGATTGTGTTCGTTCCATTCGACCTGTACCACATATCGGCATCCGCTGGAAAAACTTTAGCGGTACCGGCGCGGGCTAAAACAGCTTGAGCTGGGGGTCCTCTTTTTTGCGGGGCCTACCCTCGGATTTTCGATCGGCGATCAATTCCTTTTCGATGTCCGCCACGAAAGGCGACACCCTCCGCTGCGCGGTTTTTCCGAAAAGCCGGCGGCGCCGGGCATGGGTGAAATAGAGGCGCTCCTTGGCCCGGGTCATGGCCACGTAGAAAAGCCGGCGTTCTTCCTGAAGGTCGCCGCCCTTGCCGTCGGGCCGGTGATAGGGGATCAGCCCGTCTTCACATCCGGCCACAAAAACCACCGGGAACTCCAGCCCCTTGGCCGCATGCATGCTCAGAAGCGCGACCTTCTCCTGCCGGGGGTGATACCCGTCGGTGTCGGTGTGCAGCGCCACGCGGGCCAGGAACGCCGCGGCATCCCTCTCGGAGGCCTCGGCCATGCCGACCAGGCGCTCGACCGCCGCCCGGTCGTCCGCATCCTTCAAGGTGGCCGACAGCGCCGGGTGCCGCGCACAAAGCTCGAGTCTCTGCCGGACGCTCAACCCGGAAGTTTCCGACTGGATGACGGCAACGTGTCCAACAAAATCGGTCAGCTTGAGTTGTTGGTTGCGGTTCAACCCCGGGACCGGAAAACGCACGGCCCCGGCGAGCCCTTCGGCGAGTGACAGCCGGTTCGCCGCGCACCAGCCCTTGAAAATATCGACCACCTTGCGGCCTATTCCTTTCACAAGAAGAGCCGCCACCCGTTCGAAATCGGCGTATCCCGCGAGCGCCTCGCTGATCTTGAACAGCGACATCAGGGCCCGCGACGCCGTGCGCCCGAGGGTATGGCGGCGGCTGGCGAGCTGGCAGGGGATGCCCGAGCGGCCGAAGACTTCGGCCACGGTGCTAAACTGCTCGTTCGTGCGCGCCAGCACGGCGATATCCGCGTAGCTTATGTGGCTCAGCGGGACCGCCCCCTCCCTTACCCGGCCGAGGTCGAGGCTGTGATAGCCTGTGCCGCCCACAAACTGTTCGATCTCGCGGCCGATGGCATCCGCTTCGGCGTAGCCGTCGGCAAGCTCCATGAACCCGATGGTCGGGGTGCCTTCGATGCCGGAGAAGGTCCGGGTGCGCGCCGCCGGGAGGTCCCGGGTTGCGGTCGATCACCTGAAAGGAGGCGGCCAGAATGGTGTCGGTCGAGCGGTAGTTGCGCGCCAGCGTGATGACCCCGGCCCCGGGGTAATCATCGACAAAGCGGTTGAAATACGCGCAGTCGGACCCCCTGAAGCCATAGACGGACTGGTCCGGGTCGCCGATGACGCAGATGCTGCCCCCGGCGGCCGGCGGCGCGATGGCCTGAATCAAGCGGTACTGTCCATGGTTGATGTCCTGGTACTCATCGACGAACACGTGCCGGAAGCGTTCGCGGCATCCGTCCCTGAAGACCGCATCCGTCTCCAGGTGCGCGACCACTTGAAAGATGAGGTCCTCGTAATCGCAGAGGCGCTGGGTTTCGAGCAGGTCCTGGTAAGCGCGGTAGACGGCGGCGAGGGCGGCGTTCCGTCCCGGCTCAGGGTCCGGGGCGCCGGCGAGATCGTCGGGTCCCATAAGGTTCTGCTTGGCGCGCATGATCCGCTCCCGGCACTCCGGGAGCTTGAGTTCCATTGCCGCGCCGGCGGACGCCATTTTGACGGCCTCGGCCAGGACGGCTGCCTGCTCCTCCTCGTCGATGACGGCCGGGGCGCCCGAACCTTTCCACTCGCGCAGCAGGCCGAGGCAGATCCCATGAAAGGTGGCCACCGTCGGAAGCGCGGACCGAGCCCCGAGTATCTTTTCCAGCCGCTCACGCATCTCGGCCGCGGCCTTGTTGGTGAAGGTGACGGCCAGCACCGATTCAGGGGCGATGCCCTCTTCGAGGATCAACTGCGCGATGCGCCGGGTGAGCGTAAAGGTCTTGCCGGTGCCCGGCCCAGCCACGATCAGAAGCGCGCCCTGAGGGTATTCCACCGCCCGAAGCTGCTCCGGGTTCAGCCCCTGGCTTTCGTCCCGGTCCGTCGAAGGCCTGCCATCGACTTCAGGCGGAAACGCTTCGTCCTTTGTCAGGGGATCACGGCCTCCTGCCGCCGGCGCTTGGCCCGCAAGGGGACCAACCCCGCCCTCCTGCGCGGCAGCACCCGGTCCGGAGCCGACGCCGGCTCGCTCGTGGTGTTCGCCCATTGCAAAAAGGGGCCTTTGTCCGTTCAATCCCTCGCGCTCGCGCGCGCTGAAAATTTTGATCCTGCCGTACTCGCCGTCGTACCCCGGGGTAATCTCGATCTGTTGCGCGCGCATGCGCCGGATCGCCTCTCCCAGCAGGGGAATTCCCGCGCGATCGATCCGCTCGGGCGCGACCTGCCGGAGGATGTGCAATTCGGGGCCCAACGCCTCGATGGCGCCGCGGTAGGCCTGGCCCGCCTTGAGCGACTTGGGCCCGACCTGCAGAATTTCAGAAATGATGTGGCCGAGGGGAATCAGGTTTTCGAAGGGCGGCGCGGAGGGCGGCGGCGCACCGGCCGGACGATCGGCCAACTCCTCGACCCGGGATAGCACGCCGATGGTGAGCGGCCGGCCGCAGACCGGGCAGTTTCCGCCAAGGGCCGCGGTCTGTCCGGGGTGGAACCGTATGCCGCAGGCACGGTGACCGTCAAGATGATACTTGCCCTCCTCGGGGTAAAATTCAAGGGTCCCGAGAAACCTCTGCGCAGCGCGGGTTTTCAAGGCATCGCGCAGCGCGAAATAGGACAGTGGCGCGTCGAAGCAATTGGCTTCACGCCCGAGGTTGGCCGGCGAGTGCGCATCCGAATTCGAAACCAGGCTGAAGCGGTCCAGGCCGGAAACGCGCCGGTTCATGGCCGGGTCGGATGAAAGCCCCGTCTCCGCGGCGAACACATGGCCGGCGAGATCGCCGAAGCATTCGTCGATCGAGTCGAACCCCGACTTCGAGCCCAGCACCGAAAACCACGGGGTCCAAATGTGGGCCGGAACCAGGAAGGCTTCGGAGGAGGTCTCCAGGACGATTTCGAGCAGGTCCCGGGCATCCAGCCCGAGGATCGGCCGCCCGTCGGAGTGAATGTTCCCGATCGCCCCCAGCCGGCGATTGAGGCCCCGGGCCACCTCGAGATCAGGGGTGAACACCAGATTGTGGTTTTTGCGCGTTCGATCCTGCTTTTTGTAGATGTTGCTGATTTCGGTGGTCAGGACGAAGCGCACCTGCCTGCGGCAGTTTGCGGGCACCTCACGGTCGCAGGCGGCCGAGATCTCCTTTTTCAGCCTGAAGAGGCCGGCCTCGGCCGGCTCGAGTTTGCTTTCGATTTCGGCAAACCAGGCCGGGTGACTGAAGTCCCCGCTGCCGACCACGTCCACCCCTTTGACCTGGGCGGCGATGTAGAGGTTTTCCAGGTCGAGATTTTTGGCGGTCGCCCGCGAATATTTGGAGTGAACGTGAAAGTCGGCAATGATTTTCATGGTCTGAAGATTTGTCTTGTCAGCGCGCATCAAATGATCTATATATTTATGATCATTCTCAATTTACACCACATCGCTTGTTTTTAAGGAAACATTGAAATATGGGAATATTGTCGTCCGCGGTGTCGATCACCCGCTATCAGGTCGAGGGCAAACTGGAAATGCCGGTGATGGAAACCGTCGCCGTCGGGCTCAAGAAAAACGCCATCTCGGAAATCGACGAGGATGCGACGGACAGGGCTTCCGGTTGGACCTCCCTGGAGCACCCCTACCAACCGGATTTCGAGGGGTCCTCCTTCGTGGTGGCCAATCTTTTCCTGTTTGCACTGCGGATCGATCGAAAATCCATACCGCCGAAACTGTTGAAAAAGCACCTGACGCTGGAGACCGCCAAGTACCTGGAAAAGACCCACCGGCGCTTCCTTTCCAAGGATGAAAAACAGACCCTCAAGGACAAGGTCGTCACCGGGTTGGCGGTGCGCATGCCCTCCGTACCCAATGTTTACGACGTGGTATGGAATTACGAGGAGAGGGTGCTTTGGTTCTTCTCCAACCTGCGTTCGGCCAACGAAGAGCTTGAAACGGTATTCAAACGATCGTTCAACCTTTCGCTGATCCGCTTTTTTCCATACACCGCCGCCGATCTCGTTTCCGGATTGACCGATCAGGAGCGCGATGTCCTTACAGGGCTCTCTCCTACACATTTTTAAGACTAATTTCCATCTCTAAATACTCGGGGGAACATGCTGGATCTGGCTGTCGCATACAATCGCTACCGCTTTCTCGGCGACGAATTTCTGACCTGGCTTTGGTACATAATCGACAAAGACCCTGCCATGATTTCCGCAGCGGACCCGGATTGCGTTTCGCTGGCCGTCGCCGACCGACTGGTGCTCGAGAATCGCAAGACCAAATCGGTGGAGCGCATCACCATCAAGGGCGACGAAGCCGGGTTGGAGGAAGGGCGTCTGGCGCTGCGCAAGGGGGCTCTGGTAGCTGAGATGAACCTCATTTTCGAGACCGGAGAACAGCAATGGCGCTTCAGCCTGAAAGGTGAAAGCCTCAATCTCAGCAATTTAAAAACCCCCGGCCATGTAGGACCCCAGAGTTCAGAAGAATTCGAGGGTTACATCATCGAAAAAGCGGATCTGATCAATAAAGTAGTTTTTTTTATTGAAAAAATATTCAAGCTTTTCGTCAAGATCCGGGTCTCCCCCGCTTGGGCGGACAAGACCGTCCCCGCGATAAAAAAATGGATAAAATCAGGTGACTTATAACAATTTTTGGTTTTTATACATTTTTAATGAAAAAGTGTTGATAACTCGACCGTTATCGACAACAAAAAACAGACCGTCAATAACGGCAAAGTTTTAGAATCCCGGGTATGATCGTTTTTGGTACTTAAAATAAAATAAATAAATTATATTTCAGTGTCTTAAAGAGTTATCGATGTTGCCGACATCCCATCATCATCCCTTTTTTATTAATTTTAATAAAAAAAAGAGAAGGTAGGCGCGTATGAGAACGATCTTTCAGAAAGGCGACATTCTGCCGGTGCTGTCCAGGGTTCAGGGGATTGCCGGTCGCAAAACGAATCTTGCTATCACCACCAACGTTCTCTTGGAAACCACGGACACCGGCATCACCATATCGGTTACCGATCTGGAAACCGGTTTCATCGGCCACTATCCGGCCCAGGTTCACTCAAAAGGCATTGTTGCCATCAACGCTCGTAAATTATTCGAAATAGTCAGGGATTTCCCGAGCAACGACATCGCGCTGAACGAGATCGAAAACCACTGGGTCAAAATTCAAAACGAGACCGTCGAGTACAGTATCGTCGGCATGAACCATCAGGATTTTCCGGAGATCCCCAAAATAGAACAGGCCGATTTCTTTGAAATGGAATCCTCGGCCTTGGCCGGGATGATTTCAAAATCGGTCATTATCAGCGCCTCCGCCGACGACCGGCGCAATCATATCGTCGGCGTCTATGCCGAGCCGATCGAAGAGAACGGTAAAAAACTGTTTCGGATGGTTTCGACCGATGGAAGTCGCCTGTCAAAATCAGATTATGAGTTAAACCCTGAAATTCAATCACCTTTGTTCTCAAGCGTGCTGATCCCGAAAAAGAGTCTGGTCGAGGTGGGAAAGTTCCTGGACACCGAAAGCCTGGTGCGGGTCGCTTTCAAAGACAACAACTTCATCGTTAAAAAGGACCATGAAACCATTGTCATTCGTCTGCTTGAGGGTGAATTCCCAAAGTACCATGATATTATTGCCAAACCCGACGGACATCATGTCCACATGGACCGACAGATGTTCTTGATGATGCTCAAGCGCATGTCGATCCTCTCTTCGGACGAATACAAGGGGGTTATCTTCAATTTCAATGAGAACAAACTGACGATTACCTCGACCAACCCTGAGATCGGGGAGTCGAAAGAGGAAATGCCCATAGAATTCAGCGGGAAACCGATCAATGTGATGTTCAACCCCCGCTTTTTCAGCGACACATTGAACGTCATCGAAGATGAAAAGGTAACATTGAACATCGTCAGTGAGGATAGACCCTGTCTGGTCGAGGGCGAAACGGACAAATCCTATCTGAGCGTCATCATGCCGATGAGAATCTGAAAAATGATGGACCCCCAAGAATCGGGTTCATTACCAAATCATGTAAGCTAAAATAAATACCCGGTAAAGGCGGTAAAACATAAATATGAATGAAAATTCCATGAACGGCTCCGATAAATCCAACTATACCGCAGACAACATCAAGGTCCTCGAGGGACTTGAGGCGGTCCGCAAGCGCCCGGCCATGTATATCGGAAATATCGATTTCGGCGGGCTTCACCATCTCGTCTATGAAGTGGTGGACAACAGCATCGACGAAGCCATGGCAGGCTACTGCGACCTGATCAACGTCTATGTCCACTCCGGCAACAGCGTCACCGTCGTCGACAATGGACGGGGGATCCCCGTCGGGATGCACAAGAAGGAGAACATACCCGCGCTCGAAGTCGTCATGACCAAGCTGCACGCCGGGGGTAAATTCGACAGCGATTCCTACAAGGTTTCCGGCGGGCTGCACGGGGTGGGGGTCTCCGTGGTCAACGCGCTTTCGGTCATGCTTGAAGTCGAAGTGCACACGGAGGGGAATATTTACCGGCAGAGCTACTCGCGCGGGAGAAAAACCACCGAGCTCGAGGTTATCGGGACCACAGACAAAAGGGGCACCAAGGTTCACTTCCTGCCCGACCCGGAGATATTCACCGTCAGTGAGTTCAGCAACGAAATTCTCATCCGGCGCCTGAGAGAGCTCGCCTTTCTGAACAGAGGGGTGCGCATCGCGTTCGAGGATGAGCGTACCGACACCAAGGAGGAATTTTTCTACGAAGGCGGAATCAACGAGTTTTGCGAGTATCTGAACCGCCGCAACAACGCCCTGCACAAGCCGATTTTCATCGAAGGCGAGAAGAACGACGTCCAGATGGAGGTGTCCATTCAATACAACGACACCTTTATCGATAAAATCCTCTCTTTTGCCAACAACATCAACACCACCGAGGGCGGGACCCATCTGATCGGTCTCAAATCGGCCCTGACCCGTACCATCAACCAATACGCCACCAACGGCAATCTACCCAAGAACATGCAGGCCAAGATCAGCGGCGACGATGTGCGCGAGGGGCTGACCGCCGTGATCAGCGTGCGCATCCGAAACCCGCAGTTCGAAGGCCAGACCAAAACAAAGCTCGGCAACAGTGAAGTCAAGGGCCTGGTGGAGTCCCTCGTCAACGAGAAGCTCAGCGCCTTCTTCGAGGAGAACCCGACGATCGCCCGCAAAATAGTGGCCAAGAGCGCCGAGGCGGCCCGTGCGCGCGATGCCGCGCGCCGGGCACGGGACCTGGCCCGCAGCAAGGGGTCGCTCCTCGATGCCACCCTGCCCGGCAAACTCGCCGAGTGCCAGAGCGACGACCCGGATCAGAGGGAGATTTTCATCGTCGAGGGGGACTCCGCCGGCGGGTCGGCCAAGCAGGGCCGCGACCGTAAGTTCCAGGCGGTGCTGCCGCTCAAAGGAAAGATCCTGAACGTCGAGAAAGCGCGTCTCGACAAGATCCTGCAGAGCGAGGAGATCAAGAACATCATCACGGCCCTCGGCACCGGCGTCGGCCAGGAAGAATACGACATCGACAACATCCGTTATAAAAAAGTCATCATCATGACGGATGCCGACGTCGACGGCTCCCACATCCGCACCCTGCTGCTCACCTTCTTCTACCGCCAGATGCCCGGGATTATCGACAAGGGGTTTTTGTACATCGCCCAGCCGCCGCTGCTCAAAGTCGGCAAGGGCAAGGATGAGATGTATCTCAAGGACGAAACCGACCTCAGCGACTGGATCCTGAAAAAAGTCTGCGAGCAGAAGCGCGTGACCTACGGCAGCGGTCGGGAGGAGCTTTCCGGACACAGCCTCTACCTCTTCGCCTGTGATCTCGCCGTCTACCTGAAAACACTCGACATCTTGAACAAGCGCGGTTTGACCGTCGAATTGGCTGAGCACCTGGCGGACTCGGGCCTGGACGACAGCAGTTTTCTGCAGGACGAGGAGCGCATGCGCGCCCTGAAGGAAAGCCTCGTGCTGAAAGGTTTCACGGTACACGGGCCGAGCCTGAACACGGAGCGCAGCGTGTTCGAGTTGGTCGTCAGCCTGAACCGCGAGCGCGCGCAAATGTTGTTCTCCGGTCCCGACACCCTGTCCCAGTCGGCGGTCAAAATCAGCCGGGGCCTGGTCTATTCCGCCGATTTTCAGAGGTTCATCGATCTGAAGAAGAAGATCGGAAAATACGACACACCCCCGTTTTGGGTGCATTCGAACGTGAAGGAGGAGGAGCCCCCCGTCAGTGCCGAAAACAAGCGCGATCTGCTCGAATATCTCCTCAAGGAAGGCAAGAAGGGCCTCGCCGTGCAGCGCTACAAGGGTCTCGGCGAAATGAACCCGGTGCAGCTCTGGGAGACGACGATGAACCCGGAAAAGCGCACCCTGCTGCAAGTGAAAGTCGAGGACCTGGTGGACGCCGACGAGATCTTCACCATCCTCATGGGGGAGGAGGTCGAGCCGCGGCGGGACTTCATCCAGAGCAATGCGCTTGAGGTCTCGATGCTGGACATCTGATTAATGACTTCGTGATAAACCCGATTTCGGCGTTGCGCTTCATCCCGGTGTCGCTGCGGCGTACAGAAAGTACGCCTCACTCCCGGGACTGCGCGCCTTGAACTCGGGCTTATCACAAAGTCATTGCTTAAGCGTGCACCCTTTTTGCCCGCCAGGCATCTTTTTTCTGAGCATTACAGCGCCCGGCGAGCCGACAACCTTAAAGAGAAGACCCCGATGGACGTGAGCCATGAAGATTCATTCGATATCCGCCCGTGACCTTCCCGACCTTTGGTTTCAGGCCGTGCACGACATCCTGGACCACGGCCGCCGCTTCGTGATCGACCGGGGGTCCTATGCCGGCCAGACGCGGCTCGAGTACGACTTTTTCACCGGGCACGTGAAATTCCCCGGAACCCAGCCGCTCATCCCCGACATCCCGCCGAGTTGCGGGATCCCCAACCCGGTCGAGCACGACTACATTTACGGCGGCCCGGGATACAGCCGGGCCTACATCGAGTACCTGATGTCGGCCCGCAAAGAGCCCGGGGAGTCTTACACCTACGGGGAACGGCTGACCCGGGTCCCGATCCGGGGCGACAAGCTCTCGTGGTGGCGGGAGGACAAATCCGAGATCGTCGACAAGCGGGATGTGGACGGCAAGGCCCTCTTCGAGGAGGACGGGGTCCTTTACCTCAACCAGATCGAATGGGTGATCGACACCTATAAGAAGTTCGGCCACCGCAACAACCAGATGGTGCTGCAGGTGGCTCACCCGTCGGACCTGACCCTGTTGGACCCCCCCTGCCTGCGCTCGATCGACACCCGCATCCAGGACGAGGCGCTGAACTTTCTGGTCTATTTCCGCTCCTGGGACCTGTGGAACGGGCTGCCCGCCAACCTGGCCGGCATCCAGAACCTGAAAGAGTACATGGCCGCCGAGATCGGGGTCAGGGACGGCGAGATGATCGTGGAGAGCAAGGGGCTCCACCTTTACGGGTATGCCGAGGATCTGGCGAAACTGAGGTGTTTGAGGAGTTGAAGACAGTTTTAGGTTTTAAGTGTTACGTGTTAAGCGAAGGATTCGGGTCTTTTTTATAATGGCTCCATCCACCGCCGCTTAACTTAAAACTTAAAACTGTCTTCATCAGTATTCAAGCGATATTTTGGGCGAAGGCGGGTGGATGATCGTCATCTTGCCCTTGGCGGCGGCGTGGCGGCGGAGGACATCGGCCACGACCTGGCGAACCTCCGTGAATTTCGGCGCCCCAAAGACCTTCGCGTAGTGCTCAAGCTGCCTTGCGACCACGGCCGTGACCTGCGCGTGCCGCGCGAGCTCTTCTGCCGTGAACCCCTGCACCAACCCTTCCGCAACCAACTCCACCACGTCGTAGTCGTAACCCAGGTCCTTGTAGTCGCTTTGGCCGGGCTCGAGGCCCGCCGTGGGCACGCGGTTGACAATCGCGGCGTCGAGGTCGAGAAAGGCGGCCATTTCGCGCACGAGGCGCTTCGAGAGCCCCCCGATCGGGCTCAGGTGCACAGCGCCGTCGCCGAAGAGCGTGTAATAGCCGATGCCGAAGTCCTCGTCCTTGTTGCCGGTCCCCGCCAGGAGTTTTTTCTCGGTGGCGGCCTTGGTCGAGAGCACGTTGGCCCGCACGCGGGAGATCAGGTTGCCTTTGTGGAAGATGCTCTCGAAGGCCTCGGGGTTGGTGGCGCGGAACCCCTCGAGCGGCGTTTCGATGCTGTGGACCTCGCGGCGGATCCGCAGGCCGCTCGCGACCGCCTCGGCGTCGCGGGTGTCGTCCGGGTGGTTCAGGCGGGTGGGCAGGATGTACCCCACCAGCTCGTATTTAACCGGCGTGTGACGGTCGAAGGCACGCTTGATCAGGGCCGCCGTGGTGCTCGAATCCACCCCGCCGGAGAGCCCCACCACGCAGCCGGTCGCGCCGGTGACCGCCACCTGCCCGATCACGAAGTCGCCGATCTCCCGGCTCACCTTCCCGCAGTCCATCCGCGGCAGCTTGATCTGTTGCATGCACGATCCTCCTGAAATAAAGTTTAAAGCATCAGTTCCCGAACAGTGCCGTGCGGCTGAACCGGATCCCGGGGCTTGCAACCCATCTCAGTCCGGCTTCGGCCGCCAATCCAATGGTTTTCTCGAATTCCTTTCCGGTGACATGAAACACCGGCTCGGCTATCAGAAGACGGCCCCCGGGCTTGAGAAGCCGCCTGACCTCCGTGAGAAACCGGCGTTGATCGGCTGTTTCGTGGACCATCCAGAAGGCCAGGATAAAATCGGCAGGATCCGTGAGGCCCAGGCTTTCGGTCCCGCAGCGCTGCATCCGAATGCGCTCTTCAAGCCCCGCACGCTTTGCCCTGCGCCGCACGCGCTCAAGCATCTTCTCCTGAAGATCCACGGCCGTGACCCTACCCTGATCACCCACGAGCCGTGCCAGCCCGATCGTGAAGTGACCGGCGCCGCAACCGACATCGATCGCTGCCTGGCCCGGGCCG
This sequence comes from uncultured delta proteobacterium, assembly GCA_963716785.1. Taxonomy (GTDB): domain Bacteria; phylum Desulfobacterota; class Desulfobacteria; order Desulfobacterales; family SpSt-501; genus SpSt-501. The sequence goes on along the minus strand of CAVQUW010000033.1, from coordinate 4,228 downwards.
ACCAGTCCTTCCAGGACGTCCTCCGGGCGATGGAGGACCCGGCGCAAGGGGTTGTCGAAGGTCCAGACGATCCACCAGGGGCAAGTGTGGACGGTGTGAACCTCCGGCCCCTTTTCGTTCCGCGAACGCGTCATGCTCGACTCCCGTATTTTTCCGGTGAAGCGGTGGGGCCTTGAGCTTGACAGATTCGGACCGGCTTCCTAATGTATGGCTCAAACCGATGGTGCGATTGCGCCTCCATCGTCATTACGGCCCCCCACCGTTGCGCTGCCGATTCTCCCGGGCTCAATCGCGCTCCCACTCAATACCAGACCGTATCGTCACGAGGAACCGATCTACGCCGATCTTCGGAGGATTGAACAAACAGGGCCTCTCTCAAAGGGACGGGCGAATCCCCATGATGAAGTTGGGTTGGGCGGACTCGATATCCGGGAGTGTCTTGAGGCGCTCGACGAGCACCCGCGTGAGTGCCGCCATGTCGATCTCGATCAACAGCCGTCCATCGTCGTGAACCCGGCCCTTGAGGGGGACCCCCACCTGTTCCGACAATTCCGGTGTCGGGTTGCACCGGTCCTGGTCGAGCGCTCCGCCCCAGGTTTTAGAAAGACAGCCGGCCTGCGGGCTGCCCGCTTCAAACTGTGTCAGGAACCCCGGAGTTTGCACGCCGCCCAAAACGCGGCCCGGCGCCGGGTCCGGCTGGAGTTCGACGCGGGCGACGTCGGCAGCCGTTCTCAGCCGTGCGGCGGTTTGCTGCGAGAGCCGGGCGGCATCGACCCGAACCAGGACATCGTTGCCGCCGGCACATCGGACGGCTTGCAACGGGATCCCTGTTCGGGCGTTCAGGGCTTCGACGGCGGGGCCGAGCCGGCCGAGGTCCGGCGGCGAACTTCTCAAGGCCTCGCCGGCGGCAGCGGCGCCGGCCGATCCCGTTGCGAACCGGATCAGGATTTCCCCGGGAATCAGCGGGTCCGGCGCGGCCCCGCCGATGATCAGGAGCGGAAGCAAGATGCAGTTCAATGCCATCATGAAGTCTGCCTGTGGTTTTACCCGCTCTGTGTCCCCCCACTATAACCAGAAAACAAGGAGGTCACAATGAAAACCGCAAAAGTCATCTTGGCGTTTTTCCTCTTTTTTGCACTGACCGCCTTTTGCCTTCAGGCTCAGGAGCGCACCCCGGACGTGGTCACGCGCTTGATGGAGACGCAAGTCCCGGCCGAGGGCCGGTTTGTCCCCGGGGAGGTCATCGTGAAGATGCGCTATGCGCAAGGCCTCCGGGGCATGGACCTCGGCCGGCTGGGGATCGAGGAGAAACAGAGGATCACCTCCGGCGGTGAGATCATCTACCGCTTCGCCCCGGCCGTGCGCGGGGCGATGTCCACCGACAAACTCCGGGACCGCACGCTCGAGGTGGTCCGCGAGCTTTCCGCGCGGCCGGATGTGGAATATGCCCAGCCGAACTTCATCCTGCGTATTGCCGCCACCACCCCCAACGACCCGCGCTACTCCGAACAGTGGCACTACTTCGTGAACGGGACGGGGACGGGGCGCTCCCCGGGCGGGATCAGCCTGCCGACTGCCTGGGACACCACCACCGGCAGCAGCAGCGTGGTGGTGGCCGTGATCGACACCGGCATTCTGCCGAACCACCCCGACATCCAGGGTTCCCCCAACCTGGTGGCCGGCTATGACATGATCAGCGATTCGGGGATCGCCAACGACGGCGGCGGCCGCGACAGCGACCCCACGGACCCCGGCGATGCGGTCTCCTTCGGCGAGTGCTATCCCGGCAGCCCGGCCCAGCCTGACAGTTGGCACGGCACCCACGTCTCCGGCACCATCGGGGTCGGCGGCACCAACAACGGCGTCGGGGTCGCCGGCATCAACTGGAACGTCAAGGTCCAGGCCGTGCGCGTGCTCGGAAAATGCGGCGGGACGACCGTCGACATCAACGACGGCATCCGCTGGGCCGCCGGGCTGCCGGTGCCCGGGGTCCCGACCAACCCCACCCCGGCCAAGGTGATCAACATGAGCCTGGGCACGCCGCCGGGCAACCCCTGCTCGATGTCGCCCTCCACTCAGTCGGCCATCAACGACGCGGTGGGCTTCGGGGCCACCGTGGTGGTGGCGGCCGGCAACAGTGCCACCGACGCCTCCCAGGTCTTCCCGGCGAGCTGCAACAACGTGATCACGGTCGCGGCCAGCGACGCCCGCGGGCATCTGGCCTCGCGCTACTCCAACTACGGAACGACGGTCGAGATCATGGCCCCGGGCGGGGACGTGCAGCGCGACGACAACGGCGACGGCCGTCCCGACGGGGTGCTCAGCCTCGTGCACCCGAATGCAGGTTCCTATGCCTACTACAACGGGACCTCCATGGCCGCCCCCCACGTGGCCGGTGTGGCGGCCCTGCTCCTGGCCCGGCAGCCCGGCTTGAGCCCGCCCCAGGTGCTCTCCTTCCTGCAGGGGACCGCTTTGATGCGTACCGCGGCCCAGTGCCCGCAGCCTTGCGGGGTCGGGCTCCTGGCCGCCGCACCACCCTCCCAGCCTCCGCCGCCGCCCCCGACGATCGGCATTTCGCTCACCCTCGACCAGCCGGATCTCTCGACCGCGGAGACCACGATCGCGCGGGCGCGGGTCACCGAGAACGGGGCCCCTTCGGTCGGCCGCGCGGTGACCTTCACCTCCGCCAGCCCCTCGGTTGCGAGCATCTCGCCGGGGTCGGTATTCACCGATGCCGGCGGCCAGGCTCAAACCATCCTGCGCGGGGTGTCCCGGGGTGAGACCACGGTCACGGCCGCCGCCAACGGGGCCTCCGACACCAAGCCCGTCAGGGTGCCGGATCTGTCGTTTCCGGCGGTGCTGCTGATTCTGGCGGCAGCGGCGGCGATCGTTTTGCGCCGCCGGAAAACCTCGCCACAAGGGAGCTGAATGGTTCCATGTACAGCCTGAAATCGGTCATATCGCGCCGCCCGGACGTCCGGTTCATCGCGGTTTCTTCGCTCCTGGCGGGGCTTTTTCTGCTCGCCTACCGCGAGGACGTCCTGGGCGGGCCTCTTCCCCGCCTGGGTGGAGCTGACCGCCCGGACGACCACCTGGCTGCTGCACCGCCTTGGGCTGGAGGCTGTCCGGACGGCGGCGGTGATCCATCACCCCGGGGGGTTTGCCTATGAGATCTACTACCGGTGCACCGGCGTGCTCCCCGCCGCCATCCTCGCGATCCTCATCCTGGCCCACCCCGGACCCTGGCGGCGCAAATGGCTGGGGGTGGCCGCGGGGATCCCCCTGCTGGTGGCGCTCAACCTTGTGCGCCTGGTCCATCTCTTCACCCTCGGGGTTCACTCCCCGGGCGTATTCGACCTGGCCCACGGTTTTGTCTGGGAAGCCGTTCTCCTAGCGGCCACCCTGGCGCTCTGGTGGCTCTGGCGGCGCTGGGCCGCAAGGCCCCCCGCGCAGCCGCGCTGAGCGCCCTCTTCCGTTTTGTTCCGGAATCCTCTATGGTGGAGCGAATCGACCACCGCGAAGGCACGCTGAAGCGGTCGTCGCAATTGCACTCGTGGAGGCCTCACACCCGTGGAGAAGAGAAAATCGACATCGCCGTACGAACGCCTCGAGGGCCTGCTCGACGCGGGTGAGCGCCGGCTGGTGCGGGGGTTGACCAGCCCCTCGAAGATCCAGGCCTTTCTCGACGCGATCGCCTACAGCAGCGATGCGTTTTACCGCTGCCCGCTCAGGGTGCTGCGCGAACGCCGGGCCCATTGTTTCGACGGCGCGGTCTTCGGGGCCGCGGCCCTTGGCCGCATCGGGCACCCGCCGCTCATCGTCGACATGTTTCCCGACGGCCGCGACGACGAGCACCTGCTCGCCGTCTTCAAGATCGACGGCCGCTGGGGGGCGGTCGCGAAGTCGAACTTCGTCGGGCTGCGCTTCCGCGAGTCCGTCTACCGCAGCCTGCGGGAGCTGGCGATGTCCTACTTCGAGCAGTACTACAACACGCAGCGTGAAAAAACCCTCAGGGCCTACACGCGGCCGCTCAACCTGGACTCTTTCAGGGCCCTGGACTGGATGACCACGGACGGGCCGCTCGAGCTGATCGCCCGGCGCACCGACGAACTGCGCCGCTTCGAGCTCGATCACCCCCAAGACGGCCTCCCGTTGCTCCCCGTGGATGAGCGCAGCTACCAGGCCGGGCTGTTCGGGTCCGACCCGGCCGGGTTGTATCAGCCGAAAT